>NZ_FRAB01000017.1 GCF_900142195.1 Paraburkholderia terricola
GCCTCCTTCACGCGCATCGGCCGCGCCTGCCAGCCTTTCCTGCTCGACTTTTTCGCCTTTGCAAGCGCACGCGCGGTTTCCGTCCGCGCGTTTGCGGCCGCCCTGATAGCGCCCTCGCAGTCGGCGGCAGTGGGATAGGAGATCTGGGTGCGGACGACGTCGCGGCCGTCCATGATCATGTAAAGGGTGTGAACGCTGTCTGCTATGGGCTTTCGCGCGACGACATATTTCCCCACGAGGATGAGTGTCGTCGGACGCGCAGCCATAGGGTCGTACTTGACGATGGTTCGAAGGCGGATCGTATCTCTACGTACCGTCTCCGGTTGCAACGTGGACGTTAGTCTCTGCATTTGGCGTTAGTCCGGATCGCCGGAGGCAAGACGTTTGCCTTCTGGCGTGGGTTGGTCAGCGTGGTGCTGTTTTTCCGCAACTCGGCGCAGTTCCTGAGACACAGGCGCAAGGCGGGATTTATGAGGGCGTTGATGGCCGGACCGGCGACGCGGCGGAGTCGAAACTCACGGGCGATGTCGATGTCGGTGGCGGAAATCCGCTCGGCCATCGCGGCGCGGTTCAGGCAGTCGCCCTTGCCGGCGCGGTGGCCGTGGGCGCGTCGGCGGGCGCGGGCTGGAACAGCGCAATGCCCACGGCAATCGCCGCAGCAATGAAGATCGCCCGCCAGACCCTGGACTTTTCAAAGTCACTTTGGCGTACCACGGTGTAGCCGTCCGCAGGCTCGGTCGGCAGGCCCTGTTCGCGTCGAAGCCACGACTGGCGGGCTTCTCCGTTCATTTCGATGCTTTTCATAGCGGAATCTCCGGGTCGGGCGCGTCCGGGATTGGTGCGCCTTCCGTCGAAGGATATCCGCATACGGAATTGCATGTCAATCCGTATGCGGATTATTTTGGCTATGCCAACTCGGGTCGATCTACTTTTGGTCCGTGGGCGGATACAGGTGCGTGCGCTTGTCAGGCTGTGCGAGCCATGCTGCAGTGATCTGGGCGGCGATCGACAATGCTGCGTCTATCCACGCGATGCTGTTGACGAACGCAAGCGTAGAGAAGGCGAGTGCAGTGAGCGCCGCGATGGAGGCTGCGCCTCGTATCTTGTTGCGAAGTGGGCGCCGTTTGGCATGCAGACGGAGTCGGGCCGAGAGCTGATCGAGTCCATCGGCAAGCAGGTCCGACTGTTCGGGCTCGGCACCAATGATTGACATTTCGATCGCGCCATCTGGGCCGATCAGGACGAGCGCTCCCGTGGTCGGGCAGTCGTGTCCGAGCATGCGCGAAGCGATCTCGCTGCGAAATAGCGATTGCCGGGCTTGCAGATGAGTGTCTTGGACGTACGATGGCTCGTGCGAAGGGGCAGCGTCAGTTTTAACCAGGCGAAGCCTAGCTGCTGCGCGTTTTCTTGCGTGTTCCTCGAATTTCAGTTTTTCTTTCATGGCTGGTCAACGTATGGTCTGATGTTTCACGTTGTGCCAGCTCTTGGGCGATAGCCCGCGAGGACTGCGTGGGTTCCATTCTCTCCGAGAAAGTGATTGGAACGCCGGCCTTCTCCGCTTCGTATGATGCGATCACGAAGTCTATGAATGCCCTGATTTTTTCCTTTTCTGCCACGGGAAGCGCTCGATACTTTTCCTGAGCCAACGGCGGCAATTCGTCCGCCTGACCTTCGGTGAGAAGCGCCGCCACAGACACGCCGATCGCATTAGCCAGTTTCTGGACTGTCTCGATTTCGGGCTCCGTGTCCTCGTTCAGGATCCGGTGGACCGAGCTTTGTGACATGTGTGCCCGCGCGGCAAGCTTGGCTTGGGTCGCTACCTCCGGCACCAAGCCCATAAGCCGCTTCACGTTTTTCGCGAGTACTCGCTTCAATGGCGTTTTCATGCCGTAATGATTCCACGCACGGAATTCCCTATGCGGAATCATTTCGACTATACTTGCTTCCGCATGCGGATATATTTCACGAATCGGTAGCATTTAAAAGCGCGAGTCATGACTGCACATCAGGAACCAATGCTTTCGACCGTCCTGCGTCGTCTGGATCAGGCAAAAGGCGCGTGGCCGGAGATTGCCAGGGCAAGCGGGGTGCCCTATCAGACCCTGACCAAGATCGCCTGCCGGATCGTGTCCGATCCGCGCGTCTCCACGGTTCAAACCCTGTTCGATTACTTCGCGACCAGCGCGGAGCAACCGGCGGCGGCCGATTGCACTCACGCGACGCACTGACGGTTTCCGGAGCATGGCATTTATCGCTGGTCGGGTCATGTTCGCATCGTACGGATGCCGGGTCGCGGTAAACAGAATGAAAAACACCCAATCCAAAGAACCGGGGCTGCAATGACGTGCCGATACAGTGGTACCGAATGGCTCGACGTCCTCTATACGTCGGTCCGTAATACGCCGGGTGGCGTGGCAGACGCGGCGAACTTCCTGACCCTGCGCCGTGGCAAGGGCATCGCCACCGAATCGTTGCGGCTGCGTCTGCGCGGCGAGGGCGAAAACCGCCTGTCGATGGAGATGTTCGAGCTGCTCATCGAATGGATGCAGGAAAAGAAGGAAAGCGCGCCATTCGCGCTCGACCCGTTACACGCGCTCAATGAGCGCTTCGGCCTGATTGCCGAGCGCAGTGTCGATGCGGCCGAACACGCCACCGACGATCACCACGATGTCGAATCGCTCACGCGCGCGACGCTGCATCTGCAGGCGCATGTCGGTGAGGTCGCATCGGAGGTCGTGCGCGCGGTCGCCGACCGTCGCATCGACGTCAACGAGGCGGAACAGCTGACGGTGGTCAGCCGCAAGGGCCAGCGCCTCTTCGAGCGCCTGATCCGGACGGCCGGGCGTCTGGCCAAACTGGGCCGCAGGTAAGTGGCGCCGCGTTTCCCGATCGAGCGTTGCTGCTGCAACCCCGAGCGCGCCCGCATCCAACTCGCGTGCGACGACGACCGGCGCCTTTCCTGCGCGACGCGGCAGCTCGGCGTCGTGGCGCGTACTGAACCCCAGCAGGCCGCCGCATTCCTGCAACCGCTCTTTTCCCCCTTTGCCGCCGACATGCTGCTTCAGGCCTGCCGGTCGCTCGGACTCGTCGACGTCTGGATTTCGTGCGCGGCCCGCTACTGCGCGGCGCGGCCGACCCGCGACGAGCGCCGCAACTTCTTCGGCTACATCCGCTGGCACGTCGACGATGGGGAATACGCCGTCCTGACAGAACGTCACGCCGCCGAATGGCATCGACTGCGCGCGGGCCGCGCCACGGAGACAAAGTGACTTTGCACAGTGCCAGTTCATTGCTGCGCCGTCGCCATTCAACACCGCGACGGGCCTCGTCGGGGCGACAGACCTATGTCGCCGGACGTGCCGCCTGGCGCTCCTTCTCTCATCAACGCGAACTCGAAAGGAGAATTCTCGAATGTCTTCGCTAGACCAGATCATTTCGCAGCTCCAGTCGGCAGGGCATCCCGCGCTGCCCGACGGGCATCCCGTCGACGACGGCAAGCCGCATCGATACGGTCCGGGCAAGAAGTACTGGTACTCGCTGCACAGGATCGAGCGCGGCGGTCTGATCCTCGGCTATACCGGCGCATTCGGCCGGTGGTCCGGTAACGACAACGGCGCACAGGCGTTCCAGTGGCAGGGTGAAGCCCTGACACCGGAAGACATCGATGCGGCCCGCCAGCGCCAGGAAACGGCGGAACGCATCGAAGCCGAAAAACGCGCGCATGCCGCGAAGATGGCAGCGAACCGTGCGCGCAGCCAGTGGCACAAGGCACGCGACGAGGGCGCGTCGGCCTATCTTGAGCGCAAGCAGATCACGCCAGAGGCCGTGCGCTTCGACGACGAGGGCACGCTGCTCGTGCCAATGTTCCAGTATGCGGACGGTATCCGCCTCGTCGGCCTGCAGAAAATCACGCCGGAAGGCGCGAAGCGCTTCAACAAGGGTATGGAAAAGAAGGGAGCCTCGTTCATTCTCGGCGATATTGCGGCGGACGACAGGGTCGCGATGATCGCCGAAGGCTACGCGACCGGGCGCTCGATCCGCATGGCAACGGACGATGCGGTGCCGCTGTCGGTCTGTTTCGACGCGGCCGGCATCCTGCCCGCTGCGCGATACCTGCGCGACACCTGTCCGGACCTGCATCTGCTGATCTGCGCGGACGACGACTGGAAGATCGAACAGCGCCTGCGCGAGCACCTCGCCGACGAGTTCGGCTATGACGGCGAACTCGTGATCGGTGCCGACGCCATACGTATCGAGACGAAACAGACGTGGTACAGGGTGCGCGCGCAGTTCAGGCGCGACAATCACGGCGTGGGATTTATCGAGCTGAGCTATGGCAATGATGTGATGCCTGAGCGCAAAAGGCGCTTCGAGAACACGGGTCTGAAGTACGCGTACGAAGCGGCAGCCGAGGTCGGCAATGCGAGCGTCGTGTTCCCGCGGTTTGCCGATCGCGGCGAGCGGAAGCTGACCGACTTCAACGATCTGCATTGCGAGGAAGGGCTCGACGTGGTCAGGCAGCAGATCCAGTCGGCCCTGCTCGGCGCCCTCGCGCCTGCCGCCGACGATATCCTGCCGTATCCCCACCTGCAGGCCGAAGAATCGACGGATGATCCGCTGTACACGCAGGCTGTTGCTGTCGTACGCAAGGCATCGCGCGCGTCCGTTTCGCTTGTGCAGCGTGAGTTGCGTATCGGTCATAACCGCGCGGCGCGGCTGCTGGAGCGTATGGAAGCGGCAGGGGTTGTGTCGCCGATGGCGGCGAACGGCACACGCTCGGTGACTGGTGCGGAAGGTGCTCCGCACCCAACGTCCGCTGGCGCAGCACCGGAGGAATGGGACGGTCGGGAGGCGGAGAACGGCGCGCATACGTGGGAGATGAAGCTCGCGCGCTCGGACAAAGGCACCTTGCTCCCCACGCTCGGCAACGTGCACCTGATCCTCGCCAATCACAAATCGTGGCAGGGTGTGATCGCCCAGGATGACTTCGCGGGCCGCGTCGTCAAGCGCAGGGTGCCACCCTTCCAGCAGGGTGAACTCGGCGAATGGTCGGACATGGACGATATCCGGTGCGTACTGTGGCTGTCCCAGTCGTACGGGATCGCGGTGCGACAGGACATCGTCATGAGCGCCGTGCTGCTCGTCGCCGACCAGCATCACTATCACGACGTGCGCGAATACCTCGAAGGCCTGATGTGGGACGGCACGCCGCGCGTGCGTTCGTGGCCGACGAAGTACCTGCATGTCGCCGACAGCGAATACGTGCAGCTTGCCGGCATGAAGTGGATGATCGCCGCCGTCGCGCGTGTCATGCAGCCCGGCTGCAAGGCCGATAACGTGCTGATTCTCGAAGGCAAGCAGGGATGGGGCAAGTCGACCGCGCTCGAGGTGCTGGCCGGCAAGCCGTGGTACACGAACTCCCCGATCCGCATCGGCGAGAAAGACACGTACGCGGTGATGGCGGGCAAGTGGATCATCGAGCTGGCCGAGCTCGACTCGCTGAACAAGAGCGATTCGTCGGCGGCAAAGAGCTTCTTTGCGACCGAGACAGACCGCTTCCGGAACTTCTACGGCAAGCGGGCGACCGACGTGCACCGGCAGGGTGTCTTCGCGGGCTCGGTGAACTTCGATACGTACCTGAAAGACGAATCCGGCAACCGGCGTTACTGGCCGATCCGCGTCGGTGGCCCGGTCGATATCGAGGCGCTGCGGCGTGATCGCGACCAGCTGTGGGCAGAAGCCGTGCATCTGTATCGCCGGCGCGTCATCTGGCACGTGACCGAAGAAGAGCGGCCCCTGTTCGAGATCGAGCAGACCGAACGCTATGAGGGCGACGTGTACGAGGACAAGATCGCGCGCGCGATCGAGTATTCATCGCGCACGACGATGGAGGAGATCCTCGCCGACGTCCTGAAGCTCGATACGTCCAAGTGGACGCTTCCTGAGCAGCGGCGCGTGGGCAAGGCGCTCAAGTCACTCGGCTGGGTGCGCAAGCGGGAGTCGACGGGCAAGCGCGGCTGGTACTACGTCCCCGAAGAAGAGGCACCCGTCGCCGCTGATGCGGTCGCAGCGGTTGCGGCGGTCGCGGTGGCAGCCGGTGATGACGATGACAGCCCGCTCTGACCGTATGGCGACGCGCGAATTCATGGTGACGTCGAATACCGCGCAGCGCGCCATGTTCGTTGCTTTGGCGCGCTGCTGCGCCAGCGTCGGCGCGCGGCCCGCTGTGCCTGGAGCCGGCCCGTGTCCCAACGTCCCAGGGGTCGCCCTCACGTGGGTGCGCAGGCGTGCGACATGCGCGACGTGTGCAGCACGCATGTCGCGCGCTGCGCCCGCACGCCTGACCTTTTTCCCTTGGGACATCAGGACATTGGGACAGAGAGGAGTTGATCGATGAGCGAACTGAAGGAAAGAGCCGGAATTGCGATGAATGTGCGCGTGCAGCTTGCCGATGTCGCGCCGGACCGACAAGTAACTTTGGGTGCGCTCGCGATGGTCGACGAGCTCGGCAACATGCTGTGGCACATGAAGTACGGTCAGGATTTGCGGCGCCGTGCCTTGCACCGCGCGTCGCTGCTGCTTGCGTCGAGAATCGCGGACGGCAGTCGCTATAGACGCGGGAAATCCGCGGGTGCAAAGTTCCGCGATGCAAAGTTCCGTGACCCGAAGCGTGACGGTGAAGCTGCATCGGATGGTCCGTCGTTGCTTGTGCGCTTCGCCGAGCGTGCAATCGTCGAATGGATTGCCGATCAGTGTTCGGTGTGCGGCGGTCGGGGCATGCGCGGCGGTGGCGGCAGAATCGTGCAGCGCGTTGATTGCAGATCGTGCCGGCCGGTACGCGATGCCATCGATGCTCGCCTGCGGTTCTCGCGCTGGCCGATCAATGATCGCGAGCCCTGTCCCACGTGTTACGGAAAGGGCTTCTACGAAGAGCGTCCATTCGCGGAAGTGCCGCACTTGTGCACGCATTGCAACGGCAGCGGGAAGGAACCGGTCAATGCCGCGAAACGTGCGCAGGCACTGGGCGTGCCGCTCGATCAGTATCATCGTCGGTGGGCCGCGCGCTTCGAATGGCTCGGCGCAGTGCTCACGCAGATTGATTCGATCACCGAAGCGCAGTTCAGGCGAGGACTGCGTGGTGCCTGACGCTTGCATTTCAGAAAACACACGACTAGACTCGCGTTCGTTTGGTGGACAAATGAATTCGCTGGCACCGCGCGTGAGTCGTGCAACCTCCTCGGGACAAAAGAAGAATTAACGGAGCCTGTTGAGTACGGTGGAGTCGTTCGCCCTGAATTTTTGTGAAGCCCTGAGTGCGTGAGCCTCGGGGCTTTTTGCATTGGAGCGGTGTAGTGCTCGCGCCGTCGCGGCCGGGCCGGCAGGTTCTGCGCGGTGCCAGCCATTGCGCCGCGACGTCGTCCGGGCGGTCCGGCCTCGTTTTGCCTCGTTCTGCATTTGCCTGCCGGGGACCCTATAGCCGCTCAGGACACGGGGGCTCGCACCCGCGTTTTTTCTCTACTGGTGATTCCCCAGGGGGGGTCATATTCATGCCAACCCAACAGCAGATCGCCGATCACCTGGACCTCGACCAGTCGGCAGTTTCACGCCTCGTCGACAGGCTCGGCATCGACTACCGGCAGGCGTCGGTCGACGACGTGCGCATCGCGTACATTCGCCACCTTCGTGAAATGGCGGCTGGTCGTGGCAGTAACAACGGGATCGATCTCGTCGCTGAGCGCGCGATGACGGAGCGGGTCGATCGCGAAATCAAGTTATTGACCCTCGCGGAAAAGAAAGGGCAACTCGTCAACGCGGAGCAGCTGGAACGGGCTTACGGCCAGATGGTCGGCGCGTTCCGCTCGGACCTGCTGTCGCTGCCGGACAGGATCGCGCACGAGTTGCGCACGCTTTATGGGATCGACGTCGACGTCGAACTGCTGAATGAACACATCAATGGATGTCTCGAGCAGATGGCTCGATACGACGCAGACAGTGCGCGCAGTGATCCGGCGTCTGGCGAAGCTGCTGAAGCCCGCCGAGAAGATCGGGACGACGCAGTGGGCCACGCGTTACCGCCGTCTGAGTGCGAAGGCGACGGCGCGGCCCGGTAAATACAATCCGGACATCACGCCGTGGGTGCACGGCATGCATGCAGCGCTGGACGACCCGCGCGTGCAGAAGGTCGTATGCATGAAGTCGGCGCAGGTGGCCTGGACCGATGGCGTGCTGCTGAACTACATCGGGCGGCGCATCGACATCGATCCGTGCCCGATGATCATCATGTTCGCCAGGGAGAAGTCGGCGAAGGACTTCAACGATGAGAAATTCAAGCCGATGGTCGAGGTCACGCCGCGGTTGCGGGACAAGCTGCCGGCGCATGCGGGTCGCGCCCGCGACGAGCGATGGGACAACAAGGTTTTTGCGAGCGGCTTTCTGAAATTCATTACGTCGAACTCGGCGTCGAGCGTGAAGTCGACGCCCGCGCCGGTGGTGGCAGTCGAAGAGCCCGACGAAACCAACGAGAACGTTCGCGAGCAGGGCGATTCGATCACGCTGCTCGAGGAGCGCACCAAGAGCTATTCGAACAGCCGTCGCAAGGTCATCTTTGGCGGCACACCGACGATCGAGGGCTTCTCGCGGATCGCGCAGGCTTATGAGTCGTCGGACCAGCGCCGGTATCTGGTGCCGTGTCCGGATTGCGGCGAAGAGCACGAACTGGCCTGGGATAACGTCACCTGGTTGGAGAATGCCGAAAAACCGCATGAGGTGTTCGGGCTGGCCACGCCCGAGTCCGCGCGCTACGCGTGTCCGTTCTGCGGCAGTCTGTGGGACGACACCGCGCGCTTTCGGGCCGTACGGCGCGGGCGGTGGGTGGCGACCGCCGCGTTTCACGGCGTCGCCGGCTTCCGGCTCAATGAACTCGTGTCGCCTTTCCCTGGCTCGCGTCTCGCGGAACTCGTGAAGAAGCGGCTCGTCGCGGAAAAAGCGCTGCGCGCGGGCGACGACACGAAGATGCGCTCGTTCGTCAACAACACCGAGGGCCGCCCGTACCGATACGAGAGCGATATCCCCGAGATCGATCTGCTCGCCGAGCGTGCGCTCGACTACGGCGTCTTCACCGTGCCGGCCGGCGCACTGGTGCTCACCGCCGGCATTGACGTGCAGCATGACCGGATCGCGATCGTGCTGCGCGCCTGGGGCCGCGGCGAAGAAAGCTGGCTGGTGCTGTGGGATGAAATCTACGGCAACGTGCTCGAGCAGGGCACCGATCCGATGGTCGGCGGCGTCTGGGGTGCACTGACCGATCTGATCACGCAGGGCTACCGGCATGCGAACGGCTGGGTGCTGCGTGTAAAGGCGGCATCGATCGACTCGTCGGATGGCTCGACCTCGGATGCGGTCTACCGCTATGTGCGCGTCGCGCAGAAGCGCGGCATCAACATCATGGCGATCAAGGGCGCAAAGCAGATCGATGCGGAAATATTCAGTGTACCGAAGGCGCCCGTCGATTCCGTGCGCAACAACAGCAAGGCCGCGAAGTACGGTCTGCGTCCGTATATGGTGGGTGTGAGCAAGGCCAAGGATCTGATTCTCGATAACCGGCTCAAACTCGAAGATGACGGCGCCGGCCGCATGCACTGGTACAGGGGCGTGCGTGCCGACTATCTGCAGCAGCTCACCGCGGAAGTGAAGGTGCCGGGGCGTACCGGCAGCAAACGCATCTGGCAGAAGAAGGCCGGGGCACGTAACGAGGCGCTCGATTGCGAGGTGTACGCGTTGCATGCGGCGCGCAGCATCAAGACGCACCTCATGACCGAGGCGCACTGGATGATCGAACAGCAGCGCCTGTCGCAGGTATCGCTCTTCGACACGGTGCCTGTTGCCACCGGCTTGCCGGAGGTGGTAGTCGATCCGCCGCCACCGACTCCAGTTGCCAGCAACACCAGCAACACACCTGAAACCCCGCCCCTGAGCGGGGTTTCGCGCATTCAGGGCCGTCGCACTGCACGGTCGAGCTATCTGAAGCGCCGGTAGCAGCACATCACAGGAGCACGGTATGGCCTATACAGCGGCGGATCTCGCCCGCATCCAGTCCGCGATAGCGAAGGGCGAACTCGAAGTCCAGTACGCGGACCGCAAGGTCCGTTACCGGTCGATTGCGGAACTGCGTGAAGCGCAGACCGAGATTGTGCGCGCTCTCGATCGTGCGAATCCGCGCTCGCGCGTGTTTCGTCTTCGGCACGGCGGCAAGGGGGTGCGATGAAGCCGTCCTATCCGTCACTCGCGAAGCGCGGTTTCGTCATGCCGACACGCCTGAAGGCTGCAGCGTACGAGGCCGCCAGCTCGGCCGGTGCGCGCGGGCGATCGTGGCAGACTTCGGGCGCCGGGCCGAACGCCGCAGCGGTGCAGAACCTGCCGCTCATCCGCAGCCGCGCGCGCGACGCGATCCGCAACGACCCGTGGGCGAAGACGGCGATCGCGCGGCTGGTGTCGAACACGATCGGCACGGGTATCCAGCCGCATCCGCAACACCCGGATCCCGCTGTCCGGCGACAGCAGAAGCAGCTGTGGGACGACTGGGTCGGCGAGTCCGACGCGGACGGCCTGCTCGACTTCTATGGACAGCAGACGCTCGCGGCGCGTGCGTTCTTTGGCGACGGCGAGGTGCTGGTGCGCCGTCGCATGCGTCATCCCGATGACGGGCTACCGGTCCCGCTGCAGCTTCAGGTGCTCGAAGGCGACCTGCTGCCGGTCGAGAAAAACGAACTGCGGCCGAACGGTGGCGAGATCATCAACGGCGTCGAGTACGACGCAGACGATCGTCGCGTCGCCTATCACCTGCTGCGTCGTCATCCCGGCGAATACAACCGGATGTCGACCGGTGGTCTGGTGACCGTGCCGGTTTCTGCGGACGACGTTGCACACGTATTCCAGCCGCTGCGTGCCGGGCAAGTCCGCGGCGTGCCCGAGTTGTCGACGGTGCTGCTGCGGTTGCACTCGCTCGATAACTTCGACGACGCCGTGCTGTTCCGGCAGGAGATCAGCAACCTGTTCGCGGGCTTCCTCGTCAAGCCGAATGCCGAGCCGGGGCTCACTGGCGATCCGGTGACGGGCGAGGGGCTGGTGTTTGATTCGGACGGGTTCTCGCCGGTCGTGTCACTGGAACCCGGAACCGTGCAGGAACTGGCGCCGGGCGAGGATATGCGCTTTGCGACGCCACCCGGCGCCGGAGCCGATTACGGCCCGTTCATGCGGCAGCAGCTGATGGCCGCCGCGGCATCGGTCGGCATGCCGTACGAGATCCTCACCGGTGACCTGCGTGAAGTGGGCGACCGCGTGCTACGGGTGCTGCTCAACGAATTCCGGCGTTCGATCGAGCAGCTGCAGTGGAACGTCTTCATTCACCAGTATTGCCGCCGCGCGTGGGCGTGGTGGGTTGACGCGTGCGCCCTGTCGGGCGCCATGCCGATGCCGGACTTCCATCGCACACGGCGTGAATACCTGCGTGTGCGCTGGGTGCCGCAGGGCTGGCCGTACATCCACCCGGTGCAGGACGTCAATGCGCAGAAGCTCGCGATCCGCTCGGGGCTGACGAGCCGCTCGGCGTCGATCCTCAAACAGGGCGAAGACCCGGAACAGGTCGATGGAGAAAACGCCGCCGATAACGCGCGGGCCGATGCGCTTGGCCTGCGTTACGACACTGATCCCCGCTCACGCGACATCGCGGGCGATGGGGTACCCGATACGCTTATTCAGAAGCAGGAACCGTAGATGAAAAACCGTAAGTGGTGGGACATCAGGGCGATGACGAACGCGCAGGGCGCGGCCGTCGCCGAGATCCGGATCTATGACGAGATCGGATTCTGGGGCACCGATGCAAAGACGTTTATCGCGCAGCTCGATGCCGCCGCGGCGAGCGCAACGGAGGTCATCGTCGCGGTGAATTCGCCGGGTGGCGACGTGTTCGACGCCTTCGCGATCTACAACGCGTTGCGAAGGTACGCCGGCAAGGTGACCGCACGCGTCGATGGGGTGGCGGCGTCCGCCGCCGGCCTGGTGGTGATGGCGGGCGACCAGGTCGTGATGCCTGAAAACGCGATGCTGATGATTCACAACCCGTGGACGATTGCGCTCGGTTCGGCGGCGGATCTGCGCAGCACGGCCGACATGATGGACAAGGCGCGCGACGGGATTCTCGCGGCGTACCGGCGCAAGAGCGGCCAGACGGATGAGGAGCTCACCGCGATGATGGATGCCGAGACGTGGCTCACGGCGCTCGAGGCGCAGTCGCTTGGCTTTTGCGATGTGATCGAGGAGCCGGTGCGACTCGCCGCGTCGAGCAATGCGGCCGGCCTGCTTGCCCGCTTCAGGCATCCGCCGGAGCCGGTGCAGGCGCTGGTCGAGGGCGATGGTGATGCGCCGCCCGTGGATCCACGCGCACATGAGCCGCCCGTCGAGGATCCCCCCGCGCCGACGCCTCCGGAACCCGCGCCCCCCGAGCCGGTGACGACGCAGGAAGAGCCCGGCGTGCTGGCCGCCCACGTGTTCAATGCCTGCCGCGCAGCGAACCTCTCCATGTGCGCGGAAAGCATCGTGACGCTCACCGCATTGAAGGATCGCACCACCATCGATGCGGCGATCCGGAACGCGGCCGACATTGCCGGCCTGTGTCTGGCGGCGAAGCTGCCGGAGCTCACGGCGCAGTTCGTGGGCGATGGCCTGAATCCCGATCAGGTACGCGCGCGCCTGTTCGATCGCGTCACGCAGTCCCAGCCGCGTGTGAACAACCGGCAGCAGCCGGTCCCGCATGAGGCCGGCCGATCTGTGCAGGGTGCGACGCCGGGGCCGAAGGCGTCGTCGATCTACGCCGCCCGCAGGGGCGTCGCAAAGTCACTTTGATAACGGCCTGTTCGTATCAGGCGCACACAGGAGCAACGGTATGACCACCATCAAAACGCAGGGCATGAACACCCGCGAGTTTCTTCTCTCGGAAGGCGCGGGCCGCATCTCGCGCGAGCAGATTGTCGTCGTGAAAGGCGACGCGCTGCCGGCCGGGCAACTGCTCGGCACGACCGGCACTGGCGAATATGCGCCGTACAACAACACTGCGGCGGACGGCTCGGAAATCGCCACGGCGATCCTGTATGCGCCGCTGCCCGCATCCGAGAGTCCACGTCCGGCCGTCGGCATCGTGCGTCTCGCCGAGGTTGCCGAAGCGCGCCTGACGGGCCTCGACGCAGCCGCGCGCAGCGATCTCGCCGCGCACTACGTGATCGTGCGCTAAACCCGCCGTCCTTTCGAAAATCCGGCCGTCGCCGAACTTCGACGGCTGCACCACATATCCACTTCAGGAGAATCTTATGGCGGATATCGCCCTTCTCAACGACGACGCGTTCTCGCTGTCGTCGCTCAGCGCTGCGATCAACGAGCAGCCGCAGGTGCCCAGCCGGCTCGCGACCCTCGGCCTCTTCGAGGAAGAAGGCATCACGACCACCGTGGTGCAGATCGAGCGCGACGGCGACACGCTGGCACTCGTGCCGACCGGGCAGCGTGGTGCTTCCGGCGCCGTCGTCGTCGGCAGCAAGCGCAACATGATTCCGTTCAACACGGTGCACCTGCCGCAGCGCGCGACGATCGGCGCCGACGAGATCCAGAACCTGCGCGCATTCGGCTCGGAAACCGAGCTCGAAGCAATCCAGACCGTAATCAACAAACGCCTCGCCAAGATGCGCCGCCAGCTCGACGCGACGCACGAATTCCACCGCATCGGCGCGGTCAAGGGGCTGATTCTCGACGCCGACGGCAAATCCGTCGTGGCGGACCTGCTCGATCGCTTCGGCATCCAGCAGACCGTGATCAGTTTCGAACTGGGCAAGACCGACACCGAGGTGCGCCTCAAGTGTGCGGATCTGCTCGACGCGATCGAGGATGCCCTGGGCAACACGCCCTTCACCGGCGTGCGTATGCTGTGCGGCCGAAACTTCTGGAAGCTTCTCATTGCCCATAAGGCGCTGAAGGAGACCTACCTCAATACGGCGATGGCGTCGGCGCTGCGAGGCGACCCGCGCGACACGTTCGAATTCGGCGGCTGCACCTTCGAGCGCTATCGCGGACGCGTCGGCGACATCGGCTATGTGGCCGACGATGAAGCGTGGGCCGTGCCCGAAGGCGTGCCGGATCTGTTCATCACCCGCTTCGCGCCGGCGGACTACATGGAAACGGTCAACACCAACGGCCTGCCGTACTACGCGAAACAGGAGCTGATGGATTTCGGCAAGGGCGTCGAGCTCGAGGCGCAGTCCAATCCGATCCACCTGTGCACGCGTCCGAAGGCCGTCATCAAGCTGACGGTCTGAGGAGACACGCATGGCGTTCCGTGATCTGGTCGCGGATCTCGACGACGCCGTGATCCGCGATCTGGCCGACGACGACATCACCGTCGACGGCGAGCCGCTGCGCGGCATGTTCGCCGCACCGTGGCTCGGTCCGGATCTCGGCCGGCAGCGCACGCAGCTCGAGCATCCGCAGGTGAGCGTGCGCGATGCGGACGCCGTCGCGATCCGCGAGGGCAGCATCGTGACCGTCGGCGGCGACGAATATGTCGTGTTCGAACTGCAACCCGACGGCACGGGGTGGACCGTGCTGCTGCTAAGACCCCGTTGATGAGATTCCGTTGAGGCTCTGCTGATGGATGCACTGAAGGTCGAGATCGACGTCAGGGAAGTGACCGCCGCGTTGCAGGGATTAGCACCGTCCGCCATGCAGGCTGCGTGGCGTCGCACGCTGCGAAAGACTGCGGCGTGGATCAAAAGCCAGACGGGCAAGGAAGTCTCCCGCGGCACGCAGATCCCGCAGAAAGTGATCCGCAGCCGGCTGTACTTCTTCATGCGTTCGGCCGATACCGGCAAGGTCTGGCTCGGGCTGAATCCGGTCGAAGCCCACCGGCTGGGTTCCGTGCGCGAAACGAAAAAGGGCATGCGCGCGGGGCGCTTCGCCTTCGACGGCGCATGGCGGCAGACGAAGGCGAAACCGGACGGGCCGATCTACCAGCGAACCGGCAAGGCCCGCACGCCGTTCGAGGTCGTGACGGTGAACTGGTCGAAGACCGGCGACCCGGCGTTCCGTCGCGCAGCGCAGATGTGCGAGGCGCGACTGATGACGATTCTCCGGCAGGAAGTGAACTACGAAATCCAGAAGGCGATAGGAGGTATCCGGCGTGCTCGATAACCTGAAAACGCTGCATGACGCGATGATTGACGGCCTGCGCGCGGCGCTCCCCGATATCTCGCCGATCGATGCGTATCCGCGCATTGGCCGGAAGATTCCGACGCCGAGCATTGCGCTCGAGATGTCGGAAATGGAACCGGGACACGATCCCGGCACCGGTCAGACGTCGTTGATCGGACGTTTTCAGGCGCGGGCGATCTGCGATCCGCTTGGGCTGCATGCGGATCTCGCGGTGCGCGAGCTGGCCGCGCGCATCGCGTGTGCGGTGCATGCGCAGACGTGGGGTGTGCCAGTGACACCGGCGAAGCTCGTGCAGATCGGCGACGATCCGTTCAAGCCGGAGCTTGACGCGTATCTCGTCTGGCTCGTCGAGTGGACGCACGAGTTTGATCTCGGCGATGTCGCTGCGCCGTTTCCGTCCGCCGGCTCCACGGTGCTGTGGGGCGTCGATCCTGACACGGGCACCGCGCCGGGCGGGGAGTACCTGAATCCGGCACAGGACCTGTCCGAAGGATAGCCACATGAGCGACTACGAGATTGGCGAAATCGATCGCCTGATCGCGAGCATTGTGCAGGCGGGCTATATCGACGATGTGCAGTACGACCCGCCGCGCTGCCGGGTCCGCAACGGCGAGTGGGTCAGTGCGCTGTTGCCGTGGAAGACGTTTGCGGCCGGACGGGTTCGCACCTGGTGTCCGCCGTCTGTCGGTGAGCAGGCTGTCGTGCTGGCGCCGTCCGGCACACTTGCCGGCGCGTTCGTACTGGCCGGGTTCTACAGCGACACGCACGGCGGGGCAAACGGCAATGCCGGGAGCCTGACGGCGACCGACTGGCCGGACGGTGCGCATGAACACTATGACCACGACGCGCACGAGTATGTCCTGTCGGTTCCCGCTGGCGGCCGGATCGTTTTCCGCATCGGTGACACGCAGATGGAACTGACGGCGGACGGCATTACGCAGGCCGCGCCGAAACTGCTCGTCGATGCGCCGGATTCGACGTTCACGGGTAACAGTACAACGCAGAAGCGGCTGACGTTCCAGGGCGGCATGACGGGCAGCAACGCGACAGGCGGTCCTGCATCCGAGATCGACGGCGACGCCAACTTCACCGGCACCGTGAAATCGAAGGGAATTTCGCTGCCGGATCACAAGCATACGAGTAACGGTGCGGGGGCGCTGACTGATCCGCCTGTCTGAGTACTGCAAAGCGACTTTGCTCCTGTTCTTTGAGGCTCATACACGTGCTGTTCAACCCATGACGGAAGGACTATTTCAAGGTCGCGCGTCGAAGGGCAAAGTCTGATCACGTGCCTGACCGGCTGCAGTCTCTTGTGGTTCGCCGCTGACGGCCGTTTGCGGATGCTGCCACGGCCTGGGCACGGCGGCTGTCCGACACACGTTGATGGCGGAGCCTTGAATCCCGTTTAACAGGAGAGAAAAAATGGGCCTGGAAGATACCGTTGTACGTTCAATCATCAGCCATACTCCGCAAGGAGTCACGCTGGCTCTCGACAACAATCAATGCCTGTATTACCAGGGCGACGGGGCCGCGGCAACCTATGTGAACAGGGTGCAGCAGCAGACCGCAAGGCTTTTTCTCAAGGCATCGGATCAGACTCAGGGTGCCGCGCGGGATATCACATCGCCTGTCGATTCGCATGGACGGCCCGCCGTCTATTACGTTTTTCCCGTCGCCTGGCTACCCGGACTTCTGCAGTGGCATTTCAACGCCAACAAGCATCTGGAAGCACCGCCGGCGCACCCCTGGACCGGCATCGACGGGGATCCCGCATAGACGGAGCCCACCTTCGGGCGGACCTGCCGCCGAACCCGATCCAGTTTTCCCAGCCTCGCTTTTGCGGGGCTTTTTTATTGGAGTCCCGACATGCCAAAAGATAACGACGTTCCGATGCCGGTTCCGGATCCTGCACTGGCCATTGCCGTGGATACCGTACCAGTCACTTTCCGCGACAGGGCGTTCAGGTCACGCACGCTGGTGCTGTCCGACGGCTGCACGCTGAGCGTCGAGAAAAGCACCGTGACGGCATCGGATCAGGAACAACTCGCGCTGCTCGAGCGCCATCCCGATTTCGAACGCGTCGCGGACGGAGCCTGACGATGGGCGCGGGTACGGCGCTGGTCGGCATGGACCGACAGACGGGCAAACCGATCACCGGTATCGCGCACCTGAAGCAGAGCATCGGCGACATTCTCTCGACGCGCAAGGGCACGCGGCGCGAGCGGCCCGAATACGGCTCCGACATTCCCCGCATGGTCGATCTGCCGGTAACGCGCGGCTGGATTTCGTCCGCGCAGGCGGAAGCGGCCCGCGCGATCGGGCGGTGGGAGCCGCGCATCAGGGTCTCCCGCGTCACGGTCGCATCGATCGTTGACGGCAAGGTGACGTTCCGCATTCAGGGCGTCTACGAAGGCGACGACGCAGTTTTCGAGGTGAGCACGTGACAACCATTGATCTGAGTGCGATCGATCCGCCGGATCTGGTCGACACGCTCGACTTCGAGGATATCTATCAGGAGAAGCTCGTGCATTTCAGAAGCATTTACCCCGACTGGAGCGCGGCGCTCGAGTCGGACCCCGTCGTGAAGCTGATCGAGCTTGCGGCCTACCGCGAGGTGCGGTTTCGTGCGCGAGTGAACGACGCCGCACGCGCGGTGATGCTGGCTTTCTCGACGGGTGCCGATCTTGAACATCTGGCGGCGCTGCTCGATATCGAACGCGCGACCATCGATCCTGGCGATGCGGATGCGAATCCGCCAGTCGAGCCGACCCTCGAAGGCGACGACCGGCTGAAGCTGCGCACGCAGATGTCGATCGAGCGCTCGACGGTCGCCGGTCCATCCGGCAGCTATGTCGCGCTGGCCATGAATGCCTCCGCGGATGTGCTTGACGTGAAGGTGGATCGTCCCGAGGCGGGCGTCGTCCGCCTGACGCTCCTGTCGGCGATAGGCGATGGCGTGCCCAACCGGGCATTGATTGACACCGTGACGGCAGCGGTCTCGCCCGAGGATGTCCGGCCGCTGAACGACGAGGTGCTGGTGACAGCCGGCGAGCGCGTCGATTTCGCTGTCGAGGCGGACGTCCATGTAGGAAGCGGTCCGGGCGGTGAGGCCGTTTTCGAAGCGCGACGCGCAGCACTCGGGAAGGCCATCGCCAGTGCCCGCAAGCTGGGTGCCGGCATGTCGCTCTCCGCGATCTACGGTGCGCTGCATCCACCTGACTCCGGCGTGATCGATGTCGAGCTGCGGTCGCCGGCGGCGCACGTTGTCTGTACGCCGCGCCAGTTCGCCAACTGCACGTCGATCGTGCTCAACATGAAGGTGGACGATGCGTGACGCACTTTTGCCGGCCAACCAGACCCCGCTGGAAACGGCGCTCGCGATCGTCATGGCGCCGCGTGTCGATCCGGAAATCCTGCGCACGCTGTGGGATGCGGACCGGTGTCCGGCCGGTTGGCTGCCGTGGCTCGCGTGGGCGCTTGCGGTCGATGGGTGGGAGCTGGCCGAATCCGAAGACGCGAAGCGGGCGCTGATCAAGGGCTCGCTCGCTCTGCACCGCAGGAAGGGCACGCCGTGGGCGGTGCGGGAGGTAATCCGCCGGCTCGGCTTCGGCGAGGTCGAGCTGGTCGAAGGGCGGCTCGCGCGACGTCGCGACGGTTCAATCATGCGCAATGGCGACCACGTGCACGGCCGCGCGAACGCGTGGGCCGAATACATCGTGAAGCTTCAGCAGCCCGTCACGCGCGATCAGGCGGACAGGCTGAAGGCCGTGCTCGGGCGCTACGCACCCGCGCGCAGCCTGCTCGCGGTACTCGACTACACGGCGGTGCCGATCCGCCATAACGGCGTCGCCATGCGCAATGGACAATACAACAGAGGGAGTGTCGCCTGATGGCAGACCTTGTGGAAATCGCCCAGTGGGAAGAGGGCGTTTATCAGCTGGAAACGTCGGACCCCGTGATGGGTGGCCCGGACGGAGTCGACAACCGGCAGGCAAAGCAGCTTGCGAACCGTACGCGCTATCTGAGGGCGCAGCAGGAAGCGCACGCAGGCGGAGAAAACCCGCACCCGCAATACGCGACGCTCGTCGCCATGCAGGCCGCAATCGCTGCGCTCGTGAATGCGTCGCCGGCGACGCTTGATACGCTGAAGGAACTGGCCGATGCGCTCGGCGACGATCCGAACTTCGCAACGACGGTGACGAACGCGCTGGCGCTGAAGGCCGCGCTCGATTCGCCGCTTTTCACGGGCACGCCCAGGGCACCGACGCCGGCGCAGTTCGACAACAGCACGAAGCTTGCGACCACGGCGTTTCTCAGTCAGTCCGGGCTTCAGTACTCGCCACTTCACTCGGGTCAGGCCACCGTCGCATCGACGACGATGGACAACAGTTACATCGGTTCGCGAGTGGTTTTTAACAACACGGCCAATCAGGCCGCGACGCTTCCGCCGATCGCCGGATTGCCTAACGGGGCAAGCGTCCATTGCAGCAAGGTCAGTACATCGTCGAGCGGGATCGTCACGATTTCCGCGGCGGGCGCGGACCAGATCGACAGTGGGACAGGGCTGGTCACGAGCGTGGCGCTTAACCCTGGCGAAGACTGCGTATTTACGGTGCTGTCCGGCGCCTGGGTCATCAGCGGCTCGTTCCTGTTCCGCCGCAATGCGTTTTCGCAGTCGCTTGCCAATAACGGCTATGCGAAGCTACCCAGCGGACTGATCATCCAGTGGGGCACCAGCACGATTGCAACGCAATCCATGCAGACAGTCACGCTGCCGGTTGCTTACCCCAACGCGTTCATTCTGGCTGCGGGCAACACAGGAACCGTGATCACCCCGAATGCCGCGTCCATCTCACTGGGTTTCCAGGGGAACGGCAGCAAGACCAGTTTCAACGTGATCGCGGGCACGGCGTCTTCCGGTTCAACGGGTATTTCGTGGATCAGTATCGGGTACTGAGGGACATCATGGGACAGAAATTTGCAGCATACGACGCACAGGGCGCGATCACCGGCTTTTACGACAGCGTCGACAGTCCGGTGCCGGACGCCGTCACGGCGGTCGGGATCACGGCGGGGCTGTGGCAGGAGCTGATCAACGGACAGGGTCAGGGCAGGCGCATCGCGCTCGACACTGACGGCATGCCGGCGCTATTTGATCCGCTGCCACCGACGCGTGCGCAGCAGGCCGACATGATGCGCGCGAGGCGCGATGGTGCGCTAGCCGCGACCGACTGGCTCGTCTCACGGCATCAGGATGAAAAACTGATCGGCGACGGCACGACCCTTACGGCCGGGCAGTTCACGGCACTGCTCAGGTATCGCCAGGCGCTGCGTGACCTCGCCGGTGCGACCGGCTGGCCGAACGTTGAACTGCCTGATGCGCCCGGTGCACCCGATTTCGTGACGTAAGCGCCGTTCCGGCGTGTTGCCGGAGACCCGCGTTCCATCACCCGAAGCCGCCTGTCCAGGCGGCTTTTTCTTTGGCTGGTTCTTTGGCCGATCCTTTGGCCGATTCTTTGCCTGATTTTTTCTGATGCCTGGAGACCTTCATGGGTGCAACCTCGTTTTTCCACGGCGTGACCGTGTCGCTGGTCGACACCGGGCCGCGCACCATCGCCGTGCCGAGCTCGTCGATCGTCGGCATGGTCAACACCTACACGCCCGGAGCGGATCGGGCCGCGCCCAATGTGCCGGTGCAGTTGACGAGCTACCGCGAGGCCGTCGCCGCGTTCGGCGAAGGCAGTGCGATTGCGAAAGCGGCCCGCGCGATCTATGCGCAGAGTACGGCCGTGATTGTCGCCACGGGCGTGGCTGCTGGCGGCGAGCCTGCAGCGCTCACCTCGGCGATCATCGGCGGCGTCAGCGCCAGCGGTGCGCGCACCGGGCTGCAGTCGCTGCTCGACGCGAAATCGAAGTACAACGTGCAGCCGCGCCTGCTGCTGACGCCTGGCTTCTCGTCGACGCAGGCGGTCGCGACCGCAATCGATTCGCTTGCCGGCAAGCTGCGCGCGATCGGCATCATCGACGGCCCCAACACCGACGACGAGGCGGCGATCGCCTACGCGCAGAACTTCGGCAGCAAGCGGCTCTATATGGTCGATCCCGGTGCGACGATGTGGGACACGACCGCCAACGCCGACGTCGATGCGCCGGCTTCGTCGTATACAGCGGGTCTCTTCTGCCAGACCGACGCGAACATCGGTTTCTGGGCGTCGCCGTCGAACAAGGAAATCACCGACATCACGGGCACGAAGCGGCCGATCGAGTTTCTCGACGGCGACGAGACGTGCCGCGCGAACCTGCTCAATAACGCGAACATCGCGACGATCATCCGCGACGGCGGGTATCGCCTGTGGGGTAACCGCACGCTCTCGGCTGATGCCAAATGGAAGTTCGTCACGCGCGTACGCACGCTCGACATCGTGATGGACGCGGTGCTCGCCGGCCACAAATGGGCGGTCGACCGTGGCATCACGTCCACGTACGTGAAGGACGTCACCGAGGGGCTGCAGGCGTTCATGCGTGACCTGAAGAACAAAGGCGCATTGATCAATTTCGAGGTGTATGCGGACCCGGAGCTGAACACCGCGACGCAGCTCGAGGACGGCAAGGTGTACTGGAACATCCGCTTCACCGACGTGCCGCCGGCAGAGAACCCCAACTTCCGCTTCGAGGTCACCAACCAGTGGCTGACCGAAGTGCTCGATACCAATCCATGAGAGGTGATACGTGACTCCGGAAACACTTTATAACTTCAACGTGTATAGCGATGGCAAGGGTTTCGCGGGTCGCGCCACGCAGTGCACGCTGCCGAAACTGAAGATCAAGACCGACGACCATCGCGCCGGCGGCATGGATGCGCCGGTCAAGGTCGATCTCGGCATGGAGGCGCTCGAGGCCGCGTTCCAGATGTCGACGATGGAGCGCGACGTGCTGAAGTTCTTCGGTCTTGCCGATGCGACCGCATTTAACGGCGTGTTTCGCGGTGCGTTCCGCGACATCAAGGGCGCGACGAAGGCGGTCGCCGCGACGTTTCGCGGGATGCTCTCCGAGGTCGATGGCGGCGACTGGAAACCGGGCGAGAAGGTCGACGCCAAGTTCACCGTATCGCTGACCTACTACAAGCTGGAGATCGACGGCGCGATCGTGCACGAGATCGATGTGCTCGGCATGGTGCGGATCATCAATGGCGTCGACCAGCTTGCCGAGATCCGCAAGGCGATCGGCATGTAACGGCATGCAGCCTTCGCGGCAAAGTGACTTTTTAACCTGAACGGCGGGCCGCACGGCTCGTCGTTTCTATTTGAGGCGGGACAGATGGACAGCAATGTGAATGGCAATGTGGCGGGCAACGTGGTCAGTAGCGTGGTCAGTAACGCGACCGACCGCGTCGACAGCGTCACCGTGAAACTGGACTATCCGGTGGCATTCGACGGTGTCGTGCGTGACACCCTGACGTTGCGGCGTCCGAAGGTGCGCGACATGCGCGCGGCGCAGAAGATCGCGCCGGGTGACGAGGAAGGGCAGGAACTGGCGATCTTTGCGGCGCTCGCGGGCGTGTCGCCCAACGACCTGGAGGGCATGGATCTCGGTGACTATCACCGCGTCCAGGATGCCTACTTTCGCCTCACATCCGCTGGCAAGAATCAGCCAGAAAACGCTCAAGGCGCTGGCAAAACGGCTGCTTAAGGAGCACGGCGTGCAACCCGCCTCGATCGATGCGATGACGCTCGACGAGGTGATCTGGTGGCTCACCGACTAGCAGACAAACGGGATGGGGGAATGTGATGGCTAACGACATTGCACTCGGGATCGTGATCGGCGGCGCCGTCTCGGCGACGTTCGGCCGCGCGATCACCGAGACCAGTTCGCGGATCGTGGGTCTGCGCAAGACCGCGAATGAAACACGGCTGTGGCAGCGCACGATCGGCGAGACGGTGAAACTGCAGGACGAATTCCGCCGGCTGCACGCGGCGGGCGACCGTGCAGCGGACGGCATCCGCCGCAGGATTGAATCGAACCTGCGCACGCTGCGTGAGAACGGCATCGAGGTCGACCGGCTCGACCGGGCGTATACGCGCCTCGGCCGCACGGTGCGCGGTCTGGAGCTGAAGGCATCGGGGCAGGAGCGGATCGCCGCCGGCCGCGAGGGCGCGCGGGGTGCGATTGGTGATGCCGTGAAATTCTCGGCCGCCGTCGCGGTGCCGGCGACGATCTCGGCGGACTATCAGGCGATCATCCGCGACATCGCGATCAAGGCCGGCATCGCCCGCACCGCGCAGGAAGCGTCGATGGGCGAGCGCATCCGCCGCGACGCGCGCGACAACGGCATCGGCCGCAACGAGCTCGCCGACGCGGTCAACCAGATGGTGGCGGGCGGCATGGACGTGAGCCGCGCGCTCGACTTCGCACCGCTTGCCGCGAAGTTCGCGATCGGTCAGGGGGCGACCACGGTCGAGACCGCGAGGATGATCCAGGCGCTGCAGCAGAACGCGAAGATCACCGATCCGAAGCAGATGGCAAAGGCGTTCGAGGCGATCGCGTTTCTCGGCAAGGAAGGCTCGTTCGAGTCGGCGGACATGGCCCGCTGGTTCCCGGTGCTGCTCGCCGAAATGCAGAAGCTCGGCATCACCGGGCAGGACTCGGTCACGCAGCTGGGCGCGATGCTGCAGGTGCAGATGAAGACAGCCGGCACCGCAGACGAAGCGGCCAACAACCTCAAAAACTGGTTTTCGAAGATCGGATCCAATGAAACCGCGAGTAATTACAAAAAAGCCGGCGTCGACTATGAAGCCAAAATGCGCGAGGCGATCGGCAAGGGCTGGTCGACGCTCGAGGCTTCCTTCGTTCTGGCGCGCGCGTATATCGAGCGTACCGACCCGGCCAGGGCGAAGCAGCTGGCCGACGCCGCAACGCGCATAAACGGCGAATCCGATCCGGAGAAGCGCCGCGCGCAGATCGCTGCGTTCGAAGACACGATGAAGACGGGCGACCTCTTCAACGACATGCAGGTGAAGGCGGCGCTCACCGCGTACCTGCAGAACGCCGACCTGTACCAGAAGCTCAAGCGCGAGTCGGCGCGGGCAAGCGGCGGGATCGCAAAAGATCTCGCCGACCGGCGCGATGCGTCGAAGCAGATCTGGAGCGAGGTCGGGCGGCAGTGGAACGATGCGATGCGCAGCATCGGCGACGCGTTGCGGCCCGTGACTGACGCGGTTGGTCACGCGGCGAAGACAGCGGGCGAGGGGCTGACGAGGATCACCGATGCGGCGCCCAAAACGACGATGGCGGTTGCGGGCGTGGCAGCGAGCCTCATCGCCTATCGCGGCGCAAAGTCACTTTTCCAGATCGGTCGCGGTGCGCTCGACCTTGCGCGCGGGTCGATTCTCGTTGCGCGCGGTGGAGGGAACGGGAAGGGCGGAGGCAGATCAGGTCCCGTTGGCCATGCGATCGAGGCGCTCGGTGGTGCTGCGGCGTCGGCCGGCGTACAGCGCGTCTTTGTCGTCAACATGCCAGGCGGTGCCGGTGGGTTCGGAGGCGCGGCGGGTGTGGTCGCCGACGAACTGGCATCGGCGGGTAAGGGTGGATCGGCCGGCAGTGCTGCGTCCAAAGGTGGACGCTTTGCCCGTGTGTTTGGCGCGGCTCGCGGTGTACTCGGCCGCGTGATGCCCCGCGTTTTGCCCTATGCCGGCAAGCTGGCCATGGCGGGCACCGTGCTGAAGCTGGGGCTGGCTGCAAACAACGCATATGCGGTCGCGACCGGCGACGACACGCGGGCGGCGAAGGCGCAGGGCTTCGCGGGCATCGCCGGCAGTCTCGCCGGGGGCGTGCTGGGTGCGAAGGTCGGCGCGATGATCGGCGCGTTCGGCGGGCCGGTCGGTGCGGCGGTCGGCGGTCTCGCTGGCGGAGCGCTGGGGACGTTCGCTGGTGAGAAGGCGCTCGGCGCGGTCGCGAAACTGGCGTTCTCGCGCAACGATGCGCAGCAGCCGCCGGTGGCTGAGGCGCTCGCGAAAGCGAAAGCGCTTGAGAGAGCGCCGGGTTCCGACAAACCTGTGGCGAAGATCGACCAGCAGAACACCTTCGCACCGGTCTTTCACGTCACGTTCCAGGGCGAGCCGGGCAGCGACGCCGCGGACCGTTTCCTCGCGAAGGTGTCGCCGCAACTGCAGCGCCTGATGAAAGACGAACTGGCGAAGAACAACCGCTCGGCGATGTTCGACAGCCCGCATCTGTAGGAGGCAGGATGGATTTCACAGGACAGATCACGCAGGCCGCAACCCAGGCGAGCATCGCGACCGAACGCGTGCGCAGCATGAGCCGCGTGTATGAACGCAACCGCGCGGCGAGCGCGAACACGGTGGCGGTGCTGCAGAAGCTCGCCACCGGCAACCTCACGAGCGCCGCCGAACTGTTATCGGGCGCGGGCAGTGCGCTGTCGGTGGCGGGCGATCTGGATCCGAAGGTCGGCACGGTGGTGCGCAGCTTCAACGCCGTGCAGTCGTCGGTCAATAGCGTGCTCAGGATCGCCACCGCATCGAATCATCCGCTGGTGAAGTCGGCGGCTGACTCGGTGAACACGGCGCTCGGTGACGTGCGCACGAAGTTCAATGCGTGGGCGGGCATCAGGGACACGCCGTCGGTCGCATCGCTCGCGACATCGACGGGCGCCGGGGCGCTGCTGTCGGGTCTGCTCGGCGGCGCATCGGGCGCCACGCCGCACCTGATGACGCTCACGTCCGATGCTGGCGATACGTTCCACTTCAACCTGTCGACCGCCGCCTTCGACAAACTTCGACGCACCACCAAATACAAGGTGGCGTCGCAGGAGCGTCTGAACCGGCAGGAGGCGCTGCAGGCGGTCAGCCAGGGCGGCGAGACGATCACGCTCTCGGGCGTGGTGTTCGCCGCCTCTGGGCCGGGAGCCAGGCAGATCGATGCCCTGCGCGCGATCGGCGACCGGATGGTGCCCGTGCAGCTCACGACCGGCTATGGCGAGGTGCTCGGCCGCTGGTATCTGCAGGGTGTCGACGAGGAGCAGGAGGCGCTGATGTCGGACGGCGCTCCGCGCAAACAGACCTTCAGCCTGGAGTTCGGCCGCTATGGCGAAGACTATAAGAACCTCTGACGGCGACGTGCTCGACGAGCTCTGCTACGCGTTCTATGGAGCGCTCGCGGGTGTGGTCGAGGCGGTCTATGAAGCGAATCCGGGGCTCGCGGCACGCACGCAGCCGTTTGCCGCGGGAATCCTCATCACGCTGCCCGATCTCGACGTGCAGCGCGATGAACCGGTCCAGCTCTGGACCTAGGAGAGTTGATGCAGGCCATTTTCCAGATCGTCGCGAACGGCGACGACATCACGCGCGTGATCCAGGATCGCGTGCTGCGCATCCGGACGGTGGACAGGCCGGGGCTTGAGTCGGACGAGTGCGAGATCGAGCTCGACGATCGCGACGGCAGGATCCAGTTTCCACCCAAGGGCGCCACACTCAGGATTTCGCTCGGCTGGAGCGGCAAAGGCCTGTCGTTCCTGGGCGAGTACGCGGTTGACGAGGTTGCGCTCAAGGGTCCGCCCGCGTCCGTGGTGATCCGGGGCAAGCCCGCGAACATGCGCGCCACCGCGAAGACGCACCGGTACGGCAGCTGGGAGAACGTGAAGCTCGCGGACATCGTCGGTGACATCGCCCGCCGCAACCGATGGACGGCTGCGTGCAGTGTCGACGCACCGGTGCCGCGTGCCGACCAGTTCGGCGAGAGCGACCTGCACTTCATCACGCGGCTCGCGCGGCAGCATGGTGCAACGGCGACGGTGAAGGCGGGCAAGCTGATTGTGGCGGGGCGTGGTGCGGGCCGGAGCGCGAGCGGCAAACCACTGCCGACCATCACGCTCACACCCGACATGCTGCTCGACTACGAGATCACGTTTCCCGACCGCGCGAGCTTCGTCGCCGTGCGCACGAAGGTGCACGACGCGAAGACCGGCAGGAAGATCGATCTGACGATCCCGAACCCCGATGCGCCGCCCGGCGCATCCGCGGTGCACACCGAGCGGCATGCGTTCGCAAGCCCCGAAGCCGCGAAAGCCGCGGCGAACGCCCGCCTGCAGAAGCTGAATCACCACACCGCGAAAAGCACGATGACGATGACCGGCCGGGCGGACTTCGCGGCCGAGAAGACGGTGACGCTCAAGGGCTTCAAGAAGGAGGCGGATGGCGACTTCCTCGTCGAGTCGGTGACGAACACCTACGCGGGGCGCAGCTGGGAAACGCAGGTCGAGCTGAATGCCGGGAACAGCGGGAAGGCGAAGGTCGGCCACGGGAAAAAGAAGGGCAGGAAGATCAGTCTCGTGGTGCCGGCGCCGCCGCACTGACCGACAGAAGATCACCACCAGCATCACCACAAACCGCCCGCGCCCGCATAGGGGACGCGAGGCGGTTTTTTTATTGGACGGACGGCCCGATGGGTGAACAGCACAACAACGATCTGGCGGTGCAGATCGCACGTTTCGGCGAGCAGCTGCGCAGCGTCGCGGCAAGCCTCGAAGACATCAAGACATCGGTGCAGCCGGTCGCCGCGCTCGATCGTGCGCTCGCGCAGATGTCGATTCACAACCAGAACGCGCGCAAGGATATCGAGCTGCTGTGGGCGCGTGTCGACGAGGGAAAGAAGGAACGCGATGCGCTCGAGGCGCAGATCGGCGGCGTCGACGACCGGGTGGCGGCGATGAAGAACACGGCGAGGGGCGCGATGTGGGTACTCGGGATCGTGCTCGGCGTCGTCCAGACCTTCCTCGTCGGCTCGATCGTGTGGGTGTTCACCCACATCAACGAAGGCGACATCCTCAACCGGTTGCAGCAGCAGCGCCTCGAGGTGCTGGAACAGACCATGACGCGGGAAACCAGACAGGGAACGAAGCAATGACACTTGACGAAAAAATCGATGCGCTGATCGGCCGCGAGGGCGGCTACGCGAACAATGCGCTTGACGCCGGCGGCGAAACGATGTGGGGCGTCACCGCCGCGGTTGCCCGCGCGTTCGGCTATACCGGCCCGATGCGCGACATGCCGCGCGCGACCGCCGCGCAGATCTATCGCAGCCGCTACTGGCAGCAGCCGAAGTTCGATCTCGTCGACGCGATCTCGCCCGCGCTCGCGGAGAAGCTGTTCGACATCGGCGTGAACGCGGGGCCTGCGACCGGCGTGCGCTTCCTGCAGCGTGCGCTGAACGTGCTGAACCAGAACCAGCGTGCATTCGCCGATATCACCGTCGATGGCGGCATCGGCGCCATGTCGGTCGCGGCGCTGAAGGCGTTTCTCGCCGCGCGGGGTGCGGACGGCCATCGGGTGCTGCTGGGCATGGTGACCGCCCAGCAGTCTGTCTATTACATCGAGTGTGCCGAAAAGCGCGTGGAGAACGAGACGTTCGAATACGGCTGGCAGCTCAACCGTGCATTGGGGGTGAGCGCATGATGGATGTCCTGAAAACGGTCGCGCCGTGGCTCGTCACCGCATTGACGGGCGGGGTACCCGGTATCGCTGCGATGGCGGCCTCGGCGATCGCGGGGAAGCTCGGACTTGGCGACGGTTCGGTCGATGCAGTCACGTCCGCACTGACCGGCCAGCAGATGACGCCCGAGCAGTTACTGGCGCTGAAGCAGGCCGACGACGATTTCGCGCTGAAGATGCGGCAGGCGGGGTTCACGCATGCGGAGAACATGGCCGGCGTCCAGGTGCAGGCCGACCGGGTGGCGGCCGACGATCGCGCGAGCGCACGCAATTTTGCGGCGGCGGAGCACGACCATACGGCGCGCAATCTCGCCTATATGTATACGGTCGCGCTCTTCGCGGTGATCGGGCTCGAGTTCCTGCTGGCGGCCAGACAGATCCGGCTCGACGACGGCGTGATGCGCGCGCTCGACACCCTGTTCGGGATTCTGATCGCGATGGTGCTCGGCTCGAAGGAGTATTTCTTCGGCTCGTCGTCACGCGCCGACAGGCAGGCCGCGGCGATTACGCAGTTTGCGGTGTCGCCGGATACGGTGGTCTCGCGGGCGCAACTGCCCGGCGAGGGCGAAGGGCGATAGGTCGCCTTCTCCACAGCACACCACTCATGTAGCCGTCCATCGCGGGCGGCCAAAGTCACTCAATCGTCATCGCCGCCGTGAAGTCCTCCTTTTGTCGGGATACCCGACTGAGTGGTCCAGCTTACGACGACCGGTGAATTGTGCAGTTGGAGCCACCAGAACGCCAGCACCGCCGAGATCAGCGCTACGGCGACGGTCCGCCATGCGCGATGAATACCGTCCTCGATCCTGCCCGGCTTTCGTCCACTGATCATAGCCCATACGAGGTTCTTCCGATGGAGCAAGCTTCCGACAACAACGCCGAGGACGTGCAGCGCCACCAGCGCCAGCATCGCGTTGACGGTGCCTTCATGCCAGGGGCAGCGCACACGCGCGGCCCGTGACCAGACATCTGGAGCCGATGCTCGTCGGCGATACCGTCACCTACGGAAGCTACTTCGACATGCGCTGGCGCGGGGTGTATCACGTCAACCTCGTTGTCACGCGGAAAAGCGAACCGAAACCTGTGAAAGTCAACTTCGACGTGGATCAGCAGTTTTGATTCCGGCGCTCTCGGCGCAGCAGGCCCCCGAACTCCGCCGCTTATCTGGCAGGCATTCTGGGACCCACTGGAAGCCGGATGACAAAGAGGTGGCCCGGCAGATTCCCTGCCGCCTCATCCTCGGTGTAGGTGAAGTAGACCAGTGAGTGCCGTTCGGTGTCCAGTACGCGGATGATGTGGAGCGAGTCAAACGTCGGGTCCACGTCGGCCGTGAATACCTGCGCCTGCCGCGGAACAGTCTCGGCAACGCTGACGGCGCCTGTCTGCTGGCACGATGCGGAGGCATCAGCCGCAGTGGTGATGCGCCCGCCTCCGAGCGCGCCATTGGAATGCGATTGCGAGACATAGCAGGTCACGCCACGCACGAGTGGATCGTTGTAGGCAGAGATGGCGATGTGCGAACCGTATCGCTGGGTATGCGTTTCAATCGTCGCTAGCTCGTTCGCGACAGCCGCACAAGACCAGACGATGAAGAGCGCGGCCAGGATGCCCGCACGTCCGGGGAACCGTTTGATCATCATTCACCTCCGGCATTCGATAGACAGGTCTTCGATCGCGCAACGTCGACGCAATGGCTGGTTTCAGCCTATTTCACCCGGCAATCGGCTGGTTGACGCAGGTCAACGCCTGCGTGGTCGCGTAGGGTCATTCTCGAAACGAATACGTGGCCCATGCAAGGCGTTTGCCGGCAGACCACGGTTTTGGTCACCTGTGAATTTGAATATCGAGGATTACCATGTTCAGAATCGCCCGCCTTTCATTGCTTTTGTCTTTCCTCGTCGGCTTGTGTGCAAGTGGCCCCGCGCTTGCACAGTCGCTGCCGCCACCGCAACCGGCGACTCAAAACGGCGTCTCCTACATAACCGGCGGAGTGGGGGAAGATGAGGTTCAGGCGTTTCGGGCCGTCGCGCCGAAATACAACCTTCGTATGACATTCGCGTCGAAGACGGGGAGCTATCTGTCCGACGTCGATGTCACGATTACATCGGGCGCCGGACGGTCGGTCCTGAAGGTTCGAACAGAGGGGCCTTTCCTTTTTGTTCAACTGCCCGCCGGGCGCTATCAGATTGATGCGCGGATGCTTCATGTCACGGAAGCCAGAAAGATCCAGATCCCCGCACGCGGCGGCACCGATCTGCGTTTCTACTGGGACGATCCGGATCGTCGCGGCGTCATGCACATCTGCAAAAACTGCCCCGCGACGGGCGGTCCCGCTATGGGCCGTCCCTGATCGGTTTGTCCCGTTTCGCATCGCGCGTGGTGATCGACACCAGAATGCAGACAAATCCCGTTGATCCTGCGCCGGGCGCGGTCTCCGGTTACGCCGAACCGGCGTGGCCGGGAAAGCATGCCGATATGAAGCGGGGGCTGTCGTCCGCGCAGGTAGAGGCGCAGCGTGCCCAATTCGGCCGCAACGTCGTGGACTCGACGGCGCGGCGCACCTGGTGGCGGACCCTGTGGGAGGTGCTCCGTGAGCCCATGTTTCTCCTGTTGCTCGCCGCGAGTGGTATTTATCTCGTGCTCGGGGACGTCTCGGAAGCGCTGACGCTCCTCGCGTTCGTGGCGGGGATCGTCTTTCTCACGGTTTTTCAAAGTCACCGCACCGCACAGGTTCTCGACTCTCTGCGCGAGTTGTCCGCGCCGCGCGCGCAGGTCCTTCGGGACGGGCAACGGCAACTCGTTTGCGCAGCCGAACTGGTGCCCGGCGACGTGGTTTTCGTCGACGAAGGCGCACGCGTGCCCGCTGACGGCGCGGTGACGGAGGCTCATGAACTGGGCGTGGACGAATCGCTACTGACGGGCGAGTCCGTTTCGGTGAACAAGTCCGTGGCGCGAGCCGATGCGCATCCGGAGGAAGATCCGGGCGGGCAGTTGTTTTTCGGCTCGATGGTGGTGCAAGGCCAGGGGCAAATGATTGTCACCGCGACGGGGCCGAATACGGCGCTCGGCCGTATCGGCAAGTCGTTGACCGGCATCACGGAGGCACGCTCGCCGTTGCAACTGGAGACGAGAACATTCGTCAATCGCTTTGCGTCGGTTGCGATCGGCCTGTGCCTGCTGCTCGTGGTGGCTTATCGTTTGCGATCGGGGGAGTGGCTTCCGGGCGTGCTCGCCGGCATCACGCTGGCCATGGGGATTCTGCCCGAAGAAATACCGGTGATATTGACCGTGTTCATGGCGTTGGGGGCTCGTCGCATCGCGAACGAAGGTGTGCTGACGCGCCGCATGAGTGCGATCGAAACCCTTGGCCAGACTTCCGTACTGTGCGTCGACAAGACGGGCACGCTGACGCAGAACCGCATGTCGGTGCGCGTGCTCTTCGCGCAAGGAAAGCGGCAAGTCATCGATCAGGCCACTCAGCGCATTGACGGCGCGTATCACGAACTCATCGAATACCTGGTGCTCGCCAGCGAAATCGAGCCGGTCGATCCGATGGAATGCGCATTTCACGAAACAGGGCGCGCGGAACTCGCCGGCACCGGACGTCTCCACGAGGACTGGTCGCTGGTTCACGAGTACGCGTTGACACCGGAATTGCCCGCCATGTCCCACGCGTGGCACACGCCGGAACTCGACCATCACGCAGTGGCCTGCAAAGGCGCGCCGGAGGCGGTCTGCGCCTTGTGTCACCTGGATGAGCGGGAAACGCGGAGTGTGCTTGAGCAGGTCGCGCAGATGGCCTCGGGCGGGCTGCGGGTGCTCGGGGTGGCCAAGGCGCGGCACTCACATCCCGACTGGCCGGAAAAGCAGCATGATTTCGATTTCTCGTTCGTCGGGCTGGTCGGCCTCTTGGATCCGGTCCGGCCGGAGGTCGCGGGCGCTATCGCGCAATGCCAGGCAGCCGGCATCCGCGTGGTGATGATCACCGGCGACTATCCGTCGACGGCCCGGGCTATTGCGGCCGAAGTCGGCATCGACGGCACGCGGATCATGAGCGGCCAGGAGGTGGCGGCGATGAACGACGCACGACTTCGCGAGGCCATCAAGAACATCGACGTGTTTGCCCGTGTCAAGCCGGAGCAAAAATTGCGGCTCGTCAACGCATTCAGGGAAAGCGGCCAGGTGGTCGCGATGACCGGTGACGGCGTGAACGATGCCCCCGCGCTCAAGGCTGCGCATATCGGCATCGCGATGGGCTTGCGCGGCGCCGAAGTGGCGCGCGAGGTGGCCTCGCTGGTCCTGCTGCGTGACGACTTCGCGCCGATCGTCTCGGCGATCCGCCTAGGAAGGCGCATCTACGCCAATCTGGTGCAAGCGATCAGCTATACGGTTGCCGTTCACATTCCGATGATCGCCGCCACCATGATTCCGGTTTTGGTCGGCTGGCCGCCGATGCTGGCGCCGGTTCATATCGTTTTTCTGCAACTGGTTATCGATCCGGTCTGCTCGGTCGTATTCGAGAACGAGCCCGAACGCGAGAACCTGATGCGTCTGCCACCGCGCCGTGCCGGCGCGCGGCTGCTATCGAATCGCGCAATAGTTCAAGGCGCGGCGGCGGGCGCCGTGGTCGCCATGCTGGTGCTGGGTCTGTACGCCGGCCTGCTGGCTCACGATTACCCAATGCCTTTCGCTCGCACGCTCGCCTTCGTATCACTCGTCGTGGGCAATGTCGCGTTGATCTTTGTGATCCGCTTGTTGCCGCGCTTCTTGCCACGCTTGTTGCCGCAGTCGGAAAGGCGTGCCCATGCGCCTCGGCAAAATCGCTATCTTTGGATGGTTCTGGGTGTAACCGGGGTCGCGCTTCTGCTTTTGATGACCGTTCCCGCCCTGGCGCGGCTCTTTGGGCTGGTTCCGTTGCTTGATCTTGATGCAGCCGTATAGCACGCACAAAGCCAACTTGCGGAGAGTGTTCCTGTGATGACGATGGCAGTACTCTTTATGGTGATTTTTCTGCTCAATCTTGTTCCCGCCTTCGCGCCCCCGACATGGATGGCGATGTCGTGGATAGGATTCAACCAACCCGAACAGAACCCCGTTCTACTTGCCGTAATTGCCGCAAGTGCCGCCACGATGGGGCGCCTGATTCTCGCGCAATGCTCTGGATGGCTCGTGCGCGGACATCTGATGCGCGAGGCGGACCGGCAAAACATCGACGTGGTAAAGATCTGGCTTGAAAAAAGGAAGGCCGTTACCGCATGCGTACTGCTGCTGTATGCATTCAGTCCGTTTCCATCGAACTATCTGTTCATCGCCTACGGGCTGACCAGGTTGCGACTATGGCTCATCGCGGCACCTTTCTTTCTTGGGCGTCTCGCGAGCTATGCGGTATGGACACGTTTCGCGCAGATCGCGCACACGTACCTCGATCCCGAAATGGAACTCGAAGGCGGATACTTGGGTGTCTACTTCATCGTTAGTCAACTGGCGTTGCTGGGTCTCGTGTTTGTTCTGACTCGGATCGACTGGAACCTTGCCCTAAACGAGCACCGGCTGCGGTTCAGGCGTTCGATTCGAGGAGGTGATGCACGGACCTGATTCGACTTGAACCGGCATGCGCCAGGTCGGTACATCGCAAGTATCGGACCGGAGAATCAGATCCTGCTCATTTCACGCCGAAGAGTCCGGCCTCGGGCGAGCCAGCAGTAACGGGGTTTGAGCGATGCGCGCGGTTCGAGCTGCGACGCTTCCGAGAAACCAGCGGGCGAGACCGCGTCGACCGTGTGTGCCGACGACCACAAGGTCGGCGTGCCACCGTTCGGCCTCGCGGACAATCGTATGGGGTACGTCGTCGCTCGTCGGTTTCGTACGAAGAAGTCCGGTTTCGACATGGTTGGAAAGATTGGCAAAAACTCCAGCTGCGTTGGCCAGTGCAGTCTTGCCTTCTTCGATGAACGCATCCTCAAGAACATGAATCGGCACGAAGTCGGTCAGCCGGACAGCTCGGTCGATGACGTAGACGGCGCGCAGGTGTGCCTCCGGTGTCGCCAGTTGCAGTCCGAATTGCATGGCGTCCAAGGATGCAGGACTTCCGTCAAGTGCGAAGAGGATGCGACGCGGGAACTCGGGTATCTCGGCGTCATAGCTTGCGGGAACAACTAGGATCGAGCAGGGAGTCTGCGTTGTCACGGACTCGGATACGGTTCCTTCGACCCACCGCAAAATGCCGCGATGTTGACGTGCGCCCACGACGAGCAGATCGGCTTTCCATTCGGTTGCGGCATCGATTAACGCGTTAGCGGTATAGCCGCCATGCCTTGAAAGCTCAATCACATCCGCCTCAACCGCACCATTGCCGTTGGCGAACGCTTCTTTCGCATGAGCCGCTGCTTCACTGGCATCGCGCAACAGCTCCGCCCGCGCGGTCTGGAGTGCGGCATCCGTCAGCGATCCGAGAGGCAAGAGGGTACGAGGGTTCTCGGCGACACTGACGACACGCACCTGCGCGCCAGGCGCCGCCAGGTAGCGAACGTACGCCGCTGCACGTGCGGACACGGATGACAAGTCAACCGCGATGAGTATCCGTTTAATTCTGGGACTCGGCGTACCACCAGCGCTCAATGTAGTCATGATCTGGTCTCCGGGTGACGCACGGTTTCGCTGGCGTCAATACGCAATTTTCGCCGCCTGCTTTCGTTGCCATTTGATATAGGTCAAGGTTTGGCGTGCAAGCGGGTGGTATCGGAAGTGGTCGCGCGACGTTGCTTCGGTTCCAGCAGCGAGAATTGCAAAGGCGGACGTTTGACAGGCATTGGGCCTGTCATTCCTGAACTAAGGGGCGCAAAAGTTCGGTGCTCGCAAAGTCGCTTTTGGCCGCCCGAACTTACCGGTTTGCAGCTTCTATGTTCGGTGCGATCTTCCGCTCCCGGGCCATGAACGAACGTCCGTTCGACGGCTTGAGAGCGGTCGCTGCCGTCTTCGGGTCCTGAACGACGGCAACGGGTCGATGCTGTTGAAAAGAGCGACATCGTCGATTGCCACTTTCGCTGCCTACATTGCGATGAAAAGTTTTGGCTGCACGCGGAAACCTATCACGGCAGTGGTGGTGCTTGGGAACCAACAGACGCCCAATCGATACGCGAAAACATCACGAACTAGCCGTGAGTGACCACGATGCGAACCGCATCGTTCGGTGAAAGTCAGCTTCTTACGGGGCTTCGTACGCGTCTCGCATAAATCCTGCCGTCGGCGAGCGTACGACGCCGACGCATCAGGCAGGGCGCGGCCATTTACTGCCGTTTGCCCGTTTCGTGGCTCGGCCGGTGAACGTCAGCTTCCGCGGAGCTACCTGACGGTCGCACCTTGACAAGGTAACCACATCATTGGCCGAAGGTAATGTAGTGGGTCCCGAGCAAGCCGACGCTGTTGACAAGGTCGGGCTTGCAACTCGATACCCGGGCATTTTGGTAAGACCCGTGGCGCATTGCGACCGACCTGGTGACGTAGACTACGAGGCACGGACTCAACCGGCGCGACACCGAACACGGATGACCTTTTTGAGCAACCTTGACGACCACGCCCGCGCTGAACTGCTCTGCTACCTGGTGGTGGGGCAGCTGGTCGCGCGAGCGCGCACAAGCGGTTGGATGCGAACCGTTCATGTTGAGGAGTTGCTGAGCATCTGGCTAAACGGCAACGGAGCCCGAGCCGACTGGACGGACTGCGTTCACCTCGGCGCCCTATCGGAAAAGGTAGCACTGGGTTTTGCCGGGTTCCCCATGTTTGCAGATTCGTATTTTCTCGCGCAACTGTTCACCGATGGCTGGCGGTTGGACTACCGGTCACCAGTTGTCTGCAAGATCTATGCAGCCTGCGAAGACGAGTTGCAGCCGAGCTAGGCCTATTTAATCGCAGCCGCGCGGCCTCACAATCCCCACAAAGCGACCGGATGGACGCCATTCGAGGTTCAGGGGGAGATTCTGTGCTGACTCTCGGGATTTCAAAGAACCAAAGCGACGTTCGAGGCGGCATAGCAGTTGCTGAAAAAAGGGAGCCTCGCTGGGCTCTCGCTATGTCTATCATCCTGATTGTTGACGATGACCCCGATTCGTTGTGGCTTCTTCAGGTTGCCTTGGAGGGACGAGGCCATCACGTTGTGCTCGCGGGCGATGGGCAATCGGCGCTGGAGATGGCAGGTCATTGCCTTCCTGATGTAATTGTCACCGACTGGAACATGCCGCGCATGGACGGGGACGTCTTATGTGAGCGGCTGAAGTGTTATCCGGCACTGGCCCTGATTCCGATCGTCATGACGTCGGCACGGTCGCCGCCGTTAGATAGAACTGGACTATGGAATTTTTTTCTCCGCAAGCCCGTAGATATCGAAACGCTCGCTGCGACCGTCGATTCTCTCGTGACAAAGCGCCTGGGAAATAACTCGATTCGGTCGCATTGCGGGGCCGCGCCGCTATGCAGGTGGCCTGCGGAAGCTCTCAAGTACTGGGCCTAGCACCGCCGCGCTTGAGGCCGCGCGAACCGACTATTTCCAGCGATTTCTGGCGTCACTCGAACGTGGCTACACCTTGGGACCGGTCATTCACCACGCTTGGCCCGAAGGGCCGAGAACAGCGCACACTCGAACTGGCTTTACTCTCATTGCGCCCACGACTCCGTATTCCGGGACTGTGTACCACCACCTACGGCGTCGACCAGGTAATCAACGAAGGAAGCGATCCGCGAAGACAGGGCCGTATTGCGGTAATAGACAGCATGGATCGTTTGGCGAACATCACTCGTCTGCCGAGTGAGAATCTGGACGAGCCGTCCGGACTCACGGTCCCGTGCGGTCATGAAGTCCGACAGACAGACTATGCCAACGCCCTGAAGCGCCAGTTGCCGAAGCGTCTCGCCGCTCGAGGAATAAGCGGCCGGTTCGATACGATAAGGCTCACCATCAGCGCCAAACAGTGGCCAGACATTAAGCGACTCGGGCTGATTGAAGCCCAGAAGTACATGCTTGCCAAGCTCTTCTGCGTTGCGCGGCTGACCATGCTTTTCGAGGTAGCGGTGACTCGCGAGAATGCGCATCCGGCTAGTTCCTACGAGCCTGCTGTGCAGGGTCGAATCCTTGAGTCGAGCGATTCTGATCGCTACATCGGTACGACTTTCGAGCAGATCAACGATGCGGTCGTTGGTGTTGAGCTCCAGGGTGACATGCGGATAGCGCTCCCGGTAGCCCTGCACAAGTGGCACGATCACATGCAGCATGAACGGTGCCGCGGCATCGATCCGCAGCCGCCCCGAAGGCATTTCGCGCTGCGCGACCATCAGTTCCTCTGCGTTTTCGACGGAGTCGATGATCGCTCGTGCATGCTGAAGAAATACCCGTCCCTCCTCGGTCAACTCGAGTTTGCGCGTGTTTCGGCGCAACAATGTCGTTTTCAACTTTTCCTCAAGGCGCCCCAGCAATCGACTTACGGCCGACACCGTCAGGTTTAGATGGTGCGCGGCCCTTGTCATCGAACCCGTATCTACGACGGCTGAAAAGGCTTGAAGCTCGTCCAAGGTGACTTTCATTGTTGAATTATTTTCAAAATACTTTCGTTGATGGACCAGTTTTTCGAAAAAGGTAAAGCAGGCACACTCGGCACAACATTGTAAGTGCACTTGATCGGGCGATCTTCGCGAGGAGAGCGGCCAACGACGGGCAGGACGCGATATTCGGTCCCGGCCGCACAGTGACGGTTGGGCAGGTGCGACATGCGCCAACTACCTGTTCTTGCCTACCTCAAGCGCGATTGTGATTGGCAGACTCCGTTTCACTTCGACCCACGCGAGCATTCACATGGCAGCCTTCGATCGCGCTTTAAACCTCGCCATCAGCGTGACGGAACTGGGTCGGTTTCAGGTCGACCTCGGAACGCGGGAACTGCGCCGGGACGGCGTCGCGATACCCGTTGGGTCCCGGGCTTTCGATATACTGGCCGTGCTTGTTTCGGCTGGCGGCCGTCTTGTCACCAAAGACGAGCTATTGAGCGTGGTGTGGCCGCAAACGATCGTCGAAGAAAACAACATCCATGTCCAGTTGTCGGCCTTGCGCAAGATTCTCGGTCCCGACCGGAATCTTGTCCTCACAGTGCCAGGGCGCGGGTATCAGCTTTGCATGCGAAAACCGGACGAGGCCCCCACTGCCTGGCTGGGCGGGTCGATGCGAGACGCACACCGGCTGCCACCGCCGTTGAACATCGCGTTGGTCGGGCGGGAGAGGGCCGTTCAGCGGATCCTCTTGATGCTCGAAAGTTCGCGCCTGGTAACGCTCGTGGGCACCGGGGGGATCGGCAAGACGCGGCTCTCGCTCGAGGTCGCTCGTCGAACTGAACAAGATTCGGCCGAACCCGCGTACTTCGTCGACCTATCGGGCCTGACGACGCGGGACGGAATGCTCGAAGCCATTATGAAAGGCTGCGGTCGGCCGACTGGAGGCGCTGGAGTCCCTGAGGAAGGCGTCGCGCGCGCGCTTTCGAATCTGCGCGGGTTGCTACTTATCGATAATGCTGAACATCTGATCGCGCACGTGGCGGAGATAGTCGATGCCTTGCTCGCTGCAAATAACCACGTGCGCGTCGTCGTGACCAGCAGAGAACGGTTGCGCATATCTCCCGAGCATACATTCAAAGTCGATCCGCTCGAAACGCCACCGGCGAGTGCCGCGCAAGTCGATATCCTTGCGCATTCCGCAGTCAGGCTGTTCCTGCAGCGTGCAAACGCCATGCAGGTGACCGTGGATGCCGACGGCCGGCAGCTTCAGCTTGTCGGCGAGATTTGCCGACGGCTGGATGGCATACCGCTCGCGATTGAACTGGCGGTTGTCCGCGTCGCTGACCTCGGTCTCGACGGCGTGCGGCGTTGCCTGGATGACCGCATGGCGTTTCTCACCGGCGGATATCGTACCGCACGGCCGCGCCACCAGAGCCTGCGTGCGACCTTTGACTGGAGCCATGCGTTGCTCGGTCAAAGCGATCGGACTCTCTTCAGGCGCATTGCGGTATTCGATGGTCTCTTTACGCTAGACGCGCTCGGTGCCGTGGCATGTGACGCGACGCTTTCCCTTGGCAGTGCAATCGCGGGAATCGACGCGCTCGTCGCGAACTCTCTTCTGAATGTGCAAATGGAGGGCCCGCGCGTTCTGTACTGGCTGTACGAATCCACACGCGCGTACGCGCTGCAGAAGCTTTGCGACGAAGGCGAAGCGGAGACGATCAGCATGCGATATAAACGCAACGTTATTCACCTGCCACCGCGGGGTGGTGAAAACCAGCTTAGATCCGAATCTGACAACGTGCGTCGGCCGTCGCCAGTTGCGGTCCATGACGTCCGTCACGGTACGACGTGAACGCGCGAGCGACCGCAAGGCCAATGACTTGCCGGCTGTCACGACGCGTTGAATGACCGGTATACCTCAGAAACAGTCGTCACGCCAAAGCGAGTGCATAAGTCCGCTCCGGGTCGAACGCGGGCGGACAGGAAATTGCTGAGCGTAGACGATGGCGTAGGTCGTCGCTCAACCTATTATCTGGCGGGCAGCAGGTGCTGCTGCATCACGGGCGAATGGGTAGCAGATGATCCGGCGGCTGGCGTGATAGTAGGTGCAGGCATGTTCGGATACAAAGTTGCTTTGGCGCACGAGTTTATCAGTGCGCTGCTTCATCGAGCTGCCGATCTTCCGTTCTCGGCCCATTTACTGCCATTTGTTCGTCGTGGATCGGCCGGGTGAACGTCAGCTTCTGCCGAGCTACCTGACGGTCGCACCTTGACAAGGTAACCCCATCGTTGGCCGAAGATAATGTGGTGGGTCCCGAGCAAGCCGACGCTGTTGACAAGGTCGGGCTTGCAACTCGATACCCGGGCATTTTGGTAAGACCCTTGGCGCATTGCGACCGACCTGGTGACGTAGACTACGAAGCACGGACTCAACCGGCGCGACACCGAACACGGATGACCTATTTGAGCAACCTTGACGACCAAGCCCGCGCTGAACTGCTCTGCTACCTGGTGGTGGGGCAGCTGGTCGCGCGAGCGCGCACAAGCGGTTGGATGCGAACCGTTCATGTTGAGGAGTTGCTGAGCATCTGGCTAAACGGCAACGGAGCCCGAGCCGACTGGATGGACTGCGTTCACCTCCGCGCCCTATCGGAAAAGGTGGCACTGGGTTTTGCCGGGTTCCCCATGTTTGCAGATTCGTATTTTCTCGCGCAACTGTTCACCGATGGCTGGCGGTTGGACTACCGGTCACCAGTTGTCTGCAAGATCTATGCAGCCTGCGAAGACGAGTTGCAGCCGAGCTAGGCCTATTTAATCGCAGCCGCGCTGCCTCAACAAACCCCACAAAGCGAACCGCATGGACGCCATTCGAGGTTCAGGGGCGATTCTGTGCTGACTCTCGGGATTTCAAAGAACCGAAGCGACGTTTGAGGCGGCATAGCGGTTGCTGAAAAAAGGGAGCCCCACTGGGCTCTCGCTATGTCTATCATCCTGATTGTTGACGATGACCCCGATTCGCTGTGGCTTCTCCAGGTTGCCTTGGAGGGGCGGGGCCATCACGTTGTGCCCGCGGGCGATGGGCAATCGGCGCTGGAGATGGCAGGTCATTGCCTTCCTGATGTAATTGTCACCGACTGGAACATGCCGCGCATGGACGGGGACGTCTTATGTGAGCGGCTGAAGTGTTATCCGGCACTGGCCCTGATTCCGATCGTCATGACGTCGGCACGGTCGCCGCCGTTGGATAGAGCTGGACTATGGAATCTTTTTCTCCGCAAGCCCGTCGATATCGAAACGCTCGCTGCGACCGTCGATTCTCTCGTGACCAAGCGGCTGGGAAATAACTCGATTCGGTCGCATTGCGGGGCCGCGCCGCAATGCAGGTGGCCCGCGGAAGCTGTCAAGTACTGGGCCTAGCACCGCCGCGCTTGAGGCCGCGCGAACCGACTATTTCAGCGATTTCTGGCGTCACTCGAACGTGTCTACACCTTGGGACCGGTCATTCACCACGCTTGGCCCGAAGGGCCGAGATGGGTCGCGTGCCGTCGGCCGCCCGAGGCCTTCGAGGGGGCGACGTATGCCAATTCATAAGACGGGAATCGGCCATTTGCGGACGTTGGCTGAAGGTACCAGGATTTTGCATCGCTTCCCAGGTTTACTACGATGGCACAATTACTACACTTGTAAGGGCCGCGGATATCAGGTGGGCGGCCTTCTCAATTAGTTGCACGCTTTACACGCTGTCGGAAAGAGCAGCTAGAAGCTGCAGACATTGGTTGTGCGGCGTGCTTGTCTCGTTGGTCCATCAAACAGGAGGATCCAATCATGCAAACTGTTATAAGGAGATATTCCGGAAAGGGTGCAAAGGAGTTATTCGATCTGTTGGAGAAGCGAACGGCTGACGTCGAAGAACTGCTGCGTTCGGTCAAAGGCTTTGTCGGCTACACCCTCGCACGCAGCGGCGATGGCGGATTCTCGGTGACTGTTTGCCAGGACAGGGCCGGCATCGATGAAAGCGTGCAGAAGGCGAAGGACTGGATCGCCAAAAACGCCGGAAACACGGGCGCGGCCGCGCCGGAAATATCGGAGGGAACAGTCCTCATTCACCTGAAGTAACTTCGCCTTGCGACTGGCAGCGCGTGAGTTCAGCGGGCGGATTGGGACGTATGTATCCGGCCTCGTCGGCTGCTCCTCACGCACACTTCTTGCCAGGTTCGTCCAGACCGGCCTTGTACGTTGATCAGGAAGATCCCACAGAGCGGATTGGGAATTCGGCGATCTCGTAACGGGCTGCTGATGGCTTGTCTTGAACCCGGCAGCGCTCTCCGGGAACGAGCAATACCACGCCGCTCGCCGGTTCAACGTACGGCAATCCGTTTTCTTCTTCATCGAGCGGCGAGTCGCGGACAAGCCGCGCACGCGACTCATGTCAAACGTTGAACGGCTGCTCCGGAGAGGATTGACTGGCCGGAGTGGGTCGACAGCGGGCGGACAGGAAATTGATGAGCGTGGGCTATGGCGTAGGCCGTCGCGCAAAGGCTTATCTGGCGCGGAGGAGGTACTGCTGCATCATCGGCATATGCTACCAGTCGCAGCCTGGATGATAGAGAGGGCGGCCGAACGCGTCCTGACGCAGACTTCGCTCGATCGCCGCGAGTTATGCGAGCGCCAGAAATCGACCCATCTCAGCCGTTCAATTAGACGCAATTGAAACGACCGCTGTAGAGGCAAAGCAGCCGATCAGCCGTCAGCATTGGCTCTGATACAGACGACTGCATGTGGCCGCACACGCTTCTACCGCGCCGCTCACGGTGACTGCCCCGCCGCTGTGAGGCAACTGCGACAGCAGCGGGGGAGACAGCCGAATTACTTACCAGCGGTAACCGACGCCAGCGCCTGCTCCAACCGAGCCGTGACCCGAAACAGCGGTCGTGATCGAGCCTTTGACCATCCACTTTTGCGTCGCGACCGAGAGACCCACTGCCATAGCCGACTGACCGCCGTAATTGCCTGCGCCAAGCGCGACAACCTTTTCACCCGGCAGGACAGCCTGCGGCAAGTTCGCCATCGCGATAGCGCTCGCCGTGCCAGCAGCAGCATCCTTGCGATTTTTCGACATTTCATCGCGCACCGAACCGATGGCGCCGTCCAACTGGCGCTTGTTCACAGCATCAGTCGGAGCCGTACCATCTGCAACGTTGGTAATTTGACGCTCAGCACCCGGCGCACCGACCGAAACCGTGTTGTCCCGATCCGCAACTGAATTTGCACCCAGGGCAACCGAATTGTTCGCGGTAACTTGAGAATTTGCGCCAATTGCAGTTCCGTTCGTGCCCGTGACGTTCGAACCATCACCGATTGCAGTTCCATTCGTGCCTGTGACCCTGGAGCTCGTGCCAATGGCAGTTGCACGTGCAGCCGTAACAGTCGTGTTGGTGCCGATTGCCGTACCGTCCTGGCCCGAAACATTCGAACCGTTACCGACAGCGGTTCCGTTGGGAACGGACACGACCGAATTTGTGCCAACTGCCGTACCTGTTGGATCGGCCACCGTGCCATTCGACACGGTTGTCGAAATCGTGTTGACGGTGGTTGTGAGTGACGTGAGGTTATTCGACAGTGCCGCAACCTGCGAAGCGATCGAGAAAAGCTGGGAGCCGTTCACGGCGTCGGTGCTGGTGGCGCTGATCTGCCCTGCAGCCACATTCTGCAACTGATGTTCCTGGCCGACCGTGCCGATACTCACGACACCAGTCGGCGTTGCGCCCGCGAAGCCACCGAATGTCACGCCGTTCAACGTGACGCTGCTCACGTTCGTTGCTGCACGCGTGACGGCGCCGGAACCGAGTGCCGTCGATTCGTTAGTGGAAGCCACCGCGGCATTGCCGATCGCGATTGCGTTGTTGCCCGTAGCCTGTGTCACAGCGCCGAGTGCAACCGAACCCGCTACTGCTGCATTCGCACCCACGCCCATGGCCACGGCGCCATTGCCTTGCGCTACGGCGGAATTTCCGAGAGCGACGGCTTCGCCATTCAGTGCCTGGGCACCCGGGCCGATTGCGATAGGTGAAGCCGGCGTCGTTGACGTTGCAGTCGCGTTTTGTCCAATCGCTAGGGCCGAGCTGAACGTCGCTCCACCGTTGGCGACCGCCCCGGCCCCTTCTGCCATCGCGCCATTGCCCGTTGCGGAACTGCCGTTACCAATCGCCGTGGTGTTCGTGCCGTTCGCGACCGCAGCCGCACCTAGTGCTGTCGCCCCAGCTCCGATCGCTTGGGACGAACCGCCGAACGCCACTGCGTTGTTGCCGTTCGCAATGGATGTGGCACCAACTGCAGTCGCGTTAGTGCCGGTTGCTGTGACGGTGTCGCCAACTGCTGTCGCTTTTCCGCCGTTGGCAGATGTATTTATACCGAACGCCTCGTTTTGACCCGTACTATCCGTCCCGGCGGTTGCGGGGAGTGTTCCGCCTGAGCTGGCGGGAGGCGACGTTGCAGCGCCCCCGACCGTTGCTGTTATCCCGCCGCTCTCGCCGCCGACGGCAAGGTTATCTGCGTATGCCTGCCCAACGGGTAGCAGCATCAATGCCGTCAATACCGCCAGCGACACCTTTGATTTCAGCGGCGTACCGCCCTGTCCCATTTCCGCTTGCCTCGGCTCTCCCTGCACACCGCGCTGCGTCTCGGCTGTCGCTACCAGCGTCCCAAGTCGACGATTCCAAACCAGCTTATATCGGCTGCTGTTCATTGCGTTTTCCTTTCTCAGTTAACTGATCGACAAAAAATATTCATGTTTGGTCTCCGTCATATGCATCACCCACTTATTGGGAAAGCTAATTAACGACTTTATTTTTTTGCACGGGCATGCTCATTAAGCATCACTAACGACTGTGTTCTCGGTGCAACAGGCAAGCAACGTCGCTGCGACGACTTGATCGTCGCAGGCACAGTGGCTCAGTGCTAACTAGGATTACGGCAGTTGGGTAGGAAACTTTATGTAAGTTTTTTCTGAAACCTGTGTGCGGAAATCCTTCTAAAAGTCGAACTCAAAGGGTTGCACGCACCAGAAATTCGGCTCCCGCCCAGTGGGTTTCGGGTTGGTGCTGCCAGCGACAAGGTAAGGCAATGTAAGTTCCCGCAATTCGTCGCCGAGACTCTCTCATAGGCGAATTAAATTGTCTACATAAACCCATAAAGAGCCGGGTGGCCTTGCGATATTTAACAATTACGCAACCGCAAAACGCATATTTCGTCGTCAGCAACGATATCCTGGCATTAACCATATGTCGCCAGCATGACGATGACTTGTAACCGGCTCTAAGTTCGGAACCCGCGTTGAGAGAGCGGATTGATGCTTGACGAGATGCCGAATTGCCTCGACAAAATTCCGAATACGGCAATCGCCGAGCGTTCCTCCGGACGTTCTGCGTTGTCTTCCGTCGTCCTGCGCAGGAACGCTCAGACGGGAACCGGTCGTTGGCAGCTGAAATCGGTTCGCTTGTCGTGCATTCCGAGGGTAGATGGGCGAGGTGAAGAACCATTCGGGGAACGTTCGCACCGACGAGCGCGCCGGCGATCAGCATTTATGCGCACGACAGCCATAAATGCTCGGAAGGCCATTGATCCGCGGATTGGCCCACGCTCCGACGCGCGCGGATCTTCGCAGATGACCGATGTTTGCGCAGTACAGACAGTCGAATATCGTAGTCGCCACGATGGCCAACGACAGGAGCTGCCCGGTCGCTGCCCGTCGCCCGAATGAGTGATCGCAATCCGCAGCAGGGGGGCAGCGGTGCCATAGCGGTGCCATTCTTGCGATCTCTGAGGCCAGTCGATTGATCTGGAAGGACATTTTGGCGGAGTCGATCGGATCAAGTATTCGACGGCGCTGCCGGTGCGCCGTCTCGGGCAAATGCCCGACTGATCTCATCAGTCCGCCGGGCGCGACTCCTGATCTCGTTGCGAAACAGATCGGACGGTCTTGGAATGCAAACCGCTGCAGAGGTTTGCTTGACCAGAGAGGTATGTCGTGTCCGAATCGCGTGCGAGGTATTGGGAACAATTTTGTGGATTCCGCCGTTGTTCACAACGTCGATATTCCATCTCCAGTCTTCATAGCCGATGTTGTTCTTGAGGTCGGTTCCGGTGTTGGGAACAGCCCTCAAAAACTGCCTGGACGTGAAGACCAACGAAGTCCATGCGTTCGTGTATGCGAGATGAGCCAGATGGAAACTGGGGTCCTCCATATCCACGTGCAAGAAAATATGGGGCGTTACGCCAAAGTAGACATTGACCTCCGGGTGCCACGCGACGTTTCGCGGGTCGGCTTCGGCTGCTTTATAGGCCTCAAGTAGCCAGTTGGCCCCCCAAATGTCGTCCGCGTCGAGGAACCCGATCCATTTGCCTCTGGCTTCGTTTGCAGCGGTGTTGCGGGCATAGCCGGTATCGCCGTGCTGCACTGTCACTACTCTCAGGTCGGCGCGTTTGGCGGCGAACGATTCGAATACGTGCAGTGTCACCTCGGTCGGCCTATCGAGCACCGCGAGCATCTCTACTCGCAATCCCGATGCAGCGGCAATGTCAGCGCACCTGCTTAGACTGTTGAGCGAAGCGTTTGCCAAAAGGCCTTCAGAATGGCCGTTTATGACGGCTGTGATATCAAAATTGGTCATGACTTAATCGAGAAACGATGGAGACACAGACAAGGTCTTGCAAAAGTGGTCCCACGAGTGCTCTTGCCTGACCCAAGCCATCATTCGCCTGGCGCGCTGGCGGGCCTCATCGGGGGAACGGCGAATTTCGCGAAGCGCGTCCACGTAGGGAGCCGCGTCTTTATAGTCCTGGATCAACCAGCCGGTTTGCTCAGTGACAAGGTCGGGAATTCCGCCGACAGCGGACGCGACGACCGGTATGCCCATGCAAGCTACGTCAGCCAAGGTGAGCGGCAGGCCATCCCAGAGCGATGTGTACAGAAAGGCGTTGTACTCATCGACGGGTAATTCCGATGTAGCGGAAAACGGACCCTTGATGGTCAGGTTGGGCAGTACGTTTGCAAAGGTTCTGAGCTTCTTCAGATAGGCGTCGTCGCCGTAGCCATAGATGTCGAAATGAAAGTCTGTTGCCAGTTGGGCGATCTCTATCAGCAGATCCACGTTTTTCTGCATGCAAAAACGGCCGGCCCAGATAACCCGGTTGCCCCGTGGCGAACCGGTTTTGAATTTCCCGATAGACGCGTTGCCAATAGGTTGATGAAGCGTGATCATCCTGGCGCGCAGGCTCTCCGGTACGCCATAGTCGTCCGCGAGTTCATGCATGAAGCCGGCGTTGTCAAAATAGACTTTCGTGAGAAATGGCAAGCTGTCTCGGAAGTGTGTGTCCGCATACCCTGCCGCTCGGCCGTCGGCGGTGTAGTCCCGGCAAAACAGGCAGGCGTAGAGATTCGTCACTTTGCCAAGAGCGGCACCCTTCTGGACAATGCTGTCCCAGCACGCGCCGCTGTTGACGTTCAATACTGACTTCGGACGCAAAGCCAGGATTAACGACTCCACCATCTGAATCCTGTCTGACCGCGTTAGCGACGATCCAAATTCCGATAGGACACGAACATGTGCTCCGACCGGCAGCCAGTCGATCGACTCACTCCGGTCGTGATCTGTAAGCACGACGAGCGTCGAATCATTGCCATGTTGCTGAATGGCGGCCCGCACCGCGTTCGCCGCGGCCAGATCGGCGCCGCCGCGCACGAGCCACGGCACAAAGACGATGTGATCGAACGCGTGAGGCAGCGAATCGAAAAGCTTTTGCCATGCAACGATTCCCGGCCAGGACTGGCCGCCGTAATTGAAACCCAGCAGCGCGGGCTCGACCAAGGTAGCGTCAAGCAAGATCGTGCTCTCGAGTTCCCCGGCTTCCGCCACCATCTTTTCGATTTTGTCTAATATGCGCGGCTGCAGTCCGCATCGGCGACCCTCGGCCTTGCCGATCGTGATGTAGTGGACGAGCGGTTGCAAACCGCTCTGAGCCACGTCCCGGTAGGCCGATGCGTACCAATGGCCATCGAAGAGCCGGTGTGCGCGCCGGCCTTCGAAGCTTCCATGCCGGACGTAGTGATCAAGGGGATCAGGCAGGATCGCCAGATCGGGGTAGAGCTGAAGATACAGGTCACGGTCAAACAGCCCTGACTGAGCGATAATTTCCCTCGCCTTCTCGACGGATAAGACAGCCGCCGATCGCATGTGCGCCGAGTCCTTACTCATCGAACGGGCATGGAGCCGATAGTAGGCAAGTTCACGCGAATGAAACCTTGCGTTGAACCCGGCGGCAGCAATGCGGAGCCACATATCCCAATCACAGCATCCGCCCAATGATTGATCGAAGCCCCCGACCATGTTTAGTGCCGATGCTCGGACCATCACGCAGACCGGCGGGAAATATCCGCCCAATAGAAGCGACGGCAAAATATTCCCGCTTAACTGATCTCTCGCATGCTCGATCTTATGAGCGTCTGCGATTTCTCCTTCCTCGCCAACGCGAACGATGTCGCTATAAGCCATGCCTGCATCTGGCGTCGCGGCGAGAATATGCTTCAGATCCTCAAGCATCGTTGGCGCCAGCCAATCGTCGGCATCGAGAAACACGAAATACTCGCCGTTACTGACTGCGATTCCAGTATTGCGCGCCGTAGCCACACCGGCGTTGGTTTGCCGGATGAGCCTGATACGTGGGTCGTTCAGCGAGCGCATGAGGTCCGACGGATCTTCGTCGGAGCCATCGTCGACGACGACTACTTCGAATTCAGTGTGGGTTTGCCTGAGAACGCTTTCCACACTTTGACGAAGAAACCTTAATTGATTAAAAAAAGGTATTACCACCGAAATTAAAGGCATCGACGTTATCAAGTGAGTTGGACCTGTGAAACCAGTTGTTTCGAAAAGTGATCGAGCATTTTGCTCATGCCATCTCGCAAACCGGTAGTCGCGGTCCAGCCAAGCAACTGTTCAGCGCGCGATACTTCGAGGACGTTGACCGGAACATCGAAATATCTCGACGATTCATATTCAACACGGATCGGTCGCCCCAGAATGTCGCTGATCGTTTCGACGATTTGCTTCAGGGACGTTCCATGCCCCGATCCGATATTCAAAATGGGCTCGCTCGAGCCGAACGCGTCGGGATCGACTTTTATCGCCGCGGAAAATGCGCTCACCACATCGTCGATATAAAGATAATCGCGGACGATTGAACCGTCGCCCCAGATCCGGATTTCGTGTCCGGTCAACGCGCGCCAGGCGAAGATCGACGCCGCCCCAAGTTGTCCCTCGACATTTTGGCCGGGTCCATAAGGGTTGCTGATACGCAGGATGCGAGCATCGACACCGAATTGGCGGCGGTAAAGCATCGCGTAAACCTCCGCTGACACTTTCGAAGCGCCGTAGAGCCCCAGCGGCCTCAAGGGATGCGCTTCCGAAACCGGCGTTGTTTCTGGGGCGCCATAGACGGTGCCGCCCGACGAAACGAAAACCATTGGGAGGCCGGGGCGTCGCCGAAGTGCCTCCAGCAAACCCACCGTGCCCACGACGTTGGTTGTGACGTCGTCCAATGGCAGCCTGTCCGCTGTCTTGGGAACCGTTGACCAGGCGAGATGAAAGACGCCATCGACACCTTCCAGTGCGTCATGCCAAGCGTCGACTGACGCGCCAAGAGGGCATTGGACGTTGAACGCTCCCGGCACCATGCGCCTTACCGCACGACGAACGTCGTGCCCCTCCAGCCGAAGGCGGTCGACGAGCGCCCGACCAATGAAGCCGGAGGCGCCGGTCACCAGATAGGTTTTCTTTTTCAATTCGATGAGGATTGCCGAGTGCGAGCCGGATGACAAATCAAATAAAACTCGTCAGGGCGTGCACTCTAGCATGGGCATTTTCTGTGTTTTTTCGCAAAAGCCGGCTGAGGCTGATATTAAATGCCGGTTTATTACTGCGCGCGCAATAAATCGGGTTATGCTTACAAAGCACCAGAGTCTCTAGCGTGCAATTGAGGAATATTCTCAATGTATGAGGCGCAAATTCTCGGTCTGCGAGAACGAACTGCGAGCCGCTTCGGCTAGTAAGACAGGTGATTCACGCAAACTACGAGTTGCGGATGGGCGCCGCCTCGGTCGCAGCATGCGCTTGTCCGCCGGCTGCAAGCCGAGTGCAAGCTCGGTGGGCGTAGAATGCCGCCTTTCCCGACCTATCCGCGACAGCCTCGCGAACCGAGCCCGCCTCATGAACAAGCCACCGCGCAAGAAGAATCCGACCTTCGGCATTGCCGTTTTCATCGTGGTCGCGGTATTGCTCGTGATCGCCACGCTTTTCTATAACGCCATCACGGAAAAGCGCGATTTCGACAATCAGAATGCGACGGCGCCGTCGATTTCCTCCACGGCAGCCGCTGCGGCTACCGTCGCCAGGCCCGCGAGCGGGCAGGCGCAATAGGGCGGCACGGTTCATCGGTTCGACAACCACGCCCGAATCACCGGCGACCTGCCGCGCACGCTAAAAACCACGACGCCCTAACGCATTGGCGCGCGTGCGCGACCCGACCTCTCCCGAGGCTTGGCAGGTGCGCGACGTTCCTCCCCCGCGCGTCGCCGTGTCAGCCTTCCGGCAGGCGAATCACGCTCGCGTCCTTGCGAATCTGCGCCGACGCGCTCAGCATCTGTTTGCACTGGTGGGCGAGCAGTTTCATGTCATTTACGGCGTCCGCCGGATAGTCCGGGGACTTTTCGGTTTCGACCACCATCGCATCGAGCTCACGGTTCAACAGTTTGATCTGTTCGCCCTGGTCGGCGGGCAGCGCCGTGCCGGCCTCGGCTTCGGTCAGATTGTCGCGAACCACGCTCAGCGCGCGTTGCAGCGGCTGTAGCGAAACACCGTCGTTCTGCTGCGCCGAGGTGCGCAGCAAAGGCGCGACCACGGTGATCTGCGAGGCGAGCACGTGGCTACGCACCAGCAGGTCGTTCAATTCAGGGACGAACTTTTGCGCGGACTTCGGTTCGAGCATCATGCGCTGAAACGCCTGGCCCAGATTGGCGAAGGCCACATGCACGTTCTTGCGCGCGAGCCGGTAGCGATAGTCGCGATCGAGCGCCGTGGCAGCGGCTGCTGCGGCAGGGGAGGCGCCGGTCGCCGCCGGTTTGGCGGGCGCGCTGGCGACGGCGGCCGCACCGGCATGCGCAATCGCGTTGGCGTTCGTTTTCGCACCTGGTCCGCTGTTTGTTCCGCTGCCGGTACCGCTACTCACACCACCACTCGCTCCACGACTTGTTCCAACATCGACCCCGCCGTTGGCGGCGGCCAGCGCCGGTCTGGGGATGTCGATCGCCGGATCGGCCATTGCCGCGGCCGGCGCGCGCGCACCCGCCTCGGTCACGGTGGCGACCACGGCGGCGGCCGGCTTGCCGCTCCACCACCAGCTCGCTTCCAGATACTGCCGCGTGGCGCCGATCATGTTGTTGACGAGCTTGCCCATCAGCCGGTATTCCCAGTACGGGAACAGATGGCTCGCCGCGATGGCGATCGCGCATCCCACCACCGTATCGATCGCGCGTTCGCCGATGATGCGCATGCTGCCCGGCGCGAGCAGATGGAACATCAAGAGCACGTAGGAAGAGGTGAACACCACGCTAGCCGCATAGTTGAACAGCAGCAGGCTGTAGCTCATCACCATCGACGCGAACATCACCACCAGCAGGATGTGCGGTTCCTTGACGAAGATGATCAACGCAATGCTCGCCGTGCAGCCGATCAACGTACCGACGATCCGCTGCCCATTGCGCTGCTTGGTGAGCGAATAGCCCGGCTTCAGAATGATGACGGTGGTCATCACGATCCAGTACGCGTTGGTGAGCGGCAGCAGGCGGCCGAGCCAGAAGCCGACGGCGACCGCGATCGTCACCCGCAGCGCATGGCGGAAGCTCGGCGAGGCCATCGTCAGGTTCGAGAAGATCTGGCCGAACGGCACGCGGCGGCTCGAGACGAAGCGGCTGAGCGCCTGGTCGAGGCGCAATTCGGTTTCGGTCGCGCTCGGATCGCCCGACAGGCTCTTGCGCATCTTGTCGATCAGCCGCGTGGCGCTCCAGATGCGCCGGAACGTGGACGACACCGCCGAATACGCCTCGGGATTCTTCGCCGGCAGGTCCTGCTTGCGCATCAGTTCGATCTCGAACTCGATGGCGCGCAATTCCGCCTTCACGTTGACGCGCATGCGCGGCGCCTGATTTTGCAGCACCGCGAGCCCGATTTCCTCAAGATCCGCGGCCGCCTTGCGAATCAGGTCGCGGTAGAACACCAGCAGATCCGAGCCGCCGAACGTATTGCGCACCAATGGGTAATCCGTATGCGTGCCGACGAACAGTTCGTGAAGATCGACCGTATTGATGAACAGATTGAACAGCATGGCGCGGCGCGGCTCGAGCTTGCCGCTCTTGAGCCTGGGCAGGTTGCGCAGCACCATGTCGCGCGCGGCGTCCTGACGCTCCACCGCCGCGATCTGCTTGTCGACCAGATTCCGATAGCACTCGTCCAGATCGTTGTCCAGGTCGTAGAACGCGGCCCGCGCGAGCAGATAGTCGGCGCACGCGAACACGCTTTCGGCGAGCGCCTGCTGCTCGATGCGATGCATCATCCAGCGGCTCACGAAGGTCGACCAATACGTGTACCAGAGACCGCCCACCAGGATCCATGACGCGTTGACGAGCGCCTGGATCGGCGTGAAGCGCTCCTCCAGCGTCAGGATCATCATGAAGAGCGTGGCGAAGCTGATCTGCGGCCAGCGGTTGCCGTACACGACGATCAGCGAGAGCACGAAGGTGAGCGGCACCACCGTGCACCACAGCGCCACCGAATTGACCGTGGCGAGGCCCGTGGCGAGCGCGGCCAGGAAGCCGATCACCGAGCACGCCAGCATCTCGTTGTGTTTGTACTTGAGCGGGCCCGGCATATCGACCACGCAGGCACCGAGCGCGCCGGTCGCGATCGTGAAGCCGAGTTCGCGATTGTTGAACACGACGAGGCACAGTACCGCGGGTAAAGAGACGCCGACCGCGATGCGCAGACCGCCGTAAAAGTACTGGCTGTAAAGGAATTTTTTTATTTCAACCGAATAGCGCATCGACTGCCTGGATTCCATTCGCAGAGAAAACGGCGTTGCAGGGACAGACCCAAACCGCCGTCGAGTCTAACTGATTTTGCGCCCGATCTGACCTCGTCCATTCGGCCGGGTTCTGCGTTGGGAGCGCCTTTGTTATGCTGTCGCTTCACTTTCTGTCGCGGCCTGGGCGTTTCGCTCGCGCCGCACGCCGGCCTCCCATCCATGCTCCAGCTCTTCTACTCGAATCGCTACGAAACGCTTGTCGGCGCGCTGCTCGACGACCTCGCGCAAGCGCCGTCCGATCCGTGGACCGCGCAGCCCGTGATCGTGCCGAGCGCGGCGGTGCGGCGGCGGCTCGAACTGGACATCGCCATGCGCCAGGGCATCTGCGCGAATGTCGAGTTCGGCTATCTCGCCCAATGGCTGTGGGCGCGGATCGGCGGGGTGATCGAGGTGCCCAGGCATTCGCCGTTCGCGCCGGACCGGCTCGTGTGGCGCTGCTACCGGCTGCTGGGCGAGGCGGATGAAGCCTTGCCCTGGAACGCGTCGCCGCGTCTGCGTACCTATCTGGATGCAGCGGACGCGTCCATGCGCTATGAACTGGCGCGGCGTGTGGCCACCGTGCTCGACCACTATCTGACCTATCGCCCGGAATGGTTGCTGCAATGGCAAAAGGGCGGTTCGATCTTTGCGAGCGGCGCGGCGGACGACAACGGCCCGCGTCTCGTCGGTGCGAGCGAGGCGGCGCGTGAGGACGAGCGCTGGCAGGCGGCATTGTGGCGCGCGGTGCTTGCGGAGGTGGCGGGCGACGCGCAAACGCCGGCTGCCGCATTGCCGCCCGCCTATCGCTTCCTCGAGGAAATCGGCACGCTCGATCTCGATGCGATCGCCAGGGCGGACTGGCCCGAAGCGGTGAGCGTGTTCGCGCTGCCGACCATGCCGCCGTTGCACGTCGCATTGTTGCGCGCGCTGTCGCGCTGGGTCGACGTGCGTCTGTACGTGATGAACCCGTGCCGCGAGTTCTGGTTCGACGTGGTCAGTGAAGGGCGCATCGAAGCGCTCGACGCCGCCGGGCAGCGTGACTATCAGGAAGTCGGGCATCCGTTGCTGGCCGAATGGGGCCGTCAAACCCAGGCGCAGTTGCATATGCTGCATGAGCTGACCGAGAGCGCGGCATCCGGCGAGACCGGCGACTTCACCGAGAATCCGCAGCCGAGCTGGCTTGCCGCCGTGCAGAACGGCATCCTCGATTTGCGCGTCGAAATCGATCCCGACGCGTTGCCGACCGAGCGCGGCATCGAAGTCCACGTGTGCCACAGCCTGTCGCGGCAGCTCGAAGTGCTGCATGATCGCCTGCTCGGCTGGTTCGACGAGTTCGACGATTTGCAGCCGTCCGACGTGCTGGTCGCCGTGTCCGATCTCGCGACGGCCGGCCCGTTGATCGATGCGGTGTTCGGCACGGCGCCGCCCGGCGATACGCGCCGCATTCCGTATCGGATCACCGGCTTGCCGCCGTCGCAGGCCAACCCGGTCGCGCGCTTGCTGCTCGATTGGCTGGCGCTGCCCGAGCGCAGTGTGAGTGCGCCGGACCTGATCGAATGGCTGCGCGTGGATGCGATCGCCGCGCGCTACGGCATCGACGCAAGCGCGCTCGAAGCCGCGCAGGAGTGGCTGGCCGCGGCCGGCGCGCGGCGCGGGCTCGCGCCGGTGGAGCCGACCGGCGAACACGTGCCGGTCGCCCGTCATACGTTCGCCGATGCGCTCACGCGTCTTTACCTGGGTTACGCGATGCCGGACGGCGGCGAACCGGTCGACGCCTGGTTGCCGGTCGAAGGCGCCGACGGCTCGGACGCCGAATTGCTCGGCCGGCTGTCGCGCTTCGTCGACGACATCGACAGCTTCGCCGCGCGTTGCGCGGACGAACGAACGCCGGCCCAATGGACGCAACTGCTGCTCGAAACGCTCGCGCAGTGTTTCGACGGCGGCGTGGCATTCGCCGATTCGCTGGCGGCCGTGCGCGACGCGATCGACAAGATGGGCGAAGCCATGCAAGCCGGCGCGCACGAGGTCGCGTTGCCGGCCGCGGTGGTGCGCGGCGCGCTCACGGAAGCGCTCGACGACCCGGCGCGCGGCGGCGTGCCCTGGGGCAGCGTGACGTTTTCATCGCTGACGAGCTTGCGCGGTTTGCCGTACCGGATCGTCTGCCTGCTAGGCATGGACGACGGCGTGCTGCCGAGTCTCGCGCGCGCCGACGAGTTCGACCTGATGGCCGCGTTCGGCAAGGCCGGCGACCGGCAGCGCCGCGACGACGAGCGCAATCTGTTCCTCGATCTGCTGCTGGCCGCGCGCGATCGCCTGTTCATCGCGTATACGGGGCGCAGCATTCGCGACAATGCGCCGTTGCCGCCAGCCGCATTGGTCGACGAATTGCTCGACCATCTCGCGCAAGTGTCGGCGGGCGAGGGCGCGAGTCCCTCGCAAGTCGAAGCGGCGCGTCATGCGTTCATCGTCGACCATCCGCTACAGGCGTTCGCATCGGACTATTTTTCGCCGCGCGGCGAGCTGTTCACCTACGACGCCGATCGCGCGGAGCTGGCTACCTTGCTGGACGCGCCGCGGCATCCGGCCGCCGCGCCGTTCTTCGATCAGCCATTGCCGCCGGAAGACGAGGCGCCGGTTGCCTTCGACGAATTCGTGCGCTTCTGGCGGCACCCGGCGCGGGCGTTGTTGCGCGACCGCCTGGGCATCGTGCTGTCGGATGCGCAAGGCGAACTGCTCGACACCGAACCGTTCGAACTCGATTACGCCGGGCGCGACGCGTTGGCCGAGCGACTGTTGCCCGTACTGCTCGACAGCGATACCGAGGACGACGTGCTTGACGAACGCGTACGCCGCGTCGCCGCGGCCAGTCCCGAATTGCCGGGCGGCGCGACCGGCGCGGTATGGCGTGCGCGGGAGCTCGGCGCGCTGCGCCAGCTTGCCGACAGCGTGCGCCGCGAAGTGGCCGCGGGCGTCGAGCGCATGCCGTTCGTGCTCGACATCGCGCCGCGCTGGCCCGACAGCGGTGAGATGGCGGGTACGCTCTTCGGTCCACACGACCCGGCGCTGCGTGAAGCCGCCGAAGCGCCATTGCAATTGCACGGTACGTTGAATTTGCTGACGGAAACCGGACAAGTGATTTTCCGCTACGCCAAACCCACCGCGCGCGACTATCTGTCCGCGTGGCTCGCGCATCTGGTCTATTGCGCCGCGCAGCCGGATGGCCCGCGCCGTACTGTGTGGCACGGCAGCGGCGAGAGCTTCGAACTCGCGCCGGTCGCCGCGCCGCTCGATGAACTGGCGCCGCTTGCCGCCTTGTTCAGAGCAGGGCGCAGGTTGCCGCTGCGGTTTTTCCCGAAGAGCGCCTGGACCAAGGTGAGCGAAAGCGATTCGGCGGCTCTGGGTGTGTGGGTCAATGATCGCGTGCGCGGCGAATCCGACGATGCGGCGTTGCGCATCGCGCTACGCGGCACGCCGCTCACGCTCGACGAACCGTTCGGCAATCTCGCGTCGATCGTTTTCAGGCCGCTCGTGCAGCATCTGCGGAGCGCGTCATGAACCGCGCCCTTCAGCATCACGCGCTGGTCGCCGAGGAACTCGACGTATTCGCCTGTTCGCTCGACGGCGTCAACCAGATCGAGGCGTCGGCGGGAACCGGCAAGACCTGGAACATTTGCGCGTTGTACGTGCGCCTGCTGCTCGAAAAGAACCTGAACGCGGATCAGATTCTCGTCGTCACGTTCACGAAGGCGGCCACCGCTGAATTGCACGAGCGCATTCGCGGCCGTCTCGCGGAACTGCATCGGGCAATCGACCTGGACGACGACGGCGGCGATCCGTTCATCCAGCGTCTCTTTGAAACGACGCTCGCGCCCGAGGGGGGCATCGAGCGTGACGCCGCGTTGAAGGTAGTGCGCCGCGCATTGCGCACATTCGACCAGGCCGCGATTCACACGATCCACGCATTCTGTCAGCGCGCGTTGCAGGAGGCGCCGTTCGCCGCCGCCATGCCGTTCGCCTTCGAAATGGAAGCCGACGACGCGGCGTTGCGCTTCGAGATGGCGGCTGATTTCTGGCGCGAGCAGGTCGAGCCGGTGGCCCATGCGCATCCCGCGTTCGCCGCCTGGCTGGTGGCGAAACGCGCGGGCCCCGCTTCACTCGACGAGCAGCTTGCGCGTCGTCTGAAGAAGCCGTTGGCGCAGTTGCGCTGGGGCAAGGCCGATCCGGGCGCAAGCGGCGCCGATCCGCAAGCCGGTTTCGATGCGGCCTGCGAAGTCTGGTGTGCGGAGCGCGACGCGATCGTCAGTCTGCTCGCGCAGGCGCAAGAGCGTCTCAGCAAGACCACACACAAGCCGGATCACGTGAGCGCGGCGATCGCCGCGTGGACCGAGTACTTCGCGCAGGGCGATTGTCATGCGCCGCCGCCGCGGGCCGCGTTGAAGCTGACGGCGTCGGCATTGAAGAAGGCCACCAAGGTGAAGTTCGAACCGCCCGAGCACGCGTTCTTCGAACATGCCGAAGCATTGGCGGCCGCGGTGGTCGCGGCCGAAGCCGCGCAACGCGCGCGTTGGCTCTCGCTCGTTCAGGCCTGGCTCGATTACGCGCCGGCCGAACTGGCGGCGCGCAAGCGCACGCGCCGCGTGGTCTCGTTCGACGATCTGCTGTCGAACCTCTACCGCGCGCTTGCGGCGCACCCCTGGCTTGCCGATGCATTGCGCACGCGCTATCCGGCCGCGCTGATCGACGAGTTCCAGGACACCGATCCGTTGCAGTTCGCGATCTTCAGCCGCATCTTCGCGCCGGCCGGGCCGCTCTTTCTCGTCGGCGATCCGAAGCAGGCGATCTACAGTTTTCGCGCGGCGGATCTGCATACCTATCTGACGGCGCGCGCGGCGGCTTCGGCGTGCTACACGCTCGCGGTCAATCAGCGCTCCACCGCGCCGATCGTCGAGGCTTGCAACCGGCTCTTCGAAGCCAATCCGCAGGCGTTCGTGCTCGACGGTCTCGACTATCAGCCGGTGCGCGCGGGCGAGCGTCGCAGGCCGCCTTTCTCCGACCCCGACGCGAGCGCCGGCGACTTCCGCATCTGGAGCCTGCCGCAAGGCGACGTCGCATTGACCAAGCGCGAGGCTCAGCGCGAAGCGAGCGAAGCGTGCGCGGCCGAGATCGTGCGGCTATTGCGCGGCGCGCGTGAAGGCGCCGTGACGATCGGCGGCGCGCCGCTTGCACCCGGCAACATCGCGGTGCTGGTGCAAACGCATAAGCAGGGCAGTCTGATCAAACGCGTGCTGGCGGGGTGGGGCGTCGGCAGCGTGGAACTGGCGCAGGCCTCGGTGTTCGCGACGCTCGACGCGGAACAGATCGAACGCGTGCTGGCCGCGGTCGACACGCCCGGCGATCTGCGCCGCCTGCGCGCCGCGCTGGCGACCGACTGGCTCGGGCTCGACGCCGCCGCGTTGTGGCGTCTCGAACAGGCCGCCGACGCGCCCGCACCCGCCGACGACCCCGCGCATGCCGCGGACGCGATGGGCTGGGTCGAGCGTTTTTCACGCTACCGGATGCTGTGGCACGAGCGCGGCTTCGCGGTGATGTGGCGCACGCTGATGCGCGAACTGCGCGTCGCGCAACGGCTGGTCGCCGGAGCCGACGGCGAGCGTCGTCTGACGAACGTGAACCACCTGGCCGAACTCGTGCAGTCGCGCGCCGCCACGCAACCCGGCATCGCGCCGACCTTGCGCTGGCTCGCCGCGCAACGCACGCAAGGTGGCGGCGAAGACGCGCAGTTGCGGCTCGAGTCGGATCGCAACCTCGTGCAGATCGTTACCGTTCACAAATCGAAGGGGCTGGAATATGCGGTGGTGTTCTGTCCGTTCCTGAACGACGGCGCGCTGCGCGAGCCGCCGTCTTCAGGCTTGCCGGACGCGCGCGAGTATCACGACGAAACGGGCGACGCGGTGCTGCATTATGGTTGCGACGACGAGGAGGCCGAGCGCGCGGCGCGTCACGCGGTGCGCGAACAGGCGGCGGAGCGGGCGCGGCTCGTCTACGTGGCGTTGACGCGCGCTGTCTACCGTTGCTATCTGGTGGCGGGCACGTATCTGTCGTCGCGTTCCACCCGGGAGTCGCGCCGCAGCGTGTTGAACTGGCTGGTGGGCGGCAGCGGGCACGGCTTCGACGACTGGCTTACCGATCCGCCCGACGAAGCCGCTTTGTCGGCAAGCTGGCAGGCGCTGGCGGGCGGTCCGATCACGTTGCAGGCGTTGCCGAAAGTGGCGCGCCGCGTACCGTTGGAAAGCATCCAGGACAGCGGCGCGCGGATGCAGGCGCGCGCCAATCGCCGGCCCTTGCGCGATCAGTGGCGCATGGCGAGCTTCAGCGGTCTGATCGCCGCGGGAAGCAAGACCGAGGAGATGCACGCGCCGGTGGAAGAAGTGCGGCCCGATCACGACGAGATCGCCGATGCGCTCGTGTCCGCGCCGCTGCTCGTGCCGGTGCGCGCGCAGCAGGCGCCGTCTTACGCCGAGGACGACATTCTCGCGTTTCCGCGCGGCGCGGCGGCGGGCGACTGCCTGCATCGCATGTTCGAACTGGCGGATTTCACCAAACCGCAAACCTGGCCCGACGCGATTCGCGGCGCGTTGCGCGAGCGCCCGTCGCCGGCCGTGCCCGAACTCGCAACGCGTCTACCCGCGATGATGCACAAGCTGATCGCGGACGTCGTGACCACCGAACTCGTGCCCGGCATGGTGCTGTCCAAACTCGATCCGCGCCGCCGAATCAATGAACTGGAGTTTCTGTTCGCGGCGCCGTCGCTCGATTTCCCGGCATTGCGCGAGTTGCTGATCGAACACGGCTATCCCGACGTCGCGCTGGAACCCGGCGTGTTGCGCGGTTTCGTCAAGGGATTCATCGACATGATCGTCGAACACGACGGACGCTTCTGGATCGTCGACTGGAAATCGAACCATCTGGGCGACAGTGCCGCCGACTACGCCGACGCGCCGCTCCAGGCGGCCATGGCGAGCCATGCGTATCACCTGCAAGCGCTGCTTTATACGGTCGCGCTGCATCGTTACCTGAAAACGCGGCTGCGCGACTACTCGTATGACACGCACATTGGCGGCTATCTGTATCTGTTCGTGCGCGGCGTGCGTCCGCAGTGGCGCGATGCCGACGGCCCGGCGGGCGTGCATGGGCGCAGGCCCCCATTCGAACTGGTCGCGCTGCTCGACGCGGCGATGATCGGAGGTGCCGCATGAGCACGCTCGAACACACCAGTTCGACGCCGCCGGAACTCGATGACATCGACATCGGCGTGAATCTGCCTGCGCCGACCGATTTCAGCATCGCGCTCGCCGAGGGTTTCGCGCGCCGCATCGGCACGCTGGCGCGGCGCGGCGGCGCGTCGGCCGAGGCGGTGAAATGGGCGGCGCGGGGCGCGTTCGCCGCGAGCCGCGCGACGGCCGAGGGGCACGTATGCGTGCCCCTCGCGGTGCTGGCGCGACGCTTCGAGGCATCGGGCGCGGAGGTGCGCGCGGCGCTGTTCGCAAGCGGCATGGCGAGCGACGGTTCGCAGAGCGCCGCGGCGTTGCGTCCGTTGGTGGTCGATGGGCAAGGGCGGTTATATCTGGCGCGCTACTACGACTACGAGCGGCGGCTGGCGCGCTCGCTGGTGGGGCACGCGGATGCGGAGGCGCAGCGGGTGCGCGAGGACCAGGCCCGGAGTCGTGATCGTGTTGCGGGCGGTGGCGACGCCGCGACAGGCGCGGATGCGAGCGCCGACGCCAACGCCAAAACACTGCACGAGCGCCTGCTGCGTTACTTCGGTCCGCCGAAGGACGACGAACTCGACTGGCAGCGCGTCGCGGCCGTCATGGCGCTGTCAGGATGGCTCACCATCGTCAGCGGTGGGCCGGGCACGGGCAAGACCACGACCGTGGTGGGCGTGCTTGCCTGCTTGCTCGATGCGCGCGCCGATCTGCGAATCGCGCTCGCTGCGCCGACCGGCAAGGCGGCGCAGCGGATGCAGGAAGCCTTGCTCGCGCGCGCCGGCGAATTGCCGCCCGCGCTCGCCGCGCGCTTGCCGCAGACTTCGTACACGCTGCATCGTCTGCTTGGCTCGGGACCGGGGGGGCGTTTCCGGCATCATCGCGACAATCCGCTGCCGTATGACGTTGTGGTGATCGACGAGGCGTCGATGATCGACGTCGCGATGGCCGCGCATCTGCTCGATGCGATCGCCCCGCGCACGCGTCTCGTGATGCTCGGAGACAAGGATCAGTTGGCCGCCGTCGAGGCCGGCGCGGTATTCGCGGAACTCAGCGCGCGGCCGGACTTCACGTCAGCCGGGATGCAGCGGATCGCCGCCGCGTTGGGTATCGCGGAGGCGCGGCTCGCGCAAGCATTGCCGCGCGCATCGCGAAGCGTCCACGAGCAGCGAGGCGGCCGGTCCACTCGTGAAGAAGCGCCGGACGATTTTCATGCACCGTTCGACGATCTGTTCGCGCGTGCCGATGCGCCGGATGCTGTCGTTGAGGGCGCCGATGGCGATCTGTTCGAACACGCCGTGTCGTCTGCCTACGCGTCGGCGATGGGAGCGGCGGCATCACCGCTTCAAAGCCCGCTCGCCGACTGTGTCGTCTGGCTCGAGCGCAATTATCGCTTCGGCCTCGAATCGCCGATCGGCCGCTTGTCGCTCGCGATCCGCAACGGCTCGGCGAACGCGGCGCTCGACGTCTTGAGCCTCGATCCGCTCGAACCATGCGCCGCGGCGCTTCACGAAGATACCCACGCGACGCTTGCCGAGCGCACGGTCGCGCGGCTCGCCGCGGGCTTCGCGCCGTATGCGGACGCCCTCGCCGCGGCGCTCGCCGCCGAAACGCCGGACCCGTTGCCGCTTTTCGATGCGTTGAACCGCTTCCGCGTGTTGTGCGCGACGCGTTCGGGGCCGCGCGGCGTCGATCAGGTGAATGCGGTCATGGCGGCTCAAGTGAGACGCTCGGCCGGCGTGACGCTCGCCGTGGGCGCGCAATGGTTCGCGGGACGGCCGGTGATGGTCACGCGCAACGATTACGCGCTGGGCCTGTTCAACGGCGATATCGGCATCGCGCTGCCGGGCGCGGGCGGCGCGTTGCGGGTGTACTTTCGTACCGGTGACGGCGGTCTGCGCGCGGTCTCGCCGGCCGCGCTCCCGCCGCACGACACGGCGTTCGCGCTCACGGTCCACAAGTCGCAAGGCTCCGAGTTCGAGCACGCGGTGCTGATGCTGCCGTCGGCGTTCAGCCGGGTGTTGTCGCGCGAGCTCGTGTACACGGCGATCACCCGGGCGCGCGAGCGGGTGGAAGTGATTGGTTCGCGGGCCGTGCTGGCGCAGGCTATCGAGACGCCGACGCAGCGTGACTCGGGGCTGGCCGCAAGAATCGCGGAGGCGTCGGGTAACGCGTAGCGGTGCGGCATGGCGGCGGCGCTATCGATGAAGCGGCCATGCCGACGGCGCAAGCGGTTTTCGGCGCCGCGGCCGCTGTGTACACTTGCACCTCTTTACCCAATCCCCTGTCATGACATCCCGCTATCCGATCCCGCCGAACGAAATCGAATTGACCGCGGTGCGCGCGCAGGGAGCGGGCGGCCAAAACGTCAACAAGGTATCGAGCGCCATTCATCTGCGCTTCGACGTGCGCGCGTCGTCGTTGCCGGAAGTGCTGAAAATGCATCTGCTCGCGCTGTCCGATCACCGGCTTACGCGTGACGGCGTGGTCATCATCAAGGCGCAGGAGCATCGTACTCAGGAGATGAATCGCGCGGCGGCGCTCGCGCGGCTCGACGAACTGATCGAAAGCGTCAGCGTCACGCGCAAGCCGCGCTTCGCGACCCGGCCGACGCGCGCGTCGAATCTGCGGCGTCTCGACAGCAAGGCCAAGCGCAGCGAGATCAAATCCGGCCGCGGGCGAGTGGACGATTAACGCTTGCCGCTGCGTCCGCCGGCGCGCGCAATGGCGCTCGGGCTCGTCGGCACGAAGTCGACGCAAAGCACATGCATGCCGTCATGCTCGAACGCGATGGCCGCGGTGTAGCAGTCCTCGCCGTCGGCCAGCGAATAGTGCGGACCCATCATGGCGACGCGCCCCGGCGCCGCGAGCGCATGCTTGAAATAGGCGCGCCGCGACCAGTTGCTGCGCGTGTTCGTGTAAAGCGGCGCGAGCCGCAGCGGAGGCGGCGGCACGCTAACGGCGGTGATCGACGGCTGGGTCTGCTCGCCGCGACTATCGGTGATGAACACCCGGCGCGCTTCGCGCAGATGCGACACTTCTTGCGCCGCGTCGCGCAGATCGCCGCTGAGCTTGTAGGCGTCGGCCGCGGCCAGCACCGCCTCCGCAAAACCTTCAAAACCGATCCGCTGATGGCGCGCGTGCGCGCGTTCGTAGTCGGCGAATTTGCCCCACATCGACTCGAGCAACGCGGGCACCTTGGCGCACGCCGCCTGCACCGAACTCTGCGGCTGACCGAGCCAGAAACCCTGCACGAAATCCACGTCGGCCTGCATGAGGATCATCAGTTCCTCGTCGGTCTCGACGCCTTCGGCCAGCACCAGCGTGCCGGATTGGTGGAGCATTGCGATCAGGTGGCTGATCATCGAATCGTCGCCCTCGCGCTTGCCGGCGCGCGCGACCAGTGAACGGTCGAGTTTGACGATGTCGGGGCGAAAGCGCCACACGCGGTCGAAATTCGAAAAGCCGGTGCCGAAGTCGTCGATCGCGATCAGGAAGTCGCGCGGTTGCGAGGCGGCCAGCATGCTGGCGACCGCGGATTCATCGTCGGCGGGCTGTTCGAGCACCTCGATCACGATGCGCTCCTGCGGCAGGCCGAAGTGCGCGGACAGCTCATCGATGAAGGTGCGTTGCGGCCAGTCCGTCTCGAACACCTGCGGGCGCGTGTTCAGGAACAGCCAGCCGGTGCTGATGCCTTGCTCCATGAAATTCGCCACATGCAGGCAGCGCGCGATGCGGTCGAGCTCGCGCGCGTCGGCTGCGGAGCGCGTGCCGGAGAACAGCACTTCCGGCGAGACCGGCAAGCCCACCGGATCGAAGGCGCGCAGCAGCGCTTCGTAGCCGACCACGCACTGGTGTGTGACCGAGAGCACGGGCTGGAACGCGCTGTGCAGGGTCAGCGCGCGCCACGTCGCGGTCCAGCCGGACTCGTCCCGGACCAGATGCGGGAGCAGGCCGCTCAGGGTCAATTCGCTGACGGTTGGCATAAGGGCAGGCATGAGAGCGGGCATGGTGGCATCGCGGCAAGCGGATGACCGGGTGCGCAGACCGATTCGGCGCGCGTTTCAGCGCGCCACGAAAGCACAGCCCAGGCGTCGGCGGGGTGGGGCGCGAAGCGCGCGGGAACGCGGAGAACGATGCCAGCCATGCTGGACTCCGGCGGATTGGTCAAACCAGTCTAGCAGTTTGCGATTTGCATGAATGTGCGGGTTATCACAGACGCATAACGTCATTTGATCGCCCTGCGACCAGCTGCGGCGAGGCGCCCGGCATGACTTCGCGCGAGAGCATGGCGCGCGCTTGCCGTGCGCGACACATTCATCGCCGCCGTCGCGGCCCGTCGTGATCTGCCGTGTGCATGAGGCGAGCGTAGCAGGGTGGCGAGTGGCCGCCCGCCAAACTCCAGGCGAGACGGTACTCAGACGTTATGCGCTTTTCCACGCGCTTTTCGTCAGCCCATACGACGCGCGCGAATGGCGGCCGGCTGCATCCGCGAGCCAGCCTGCAGGTTTGAAAGACGGCAGGTATGCTGCTGGCTTTTCGTGAAAAGGGGGACGGTATGTCGGAAATCGCGGTGGTCGCAATCTCGGTGGCGAAGCCGGGCTACGAAGAGCAACTGCGCGAAGCGCTCGAAGGCATCGTCGGGCCGACGCGCAACGAGCAAGGCGCGCTGCAGTACGACCTGCACCGCGATGTGCAGGAGCCGCGCCGGTTCGTGTTCGTCGAGCGTTGGGAAAGCCAGGAGGCGCTGGCGGCGCATGCGAAATCCGCGCACATCGAGGCTTACGGGAAAGCCGTGGCGGATTGGGTGGAACACGCGGAAATCCGCGTGGTGTCGAAGATCGCCTGAGCGTTCGTGAGCGGTGGTGAGCGCCGCGCGACGGCGGGCGCCGGGCGGTGCGTGCCGTTTGTGCTCAGTGGGTCGCTTGCGGGACGTCGAGAATCAGGATGATGGTCCAGTCGGCATCGCCATCGTGGTGATACTGGCGTTCGGCGACGATGAACGGTTGCTGCTTGCCATCCGGGCCGAGAAACAGCACGTCGCCTTCCATCGGCAGGCATTCGACGGGCGGCAGCGCGAGGAACGCTTCCTGACCGCCGCGCGGCATCAATTTTTCGATCTTGCGGGATGCTGCTTCAGTCCATTCGATATCTAGCTGGATGTTGCTCATGCTGTCCTCCGCACCAGGGTGCGCATGGGTTAGGGGATGCCGGCTGGGCGCCGGTCGGTGCGCGACTTTAGCATACCGTCGGCCGGATGCAGCGGGCTTGGAGCGCTCGCACGGCGCCCTTGCGGCGCGGCGTTGGCTGTCTTCAGCGCCTCGGTGGTGAACGCCATGGCAGGCCGTCGATGCCTGCTTGTCGAAGGCCTGTGGGTACGTCGCAATGTCCCTTTGCAAGTCCGAAGGTCATTAGACAACAAAAAGCCGAAACCGGCGTGCCGGCTTCGGCTTTCAATCTTCACGGCGAGGCAGCGGCGATGCTGCCGATGATCTGGCTAGCCGCGCTTACGAACTGGCTGCATCGGCCTTGGCGGCCTTCTTCTTGTGATGCGGCGACATTTTGTGGTGTTGGGCGGGTGCTGCCGGCGCGCTGTCCATGGCTTGCTGCCGGTTTTGCAAATCTTGCGCGCGTTGTTCGACGTCGGCGGCCTTGGCCGGATCGGTGCTCATCGTGACGCCGCTGTCTTGCGCATAAGCTGCGCCCGTCACGGCACTGAGGGAAACCAGGATCGCCAGGGACACTTTCTTCATCGTTACCTCCGCAGAGTGGTTTATGGACCCGAACATTTGTCTACCCAAATGGAAAGACAGTGCATTCTAGCCAGCAATATCCGCTCCAGCAGACGCTTTGTAACGACGATGACAATTCGTTACATCCTGTTACTGCCGTCCAAGGACTGTTGTCAGGCTTACAGTTGATTTCTGCGCCCTCCAACACGGTGAGCTGTCGCGGCGAATATTCGCATCTCTAAATAACGCGGCTTTTGCGATGTTTCGCATTTCAGAACCATCCGATTGCGCGATAAATCTGAAACTGGGCGATTCCAATCAGCTCGTGCAACGCGATCTCGGCATTCACAAGATTTTCATACCGCGGGAGTACACCGACATGGGCGCGCCGCGCGCTCGAGATGACAGGTTGCGGTGAGAGACCGAACAACTGGAAGTTCATTAATGCGCGCGGCATGTGATACGCGGATGTGACGAGTATCAAGGAATCGTAATGTGATCGCTCGATAATGGTCGACACGTTGCGCGCGTTTTCGTAAGTCGTTCGGCTGCTGTTTTCCAGCACGATGTCCGCGCGGGGCACCTGCTTGTCCAGCAGATAGGGCAGATAGGTGTCGGCTTCGGTCGCGCGATGCCGCTGCGGGTTGCCACCGCTCACGATCACCTCGCAGGTGAGCGCCATGCGTTTGCAGTTCGCATAGTTGGCCGCGCTCACCGCGATGCGCGTGAGCACGTCGCGTGGCGGCACGAGCACATCGTGGGCGTCGTAAATCGTGCCGCCGCCGAGCAGGATGATCGCGGTGCGCGGCGCGAACGTGGCGGGCGCAGGGGATTGCCGGTGCGGTTGCGCCAGTTGCAGCAATGGCGCGGTGAGCCAGCCGGCCGAGAGCAGCCAGAACAGGGCGAGCAGACAAACGGCGAGCGGTCGGCGGGCGCTTTTCCATAGCACGATTGCTGCAAAAAAAAGCGCTAATAAAGTGAATAGAATCAATTTAGATGGGGTAACGTATGACTTTCGGGACAAATCCACGAACCTGCTATCGCGCCGCAGCGGTTGCATCGCCGGCCGTGGACAGAACGCTAACACGCTGTTCGGACGGGGGTTCCGAAAACGAGACCAGGCAGCACCTGGCGGAAATCCGGCTGCATGACTTGCAGCCCGCTTCCAGCCCAGGGCGGGTGCTACGCGCGTCACTGGTGGCGCGGTGACGTGTTGGGCATAAATGTGTCATGGCTGCACTTTAAGAAAGAAGTGAGATGACCACGTATTCCAACGAAGCGGTACTTGAAGCGCTGCGGCGGGCGCAATATCGCCAGGTCCCATGGGCCAGACGGCCGGGCGTTTTCCAATATCTTCGCGCGCTTGGCCTGATGGATACCGTTCGGCAGCGCACCGTCGCGCCGGCTCCGGGCTTTCACGCACCTGTCGACATCGCCGTGCTCACCGAGCGCGGCAAGGCTGAGTTTGCGCGGCTCGCACATGACGAGCGGTTGCTTAGCTGGACGGACCAGCGAATGAACGACTACGTCGTCGCCACCGCCGACTCGCGGCCCACCGCCGCGCTCGAAGTGCGGCCCTAGCTTCGGCGCACGGCTAACGCTGGTTTCCGGACCGTTGCACGAGGCTGGCGGTTATTTCGTTGTTCTGCAAACTGCGGCCATACTCCGGCCCTTTCCGCCGAAGTGGCTCGCGCGTCGGCTCGTGTCCGGTCATGAAAAAAAGCCCGTATCTTGAGGATACGGGCTACCGGAATTACTACTGCCACGCTGTGCTAATGGCGTTGAATGAGACTGTTGGCGGGATCCAGTGGTTCCCCAATCGATCCGCTTCGCACTGCCGCAATGGGCTCACGGCTACGGCGAAGTCACAGCGAATCATTTGGTACTAGCAAACGGGGCGGATGACTCAGCAGGACGCTCGGGCTTCCATTCGAATTCTGATCGACGCTCCCTCCCTAACGCCGGCGCGCTGGATCCTCGCGGGGCGGTTCCGGCCGAGTGCGCACGTTGCTTGCGATGTCGCCACGCAAATCTCCGCGCGGCGCGGGTGGCGTGAAGTCACGACTGCGCGCGTCGCGCTGCTGCCAGGCTTGAAGGCTGGCGGTGCGGTCAGGCCGCCAGTTCCAGCCTTCCGGCCGTTGCTGTGCAAGCGCCGCTGCGGCCATCGATGAAACCACAATGCCGCACAGAAGCAGTGACATTGGTTTCATGCTGGAGCTCCCGTCAAGCCGATCGACTCAAGGCCTGTTTTCATACCCCTAAGGTAGGCCGACCGACGAAAGCACGCTGTAAGTAATAGTAAATGGATGTTTCACCCGCAACGCTCTCGCTGCATCGGACGTCTGACGCAGCGCGCAGGCAGGGTGGAAAGGGACGACTGCGTTGGGCGCGCCGGCGAGCGGTGCCCATGACGAGTCAGGCGGGCGTCGAGAGGCGACGCACGAAGGCCTGGACAGGTGCCGGGCGCCCATAAGGGGCCCGGGTGAAACGATTCGCGTCAGGCCATCTTGACCGGCGCGCGCCACGATTCCGGATTGGTCCAGAATGCGCCGCGCAGACGGTCGCGGCTCGGCGGTGCTGGCGGTTTCGCAGCGGTGGCGCCGATCCGCCCGCGCAGCGAAATTTCGCGGCCGCTCGTTCCGAGTCGCTTGACTATTTCGGCGAGCGTACCATCGGCCTGCCACTCGTCGAAGCGGCGGCGGCAAGTCGGCGGCGACGGATAGCGGCCGGGCAGCTTGGACCAGCCTTCGCCGGTCGACAGCACCCAAAGCACGGCGTTGACGACCGCGCGCGCTTCCACGCGTGGCCGACCGCGCCGTTCGCTCCGTGCAGGCTCCGCACAGAACAACGCCTCGACCAGCGCCCACTCGTTGTCTCTCAAATCGTCGAACAGCATCATGTTTCACCTCAGCGAAGCTAACTCCGGTGCGCTGCCCCGCGCCGCGCACTCTCCATGCACTCGATAGGCGAGTGCCAAGGGGGTCGGGCTTGCCACGGTCCTGTATGCAGTCAGAACTCATGGCGCCGATCCTGTGTGCATGTAAATGCAGGAACTGTGCCAACATAAGTCCAACAGCCTGAAGCCCTGTAGCGGCGGGCCAGCGCGGGCGCTAGCTAGGGGCGTATGAGAATCCAAAAAACCCATCACGCAAATCGGGACAATCACCAATCTTGTGCAATCAGGCCCGGCCAGCGTGCGTTTGCGCCTTCCCGCTGCATTGCAGCGAAAGCCGCTGCGCCCGCTGTGACGCGAAGTTTGCGAATACAATGCGCATCAAAATGCGTCATTGATGAGGTTGGTAAATGAATGTCACGCTGCGCCAGCTCAGGGTTTTCATTGAGGTCGCCCGCTTGCAGAGCTTCAGTCGGGCGGGCGATGAAATCGGCCTGACGCAATCGGCCGTTAGCCGCTGCGTGCGCGAACTGGAGGGGGAAATCGGCCTCAAGCTGATCGACCGCACGACGCGCGAAGTGCAGCTAACCGATGTCGGCGGCAATCTGGTTGCGAGCGTGTCGCGTCTATTGAACGACCTCGACGACGCGCTGCGCGAGATTCGTGAAATCGGCGAGCAGCGCCGTGGACGAGTCATGGTGGCTGCCAGTCCGACGGTCGCCTGCCGGTTGATGCCGGGCGTGGTGGCGTCGTGCGGACGGCAGTTTCCGTACATCACACTGGGTTTGCGCGACGACGTGCAAAGCGACGTGGTCCGCAAGGTCAAATCGGGCGAGGTCGATTTCGGCGTGATCATCGGCCCCTTTTCCGCCGACGATCTGCTCAGCGAATCGCTGATGACGGATTCGTTCTGCGTCGTTTTGCGCGGCGACCATCCGTTGGCGGCCCGCAAGCAGGTGGCGTGGACGGACCTCGAGGGCCAGCAGCTCGTCATGCTCGATTACGCGTCAGGCAGCCGGCCGATCATCGACGCCGTGATGCAGGAGCACGGTGTCAACGCGACGGTGGTGCAGGAACTGGGTCATTCCGCGACCGTCTTCGGGCTGATCGAGGCGGGCGTCGGCGTGAGCGTGCTCCCCTGGCTCGCGTTGCCGCTGCCGGCGGGCGCCACGCTGGTGGCGCGGCCGCTGGTGCCGCGTGCGCAACGCACGGTCGAACTGGTGCGGCGGCGCGACCGTTCGTTATCGCCGGCGGCCGAGGCGGTGTGGGAACTGATTCGTCAATTGCCGGCGCGGGCGGAGGAGCTGGGCTGATGCGGGTCGCGGTTCGGCTCGGCGCCTGATTGACCGCCGACTTCGCCGTCCTGACGACAGGCGCCACGCTACACTGTCGCCTCTGCGCAATCTCAACCCCTAGCCGACACCGTCTGGAAGCCTCGATGAGCGAATCGGATCTGCCTGTGCCATCCATCCCGAATGCGCGCGATGCCGTGCGCGCCCTGCGTCCTTCGCAGATCCGCGAAGTCGCGAACGCCGGATTCGGCGTCGACGACGTGCTGCCGTTCTGGTTCGGCGAGTCCGACCGCGTCACGCCGTCGTTCATCCGCGATTCGGCCAGCGCCGCGCTGGCCGCGGGCGCGACTTTCTACACGCACAACCTGGGCATCGCGCCGTTGCGCGCGGCGCTCGCCCGCTACGTCAGCGAATTGCATGGGCCGACGTCGCCGGACCACGTCGCGGTGACGAGCGCGGGTGTCAATGCGCTGATGCTGGCCGCGCAACTGGTGGTGGGCGCGGGCGACCGAGTCGTCGCGGTCACACCGCTGTGGCCGAATCTGGTCGAGATTCCCAAGATTCTCGGCGCGCATGTCGAGACCGTTGCGTTGGGCTACGGCGAGCGCGGCTGGCAACTCGACATCGAGCGGCTACTGGCTGCGCTGACGCCGGACACCCGAATGCTGCTCATCAACTCGCCGAACAATCCGACCGGCTGGGTGATGAGCCGCGACGAGCAGCGCACCGTGCTTGCGCATTGCCGGCGCCACGGCATCTGGCTCGTCGCCGACGAGGTTTACGAACGCCTTTACTACGCGGACGCCGATCCCGGCGCGAGCGGCCCGCACTCACGCACCGCGCCATCGTTTCTCGACCTCGCCGGTCGCGACGAACGCGTGATCTGCGTGAACTCGTTCTCGAAGGCGTGGCTGATGACCGGCTGGCGGCTCGGCTGGATCGTCGCGCCGGCCACGCTAATGGACGATCTGGGCAAGCTGGTCGAGTACAACACCTCGTGCGCGCCGGCGTTCGTTCAGCAGGCGGGCATCACGGCCGTCGAGCAGGGCGAGCGCTTCACGCAGGAACTCGTGCTCGACCTGAAGGCATCGCGCGACCATCTGGTGCGGGCGCTGTCCGCAGTGCCGGGTGTCGACGTGAAGGCGCCGCCGGGCGCCATGTATCTGTTCTTTTCGATGCCCGGCGCCTCGCGCAGTCTTGAGCTGTGCAAGGCGATGGTGCGCGAGGTCGGCCTGGGTGTGGCGCCCGGCAGCGCGTTCGGCCCGCAAGGCGAGGGTTTCGTGCGGTGGTGCTACGCCTGCGACACGGCGCGGCTGGATGCGGGTGTCGAACGGCTGAAGCAGTTCCTCGCGCAACGTGCCGCACCGTGATGAGCGAAGCCGAGCGGGCGGACCGGACGGAAGCTTAAAGCTCTTTTGCGCAAAGCGGCTTCCATCCGTTTGCACGCGTCGTTGCGCTGAAGTGCGCCGATCAAGGCGGGACCGGATATGCGCGGGGGATTTCGCCTTTACGCACTGATTGTTTTTGCGTAATATGGCGCTCAGTCACGCGATTCCTTTCAGGAATATCGCTGCTCCGTCCGGCTGGGTTTGGCTCGATGCCTGTTTCGCCTCCCCCCGGTGCGTGCTCCCATCAATATGACCGATCAGAATCGGGCGAGCGCGTCTTCAGTTCCACATCGTCTGTTTGATCCGGTTCTTTGACCCTAACTCATAAGGTCGACCTGGCTGCATGAATACCCAAGAGGCGAAGATCGTCCTCGAGACTGCCTTGATCTGCGCGCAGGAGCCGTTAAAGCTCGGCGAGTTGCGCAAGCTCTTTGCCGACGGCGTGTCGGCAGACACCGTTCGAACTTTGCTCGAGGACCTCAAGCGCGATTGGTCCGGGCGCGGTGTGGAGCTGGTCGGGTTGGCGTCGGGCTGGCGATTTCAAAGCAAGCCCGCGATGCGTTCGTATCTGGATCGTTTGCATCCCGAGAAGCCGCCGAAATATTCGCGCGCGGTGCTCGAGACGCTCGCGATCATCGCCTACCGGCAACCGGTCACGCGTGGCGATATCGAGGAGATTCGCGGCGTCACCGTGAATACGCAGGTCGTCAAGCAACTCGAGGACCGCGGCTGGATCGAGGTGATCGGTCATCGCGACGTGCCGGGCCGTCCGGCGCTGTATGCGACCACACGGCAGTTTCTCGACGACCTCGGTTTGACGGCGCTCGACGAATTGCCGCCGCTCGCCGATCCGTCCGCGCAACTGAACGCGGATCTTCTCGGGCAGCACGCAATCGAGTTTTCGGATGTGGAAGCGGCTCAGGCATTGGCTGCGAGCGAAGAGGCCGTGATCGAAGAGCCGGCCGACTCCGGCACGACCGAGGCGGTCGACGAATCGCATGGCGCGAGCGTTGGCGGCGAACCGCACGAAGCCTTGCAAGCAGCGAACGAAGCGCCGCTGGCCGGATCGGCGGACACAGCTAGCCATGAAGACACCGGCCATGTCGAAGAGACGCCTGGAACGGCGGGAACGGAAATAGCTAAAGAGTATCAAGCGCCGCATGCTGAACACAGGGAGTCAGCGGAGACGGCGGTTAAAGCGGCGGATATGGCAGCGGCGTCCGAGTCGCAAAACGACGCTGCCGGCGCACCGGCCGCGCAAGAACATGCTGAAGAAGCGGCAAAGGTTGTACCGCAGGCCGGCGCCGCCGAACCTGCACTGAATCACGATCCGGTCTCCCAGGCCGATCCCGCAATACCCGCGCGCGACTCGGGCGCGCTCCGCAATACGGAGCGCGCCGCCGAGCCGAACCCGACCACGGCGGCGCACGGCGATCGTAAAGATCGTCGCGATGCCGCACAGGACGCAGGCATTCTGACCGACGACGAACCCGAGTCGCGCAGCGCCTGACGTAACCGAACTTTTTTGCCGCGCCCGCAATGGGCGCGCGCGACCTGACATTTTGAGGTTGTTTTGACACATACCCACGACACCGATTCGTCCGAATCCGAGCGCGCCGTGCCGTCGGCGCGCGCTGACGAGACGCACGCCACGCAAGCATCGGCAGGCGAGGGCGAGCGCCCGGCGCAGACCACGGAAGCAGACGGCGAGGACCGTCCGCGCCGCGGCCTGCGTCGCGGGCCGCGCAGCCTGATCGCGCGGCGCCGCGCCGGAGCGAAGACGAAGGGCGCCGAAGGCGCGCCCGCGCAAGGAGCGCCGGTCGTCACCGAGGCCCCGCCTGACGGCGAGGTGGTCGCGCAAGTGCGCATGCCGCGCAAGGAAGCCGGCGCCAAGGGACAAGGTCCGCGGCGCAATGCCGGCGGGGCGAAACGCGAAGGTGGTCAACGTGAAGGCGCACCCCGCGAGGGCGGCGCTCGCGAAGGTGGGCGGGGCGAGCGCCAGCCGCGTGAAGGCGGTCAGCGTCAGAACCGCCGCGGCGCCGAAGCACCGGCGGCCGCGGCCACGGAAGCCGGCCAGGACGATCTGTTCTCGTACGTCACCTCGCCCGCATTCGATGCCGACAACAGCGCCACCGGCGGCGTGCGCGCGCCGATGCTGCGCCGTGGCAAGCCGGCCGCGCCCAAGCGCGTGCTGGCGGCGGACGACGACGCGCCGAAGCTGCACAAGGTGCTGGCCGAAGCCGGCATGGGCTCGCGCCGCGACATGGAAGAGCTGATCGTCGCCGGCCGCGTGTCGGTGAACGGCGAGCCGGCTCACATCGGGCAGCGCATCATGCCGACCGACCAAGTTCGCATCAACGGCAAGCCGGTCAAACGCAAGCTGGCCAACAAGCCGCCGCGCGTGCTGCTGTATCACAAACCGACCGGCGAAATCGTCAGTCACGCCGATCCGGAAGGCCGTCCGTCGGTATTCGACAAGCTGCCGCCGATGAAAACCGCCAAGTGGCTCGCGGTCGGCCGCCTCGACTTCAATACGGAAGGTCTGCTGATGCTGACCACGTCGGGCGATCTGGCGAACCGTTTCATGCACCCGCGTTATAGCGTCGAGCGTGAATATGCGGTGCGCGTGGTCGGCGAACTGGCCGAAGGCATGCGTCAGAAGCTGCTGCATGGCGTCGAGCTGGAAGACGGTCCGGCGAATTTCCTGCGTATTCGCGACGGCGGCGGCGAAGGCACTAATCACTGGTATCACGTCGCGCTCGCCGAAGGGCGTAATCGCGAAGTGCGCCGCATGTTCGAAGCGGCCGGCCTGATGGTCAGCCGTCTGATCCGTACCCGTCACGGCCCGATTTCGCTGCCGAAAGGTTTGAAGCGCGGCCGCTGGGAAGAGCTCGAGGACAATCAGGTTCGCGCGCTGATGGCGTCGGTCGGCCTGAAGGCGCCGACAGAAGAAAAGGGCGGTCGCGGCGCCGCGCCGGAGCGCAAGCAGCCGGATCCGATGCAAACGTCGATGGGCTTCATCAATCGTGAGCCGGTGCTGATGTCGCACGGCCGTTTCGAGCAGCAGCCGCGCGGCCAGGGTCGTCGTGGTGCGGCGGGCGGCGGCTTCGGCGGCGGTGCGGGCACCGGCTTTGGTGGCGGCTATGGCAGCCGTGGAGCGGGGCGTGGGGCCGGCGGCGGCTTCAGCGGCCCGATGGGCGGCGGCACGGGCGGTCCGCGTGGCGGACGTGACGTCGACGGCAATCGTGCGCCGTCGGGCAATAGCAATCGGGCGGCAGGCGGCGGCAAGCGCGTCGGCGGCGCTGGCGGCAATCCGGGCGGCGGCGGTCGCGGGCCGGGCGGCAATCGCGGCGGCAGCGGCGGTGCGGGCAACCGTGCGGGCGGCGGCAATGCCAATGCGGGTGGCGCCAATCGCGGCGGCGGCGCACCGCGCGGCCGCTCACGTGGCCGTTAAGCGGTAACGAAGTCGCGCGTGGCGGGCTGTCGCGTATCGCGCTCCCTAATACGTGCGGCCCTCGGCGGAATCGATCGACGAGCGCCGCGCATTTCATGCGGCGCATAAAAATCGCGGCGTGAGCGCAAATCGGGGCAGAGTCGCTCTGCTTGCTCGCCAAGCCAGGAGCGGGCCGCGCAAACCGCCTTGCAAAAGGCCCAAAGCGCCGCCATATCGTTCGAACGATTTCCCATGAAATCAAGCGGAAATGCGCTTCACGCGGCGTTCTGCGGGTTTGCGTTTGTCCCGAAAAATGGCTACAATCGCGAAGTCGCTGGGCGTGCGGCTTTTCATGTGCGGCTCAGGTGCGACCACCGGCAATAAGATGATGGGCGTTTAGCCCATTTTTTTTTGCCGCTCAGTTTATGTGGTTTGGCATCTCGGGTAGCACGAACGTGCGCCGGCTTGGCGCGCGGCCCGCATTGGTTGTTTGCAAAACAGGCGGCAGGCTCGCTGCGCGAACATCTAAGAGGGCACTGTGCAACTGACGGAACTGATTGAAACCACGGTCGTGGGACTCGGCTACGAGCTCGTCGATCTCGAGCGCACCGGGCGCGGCATGTTGTGTATTTATATCGACCAGCCGGCCGGCATTGCGATCGAAGACTGCGAGAAAGTCACGCGTCAGCTCCAGCACGTTCTGACGGTCGAAAATATCGATTACGAGCGGCTCGAAGTGTCGTCGCCGGGTCTCGACCGCCCGCTGAAAAAACTGGCGGATTTTGAACGCTTCGCAGGCAGCGAAGTGGTAATCACATTGAAAAAGCCATTGGACGGACGGAAATCGTACCGGGGCATCCTGCATGCTCCGCAAGGCGAGACGATCGGTCTGGAATTTGAAGGGAAGGAAGGCGCCGCGATGCTTGATTTCACGCTCGCGGACATGGATAAAGCACGCCTCGTTCCGAAAGTTGACTTTAGGAGCCGCAAACAATGAGTCGCGAAGTGTTGATGCTGGTGGATGCGCTGGCACGCGAGAAGAACGTCGACAAAGACGTGGTATTTGCCGCGCTCGAGGCGGCTCTCGCTTCGGCCTCCAAGAAACTCTTCGAAGAAGACGCGGATATCCGCGTCCATATCGACCGTGAAAGCGGCGAACACGAAACGTTTCGCCGCTGGCGCGTGGTGCCGGACGAAGCCGGTTTGCAGGAGCCGGATCAGGAAATCCTGCTGTTCGAAGCGCGTGAACAGAAGCCCGACATTCAACTCGACGAATACATCGAGGAACCGGTGCCGTCGATCGAATTCGGCCGCATCGGCGCGCAGGCCGCCAAGCAGGTGATCCTGCAAAAGGTGCGCGACGCGGAACGCGAACAGATCCTGAACGACTTCCTCGAGCGTGGCGAGCACATCATGACCGGCTCGGTGAAGCGTCTCGACAAGGGCAACTTCATCGTCGAAACCGGCCGTGTCGAAGCGCTTTTGCGCCGCGATCAACTGATTCCGAAGGAAAACCTGCGCGTGGGCGACCGCGTGCGCGCCTATATCGCCAAGGTCGATCGCACCGCGCGCGGCCCGCAGATCGAACTGTCGCGTACCGCGCCCGAATTCCTGATGAAGCTGTTCGAGATGGAAGTGCCGGAAATCGAACAGGGCCTGCTGGAAATCAAGGCGGCGGCCCGCGATCCGGGTGTGCGCGCCAAGATCGGCGTGATCGCTTACGACAAACGTATCGATCCGATCGGCACTTGCGTCGGCATTCGCGGCTCGCGCGTACAGGCGGTGCGTAACGAGCTCGGTGGCGAAAACGTCGACATCGTGCTATGGTCGGAAGATCCCGCACAGTTCGTGATCGGCGCGCTCGCGCCGGCAGCCGTCCAGTCGATCGTCGTCGATGAAGAAAAGCATTCAATGGACGTCGTCGTCGACGAAAACGAGCTGGCGGTCGCGATCGGCCGCAGCGGCCAGAACGTGCGTCTTGCCAGCGAACTCACCGGCTGGCAGATCAACATCATGACGCCGGACGAATCCGCGCAAAAGCAGAATCAGGAACGCGGTGTATTGCGTGACCTGTTCATGGCGCGTCTCGATGTCGACGAGGAAGTCGCCGACATCCTGATCGACGAAGGCTTCACGAGCCTCGAAGAGATCGCTTATGTGCCGCTCAACGAGATGCTCGAAATCGAGGCATTCGACGAAGACACCGTTCACGAACTGCGTAATCGCTCGCGCGATGCATTGCTGACGATGGCGATCGCGAACGAAGAAAAGGTCGAAAATGTAGCGCTCGACCTGAAGAGCGTGGAAGGCGTCGACGCCGACCTGCTCGCCAAGCTGTCCGAACACCAGATCCAGACGCGCGACGAACTCGCCGAGCTGGCTGTGGATGAACTGGTCGAGATGACCGGAATGGAAGAGGATGCCGCTAAGGCGTTGATCATGAAAGCACGTGAACACTGGTTCCAGTGAGAAATGACCATGGCGCACTAAATTGAACGCGGCCGTCAGGCCGCATGACCCGATGCTAACCGCAAGGAATCGGTCCTTGCATTAAGAGGAATGAATGGCGAGTAACAACGTAGCCCAATTTGCCGCGGAACTGAAAATGCCTGCAGGCGTGCTGCTCGAGCAGCTGCAGGCGGCAGGCGTCACCAAAGCGAGCGAAGACGACACCTTGTCCGAAACGGACAAGGCGCGTCTGCTCGACCACTTGCGCAAGTCTCACGGCTCGACTGATGCGGACAAGCGCAAGATCACGCTGACGAAACGGCATACGTCGGAGATCAAGCAGTCCGACGCGACGGGCAAGGCTCGCACCATTCAGGTCGAGGTGCGTAAGAAGCGCACTTTCGTCCGCCGCGACGAAACCGTCAGTGAAGGCGCGGAAGCATCGAATCATGTGGCCGAGGCCGACGTCGACGATCTGGAACTCCAGCGTCGTGAAGAGGAAGCGCGTCACGAAGCCGAGCTGCTCGAAAAGCAGGCTCAGGAGCTGAAAGCGCGTCAGGAACAACTCGAACGCGAGGAAGCCGAACGTCAGGCGCGCGAGCAGGCTGCAGAAGCCGAGCGCCGCCGTGCGGAAGAAGAAGCGGCGAAGAAGCGCGCGGCGGCTGCGGCCGAAGCGGCGGCTCGCGAGAAGCCTCAGCAGCCGGCGCAAGCTGCGCAGCCGGTCACGGCGAAAGCCGAACCGGCGGCTGCCAAGGCTGCGCAACCCGCCGTCGAGCAGGACGACGAACGCGCCGCGGCGGAACGCGCGGCGCAACGCGAGGCTGCGAAGAAGGCGGAAGACGCGGCGCGTCAAGCCGCTGAGAAAGCGCGCGCCGAACAGGAAGAAATCGCCAAGCGTCGCGCAGCGGCTGAAGCCGAGGCGCGTGCGATTCGCGAAATGATGAACACGCCGCGCAAGGCGCAGGTCAAGGCGCCGGAGCCGGCACCGAAGCCCGCTGAGCCGGCCAAGGCCGCCGAAGCCAAGGGCACGCTGCACAAGCCGGCACGTCCGGCAGGTGAAGCAACGGCACGCCCGGCCGCCAGGAAGCCGGCTGTCGCGGCTCCGGCCGCCACGACGGCGCCGTCGGCGGGCGACAAGAAGAAGCCGGCGGGCAAGGGCAACTGGCAGGACGACGCAGCCAAGCGCCGCGGCATCAAGACGCGCGGCGATACCAGCGGCGGCGTCGATCGCGGCTGGCGCGGCGGCCCGAAGGGTCGCGGCAAGCATCAGGATCAGAGCACCACGTTCCAGGCGCCGACCGAACCGATCGTGCGTGAAGTGCATGTGCCGGAAACCATCACGGTCGCCGATCTTGCGCACAAGATGGCGGTGAAGGCGTCGGAAGTCATCAAGTCGATGATGAAGCTCGGCCAGATGGTCACGATCAACCAGATGCTGGACCAGGAAACGGCGATGATCATCGTCGAGGAATTGGGCCACCATGCGGTCGCGGCCAAGCTGGACGACCCGGAAGCGATGCTGGTCGAAGGCGAAATCAGCGATGCGGAAGCATTGCCGCGTCCGCCGGTCGTCACGGTCATGGGTCACGTCGACCACGGCAAGACCTCGCTGCTCGACTACATCCGCCGCGCCAAGGTGGCAGCGGGTGAAGCGGGCGGGATCACGCAGCACATCGGCGCCTATCACGTCGAAACGCCGCGCGGCGTCATCACGTTCCTCGATACGCCGGGTCACGAGGCCTTTACGGCCATGCGTGCCCGCGGCGCGAAAGCAACCGACATCGTGATTCTGGTGGTCGCAGCCGACGACGGCGTGATGCCGCAAACGAAGGAAGCGATCGCCCACGCGAAGGCCGGCGGCGTGCCGCTCGTCGTCGCGATCAACAAGATCGACAAGCCGGATGCGAATCCGGAGCGCGTGAAGCAGGAACTCGTCGCGGAAGGCGTCGTGCCGGAAGAATACGGTGGCGATTCGCCGTTCGTGTCGGTGTCGGCGAAAACCGGCGCGGGCATCGACGACCTGCTCGAAAACGTGCTGCTGCAAGCCGAAGTGCTGGAACTGAAGGCGCCGGTCGAAGCGGCGGCCAAGGGTCTCGTCATCGAAGCGAAGCTCGACAAGGGTAAGGGTCCGGTCGCAACGATCCTCGTCCAGTCCGGTACGCTGAACCGTGGCGACGTGGTGCTGGCGGGTAGCGCTTACGGCCGCGTGCGAGCCATGCTCGACGAAACCGGCAAGCCGACCAAGTCCGCCGGTCCGTCGATCCCGGTGGAAATCCAGGGTCTGTCGGAAGTGCCGCAAGCCGGTGAAGAAGTCATCGTCATGCCGGACGACCGCAAGGCGCGTGAAGTCGCGCTGTTCCGTCAAGGCAAGTTCCGCGACGTCAAGCTGGCTAAGCAACAGGCCGCGAAGCTCGAGAACATGCTGGAACAGATGGGCGAAGGCGAAGTGCAGTACATGCCGCTCATCGTCAAGGCCGACGTGCAGGGTTCGCAGGAAGCGCTGGTGCAGTCGCTGCTCAAGCTCTCCACCGACGAAGTCCGCGTGCAGATCGTGCACGGCGCCGTGGGCGGCATCAGCGAGTCCGACGTCAACCTGGCAACGGCTTCGAAGGCGGTGATCATCGGCTTCAACACCCGTGCGGATGCACAGGCGCGCAAGCTGGCGGAAGCCAACGGTGTCGATATTCGCTACTACAACATCATCTACGACGCAGTGGATGAGGTGAAGGCCGCGATGTCCGGCATGCTGGCGCCGGAGAAGCGCGAAGTCGTGACGGGCACCGTCGAAGTGCGCCAGGTCTTCAAGGTGCCGAAGATCGGCGCGGTGGCCGGCTGTATGGTCACGGACGGTTTCGTCAAGCGCTCGTCGTCGGTACGCGTGCTGCGCAACAACGTCGTCATCTTCACGGGCGAGCTCGATTCGCTCAAGCGCTTCAAGGACGACGTGAAGGAAGTCCGTCAAGGCTTCGAGTGCGGTATGTCGATCAAGAACTTCAACGATATCGTCGAAGGCGATCAGTTCGAAGTCTTCGAAGTCACCGAAGTCGCGCGTACGCTGTAATTCACGCGACACGGCTCAACGGGCGGAGCGGGCTTTAGCGCCCGCTCCGCCCGTTGTTTTTTGAGCCACGGCGGCGCGCCTGTCGCCTATGGCGCCCGCAGCCGCCCACGGTCATCGAGCCGCTCACATGCCGCCCGCATGACGAAGACCGCGGCTACGCGATCAACTTTTTGCATCCGTCATAACGGATCACACAACACCATGCCTAAAAAACGTTCTTCTCCCAATCGCAACGTGCAGATCGCCGATCAGATCCAGCGCGACCTGTCCGAGCTGCTGCGTGAGGTCAAGGATCCGCGCATCGGCATCGTCACGATTCAAAGCGTCGAGCTGACGCCGGACTACGCGCACGCGAAGGTCTATTTCACGACGCTGACGGGCGACCCGCAGCAGACGCTGGAAGCGCTCACGCATGCGGCCGGTCATCTGCACAATCAGCTGTTCAAGCGCTTGCATATCCATACCGTGCCGACGCTGCATTTCCACTACGACAAGACGATCGAGCGGGCGGTCGAAATGTCGCGTCTGATCGACGAGGCGAATGCCAACCGCGCGAAAGAAGACTGAGCAGGCGTTATCCGCTGCCGTGCCGTTGACTGCAATGCGCCTGGCGCCGCCTTCCGTTTTGCTTTCCGTTTACCTCGAAGATCCGTCTTTCTGACATGACCGCACCTCAACGCCCCCGCGTGCCGCGGCGCGCGCTCGACGGCGTGCTGCTGCTCGACAAGCCGCTCGGCCTGTCGAGCAACGACGCGCTGATTCGCGCGAAACGTCTCTATCTGGCGAAAAAGGCGGGCCACACCGGCACGCTCGACCCGCTCGCCACCGGTTTGCTGCCGCTGTGCTTCGGCGAAGCCACCAAGTTCTCGCAGGATCTGCTCGAAGCCGACAAGACCTACGAGGCCACGATGCGCCTCGGCATTCGCACGACCACCGGCGACGCCGAAGGCGAGACCATCGACACACGCGAGGTGACGTGCGATCAGGCGGCGGTCCTTGCGGCTTTACCGACGTTTCTCGGCGACATCATCCAGGTTCCGCCGATGTATTCGGCGCTCAAGCGCGACGGCAAGCCGCTGTACGAATACGCGCGCGCCGGTCAGACGGTCGAACGGGAAGGGCGGCAGGTGACGATCCACGCGCTCGAATTGCTCGCCTGCGCGCTGCCGGACGTGACCTTTCGCGTGACGTGCAGCAAGGGCACGTATGTGCGCACGCTCGCCGAGGACATCGGCGAAGCGTTGGGTTGCGGCGCGCATCTGGTGGCGTTGCGGCGCACCGGCGTCGGCGCGCTGACGCTGGAACACGCGGTGACGCTCGATGCTCTGTCGAGCGCGCCGGAAAGCGAGCGGGACGCGTGGCTGCAACCGGTCGACGCGCTGCTGTCCACGTTCCCGCTCGTCAGGCTGGATGAGGACGCGACTCGCCGCTTTCTGCACGGTCAACGCCTGAAGCTGTCGGAGTTGGCGATCACCGGCGACGCGGTGAATGCGCCGCGCGTGCGTGTGTATGACGGGGAAGGCCGCCTGCTCGGTGTCGCGAAACAAGGCGAAGGCGTGCTCGCACCGGAACGGCTGGTGGTGACGACGGCGAGCCAGGCCGCGTTAAAGCGCTAGAAGCCGAAGCCGAAGCAAGGAAAAAAGGCGGGACCGCTCGAAAGCGGCCCCGCCTTTTTCCATTCCACTTCGCCGCGCCCGGAAAGACGCAACAACGTCAATGCGCGGCCGCCGCCGCCGCGCCGGCGTCACCGCCTGCACGCTCCGGCCTGGTGATCCAGATCAGCGCGATTAGCGCGACAAAAATGCCGGCCGACACGAAGAACAGATCGTTCACGCCCAATTGCGCGGCCTGTTGCGTGGCCATCGTGTTGAACAATCCATAAGCTTGCGGCTGACTGAAACCGGCCGCACCCATTTGCCGGATCGACTGATCGAACACCGGGTTGTACGCGCTAGCCTGTTCGGCCAGTTGCGCGTGATGCATGATGGTGCGGTGATCCCACGCCGTCTGGAAGATCGAGGTGCCGATGCCGCCGCACATGATCCGCACGAAATTCGACAAACCCGATGCGGCCGGAATCCGGTTGCCGGGCAAGCCCGAAAGCGTGATCGACACCAGCGGAATGAAGAACCCGGCCATGCCGATGCCTTGAATCAACGTGGGCAGCAGCAGCGAATACGTATCGACGCCGGTCGTATAACGCGAGCGCATCCAGAAGCACAACGCGAATACGAGGAACGACAGCGTCGCGATATAGCGCGGATCGGTACGCGGCAAGATCTTGCCTGTGATCGGCGACAGCAGCACGGCGAACAGGCCGACCGGCGCCATGACCAGTCCCGCCTCGGTTGCCGTGTAACCGATATCGGTTTGCAGCCACAACGGCAGCAGCACGAGATTGCCGAAGTACAGGCCATAGCCGACCGACAGCGCAACCGTGCCGCCCGTGAAATTACGCTTGCTGAAGAGCGACAGATCGACCACCGGATGCTCGGCCGTCAGCTCCCACACCACGAAGAACGCGAGCGCGATCACCGCGACCAGCGTCAGCACGACGATGGTGGTCGACGAAAACCAGTCGAGGTCCTTGCCTTTGTCGAGCATGATCTGCAACGCGCCGACCCAAAGGATCAGCAGGCCGAGACCGACGCCGTCGATCGGCGCTTTTTTAATCACTGAATCGCGATTGCGGAAGATCATCCACGTGGCCGCGGCGGCAATCGCGCCGACCGGAATGTTGACGTAGAAAATCCACGGCCAGGAGATGTTGTCCGAGATCCAGCCGCCGAGAATCGGCCCGGCCACCGGCGCGATCAACGTGGTCATCGCCCACATCGACAACGCCATCGGCGCCTTGGCGCGCGGATAGCTGGCGAGCAGCAGCGTTTGCGACAGCGGAATCATCGGGCCGGCCACGGCGCCTTGCAGCACGCGCGACGCCAGCAGGAACGGCAGCGTGGGCGCGAGGCCGCACAGCCACGACGAGATCACGAACAGCACGATCGACGCCATGAACAGGCGCACCTGACCGATGCGGTCGGTGAGCCAGCCGGTGAGCGGCACGGAGATCGCGTTCGCCACCGCGAACGAGGTGATTACCCACGTGCCCTGGTCGGACGACACGCCGAGGTCGCCCGAAATGGACGGAATCGAGACGTTCGCAATCGACGTGTCGAGCACGTTCATAAAGACGGCGAGCGACACCGCAATGGTGCCGATCACCAGTTGCGCGCCCTCGAGCGGCGGATGAGGAACTTGCGCCTGAGCCTGAGCCATGAAGCGAAAAACCTTGTAGGAATCGTTGCGCGGCTTACATCAATTTCGCGGCCGCGGCGGTAGCGGCGGCGGCGGGCTTCGCGCCGCCGGCTTGCGCCGGCTTCTGCGTGCCGCCGTTCGGCCCCGCGTTTTCCGCGATGATGCGGGCGATTTCCGCGTCGGCTTCGTCGCCGTACTTCTCGAACACGGTGGTCTGATAGACCGTGTTCGGCGCCTGGCCGAGCTGGCCGCCCTGGTCGTCCTTGATGGTCACGTCGGCTTGCATCGACAGGCCGATGCGCAGCGGATGCTGTTCGAGCTCCTTCGGGTCGAGCGCGATCCGTACCGGCAGGCGCTGCACCACCTTGATCCAGTTGCCGGTCGCGTTCTGCGCGGGCAGCAGCGAGAAGGCCGAGCCCGTGCCCGCCGAGAAGCCGACCACCTTGCCGTGATACACCACCGACGAACCGTACACGTCGGCCGTCAGTTCGACCGGCTGGCCGATGCGCATGTGCTTCAACTGCACTTCCTTGAAGTTCGCGTCGACCCACACGCTGCCGAGCGGCACGATGGCCATCAGCGGCGTGCCCGGCGAGACGCGCTGGCCGACCTGCACCGAGCGCTTCGCGACATAGCCCGTGACCGGCGCCGGCAGGTTGTTGCGCGCGTTGTTCAGGTACGCGTCGCGGACCTTCGCGGCGGCGGACAGCACGTTCGGGTGATTCGCGATCGAGGTGTTGGCGGTCAGCGCGCGGTTCGAGGCCAACTGCTGCTGGGCGGCGTCGACGGCGGCTTGCGCGCTCTTCACGGCGTCGCGCGCGTGCGAGATTTCCTCGAGCGACACGGCGCCGGTTTGCGCGACCGTCAGCCGGCGCTTCAGGTCGTCCTGAGCGCGCGACAGATCGGCCTGGCGGACGGCGACTTGCGCCTGGTATTGGTTGTCGTCGGCGAACAGGCCGCGCACCTGGCGCACCGTTTGCGCGAGATTCGCTTCGGCCTGTTCCAGCGCGACGCGCGCGTCCGCCGGATCGAGCACGACGAGCGGATCGCCGGCCTTCACGGTTTGCGTGTCGTCCGCATTCACGGCGACGACGGTGCCGGTGACCTGCGGCGTGATTTGCACGACATTGCCGTTCACGTACGCGTCGTCGGTGTCTTCGTGGAAGCGCGCGACGAGGAAGTAGTACAGGCCGTAGGCGATCGCGGCGATCAGGATCACGATGACGAGCAGCGTCATCATGCGCTTGCGTTTGCCGTTGTTCGCCGGTTGTGCGGGGGCAGCGGGCTGCTGGGGGGTGCTCATTGATGTGCTCCGGGTTCTCTCAAGCGTCGTCGTTTATTCGGGTGTGCGTGCGGGTCTGGTGCCGATGCCGTGTCAGTTCGCGGCGGCGGTCGCGGCGGTGGCCGACGCCGGGGCATCGGTCGGCACCACGAGGCCGGTCTGGGTCGCGTCGAAACCGCCGCCGAGCGCCTTGACGAGACCGATCTGCATATCGCGGCGGCGCATCTTCAGGCTCGTTACCGTCTGTTCGGCGGCAAGGCGGTTCTGGTCGGCGGTCAGCACCTGCAACTGCGGCGACAAACCGGCCTTGTAGCGGATCACGGCCAGCTGATACGCCTTGGTGGACGCGTCGAGCGCGCGCTGCGCGTCGCCCGATTGCTGGTCGATCGAACGGATCGACGACACTTGCGTCGCCACGTCAGAGAGGGCGTTGATCAGCGTCTGGTTGTAGTTCGCCACATCCAGATCGAAATCGGCGTAGCGTCCCTTCAACTGCGAGCGCAGCGCGCCGGCGTCGAAGATCGGCAGGTGGATGGCGGGGCCGAATTGCATCTGGCGGCTGCCCGCCTTGAGGAATCGGCCCCAGCCGAACGCGTCGAAACCGAAGCCGGCGGCGAGGTTGACGTCCGGGAAGAACTCCGCTTTCGCTTCCTTAACGTCGTGCATCGCGGCTTCGACCTGCCAGCGCGCGGCGACGATGTCCGCGCGGCGCGCCACGAGATCGGCCGGCAGGTTGTTCGGCAGCGCCACGGTGTCGCCGGTGGTCAGGACCGGCTGGGCGATCTGCAGGCCGCGGTCGGGACCCTTGCCCAGCAGCGCGCCCAACTGATAGCGCACCACGGTGATCTGGCCGTCGAGGTCGGTCAGCGTCGACTGGCTGGTTGCGATGTTGCCGTTCGCGGTTTGCCGCTCGACGTTGGTGTCGAGACCGGCGGCGACGCGCCCGTTCGTAATGCGGCCGATTTCCTGACGGTTGGCGATTTCACGCGCGGCGATGTCGCGCAGCGCGTACAGCTGCGCGAGCTGGTTGTACCTGCTCGCCACCGACGCGGCGAGCGTCACGCGCGCCTGCTGCATGTCGGCTTCAGCGGCTTTTTCCTGCGACACCGCCTGGCCGAGGCGCTGGCGGTTTTTGCCCCACAGGTCGAGATCCCATGACGCGCTCGCGAGCACGTTGTTTTCGCTATACCAGGTGCCGCCGTACGGAGGCGGGTAGAGCGCGTTGCCCGAGAACAGCTCGCGGGTCCACGAATAGCTGCCGGTGACCTTCGGATACAGCGCCGAGCGCGAGCTCTCGATATACGACGAAGCCTTGGCCACGCGCGCCTGCGCCTGGGCGATCGACGGACTGCCTTCGAGCGCCTCCGCGATCAGCTTGGGCAGTTGCGGGTCGCCGAACTGGTTGGCCCAGTCGAACGACGGCCATTGGCCGCTCTCGCTGGGCAGACTCCGAGCGGACTCGTACTGAGCCGGCGACGACATCTGCTTGTCGCTTTTCATACCGAAGTAGTTCGCGCACCCCGTGAGGGCGAGCGCCGTCACAGCGGCGGCGACAGCGGCCCGGCTCGAAAGTGCGGGCACGGACAGGGAAAGGGATTTCATTCGCTCGACTCTTTGAGTGAAGATAATGATGGACACTGCAAGCAAATTCTTACGATTTGCTGTCGGGTTTGCTTGCTGCATCACGGGTAACTCCCGTTTGTTCGCCGGCGTTGACCAGCACGCGGCGCAGCATGCTTTTCAGAAAGCCCACTTCTTCGGGAGTGAAACCGCTCAGCAGGCTGTTCAGCACGCCAGTGAAAATCGCGGGCATCCTGGCGGCGATCGCCTGGCCTTCGGGCGTCAGCGCGAGACGAACCACGCGTCGGTCTTCGTTGCTGCGCACTCTCGTCAGCAGGCCGCGTTTTTCCAGTCGGTCGACCAGACGCGTGACGGCGCTTGCGTCAATGCCGTATTCACGGGCCAGTTCGGCCGCCAGCAGGCATTTGCCGCTGGCCACCATGAACAGGATGCTGCCTTGCTGGCTGGTGATGCCCAGTTCGGCCATGCTGCGCTGAGTGACCAGATTCGACATAGTCGATCTCACTCGCGTGATCAGGTAGCCGACGCTTTCGCCGACCTGGTATTCGCTGATCTCGGGCGGCGGGGTGGGGGACGGCTTCGTCATGACTCTCGTGCGAACGCAATGGTTGACTAGGCAGGATTATAAGATGGGATTGATTGACGCGGCAAGCGTTACCACAGCTTAGGCAAGGAACTTTTGCTGCTCAAGGTTATACGTTGACCGGTTTTGCGTGGGATTTTCCCGGCGAAAGTCGCATAGTTTCCTACGCTTCGCTGCGCCGAAGATGCTCGGTCTGTCAGGGAATACCAGAAAGCTTCATTCGTGCGTGCTATAATGTTGGGTTCCCAAAAGTGCGCTTTGGGCTTGTCGTGGTTCATGAGAAGTAACCAAGTAACCGGCATGAGCATTCGGCGCACTCCAACTGTCCCCAGGTTTCCTATGACCCGCGCCCTACGCAACATCGCCATCATTGCCCACGTCGACCACGGCAAGACCACGCTCGTCGACCAGCTCCTCCGCCAGACCGCCACGTTCCGCGAGAACCAGCAGGTCGTCGAACGCGTGATGGACTCGAACGACATCGAAAAAGAACGTGGCATCACGATTCTGTCGAAGAACTGCGCGGTCGAATACGAAGGCACGCACATCAATATCGTCGACACGCCGGGCCACGCCGACTTCGGCGGTGAAGTGGAGCGCGTGCTGTCGATGGTCGACTCGGTGCTGCTGCTGGTGGATGCGGTCGAAGGCCCGATGCCGCAAACGCGCTTCGTGACCAAGAAAGCGCTGGCGCTCGGCCTGAAGCCGATCGTCGTGATCAACAAGGTTGATCGTCCGGGCGCGCGCATCGACTGGGTGATCAACCAGACCTTCGACCTGTTCGACAAGCTGGGCGCGTCGGACGAGCAGCTCGACTTCCCGATCGTCTACGCATCGGGCTTGAACGGCTACGCCGGCCTGACGCCGGACGTGCGTGAAGGCGACATGCGTCCGCTGTTCTACGCCGTGCTGCAACACGTACCGGTTCGCCCGGCCGATCCGGAAGCGCCGCTGCAACTGCAGATCACGTCGCTCGACTATTCGTCGTATGTTGGCCGTATCGGCGTGGGCCGCATCACGCGCGGCCGCATCAAGCCGGGCATGGCCGTAGCCGTGCGTTCGGGCCCCGACGGCGCGATCCTGAATCGCAAGATCAACCAGGTGCTGTCGTTCAAGGGTCTGGAGCGCGTGCAGGTCGAATCGGCCGAGGCCGGCGACATCGTGCTGATCAACGGTATCGAGGAAATCGGCATCGGCGTGACCATCTGCTCGCCGGAACAGCCGGAAGCGCTGCCGATGATCACCGTCGACGAACCCACGCTGACCATGAACTTCCTCGTCAACTCGTCGCCGCTCGCCGGTCGCGAAGGCAAGTTCGTCACGAGCCGTCAGATTCGCGACCGTCTGATGAAGGAGCTGAACCACAACGTCGCGCTGCGCGTGAAGGAAACCGGCGACGAAACCACCTTCGAAGTGGCCGGCCGCGGTGAATTGCACCTGACCATTCTCGTGGAAAACATGCGCCGTGAAGGCTACGAGCTGGCCGTGTCGCGTCCGCGCGTGGTGATGCAGGAAATCGACGGTGTGAAGCACGAGCCGTACGAAAACCTGACCGTCGACATGGAAGACGCCCACCAGGGCGGCGTGATGGAAGAACTCGGCCGCCGCAAGGGCGAAATGCTCGACATGGCGTCGGACGGCCGTGGCCGCACGCGTCTCGAGTACCGCATTTCGGCACGTGGCCTGATCGGCTTCCAGTCGGAATTCCTCACGCTCACGCGCGGCACGGGCCTGATGAGCCACACGTTCGACTCGTATCAGCCGGTCAGGGAAGGCGCGGTCGGCGAGCGTCGCAACGGCGTGCTGATTTCGCAGGACGACGGCGCGGCAGTCGCTTACGCGCTGTGGAAATTGCAGGATCGCGGCCGCATGTTCGTGTCGCCGGGCGAGCCGCTGTACGAAGGCATGATCATCGGCATTCACAGCCGGGACAACGACCTGGTCGTGAACCCGATCAAGGGCAAGCAATTGACCAACGTGCGTTCGTCGGGTACCGACGAAGCGGTGCGCCTCGTGCCGCCGATCCAGATGTCGCTGGAATACGCGGTTGAATTCATCGACGACGATGAACTGGTCGAAGTCACGCCGCAATCGATCCGTCTGCGCAAGCGCTATCTGAAGGAACACGAGCGCCGCAGCGCAAGCCGTAAGGGCGCCGTGGACTGATTGACCTCGCCTTGCGCGGCATGATGGCAAGGTAAGACAGGCAAAAGCCACCTCCGGGTGGCTTTTGCCGTTTCTGGCGCGCCAATCGCGTTGTGCGTAGTTGCTAGCGGTTGGCAAACCGTTGATGCGCGTTTGTCCACGTTTATCGTGGAAAGACTGCCGCGCATTGGATACCGGCCGCAAAGCCCGTCGCGGCGGGCTTGAGCGGCAAACCGTCGGCTATCTGGACTATTTGATCTGTGCTATGCTCCCCGGGTGCAAAGTTTTAGGTCCTTCCAAGCAAGACTTGATTCGCGCAATCCGCTAAACGGTCAGGCCGTGTCGCGGAAGGTTCTGTAACCCGCTATTTCTCGAGAAACTCGAAGAAAGGTGAGCGTAAAAATGATGAAGCAATTCCAGTCGAACTCTTATCTGTTCGGCGGCAATGCTCCGTACGTTGAAGAAATGTACGAAGCATATCTCGACAATCCGGCGTCAGTGCCCGAGAACTGGCGCAGCTATTTCGACGCGTTGCAGAACGTCCCTGCATCGGATGGCACCAGTGCCAACGACGTGGCCCACGGCCCGATCGTCGAATCGTTTGCTCAACGGGCCAAGGCCAACGCCTTCATCCCGCGCACGGCAACCGGTGGCGAAGATCTCGCCACTGCGCGAAAGCAAGTCTATGTGCAGTCCCTCATCGGCGCATATCGCTTCCTCGGCTCGCAATGGGCCAATCTCGATCCTCTGAAGCGCCGCGAACGTCCCGCGATCCCCGAACTTGAACCCGCGTTCTACGACTTCACCGAAGCCGACATGGACCAGGAGTTCAGCGCAACGAATCTGTATTTCGGATTCGAGCGCGCTTCGCTGCGCGAGATCGTCAAGGCATTGCGCGACACGTACTGCGGCACGATCGGCGCCGAGTACATGTACCTCAGCGATCCGGAACAGAAGCGCTGGTGGAAGGAGAAACTCGAGTCGATTCGCTCGACGCCGAACTTCTCCAACGAAAAGAAAAAGCACATCCTGAATCGCCTGACGGCCGCCGAAGGCCTCGAGCGCTTCCTGCACACCAAGTACGTCGGCCAGAAACGCTTCTCGCTCGAAGGCGGCGAAAGCTTCATCGCGTCGATGGACGAAGTCGTGCGTCATGGCGGCGCCCGCGGCGTGCAGGAAATCGTCATCGGCATGGCTCACCGTGGCCGTCTGAACGTGCTGGTCAATACGCTCGGCAAGATGCCGGCCGATCTGTTCGCCGAATTCGAAGGCAAGCATGTCGACGACCTGCCGGCCGGCGACGTGAAATACCACAAGGGTTTCTCGTCGGATATCTCGACCGACGGCGGCCCGGTTCACCTGTCGCTCGCGTTCAATCCGTCGCACCTCGAAATCGTCAACCCGGTGGTCGAAGGTTCGGCGAAGGCGCGCATGGATCGTCGCGGCGACGACAACGGCCTGCAAGTGCTGCCGGTGCAGATCCACGGCGACGCGGCCTTCGCGGGCCAGGGCGTCGTGATGGAAACGCTGAACCTCGCGCAAACGCGTGGTTACGGCACGCACGGCACGCTGCATATCGTCATCAACAACCAGATCGGTTTCACGACGTCGGACCCGCGCGATTCGCGCTCCACGTTGTACTGCTCGGACGTCGTCAAGATGATCGAGGCGCCGGTGCTGCACGTGAACGGCGACGATCCGGAAGCGGTCGTGCTGGCCACACAGCTGGCCATCGACTTCCGGATGCAGTTCCACAAGGACGTCGTCGTCGACATCGTCTGCTTCCGCAAGCTCGGCCATAACGAGCAGGACACGCCGGCTGTCACGCAGCCGCTGATGTACAAGACGATCGCCAAGCATCCGGGCACGCGCGCGCTGTACGCTGAAAAGCTGACGCAGCAAGGCGTGATCACGGCGACCGACGCGGACGAATACGTCAAGGCTTACCGCAAGGCGATGGACGAAGGCCATCACACCGTCGACCCGGTGCTCTCGAACTACAAGAGCAAGTACGCGGTGGATTGGGTGCCGTTCCTGAACCGCAAATGGACCGACGCAGCCGACACGGCCGTGCCGCTCGCCGAATTGAAGCGCCTCGCCGAGCGCATCACCACGATTCCCGAAAACTTCAAGGTTCACCCGCTGGTCGAGCGCGTCATCAATGACCGCCGCGCAATGGGCCGTGGCGAAGCGAAGCTCGACTGGGGCATGGGCGAACACCTCGCGTTCGCGTCGCTGGTCGCCTCGGGCTACGCCGTGCGCCTGACCGGTCAGGACTCGGGCCGCGGCACGTTCACGCACCGTCACGCGGTGCTGCACGATCAGAATCGCGAACGCTGGAACGACGGCACCTACGTGCCGCTGCAGAACATCGCCGAAGGTCAGGCGAAATTCACGGTGATCGACTCGGTGTTGTCGGAAGAAGCGGTGCTCGGCTTCGAATACGGCTACTCGACCGCTGAACCGAATACGTTCGTCGCATGGGAAGCGCAGTTCGGCGACTTCGTGAACGGCGCGCAAGTCGTGATCGACCAGTTCATCTCGTCGGGCGAGGTCAAGTGGGGCCGTGTGTCGGGCCTTACCATGCTGCTGCCGCACGGCTACGAAGGCCAGGGTCCTGAGCACTCGTCGGCGCGGATCGAACGTTTCCTGCAACTGTGCGCGGACCACAACATGCAGGTCGTTCAGCCGACCACGCCGGCGCAGATTTTCCACCTGCTGCGCCGTCAGATGATCCGCCTGTTCCGCAAGCCGCTGATCGTCGCCACGCCGAAGTCGCTGCTGCGTCACAAGGAAGCCGTGTCGGATCTGTCGGAACTGGCCAACGGTTCGTTCCAGCCGGTAATCGGTGAGATCGATCAGGCCATCGACGCGAAGAAGGTCAAGCGCGTCGTGATTTGCTCGGGCCGCGTCTATTACGACCTGCTCGCGCATCGCCGTGAATCGAAGTCGAACGACGTCGCGATCATCCGCATCGAACAGCTCTATCCGTTCGCGCATAAGCAGTTCGAAGCGGAAATGAAGAAGTACGACAACGCGACCGAAGTGGTGTGGGTGCAGGACGAGCCGCAGAATCAGGGCCCGTGGTTCTACATCGAGCACCACCTGAAGGAAGGCATGAAGGACGGGCAGAAGCTGGCATACAGCGGTCGTCCGGCTTCGGCCTCGCCGGCAGTCGGCTACTACGCGAAGCACTACGAGCAGCAGAAGGCGCTGGTCGAAGGCGCTTTCGGCCGCCTCAAGAGCGCGTCGATCGCTAAATAACGAAAACAGACGAACCGGGAAAGCGCCACGCGCTTTCCCGTGCCGCATCCAGTGACCATTGAGGGTTCATTCGCGGCAGACATGGTTCGCAGGCGGTCGTCGAGTCCATGGATCGCGCGCCGTCACCCGATACGTATTCAGGATATTCATAATGGCTATTGTTGAAGTCAAGGTTCCCCAGCTTTCCGAGTCGGTTTCGGAAGCCACGATGCTGCAGTGGAAGAAGAAGCCCGGCGAGGCTGTGGCTCAAGACGAAATTCTCATCGAAATCGAGACCGACAAGGTCGTGCTCGAAGTGCCGGCACCCTCGGCCGGCGTGCTCGCGCAAGTCATCGCGAACGACGGCGACACCGTCACCGCCGATCAGGTCATCGCCAAGATCGACACCGAAGGCACGGCCGGCGCCGCTGCTGTCGAAGCCGAAGTCAAGCCGGCGCCTGTCGCCGCACCGGCTGCCGCACCGGCGGCTCAGGCCGCATCCGCAACGGGTGCGAACACAGCTGCTTCGCCGGCTGCCGGCAAGCTGATGGCCGAGAAGGGTCTGTCGTCCGGCGACGTCGCCGGCACGGGCCGCGACGGCCGCATCACCAAGGGCGACGTGCTGACCGCGGGCGCTCCCGCCGCCAAGGCCGCGGCACCGGCACCGGCCGCCGCACCGAAGGCTGCCAAGCCGTCGCTGCCGGACGTCAAGGCGCCGGCGTCGGCTGATCAATGGCTGAAAGACCGCCCGGAACAACGGGTGCCGATGTCGCGTCTGCGCGCGCGTATCGCCGAGCGTCTGCTCGAGTCGCAGCAAACCAACGCGATCCTCACCACGTTCAACGAAGTGAACATGGCGCCGGTGATGGACCTGCGCAACAAGTACAAGGACAAGTTCGAGAAGGAACATGGCGTGAAGCTCGGCTTCATGTCGTTCTTCGTGAAGGCGGCCGTTCACGCGCTGAAGAAGTTCCCGCTGGTGAATGCGTCGATCGACGGTAACGACATCGTCTATCACGGCTATTTCGACATCGGTATCGCTGTCGGTTCGCCGCGCGGTCTGGTGGTGCCGATCCTGCGCAACGCGGATCAGTTGAGCCTCGCGGAAATCGAGAAGAAGATCGCCGAATTCGGCCAGAAGGCGAAAGACGGCAAGCTGTCGATCGACGAAATGACCGGCGGTACGTTCTCGATCTCGAACGGCGGTGTGTTCGGTTCGATGCTGTCGACCCCGATCATCAACCCGCCGCAATCCGCGATTCTCGGCGTGCACGCCACCAAGGAACGCGCCGTGGTCGAAAACGGCCAGATCGTGATCCGTCCGATGAACTATCTGGCGCTGTCATACGACCACCGGATCATCGACGGCCGCGAAGCGGTGCTGTCCTTGGTCGCCATGAAGGACGCGCTGGAAGACCCGGCGCGCCTGCTGCTCGACCTGTAAAAGCCGCTCCGGCCGGCGCCGGTTGCCATTGCGCAAACTGGCGCCCTATAAGCATCACGTCTTTCGCATTCCGCAGTACAGGAACAGGGCGCGCCACGAAACGTGGCCGCGCGCCGTTCCGTCATAAAAAGGATTGTCATGTCCAAAGAATTTGACGTCGTCGTGATCGGCGCAGGCCCCGGCGGCTATATCGCTGCAATTCGCGCCGCACAGCTCGGCAAGACGGTTGCATGTATCGAAAAATGGAAGAACCCGGCCGGCGCGCTGAAGCTCGGCGGCACGTGTCTGAACGTAGGCTGCATTCCGTCGAAGGCGCTGCTCGCCTCGTCGGAGGAATTTGAAAACGCGCAGCACCATCTCGCCGATCACGGCATCAACGTGTCGGACGTGAAGATCGACATCACGAAGATGCTGGCCCGCAAGGAAGGCATCGTCGAGAAGATGACGAAGGGTATCGAATTCCTGTTCCGCAAGAACAAGATCACGTGGCTCAAAGGTCACGGCAAGTTCACCGGCAGGACGGACGCCGGCGTGCAGATCGAAGTGAGCGGCGAAGGCGAAACCGAAGTGGTCACGGCGAAGAACGTGATCATCGCGACGGGCTCGAAGGCGCGTCATCTGCCGAACGTGCCGGTCGACAACAAGATCGTGTCGGACAACGAAGGCGCCTTGAGCTTCGACACGGCACCGAAGAAGCTGGCCGTGATCGGCGCGGGCGTGATCGGTCTGGAACTGGGTTCGGTGTGGCGCCGTCTCGGCGCGGAAGTGACCGTGCTCGAAGCGCTGCCGGAATTCCTCGGCGCCGCCGACCAGGCGCTCGCGAAAGAAGCCGCCAAGCAGTTCAAGAAGCAGGGTCTCGACATTCACGTCGGCGTGAAGGTCGGCGAAGTGAAGACCACCGCGAACAGCGTCACGATCGCTTACACGGACAAGGACGGCAACGCGCAAACGCTCGAAGCCGACCGCTTGATCGTGTCGATCGGCCGCGTGCCGAACACCGACAACCTCGGTCTCGAAGCCATCGGCCTGAAGGCCAACGAACGCGGCTTCATCGACGTAGACGATCACTGCGCGACCGCGGTGCCGAGCGTGTACGCAATCGGCGACGTGGTGCGTGGCCCGATGCTCGCGCACAAGGCCGAGGACGAAGGCGTGCTGGTCGCGGAAATCATCGACGGTCAGAAGCCGCACATCGACTACAACTGCGTTCCGTGGGTCATCTACACCGAACCGGAAATCGCATGGGTCGGCAAGACGGAGCAGCAACTGAAGGCGGAAGGCCGCGAGATCAAGACGGGTCAGTTCCCGTTCATGGCGAACGGCCGCGCGCTCGGCATCAACAAGGCGGATGGTTTCGTCAAGATGATCGCCGACGCGAAGACCGACGAACTGCTCGGCGTGCACATCATTTCGGCGAATGCGTCGGACCTGATCGCGGAAGCCGTCGTGGCAATGGAGTTCAAGGCGGCGTCGGAAGATCTCGGCCGTATTTGCCATCCGCACCCGTCGCTGTCGGAAGTCATGCGCGAGGCGGCGCTGGCCGTCGACAAGCGCGCGCTGAACATGTAATGACGCGCACGCCTGACTGATCGCAGCACTTTCGCATCACCACAAAGGCGGGCGGGTTCAATCCCTCCCGCCTTTCTTTTTGCAGCAACACAATGAACGTCACCGAATACTACGAAAAAGAACTGCAGACGCGGGGTTATCAATCGGACCCGGCGCAGCGCGCGGCGGTCGACCGTCTGCAACGGTGCTACGAAGAGTGGGTCGAATACAAATCGCGCCGCTCCAATGCGTTCAAGAAACTGATCATCCACCCGGACCGGCCGCGCGGCGTGTACATGTGGGGCGGCGTGGGGCGGGGCAAGAGCTTCCTCATGGACAGCTTCTACATGATCGTGCCGGTGCAGCGCAAAACGCGGCTGCATTTCCACGAGTTCATGCGCGAGGTGCATCGCGAACTGGAAGAACTGAAGGGTCGGGCCGATCCGCTCGACGAACTCGCGCTTCGTATCGCCAAGCGCTACCGGCTGATCTGTTTCGACGAATTCCACGTGTCCGACATTGCCGATGCGATGATCCTGTACCGTCTGCTCGACAAGCTGTTCGAGAACGGCGTGCAGTTCGTGATGACGTCCAATTACGCGCCGGACACGTTGTATCCGGATGGCCTGCACCGTGATCGCATGCTGCCGGCGATCGAACTGATCAAGGAGAAGGTCGACGTGATCAACGTCGACGCCGGCGTCGACTACCGGCAACGCACGCTGGCTCAGGTCGAGGTGTATCACACGCCGCTCGGCGCGGCCGCCGACAAGGCGTTGCGCGACGCTTTCGCGCGTCTCGCCGCCGTGCCTGACGAGAGCCCGATTCTGCACATCGAAAAACGCGAGCTGAAAGCGCTGCGCCGCGCGGACGGTGTCGTGTGGTTCGATTTCGCCACGCTATGCGGCGGGCCGCGCTCGCAGAACGATTACCTCGAGCTGGCGAGCCGCTTTCACGCGGTGATTCTCTCCGGCGTGCCGCAGATGTCGGCGCGCATGGCCTCGGAGGCGCGCCGTTTCACCTGGCTGATCGACGTGTTCTACGACCACAAGGTCAAGCTGTTGATGTCCGCCGCGGTGCCGGCCGAGCAGTTGTACGTCGACGGACCGATGGCTAACGAATTTACGCGCACGGTGTCGCGCATCGTCGAAATGCAGTCGAAGGAGTATCTCGACGCGCCGCGCCGGATCGTCGATACGTCGTTGACCTGAAGCGCTGCCGGGAACGGGCCGTGATGCTTTCGCGATAGATCACGATCCGCTACGCGAATACACGCGGTCCGGCGGCGTATTTTCAAGATTCGGACTCGTCTTATATTCCCTCACCGGACGACTGGATATCTTTTGTCGTGATTCTGACAAAGGAGAAATCATGAATCCGTACCGTGACATCAATGACGAAGAATGGCAACGCGTCGCACCGTTGTTGCCCGAGCTGCGTCCGCGTTCCGAACTGCGCGGCCGGCCGCTTGCCAATACCCGTTCCGTGCTCAATGGCGTGCTGTGGGTGATGTACAGCGGCGCTACCTGGTCCGCCATGCCGCGCAAATACCCGTCCTACCAAACCTGCCATCGTCGCTTCAAGGCCTGGCACGAATCCGGCGTCCTCAAACGTGTAATGGAGCAACTGTTCGGCGCGGCAAGCGAAGAACTCTGCAATTTGATGGAAGCCCGCATGCGTACCCACGCGAGCGCGGAACAGAAGAGCGTTGAAGCACAAGAGGCTACGACCCAGATTGCGGCCCCCGCGGGGTACAGTCCGGCACCGTCCAAACCACAGCCGTCCTCGCCGTTCGCGTATGCGTCGCCCTTCAAGCACGCTGCATGACAACTACACCTAGCCGATTTCAGGCACAAAAAACGGCCGAACGATAATGATCGTCGGCCGTTTTCTTTTCTATCGGGGCTGCGGCACGTAGGCGGCTCCAACGTCCAACTGGCTGCCAATCCGTCTTAACAGGCGATCAGGCGTCGGCGCCTGGATTGTCCGTGGGCTATTGCTGACGTACCCAGGTCTGCGAGCGGCCCAGCAGCGAAACGCCGATATAGCCGCGCACCACCAACTTGTTCCCGCCATCTTCCAGGTGCATCTTGCACTTGTAGACCTTGCCGTTTTCCGGATCGAGAATCTGGCCGTGGTCCCAGCCGTCGCCGTCCTTTTTCATATCGTTGATGATCGTCATGCCGAGAATCGGCTGATCCTTGCGCGCGTCCGTGCATGCGGTGCACCGGCGACCCGGCTGGTCGTTCGGGCCTAGTCCCTTGATCACCTTGCCGTTGAGCGAACCGTCGCCGTCCCGAGCGATCTGCACGAGCGCTTTGGGCTGACCGGTGTGATCGTCGATGGTTTGCCAGGTGCCGACCGGGCTGTCGGTCTGCGCCATTGCCGTGACGGCGCCGGCGAGCAGTACGCCGGCGAGCGCTGCATGCCTGGCTGCGCGAAGCGCGATTGCACGGGTGCGTTGGGTGAACTGCGTCATTGTCTTCCTCCTTGATAAAAGACGGCGCGATCATGAGCGCGCGGCGTGATTGGCATCTCGGGCGGACTTGAGTCACTCGCCGCCGTGATGCCTGATATGGCGCCTGGGTTCTTGCTTCAGGGGTATTGACTTGCCACTTGCAACTCTCGACTCGCGGCTTGCACGCCGCCGGCCGAAAGCGTTTGCGCAGAATACGTGAAAGCGCGTGCGTCGTTTGATAGTGGAACCTCTAATTAGCACGCCGCGCCGTGCGCATCGATTCAGCTGGTACGAGAAGGTCGCGTTGATGCGCGGGCTGCGCGATGCGCCTTCCAAGGACGCGTCGCCGATCGCTTTGGCCACTGCAAGATCGAGGCTGTAATACTTCGCGTCCGAGATCCTGAAACCGAGCGTAATCGACGCAAGCCTCGACGGCGAAGTGGTACCCGCATGTACACCCAACACGCGCCTTGTCGAACGAAACATAGGGCGTGAATGTGCACCGATACGTGAAGCTCGGCGTGAACGAACGGTTGCCTGCGAACATCGCTCCCAATCGGAATCGCCTGACGCTTCGCCCGGTTGACGGTCTTGCGCAAAACGCTGCGCGCCGAACGACATCTGTTCAAAGGTCGCGAGCGGGACCGCGCTGTATTGACCGGTGAGTGCGATGGCGGTGCCGATTTTCAGCGGCCACTCGTTGGTTAGCGAAAAGCTTGCACCTGTACGCACGAAGTTGATCGACGCCGGATTGATGACCCGGCAAGTCCGGAACGTTCCAGTCGTCGGATTTCGACGCCCTCGGAATATCGAGCGCCTTCGTCACATTGAAACTCGCACGGCGCACTTGACCCGTTCGCACGCTGATGTAGTCGGCCTGCAATTGCATCGCCCGCGCTCGGGCGCAGCAGCCAGCCGATGCCGGCCGAAAGCGCCGCGCAAGCGTGGGTGGACCGCGGCAAATGGGACATGGCGGAGCCCAACCGCGTGCCTGCGCCGCTCGACGCAACGGCTGACGCCGCCAGGATACAGCGCTCAATCTGGGCATCAGCCGCAAGATGTTGTGGGGAAAAATCCGCAAGTACCAAATTTTTGACGAAGAGCCCGAAACACGCGAAACTGAGTAATAATGAGACGGTTGTACTAAAACAAAAACTGTTTAAGCAGGATTTACATGGACCACAAGTCGAAACTACGACAGATTGCCTTGGCCGCACTGGTCATGATGGGGGCCGTGCAAGGCGTCGCCGCGCAGGCGATGACGGATAGCGGCGCGAGCGCTGGCGTCGTTTCCCAGCCGGGCGCCGCGCAGGGTGACCAGCCCGCTCAGTCTGGACAAGCGCAGACCACCGCGCTGACGCCGGACGAAGCGAAGCAATCCGCCGCGGGGAACGTTGCGGAATTGCAGCAGATGATTCGCGGGTCGGACGTGAGCGAATTGCGCACGACATACAACGGCAGTTACGGCGCGAGCTTGCTGTTTTACGGCAAGGAGATGACGTACTACGTAGCCTTGTTCCAGCAGAAGAATTTCTGGCGCGTCATCAAGACGCAGGACGCGACGCGCGCCGACATGATCTACAAGGATTTCGTGCGTCAGACGCTGCAACTGTCGGACGTCGAGATTCGCCGCACGCAACTCGAGGCGCAGAAGGCGTTCACGGACCGGATGATCGCATTGTCGCAAGACCGCGCGAATCGCCTGCAAGCTGACCTCGACGTGGCGCACCGGCAGCAGACCATCGTCGCGAGCCAGCAGCAGCAGACCCGCGCCGAAGCAACGGCGCTCGCGCAGCAAAAGGCCGCCGCGCAGGAGCAACTGCGCGCCGCGCAACGCCAGGTGCGCGATCTGCAACGTCAATTGGAAAGCGGCTTACCCTCGCACTGAGCGCGATGGTTTGAAGGCTGCCAGAGGTAAGGCGGCGGCATCGATCGCCGCCGCTCGAGTCACCGCGGGGCACCTCGCGCGAGCTGTTTCTAGCCGCGCTCGAATCGCGGGTCCACAAGCGGCGACCGCCGCTGTTTTCCGCGGCACACATCCCACAACGAATCGGCGCGGCAGGTTTGCCGGATGAACGATAGCGCGTGAGCGTGAGCCGCTGGTTTTCCGCTGCGGCTCGGAATAATTCCCCTCAAATTACGGCGGACTGTCTTCCGGGTTCGTGCTCGTCTCGCCAGCGCACACACGCTGTGCGCGAGAGGCGCCGACTCGCCGACTCTAATGCCGCTTCTTGCCCGCCGACGACACCTCTTTCACCGACACGTGATGCGGATCCGTCATATCGACGGCGATCGGATCGCTGGCGGGAAAGCTTTCCTCGAGTGCTTCGTCGAGCCGGCTCTCGGCGGACTGAACCGACTTGGCGGACGGCCGCGCTTTCATGGGATTGCGGGGTACGGGCTGTTTCTGCCTGGTCATGACATGCTCCGTTGGACGCGAGTCAACGACTTCAGCATAACGCAAAGCGAGTCGCGGCGAGTTAAAAGCATGCTGCATTGACTCGTTCTCCGAGTGTCGCAGAAAAGCAGAGCGGGAACACCTACACATCCGCCGCATGCCATGAACCCGGGGTTGTCCAGTCGGGAAGGGAGCAGGAAAGGACCAGCGAACGACAAGGCAGCGAACAGCATGAATCGAAAAGACCCCGCACGCACGCGGCGCTTTAACGCGTCACACGTCGTGGAAGCTGAGTTGGAACACCTGGAGTGGGCAACGAGACAACCGGCGCTGCGCATGCTGAGCGCCGGTTACTGGCGGCGCCGCGTGCTGGCGGTTAAAAGCGGATTTGAGTTGACGGAACGACAGGTGATGCGTCTGGAGAAGATCTTGCAGCGGCTCGGTCATCCGGCGGACTAGCGGGCCGCCGCGGCGGCCGTTTATTCGTTGGCGCCGTTACCGCCGTTTCCACCATTGCCGCCGTTACCACCATGATTGCCGCCGCCGTGATTACCGTCGCCGTGATTACCGTCGCCGCCGGTGCCGAACAGACGCCGCCGGCGCGTGACGACCACGGGGCCGTCGGACGTGCTGTTGCCGCGCTCGGACGACGAACGCTCCGAAGACGGCGCGCCATACGACTCGCGCGGTTCACGCGGTTCGCGCGGCTCACGATGATCGCGTGGTTCGCGCGATCCATGCGGACCACGCGTGGTGTGTTCGCCGTGCGAAGGCCGCCCCGCGCGTGGCGCCGGACGCGTGCCGGTGTCGAGCTGGATCGTCGAGATCGCGCGCTTGTAGATGCCTTGCAGGCCGACAGGCGTGCGCAGCATCACCAGATACTGATCGAACGACTCGATGCACCCGGTCAGGCGAATGCCGTTGACCAGATAGATCTCGACGCGCTTTCGTTCTTTGCGCGCAGCGTTCATGAAGTCGTTTTGCGGATGCGATTCTGCGGAAGCCATGGACAATTCAGGTTAGAAAGACGGTTGTTCGCCGCGATTCTACCCTGTATGAGGGTGGAACGCGTCGGCGGGCGAACTGCGACCACTATAACGGCTTGTGCGCAGGGAAGCACCTGATAACTATTGACTGTAACGTTGAGTTACGAATCTGCCGACGAATCGCGCTTTCTTCCGCCATGCGCGGGCCGCCGGAATAGGTGTGGCGGAAAAAGATAGCCGGCGTGACGTTCGCGCGGAATAAATCACCACGTGCCAGCGTTAAGTCAGGCATGGCGGCGTTACATCGCACATAACGCATAACGCATTTCGCATCCCGCACGCAATCGGACGGATTGCAGCCGGCGGCCCACACTCCATTCACGCGCCCGCCTCGAGCCGGGCGCTCATCAGGAGACTCATATGAACGCATCCCGCATTTTTTCCACCCTCTTCGTGATGATGGCGCTCGCACTCGGCACGCTCGCGACGAGCGCGTGCACGACGGCGGACAACAGCGCGTCGAGCACCAGCGGCGGCAGCAGTAGCGGCGGCTACTGAGCGTTTGCGCGCCGGGTGAGCTTCGAAGCGGAAGTGGTTGCGTGGCTCCCGCAGTTGCGCCGCTATGCGCGCGCACTGACGGGCGACCGCGCGTGGGCCGACGACCTCGTGCAGGACACGGCGGAGCGCGCGCTCGCGCGCTGGTCGGCGTTCCGGCCCGACAGCAATCTGCGCGCCTGGCTTCTGACGATCCTGCGGCATCTGTATATCGATCAGTTGCGCGGCCGCCGCGAGATCGCCGTCGACGACGAAAGCGCGCCGTGGCGCAATCTCGAAGCGCCGCATGGCGAAGTCGACGGTCTGGTGCTGCGCGATCTGCAGCGCGCGCTGTATTGCCTGCCGGTCGAGCAGCGTGAAGTGCTGTTGCTGGTGTGCGTGGAGGAACTGTCTTATCAGGAAGCGTCGAAGGCGCTCGGCGTGCCGATCGGCACGGTGATGTCGCGTCTTTCGCGCGCGCGCGAGCACATGCGCGTGTTGCTGACGGTGGGGCCGGCCGACGGGGCGGCCGCGGGAACGGCGCGTAAGACCGCGCCGTTAAAAGTAGTGAGAAATCCGTGATGAATAACGACGACCACGATTCCAGCTTGCCCGGCGGGCTCGATCTGCGAGCGCTGTCGGCGTTTATCGACGGCGAATTGCCGGACGCGGAGCGTGCCGCGGTCGAGGCGCAACTGCGGGAGCACCCGCAGGCCGCCGCGCGCGTGGCCGCGTGGCGCGCGCAGAAAGCCGCGTTGCGGGCGCTGTGCGGCGCGCCGCGGCACAGCGAAGCCGACGCGCGCCATGAGCGCAACGAGGCCGACGAGCCGGCCTTCATCGTGGTGCGCCGGCCTGCGCCGTGGTGGCAGCGCGCCGGCATCGCGGCATGCTGGCTCGCGGCCGGCGCGGGGCTCGCGCTTGCCTTGGGGCCGCTCGCGCCGCGCCTGACCGGCGGCGCGTGGAGCGGCTTGGGCGGCCAGCCGCCGAGCTTCGCCGAGCGCGCCGATATCGCCTACGCGGTGTACACGCCGGAGCGGCGTCATCCGGTGGAAGTGGCCGCGAGCGAGGAAGAGCATCTGATTAGCTGGCTGTCCAAACGCCTGAACCGGCCGCTCTCGGTGCCGTCGTTGCAGGAGTACGGCTATTCGCTGGTGGGCGGGCGTCTGTTGCCCGGCGAAGCGGGACCGGCCGCGCAATTCATGTACGAGAATCAGAGCGGCGCGCGGCTCACGCTGTACGTGACCGGCAGCGCGCGCGACGAAACCGCGTTCCGCCTGTTGCGCGACGGCAACCGGCGCACCTTCTACTGGGTCAGCGACGGCATGGGCTACGCGTTGTCCGGGCCGATCGCGGAAGGCAAGCTGCGCTCGATCGCCGTCGAGGTATGCAGCGCGCTCGGCGGCAAGCCGGAGGCGTGGCAGTGAGGCGCACGCCAATGCATCGTCGACATCTCACGAGGGACACACCTTGACCCGCAGCCTGCCGCCGAACGTCTCCGCCGCTCAGTTCGACCGCGCGCTCGCCGGCTGGCGCGCGATCGTCGGCGAAGCGCAGGTGGTGAGCTCCGCGGCCGGACTTGCCGCGTATCTCGATCCGTTCGCGCCGGGCGAGCCCGCCGCGTTTTCGGCGAGCGCCGCGGTGTTGCCCGCCTCCGTCGACGAGATTCGCGCGGTGCTACGGATCGCAAACGAATTCCGCATTCCGTTGTGGACGGTCTCGACCGGACGCAACTTCGCCTATGGCGGCGCCGCGCCACGGCTGCCGGGTTCGGTGGTGCTCGATTTGCAGCGGATGAACCGCATCATCGAGGTGAACGAGACGCTGGCCTACGCGCTGGTGGAGCCGGGCGTCAGCTACTTCGAGCTGCACGCGCATCTGCGCGAGAAGGGCTACCGGCTGTGGGTCGATCCGCCGGCGGCGGGTTGGGGCAGCGTGGTCGGCAATACGCTCGAGCGCGGCTTCGGCTACACCGCTTACGGCGATCATGCGGCGACGCAATGCGGCATGGAAGTGGTGCTCGCCAACGGCGACGTGTTGCGCACCGGCATGGGCGGGATCGACATCGGCACGGCATGGCAGTTGTATCAGCCGGGCTATGGGCCGTCGTTCGACGCGATGTTCATGCAGTCGAACTACGGCATCGTCACCAAGCTGGGCGTCTGGCTGATGCCCGCGCCGCCCGCGTATCTGCTCGGCGAGATCCAGTTTCGCCACGAAGCGGATCTCGAAGCGATCGTGGACATCCTGCGGCCCTTGCGGCTCGATGACACGATCCGCAATCACGCGGTGATCGAGGGCGGTGTGCGCCGTGCCGCCGGATTGTCGGCGCGCGCGCACTGGTACGAGGGCAAGGGCGCGATGCCCGAGAGCGCGGTGACGGCGATGCTGGAGAAGCTGAACGTCGGCCGCTGGAACCTGCATTTCGCGCTGTACGGCACGCCCGAACTGATCGACGCGCGCTATGCGATCGTGCAGCGCGCGTTCGCTCGCGTGCCGCAGGCAAGGCTCTTCGCCGCGCGTTACGCGGGCGACGCCGAGCCCACCGCGGGCGGCGATCGCAACCTCGCCGGCATTCCGGCGATGAGCGCGTTTCGCATGCTCGACTGGCGCGGCGGCGCGGGCGCGCATGTGGACTTCGCGCCGATCTGTCCGGCGACCGGCCGCGACGCGCTGCGCCAATACACGATGGTCAAGGCGCGCGCCGCGGAATACGGCTTCGATTACTACGGCGGCTTCACGGCGGGCGTGCGTCATCTGCATCATATTTTCGCGGCGATCTTCGACCGCGACGACGCCAACCAGGTCGAGCAGGCCGGCTTGCTGCTGGGCTCGCTGATGAGCGACGCGCGCGCGGCCGGCTACGGCGAATATCGCGCGCATCTCGCGTACATGGATCTGGCCGCGGCGCAGTACAGTTTCAACGACGGCGCGTTGCTGCGGCTCTCGGAAACGATCAAGGACGCGCTCGACCCGAACGGCATTCTCGCGCCCGGCAAGCAGGGCATCTGGCCGGCGGCGTGGCGCGACCGGCGCGGTTATACGTGAGGCGCGCGTGGCACAACGTACGCGCGGCATGAAACGGCAAGCGGATCGAACAATGGACCGACGCACGTTCGTATTGACAGGCGCATGGCTGTCCACCACGGCGGGCGGCGCATGGCCGTGGCTCGCGCAGGCGGCCGCGCGCGGCAACACGCTGGCGGTGGTCGATTCGACGCTGGCGTGCGGCCCCGCGTTCGCCGCATACGTCGCGCGCATGAAGCTGCCCGCGTTCGACACCGGCGACGACATCGGCGCGCTCTGGTACACGACGCTGGCGCCGCTTCTCAGCCGCACGCTCGCGCCGGCGCCCGCATCGCTGATCGGCCTCACGCGCGCGTCGGATTACTTCGTGCTCAAGGAACTCGCCGTGCGCGCGGGCCAGATGGTGGCGCACAGCCATGAACAGAGCGCGGGGCGTGAGGTGGACCACCGGGTAGACCATCGGGCCGGCCATCAGGCAGGCCGCGGCGCGCAAGCACCCCACGTCGCATTCGTGCTGGCCCCGCGCGCGATCCGCTAGAACTTGTACGCCTTGTTCTTCGGATCGAAGGTCGAGTCGTCGAAGGTCTTCGGCGTGATGGTTTCGAAAACGATTCGTTCGAAGATCTTGCCGTCGTTGTCGTAAGACTCGACGCTGCGGAAATACGGATGCCGCAGATCGAGCCCGAGCGTCTCTTTCTTCGCGTAGAAGCGCGGCTGGCCGATCGGCGTTTCGAACGTGAAGGCCACCACGCGCACGCCTTCGATCGTTTTGACTTCCACCTGAACCGAGCGCGGCAAGCCGGCCTCGATGTATTTCTTGCCCTCGGCAAGGTACTGCCTGGCGATGTACTCGGTGCCGAGATCGCGCACGTGGTGATTCGATTGCGAACGGGCGAGGGCGCCGTTCAGCGAGGTCCACAGCGGCATGACGTTCAGCATGCCGCCGAGGTGCCCATACATTTCGTCGGCGCGTTTGGACTCGTCGTAGATGATCTCCTGGCCCGCGTGCGCGCCGTCGGGCAGCCACTTCGCGTAGATTCGCAGCGGGTCGCGCGCGAGGCGCACAAGCATGTGATCGGGCTTATCGGGCCATTGACCGCGAATGCGTTCCGAGCGCGACATCGTGAACTCGTAGGACGCATAGCCGTTCGGCCCCGCCTTGATGTAGCGCGGCAACGCGAGCGGATCGAGCGACTGGAACAGCGCGACCAGTTGCGCGTCGTCAAGCGCTGCGAGCGCGCCGCTTTGTTGCGCGTCGCGCAGCCATTTGACCTGCTGATCCAGCGTGAGCTTGCCGACCTGCGAAGCCGGCGTGGCCGGCGCCTTGACGGCGCTCGCGGTTTCCAGCGGGGGCGGCGTGTCGTCGTTTTGCGCGAGGGCCGGCGGCATGGCCAACGCCGCGAGGCAGGCCCCCAGCGCGCCGAGCAAACATTGCCGCGACAAGCCGGCAAGCAACGGCCGCCATGAACGCATGTTGCTCAATCGGCGCAAGCTCACGGACATACTCTGCTTCACGAGTCTCTCTCCACGAATAGAGCGCCAATATGCATGAAGCTCGTGCAAGCAGCGCCTTACCTGTCAGGCAGGTTTTTGCTTCGCGAGTTCCTCGTCTCGCAGCGCGCGGCGCAGAATCTTGCCGACGTTGGTTTGCGGCAACTCATCGCGGAACTCCACCTGCTTCGGTATCTTGTAGCCCGTCAGATTCTTGCGGCAATGGGCGATCACCTGTTCCTCGGTCAACGACGGGTTGCGTTTGACGATGAACACCTTTACCCGCTCGCCTTGCGCCGCGTCGGGCACGCCGATCGCCGCGACTTCGCGCACGTCGGGATGCGCCGCGATCACGTCTTCGATTTCGTTCGGATAGACGTTGAAGCCCGACACCAGGATCATGTCTTTCTTCCGGTCGATCAGACGAATGTAGCCGCGCGAATCCATCACGCCGATGTCGCCGGTGGCGAGCCAGCCGTCGCTGTCGATCGTCCTCGCGGTTTCTTCCGGGCCGTTCCAGTAGCCTTTCATCACCTGCGGACCCTTCACGCACAATTCGCCCGCTTCGCCGATATTCGCCCACGTGCCGTCGTCCTTCCTGAAGCGCACCTGGGTGGAGGGCGCGGGCAAGCCGATCGAGCCTTCGAAGTCGCGCAGATGGGCGAGGTCGACGGGGTTCATCGAGACGATCGGCGAGCATTCGGTGAGCCCGTAGCCTTCGATGATCGGTTTGCCCGTCACCGCCTTGAAGCGCTCGGCCACCGACTTTTGCGTCGCCATGCCGCCCGCCATCGCGAGCTTCAGGTTGGAGAAATCGCGCTGGCGAAACTCCTCGTTTTCGAGGAACGCGTTGTAGAGCGTGTTCACCGCCGTCATGCCGGTGAACTTCTCGTGGCGGATGATCATCATCACGCGCTTCATGTCGCGCGGATTGGCGATCAGGATGTTGCGCCCGCCGAGTCCCATGAAAATCAGCGCGTTCACGGTGAGCGAATAGATGTGATAGAGCGGCAGCGGCGTGAGCACCGTTTCCGCGTCGCCGCTCAATTGCCCCTCGGCCCACGCCTTCGCCTGCAGCAGATTGGCGACGATGTTCCTGTGCGTGAGCATCGCGCCCTTGGCGACGCCGGTCGTGCCGCCGGTGTATTGCAGGAAGGCGATGTCGTCATGCGTGGGGCGCACGGGCGTCAAGGGCCGCGAGTAGCCGATCGCGAGCGCTTCGAGCAGCGGCACCGCTTTCGGCAGGTTATACGCGGGCACCATCTTTTTCACGTGACGCAGCATGAAATTGAGCAGACGTCCCTTCAGATTCAGCCCGTCGGCGAGCAGATCGCCGAGACCCGTCACGATGACGTTCCGCACCTTCGTGCCCGGCAGCGCCTCCTCGACCACCTTCGCGAAGTTCTCGAACACGACGATGGTTTGCGCGCCGCTGTCCTTCAGTTGATGCGCGAGCTCGCGCACCGTGTAGAGCGGATTCACGTTCACCACCACCGCGCCGGCTTTCAACACGCCGAACAGCGACACCGGATACTGGAACGTATTCGGCAGCATGATCGCGACGCGCTCGCCCGGCTTCACGCCGATACTTTGCAGATACGCGGCGAACGCGGTCGCCTTGCGGCCGAGTTCGCCGTAGGTCAGGCTCGCGCCCACGCTCACATACGCCACGCGCTCGCGGAACTTCGCGATGCATTCGTCGAAGAACTGCACGAGCGATTCGTATTGCGTGACGTCGATTTCGTGCGGCACGTCGGCGGGGTAGGACGCGTACCAGATGCCGTCGGTGTTGGGCGCCTGGGCGGGCGCGTTGGCCGATGCCGGGTTCGGCGCCTGAGGGGGAACCTCGCTCGCCGCGTGGGCCGATGACGCGGACTCGGTCGGCGTCGAGGGCGGGGCTGGGTTGGGCTGGGTCATCGGTCGTCTCCTGAAGCGGTGGCTTCGTCTATTCGTGTGCTGGTCTCGCGGCCAGTCATTGAAGCAATCAAGGCAAATCTAGCGATAGCGTTTGAAGCGAAAACATGCGGTGAAACAAGTGCTAAAACAACGTTGAAACGGAGCGACGCTCAGCGTTCGAGAATCGCCACCACACCCTGGCCGCCCGCCGCGCAGATCGAGATCAGCCCGCGCGCTGCGCCGGCCGGCTTGTCGAGTTGCGCGAGCATTTTCGCCAGGCCGGCGACGATGCGCCCGCCCGTCGCGGCAAACGGATGACCCGTGGCGAGCGAACCGCCGTTCACGTTCAGTTTCGTCCGGTCGATTGCGCCGAGCGGACCCGGCAAACCGAGCTGCGTGCGGCAATATTCATCATCCTGCCACGCCGCGAGCGTGCACAACACCTGCGCCGCGAACGCTTCGTGGATTTCGTACAGATCGAAGTCCTGCAAGCCGAGCCCGGCGCGCGCCAGCATGCGCGGCACCGCGTAGGCGGGCGCCATCAGCAGCCCTTCCTGCTTGTCGAAATAGTCGACCGCGGCGGTCTCCGACCAGCTCAGATAGGCGAGCACCGGCAAGCCGTGTTGCGCGGCCCATTCATCGCTCGCGAGCAGCACGGCGGAGGCGCCGTCGGTGAGCGGCGTGGAATTGCCCGCGGTGAGCGTGCCGGCGTCGCGGTCGAATGCCGGCTTCAGGCCGCTGAGTTTTTCGAGCGTCAGGTCAGGGCGCAGGTTGTTGTCGCGCGCGAGGCCCCGGTACGGCGTCATCAGATCGTTGACGAAGCCGCGCGCATACGCGTCGCCGAGCTTGCGGTGGCTCTCGTAAGCGAGCACGTCCTGGGCTTCGCGCGAGATGTTCCAGCGTTTGGCCATCAGTTCGCAATGCTCGCCCATCGAAAGCCGGGTGCGCGGCTCGCCGTTGCGCGGCAGCAGCGGCTTGAAAAACATGCCGGGACGCAGCTTCGCCAGCGCGCCGATGCGCTGCCCGGCGCTCTTGCCGCGATTCGCTTCGAGCAGGATCTGGCGCATCCGTTCGTTGACGGCGATCGGCGCATCGGAGGTCGTGTCGACACCGCCCGCGATGCCCGCGTCGATCTGCCCGAGCGCGATCTTGTTGGCGACCAGAATCGCCGCTTCGAGTCCCGTGCCGCAGGCTTGCTGCACGTCGTAGGCGGGCGTTTCCTTCGCGAGCGTGGTGGACAGCACGGACTCGCGCGTCAGATTGAAGTCGCGCGAATGCTTGATGACCGCGCCCGCCGCGACTTCGCCCAGACGTTCGCCATGCAGGTCGTAGCGGTCGACCAGGCCTTGCAGCGTGAAGGTCAGCATGTCCTGATTCGACGCGCTCGCGTAAGCGGTGTTCGAGCGGGCGAACGGAATCCGGTTGGCCCCCACGATGGCGACGCGGCGCACGGCTGGCAGCGGGTTGGACATGCTCGGCTCCTTTGGGTCGTGCCCGGGTGATTCAATGATGCGAACGGCGATCGGTTCAAGGCGTCCTGATTCAACAACGATTCGCGGCGGCGCGAATTCCATGCATGGATGAAATCCCGCGCACGCCTGCGTGCCTCATTGCAGCCGCCACTGCATGCGGCCGCGCAAATGCGGTTTGTCTCCGGCGATATCCCGCACCTCGATGTCGCGTTCGATCAGCGAGGGCGACGCGCTCCACAGCGACGCTTCGCCCGGCAGCAGCATCGGCACCTTGAATTCGGCGCTCAGCGTGGCCTCGGCGAGCGGCTTCGGCGGTTGCAGCGCGGAGGCCGCGCGCGCGAGCGTCCACATGCCGTGCGCGATCGCGCGCGGAAAGCCGAACGCCTTCGCGGATAGCGCGCTGAGGTGAATCGGGTTGTAGTCGCCGGACACGCCCGCATAGTCGCGGCCGAGTTGCGGCGCGAGTTGCCAGCGCGCGATGCGTTCCAGCGCGGCGGGGCCGAGTTCGAGCGGATCGAGCGGATTGCCGGTCGGCGGCACGCCTCGTTTCAGATAGACGCTGTCGCCGTCCCACACCGCTTCGCCGCGGCGATACATGCGCGTATGCAGCACGAACGCCTGGCCCTTGTCGTGCCGCAGCAGCGCGCCGAATTCCACCTCGACGCGCAAGACGTCCTTGTACGCGAGCGGCCGGCGCAGCCGCACATGATTGGCCAGATGCACGAGGCCGAGCGCGGGCCAGGGAAACGCCGGGTCGGTCAGCATCAGCAGATGCAACGGAAACGCAAGCAGATGCGGATAGGTGAGCGGCACGCCGTGCTCGGGGATGAAGCCGCACACGCGCGCGTAACGCCAGATCGGCCCGGGGTCGAGCGCGACGGCGGGGCGCACGAGGCGCAGCGCGGGCAGTTGCGTGGCGCGAGCGCGCTTGACGATGCCGCTCAACGCGCGCGCATAGAGCTTGGCCGGGGCGGGCAACGGCTCGACGACCACGGTTTTCGGGCGCGCCGCGCTCACGGTAAGACCGCCCCCGAACGGATCACCCGGCTCACGCATGGTCACGCTCCAATCAGGCTTTGTCCGCACACGCGCACGACCTGGCCGGTGATGCCCGCCGAGCCCGGATGCGCGAGCCATGCGATGGTTTGCGCGACGTCGACCGGCTGGCCGCCCTGGCTCATCGCGTTCATGCGGCGGCCGGCTTCGCGCAGCGTGAACGGCATCCTGGCGGTCATCTGCGTTTCGATGAAGCCCGGCGCGACCGCGTTGATCGTGATGCCGCGTGCGCGAAGATGCGGCGCCATGCCTTGCACGCGGCCGATCACGCCGGCCTTCGAGGTCGCGTAATTGGTTTGCCCGAGATTGCCCGCGATGCCGCTGATCGACGACACGCCGATGATGCGCCCGCCGTCTCGCACGATGCCGGCGGCGAGCAGCGCGTCGTCGATCCGTTCCTGCGCGCACAGGTTGATGTCGATCACGCTTTGCCACACGGAGGCGGTCATCTTCGCGATGGTTTTGTCACGGGTGATGCCGGCGTTGTGCACGACGATATCCACGCCTTGTTCGTCGAGCGCCGCCGCGATTTGCGCGGGCGCTTCGGGCGCTGCGATGTCGAAGGCGAGGGCCGTGCCGTTCAACTGACGCATGGTCAGATCGAGCGCGTCGCGCGCGGCGGGAATGTCGATGCCGATCACATGCGCGCCCTCGGCGGCCAGCACGCTCGCAATCGACGCGCCGATGCCCCGCGCGGCGCCCGTCACGACCGCGCGCCGGCCCGCGAGCGGCGCTTTCCAGTCGAACGCGGGTGCGGCGGCTTGCGGGCCCGCGCCGGCAGTGCTGCCGATGCGCACGACCTGGCCCGACACATACGCGGAACGCGGCGACAGAAAGAATCGCAGCGAGGTTTCGACGCCGCTTTCCGCGCCGTGCTCGACATAGACGAGATTCGCGGTGATGCCGCGCCGCGCTTCCTTGCCGAGCGAACGCGTGAAACCTTCGAGCGCGCGCTGCGCGGTCCATTGGCGCGGGCTCGCGCAGCTTTCCGGCGGACGCCCCAACACGACGATGCGCCCGCACTTGCCGAGCGAGCGCAAGGTGTCGTGGAAGAATCCGTGCAGCGGTTCGAGCTGGCTGCTGTCGTCGATGCCGCTTGCATCGAACAGCAGTGCGGCGAGCCTGCCGGGCGAGCCGGAATCCGCCGGTTCGAAACGGCCCGTCATCAAGCCGTGGCGAGTCGCGAGCGGCACCCACAGCCCGGCGCTTTCATGCGCGACGCTCGTCACGCCGATGCTCGCCACCAGATTCGCCAGCGCATCGAGCAACTGCGGTTCACGTCCCGCGCCGATCGCCACCACGCCGCCGAACTCGGGCTCGTCCGCGCGATGGCGGCGCAGCACCTCGGGCTTCGGCAAGCCGAGCGAGCGCGCGAGGCGCGCGCCGAGCGGCGAGTTGACGAAGTTCAGATAAGAGTCGTTCATATCGGTCGTTGCTCCGCTGACAGCGCGCCGCGGGAAGTGCCCCTTGCGGGCGTCGGACGTGTGTCAGTGTGCACTGAGTTGGACGCATCCGGGGTGCCTCGCCGGGATGTTTTTTGCAGGCGCTCGTCAAGACGCTCGCACCCTTGTCAGGCTGCGGCTTCCAACGCCTTGTCGAGCGCCTCCTTGCGTTGTTGCAGACCGGCGAGCATGTCGAAGTCGGCCGCGAAATCGTCGACCTTCACGACTTCCGCGCCGTAGCGCGCATAGTCGTCGAGCACGCGGCGCTCGTCGGCGTCGAGCAAGCCTTTCTGCTCGGCGGACGCGGTCCACCCGGGCAGTTGCGCGAAGCTCTGCGGCATCGGTTCGAGCAGCCCTTGCTTGACCGCTTCACGCAGCTTCTGCTCGATCCGCATGAAGCGCGGGTTCAACTGGAACGCCAGCTCGCCGTAGCCGAGCGCATCCACATCGGGACGCGGTACATACGAATCGGCCACGAGACGTTCGCGCGCCGCGCCGGGCGTCTGCATCAATTCGGCGATGTCGCTGCCAAGCCGGTCGGACGGCTCGCGGTACGGCAGGCCGAATGGAAACGCCAGCGCCCGCACGAGGCCGGCGGCGAAGCGGTTCGGGTAGTTCGCGAGCACGCCGTCGAGCGCGTGCTGCGCTTTATACAGCGAATCCTCGACGCCCCAGCGCACCAGCGGCAAGTCTTCTTCCTGACGGCCTTCGTCCTCGAAACGCTTGAGCGTCGCCGAGATCAGGTAGAGCTGCGAGAGCACGTCGCCGAGACGCGCGGAAATGCGTTCGCGCCGTTTCAGATCGGCGCCGAGCACGAACATGGAGACGTCGGCGAGCAACGCGAACACGGTCGAGAGGCGGGTCGCCGCGCGGTAGTACGGCAGCAGCGGACCATGCGCCGCGCGCGGCCTCGCGATGAACGCGCCGCCCGTCACACCGTGGACGAAACCGCGCACCACGTTGGAGAGCGTGAAGCCCGCATGGCCGAAGAACGCCGCGTCGAAATCGCACAGCGCGCGGGCGCGATCGGTTTCGCGCGTCGCGGCCATTTCCTTCAGCACATACGGATGGCAGCGAATCGCCCCCTGGCCGAAGATGATCAGGCAGCGCGTCAGAATGTTCGCGCCTTCGACGGTAATCGAGATCGGCACCTGCTGATAGGCGCGCGCGAGAAAGTTCGACGGCCCCATGCAAACGCCCTTGCCGGCGACGACATCCATGCCGTCGTTGATGACCGTGCGCGCGCGTTCGGTGATGTGATACTTGGCGATCGCCGAAATCACCGAGGGCTTCTCGCCGAGGTCCACCGCCTGCGCGGACAGGCGGCGCGCGGCATCCATCACGTACAGATTGCCGCCCATGCGGCCGAGCGCTTCCTGCACGCCCTCGAACTTGCCGACGGCGGTGCGGAACTGGCGGCGCATCGCGGCGTAGGCGCCGGTGCCGCGCACGGCGATCTTCGCCATCCCCACGTTCGACGACGGCAGCGAAATCGCCCGGCCCGCCGCGAGACATTCCATCAGCATGCGCCAGCCGTTGCCGACCTGCGCGCGTCCGCCGATCACCCAGTCGATGGGAATGAAGACGTCCTTGCCCGAGTTCGGGCCGTTCTGGAACACCGCGTTCAGCGGCCAGTGACGGCGGCCGATATTGACGCCGGGGTGGCGGGTCGGAATCAGCGCGCAGGTGATGCCGGGTTCGTCATCGGCGCCGAGCAGATGGTCGGGATCGAGCGCGCGAAATGCGAGGCCGAGCACGGTCGCGATCGGGCCGAGCGTGATGTAGCGCTTGTCCCACGTCACGCGAAAACCGAGCGTTTCGCGGCCTTCGAAGGCGCCCTTGCAGACGATGCCCACGTCGGGAATCGCCGCGGCGTCCGAGCCCGCGTAGGGGCTCGTCAACGCGAAGCAGGGGATGTCCTCGCCGCGCGCGAGGCGCGGCAGGTAGTGGTTCTTTTGCGCTTCGGTGCCGTAGTGCATCAGCAGTTCGGCGGGGCCGAGCGAGTTCGGCACCATCACCGAAACGGCGGCGGCCGAGCAGCGCGTGGCGAGCTTCATGATGACCTGCGAATGCGCGTAGGCGGAGAACTGCTTGCCGCCGTACTGCCTCGGAATGATCATGCCGAGAAAGCCGCGCTCCTTGATGTATTGCCAGCTTTGCGGCGAGAGGTCCTGCCACACCATCGTGGTTTCCCAGTCGTTCGCGAGGTCGCACAAATGCTCGCATTCGACGTCGAGAAACGCTTGCTCCTCGGCGGTGAGCGTGGCCGGGCCGTAGCCGAGCAGCGTGTCCCAATGCGGGCGCCCCGAGAACAGTTCGGCGTCCCACCAGACGGTGCCGGCTTCGATCGCGTCGCGCTCGGTCGGCGACATCTGCGGCAGGATCTTGCGGAAGAGCTCGAGCAGCGGCTTCGCGAGCCATGCGCGGCGCAGCGGTTTGATGGTCAGCACGAGGGCGGGGAGGACGAACAGAACGGCAAGCAAGACCGTCGCGGCCGGACCCGCGGCTCCGCTGACCTGCGCGGCCGCTACCCAGACGATCATGCAGGCGAGCCACCATGACGCGCGCGCCTGAACGTAGACGAGCGCGAGCGCCGCAATGACGAGCACCAGGATGAACCACGGCATGACGTTTCCTCCCTTTTCGCTGGGTCTTTTCGCTGCGTGCGAACGCATCCACGGGCGCGGATGCGTTCGCCGTCATGTTGTTTTTTTAAAGCTGACGCTTCGGTTCGGCTGCTTCGCCTGGACGCCTGGGCGACGACTTTGCCGGGCGGCCTGCTCGCGGCTTCGGGTCGCGCCTGCTTGCGCTTCGCGTCCAATCACCAATCCCAGTTCGGCAGCGTGACGTCGCTGAGATGCGGGACCTGGATGTGCGGCGCGGGTAGATGGCGCTCACGGCGTTCGGCTATGGACCGGCGGGTTCCTTAAGGTACATCGCCCGCATTCTCCGTGCCGCTTCCTCGCTAAGCCGCCCCTTGCGACGCATGATGAAACGAGTTCGCCGGAAGATTGCCGCCAGGGCGCTCGGCTTCCGGCATGGAAGCAGGTGGCGGTTGCTTACCGCCTTGCGCCTGCTGCGCGTCTGCCGCCGCAGCCGCAGCGGCTGCACCAGCACCAGCACCAGCACCAGCACCAGCACCAGCACCAGCACCAGCACCAGCATCCGCATCCGCACCCGCACCCGCACCCGCACCCGCACCCGCACCCGCACCCGCACCCGCACCCGCCGCACCCGCCGCATCCGCCGCACCCGCACTCGGGCATTCGCCTGTATCCGTCAGGCCGCTTTCGGTGGCGTCGCCCAGCACCGCCGCGAACGCGGCCAGTTGCGTGCTGTCCGGCAACGGCGCCTTCAGCGCGGCGACCATCAGCGAGGCGAGGCGCGCTATCAGTTGCAGGTCGTTCATCGACTTGCCCTGCGAGAACTCGGCAATCAGGTCGTCGGTATCGGCGCCCGCCAGCACGCCGGAGAGCGCGCCAATCGCGAAGTGCAGACGCCAGCCGAGTTCCTCGCGCGGCAGATGCGGCAACGCGCGCTGGAACGCATCGAAAAAGCGCACGGCCACCGACTCGTAGTGCGCCTTCAGAAAGTCGCGGATGAACGCCGACGGATCGGTATAAGCGCGCCCCAGCAGCCGTAGAAACGCCTTGCCGCCGGCGCGCGGATCGCGTGAGAGCCGCAGCGCCGGAATGAACATCGCGCCGAGCACGTGCTCGCAGGTGAGCCGCGCGCCGAGCATCTGGTCGAAGCGGTCGAGCAGCTTGAGCCGCTCCTGGTTGAGCCGGTCGAGCCGGCGCGACAGCATCGCGTGAATCAGCGATTCCTTGCTGCCGAAGTGATAGTTGACCGCCGCGAGATTGACTTCGGCACGCGAAGTGATCTGACGCAGCGACATCGCCTCATAACCGCATTCGATGAAGAGCGTTTCGGCGGCGTCGAGGATGCGGGACTTCGTGTCGCCGGCATGCCGGCCTGTCGTGCGAACTGCCATGGGCGTCTCCTGGTTGCCGGCCGTGCGGCCCGCGAACAAGCGATTCAAGTGCGAATTTGAAACAGGCGTTTTTTTGAGGATAAGAAGGATGACGATGGCGATCAAGGCCGTCCGTGGACTAACTCCTCTAGAGGACCCGACGAAGGCCGGTCTTGTCCGTGACGCGCGGCGCGTCGGAGCGCGCGGAAATAAAAAGGCCGTTCCGATCGTGATCGGAACGGCCTCATGGGGCTTGCTTCTCCCAAGCGGACTGTTTCAGGTGACGCGTGCCGCGACCTGTCGTGCCGACTGCGTCATGTCGATGCCGCGGCGCTCGCGGCTGAACGGAATCAGTGCGGCGATCACGAGCGCCACGATGCCGATCACCACCGCCATCACGAGCGCGTAGTTGTTGCCGTGCGCTTCGGCGGCGCTGGCTTGCAGCGGGCCGTTGACCGAGGCGATCAGATTGCCGAGTTGATACACGAGGCCTGGGAACGTCGCGCGAATTTCGTCGGGCGAGATTTCATTCAGGTGCACCGGAATGACACCCCATGCGCCTTGCACCGAAATCTGCATGAGGAAGGCGCCTGCCGCGAGCAGAACCGGCGTGCTCGAGAAAGCCCACAGCGGCAGCACCGGCAGCGCGATCAGCGCCGCGATGAGGATCGCGCGCTTGCGGCCGATCCTCTCCGACGCGAAACCGAAGAACAATCCGCCGATAATCGCGCCGACGTTCAGCGTGATCGTGATCCACGAGACGGTATGCGCGTCGAACTGATGCTGCACGCGCAGGAAGGTCGGATATAGGTCCTGCGAGCCGTGCGAGAAGAAGTTGAACGCGGTCATGAGGACGATCGCATAGAGCGACAGCCCGACATTGCGCTTGAGCGTGGCGACGAGGCCCGGACGCGCCCGCTTTTCGAGCGTCTGGAAGGCCGGCGACTCCGGCACGTGCGCGCGCACGTACAGCACGAGCAGGGCGGGCAGCACGCCGACGAAGAACATGCCGCGCCAGCCGATGTATTGATAGAAAACGCCGAACACGACCGACGCGAGCAGATAGCCGCTCGGATAACCGGCTTGCAACAGGCCCGAGACCACGCCGCGCGACTTCGGCGGCACGGTCTCCATGGTCAGTGCGCCGCCCACGCCCCATTCGCCGCCCATCGCGATACCGAACAGCGCGCGCAGCACCAGCAGGGTGATGAGATTCGGCGAGAAGCCGGACAGCAATTCCAGCAGCGAGAAGCACGCGATGTTGACCATCAGCGTGGGGCGACGGCCATACTTGTCGGCGAGCCAGCCGAAGATCAATGCGCCGACGGGACGCATCATCAAGGTCAGCATGATGCCGAACGCGACCGCCGGGATATTCGTATTGAATTCCGCCGCGATATCTTTCAATACGAACACCATGAGAAAGAAATCGAATGCGTCGAGTGTCCAGCCGAGATAGGCGGCGATCGTGACGTTTCTTTGTTCCCGTGTCCAACTCATTGATTGTTCTCCAAAGTCCCCCAGATACCCGTTCAACCGCGGGCGGCTATGCGGGCCATATGCCTGTGGCATTGGCTTCGAGCGAGTGTACGCCGACTGTCAAGCGCTTGCATTGAATCGAACAGGCGAATATCCGGATTAATCGCAGCGCAATTGACTTACACAATCTCAATGCAGGGTGAATGTCGGAGAGATGTAATTATCGTATTAATGGCGTTGAATTTTAGTTTGGTTTTTGTAATGTATTTCTTTGGCGTGTCGCCAGCTATTCCGGTAAGGCCGACCTGAGCTTTTGGCAGGGGGCAATGCTTCTCGCGTATTCCAGCGCCTCGACCAGCACCTCGACTTCCTGCCGTGTTTCATCGAGCTTCTTGCGAAGCAGCCGATTCTGTTGAAGCGCTTCCAATAGATTCATGCTCTCGGCCAGATCGTTGCTCCGCAGCGCATCTGTTTGGTCCAGGTTCGACGTCCACGCTTTCCAGCCGGAGAGGACGCTGCCCGCCGAACCCGAGCCAGGGACTTCGTTGGGCCGCAACCCGCCGCGAGCAACACGCCGGCTGTCCATGCGGTCGCTTTCCGCGCTCTCGTCGAAGGCGGCGTGGCAACGCTGTGCTGTGCGAGACGGACCAAACAGCATCGAGCTGCTCCTGTGAAATGCGAAGCCAGGCGCGAGGCCGCTAAAGGCAAGCGGCTGCGTTTGGCCGGGTTTGAGCGAGTCTGAGCGGGTTTGAGTCGATAACGAGCGTGCTCCGGCGGCCCAAGCGCCGGACCACGCGACATGACCGGCTTTACTTGAATTGATACATGTAGCCCAGCCGGGCCGCGGGAATGAAACGCTTGCCGACGAGCGGACTATCGGAAATGCCGCTGCCGAGATGGGTGACCTGCAGATCGAGGCTGACGGACTGCTGTTGCGTGAGCCGGTAAGCGACTCGCGTCCCGATGGTGGTGTTCAGCGTGGATGTCCCGTCGTAAGCCGGCCGTCCCGCACGCGCCTCCGACTGCGTCACGCCATAGTAGTAGTCGACGTATTTGTCGCTCAGCCACCTCGTGTCGACATGCGGTTCGACGGTCCATTTGCCGAATTCGAAGGCTTTTCTGAAGTCGACGGCGGCCTGCTGCCCTTTGTTTCCGCCGACGAGGTAACTGGCGGTCAGCGTGCCGAATCCGCTCTGCCACCCGAGTGCCGGGCCGTACCAGAAGGTGACGCTCTTCCGGTTCTCCATGCCGTTGAGGATCGGCGCGTCGGAGCCCTTGTAGCCCTCCAGAATGCCCACTTTGCCACGCAGGGCCAAGGTGACGCCGTTCCATTGCCCGACTTTCAGATCGAGCGTCGTGGCGAACGCGCTGATCCATTTGTTATCGACGTAGAAAAGCGGAATCGGCGTGATCCTCGCGCTGTCGCCCTTATACGGCGAGGGTTCGATACCGACGCCCGCGCCCAGTCCCCAGTGGGTGACGTTGGTGGCATTGCTCAGGACGGTGAAGCCGGAATCGTCGGGATTGGTCGCGTTCTGCGCCCGGACGCTGCCGGAACCCAGCATAAGCGAGGCGGCGGCCAGCAGCGCCCGGTATTCGCGGCGACGATTTTTTCTTGCGGCATGCGCCAATGCGGCGCCTTCACGCCGCGCCGTTTTCGATGAAATTGCCATTCAGGAACCTCCAGTCGGGGAGCCCGAGATTACGCAGGAGATTCAACGGCATGATGTGCGGTTTTTTACGGCGCCGATACAATGTGTCGCCCCTGAAATACTGGGGATGAACGGCTGACATCAATCGTCGGGCCGCTCCGGTTAGCATTTGGGAATGACTGATATGCCGCACGTACTGGTGGTTGACGACGAGGAGGACATCCGGTCCTTGCTGACCGGCTTTTTTCGCAAGCATGGCCACGAGGTCAGCATCGCGACCGACGGACACAGCCTGTTCGCGGCACTCGATGTCCAGCACGTCGATATCGTCATTCTGGATGTCATGCTGCCGGGCGAGGACGGCTTCAGCCTGTGCCGGCGGATACGCGCAACCTCGAAAGTGCCGGTCATCATGCTCACGGCGGTGGCGGATCACGTCGATCGGGTAGTGGGTCTCGAGATGGGCGCCGACGATTACCTGGTCAAGCCATTCGATGCAAGGGAACTGCTCGCGCGAGTCAAGGCCGTGCTGCGCAGGACGACGCAAACCGGGGCCGCGGTGGTGGGCACCCACACCAGACCGGTACTGTCGTTTGGCGGGTGGCGTCTGGATATCGCCCGGCGCGAACTGCGCTCGGCGGACAACACACTGATCATTCTTTCCAGCAGCGAATTCGATCTGCTGCTCGTGTTTGCCGAGCACGCTCAGCGGGTGCTGACGCGCGATCAACTGCTCGACCTCACGCGCGGGTCGTCGCACGAGGTCTATGACCGGAGCATCGACGTGCAGGTCGGCCGTCTGCGCCGAAAACTCGACGCCGACGCCGAAACGCCTTCCGTCATTCGTACGGTTCGGGGCGGCGGCTATATGTTCACGCCAGCGGTTCGACGCGGATGAGCATCCGGTTGCGTCCGCCGGACACCATCGCGTGGCGGATTGCGCTCACGGTCGGCGCGGCCATCATCGGCGTGCTCGGGCTCGCCGTGCTCTTTAGCCAGCTTGCCGGTCCGACGGCCCGAGAGACCGCGTTGCTCGACCGGGCCGACGACACGGTCCGCATGATCGATGCGGCGTCGGCGATCGATCGCCCGCGACTGGCCCGCGCCGTGCAGATCGAGTCCAACCGGGCCGAATGGTATGCGGCCAACTCGACGGTCGCTCGCCGCCTCGCCGTGGCGCAACCGCCCGATGCGGATTCCGATCTGTCCAGGTGGTTTCTGATCGAGGGCCGCCAGCGTCCTCGCGTATTTTTCAGCTCGGACGATCCGCTCTCCGCCAGCATCCAGTTTGATCGCGGTCAACATTCCCGCGCCTATTTTCTGGCCGTTGAACTGCGCGACGAAAGCTGGGTTGTATTCATCGCCACACAGCGTGACTGGGGGCTGCTGCAACCCCGCCAGATCGCCGTGGCACTGGGATGTGTCGGGTTGTCGATTCTCGCGGCATCGGTGCTTGCGACTTACTTTCTCTCGAAGCCGATCCGGCAGTTCGCGGACGAACTGCGCCGCATCGGCGGCGATCCGCGCGCCGGTCCCGTCCGCGAGACCGGGCCGGGAGAACTGCGCGCGGCGATCGCGGCGTTCAACGCATTGCAGGCGCAAGTGCGCAAATTCGTCGAGGACCGAACGGTGATGCTCGCCGCCATGTCGCATGATCTGCGCACGCCGCTCACGAAGATCCGGCTTCGCGGCGAGTTCATCGAGGACGACGAGCAACGGGCGCGCCTCTTTCGCGACGTCGACGACTTGCAGGCGATGGCGGACTCGGCCCTGTCCTTTTTCAGGGACGACTATAAGGACGAGGAGACCACGGTTTTCGATTTCGCGGGACTTCTGCGCACCATCACCGACGATTATGGCGACCAGGGGCAGCCCGTCTCGTATGCCGGCCCCGATCGCCTCGCGTTCAACGGGCGGCCGTTCTCACTGCGGCGCGCGTGTATGAACCTCGTCGACAATGCGCTGAAATACGGCAATAGGGCGGAGCTGCAACTGAACCATTCCGCGACGGAAATCGTGGTCGAGATCAGCGATCGAGGCGCCGGCATTCCGCCTCACGCGCTCGAGCAGGTATTCGCGCCGTTTTTCCGCCTCGAGCAATCGCGAAACCGCAGCACCGGAGGGATGGGCCTGGGACTGACATCGGCGCGCGCCGTCATCCGCGCTCATGGCGGCGATATCGCGCTTCGCAACCGGGAATGCGGGGGATTGCAGGTTAGTGTGACCTTGCCGCTGATATCGTGATTGCGGGGTGTCATACTCGAATCGACGCAGATGCGCCCGAAGCGTGACGACAGACGAGGTAATCGGCACGACCGTGCCGGCAATGAAGACAACCGCCCGATATGTTCAACAGGAGCACGCCATGATTTCCAGCCGCAGTGAAGTGACGCAGATGATCGTTTCGGCGAAAGTCGCGCGAGGTCTCAAATGGAGCGGGATCGCGGAGCGCATCGGCGCGAGCAAGGAATGGACGACGGCCGCGTGTCTCGGGCAGATGACGTTCACGAAGCAGCAAGCGGAGATTGCCGGCGAGATCTTCGGTTTGTCCGACGAGGCGGTGGCGTGGCTGCAGATCGTGCCGTACAAGGGCTCCTTGCCGACCGCCGTGCCGACCGATCCGCTCATCTACCGGTGGTATGAAATCGTCAACGTCTACGGCACGACGATCAAGGAATTGATCCACGAGGAATTCGGCGACGGCATCATGAGCGCGATCGATTTCTCGATGGACATCCAGCGCGAAGCCGATCCGAAGGGCGATCGCGTGAAGGTGCTGCTGTCCGGCAAATTCCTGCCTTACAAGACCTATTGACAGCCTGTTGACAGTGAAGCGGTCCATGCCGCGTACACGAATCGCCGCGCTCACGACGCTCGCCATGATCGCGTTTGCGGGGAACTCGTTGCTGTGCCGCCTGGCGCTGAAAGGCGCCGGGATCGATGCGGCGACGTTCACGTTGGCGCGGGTGGTATCCGCCGCGCTCACGCTCTGGTTGATCCTGCGAATACGTGGTGCGCCGCGCGGCATCGCAGGCAACTGGTATTCGGCATTTGCGCTTTTTGTCTATGCAGGCGGATTTTCGTTCGCATACCTCGGCCTGCCGGCCGGCACCGGCGCGTTGCTGCTGTTCGGCGCCGTGCAGGCGACGATGATCGGCTACGGCCTTTGGACGGGGGAGCACCTGCGCGTGCCGCAGTGGGCCGGGCTGGTGTTGGCGCTTGGCGGTCTCATCGGGCTCGTTCTGCCGGGCATCTCGGCGCCGCCTCTGGGTTCGTCCCTGTTGATGCTGGGCGCGGGCGTCGCGTGGGGCGTTTATTCGCTGCGCGGCAGACGGTCCTGCGATCCGACGACCACGACCGCCGGGAACTTCCTGCGAGCCGTGCCGTTCGCGGCGGCGGTGAGTATGCTCACGCTTGCGCACACCTCGTTCGAACAATCCGGACTGATGTACGCGATCCTTTCCGGGGCAGTGACCTCCGGCGTCGGCTATGTCGTCTGGTACACCGCCTTGCGGGAATTGAAAGCGGCTACCGCGGCCACCGTGCAATTGAGCGTACCGGTCATTGCGGCGATGGGCGGTATCGTGTTGCTCGGCGAACCCTTGACGCCGCGCCTGCTGGTCGGTTCGGCCGCCGTGCTCGGCGGCATTGCATTGGTGGTGGCGAAAAAGCAGACCGTCAGATAGCGACACTTGCGTGTCGATCGGCCTCGCGCATGGAGATCCGCTCGAGCGCTGTCGGCGGACCTGAGACGGATGCGGTCCGGCGCCGGGTTCGGGCAGGTGATATTCTTTCTGCTCACCGCGTTTCCACATGTGGATGCTGTGTGGCACATCCCTTCGTCAGTCGCTCGTGAGGCGCGACATCCTCATTCTTTTCCGCATGGCGCGGCACGGCGCGATGCGTCGACTCGAAGCGAAGGTGAACACCAATACAGGATTGAACGTGATGCACGACAAGCGAGATGTGGCGCCGGACAGCACGGCAGCGCGCGTCGCGTTGTGGCGCGCGCTGCATGTCGAGGCCGATCCGCCGCCGCATGTGCTGGAAGACCGGATCGGTCTCGCGTTGCTGTCGCCGGACGAGGACTGGCGCCGCCGCGCAGATAGGGACCCGCGATTCACGCCGTATCTCGGCGCACGATCTGACGCAACGCTACTTCGCCGGCAGGACAGATGAGCTGCGCCCGCCGAGGAATACGGAGGCATTGCTGGTGGTAAGCACCTGGCTGGGGGGCCGTGTCGACACGTTTGCGCTGCAAAACACCGGGTTGTGGTTCGGGCACGGCAATAGCGGAAGGACCGCGCCGAGCACGACAGAAGATGTCGACGCGGCCATGCTCACGCCGCGCGCTTCGGCTTCCCGTTTACAAGTCATATAGCGAGTCATAGCGATCAGGCGTTCGCGAGAGCGCCTTTCAGCGGAGAGGTCAATGAAAACAGGGAAACCAAAACGGACTCGTCGGGATGCGGACGATCTGTTCCCCGACTTGCAACAGAGCGGCGTCAATCGGGCGAGCCGCCCTGATAACCCGTTCGGACATGAAACCTTGCAGCGGGCCGCTCGCACCGATCGTGACGAGGCCTCACTCTGGAAAGACAATCTCATCACGCTGCCCATGGCGATCGAGTTGCCCCCTGGCTATAAGTCGGTGTCTCATGTGCGCGACGTGATGGCGCGCGTATGGCGGGTGAAATGGCTTAGGGAAACCAGCAATGAAGTCGTTGCGGATTTCCCCGAGGGTTGGTCCGCCGTTCGTCCGAAAAGCGGACCCGTGGAGTTGCGCGATCCGGCCGGTATCGTTCGAGGCGTCCATGGTTGGGCGGAAGACGCCGAACTCAGGATCTTGCCGAGGTATCGGGTGGAATCGCAGGAGAATAGTTCGAGCGGGCTCGGCAGTTTGCTTGTTCGCGACCGCGAGACTGGGCAGATTCTCGAACGGTCGTCGCAGTGGTCGGCGCAGACCGGCACCCATCATCCGGACTGGGCGAGGCTCTCCGCATGGCTCGACTCGCACTATCCGCTTCATCGCGATCCGCTGCGGTTATGGACGGACTGCGAAAGCAATCCTGGTTGAGCGGGGAAGTGCCTTGCCGGTCGTTGGCTTGTCTAATGAAAGCCGATGTGTTGTAAAAAGGCTAGCGTGCCGTGACCTCTCGCCGATTACGGAGGCCCTCCGCTCACGCTGTGTCGGCTTTTAGAAAGCTTGAGCGGAGCGCTTGAACGCACTTGCGATGTGGCGTATGCCTGGCGCCCAAAGGCTCGATCAATCGTATCGACTCGCTCACGTTTCATTGCGTTGCCCGAATTAACGATTGGATGCGGGACCTTGCGCCTCGTTTGATAATCATCCGATTATTGCGGCCATTATTTGCGAAGGGCGCCTTGGCGCATGACCTGCGTCCACCCAATCCTTGACCGAGGCGCGAGTTGTTTACGTTTGCCCTTCATCGGTAATATTCAGAAACAAATTTATTACGGCAAGTAACGCAACGCGCAATTGATGCGCCGTTATGCGTATGGAATGATAGCGGCTCTCATTTAGACACCAGCCAGCCATCCCGTCGTCCTCAACTTTGTGGAAGACCGGCAGCCAGCCAAACTGCCGACTTGTCATCGATACCGTGCTTTTCATGCGGATCTGGCAAGCACACATCTGACGGGATTTCCAATGTTCAACCACACGCCGCTCGCGACTGCGTTAGCGCTAGCTTTTGCCGTTCCATTCGCCTCGCCTGTACTCGCACAGACCGCTTCACCCTCTCCAGTGCAATCGTCGCCGTCCACCAAGGCGGCTGACACTACGACGCTGCCGGCCATCGGCGTCGCGGCCCAGGCCGAACAACAGGATTTCCAGGCGGAACGCTCGACCGTGGGCGCGAAGACGCCGACGGCCTTGCGCGATATTCCGCAAACCGTCACCGTGATCAACAAAGCCGTGCTGCAATCGCAGGGCGCGACCTCGTTCCAGGATGCGCTGCGCAATGCGCCGGGCGTGACCATCGGCGCGGCCGAAGGCGGGCAGATCGGCAACAACGTCAATCTGCGAGGCTTTACCGCGCAGAACGACATCTACCTGGACGGCTTTCGCGATCGCAACCAGTACTACCGCGACACGTTCGATCTCGAACAACTCGAAGTGCTGTACGGTCCGTCGTCGATGCTGTTCGGCCGCGGTTCGACCGGCGGCGTGATCAATCAGGTGAGCAAGAAGGCGAATCTCAAGGACTCGGCGGAAGTGTCGGCCATGATCGGCACCGACGACCGCTATCGCACGACCGTCGACGTGAATCACAAGCTGACGGACACCGCGGCGATTCGCGTCAACGCATTCGGTCAAAGCCTGGGTTCGACGCGCGACGCGATGAAGAACAAGGACTACGGCATTGCGCCGCAAGTGCGTTTCGGCATCGGCACGCCGACCGAAATCACGCTGTCCGCGCTGATCCAGCACAACCGCGACATGCCCGATTACGGCGTGCAGGCGTTGAACGGCCATCCGGCGCCGGTGCCGAAAAACACCTTCTACGGCCTGACCACCGACCGCACCGTTCAAGACGTGCAGATCTTCACCGCCGGCATCAAGCACAAGTTCTCGGACAGTCTCACGCTGAGCAACCAGACGCAGTTCTCGCATTCGACGACCGACGCGCGCGAAACCGCGCCGCAAGCGGTGTTGACCGGTCCGCTCGCCACCAGTCCCGCGCTGAGCAAGGGCAATTACACGACGTTGTCGCCGTCGCAACTGTTCATCAAGTTGCAGAGCCATGATCGCGTGATCCAGAACCGCTCGGTGTACAACGACACGATGCTCGAATACAAGTTCGACACCGGCCCGCTCAAACACGATCTGATCGCCGGCTTCGAACTCGGCCACGACAGCTATTCGAACCAGGCGTATACGCGCAACAATTTGCCGGTCGTGTCGATGGTGAATCCGGCGTATCTGTCGTCGCCCGCCGGCGTGACCACGATCACCGCCAACCACGCCGATTCCGGATCGAACGAGATCGGCGCCTATCTCAACGACACCGTTTCTATCGGCCACGACTGGAAGCTGATCGGCGGGCTGCGTTGGGATCGCTTTCAGGCGCAGATTCACAACACGGTCAGCTTGCCGGGCTACGCGACGCAAACCAATTTCTTCACCAGCGTGCGCGCCGGCGCGATTTATCAGCCGACCGACTGGCAGTCGTATTACGTGTCGTATGGCACGTCGTTCAATCCGTCGCTCGAGGCGCTGACGGTGACCAATCTGACGCAGAACCTCGCGCCCGAGTCGACCCGGTCATATGAAGTCGGTGCGAAATGGGATCTGCTCGGTGGCAATATCTCGGTGACCTCCGCGTTCTTCCGCGAGGAAAAGACCAACGCGCGCACCCAGGTCTCGCCGACCGAATACGAGCTCGACGGCAATGTGCGCGTCGACGGATTCCAGGCCGGCGTCACGGGGCATCTCACCGACAAGTGGCAAGTGTTCGGCGGCTATACGTACATGGACGCGATCATTCTCAAGGCGCGCGACGGCAACCAAGGTCATGTCCCGGCGAACACGCCGCGCAATACGCTGACGTTCTGGACCACGTATGCATTGACGCCGCATTGGGAGATCGGCGGCGGGCCGATTTATATGTCGCCGCGTTATGCGTCGAACACGAACTACGTGCGGGTTCCCGGCTACACGCGCTGGGACGCGACCGCCGCTTATCATGCGAAGAAATTCGACGTCAGGCTGAATCTGCTGAACCTGACCAACAAGCAATACTACGATGCACTGATTCCATCGGATGGCGGCCGTTCGGTGCCGGGCATCGGGCGCACGTTACTGGCGACGTTCGACTACCGGTTCTGACCCGGCTCGATTGAAACCGCGGGCTTGCGCCTCCGTACGGGCAAGCCCGCATACAGGACACTCAAGATGCTGCTGCATATACCGAATGTGCTGGATGCCGGGCAATTGCGCTTTCTGCGCGAGCGGCTCGACACGGCGGGCGACGCGTGGGTCGACGGCCGCGCGACGGCGGGCTACCAGGGCGCGCCGGTCAAGCGCAACCAGCAGATCGCCGAGCACTCGCCGGTGGCGCGCGAACTTGGCGACGTGATCGTCGCGTCGATCGAGCGCAATCCGCTATTCATCAGCGCGGTGCTGCCGAACCAGGTGTACCCGCCGCTCTTTAACCGTTACGAAGGCGGCATGCAGTTCGGCAGCCACGTCGACGGTGCGGTGCGAGTGCTGCCCAACGGCGTGAAGCTGCGCACCGACGTGTCGGCCACGCTCTTCATTTCCTCACCCGATGAATACGACGGCGGCGAACTGGTGATCGAGGATACCTACGGTGTGCAGCAAGTGAAATTGCCGGCCGGCGACATGATCGTCTATCCGGCCACGAGCCTGCATCAGGTCACGCCAGTGACGCGCGGAGTGCGCGTCGCGAGCTTTTTCTGGGTGCAGAGCCTCGTGCGCAGCGATACGCAGCGCGCGTTGCTGTTCGATATGGACACGGCGATTCAACGCCTGAATGCCACTCAGGCCGACGACATTGCGCGCCGCAGTCTCGTCGGTTGCTATCACAATCTTTTGCGGGCCTGGAGTGAAACCTGAGCGATCGCTCAAGGTTTGTTTGCGACCTTCTGAGCCGACAAAAAATCGTATAGGCGTTCAGACTGACATGCGTCCAAGCCACTCGCGGACGTAGCGGGAGTGCGGCGGCCGCACCGCCGAGTGCTCGCGAGACTTCGGCTTGCCGACGAATAGAAAGCCCAGCACGCGCTCCGACGGTTCGAAGTCGAGCGCGGCCTGCAAGTTCGCGTCGTAAGCATCGGCGCCCGTTGCCCAGAAGCCTCCATAGCCGAGCGCATGGATAGCGTTGAGCATGTTCATCGCGGCCGCGCCGACCGAAAGCAACTGCTCCGTTTCCGGAATGTGCGAGTGCGCCGAAGGCGCCGCGGCAATAACGATCACGAGCGGCGCGGTATAAGCGAGTTGCCGACGATGCTCGTGCTCCGCGCGGGGTTTGCCGGGCTCGCGGCGTGCCGCCACATCGACGAGCACATCGCCGAACTCGGCGCGCGCGTCGTCGCGTATCAGCGCGAAGCGCCACGGACGCAGCGCGCCATGATCCGGGGCGCGCATCGCGGCATCGAAGATCAGATCCAGTTCGGTATCGTTCGGGCCCGGTTCGGCCAGCGGCCAGTACGACTGGCGCGAGAGCAAGGTGTCGAAGAAAGCTTGCTGCGATGGTGAAGCGGTGTCGCCGCTGGGGCGGATCTGCGAGGTATCCATGACGGTCGGCTCCGAGTTTCGATCGCGAAATCATGACGACAAACCTGCAATAATGCAAATGATTCTTATTTGCTTGTCTGACGAAAGATTTTGTCTTAAGCTTCGTTTTCGATTGCGGCAGGCACAAAAGATCCGAATTTGCATGCGTGTTGAATGACGCGTGAATCAACGCGGATCGGTGGCGCTTGCGCAAAGCGGAGCGGCAAAAAGGCGGCTGAAGTGGCTTCATCCATCAACCAGACGCAGACAATTTCCACTCGGAGGCGCAATGAGCTGGGGTGACGAAAACAGCAATTTCGTTGTCGTTGTAAATCATGAAGAACAGTATTCGATCTGGCCGGACTACAAGGCCATTCCTGCCGGCTGGCGCGAGGCGGGGAAGTCGGGCAAGAAGGACGAATGCCTGCAATGGATCGACGAGGTATGGACGGACATGCGTCCGCTGAGCTTGCGCGAGGCGCTGGCCGACAGCGCGGCGCAAGGCGTCACCAATGCGTGAGCCGCGGGCATCCAGCCGATGACCACGCCGAATCGTCCAAGTCCAACGTACGCGCCGAGCGCGCTAAACCTGGTGTGCCTCGCGCACGCCGGCGGCAGCGTGGCGCTGTATCGGGACTGGCAGTGTCGGCTGCCGCCGTTCGTGCAGGTGCGCACGCTCGAATTGCCCGGCCACGGCATGCGCCGTTCGGCGCCGCCGCATACCGAATGGCCCGCGCTCATCGCGCAACTCGCGGATGAACTGCTCGCGCTCGTGGCCGGCGGCGCGCCGTTCGCGTTGTTCGGTCACAGCATGGGTGCGCTCGTCGGACTCGAACTGATGCATGCGCTGCGGCAACGCGGCGCGCGTGCTCCCGTCTGGTTCGGCGCATCGGCCACCGTATCGCCGGCGCGGCGCAAGCACGAAACACACTGGCTCACCTGTTCGCGAACCGAAATGATCGACTGCCTGCGCGAGCGCGGCGGCACGCCCGCCGAACTGCTCGACGACGCCGATTTCATCGACTTCATGCTGCCGCTGCTGCGCGTCGACTTTCACTTGTGCGGCGCGCATCCGGCGCGGCTCGCCGGGCGCGTCGTCGCCGAGGCCTGCGCATCAGCCGGGCTCGACTGTCCCATCGACGTATTCGTTGGCCGCGACGACCCCGCCACGTCCAACGCCGAAGACGTCGGCGCATGGGCGCAACAGACGCGCGGCGCATGCGCGGTGCACGAGTTCGACGGCGGGCATTTCTTCATCGACACAGCGCGCGAAGCCGTACTCGCCGTCGTTGCAAACGCGCTTGCGCAACATGTACGACATACGCCGAGCGCCGTCATCATGACGAAACCGTTGACCGGCGCATGCGCGTGAGTTCCTCGCGCGAGCCGCTTCGCAATCATCACTCGCAGTATTGAGGTAACCCGGATAAGGACCGAATGACCATGAGCACCATGAGCCAGGCTTCGCTGCCGATCTTCGATTTCTCACCGTTCGTTGGCCAGAGCGAGCGCTACGTGGCGCTCATCAAGCAGTTCGCCGCCGCGGAGCCGTTCCGCAGCGCGACCGTCGACGAACTGCTGCTCGACGACGATTTCCATCGCCGCCCGCTGCGTCCCGAGGACTTCGAGTTCCTCAAGTTCATGAAGCCCGTGCGTCGGCACAACGTGAGCCGTCTTCCGGCGCTCGCGTCGGGCCGCACGCTGATGTCGATCTACGAGCTCGACGTCGCGCGTGCCCCCGCGAGCGGCGAGCCGGCCGAATGGCAACGCTTCGCCGATTTCTATCGTGAGGCGACGCGCGTGCTCGGCGCGCAGATCGCGCCGTTCCTCGAAGCCTACGCGTTCGAATATCTGACGAACGACGTCGACACCAACGAAAGCGTCGATGCAGTGAGCGCGCGTCTCGCGCACATCGTCGACGAGGAACTCGCTTTCTGGTCCGCCACATTCGAGCGGCTGATGCGCAACGACTACCTCGAGGAAGGGCTGCGTTTCAGCATGGTGCAGCGCTGGTCGCTCGCCGTCTCCAAGCGGCGCGCGCTCGCACGCGCCGCTGCGAGCGGCTTTTTCGACATGCTCGCGCCCGACGAACGCCCGAGCCTGCACCGCGAGGCGCCGGACGACGCGCTGCTCGAACGCGTCGCGGCGGCGGTCGGCGTCACGCGCCGGCAGCACGCCTACTGGCAGTTCTATCTGCCGACCAGCACCGCGAAGTGCAATCTGCTGTATGCGCTCGCGCGCCGTCCGGATCGCGCGTTCGGCCTGATCGGCGCGGCCTTCGCGGCCGAGGCCGAGTGGCTCGCGTTCGGCCTCGCGCTGGAGCGCGCCTGCGCGCATCTGCAACCGGCCGGCCGCGGGCCGACCGATCCAATCGCACTGAAAGCCGCGCTCGAACAGCGCTGTGCGCGCGCGTTGCGGCGCATTGCCGACGGTTCCGGCGACGCCGCGCGCGCTCAGTGCGTGCAAGGCATCGTCGCGGGCGAGCGGCTTGCCGAACGCGGGCGCTGGGATCTCGGCGAGCAACTGCGCTGGCTCTCGTCGATTCGCGACTACGTGGCTTTCGCGCACCGCATCAGCTCGCGCATCGACGCGGAGTGTCCCGGCATCGACCGCGAGACCTTCGTCGAGCCGCACGAGATGTGCTCGACGACGCACGTTCACAACGATCACCGTCTCGTCACGATCGAGGAGGGCGACATGCTCTTCTGGGGCAACGTCGGCATGCAGCTCGCGATGCACAAAGGCGACATGGTGCTGATTCCTGATGGTCGTCTGCACGGCTCGACGGTGGTCTCGGGCGAATGCACGTATCACCAGCCGATCATTCCCGACGACTGGATCGAGGCGCTCGTCGCCGAGCTGGACGAACCGGTGGCAGCCTCGACCTGATTCGACCTGATAGCCGGCACGGTTTAGATGCAAGTTGCACAACGCGGCACAACGCGGGCGCTCACGACGGAGATCGACAACAAAGGCGCCTCTTCCCCACGACAGCAGTATCGACGTCCCGGCCGATCGGCCTGGGATGCCTCGCGCGTTCGACGCGCGCAACAGTGGGTCAGGAAGAGAGAGCGAACGATGGAAGCAGGCAATAATGCTATCGCGCAGGCCGATCGATTCGAGGTCAGCGACTGGAAAAGCCGGATCATCGCCGGCAGGGCGACGGGTGCGGCGGTATCCGCGCCCGCGTGGCTGGACGCTTCATACGCGACGCTGCGCGAGCAGGTGCTCGATCCGGCTTATCCGTGCTTCTTCGGCACGATGGCCGAGCGGCGCGGCGAGATGTTCTACTCGTTCGTCAACGGCCGCGATCTGCGCGATCTGCCCGCGACGATGCAAACCTTCGCGGAGCTCGCGCTGCAACCGGAATACAGGAGAAACAACATCGCCGTATTCTTCGAGCCCGATCCCGAGCCGCTTGCGCACGAGGCGTACCAGGCGCTTTTCTGGGGCATCCTGCAGCGGCTGCACGACGTCGATCCAGATCCGACGGCGGACCAGCAGCCGGACCCGATGGACGAAGCCTGGGAGTTTTCATATGCCGGCGTGCAGATGTTCGTGGTGTGCGCGTGCCCGTCGTTTCGCGCGCGCCATAGCCGCAACCTCGGCCCCGGCATGGTGCTGCTGTTTCAGCCGCGCTCCGTGTTCGTCGACACGATCACGAACAAGGTCATCGGCCGCGAGGCGCGCAATCAGGTGCGCAAGCGTCTGGAAGCGTGGGACGAGATTCCCGCGCATCCCGATCTCGGCTTTTACGGCGACCCCGGCAATCTCGAATGGAAGCAGTATTTCCTCGACGACGCCAACGCGCCCATCGACGACCGCTGCCCGTTCCTGAAACGGCGCAGGCAGGCACAGCAGGCGTCGCCCGCCGACGCGCAGGCGGCGCAGACGGCCTGGCGGCATGCGTCGCGGGACGAGGCTTCAGGCGCGCACATGGCGCATGCCGCACACAGGCCGCATGAGCCGCACCCGCCGCACGTTCCGCACCCGCCGCACGACGGGCGCAACGAACACGAAAGACCCTTCGCGCATGCGGGCGCCGCGCGAGGCGACGATAACTGACGCGGCCGGCGCGCGAGGATGTTTGCTGGCGCCGGTGGCATTCGCTACCATGAGCCGGCCCGCGGTCCTCCCGCACCGACGCCGCAACGAAAGGAGCTTCATGTCCGTACTTTTGCAACTGGTCAGCAAGTCCCGCTGGATGCTCGCCGCCGCGCTCGTTGCAAGCGTGCTCGGCGGCCTCGGCAATGCCGCGCTGCTGGCCCTCATCAATCAGGCGCTGGTCGCGTCGTCGGCGGAACTCGCGCGGCTCGGCTGGCAGTTCCTCATGGTCGGCCTCGCCGTGCTCGCGATGCGCGCTCTCGCGCAGTCGCTCTTCATGTGGCTCGGCCAGCAGGCGAAGGCGACGCTGCGCATGCGCACGATCCGCCGCATCGGCGACGCGGCGTTTGCGCATCTGGAAAAGCAGGGCGCGGCCAGGTCGCTCGCGGTGCTGACCCAGGACCTCGACACGATCGTCGTGTTCTTCGTTAGCCTGCCGTCGCTCGCGATGCAAAGCGCGGTGATCGTCGGCTGCCTCGCGTATCTCGGCTATATGTCGTGGCCGATTCTCGCGGTCGCGATCGTCACCATCGTGCTCGGCATGACGGGCTTTCGCTACGCTCACAGTCGCGCGATGTTTCATCTGCGCGCGTCCCGCAAGCGCGAGGACGATCTGGTCAAGCACTTCCGCGCGCTCTTCGACGGCGCGAAGGAACTCAAGCTGCATCGCGCCCGCAGGCGCGCGTTCGTCGAGGACACGCTCGCCACCAACATCGAGGCGGTGCGCGTGCAGCGCACGCGCGGCTACATGCTGTACGCGGCGGCGACGAGCTGGGGCAACTTCATTCTGTTCGCGTTCATCGGCCTCACGCTGTTCGTGTTCGCGCGCTACATCAAGGTCGATTCGCACGTGATGTCGGGCTATGCGATCGTGTTCGTCTACATGATCATGCCGATCGAAGCGGTGCTGTCCGCGATTCCCGGCCTCAGTTCGGCGCGCGTCGCGCTCGAACGCATCGAGCAGGTCAACGCGGAGTTGCCGCCGGAAGTCATGCTTGAGCCGCCCGTCGCGGCGTCGTTCGACACCATCGCGCTCGACGGCGCCACGCACCGTTATTTCCGCGAGAAGGAAAACGAGGTGTTCACGCTCGGGCCGATCGACCTCACGTTCCGGCGCGGCGAGCTCGTCTATCTGATCGGCGGCAACGGCAGCGGCAAGACCACGCTCGCGAAGATGCTGGTCGGCCTGTACGTGCCGGAGAGCGGCCGCGTGCTGCTGAACGGCGAACCCGTCGACGAGGCGCGGCGCGACGCCTACCGCCAGCATTTCTCGGTCGTGTTCAGCGACTTCTTCCTGTTCGACACGCTGCTCGGCATGCACGGCGACGGACTCGACGCGCTCGCGCAGCAGTTGCTCGTCGACCTGCACCTCGACCACAAGGTCACCGTGAAGGACGGCGCGTTTTCGACGCTGGATCTCTCGCAAGGGCAGCGCAAGCGGCTCGCGCTCGTCGTTGCGTATCTGGAGGACCGGCCGTTCTACGTGTTCGACGAATGGGCCGCCGACCAGGACCCGCTCTTCAAGGACGTGTTCTACAAGCGCCTCTTGCCCGAACTGAAGGCGAAGGGCAAGACCGTGCTCGTCATCACGCACGACGACCGCTATTTCCATCTTGCCGAGCGCTTCATCAAGCTCGATGTCGGCCAGATCGTCGAGGACGGCTCCGGCGCCGCGCATGCGGCCAGCCTCACGTCCGCTTATTCCTGATCAGGATTTCACCTCACATGAACGCCAACCCGTCCGTTTTTTCCGCTCACGTCGCGCACGGCGAACCCATGTACGAACTCGACGGCGTGTCGTTTAGCATCGGCGAGCGCGTGCTGCTGCATCCGCTCGCGCTCACGCTCCCGAAGGGGCGCGTATGCGGCCTGATCGGCCACAACGGCTCGGGCAAGTCGACGCTGCTCAAACTGCTCGCGCGTCAACAGCCGCCCACGGCCGGCACGCTGCGTTTCGCGGGCCGCCCGTTGCGCGACTGGGAGAACCGCGAGTTCGCCCGTCAGGTCGCCTATCTGCCGCAGCAGCAGCCCGCCGCGAGCGGCATGACGGTGCGCGAACTGGTCGCGCTCGGCCGCTATCCGTGGCACGGCGCGCTGGGCCGCTTCACCGGCGTCGACGCTGAAAAGGTTCACGAGGCGATGCAGTTGACCGACATCACGCGTTTCGCGGACCGCGCCGTGGACAGCCTGTCGGGCGGCGAGCGGCAACGCGCGTGGATCGCGATGCTCGTCGCGCAGGACAGCCAGTGCCTGCTGCTCGACGAGCCCATCTCCGCGCTCGATATCGCGCATCAGATCGAGGTGCTGGATCTCGTGCGCGACCTGAGTCAGCGGCGCGGTCTGGGCGTCGTGGTGGTGCTGCACGACGTCAACATGGCGGCGCGTTTCTGCGACGACCTGATCGCGCTGAAGGGCGGCCGCCTGCTCGCAAGCGGCGCTGCGCCGGAACTGATCGAGGAACAGATGCTGGGCGCGATTTACGGCGTGCCGATGGGCACCGTCGCGCATCCGCGCGGCGGCACGCCGATCAGCTTCGCGTATTGACCGGCAGGCGTCGCCCGGCGCTTGGCATCTATACGATGCAAGGCCGGCGGCGCGCCGCGATCGATACGACACAGACATAACGGCGTTCCCAAGAGACGCCTTGCTTTCCCCGCAATGACGAAATTCACGCCGCCGGCGCAGCGCATGCGACGGCGACGGCTTGCCGTGCGCCGCGTTCAAAGGCGTCGCACGGCGATGATAGCCGCGCGGCGAGCGGCAAATCTCGGGAGGCGAGGATGTCTGTTATCAATACGCCGCGCCACGATGGCGCGGAGTCACATGCGGCGAACCGGGTTGCTCAGGACGATGCGACGGCCCGTGCCGCAAGCAACGCGCGGACGGCCAACGCGGCCAACGCGGCCAACGCGGCCAACATCGCCGCGGCGCCCGCGACCGACCTCGTGTCGGTGATGAAGCTGCATGTCGCCCAGCGCCCGCACCAACTGGCGGTGCGTTTCCTGGCCGACGGCGACGCCGACGCGCGCGAGCTGACGTATGCGGCGCTCGACGCGCGCGCGCGCCGCTTCGCAGCCGTGCTGCGCCGGCACGGCGCGCCGAACGACCGCGTATTGCTGATGCTGCCGAGCGGGCTCGATTACATCGTGTCGTTCTTCGCTTGCCAATACGCGGGGATGATCGCGGTCCCCGCCTATCCACCGGAAGCGCTGCAAAGCGGGCACATCGAACGGTTGCGGCGCATGTCGCAGGATTGCATGGCGCGCATCGCGGTGCTCGACCAGGCGTCGCACGCTTTTTGCGGCGATGCCGGTGCCGATGTCGATGTCGGATCCGAGCTGCCGCTCAACGGCGCGACGCTCGTGTCGCCCGGCGAGGGCAGCGACGCCGCTGGTTTTTGCATCGACCGCGCAGACCCCGACGCGATTTCATTTCTGCAATACACCTCCGGTTCGACCTCGTCGCCGAAGGGCGTGATGGTGAGCCACGAGAACGTGTGCGCGAACGTCAGCGCGATGTCGCGCGGCATGGATTGCCGCATCGGCGGCCGTATGTTTTCCTGGCTGCCGCTCTATCACGACATGGGGCTGATCGGCAGCGTGTTGATGCCGGTGCTGTGCGGCTTTCCGGTCACGCTGATGTCGCCGCTGCATTTTCTCGAACGCCCGGCGCGCTGGCTCGCGGGCATCGCACGCGAACGCGCGACCGTGACGGGCGGCCCGGACTTCGCTTATCGCCTCTGCACCGACCGCGTGCGCGACGCGCAACTCGCGGGACTCGATCTCTCCTCGTTGCGCGTGGCGTTCTGCGGTTCCGAGCCGATCCGGCAGACCACGCTCGATGGATTCGCCACGCGCTTTGGCAAGCACGGCCTCGATCCGCGCGCGATGTACGCGTGCTACGGGCTGGCCGAGGCGACGCTGTTCCTCACGGGCGTCGAGGTCGGCGCGGGCGCGCCCGAAACGCGCTTTTCGGCGGCGGCGCTCGCGCAGCGCTCGCCCGTCGCGCGGCCTGCCAACGATGGCGATGACAACGGCAAGGCCGTGGTCGGTTGCGGCGCGATTGCGTTGGGCCATGCGCTCGCCGTCGTCGACCCCGACACGCGCGAGCGTTTGCCGGAGCGCCGCGTCGGCGAGGTCTGGTGCGGTGGCCCGAGCATCACGCAAGGCTACTGGCGCAACCCCGAGGCGACGGCTGCCGTGTTTCTCGACGACGCGCCCGGTTTTCCGGGGCGCTGGCTGCGTACCGGCGACCTGGCTTTTGTCGACGGCGGCCAGTTGTTCTTCTGCGGACGCCGCAAGGACATGATCGTGCTGCGCGGCGAGAACGTGTATCCGCAGGATCTCGAAACGGTGTTGGCGGATCGCGTCGAATGGCTGCGCCGTGGCCGCGTCACCGCGTTCGCGGTGGAGACCGCCGATGGCGCCGAGGCGATCGGCGTGGCCGCTGAAGTGCCGCGCGGCAGGGCGCGACAGGTGGCGCCCGAAACGATTTTCGCCGCGATCGCCGCGGCGCTCGGCGAAGCGTTTCAATACGAAGCGGCGTTGATCCTGTTGCTGGAGCCCGGCGATCTGCCGCGTACGTCGAGTGGAAAATTGCAGCGCAGCGCCTGCGTGAGCGCGTGGCAAAGCGGCGCGATCGTGCCGTTCGCGATACGCGACGCAAGATCGGCGCAGCCGCAAGCCCGCGTTACGAACGCACCGGCGACGGCCGCTTCCGGCGACACCTCGACGCCGACCGCGCAAGCCATCGCGCAAGTGTGGAGCGAAGTGCTCGACGCGCCCGCGCCGCGCGCGTCGGACGACTTTTTCGCGCTCGGCGGCCGTTCGCTGCTGGCGCTGAAGGTCGCGTCGCGCTTACGCGCGCGTTTGGGGCGCGACGTGCCGGTCGGCCTGCTGTTCAGCCATCCGACGCTCGCGAGTCTCGCCGCCGCGCTCGATGCCTGGTGGGCCGCGCCGTCGCATGCTGCCGGGCCGGTCGCGGCGCTGACGCGGCGTGAGGAAAGCGCCGCGCCGCTCTCACTGCCGCAAGAACGTCTGTGGGTGCTCTGGCAACTCGAACCTGACAGCCCGGCCTACAACATTTCCGCCGCGCTCTCGTTGACCGGCCCGCTCGACGCCGCCGCCGCGAAAAGCGCGCTGGATGCGCTGGTGCGTCGTCACGAGATGCTGCGCACGCGCTTCGACGATATGGGTGACGCGCCGCGCCAGATCATCGCGCCTGCTGCGCAGGCCGCCGACGCATGGCGTTGGGAAACCGTGGATGCTCGCGACGCCACCCCTGCGGAATTCGACGCGCAGTTGCGCCGACGCGCTCGCGAGCCTTTCGATCTGACGCGCGGCCCGCTGTTTCGAGCGACGCTGTTTGAATGCGGTGAGCGTGACGCACGCGGTGAACACGGTGCGCGTGGTGAATACGATGCACGCGGTGAACATGCCGCACGTGGTGCACGTGGTGAATACGATGCACACGGTGAACATGGCGCGCGCGGTGAATACGACGCACGTGGCGAAAATGGTGCACGCGGTGAATGCGATAAACATGACACCAGACGTCATGTGCTGCATTTCGTCATGCATCACATCGTCTCCGACGGTTGGTCGATCAACGTGTTGCTGCGCGATTTCGCGGCGGGTTATCGCGCGGCGCTGCGTAGCGGCACTTCATCGCGACCCACGCTGCCCGCGCCGGCCGTCCAATACGCCGACTACGCCGCCTGGCAGCGCGAGCGGTTCAGCGCCGACGGCGCCGCGCAACTCGATGCGCAACTCGACTACTGGCGCAGCCGTCTCGCGGGCTACGACACGCCACTTGATCTGCCGACCCTGCACGAGCGCGGCCGTCCCTACGACCCGCGCGCCGCGCGCATCGCCGCGCAAATTCCCGCCGTGCTCGCTGTTCGATTGGAGACGCTCACGCGCTCGGAAAACGCCACGCTTTTCATGGTGTTGCTCGCCGCGTTCGCCGCGCTGCTGTCCCGCTACAGCGGCGCGCAGGATGTGGTGATCGCGGTGCCCGTCGCGGGCCGCGATCGGCTCGAGACCGAAGAGCTCATCGGCTTTTTCGTCAACACGCTGGCGATGCGCGCGTCCGTGAAGGGCGCGAAGCCGTTCGCGGCGCTGCTGCGCGAAGTGCGCGACGACAGCATCGACGCACAGGCGAACGCCGATGTGCCGTTCGAGCGCGTCGTGGCCGCGTTGCCGTCCGCGCGCCGCGCGGGCGGCACGCCGCTCGCGCAGCTCAAGTTCGTGCTGCACGACGAGTTCGACACCGCGCTCGATATCGACGGCGTGCGTTGCGCGCTGATCGACGCCGACGCCAGCGACGCGCGTTTCGAACTCGCGCTCGACGTATGGCGCGAGGGCGCGCACGGACTGCGCTGCGTGTTCGCGTACGCCGCCGAACTCTACGACGATGCATTCGCCGCGCAATTCGCGCGGCACTACGTGGATCTGCTCGAACAGCTCGCCGACACCCCGCAGCGCGCGCTCGGCGAATTCATCCTCGACGACGAAACGGTGGACGGAATAGCGCCCGTCGCGAGCGCCTACGCGCTCTGAGCGCAGCGCCTTCCTTCACCTGACTTCATCCACCAGATGCATCGAGCCCGCGCTTGCCGCGCGGGCGCCCGACACCCGGATCAGATCACGGACACCATGCAAGCCATTCATTTCGACACCGATTTTCTGCCTACCCGCGTCGCGCGGTTTGCCATCGAACGGCCGGACGCCGTTGCGCTCGTCGACAGCACGGGGCCGCTCGCCTGGCGCGAACTGTGGGCATGGTCCGGCCGCCTCGCGGCGGCGCTCGCCGCCGAGGGCGTGCGGCCCGGCGATCACGTGGTGCTCGCGTTGCCGCGCTCCGCGGCGCTCGTCGCGACGATCCTCGCCGTTTGGCGGCTGCGCGCGTGTTACGTGCCGCTCGACCCGGCGTTGCCCGCCGCGCGGCTGCGCTGGCAGGCGGAGGACTGCGGGGCGCGTGTGGTCGTGATGGGGGGAGGAGGGGGCAGCGCGGTCGCGGACACGGCGGCCAACGCGGGGAGTGGCGTGCGGGTCGACGCAGTGGCCAACGCGCGGAGTGGCGTGCGGGTCGACGCGGCGTCTAACGCGGGGACCGGCGTGCGGGTCGATGCAGCGTCTAACGCGGAGAGCGGTGTAGCGGCCGATGCAGCGGCCAATGCGGGGAGCGGCGTGCTGGCCGATGCAGCGTCTAACGTGAAGAGCGGTGTAATAGCCGACGCCGCGTCCAATACAACAACCGAATCATCCACGCCCTGGCTCCCCCACGGCGTATCCACGCTCGATCCCTACGCGTCGCGCGCAGCGCTAGATGCCGCCGACAACATCGACAGCATCCCTAACGCCGGCCCGACACCGCAATCCGACGATCGCATCTTCGCGTGGCCCGCCTATGTGATCTACACCTCCGGCTCGACAGGCAGACCCAAGGGCGTCGTCCTCAGCCACATGGCGCTCGCCGCGTATCTGCGCGGCGTATCCGAACGGCTGCCCGAAGGCGTCTCGAGCGCCGCGTATCTGTCGACGCCCGCCGCCGACCTCGGCCACACGTCGCTGTTCGGCGCGCTGTGGCACGGCTGGACGCTGCATTTGATCGACGCGCAGATCGCCGCCGACCCCGACGCATTCGCCGCCTACATGCACGACCACTCGGTCGATTTGCTGAAGATCGTGCCGAGCCATCTCGATGCGCTCTTGCAGGCGCAGTCGCCCGAACGGGTGCTGCCGCGCCGCTGCCTGCTGATGGGCGGCGAGCCCGCGCCGACGCGGCTGGCCGAGCGTATCGCGGCGCTGCGGCCCGAGTGCCGGTTGATCAACCACTACGGCCCGACCGAGACGGCAGTCGGCGTGCTGACGCGCGCCGGCGCGCAAAGCCGCGCCGCGACGCTGCCGCTCGGCAAGCCGCTCGCGCATGTGGACGCGCGCATCGTCGACGCTGATGGCAACGCCGTGCCCAAGGGCGCGGCGGGCGAGTTGTGCATCGGCGGCCCGAGCGTCGCGTATGGCTATCTGAACCGGCCCTCGCTCACGGCCGAGCGCTTCGTGCCCGATCCCGACGGTCACGGCGCGCGGCTCTACCGGACGGGCGACAAGAGCCGCCGTCTGCCGGACGGCGAGTTCGCGTTCCTCGGCCGTCTCGATGACCAGGTGAAGATCCGTGGCTTTCGCGTCGAGCCGGAGGAAATCGCCGCGCGCCTGCGCGCCGAGCACGGCGTGCGCGACGCGGTGGTGATCGCGTATGCGGACGGCGAGGGCGCCGCGCTGCGTCTCGCCGCTTATCTGACGGCCGCCGAACCGCTCGACGTCGACGCGATCCGCGCGCATCTTGCCGCGGAACTGCCGGACTACATGGTGCCGTCGTCGTTGCAGGTGCTGGCCGCGCTGCCGCTCACGCCGAACGGCAAGATCGACCGCGCGGCGCTGCCCGCGCCGCGCCAGGACGAAGCGGCGCACGCGACGCGCGTCGAGCCGCGCGACGACACGGAGCGCACGCTCGCGGAAATCTGGAAGCGCGTGCTCAAGCGCGACGACATCGGCGTGACGGACAACTACTTCGAAATCGGCGGGGATTCGATCCTTAGCTTGCAGATCATCGCGAAGGCGCGCGGCGCGGGGCTCAAGCTCACGCCGAAGCAGATGTTCGACTACCCGACGATCGAGGCGGCGGCGCGGGTCGCGGTGGCGGTGGCAGTGGCGGCATCACCGGCGCGTGCGGGCGCGAGCGCGATTCAGCGAGCGACGAGCGTCAGCGCGGCGATGGCAGCGGCGACGAGAGCGACAGCAGCGACGACAGCAGCGACGACAGCAGCGACGACAGCAGCGACAACAGCAGCGACAACAGCAGCGGCGACGACAGCGACAACGCCAGCGACAACAGAACCGGCAGCGACAACAGCAACGGGAACAGCACCAGCATCAGCAGCGTCCACGCAAACCACCGACGACGATCGATGGTTCGCCCAAGCCAATGTCTCGCGCGACACCGTCGAAGCAGTCTATCCAGCGACGCCGATGCAGCAGGGCCTGCTGTTTCACGGCATGCTCGACGGCGAGCCCGGCATGTACGTTTCGCAATTGCGCCTCACGATCGACGCGCTGCACATCGAGACGATGCGCGCGTCGTGGGACGCGGTCATCGCGCGGCATCCGGTTTTGCGCACGCGCTTCGTGTGGCCGGCCGGCGGCGAGCCGTTGCAGATCGTCGAGCGGCAGGTGCGGATGCCGTTCGAGTCGCATGCGCGCGTCGCCTCGGCGCAGAAGGATCAGGACGCGCAGGACGCGCACGACAAATACGCAGCGGCCTACGAAGCCGCGCGCGAAGCGCTCGTTGCGCGCGGCTTCGATGCAGGCGTCGCGCCGCTGATGCGCGTCGATGTTTTCGAGCGTCCCGATGGCGCGCACGATCTGCTGTGGACCCACCATCACGCGCTCACCGATGGTTGGAGCACCGCGCAGGTCGTGACCGAAGTGACGCGCGCGTATGCGGCGCTCGCGGCCGGCGGTATGCCCGAGACGACGCCGGGCGCGCGCTACGCGGATTACGTCCGCTGGCTGCGGCATCAACCCGACACGGGCGCGTTCTGGCGCGCGCGCCTCGCAACGCTCGACCAGCCGGCGCGCCTCGCCGATGCGCTCGGCAACGCGTTCCGGCCGTCGTCCGCGAACGCTGCCGACAGCGAGCCGGCGCACGTGATGGTCCGCGAACTCGACGGCGCGTCGCACGCGCGGCTGCGGCGCGCCGCGCAGCGCGCGCAAGTCACGCTGAATACGCTCGTGCAAGGCGCGTGGGCGCTCGTGCTCGCGCGTTTTTCCGGGCGCTCGCAGGTGGCGTTCGGCATGACGGTGTCGGGCCGGCCGGTCGATCTGCCCGACGCGGAAGCGATCGTCGGTCTGTTCATCAACAGCCTGCCGCTGTGGGTCGATGTCGAATCCGCCGCGACGGTGCGCGCGTGGCTCGCCGCGTTGCAGCGGCATAACGCGGAGTTGCGCGAGGTCGAGCACACGCCGCTCGCGAACTTGCAGCAATGGGCGAATTCGAGCGTCGACGCGCTGTTCGACAGTCTCATCGTGTTCGAGAACTATCCGCTCGACGATGCGCTGGGCGCGCTCGGCGGCGTGCCGCGCGTGCGCGCCGTCGAGGCTTATAACCGGAGTCACTTGCCGCTGATGCTGGTGGTCGCGCCGCGCCATGTGGGCGGCGGCGACAGGCTCAGGCTGGAGTGGCATCGGCATGCGGCGCGGGTGTCCGCGGATGGCGTGGCGTGCGTCGCCGACTATTTCGAGCGGACGCTGGATCGTCTCGCGAGGGCGCTGGTGGGAGCGGGCGATGCGGACGTGAGCTTGCGTGATATTGCAGGTGACGACGCCGCGGAAGATGCGGCGAGGGCTGTAGCCGCGTTTGCCTATGAGCCGGTGACGGCGCGCATCGCCGCGCAGGCGAGTGCGCGTCCTGACGCGATTGCGCTGGTCGATGGCGAGGAGCAGGTGACGTATGCGCAACTGGATGCGTGGTCGCGTGCGATCGCGCACGAACTGCGAAGGCTCGGCGCGACGGCGGAAATGCGGGTCGGCGTCGCGATGCAGCGCTCGGCGGCGCTGGTTGCATCGCTCGTCGGCGTGCTGCGCGCGGGCGCGGCTTATGTGCCGCTCGATCCGTCGTATCCGGCGGAACGCCTTGAACATATCGTCGAGGATTCGCAGCTTGGTCTGATCGTGACGGATGCGGCAAGCGTCGCGCAGCATGCGGCGCTGTTCGGATCGCGGACCACGCTGGATGCCATGGCGTTGCGTGACACCGTGCCCGCCGAGGCGAACGATGCGGACGTGCAACAACCGCATCCGCGGCAGCTTGCCTACGTGATCTATACGTCCGGTTCGACGGGAACGCCGAAAGGCGTCGGTGTCACGCATGAGAACGTCGCGCGGCTGTTCGACGCGACCCGGTCGCGCTTTGCGTTCGATACAAGCGACGTCTGGACGCTGTTCCACTCCTACGCATTCGACTTCTCGGTATGGGAAATCTTCGGCGCGCTGGTGCATGGCGCACGGCTCGTGATCGTGCCGCACTGGACCGCGCGCGAACCGTCGGCGTTCCATGCGCTATTGCGCGACGAACGCGTGACGGTGCTGAACCAGACACCCTCGGCGTTCGCGCAGCTCACGCAGGCCGATGGCGAGAACACGCT
>NZ_FRAB01000009.1:0-94064 GCF_900142195.1 Paraburkholderia terricola
GCAAACGGGGACGTCCCCTGCACAAGCCGCAAATCGTTCAGGGCGACCGGGGCTACAGTTCCGAGCCACATCGGCAGCGCTTGCGCGAACGTGGCATCACGCCCGTGCTCGCAAAAATTGGCTCGCCCCATGGCAGCGGACTCGGCAAAACGCGTTGGCAAGTCGAGCGCTCGATTGCCTGGCTTCACTCGTTTCGACGCCTGAAGATTCGCTATGAACGCTACGCCCATATCCACGAGGCTTTCCTCTCGTTAGCTTGCGCCTTGATTTGCTGGACGCGCCTCAAGCCTTGGTTTAACTAATTTCGCAACAGCTTCTTAATCGTTGCTGCGGAGCGTTTCTGGCGGGGGTTGGGGTGAGTTTTTTGTTGGTTCGGCGGGGGTGAGGCGTTGAAGGGGCGCAGGTTTGTCTTAAATCACCGTTACGCGGGATAATAAAGTCCTTGCCAAACAACGCTCCGAACGAATGAACCGGATTAAACGTTACATCGCTACGGCACTCGCCTTCGCTCTTGGCGAGACGCTGGTCTGCGTCATGTTATTGACCGCGCTCGCATGCAAGCTGGCCGGAAGCATCAGAAAATCGCAGCCGCCGCGTTAAGCCTCCGTCATTGCTTGCCAAAGACAGTCAACGCCGCGCGTAGCGCCGGTTTTTGGGTATCGGACGCATCCACCAAGCCAAAATTGCGCTCGCGTGCATTTTTGCCATGCGCTGTATCCTGCCATTCGTAGATTGAAATCAGCGGCGTCCTCATCGAATTGCGCTTTAGGAGAAACGACTTGATGTCTGCCGCCTGACCGGCGATACCCCCATTGCGCCCGGAGGAAACGCCCCACTCTGTGATAACCGCCGGTAGTCCATATCGGGAACGCACGTACACGGATGCTTCTCGAATCTGCGATTCGCTCATGCCGTACGCGTGATATGAAACCGCGTCGATGCAATGGCTCGACGGCGATTGAATGCTTTGCAATAGCTTATCGGAGTGGGACCCGGAGGCAGGAACCGTCGCAAAACCGAATCCGATGACAGGAGTCGTGCCGAGAACGGCCCTCAACCCGCTGCACACCGCCTGCATATAAACTGGAAATGTGGAATCGACATCGCCAGTTGGCCAGAACGTGGGCAACTCCGGTTCGTTCCAGAGTTCAACGGCGAGCAGATCGCTACCATTTGCGCCAGCCAGGCTGCCCACTACGTTGATCAGTTGCTTCGCTGAGTCGCGCAGTTGCGCATTGCGCGCCGCCTCATCGTTCGAAGACCTCGCGAGCGGGATCGTCGAACGCACCGTCAGAAGGACGGGTAAATCTGCCGCTTGAGCAGCGTTAAACGCGTCAGTCACCTTCTTTTGGTATTCCGCTGTCTGCATTGAATTCGTCCACACCCCAAAGCGAACGAAGCTAAATCCGGTGGCTTTGATCTGTTTCGCCGTGGTCGGCGTAAACCGCTCGATCTTTACCTGAACGCCAACCTTGGAGGCGCCTTCGTGATCTGAAATCCAGTCTTGCTTCTTCGCCTGCACTTGCATGGCGGCGCTGCACATGCAAAACGCGATCACGCCTACTTTCGATAAACGTTGAAATGAAATCACCTGATAGTCACTCCAAGAGGTTCCCGTCGTCCAAACCAGCGATTCAGCCACGCAAGCACGGGTTTCTCAATCCGACGGTGACACACGTCACTGGCCGCGCACACCACAGCGATCACGATGAAGACCGTCGCCGCGCCGTTCCACGAGTTCAGATTCGTCTGCATCGTCAACACCTTTCGCAGAAAGCCGACGACATAGGGATGCAACAGATAGATCGCGTAGCTGGCAGCCCCAAGGCGAGCAACAAGCCTGCTCCGCGTGCTCCAGCCTCCCGTTTCCATTGCGATCAGGGACGTGATGAACGCGAACGCCGGCACGCCATACACCGCCGTGCGCATAAATCCGCTTGGTGCGCCATACAACATGAAATACGCAGGCATCGCTGCAAGGCTCGCTACAGCGCTGACCAGCCAGAACCACCGCGAAATACGCTCGACTCTCGCCAATTGCACGGTCCAGTACGCGAGGACCCCTAGGCAGAATTCCAGCAGAAATGGTTGCCCGAGGTAGTCGACGATGAGATTCGATGGTTTGACCAGCGCATTGAGCAAGCTATATAAAGCAAGCGCGGCAGCTGCAACCGCCGTAGCGAAGCGCGGACGTACCACGCTGATCGCGACTGCGATGACAAGATAGAAAAGCAGCTCGTATTCGAGCGTCCACCCATTGAGGTTGAGCGGTCCCCAATGACCGTTGTCCTTTACGTAAGGGATGAATAGGAGCGACTTCACTAGGTATATGGCGTCTGCAGTCGTCGTGTTCAACCAGTGCGGCCTGATCGTTGCAATGATGTATACGCCGATAGTCGACAGCCAATAGAGCGGCAGAATGCGGATGAGGCGCTTGCGCAGAAAGTCGCGCCCCTCGCCCGGCGCGACGAGCGACATGATGAAGCCACTGATTACGAAGAATATGTCGACGCCGCATTGTCCGAACGGCAATACACCGAGGTGATAGGCGACGACTACAAGCGCGGCGAGCGCGCGTGCGCCCTGCACGTTGTCATAAACTCGCGGCCGGTCAATTATCGTGCTCATGGGTTAAACGCCTCTTCGGTTGAGCCATATCGCTGTTGAGCTGCCGATGACTGTGGTTGAGAATCGACCGGCGGATAACCCGCCGGCGTTTGGCCATTCGGGGCCCGCGAGCGGACAGCCAGAGCGCTGAGCCGCCATGCACAAAAGAGCGCGACGCTGGAAAGGTGCCGTGTGTAGCTACCCAGATCCGGCTCGAACAGCATCGATACGGCCATGTGCCCGATGACAAGGCTGGCGAGCACATCCATCGCGCGTGTGTCGATGCCCGCCGCGAGGCCGCTCTTGCGGCCGAACACGGCGCCGATTGCGATCCATACGAAGATCAGCATCACGAACTCCTTGGGCTCAGGGGAAAACAGCACGGGAACGTTCAGTCTGAGGATCGCGTAGAAATAGTCTGCGCAGAATGCTGCGAACGAGGTCGGCTCCAGCAGGTTGTAGAAGCCGGTGCGCGCGCCGTAGGGCGAGCCCGCGACCAGATAGTCGACTGCCATATCGCGCGGATGCAACAGTACGTAGTAGGTGGCATCCGGCAGCAGGTACAGCCCCGCCACGCCCGCGAGAACCAGAAACGTCTTTAGTCGCAGCGATGCTGAGCGGAATATCCATGCGCCCGCGGCAACCGCGAGAATCATCACGAAATAGATACGAACCGTTAACGCGTATCCGAGATAAAGCACCGCTGCGGCGAGCGCGACATGCACCACACTCCACCTTCGGGCGATCAGAACCAGCACCACCGATATCAGGACGACGAGCGTGTCCTTGCTGGCCACGAACAGATTGAAGAACACGCATGGCGCGATCAGCACCATATTCATCAGCAGGCCGCCGAGGCGCTTCGAGCTTCCAACCATCAGCCAGATAAATAGCGCACCGATACTCACCACAAAGACATTGGTACCGAGATCACCGAGCGAAGCATAAAACTTCGCAACTGCGTCGAAAGACGTATCTTGATACGTGTTCGAGCCACCGATCTGCGACTGGATCTTCTCCGAATCGCGGAACACGAACTCGGGCAAAAACACGCCCGCCTTCGCGTACATCATCAGATACAGCAGGATGGATAGACTGGCGATGAGCCGGATGACACCCACGCTGAGCCGCGGACCGGCGTTAAGTGCCTTACGAAACATAAAACGCTTCCTTATTGCTGTCCACGACGACGGGAGTCTCGCGGGCACGCATGACGATCAGCACCAGTATCGCCACGATCCCCACACTCGCCGTCAGGTGCGCCAATGCCGCGCCGATTGCGCCCAGCCGCGTGACCAGCATCCATTCGAGCGGAATACTTACGACCGCCACAACCGAAATCGCAATGACAACCGGCTTCCCGAGGCGCAGCGCGACCGCGCCACTCCAGAAAACGTCCGCGATGGACCTCAGAACGAACGAGACGAGCAGCGTGAGCAGCATCATGAGTGCCGGGCCGTCAGCGGGTTCGCCAGCGAGCCGAAAGATCGGCTGGCTGGCGAATAGAATCCCAGCGACGGCAAGGATCGAAATGCAGGCGCTCGATCGCGCCGAGGCTCGCAGCACCGTCCAGAAGTCACCGTCGACCGCACTCAGCGCGCGCACCAGCCGTGGTCCCGCCGTCACGACGATCGTCGCGTAGGCGATCGTCTGGATCGAGTTTGCGATCGACCACGCGAAAACATAACGCCCGAGTTTGTCCGCCGTCACGACACCACTCGCGAGAAACCGCTCACCGTATTGCAGACCGGATAGCACGGTCGTCGCGACGAAAAATGGCAAACCGGCGATCCACACCGAGCGGACGCTTCGCGCGCCGTCGGTGGCAGGTGTTTCCCGCTGCAATCCCGCCTCGTGCCCTGCATGCCCTGAACGCCACACGCACCAGCACGCCGCGACCGCGGCGATGACGTTCGTCCCGCACCACAATGTGAAAATCATCTCGACGGAACGGACCCCGCCGGCGAGCAGGCCGACAATCGCCACACCCGCCCATGCGCCGGTACGGATGAAAAGCAGCGCCGACCCCAGCCTCGGGCGATGCAGCGAAAAGACGTACGAGGTCGTCTCAAGCCCCAGATGCTCGGAGAACGCCACGAGCACCACGCCCCAGAGAATGCCAGGCGTGATGCGATGAAATGCACCCAAACCCGCGCTGTCGTACAGAAACGCGACGATGGCGGCAATCACCGCGTACACGACGCAATAGAGCAGGAGCAAACGGCGCGCGTCGCGGATCGCGCCCACCGGGTTCACGCTGCTCAGTCGCCGGTTGATCTCGGTGCTGAATCCCAGACCGAGTAATTTGGACGATACGACCGATACGGCGAGCGCCAGACCATAATCGGCCACGGCTGCGAATCCGAGCGTGCGTGCGACGACGATCGTCAGCACGAATTTCAGCGCCAGCGATGCGATGCGAAGCGTCAGGCGAATGAGCAGGTGCATGACAATACCGCGCTATGCGTTTCTCGCGGTGCGCAGCGCGGCGAGAATGCTGTCCCGTCCGCTGCGGATCCGCTCGAAACCCGACGAGGCGTTCGCCCAGAAAGCGCGAATCGCATCCGGCGCCATGATCGTCGCGGCAACCTTCCCGGCATCGAAGTCGGCCGCGTTGGCCACCCAGTCGTGCAAACCGAGATCAGCATACGCACCGAAACCCTTGCGCTCATAGCTGAGGTGATAGGACGGCACGCCATTCAGCACCGACTCGAGAACGCCATGCAGGCGCACCGATACCACGACGTCTGGCGTGTCCTTCACGAGCAAGTCTTTCAGCGTCGTCGGTTCGCCGTCGATGCCGATGCTTCGGTAGTATGCAAGGTCGTCGTTGCCGCGGCCCCTACTTTGCACGGCAAAGCTGATCCGGCACGTTTCGCCCAGCTGATGGATCAACGTTCGCGTGGCGCTCTCGTAGCGCCCGCGCTGCTGCGCACTCCAACCCGGCGCCCGCCGTAGCACGAACGCTACATGGCTGACGGCAGGACGGGCCTTCCGTGCGCGCGTCATGATCTGCTCGCTGCGCCGTTCGAAATCGAGCACCGCGAGATCGGGAGCCCGCAGGGTGTTCGCATTGCGCTCGAGAAAGGCCAATGAGCGGTTGTCGCGAACGAACACGGATGAAAACCCGCTGAGCATGCCCGACAGATGCGAGCGCAGCGGTTCCGCTGGCATAGTCGGTCCGATGCTTTGCGGCAGATACACGGTCGGTTTGTCAGCGAGACGTGCCGCGCGCATCTGCAGCAGATGGCCCGCTTCGAGCTTGAGCGCCTCGATGCAGTTGCGCGCGCGCAGGTATCCGCCTCCCACGCCGACGACGAGATCGGCCGACTTCAGAAGCTGCAACAACGCGCGCATCCGGCCGTTGCTGTCAATGGGAAACATAAGACCGGCCGCGCCGGCCCCAAGACGGGTCATGCCACTGTCCGCAAGAACTGGCGCCGGATAGACATCGGGGTACTGGGGGAACGAACCGGGATCGGCCGCGACGATCGATACGCGCGTCCCCTCGCCCAAAGCCTCGTTCAGCAGAGTGACCGAGAGGTCGACGAGCAGTCCATCGCCCGAATTCCTTGAGCTGTAAGCGTGAAGGAGAACCACGTGCGTTTGGGTTGCCATCAATTGCTCTCCTTGAGCAAACGCCTGTAGAGGTCCACCGTGCGGTCGATCATGGCGTTAGCGGAAAAACGCTCAACGGCCCGTTCGCAATTGCGGCCCATGTGTTCGCGCATCATCGGATCTTGGGCGAGCGCGGCTATGGCGTCCGTGAACACCGTCATGTCGTCTGCATTGGGAACCACGAATCCCATCTGTTCCGCGTCAACCAGTTCGGCCGCGCCGGAGACCCGCGTGGCAACGATTGGGACGTGCGCTGCCATTGCCTCGAGGACGACATAAGGGAAGCCTTCATAACGGCTGGATAGTGCGAAGATGTCGAAGGCGGAGAAGTAGCGACGCGCCTCCGGGAACAGCCCCAACACACGCATGTTGCGCGGAATGGCGTCGGCGCTCACACCCGACGCGGCAACGAAGTCCCCCGGCCCCATCACCGCGAAAATGACGTTATCGATTCCACGGTCGAGCAGGCTTTGGGCAACCCGTACCAGCCGGTCGACACCCTTCTGGAAATCCAGCCGCCCCACGAATCCGACAACGACCGCGTTGCTCGGCAAGTCCAACACCGCGCGGGCTTCGACGGCTGGAAGCAGCATAGGGGTTGGTACGCCGTTGAAGATCGTCTCGATCTTGTCCGCGGGTATGCGCAATACCTGCCGCAAATGTTCCGCTTCATCGAGCGAAACAGCGATAATTCGGTCGCTGCGCATGCGACCGAGAAATCCTTCGACCAGTCCATAGAAACGGCGTTGCGCACGCGGCAGATACGGATTGAGCGTGTAAACGGCATGTGGGGTGTAGACCTGTTTCCACGGGCCTAAGCACAGACGGGCGAGCGCACCCGCCTTTGAGCTGTGACTGTGAACGATGTCTGGCTTGATCTTTTGCAGACATTTGAATAAATGAGCGAAGGCGATCGTATCGGAACTGCTGATCGAGCGGACCATCGGCAGCCGATGAACCGTATCACACTGTGCGAGAACATCGTCCGCAGAATTACGCCGTCAAAACGAGCTCCGATGGGAATCACCAGGTGAACCTCGAAGCCCCCGCGGGCGCGCAAGCCGCGTACCATATCAGCGATATGGACGGCTACGCCGCCACCCGCCGCTTCGACCACGAGCGCCACACGTAATGCGGGCTCCCGCGAGTTCCGACGATCTCGCAGGGCAGTCCGACTACCGTGGGCGACAACTGATTGCGATCGTTCAGCGGCAACTGCTGTATTGACTCGCATCACCGCCCCAGTCCAAGACGCACCAATATCTGACGCCAGCGAGATACTAGTGCCGGCTGCGCCTCTTCGTACCGGTACTGCACGTACCGATAGGCTCCGGTTTTTCGGCCGTAGCTTCGCCTTCCGGATTTTGGATCGAGGCCGTTAAGAAGTGCACCAGCCACTGAAATACCAGAGTGCGCAAATCGCTTGACCGATTCCGAGAGTTCCGCCACGCGAGTGCGGCCGGCTCGTGCAACGAGCAACACCGTCGCGCAGTGGTCTGCCAATACCATCGCGTCGGTTACGGCCAGAACCGGCGGCGAGTCGACGAGCACTACGTCGTAGTTACGTGCGCTCGCATCGAGAATCTGCCCCACGCGTTCCTGGATGAGCACCTCCGCTGCGCTACCTGGCAGCCCGCCCGTGGCAATAAAGTCCAGATGCGGGACCACGTCGCGATGAATGACCTGATCCAGCGCAAGCTTCCGTGCAACGACGTCCGTAAAGCCACGCTCGCGCTGCCGACCGAAGTATTGATGGAGATGGCCCCTGCGAATATCCCCGTCGATGACCAATACGCGCTTGCCACTTGCGGCCAGCAGCGCTGCGAAATTCGCCGACACGAATGATTTCCCAACGTCGGGCGTAGGGCCGGAAATGAGGACCACGTTATTTTTCGCGTTCAGCATCGCGAACTGAAGTGCCGTTCGCAAGCTTCGAAGACTTTCGACCGCAGGTTCGTGCGGATAGGCTTGCACCAGCAGACGGACGTCCAACGGGTGAGTGTTACGCTCCTTATTGAGTTGCTGTTGATAGCGCGACTCCGGAATCGTTGCATACACGGTCAGGCCGGCGTGGCTCTCGATCTCCTCCGCCTCGGCAATTCCGGCGAACAGGTAGTTGTGAACAAAAGCAAAACCAACACCCAGTAACAGCCCGAGCAACGTGCCGATAGCGATCGTCACCGGGCGGTTAGAAAGGCGATTTTTTCAGGAACTACCGGTGAATCGACGAGGCGCACGCTTCCTGTCTTGCCCGCCTTGACCAGTTTCAGTTGCTGAACGTTATTCAGCAGCGCCGCGTAGAGATCCGTATTGACTTTTACATCCAGCATCAGACGCACAGCATCCTGCTGAACATCGGGCAAGCGCTCTATCTGCTGGGCGAATACGCTCTCCTGGGCGCGAAGTGTGGCGATCTGCGCGTTGAGCGCAATCACTTCAGGATGTGAACCGGTAAACCGGGAGGAGAGTTCGTCGCGCTTCTGTTGCAGTTCGAGCATGCGCGTCTTTGCATCCGCCGTCTGCTGAAGTGCGATTTTGGCTTCCTCCGTCAAATCGACGGACCCCGCTTATTACGCAACAGCGTGTAGCGGACCTCGGCATCCTCAAGTTGCTTCTTGAGCACCGGGACTTGCGCATCCAGAAATGCTAGAGATTGCGCAGCGTCGGCCACCTTGCGTTCGATGTTCTGCTTCAGGTAGTAACGGCCGACCGCCTGCATCTGGTCCCGAATCATGACGGGATCAGTTCCCCTCAGGGTTGCAATGAGCACGCCCGACGATTTGATCTTCTCCTTGACGTCAAGACGGCTCTGCATTTCCGTGATTGTGCCAAGGCGAGATTTCCGGGACAGTTCGAACTTGGTGCCTGGTGCCGCATTGAACGACCTCACGAACAGCGTCATCGGCCCATGGCTGGTCTGAATCACCTCGACCCGGCCAACCCGGCCAACAAACGGATTCTCAAGAATCCGACCGGATAGGCTATAGCGGCCCGTAGAAAGCACGGTAAGCGAGAATCGGTCACCCTCCACGCGCGTCGGGACGTCGAACTGAATAATGTCGGCGTGTTCCGCGCCCCACGCCCAGCCACCGATACCAAAAATACCTGGGCGCATTGCCGTGTCACTGACGCGTGCCACAAAATCGCCGATCAGCGGGAAACGGCTCGGGTGCACCGTGATATAGCTATGCAGTTCGTCGACAACGCTGGTCACGACGAGCCGCGAGGCCATGATCTGCTGCTCGGCGGAAGTCGGCGAGTTGTAGTTGAACAACGACGACACGTCGCCCAGCAGGCTCTGGGCAGCAGCCATACCGTTGCCGTCCTCAACCTGAACCGAGATGTCCGCCTGATAGCGTGGCGGAAACAGAAAAGCGAAAGCGGTCGCAAGTGCGGCGCAAGTGAGGCAAATCTTGAGAATGGCACTTCGGTACTCGACCAGTACGTCCAGTACCCCGATGAGATCTAGCTCATCGTCATGTTTTAACGCCTCGTTCTCAGGCGACTGCAACGATTTCATTGTGAACAAAGGTGGGTGTTTTGAGGGAGTGTCAAGGCAAAGTCTTGTCGGTACGCGAAACCGGCATAACGGCTGTACCGGATACGCCCGCGATGCGGAGGGACCAGCCTTCGACGCCGGCCTCGATGAGGCTCAGACTTTCTTCGAATGTCGCCCGGTCCCTGCCGTATGGGTCCGGAATGTCGAATCCTGCCAGGGAATCCCCCGGGGGATTCGAGAAGTCGCCGAGTCGATATACGCGTCCAGACAAAAACGGGAATCGACGCTCGAGGTACTGCCTCTGCCGATGGCTCATGACAAGGACAAGATCGGCGGATGCCGCCATCCACCCCACCAACTGCCGGGCACGGTGCGCACGGATATCGAGACGGTGTTCGCGCATCAGGCTTATGGCATGAGGATCCGCTTCACGGCCGATCAGCGCCGTAATACCGGCGGACTCCACAGTTACGGACTTAAGGCGCCGCGAGAGGAGAGCCGCCGCCATAGGACTGCGGCAGATATTGCCGGCGCATACGGCCAGCACGCGTTCAATCATTTCGCAATAACTCCCGCGGTCAACCCCGTGCTAATCAACGGCATCAACAGACTCAGCACACGATTGAAGCGAACGAGACCGCTGCCATCCACATACACGACGTCTTTCGGTTGCAGATCGAAATCCTTGGCCAGCAGCATCGCGACCGGCGAGCGGCCATCGAGGTGAAATACTTCGGGCGTCCCGCTCAACGAACCACGAACCACGAACATCTGCGCGGCATCGGCAGTCGATGCGTTGACGCTACCGGCCTGCGACAATGCGTCCGCGAGCGTGATGCGTCCGGTTCGACGCGGAATCGCTGATACGGGTTTGTTCACCTCGCCCATCACGTACACATCGTTTTCGTCTCGGGACACGACACGCAGCAAATCACCGTGTTTCAGATAAAGTCGTGACGGGCTCACTCCTTGGGCCAGCAATTGCGTCATGTTGAGGCGATGCGATTGGCCGTCGCGTACCAGCACGAGGTCACTCTGATCAGCGTGTTCATTGAAGCCGCCGGCACGACCGATTGCTTCATAAAGCGTCATGGGCACGTCATTGACAGCCAGCGCGCCGGGGCTATGCACCTCTCCGTCGACATAGATCTGACGCGCACGGCAAGAAGCCATTCGCACAGTGACCTGTGGTTTGACGAAGTACTTCGCGAGCGCCGCGGTCAGGCGCCGTTGTATCTCCTCGGTACGCAGCCCTGCCACATCCAACGTGCCTGCATACGGAAAAGTCAGAGTGCCGTTCTGATCGATAATGAAACCGGCAAGAGGATCACCAGGTCGCGGCGAGGACTGCGTTTGCGAAGTACCGAGCGCGGCTGCGAATTCGGGGTGATCCCAGACAACGATCTGCAGCACATCACCGGGCCCGACGGCATAGGCCTGCGGCGCTTCCGAAAGTAGCTGCGAAAGCTCCAGTTGCTGTTGCTTGCGGGTTTGAGCGAGGCTCGAGATGAGCGCTGCATCAACCTTAGTGATCGCGATGTCAGGCGTGCCTGGCGTCGCATTGGCTTTTTCCTGAATCACGTCTGCGCCGACTGCGCCGGCGGCATTCGAATTGCTCGATGCATCCTGCACTCGAGAGGTTTCCATCCGCATACCCGGCGCCACCGCGCACGCGCTGGTCAGCAGCGTGACGGCCGCCATAAGTGCCCCAAGCCGATACACCGGCCGCGACTGAATTACCGCTAACATCGTGTTCAACCTATTCAAGCGAGCAAGCCGTAGCTTTGCCCTCGCTGCCCGAGTTCGGGCAGACGTCATTCGTGTTTCATTGAGATACACATCGCCGGACGCGTCACCGCACGCCGGAGAAAATGCGCGGACATCAATACGCATTCCGATGCACCAACCCCTTCACCACCGTCGCAAGAACGATGCGCATATCCAACCCGAACGACCAGTTCCGCAGGTAATACAGATCGTGTTCCACACGCCCCTGCATCTTTTCTATCCGGTCGGTTTCTCCGCGAAATCCGTTCACTTGAGCCCACCCGGTGATGCCCGGCTTAATCCTGTAACGATGGATATAGCCGTCGACGATGGACCGGTATTGGTCGTCGTGTTCTATTGCGTGCGGCCTGGGTCCGACCACCGACATTTCGCCACGCAGCACATTCAAGAATTGCGGCAACTCGTCAAGACTCGTACGGCGCAAGAAAGCGCCGACGCGAGTGATGCGCGGATCTCCGCGTGTAGCCTGGCGAACCACCCCGGGCTGCTCCGCATGCGCGCTCATCGAACGGAACTTGTAGATGCGAAAGACACGCCCGTCCGCCCCCTTGCGCCGCTGGGTAAACAGAACCGGTCCTTTCGATGTCGACTTGACGGCCACCGCAATCGCCGACATCAGCGGTAACAATGCAATCAGGACCGCCGCGGCAAACAGCCGATCGAAAATCGCTTTCTGAATCAGGGCGTAGGGAGTCATCGGCGAAGCCATCAAATTGATAGCGGGCGCGCCGATCAGGTCCACGACGTTCCGGTCGAACATCGCAAGGCCGCGTACGTCGGGAATAAAGCGCAAATTGACGAGGTCGCCGCTGAACTCGTCGATGATCCGCAATACGGTGCGCTCTTCGGACATCGGCAGCGCAATCCATACTTCCTCGATCCTTTCGCGGCGCACCCAATCCGCGAATTCACGCAAGTGCGCAAACGACGGCAAGCCCGGAACGTCCGGCTCGCTACCCCGTCGCGTGTTGAACGCCCCGACCGCTCGGAAACCCGCGCCAGGCGACTTCACAATGTTGGCGATCACGCTGTCGCGATGCGCGCCCGCGCCGACCACGGCGACCGTGCGCAAATTGCGCCCGGCGCGCCTCATTCGCTGAAGCACTGCATGCACGAGCAGCCGCGACGCCACCAGACCCGTTGCCGTCATCACGGTCCAACTCACGCACCAGATTCGCGAGATCGATGCTGTGCGATGAAGCAGAAACATCAAGGCAAGGCCGCAGACCTGCACGATGATCCAGCCGAACACAATGTTCAGACTCAGATGCCATTTGGAGCGGCCGCGCCATGAGTCGTAAACACCGAACAACGGCAAGAGCAGAATGCCGAGCGCCATATCGAATGCGACAAACGCACCCTCGACAATCAAGTGCCCCGAGTCCGGCATGAAGAAATGCGACGCCAGAGCCGCGCCCAGCGGGATCAGCATCACATCGAGCAGGCGCGCCAGCACGCCCTCTTTATCGACGAAGTTACGCGTACCGGCTTGACGAATCACGATCGGCATCGTGCTTGGCTCTAGCATCCAGCCAGGCAGCAACGCCGAGAACCGGTTTCGACACGCGGCAAACCTCGCACCGGTACGAGAGACGGCAATTCAGCCAAACGCGCCAAATCAACGTTCTTATTCGCGGCATCACTTGCAGCGTGTTTGTTCACGGTTCCGCCTCAATGGGTCAATTCTTAAAGAAGGCGCATTCTGCTCTGGCTGGCATCGCCGTAGAGTGCGAAATTTCCCAAATGGCCGCCGCTTTAGCCGGTCCAATGGATCGCTTTCCAATCCGCGTCCGATGAATTCCGCATCTCTTGAGAGCAGTTCGCGCCGCGCTCCTTTCATAATCAATTGCTAATGCATCGATCGAGAAACTTTAACTATCTGTGATTGCGCGGCGCCCGTATGCTCGATTAGTGGCCCGCCGCCTTGCATCGGTGAAAGGTGGCATCGGGCAAAAGATTTACATAGTCACAGGAGACGGCATCATGAAGATTTGCATCTTCGGAGCGGGAGCGATTGGCGGCATGATGGGCGTGCAGTTGGCACGCGCCGGCGCTGACGTGAGTTTCGTCGCGCGCGGCGCGCATCTCGCGGCAATGCGCGAACACGGCGCGCGTCTGATCATGGATGGCGAGACGTTCAGCGCGCCGGTACGCTGCACGTCCGATCCACGCGAACTCGGCGTGCAGGACTTCGTGATCATCACGCTGAAAGCGCACTCGCTGCCCGGCGTGGTTGACGCAATGCAGCCGCTATTGGGCAAGCACACGGCGATCGTCACCGGCGTAAACGGCATTCCGTATTGGTACTTCCATCAGCACGGCGGCAAGTTCGCCGGCACGCGCCTCGCGAGCATCGATCCCGACGGCGCGCAATGGACCAAGCTCGGCCCCGAACGCGCGATCGGCTGCGTGCTGTATCCCGCAGCGGAGATCGTCGAACCCGGCGTGATCAAGCATGTGTACGGCAAGAAATTCCCGATCGGCGAGCCGAGCGGCGAGCGCACGCCGCGCATTCAGCAGTTGCAAGAAATCATGCAGGCGGCCGGTTTCGACGCGCCGGTTCGCGACAATATCCGCGACGAAATCTGGCTCAAGTTGTGGGGCAACCTGTGCTTCAATCCGATTAGCGCATTGACTCACGCCACGCTCGATATCCTCACGAGCGACCCCGGCACGCGCGCGGTATCACGCACGATGATGCTCGAGGCCAAGCGCATCGCGGATCAATTCGGCGTGCATTTTCGCGTTGATGTGGAAAAACGTATCGACGGTGCGGGTGCGGTCGGCGCGCATAAAACTTCCACGCTGGTCGATCTGGAGAATCGGAGACCCATGGAGATCGATCCGCTACTGACGGTGGTGCAGGAGATGGGTCGTCTCGTCGGCGAACCCACGCCGACCATCGACGTGGTGCTGGCGCTCGTCAAACTGCGCGAGAAGATGGCATTGCAGGGCGATTGAACGCCACCGTGTACTCTTGAAGCTGGCGAGGAAACGGATCGGACGCGCAATGCGTTCGATCCTTTTTTGACGCCGGGATACTCCGGTCAATTGATCGATTGCAACTACACCGCCTTCAACCGGGTGAACTTTCGATCGCGACAATCTCGCCAGGGACGAAGCCATTGGCTGCGGTCTGCGCTTCGCGATGCCAAGCCTAAGGCTCGTGCAGTACGGCACCGCTTCGCGCCACCTCCGGCCACACGAATCCGTGAGAAGAAGCGGAGGGCGCGGCCTCAACGGCCGCCAAAGGCGTCGCGGCCAGCGCCGCGAACTGCGCCCAGGCCGCCGCGGCGTTCGGTCTGAGCGAGCGGTTGCGACGATGCACGAGCAGCGTCGCGAGATTCATCTCGGGCAAGAGCGGCCGGCTTACTAGCGATGCGGCCAACGGCGGCCAATGCGCGTCGACGGGTAACACGCCGACGCCAAGCCCGAGTTCGACCATGCGCAATACCGCCGCGACGTGCCCGAATTCCTGCACCGTGCGCCGTTTCAGTCCATTCGCGCTGAAAGCGAGTTCAACCGCCGCGCGCACGCCCGCATCCGCATTCAACGTGACGAGCGCCCATTCCTGCAACGTGCTCCACGCAACGCTCGTCTCGCACGCCAGCGGATGCGTGGGCGGCATGACCGCATGCAGCGGCGTCGTGAAGACCACTTGCGCGTGCAACAAATCACCCGCGAGAGGTTCAGCCGTGGAGACGACGCCGAAATCCGCCTCGCCTTGCTCGACACTCGCGAGCACGCCGCTTTGCGGCTGGTCCTCCACGGATACGATCAGTTCGGGAAAAGCCGCCGTGCAACGCGCGAGTCCCTGCGCGACCCAACTCGACGACAACACCGGATTGCTGGCCAGCGCCACGACGCCGGTATGGCCATCGTAAGCGGCGCGTTCCTCACGCAATGTCAGCTCGATTTCGTCGAGCAGGCGGCCGATTCTTCGCTCGAGACTGGCGCCCGCATTCGTCAGTGCCACCTGACGCGTAGTGCGGTCGAATAGTTTCAGTTCGAGCGAGTCCTCGAGCTCGCGTACACAGCGGCTCACCGCCGATTGCGTCAGATCGAATTGACGCGCGGCGCGCGTGAAACTGCGCTCACGGGCGACGGCGACGAATACCTTGAGCTGCTGCAGCGAGACGTTCATGACTTACCTGCGGCGCGGCGCTTCATGCTATTCCCCGTTTGCTCGGGCCAGTGGCTAAGCCGCGAGGATCTGATGTCGTGCATTCATCGGTGTGACGAACAGCGTCCATGCGTATCGCGGATTCGCCACCAATGCCATGCACACCATGCCGATGACGAGCTGCCACCAACGGTTCGCTCAAAACGCCCTGGCCGTCTTCCGGCGAGTGATGTTGTCCATGTGCCTTGTCTCCGCTATTTATCTGGTTCAGCCGGCCCAGCGTGCCGTGTCCTGTCCACCTTATCGTTACGACCCGAAAGCTTGTTTTTCGGGGAAGAACTTCGGCGCTTAATCGTCGTGGTTGTAAGCTTACTTATCCCGATCGATTAACATCCGCGCTGCAACACAAACCTTCGCCGCTTCGTGCGCCTAGCCACCAACTCCAAGCGTTAACCCGAGTACAGCAGCGGGCCATTCCACTTCGATGTGAGAGCCATGCTAGGGTGATTGCTGAATTACTAATAATTAAAGTTTGTTATTATGTTGATTCACATTTGCTTATACATCGGTCATGACGATGCGCAATGCCACGCTGCGGCAATTGAAGGTTTTCGAAACGGTGGCGCGCCATCTGAGCTTCTCGCGTGCGGCGGAGGAATTGCATCTCACACAGCCCGCCGTCTCCACGCAAGTGCGCCAACTCGAGGAGCACGCGGGGCTGCCGCTGTTCGAACAGCTCGGCAAAAAGATCTACCTGACGCCGGCCGGCACCGAAATGCTCCACTACAGCCGCGCGATCATTCAGCAGTTCCACGAAGTCGACGAAGCCATGGGGCAACTCAAGGGCGTTTCGGGCGGCAAGCTGAATGTCGCGGTGATCAGTGCGGGCGATTACTTCTTTCCGCGCGTGCTGGCCGAATTCACGCGCCGCTACTCCGGCGTCGTGCTCAATCTCGCGGTGCACAATCGCGACGAATTGCTGCATCAGCTCGCGAGCAACCAAACCGACCTCGCGGTAATGGTGCGCCCTCCGCATGAAACGGACGCGACCAACGAGCCGTTCGCGCCTCACCCGTATGTGATCGTGGCCGCGCCCACGCATCCGCTCGCCAACAAACGCAACATCAAGATGAGCCAATTGGCGAGCGAGGCCTTCATCGTGCGCGAGCGCGGCTCGGATACCTGGAATTCGATGGAAGAAGGCTTCGCCGGACGTCTCGCCAATCTCAAGATCGCCATGGAGATCAAAAGCACCGAGACGATCAAGCAGGCCGTGATTGCCGGCATGGGAATCGCATTCCTGTCCGCACATACGATCAGCCTCGAATTGCAATTGGGCCACCTCGTCGTGCTCGACGTCGAGAGCTTTCCTCTGATGTTGAACTGGTACGTCGTGCATCGGAAGAACAAACGCCTGCCGCCGGTCGCGGTCGCCTTCAAACGTTTTCTGATGGAAGAAGGCGCGAACCTGATCGAAAAGATCACGCGAGTGCGGGAACTGAGCGTATATAAACGCTAGGCTATGGGTACCCAATAAAACTTTAACTATTGGAAATTCGTCGGCGCTTTTATGCTGCGAGCTGGTTTGATTACTCGTCAGCCCAGGAGGCCGATCATGACCTACGCTTCGGTTGAGTCTTTCGCCAGCACGCGCACTGGCCGTACTGCCGCCGGCAGTTCCGACGACGCGCATCTGAGCGCCTACAACGCCGCCTTCAGCGATCTCGGTCTGCGTTTTCGCTGGGACCATGCGATGCTCGAGGTGCTCAAGGAATTCAACGGTGAAGCGGCGCGTATCACCGCCTATATCGAGCGCTTTCACGCCCATCTCCATCGCGCGTACGATGCCGACTTTCTTGCGCAACTGATCCTGCAAAGGAAGGCCCATTACTACAGCGAGTTCGCATCGGCGGGCGACTGAGGGCTTTGGCGGGATCGCAATCTCGCCAGGCGCGCCGCCATTGCCGCAAAAAAAACGCGCCTTCATATTTGACGGCGCATCGCGGAATGACTGCCCGAATCGCGAACACAGCGACGCTTTTGCCCATCCAGATTCCTGCTGTCATGCCAACCGCGACGGTGCCTGGATGCCGCACGCACCCTGCCCGGCGCGATCTCTCGCCACGCCCAGGCCTGCTCTTCGCCACCGCGCCATTCGATGCGCGCCAGCAGCCCTGACTGTCCCGCGATGAGCCCATCGCGACGGGCAGCGAACGCATGTGCATGCGAGCCGTGATTACTCGCGTGGTCGTTTGAGTATTCGCGGCTCGTCATCAGATGCACGCCCATCGCACAAGCCAGCGCGCTCATCGCGAGCAGCGCGGCGAAACCGAACGGCTGCGCCTGCTCGGTGACGAAGCCATAGCCGAGCCATCCGCATAGCAACAGCGCAAACAGATTGACGATGCGGTGACCCGGACGCGCCGCCGCGCTCGCCTGCAACACACCGAGCAGTTTGCAGAATGCGATCGCCGACGCGGCGAAGATCAACGCACCCATGAATACCGCGGCATAAAGTTCGATACGTTCGATACGCTCGGCATTCGCCTGCGCGGCGGAGAACAGATAGCGCGCGAATCCGCCCGTCATGACAGCGAGTCCCGTGGCGATGCCGGCCAACGCGACGAGCAGCGGCCGCCGTGTCAGATCGCGTTTGCGCACGCGCCATGCGCCGAACGCGGCGCCCACTACGGCGGCAGCGACCACACTACAGCCACCGCCAGTGCCCGCCGCGAAAAGCGCCACCTGTACCGCGGCCAATGCGCCAGCGCGCCACGCAGGCTGACGTCGCGATCGCCACGCAAGCGGCAGTTGTCCGAGCGCGGCAAGCGCAACACCCAGCAGAATGCCGAGCACAGCGGCAAGCAAACACGACATGTCGAGCCATTCGGCACTGTCGGAAGGTTGCGGCATGTGTGCTCCTCCGTGTTGCGCTTTCATCGCGTCAGGCAGAGGGACCAGAAGCGGGTCCGCCCGTCAGGCGATGCTTGTCGTCGCTAATCGAACGCTTCCCACTAGCTCCGCCCCGCGAGCCGGGGCGGCACGCACCCAGACCTCGGTAGGCCTAGATCGCCCCGACCGCACGTAACGCGCTGATCTGCTCGCGCGAATAGCCGAGCTCGGTCATGACCTCGTCGGTGTGTTCGCCAAGCAGCGGCGAGCGCTGCACTTCGGTCGGGCTATCGGACAGTTTGATGGGATTGCCAACCGTCAAATACTTGCCGCGCGTCGGATGATCCACTTCGACGATCGTGCCCGTTTCGCGCAACGAGGGCTCCTCGGCGATTTCCTTCATCGACAGAATCGGCCCGCACGGAATGTCGTACCGGTTGAGGATTTCCATCGCCTCGAACTTGGTCTTCGTCATGGTCCAGCGCTCGATCTCGGCGAAGATTTCCTTCAGACGCGGCAGGCGTGCGGCGGGCGTCGCATAGTCGGGATCGGTGGCCCACTCCTCCTTGCCGATCACGTTGCAGATCTTCACCCACACCGGCGCCTGCGTGATGAAATAGATGTATGCGTTCGGGTCGGTCTCCCATCCCTTGCATTTGAGAATCCAGCCCGGCTGGCCGCCGCCCGATGCGTTGCCCGCACGCGGCACCGCTTCACCGAACGTACTGTTCGGATATTGCGGATACTCCTTCATGACCCCGGTGCGCTCGAGCCGCTGCTGGTCGCGCAGCTTCACGCGGCACAGGTTGAGCACGCTGTCCTGCATCGCTGCAAGCACCTTTTGGCCGCGCCCGGTGTGCGTGCGCTGATAGAGCGCGGTGACAATGCCCAGCGCCAGATGCAAACCCGTGCCGCTGTCGCCGATCTGCGCGCCGCTTACGACCGGCGGGCCGTCGTCGAAGCCGGTGGTTGAAGCCGCACCGCCCGCGCATTGCGCGACGTTCTCATAGACCTTGCAATGCTCATAGGGCCCGGGGCCGAAGCCCTTCACCGAAGCGACGATCATGCGCGGATTCAGCTCCTGAATTCGCTCCCACGTGAAGCCCATCCGGTCGAGCGCGCCCGGAGCGAAGTTCTCCACCAGGACGTCGCATGTCTGAATCAGCGCCTCGAGAACCTGCTTGCCTTCCGGGTTCTTCGTATCGACGGTGACCGAGCGCTTGTTGTGATTGAGCATCGTGAAGTACAAGCTGTCCGCGTCGGGAATGTCTCGCAGCTGTTCGCGCGTGATATCGCCGACGCCGGCCCTCTCCACCTTGATCACGTCCGCGCCGAACCATGCGAGCAACTGCGTGCAGGTCGGTCCCGATTGCACGTGCGTGAAATCGAGAATGCGCACGCCGTCGAGTGCTTTGCCCATGTTGTCTCCTGAGTACCGTCCTGTTCTCGCCTGGTCACGAATGCGCTCGCGATATTTGATATATCACATACCAAATTCGAGTTTGCGTCAACCGAGGTTTTATACCGAACGCCTCGGCGGGACAGTCATGCTAGAAGGTAGGGAATGCAACGGATGAAGGCGGGAATCATGGGCCTAGGGCACGGTGGCGACAACCGGGCTGGCTTAGCCGGGCGGCACTGAGGCAGGCGTGTGGGCGGCGAAGGGTGATGAGCCGCGGATGAAGGCCGCAGCCAAACGAAAAAGTCCGCGGTGTTTTGATCACCGCGGACTTTTTATTCGCTAAGCCATTGGAGCGCTCGAGCGCATCAATCCAGAAAGTCGCAATTCGCTTCGACAAACGCAGCGAGATCCAGCGAATGCTGACGCGTGAGCCGCTCGGCCAGTTCGGTATCACGCTGTTCAAGCGCCTCGATAATGCGCAGATGGTCGACGATCGAGCGCGACGCGCGGTCGCTCTGTGAAATGGTCATGCGCCGGATCGCGCGCACGTGGATGAAGATGTTCTTGATCGTGTCGAGAATGATCCGCGACTTCGACAATTCGACGATCGCCTGGTGAAACGCGATATTCGCATCCGAGTATTCGGCGATGTGTTCAGCCGGCGTGGCGTCGCGGAAATGGTCGAACATGTGGCGCAGCCGGGCGATTTCCTCGTCCGTGGCGTGCAGCGTCGCAAGGCGCGCGGCCATGCTTTCGAGCGCGGCCCACATCTGGATCATTTCGACGATTTCGCGCTTGCTCTTGCGCACGATATAAATGCCGCGCCGCGGCACCATGCGCAGAAAACCTTCCTGCTCCAGTAGCGTCATCGCCTCGCGCACCGGCGTGCGGCTCACGCCGAGCGATTCGCTCAGCACGCGCTCGTCGAGACGAATTTCCTCGCGGGACTGGTAGATGTCCGCGTCGGCAATCGCCTGGCGGAGCATCGCATACGCCTGATCGCGCAAGCTCGCGCTTGCGCCGATCGGCTGTAATGACAACGTTAATGGTGTTGACACTGCTTCAGTTTGAAGTTCTGACGACATTCATCGCCTCATGTTGAACATGTGAACGATATCGTGCTGCCGCTACCCCGACGCGCTGTTCGCCCAAACCTACGAATCGGCCATGTTGCGCTGCGAGTTGCGCGACCGGCTGGGGAATCCAGCGAGTCAACAGGACAGTGGCGGCAGACCCTAAGCCTACGAAGGCAGCGGCGAGCAGGGCGAGAGGAACAAGTTCCATTTGTAACTCCGAATGATTGAGTGAAGGAATGACTCAATCATATGCTGCAACGCCGCATAAGTCAATATTCTGTATTCAGTATATCAGTAGTTGTTGTTTTTCAGACGACGTCACCAAGGTAGCACGGGCGCGCTCCGGATGCTTCCCCCGTCGCGGAAATGCGGTAGCGGTCGGTGTAAACGCGCAAAACGCGCGCTATTCGCGCACTCGCGTCCGATTATCGCGCAGTTTCGCCCGAATGCCGATTGTGCGATCCGTCTCGTCTCACTAACCTTCCGGAAATCCTGCAAGGGGCCGGCGACGGCCAGTGCGCCGGGACCTACCACCCGAGCCACCCAGCAGCCAAAGGTTAAAAGGAGACACCGTCATGAGCACCACCATCCAGCCATCCGCAATGGCCGACAACCGCAAGACGCGCAGCCAGGCACGCAAGGCGGCGCTCGGCAGCTTCGTCGGCGCGGTAGTCGACTGGTATGACTTTCTGCTGTACGGCATCGTCGCCGCGCTCGTCTTCAACTCGGAGTTTTTCCCGAAGGTCAGCCCGGCGATGGGCACGCTCGCGGCGTTCGCCACCTTCGGCGTCGGCTTTCTGTTCAGGCCGCTTGGCGGCTTCGTGTTCGGACATTACGGCGACCGCCTCGGACGCAAGCGCATGCTGGTCCTCACGGTGATGATGATGGGCCTCTCGACCGCCGCGATCGGTCTGCTGCCGGCCTTTGCCACCATCGGCTGGTGGGCGCCGGTGCTGCTCGTGACGTTGCGCGCGATCCAGGGCTTCGCGGTCGGCGGTGAATGGGGCGGCGCGGCTTTGATGGCGGTCGAAAGCGCGCCGGAGAAGAAAAAAGCGTTCTACAGCAGCGGCGTGCAGGTCGGCTACGGCGTGGGCCTGGTATTGTCGACGGGGCTCGTCACGCTGATTAGCCGTTCGATGGACAACGCGTCGTTCCTGAGCTGGGGCTGGCGTCTGCCCTTCCTGTTCAGCGTGGTGCTGGTGCTGATCGCGCTGTGGATCCGCTCGAGCATGGAGGAGTCGACGGAATTCGTCGAAAAAGTCGGAGAGCATGGCGAGCGCAGCGTGCGCCTGCCGATCGTGGAAGCACTGCTGCGGCATCCGAAGGCGTTCCTGCTGATCATCGCGCTGCGGCTCGCCGAACTGTTCACCATGTACATCGTGACGGCGTTCGCGCTGAACTACTCGACGGCCAATCTGCACATGCCGCGCGAGTTCTTTCTCACGATCGGCTTGCTGGTGGGCGGCGTGAGTTGCGTGACGATTCCGTGCTTTGCCTGGCTCGCGGACCGCTTCGGCCGCCGCCGCGTGTACATCGTCGGCGCGCTGGTCGGCATGTTCAGCGCGGTGCCCTTCTTTCTCGCGCTCGAAGCACGCTCCACCGTATGGATCGTGGTCTTCGCGGTAATGCTCGCCAATATCGCGCACGACATGGTCGTGAGCGTTCAGCAGCCGATGTTCACCGAACTGTTCGGCACCGAGTATCGCTATAGCGGCGCGGGGGTGGGCTATCAGGTGGCGAGCGTGGTCGGCGGCGGTTTCACGCCGTTTATCGCGGTGGCGCTGGTCAGTCTTGCCGGCGGCTCGTGGCACCCGGTCGCCGCTTATCTGGCGATCGGCTGCCTGATCTCCGTGCTCGTGGCGGCAAAGATGAAAACCGGGCGCACGATCGCCTGATTCTCCGGCAAACCCTCGTTGACGACGACGGGCCGGCCGTGGCGAAGCTGCCACGGCCGGCCCGTTTTGTTTGGGCGCGGCGTTTCTTTTTCTTACCGCTTCGCCCCAATTCGATCCGTCCGGCGACGTTTCGTCAGGTCAATACCTTATGCATTTCCATCTCATATTGCCAAGGCCAACCGCGCGCCCTATCGTTCGACCCTGCAGGTCTCAGCCCGAGTCCGCGCCCGCGATATGAAACAAAAAAACATATATCAGCGGCGCGCAAACCTGCCGGTTTTTAGGCATGGCCCCTAAAGCATTTGCGCTAAACGCCGATAACAAAGCATTTGTCACACCGGAGACCGACCAATGAGCAGCATCACCGAGCCGAGCGGGAATTCAGGCTCCGCATCCTTCTTTTCCAAAGAAGCCACCGTTGCCAAGCCGGGCTTTTCACGCTGGATGGTTCCGCCCGCGGCCCTCGCCGTCCACCTCTGTATCGGCCAGGCGTACGCGTTCTCCGTATTCAACGGCCCGCTGACCAAGGTTATCGGCATCACGCAATCCGCCGCTGACGACTGGTCGCTCACTTCCCTCGGCTGGATCTTTTCGCTGGCGATCGTGTTCCTGGGCTTGTCGGCGGCCTTTGCCGGCAAGTGGCTCGAGCACGTCGGCCCGCGCCGCACGATGTTCACCGCGGCATGCTGCTTCGGCGGCGGCTTTCTGATTTCCGCGCTCGGGGTGTATCTGCATCAGATCGTGCTGCTATATCTCGGCTATGGCGTGATCGGCGGAATCGGACTCGGCCTCGGCTATGTATCGCCGGTGTCGACGCTGATCCGCTGGTTCCCGGATCGCCGCGGCATGGCGACCGGCATGGCGATCATGGGCTTCGGCGGCGGCGCGATGATTGCCGCGCCTTTGTCGGTGGCCCTGATGAACCATTTCCGCAGCGCAACGAGCATCGGCGTGGCCGAGACGTTCATCGTGCTCGGCATTGCGTATTTCATCTCGATGTCGATCGGTGCGCTCGCGATCCGCGTGCCGCCCGCCGACTGGAAGCCGGCCGGCTGGACGCCGCCCGCAGCCCAGCAGAAGAAGATGATTTCGCACAACCACGTGCATATCGATCAGGCGTTGAAGACGCCGCAGTTCTATCTGATCTGGCTCGTGCTGTTCCTGAACGTGACGGCCGGCATCGGCATTCTCGGCCAGGCTTCGGTGATGATCCAGGAGAGCTTCAAGGACACGGTGACGCCGGCCGCGGCAGCCGGTTTCGTCGGTCTGCTCTCGCTGTTCAACATGGGCGGCCGTTTCGTGTGGGCCTCCGCTTCCGACTGGATCGGCCGCAAGAACACCTACTTCATCTTCTTCGCGCTCGGCGCCGTGCTGTACTACCTCGTGCCCGGCTTCGCGGCTTCAGGCCAGATCGCCCTCTTCGTGCTCGCCTACTGCGTGATCCTCTCGATGTACGGCGGCGGGTTCTCGACCGTGCCCGCCTATCTCGCGGACATGTTCGGCACCGCGTTCGTCGGCGGCATTCACGGCCGTCTGTTGACCGCATGGGCCGCGGCGGGCGTTGCCGGGCCGGTGCTGGTGAATTACATCCGCGCGTACCAGGTGTCGCAAGGCGTGGCGAAGGCGGACGCCTACACGATGACGATTCACATCATGGTCGTGCTGCTGGTGATCGGCTTCGTCTGCAATCTGCTGGTCAAGCGGGTGGACGACAAGCATCACATGACCGACGCTCAACTCGCCAAAGGCGCCTAAGGAGACCCGCATGTCGACGATTCAAGCCGTGCATCCGACCAACAAGGTCAAGCTCGCCGTCTTCTGGCTGTATGTGACGCTCCCGTTGGCGTGGGGCGTGTTCAATACGCTTTCGCAAGCGATGAAGCTGTTCAGGTAAGTGCGGTAGCACCCCGCGCGTCGTGAAAACGCGCGGGGTGCCGGCGGGAGTTTGACTCGCCGCCGGCCCGGCTTGCTGCCGCTGAGTCGCTCACGCTGACTCACTGCCGCTGACTCATTGCCGCTGACTCACTGCCGCTGACTCACTGCGGAGCACCCGCGCCGGTCAAGGCGCGTCCGACTTCCGCCTCTCTCCTACCACTGATACGCCGCACCGGCGCCGACGGTTGTCGCGGCTGAACTGATGCCCGCGCCGAGTTTCAGCTTCAGACTCTGCGTGACGCGCGCCGACAAGCCAACCGCCACCGCCTGATAGCCTTTGTAGCCGGCCGTGCCGACACCGACCGCGAGGTTCTTGTTCGCGTCGACTTCGGGGACCATGCCCAGCGCGATAGCCGACGCCGTTCCCGAATACGCGTTACGCGCCATGTCGCTCATGCTGCCCTGGAACTGCTGCATGTTCACGGCGTCGGTGGGCGCCTGTCCCGCCGCGACGTTGGTGATGCGGCGCTCGTTACCGGCTGAACCTATCGACACCGTGTTCGTCTGATCGGCCACCGAACCCTCGCCGATCGCCACTGCGTTGGGCGCCGATGCTATCGCGCCTCCGCCGATCGCCGCCGAACCGTTGCCGATCGCCTGCGCCGCGTTACCGGAGCTATTGGTGGCGAGATAGGCGCTGCCGTTCTGCTGGCTATTCCGCACCGTCTGATCGAGATTGCCGATCCGCTGGTTGGTGCTCCAGAGCTGCGCACCCGTCACCGCATCGCTGCTCGTGGCTGATATATCGCCGTCCTTCAGGTTGGTTAGCTGGACCTTCTGCGCGTCGGCAGCGGTGCCTCCGAGCGTGACCTTGTCATGAGCCGAACTGTCGTACTGCACCGCATTCGCCACCGTCCCGCTGATGCTGCCGACGGAGGTTTGCAGATTCATGATGTCGCTGCTGTTCTGCGTCACGCGGCCGTCCAGGTTGGTGATGGCGCTGCCCACATTGCTCACGACCGCACCGCCCACGCTGTACGACGGCGCCGTCACCGATCCATCCTCATTCACGGTTGCGCCGCCGCCGAGCGCGACAGCCGTACTCGCTGCCTGCGCGTGCAGTTGGGAACCGTTGACCGCATCGTTGCTGCTCGCGCTGACCGCGCCTCGCGCCATGCCGGTGACGACCCGATTGCCTGCCGTGCCGGCCATGTCGATCAGATTGCCGTCCGTCGTCGCGCCGACGTTGATCACGCGCGACAGACTATCTTGCGTGACGATGCCGATGCCGCCGGTCTCCATGTTCTGCCGCAACGTGGTGAGGCTGGTGTCGAGCGAGCCGAGCGCGTCGCCGACGGTGGTTTGCGTGGCGCCCTGAACCTAGTACGTGGGGCCGGTCACCGAACCGTCGGCGTTGATCTGCGCGCCGCCGCCAAGCGCGGTCACCATCGGCTTGAACTGGCCCAGATTGATCGCCGACGTATCCGTGGTGCCCGCCGCAATCCCGATCAACTCCCGGGAGCCGGCAGTGCCGCCGAAGTCGACGCGAGCGCCGTCCGTGTCTTTCGCGACGGTGAGATCGCGCGACTCCTGATCCTGCCGCAAGAGCCCGAGCTCACCGTTCGTGATCTGGTTCGCGATGTGGCTCACATTCCCTTCGATCGTCGTGGTGCGCGCGTCGAGGTGGGTGATATTCGTGGTGTTGTCGGTGACGCGCTGGCCGAGGTTCGTGATGCCATCCGTGTTCCGCGCGACGGCCTCGTTGGTCTCGTACAGTTGCGCGCCGTTGACGGCATCGAGACTGCCGGCGTCGAGCGTGGCGGCGCGCACGTTCGTCACCTGTACCGGCGCAGTGCCGCCCAATGTCACCGAAGCGTGCTCGGCCGAATCGTATCGAACCGCATCGGCTCCAGCCTCCGTGCTGCCCGAGACCACCGCCGCAAGTGCGGAACCCACGTCGCCGTATGTCTTTCCGCCGACGTCGTAGACGGGGCGCGTGACCGTTCCGTCCGCGGCGACGCGGGCGCCGCCGCCTAGCGCCGCAGCCGTGCTCGCGGTGTTCGCCTGAAGTTGCGCGCCGTTCACCGCTTCGCTGCTGGCGTCGTTGACCGCGCCGGCCGCCACGCCGTCCAACACGCGGGTGCCGCTCGCGCCGGCGAAGTCGACGCGGGTTCCGAACATTGCCGCGCCAACCAGAATGTCGCGAGTACTCGGATTGTGCGTGACCAGACCGATGGTGCCGCTATTGATTCGGGTTTCCAGCGACGTCAGGCCCGTGTCGAGCGAGCTGAGCGCGCCGCCCACCGTGGTTTGCGTGCCGGCTTGCACGCGATACGTCGGGCCGGTTACCGAACCGCTGGCACTGACGGTTGCGCCGCCGCCAAGCGATGCGACAGCCGGGCTGAGCTGGCCCAGATTGATCGCGGAGCTTGCGGTCGTACCCGCGGCCACGCCGAGCAGTTCACGCGGCCCCGCGGTGCCCGTGAAGTCGACATGCTTGCCGTCCGTGTCCTTTGCGACGGTCAGGTCGCGCGAGGTCGGATTTTGCCGCAGCAGGCCAGCGCTACCGTTACTGATGTTGGTGATGTCGGCGGTATTTTGCGCGACTGCCTGATTGGTGCCGTAAAGCTGCGCGCCGGTGACGGCGTCGGAACTATCCGCGTTCAGCGCGGCGTCCGCGACGTTCGTCAGTTTGACGGGCATGCCGGGGTTGCCCAGCGTCGCCACGTCATGGTTCGCGGTGTCGTAGCGCAGCGAATCCGCGCTTTCGAGCGCGTTGCCCGATGCGACCGCCGCCAGGGCGGCGCCGACATCGTTGTAGGTCGCGCCGCCGATCGTATAGACCGGTGCGACGACCGCGCCGTTTGCCGGGTCGATGACCGCGCCGCCGCCGAGCGCCCCGGTCACGCCCGAGAGTTGGCCGACGTTGGCGGCATCCGTAGGCAACGTGCCTGCCGCGACATAGGCGATCTGCCGGCCTTGCGCGAGGTTGCCCACGGACACCACGTTGACGCGGTCTGCCACCGCGCCCGTGCCGAGCGCCACCGAACCCGTTGCGGTGGCCGAGGAATAGGAACCCAGCACCACTGAATCCGCCCCGGAAGACGGGATAAATGTTTTGTAGCCGATGGCGACGGCACCGTTTGCGGCGGCGCTAGCGAAGGAGCCAATGGACGTCGCATTGACCTTGCTCGAACGGGATGAGTACCCGATCGACACCGAATTATCCGCGTTGGCTGCCACCGACGAATACGCACCGATCACGGTCGCGTTCGCCGACACCGCGAATGCGCCCGAGCCCACCGCCGTGGTCCCGTCCTTGGCGGCGCCGGAACCGGCGCCGACTGTCAGCGCGTTGATGCCGCTCGCCGCCGCGGCGGGCCCGATCGCCATTGCGTTCAGCGAGCTCGTCGTGCTGGTGCTGGTGCCACCGACCACATTCGGGCTGACGGCAATATAGTCGGTCACCGGCGCGCTTGCGAGCGGCGCGGGCATGGCAGCCAGGCTCGACGCGGCAACCGCCGGCTGGGTGGCCGGCGCAACGATCGGATTGCTGGCGAATACGCTTGCGTTATTGATCGCGGCAGTCAACTCCGCGGGGGTGGCCGCATCGTTGGCGGGCGGCGTGACCCCGTCTCCGGTTTGAGCCGCAAGCGCCTCCGCGGCGCTCGAACAGTACTGCGCCGGCGACTCGCATTCCGCGGCGCCGGCCGGCAGCGAGAACGCCAACGCGCTCAAAAGCCCTCCACCAGCGGCCATCAGTGTCGTGCATGCGGACGCGCCTTTCGCGCCCCTGCTCTTCGTCATTTCAGAAGCCGCGACGTAGGTGCGAGTGGCGCTATTCCATACGGTTTTATAAGTCCGGTTCAACATTCCTCCCAATCTTTTAATCGAAAGTTCATTTACCGAGATTTTTCTTATGCAATCTCAATTCCACGCTATAAAACAAAAGGAAACCAAGATCGCATCGCGCTTTCACTCGGCCGATAAAGGCGATGGAGGCAGTCTGCCGTCACGGCGCAATATCGCGAATACGATTAATCCTAAAAGCTAATTTTTAGCTTTAATTAGCAAAAACGGCATAATGGATTTAAGACGGAAAATGCCAAACCTCTTAATTCAAACTAAATGCAATTAGGCAAATACAAGAGAAAGCTTAATTTGTCTCAAATGACAACCGCAGAAAGCGCCAATTCGCGCGCGGTGAAATTCTTTAACGTAAGCGCAGCCGTCACGGTCACCCCCGAGGGCCCGTCACTCGCGCTCAGGGAGAAGTTGTTCGTGGTGGGAACGGAGTCAGATCGTCAGCCGTTTTCTCGACGGCGAGATGGGAGCAGCGCCCGGACCGGGCGGAGGGCGAGACCAACGCGAGCGGATGTTTTGCCGCCCAGGCGCCATCGAGTATTCGAACAGGTCGTCGACCCGCGCTTTCATACCGGCGGCCCGACGGTTCGCGAGCGCGGTCTCGATGCCGCCCGCGCCCGCCGACGCCGCCAGCGTTTTAGATCTTTTCGAACACCACGTCCTGCGCGCCTTCCCACAACACCTTGGTGCCGAGTTCGCGCAGCTTGTCCTTACCCTCGACGATGGTCAGAAAGTGATTGCCCGCGAGTTGCCCCATCTTGCTCGCGAAGCAGCACGATCCGTACGCAATCAAAATCTCGGTTTCGCTGAAGCCGCCCGGATAAAACAGAATGTCACCAACCGACGGATGGCTCGTGTGATTCTCGAAGCCGACCGCGGCGCCGTCGTTCTCGAGCTTGAAGTCGCCGAGCGGCACCCAGCAGCCTTCGCCGCTCCAGCGCACGTGAATGATCTTCTGACGGTACGGCAGCAGCTTCAGAAAGGCGGCCACGGTTTGCGGCGCGTCGGGATGCGTTTCGGCGATAAACACATAACCGCAGGAAGTGATTCGGAGTCGGGGCATCGCTAGATATCCTGGTGTGGCGGCGTGGCCGTGGAACGGAATGATCGGAAAGACGCCCGTTGGAACCTGCCGCGCCCGCGTGCCATGCGCTTTGGGGCAAGCCCGCTATTCTGTCGTCCGATGCAAGGCTTCGACAGATACAGTTCCCGTCCATGCCGTCAGGCCAGTTGCACCAGGCAGCAAGGCCACGCGCGAAAGACGGCCGTAACCCCGGCACGGCACGGCCATGCCAGGTCCGGCCGCTGCACTGTCACGAAAGTTCGTAGTTTGCAAGCCGCGCAATGCGCAGCACACTGTGCAACGTACGTGGTTTCCAGCAAGGCGGCGCGTTGCACTTTGCGCGCTTTGCGCCTTGATGGCAAAACATAGCCGGCCACCAGCCGCAGCGCCTGCGGTGGGGTCGTGCGGCCGAGCAGCGTCGCCGGCCCTGGAAAAAGACATTGGCGGGGTCCATGTCCCGCACCCACCGGCGGCTCGCCGCTCAGACATCGCCTGCCGGGCAACCGGCCACTTCCAGCCGCGCAATCCGTACTTCAGCCGCGCAGCCGGTAGGCAAGCGGCGTCACGCCGTAGCCACGCTTGAACTGCACGGAGAAATGACTGGCACTCTCGAAACCAACTGCAATCGCAATCTGCAGCACCGTCTGCCGGGTGGCGCGCAAAAGCCTCGCTGCTTGCTCGAGCCTCAAGCGCGTGACGAACTGATGGGGTGTTTCTCCGGTCTCGCGGCGAAACACGCGCGCAAAATGAAAACTGCTTAACCCGGCCTGCGCGGCCAGTTCGCTGATCGCCAGATCGGCGGCCAGATTCGCGCGGATATAGTCGGTCACGCGGCGGATGCGGCGCGGCACCAGCCTGTCGGGCCGCTGTGCAGGCATGGCACCCCGCGCTTGCCGGCCGCGCGAGTAATGCTGCAGAAGATGCGCGGCGAGCGCGTGAACCAGCGCGTCCACATAGAGACGCGAGTCGGCCGGATCGGCCGCGGCGCGGTGCAACGCGTCGATCATCGCGGCGACCAGCGGATCCTTGAACTGCATTGCGTCGCCAAGCGACAGCTCGCGCGAGCCGTCGAGTTCCATCTGATCGGCGACGCTGTCGATCAGGCCACGCTCGATATGCAAATGGACGGTCGACAGCGGCTCATCGCTGGTCGACCGCCAGCGCCACGAGATCGGCGCGGGCGGCACGAACCACACGTCGCCCACGCGCAGCTCGGCGCTCTCCCAGCGCCCGTTCAGGTTGCGCTCGAGATGTTCGGCGCCGCTGCCGAGCGTCATCAGCGTGAGGTCCTGCAAGCCGGGCGCCTCCAGCAGTTCCTGCTCGACCGGTTCGAGATAGGAGCGCAGTACCAGGTGCCGCCACGGGCGCTCCACGCTCGACACCAGTTTCTGGCCCGCCATGTAGCGGTCGTAGGCGAGCGTCGTTGTCAGCTTCGGAATTCGTGCCATCACGTCGTCCATTACGAGGGAGGTGCCGTATGCAGATGAGAAAACCTGTCACAGCCGCATTGCCGGCCTGCTGTCAGCGCAAGATCCCAAAAATGATAGCAAGGAACCGGCTACCGTAATTTTTGGAAATAGCTAATCATTCAGCTTGTCTTCCTTCATGCGTTCTGAACGCCGGAGCTACCGTTTCATGGAACACGAATGCGATACGCTGCCGCACTGGCTGACCGGCTCGCCGCAAGGCGAAGCCGGGCAGGCATCGGCGGCATACAACTCGGCGCTGACCGCGCAACCGGCTTACCCGGCCGGCACGCGGCAACGCGAGAAATCGGCCCACGCGGCTGAAGCATCCAGGACACCCAACCGCACCGCAGGCATGGCGCCCGCGGGTTTTCTGACGCTCTTCACCGAAGAGGAGATCGGCACGCCGTCGCTCGCTCCCTCGCCCGCCGCGCGGCGGGCGCCGGTCATCAGTCCGCTGGTGCGTTTCGGCAGCGCGCAGGACCGCATCGAGTTCGTGCGGCGGCGCATCAAGCAGCTCGGCTTCGAGTCGTTCAGCTATTCGGCCACGCGCACCACCGCGCATCACAAGACGATGTTCGTGCTGACCAGCTACGAGTCGCAGGCGTGGCTCACGCGTTATTTCCGCGAGCGTTATTTCGAGCTCGACCCGCGCGTGGCGCTCGCCTCCCCGACCGGCATGCCGCTTCTGTGGAGCACGGCCGACATGCGTGCCGACCTGCCGCGCGCGCAACTGCGCAGCGAGCGGCTCGGCGGCCTGATCGACATGCTGGAGGCGAACGGGCGCAAGAGCGGGATCCTCACGCAGATGCCGCTGCCCGAGCCGGAACTGAGCGCAAGCCTGTGCTTCAATTCGGAAATCGGCAATCCGCGCTGGATGACCGAATCGATCGTTGCCGAAACATTGATGTTCGCGCACACGATTCACGAATTCATCTGGACGCACGCGAGGAGCGTGATCGGCATCGCGCCGGCGCAGCCGCCGCGCGTCGCGCTGAGCGACTTGCAGCATGCGGTGCTGAAGGCGGTCGTACAGGGCCAGCGCGACAAGGAAATCGCCTATTTCCTCGGCTTGTCGCCGCATAACGTCGACTACCATCTGCGGCGTTTGCGGCAACTGTTCAAGGTGCGCAACCGCGTGCAGTTGATCAACGTCGCGCAGGCCTACGTGTCATAGCCGATGGACGTGACGCGAAGTGACGCGAAGTGACGTGACGGCAAGCGCCGTCACGTCCGCCCGCTCCCACGTCAACTCTTGAGCCGATAACCGGTCTTGAAGATCCACGCGACGATCGCCAGAAACACCGCCAGAAACAGCGCGGTCATGCCGAGACTCACCTCGACGTTCACATCGGCGAGTCCATAGAAGCTCCAGCGAAATCCGCTCACCAGATAAACGATCGGATTGAGCAGCGTCACGGCGCGCCAGAACGGCGGCAGCATATTGACCGCATAGAAACTGCCGCCGAGAAACGTGAGCGGCGTGATGATCAGCAGCGGCACGAGTTGCAGCTTCTCGAAGCTGTCCGCCCAGATGCCGATGATGAAGCCGAGCAGACTGAACGTGACCGCGGTGAGCACCAGGAAGAGGATCATCCAGAACGGGTGCTGCACTTGCAGCGGCACGAACAGACCCGCGGTAGCGAGAATGATCAGCCCGAGCAGAATCGACTTGGTGGCCGCCGCGCCCACGTAGCTCACGACGATCTCCAGATACGAGACCGGCGCCGACAACAACTCGTAGATCGTGCCGGTAAAGCGCGGAAAGTAAATCCCGAACGACGCGTTCGAAATGCTTTGCGACAGCAGCGACAACATGATCAAGCCCGGCACGATGAACGCGCCGTAGCTGATGCCGTCCACTTCCTTGATGCGCGAGCCGATCGCCGCGCCGAACACGACGAAGTAAAGCGACGTGGAAATCACCGGCGCGATGATGCTCTGCATCAGCGTGCGCCAGGTGCGCGCCATTTCGAACTTGTAGATCGCGCGAATTGCATGAATGTTCATTGATTACCCCGGAGCAGACTGACGAAGATGTCTTCGAGCGAGCTTTGCGTCGTATGCAGGTCCTTGAAGCGGATGCGGGCGTCGTCGAGCGCCTTGAGCAGCGCGATGATGTCGGTGCGCCCGCCATCGCCCTCGTAGGTGTAGATCAGCTCGTTGCCGCCCTTCGCGACATCGAGCCCGTAGCCGGCCAGCGCGGGCGGCAACTCGTGGAGCGGACTCTCGAGTTGCAGCGTGAGCTGCTTCTTGCCGAGCTTGCGCATCAACTCCGTCTTTTCCTCGACCAGCATGATCTCGCCCGCGTTGATCACGCCGATGCGGTCGGCCATCTCCTCCGCTTCGTCGATGTAGTGCGTGGTGAGGATGATCGTCACGCCGCTCGCGGCGAGCGAGCGCACCAGCTTCCACATATCGCGCCGCAACTCCACGTCCACGCCGGCGGTGGGTTCGTCGAGGAACAGCACGCGCGGTTCGTGCGAGAGCGCCTTGGCGATCAGCACGCGGCGCTTCATGCCGCCCGACAGCGTGATGATCTTGCTATCGCGCTTTTCCCACAGCGACAGGTCGCGCAACACCTTCTCGATGTGAGCGGGGTTTTTCGGCTTGCCGAACAGTCCGCGGCTGAACGAGACGGTGGCCCAGACGGTTTCGAACGAGTCGGTGGTGAGTTCCTGCGGCACGAGGCCGATCAGCGAACGCGCGCCGCGATAGTCCGCCGCGATGTCGCGGCCGTCCACCGTCACGCGGCCTTCGCTCGCATTCACGATGCCGCAGATGATGCTGATGAGCGTGGTTTTGCCCGCGCCGTTCGGCCCGAGCAAGGCGAAAATTTCCCCTCGGTTGATGGCCAGATCGATGTTCTTCAGTGCATGAAAACCGCTGGCATAGGTTTTCGACAGATTGGTGACCGAGACGATTGGCTGCATGGATTCGATGATGGCAGACACCGTAATTTGATTGGAAAAAGCGTCGCGAGCACGCGACCGCACCCGCAATGTAATGGAAAGTGGCAAAGCGTGCAGCGCGACATCGCGGCGCGCCCGAAAAGCGCTCTCTGGTGCCGGAACACGTCGCGGCCACGCGCCTGCCACAGCGGTTCAATGGCTTCCGAAGCACCGTTTCGGGAACGCGCCATGCTCGATTCAAGACACGCTGCCGCGCAGCCCCGGATTCGATTCGAACCCGCGCAAGCGGCGCGTGCGGGGCCGCGCCGCCGCGTTGTCCGCGACGCACCGTTCGGTCCGGGGCACATCGCTTGCGGCAGTTCGTCCATGCGAGCGACATGCGCTTGCGTGGCATCAATCCGACTCCATGGAGGTGAACCATGAAACACATGACCAGGACAATCCTTGCTTCGGCGCTCGTGATGGCGCTGTCGGGCGGCGTGTATGCACAGGCCGGCGGCGGTGCGGGCGGGACCGGCAGCGGCGGCACCGGCGTGGGCGCGGGCGGCGGCACGACGGGCGGAGCGGGCGGCACCGCGACACCTGGCGTCGGCCCCGGCACGATGAAGAGCCCGAGCGATTCGGGCTATGGCTCGCCGGGCGTGACCGGCACCGGCGGCGGCATGGGCACCGGCACCGGCGCCACGCCCAACAGCCTGCCGACGGACCGTTCGAACAGCGGCATGCACAAAGGCATGAAGAACGGTACGCGCAGCGGCACCAGCGACGACATGAATCGCGGGACGAGCGGCGCGACGCAAGGCAGCCAGTAACCGCAAGCGACGCTCTATCGAGCCGATCCCGTGCAACCGGGGCGGCGGCGCCTAAAACGGGCGTCGCCGCCCTCTTTCGTCGAGGCGCAAACGAACGGTCGGCGCCGGCAACCGCGACGGGTTTTCCCTTTCAACGCCCTTGTGGTTTTTTCAAGCACTACGCGTGAGACGCATCACGGTTCCGCGCACACGAAACTGGCGGCGAGATTCACGTTGCCCTTGCCGGCGTAGCGCGGAAACAGCGGATAGCGGCACAACGGACGCGAGCGTCCATTGGTGGCCGCGGCGATGTCGGTCGCCGTCAAGGTTTCGGGCGCCGCGCCGCGCGTGACCCAATTGTCGAGCGCGCCCAACAGATCCACCGAGGGAATGAACGCGCCGCCGCCGTGCTGAAAACCCGGCACCATGTAGAGCCGCATGAACCCGTTGACCTGGTCGATGCCGAAGCGCTCGACCAATGCGTCGTAGTAGGCGATCGTCTGATTGGGGCTGATGACTTCGTCGGCGAGGCCTTGCAGCGTGATGAGCTTGCCGCCGCGCGCAATGTAGCGGGCGAGGTCGTGGTTCATCGAGCCGATGGTCTGCGACAAGGCGACCAGTTGCTGGCGATACTTGCCCGGAGCTTGCGGATCGAACCTGAGTGAATCGAAGCCGGCGTCCCGCGCGACGAAATAGCGGACGTAGCCGTCGCCTTGCGCGAACAGGTAGCCGTTGGCGAGGAACGTCGGCACCGGCAAACGCGCCGCCTGATGTCCGAGCCCGAGCGTGCCGTTCAAACGCGTGCCCTGAAAAATGTTGTAGCCGCGATAGCCGGTCACGTCCCACGCCAGCCGGTACGGCAGCGAAAGGCCGTCGCGCATCACGAGCAAGGTGGCGAGTTGCGCGTCCGTGAGGCATTCGTCGGTCGCGGGCGCGCGGCCCGCGCAGCGCAACGACGCGATGATCTCCGCTTCGTGCGCGCGGCAAGCGGCGACGTCGCTGACGATGGCGTCCGCCGCGCCGTCGAGCCGGTCGCAAGCCGCGATCGTTCGTTGATACACGCGTTCGAGCAGCAACGGTGGAATGAAGCCGCCCGGCGTCGCGTATTCCGCATGGCCGAGCTTCACGCCGAGCAGCCGCACGCCGGAAAAATTGAGCGCGGGGGAATTGGCGATCACCCCGTCGTAGTCGTCGGGAAAGCGCTGCATGACCGTGTAGCCTTCGCGCCCGCCGGTCGAGCCGCCCGCGAAGTACATGCGCTGCGGCGGCTGACCGTACGCGCGCGCGATCAATGCAACCGCCACGTCGTGCGTTTTCTTCAGGTGCGCGTAGCCGAAGTTCGTCACGGCTTCGTCGACGAGGCCGAACACCGCGAGCGACGAATCGCCGACGTGCCCCGAGTCGTCGCCGAAAGTCGCATAGCCTTGGGCGAGCGGCGCGCGATCCGGCGAAAACGGCATCACGCCGGTGCCGCTCACCACTACGCCGTTGTAGCCGCCGCCGCCGATTTGCAGCGCGCGGCCGTTCCAGCGGCGCGGCAGATTCAGATCGAAACGGATATCGGGCGTGTCGGCCTTCAGCCCCTTGATGCGGCCGGTGATGCGGCAAAACTCGCCGCCTTGCTGATTGCCGGGCGCGGTGGCGCCGACCATCACCGCGCTCTCGATCAGCGCGCCGGCGGTCGGCAATGCGATCAGTTCGGCCGGCAGCACCGCGCCCGCGAATCCAGCGCAACGCAGCGCGAGCGGCGCTTCCGTCGACGCGGCCAGCGCGGGCTGCACGCCCAGGCTCAAGCTCAGGCTCAGCCACGACAGCGCGCCGACGACCCAGCGGGCCGTGCGCGAATCCCGCCTACCGCGCGCACCGCGCCGATACGCGCTCATCCGCAACCCGCGCCGCTGGCGACCGCCCGCGCATGCTGCCCTTTCCAGCCGCTCCAGCCACGCGCGATCATCAGGAGTGCGCCGATCGCGACCAGATCGCCGCCGAGTCCGATCAGCACGCCGCGAAAACCGTGCAACGCATGCGGCGTGGCCGTATCGACGACCAACGACACCAGCGTGCCCATGACGAAACACACGAGCCCGGTGCGGCCGACCGCCACCACGGCGGGCAGCCGCCGTGCGAGCCGCGCGATGCTGCCCATGCGCACGAACTGCGCGGCAAGCCAGGCAATGACGATGAAGTTGATCACGCGGTAGATGGACAGGTTCTGTTTAAAGGCGCCGGGCAGCGGTTGCGTCAGCACGAAGAGTTGGATGATAGCGAACGCCAGCACCGCGATCACCGCGACGCGCGTGAACCAGCGCGCGGTGCCGCCTGCGTGAAAGCGCTCGCTGATCGGCTGCACGCGGCACAGGATTCCGAGTACGAACACCAACTGCCACGCAAACGGATTAAAAGCCCACTCGGCCATGTCGTCAATGGCGAAGAGCGCGGCGAGCGGCCGTGCGAGCGCCCAGATCGCCGCGCTCGAGGCCAGCGCCAGGAGCGCGGAGCGGCGCGCGAGCGGCACCGCGAACGGCACGCAGAGCGCGTAGAGCATATACATGGGCAACACGCTCGACAGATACGGCTGACGCCGCAGCAACGCGATATCGAACGCTTCGCGCAGCGGCTGGGCCGCGAACGGCTGCCAATGGGTGAGCTCGACCATCGGCTGATTCAGGCGCAGCAGCGCGAGCACCGCGCCGGAGAGCAGCGTCAATACCGCCGTCAACAGATAGGCGCGATAGATTTCCCAGCAGCGTTTGACGAAGCGCATTCTCGCCGCGCTCTCACCGCGACCCGCGAGCACCGCCGTATACGCCGCCGCCGATGCATAGCCGCCGAGAAACACGAACACTTCGGCGGAGTCGCACAACGCGTAGGCGTGCAACATCAGATGCGACAGCGTGCTGCCGGGAATGTGATCCAGCACGATCACGAGCAGGACGATGCCGCGGAAGAAATCCACTTCGATCGAACGTCCCGTTCGGGGACTTCCTTCGGGGCGCCCGTGGCGTGTTTCCATTCGGGTTCTCGCTGGATCGCGCGCGCATGCGGCGCGCCGTGAGAGCCGCACATGTCGCTCGCTGTTTGTCATACGAAGCGACCAGAATAGAACGTTTCCGCCGGCGCCGTGCAGCGTCGCGGCGCTCGCTGACAACTCGCCTGACACGTCGAACCGCGTGGCGGCGAGTTGAAATTCAACTGTCGGCGTGCGGTAAGAGTGGGGCTTCACGCACCCGGTTTGCGGAAAGATTTGCGGCTTTCGACGTTCAAAACGCCAATGCCGCCGCTAATAGCCGCAAAAAAAAATCCCTGAACCGCCTATGCGATTTTTTTCGCTTTTTTTCATCGTAGGATGAATTCACGCACGCCCGTCGGACATCGCGCAGTGCGAGCGATGCCACCCTTCGACGGCGGCCACTCATGTGGACCGGACACGCTGCCGCTGATCCGCGATCAGCCGGCTCGCCGAGCGTCATTGCGACGCCTTCTATTCGCCGCCGCTGACTTTGCCGTCACCGATGCGCGCCGGTCCTTCCACTACCGCCCTGAAGCGCAGCGCCGCGCGCGCCGCCTTCGCTCTGGAAGAAGACCACATGAACAACAGAATTGCCGGCTTCGACGGACTGCGCGCAATCGCGGTCCTGATGGTATTTTTTCAGCACCGCCTGTTCGGCGACATCGGCGAGATCGGCCATCTCGGCGTATGGATCTTCTTTGCGCTGAGCGGTTTTCTGATCATCGGCATCCTCTCCGCACAGCGCGCGCGCATCGAGAAAAACGCCAGCCGGTTCGGCGCCGAGCTCAAGCGTTTCCTGTTCCGCCGCACGCTGCGCATCTTTCCGATTTACTACCTGATGCTGATCGTGATGTGCGTGCTAATGGCGTTCGGCATCGCGAGTCCCGAACTGGCGAGCGGCATGCCGTTTCACTTCGCGTATCTGTCGAACTTCTGGATCGGCTCCGTGCTGCATTACTGGCCGGGGCGTTACTCGCACTTGTGGAGTCTCGCGATCGAGGAGCAGTTCTATCTCGTGTTCGCGCCGCTATTGCTGCTGCTCGCGGCGCGGCGGCATCGCGCGGTGTGCCTCGCGATCGTCGCGGCCGGACTGGTGTCGCTCTTCGCGATGCGCGCGGCGCACTGGCAGGAAATCACGATCTACACGCACCCGTTGACCAATTTCTGGCTGCTGGCGCTGGGCGGCATCGGCGGCTTGATGATCGCGGGCAACGCGAGCCGCTTGCGCGCCTGGCTCGGTCACGGCGCGACGCTGTTCGTGTTGAGTCTGTGCCTCGTGGGTTTTTGCGCGACCGAACCGGCGTGGAGCGAGTTCGACAGTTCATTCGCCTTCACCGCCGTGAGCGCGTTATACGGCCTCTGCATTGCCGCGCTGGTCTGTTCGATTGCGTGCTGCCGCAACGCGGTGGTGATCGGCTTGCTCGAAACCGGCTGGCTGGTGAGCTTCGGGCGTGTCAGCTACGGTTTTTATCTTTATCACAACCTGATTCCCGACCTGACCCGCAACCATCATGCGGTGGCGTTCTTCGGCGGCGCGGTGCCGATGTGGGCGCATGTCGCGGGCATCATCGCGTCGTTTGCGATTTCGCTGGCGATAGCGCTGCTGTCGTGGCGGCTGATCGAAGAGCCGATCCTTCGCCTGAAGACGCGGCGTGCGCCGGCTGACGCGACAAATCCCGCTGCGGCGCAAGCACCTATCGCGCGCGCGGCTCGCAATGAGCCCACGTTGAGGGAGGACGGCGCCGCTTCGGACGCCGTTTGATAAAACCGCCTATGCGGCGAGGGTGGCACAGGCGTTGCTGACGAATGAGGGCATCACATCAACCGGAGATTCGTCATGGCAAACATGCCCAATCCCCCGAACGAACAGGAGCAGAAGCCTGATGAAGACCCCGGCGGCCCGCCCACCGAGGTCTCCAAGCCCGTTGGCGACGCATTTCCCACGCCAGTCGAGCCGGGCCTCGATCAGCCGTTGCCGGAAAAAGGCGAAACCCCGCCGCACGACGACGAGGCCAAACACAACCCGTTAGGCGAAACCGAAACGCCGCCGGGCGTGCCGCCGCCCGGCCCTTCCGACTTCGCGTGAGTGAGACCCGCGCGCTACAAAATCCGCTTCAGGCGGCGGCCGGCTCGTGGACGATCTTGAGCGAGTTCTTGTGTTCCCGGATCAACCGATAGACCGTTTCTCCGGGCACCGTTTCCTGTTCGAGCAATTCGTCCGCGATGGCCCGCAGCACCGGTTCGTAAGCGTGCAGCAGACCGTAGCAGAGTTCGTTCAACTCCTTGAGCAGCACGTTCGCGTGCTCGATGGCGCTCTTCATCTGCAGACCCGCGTACTGCGAGGGCAGCGCCGCGAGGCTGAACAGGTCGCCGTCGCTGTTGAAACCGAATTTCGACACCATGTCGAGGCTGATGCGCGACGCCTCCTGCAAATCCGACGCGGCGCCGCTCGATGCCTCGGAGAAGGTGAGGATCTCGGCATTGCGCCCGCCGAGCAACACCTGGATTTCGTTGCGAATCTCGGTCTCGCGGTACAGATGCTTGTCCTGCGCCTTGGTGATGAGCGCCACGCCCAATGCGCCGCCGCGCGGCAGAATCGTGACCTCTTCCAGCACGCCGGTGCCGAGCAGCGCCGCGACGAGACCGTGCCCTGCTTCGTGCACGGCGATGCGCGTGCGTTCATCCTCGCTCAGTGCGCGCTCGGCGCCGCTCACGTCGCCGATGCGCGCGATCTTGATCGCTTCCATGAAGTGCTTCGAGGCGATCTCCGTGTCGCCGGCCTTGCGCGCGACGAGCCCCGCCTGATTCACCACCATCGCGACCGTCGCCGGAGACAGACCCGTGGTGAGGCGAGCGAGTTGATCGTAGTCGATGTCGGCGGATTTCGACTTCAGCTTTTCCGCGTAGAAGCGGAAGATCTTCGCGCGGTCCTCGCGGTCGGGCAAACGAACCTGCACGGTGCGATCGAAACGGCCCGGCCGGCGCAATGCTTCATCCAGATTGTCGGGGTGGTTGGTCGCCGCGACGATGATGACGCCTTCGTTCGAAGCAAAGCCGTCCATTTCCGCGAGCAGCTGATTGATGATGCGATTGCTCTCGGCCTCCACCGGACCGCCGCCGGTATCCGTGCGCTTGGCGAGACCGTCGGCCTCGTCGATGAAGATCACCGTGGGCGCGTTCTTGCGCGCGAGTTCGAACAGATTCTTGACCTTCTGAATGCCGACGCCGTAGTACTTCGCGCTGAAGTAGCTGCCCGTGATCGAGATGAAGCTCGCGCCGCACTCGCCCGCGAGCGCCTGCGCGAGCCGCGTCTTGCCGACGCCCGGACCGCCCACCATCAGAATGCCGCACGGCGCGCGCACGCCCATCGACGTGAATTGCTTCGGGTCCGACAAATAGCCGCGAATATCCGCGAGCGCGGCCTTCGCTTCGCCCGCGCCGATCACGTCGTCGAAACGCAGCGTGGGCGCCTTGCTGAGCAACTGCGCGCCGCCTCGCATCTCGCGGCGCATGAACCACACCATGCCGCCGATCAGCAGCAGCGGCAGCAGCACGCTGATCGCGTCGCGGGTCTGCTCGAATACGCGAATCCAGGTGGCGCCGCCGGTGCGGATATCCGCATCGGGAAGCCAGACGAGTTGATACGGCGCGGCCTCGCCGGACTTGGGTTCGTCGAGCAGCAGCGCATGCGAGAACGCCGCATTGTTATCGGTGACGAAGTACTTCGAGCCGTCGCGCCTCGACACCAGGATCGCGTTCGGACTCACGCCGATCGCCGCGACGTTGGCGCCGCGCACATCACGCATCATTTGCGACGCGTCTTTCTCTTCGCGCGTCCACGCCGACGGATCGTGGCGCATGTCCTGTGCGACGCCGGTCAGCGCCGGTGCGGCTTGCGCGTTGCGCTGCTGGTGATGCCAGAAGCTGAATGCGAGCAACGCGGCGATGAGCGCCGCACCTACCGCAATCGCGAGTTTGCGTGCGCGTCTTTTCCCAAGCGAGTTCTTTCCCGGCTTCATGAGTCACTTCCAAAAACGGGCTCAAAGCGAGCCCCAATACTTGTAAAAGTCAGAGGAGTAGAGATGTGTGGGGATCGACTGCTGCGACACCCTGCAGCCTGAAGAGCGCCCCAGGCCTGCGCGCTTTTAGCGGCACTCATGCAGGTGAGTATGCCGTGGCGCCGCTCTTTCCAAATCACGGAAAAAGCCCATTTCCACCGTCTATCCGGGGATTTGCGCCCGCCGGAATTTTTAGGGAACGAGCGATCGGTTGAAATACGAGATACGCTGCTCCGGGCACAGTTTAGCAGCCCTCTATTCGCTGTGTACTTTGGATACCTACAATTAGCCGCGCCCTATTTAAAAGCGGTCAGATTTACGGCACATAGACTCGATTGGAGTCGATTGGGATCGAGGAAAACGGCTGCTTGGCCGCGCTCGCGAAGCCGCTTTATTCGAAGGCGTGCGTTCGACGCCCGCACCAATGAGCGACGGGCCTCTTCGGGCCCGTTCGCATCATCGCCGCTTCTCTCCCAGGCTCTTCGTTTTTATTTTCGATGCAGGCCGGCATCGATCTGGTCTCGCGCTGTCAATCTGCTGTTCAACCTTCGCGTCCACGGTTCGCGACCGGCGCTTCGTTGCCCAGTCTCGTCAGAAGTCTGGTGAGACGTTGCCGCTGGCTGCCAATCAGCTCATGCGTCTCTTCGAGCGCGCGGATGCGCTTTTCCCAGTAGTCCTGGCCGAGCGGATGCGTCACGCCGGCGCCGCCCTCGCGCGACAGGTACTCGACCATGTTCTCCAGATGCTCCAACTGTATGTCCGCCAGGCTCGCCGGATACCGCCCGCCCGGTTGCCGCTTCGTGCCGTTCATCGTTCCATGCCCCGGTGAGTTGCCAGATTGGCCGAGCGTGGACCTCGCCCCCGCGCCGCGGCGAACCAACGCTCTGTGAGCGCGCAGTTGCGATTTCACGTGACCGGGCAGTGGATTTCGGCCGCGCCGTCGGCGAAAACGATCTGCATCTAATCGTGTGACATTAACGTAGGTTTTTTGTTAGGCTTTACCATCCGTCTCAAATTCCGGCGACGGCAGCCGAAATACGGCCCGCCGCCGCATCCCCCGCTTGCCGCATCGGACCCATGAACCAGCGCACCTTGCCGCCACATCTGGCCGCGGCCGCCACGGCCGATTCGCGCTCCATCGTCTCGGTGAACCGTTTCAGCACGCACGAACTCGCGCCCGGCGAGCAATTTCTGGCCTGGCGCCAGCGCGTGGGCCATGTGGTCGACGCCCCGCCGTCGAAAGAGCAGATCGCCGGGGGATTTCGCGGTGAAATCGATTTGTATGCGGTCGGCGGCATCGTGTTTACCGACTGCCGCACCGACCCGATGCTGCTCGAACGCTCGGTGGCCCGCGTCTCCACCGACGCGCGGCGCGATTACGTCTTCCAGCTCTTTCTCGAAGGAGAAATCGGCCACGTCAAGGGCATGCACAGGAAGCGCAGTGCGCCGGGCTCCGTGCAAGGCATCGTCGCGTTCGATCTGAACCAGCCGTTTCGCGTCGAACGCCCCCGGTGCCGCCTGCTGAGCGTGTTCGTACCGGCCGCGATGATCCACCAGGAATTGCGCGACGGCGCGGCGCTTCACGGCCGCATCGTTCAGCAAGGCTCGCCGCTCGCCGGCCTCGCGCTGGATCATCTGGCCGCGCTTGCCAGGGAAATCCCCAGGCTCGACGCGGGTAGCGCGAGCGAGGCCCTGCACGCCGGCGCGCAGTTGCTGACCGCCGTGTTTCGCCAGGAGGCGCGCCTGACGGGCGCGGACCGCGCCGCGCTACAGGCGGCGTTGATGGGCCGCGTGCGCCGCTACGTCGAAGCCAATCTGCACGACGGCGAACTCACGCCCACACGTGTGGTTCAGGCGTTGCAACTGAAACGCGCGACGATCTATCGCTGGTTCGAGCACGAGGGCGGACTCGGCGCCTATATCCGCAATCGCCGGCTGCGGGAAGCCGCGGACGAACTGGTTCGCTTCCCGCAGTTGCAGGTGGCGGAAATCGCCTATGGGTTGGGTTTTCACAGCGCGTCCGACTTTACGCGCGCGTTCCGGCGCGCCTTCGACATGAGTCCGCAGGACATGCGCGGGCGCGCACTCGCCCTGCAAGCAGGCACCCCGGCGTAGCAATCAGAGCGGCGGCCGGGGCACGGCGCAGGCGGTGCGCGCCTGCGGCGCCGCGCTCTCGGGGAACTGCTTCAGCGCGGCCAGCGCGAGTGCCGTCGCGCCCATCAGATACCACGCCGGAATCATCGGATCGCCCGTCAGATTGATGAGCCACGTCACGAGGAACGGCGAAAATCCGCCGAACAGCACGACGCCGAAGCTGTAGATCACCGACACGCCGCTAGCGCGCCGATGCGCGGGAAACGCCTCCATCATCAGCACCGAACTCGCGCCCGCGTTGTTGACCGCCAGCGCGACGTAGGCCGTGATGATGACCAGCGCGGCGAGATCGCTCACGCCGTGAGTCAGCGCCCAGAACACCGGCCAGGCCGCGATGAGCGACGCCGCCAGCGACACGTATTGCAGCGTCTTGCGGCTCGCGAGCCGGTCGGCCGCGCGTGCGACGAGCGGTGTCGCCACGAGAATCGCGACGCCCGACAGGCACGCCGTCAGCAGGCTGACCACCGGCGGCCGATGCAGCGTGCGAACGAGGTAGGCCGGCATATAGAACACGGTGAGGTAGATGCTCACCGAGGGCGCCGCCATCATCAGAATTCCGCAGACGAGCGGGCGCGTGTGCTCGGCGAACATGCGCCGCGGATTCAGCCGTGCGCGGCGCGGCGGCGCGCCGGCCGGCATGCGGCGGCGCAAATACCAGCCCACCGGACCGATCAGCCCGCCCAGCACGAACGGAATGCGCCATCCCCAGTCGTGCATGGCGGCGGGCGACAGCAGCGCGGTGGTGCCGGCGCCGACCAGCGCGGCGGCGAAGGCGGCCGCCCCCTGGCTGGCCCCGCGCCAGCTCGCCATGAAGCAGCGGCGCCCACGGCCCGCCGACTCCATCAGCGAGGCCGACGCCGGGCCGATCTCGCCGCCCGCCGCGAGCCCCTGCATCAGGCGCGCGAGCACCATCAGCACGCTCGCGGCGGGGCCGATCGACGCATAGCCGGGCAGGCACGCGATCAGCCATGTGCCGAGCGTCATCAGCGCGAGCGAGACGGTGAGGCCGGCCTTGCGGCCGTGGCTGTCGGCAATGTGACCGATCATCAGCGCGCCGAGCGGGCGCATCACGAAGCCCGCGCCGAAGGTGGCGAGCGAGAGCAGCAGCGACGAGCCGGGATCGTCCGACGGAAAGAACAGATTGCCGATGATGACGGCCGAAAAGCTGTAGACGGTGAAGTCGTAGGCGACGAAGCCGTTGCCGATCACGATCGCCGTGACGATACGTCGAAGTTCGGCGCGGGACGGCGTAGCCGTGTTTCCGGCGGCAGTGTGCATGAGGGGCGCTTGAAGCGTCTGTCGAAGGGTTCGGGAAGATGACGGAAGAGACCCGGCTTCCGTGCCGGCCTCTCCGCATTAACGGTCTTGAAACACGCGACTTTAGCCGCCCTTGGATCGGCCCGATCCGCAGGCGAAAAACTCGCGCTGCTACACTGCGCACCATCGCAATTCTTCGCCGAGCCCGCTCCAACCCATGCTTCGATTCGACAACCTCAGCAAGCGCTATGGCGATCGCATCCTCTTCGAAGGACTGCGCTACGACAGCACGTCCGGCTGCGTGGCCCTCGACGACGAATCGGGCAGCGGCAAATCCACCTTGCTCGGCATTATCGCCGGCACGATCGAGCCCGACGCGGGCGAAGTCTGGATCGGCGGGCATTCGCTGCGCACCGCGCCGGCCGCGGCGAAATCGTTGCTGACGTATGTGCCGGAAGACTGCATGACGTACCCCGATCAAACCGGTCGCGCGTATCTGAACGCGGTGGCTTCGGCGAGAAACGCGGCGGTCGGCGGCGATATCCTGGCGCTGGCCGAGCGCTTCGGTCTCACGCCGCATCTCGACAAACGCTTCGAACAGATGTCGTTCGGCACGAGAAAAAAGATGTTCCTCACGGCAGCCGCGCTCGGCGAGACCAGGGTGCTCATCGCGGACGAACCGGTCGGCGGGCTCGACGCCGCCGCGCGCGCCGCGCTGGTCGATCTGTTCAGGATGCTCGCCCGAACGCGCACGGTGTTTTTCTCGAGCTACGACGCGGTGTTCACCCAGGCTTGCGAAGCGAGGAGCGTCGATTTCGCGGGGCTTGGCCAGCGCGGTTAGAAAGCCGGGCCGCCTTCGCGCGCCGTCCCGACATCGACCGTCCTGGCCCCCCGCCACTACCCGAGGTTCTTCAACACCAGCCGCGCTTCCAGCCCGCCGCCCGGACGATTGTGCAAGGTCAGCGTCGCATCCATCGCCAGCGCGAGTTGGCGGGCAATCGCAAGGCCGAGCCCGGTGCCGCCCGTGTGCCGGTTACGCGACCCTTCGAGCCGGTAGAACGGTTCGAACACCGCCTCCAGCGATTCAGCCGGTATGCCCGGCCCGCGGTCGAGCACCGACACGGTGACCTGCCCGTTCCCCGCCGCGGCCAGCCCGATCTCGGCCGCGCCGCCGAACTTCAGCGCGTTGTCGACCAGGTTGCCGACGATCCGGCGCAGCGCCTGCGGCCGCGTGACCAGCGCGGTCGAAATGCGGCCGTTCAGCGACACGTCCTGCCCCGCGTCGACGTAATCGCACACGAGGCTGTCGAACAGCGCGTCGGGGTCGATCCGGCAAGGCACCTCGGTCGCGCCGTGCAGCGTGCGCGCGTAGGTCACGCCCTCCTTCACCAGCGTTTCCATCTCCTGCAAATCCTGCTGCAGTCTCGCGCCCTCTGCGCTGTTGTCCATCACGTCGACCCGCAAACGCATGCGCGTGATCGGCGTTTGCAGATCGTGCGAGATCGCCGCGAGAATCTGCATGCGTTCGGTCATGTAGGTCGCCACGCGGTCCTGCATCGCATTGAACGCCCTTGCCGCGCGCGCCACTTCGTCCGGTCCGTTCTCCGGCAGGCGCTCCGCTTTCAGGTCGGGGCCCAGCGTATCGGCCGCCCGCGCCAGCCGTTCGAGCGGACGCGTGGCGAGCCGCACCGCCAGCCAGCAGCACGCGGCGAGCACCGCCAGTTGCAGCGCCAGCACCAGCGGCAGCCAGCGCGACAAAGGCGCGCCGGACATCGGGTGCATGTCGATGGTGAGCGGCGCGCCGTCGCTCAGCTTCAGGTGCACCTGCAGATGCTCGGCCTCGCCGGGCACGGCGTTGGCCGTCAACGCATAGCGCTTGCCGATGCCTTCGGCGATCGATTCCGCCGCGCGCGCCGACAGCCGCGCATCGGGCGGGCCGCCGCCCACGCCCGGCTCGAGCATGAAGCTGTAACTGCGCCGCGCGAGCCGCGGCAACCAGGCGTCGCGCTCGGCGGGCGGCAAATGATCGAGCAGCGCGACCGAACTGGCGACCTCGCGTTCGATATAGCCCATCATCACATTGGTCATGGTCTGATCGCGCTCGGTCATGGTCAACCAGAACGACAGCGTCTGCGCGAGCGCGAGGCCGACGAACAGGATCAGCGCGAGCCTCGCGAACAGGCTGCGCGGCCAGCGCAACAGCGAACGCGCGTTCATTGCGGGCCTTCGATATGCGTCACGGCGGCGCTGAACACATAGCCTTCGCTGCGCAGCGTCTTGATGTAGCGCGGCTCGCGCGCCACGTCCCGCAAACGCTGACGCAGCCGGCTCACCAGCAGGTCGATGGAGCGGTCGAAGGCATCGGCCTGGCGGCCTTGCGTGAGATTGAGCAGCTGATCGCGCGTGAGCACGCGCTGCGGATGATCGAGGAACACGCGCAGCAGACGGTACTCCGCGCCGCTCAACGCGACCATCGTGTTCTCGGCGTCGAGCAGATGGCGCGCGGTGGTGTCGAGCCGCCAGTCGCCGAAAGCGAGCATCTGCGCCGATTCCGTGACCTCCATGCCGGGCGGCAGCATGCGCGCGCGGCGCAGCACCGCGCGAATCCGCGCCAGCAGTTCGCGCACGGCGAAGGGCTTGGGCAGATAGTCGTCCGCGCCCATTTCGAGCCCGACGATACGGTCCGCCTCCTCGTTGCGCGCCGTGAGCATCAGCACCGGCACCGCGCGGAACTTGCCCGCGCGCAGTTCGCGGCACAGCACGAGGCCATCCTCGCCTGGCATCATGAGGTCGAGCACGATCAGATCGGGCGCGCCGTGCTCCAGCACGGCGCGCATCTGCCGGCCGTTGGCGGCCAGCGAAACGCGCATGCCGTTCTTCTCCAGATAGCCCGCGAGCAGTTCGCGGATGCCGCGATCGTCGTCGACGATCAGCACGTGGTCGGTGGTTTCCATCGACAGCTCATTGCCTCCTGCGTTTCATCTGCACCCGGCTCGCATTGACCAGTTCGCACTGCACGGGGTGCGCCATTTCCGCCGCGACGCCGCCCGCGAGGAAGGCGAGGATCGCAAGCAGCCGCTTCATGCGTCCTCCACGACGGACAGACTCGCACCGTCGTTGACGCCGGCATCCAGCGTATACGGATCGACGCCTTCAAGGCAACCGATGTTCGCACGCCACAGGTGCGGGTCCTTGCGCGTCTGATGAAACGGATAGATGCCGCAATGCTTGCAGAAGTAATGCCGGGCGACGCGCGTATTGAACTGATACAGCGTGAGCGCGTCCTCACCGCTCAGGATGTTCAGCGCGCCCGCCGCGAACGGCGGCGTCATCAGCGCGCCCTTGCGCCGGCACAGGCTGCAATTGCAGCGGGCGGCAGGCGTGACGGCGGTGCGCACTTCGAATCGGACGGCGCCGCAATGACAGGCTCCCTTCAGCGGTTCGTGGCTTTCGTGACTCATACGGCTCCCCTCGATAAGCGATGACTGCGTTATAGCGGAGCGTCACGCGCGAATTGTGTCCCAATGTATCCGGCCTGCCGCGCTACACAAAACATTGCACAGGCGGGGTTTCGCCGACACAAGCCGGATACGTGCGGGCGTTTCAATAGCAGCCATGCCACTCCCTTCGACCCTTGCGCACTTTAAGGACTTTGATATGGTCACCACGCTCAAGACATTGACCGCCGCCGCCGTGTTGGCCGCCGCCGCGGCCAGCAGCGGCGCCGCGCTGGCCGACACGCCCGCCACGAGCCTCCCCGCGCCGGAATTCACCGGCATCGACACATGGCTCAACAGCGAGCCGCTGACCTTGCAGCAGTTGCGCGGCAAGGTCGTGCTCGTCGACTTCTGGACTTACACCTGCATCAACTGCATTCACACGCTGCCTTACGTCAAAAGCTGGAATCAGAAATACAAGGATCAGGGTCTTGCGGTGATCGGCGTGCATACGCCCGAGTATCCGTTCGAGCGCAGCACGGAAAACGTCAAGACCGCCATCAAGCGCTTCGGCATTACGTACCCGGTCGCGCAGGACAACGAGTACGCGACGTGGAGCGCCTATCACAACCAGTATTGGCCCGCGCTCTACCTGATCGACAAGAAAGGACGGGTGGTCTACACACACTTCGGCGAAGGCGATTACGCCGAAACCGAGTCGGCGATCAAGGCATTGCTGGCGCAAAAGTGACCGCGCGTGCGCGGTTCGAGCGCGGATTCGTATCGCAACGTATCGGCGGGTTGTACGGACACAGAACCTTGCAATAGTCCGTTATGCCGACACGAGCCGGCCGACACGAGCCGGATACCTCGGCGCGCTTTAATCAGGCAACGGCGGATAGCAGACGAACGCCACGCGCGGCGCGGCTATCCGGGCGTTTTATTTCCGTTTTTTTGTCAGTCCGTTCAGGGACTGTCGCCCCTCAACTTCACGAAGGCATCGTCATGACGCAAGAAAAAGTGCTGTACACAGGCAAGACCCACACGACCGGCGGCCGGGACGGCGCATCGCGCAGTTCCGACGGCCGTCTCGACATCAAGCTCACGAGTCCGGGCGCGTCGGGCGCCGGCACCAATCCCGAGCAGTTGTTCGCGGCGGGCTGGTCCGCCTGCTTCCTCGGCGCGATCGGATTGGCCGCTGCGCGAATGAAAGTCGCCGTTCCCGCGGACACCGCCGTCGACACCGAAGTGGATCTCGTCGTGGCGGACAACGCCTACTTCCTGCGGGCGCGCTTGAACGTCAGCCTGCCGGGTCTGGACCGCGAGGTCGCGCAAGCGCTCGCGAACACCGCGCATCAAACGTGTCCGTATTCGAAGGCGACGCGCGGCAATATCGACGTGGTCATCAACGTGATTTGAGCGGGACAGTGCGTGCCCCACGCGACGGCGAATCGTGTCGTCGCGGCCGGCTTGCACCTGCTGGCCGGTGCAAGCCGGCTCAGTTGCGGCGTCGCGTGTCCGTCAAGCCGGCGGGGGCACGCGCACCCACCCTTCCATCAGCACCCGCGCGCTACGGCTCATGATGGCCTTGGTGACGGTCCACTCGTCGCCGTTGCGGCTCGCTTGCGCTCCCACGCGCAACGTGCCGGACGGATGCCCGAAGCGCACCGCCTCGCGCGCGCCGCCGCCGGCGGCGAGATTCACGAGCGTGCCCGGAATCGCGGCCGCCGTGCCGATCGCCACCGCGGCCGTGCCCATCATCGCGTGATGCAGCTTGCCCATCGACATCGCCCGCACCAGCAGATCCACATCGCCCGCGCCGATGCGCTTGCCGCTCGACGCCACGTAGTCGGCGGGCTTGGCGACGAAGGCGATTTTCGGCGTGTGCTGACGCGTCGCGATCTCATCGAGATGCTCGATGAGGCCCATGCGCAGCGCGCCGTGCGCGCGGATCGTCTCGAACATCGCCAGCGCTTTTTCGTCGCTGTTGATGGCGTCCTGCAACTCGGTGCCCCGATAGCCGATCGCTGCCGCCTCCACGAAGATGGTGGGAATGCCGGCGTTGATCATCGTCGCCTTCAGCGTGCCGACGCCCGGCACTTCGAGGTCGTCGACCAGATTGCCGGTCGGGAACATCGAGCCGCCCGCGCCTTCTTCTTCCGCGGCCGGGTCCATGAATTCGAGTTGCACCTCGGCGGCGGGAAACGTGACGCCGTCGAGTTCGAAGTCGCCGGTTTCCTGCACCGCGCCGTCGGTCATCGGCACGTGGCCGATGATCGTCTTGCCGATATTCGCCTGCCAGATGCGCACGACCGCCACGCCGTCGCGCGGAACGCGGCTCGGGTCGACGAGGCCCGCGCCGATCGCGAACGGTCCCACGGCGGCCGAGAGATTGCCGCAGTTGCCGCTCCAGTCGACGAACGCCTTGTCGATCGAGACCTGGCCGAACAGGTAATCCACGTCGTGATCGGGCTTGCTGCTTTTGGCGATGATCACCGTCTTGCTGGTGCTCGACGTCGCGCCGCCCATGCCGTCGATCTGCTTGCCGTACGGGTCGGGGCTGCCGATCACGCGCAGCAGCAGCGCGTCGCGCGCCGCGCCCGGCGCTTGCGCGGCTTCGGGCAAATCCTGCAGGCGAAAGAACACGCCTTTACTGGTGCCGCCACGCATGTAGGTGGCCGGAATCTTGATCTGAGGCTGGTGGGCCATGTTGATGGTGTCCTGGTTGGCGTCTTGTTGATCAAGCCGCCGCTTTCGACGATTCGAGAAAGTCCTGCGCGAAGCGCTGCAACACGCCGCCGGCTTCGTAAATAGAGACTTCCTCGGCGGTATCGAGCCGGCACGTCACCGGCACATCCACGCGCTCCCCGTTCCTGCGATGAATCACCAGCGTGAGGTCGGCGCGCGGCTTGCGCTCGCCGATCACGTCGAAGGTTTCCGTGCCGTCGATGGCGAGCGTGATGCGGTTCACGCCGGGCTTGAACTCCAGCGGCAACACGCCCATGCCCACCAGATTCGTGCGGTGAATGCGCTCGAAGCCTTCCGCGACGATCGCTTCCGCGCCGGCAAGACGCACGCCCTTGGCCGCCCAGTCGCGCGACGAACCCTGGCCGTAGTCGGCCCCGGCGATCACGATCAGCGGCTGCTTGCGCTCCATGTAGGTTTCAATCGCTTCCCACATGCGCGTGACCTTGCCCTCCGGTTCGATGCGAGCCAGCGAGCCGGCCTTCACCTTGCCGTCTTCCAGCACCATCTCGTTCTTCAGCGTCGGGTTCGCGAAGGTGGCGCGCTGCGCGGTGAGGTGGTCGCCACGATGCGTCGCGTACGAATTGAAGTCCTCTTCCGGCAAGCCCATTTTTGCGAGGTATTCGCCCGAGGCGCTGTCCGCCAGGATCGCGTTGGACGGCGACAGGTGGTCGGTGGTGATGTTGTCGCCGAGCACCGCGAGCGGGCGCATGCCCTTAAGCGTGCGCTCGCCGGCGAGCGCGCCTTCCCAGTACGGCGGACGGCGAATGTAGGTGCTCATCGGCCGCCAGTCGTAGAGCGGATTCGCTTTCTCGCCGGTGTCGACGGAAACCGCGAACATCGGCTCGTACACCTTGCGGAACTGTTCCGGCTTCACGCTCGACGCGACCACCGCGTCGATCTCCTCATCCGACGGCCAGATGTCCTTCAGCGTGACGGCATGGCCGTCGGCGTCGATACCGAGCACGTCCTTTTCGATGTCGAAGCGGATCGTCCCCGCGATCGCATACGCCACCACCAGCGGCGGCGAAGCCAGAAACGCCTGCTTCGCATACGGATGAATACGGCCGTCGAAGTTGCGGTTGCCGGACAGCACGGCGGTCGCATACAGATCGCGCTCGACGATTTCTTTCTGGATCGCCGGGTCCAGCGCGCCCGACATGCCGTTGCACGACGTGCACGCATACGCGACCACGCCGAAGCCGAGTTGCTCCAGTTCCGGCAGCAGCCCCGCTTCTTCCAGATACAGCGTGACCGCCTTCGAGCCCGGCGCGAGCGAAGTCTTCGCCCACGGCTTGCGCGTGAGTCCGCGCCGGTTCGCGTTGCGCGCCAGCAGCCCGGCGGCGATCATGTTGCGCGGGTTGTTGGTATTCGTGCAACTCGTGATCGCGGCGATGATCACCGCGCCGTCCGGCATCAGGCCCGGCTCGTTCTCCACCTTGCCGCTGATGCCGCGCGCGGCGAGTTCGGACACCGGCAAGCGGCGATGCGGATTCGACGGACCGGCCAGCGTGCGCACCACGCTGGAGAGATCGAACTTCAGCACGCGCTCGTAGTCGGCGTTCTTCAGGCTATCCGCCCACAGGCCGGTTTCCTTCGCGTAAGTCTCGACCAGCTTGACCAGTTCGTCGTCGCGGCCCGTGAGCTTGAGGTACTTGATGGTCTGCCCGTCGATGTAGAACATCGCGGCGGTGGCGCCGAATTCGGGCGCCATGTTGGCGATGGTCGCGCGGTCGCCCAAGGTCAGCCGCGCCGTGCCTTCGCCGAAGAACTCCAGATACGCGCCGACCACTTTTTCGTTGCGCAGGAATTCGGTCAACGAGAGCACCACGTCGGTCGCCGTGATGCCCTCGCCCGGCTTGCCCGTCAGTTCCACGCCGACGATGTCCGGCAGGCGCATATACGACGCGCGGCCCAGCATCACGCTTTCGGCTTCGAGACCGCCCACGCCGATCGCGATCACGCCGAGCGCGTCGACCATCGGCGTATGCGAATCGGTGCCCACCAGCGTATCGGGAAAGGCCACGCCGTCGCTCACCTGCACCACCGGGCTCATGCGCTCCAGATTGATCTGATGCAGGATGCCGTTGCCCGGCGGAATCACGTCGACGTTCCTGAACGCGCGCTTGGTCCAGTTGATGAAATCGAAGCGGTCTTCATTGCGACGGTCTTCGATCGCGCGGTTCTTCGCGAACGCGTCGGGATCGAAGCCGCCGCACTCGACGGCGAGCGAATGATCCACCACGAGTTGCGTGGGGACCACCGGGTTGACCAGCGCCGGATCGCCGCCTTGCGCGGCGATTGCGTCGCGCAGACCGGCGAGGTCGACCAGCGCGGTCTGACCGAGAATGTCATGACACACCACGCGCGCCGGAAACCACGGGAAATCCAGCTCGCGCTTGCGTTCGATGATCTGCTTGAGCGACGCGACGAGCGTCACCGGATCGCAGCGGCGCACCAGGTTTTCGGCCAGCACGCGGGACGTGTACGGCAGCGTGTCGTAAGCGCCGGGCTGGATCGCGTCGACGGCGGCGCGCGTGTCGAAGAAATCGAGCCGGGTGCCGGGAAGGCGTTTGCGGTTTGCAGTATTCATGGCTTGAGAAAAACAGTATCGATTCGGGGACGGTGGCGGCGGCCGTGGGTCACGATCCGCCACGCCTTTTCAACGCGGCGCTTCGCTGGCGGGTCGGTCAAACAGTAAGTGGAGTGTAGCTCGCGTAGCGTGCAGGTTTGCGGGCGGCTTCGTGAACGCGCTGCAAAAAACAGCCTTGGCTCGGGGTATGGGCGAACCAAGGCTTAACTTCATCGCGTCGCGCTCTTTGGACGCAATGGAGGAGCAAAGCTGGCAGCCAGGCTTTCACGCGTTCAACGTTCGCGGCTTGCGCGTTTTTCAAACGCCCTTAAACCCGCTTCGCCAACGGCACGAACGGCAAATCGTCCGGTCCGGTGTAATTCGCGCTCGGCCGGATGATCTTGTTGTCGATGCGCTGCTCGATGATGTGCGCGCTCCAGCCTGCCGTGCGCGAGATCACGAAGAGCGGCGTGAACATCGCCGTCGGCACGCCCATCATGTGGTACGAAACCGCGCTGAACCAGTCGAGATTTGGAAACATCTTTTTCACTTCAGCCATCACTGTTTCAAGTCGCTCCGCGATGCTGAACAGCTTGGTGTTGCCCGCTTCCTTCGAGAGTTTTCGCGCGACTTCCTTGATCACCTTGTTGCGCGGATCGGAGATCGTGTACACCGGGTGGCCGAAGCCGATCACCACTTCCTTGTTCTCCACGCGACGGCGGATGTCCGCCTCGGCTTCGTCGGGTGTCGGGTAGCGCGACTGGATCTCGAACGCGGCTTCGTTCGCGCCGCCGTGCTTCGGGCCGCGCAGCGCGCCGATCGCGCCGGTGATCGCCGAATAGATGTCCGAGCCCGTGCCCGCGATCACGCGGCCGGCGAAGGTCGACGCGTTGAACTCATGCTCCGCGTACAGGTTCAGCGACACATGCATCGCGTCGACCCACGACTTCGACGGCGCCACGCCATGCAGCAGATGCAGGAAATGGCCGCCGATCGAGTCGTCGTCGGTTTCGACCTCGATGCGCCTGCCGTTGTGCGAGTAGTGATACCAGTAGAGCAGCATCGAGCCGAGCGAGGCCATCAGTTTGTCGGCGATGTCGCGCGCGCCCGGCAGGTTGTGATCGTCCTTTTCCGGGAGCACGGTGCCGAGCACCGAGACGCCCGTGCGCATCACGTCCATCGGATGCGCGGCGGCGGGAATCCATTCGAGCGCGGCCTTCACGTTCGCGGGCAGGCCGCGCAGCGCCTTGAGCTTCGTCTTGTAGGCGCCCAGTTCGGCCTGGGTCGGCAGTTTCTCGTGGACCAGCAGATACGCAATCTCCTCGAATTCGCACGCGCCGGCGAGGTCGAGAATGTCGTAACCCCGGTAGTGCAGGTCGTTGCCGGTCTTGCCGACCGTGCACAGCGCCGTATTCCCCGCGGTCACGCCGGACAGCGCCACGGACTTTTTCGGTTTGAACGCGCCCGCGTTCGGCGTGCTGTTGTCTGCTTCGCTCATGAGTTCGTCTCCAGATGCATGGGGGAAGTTTTGGATGGAAGTCCAAATTGCAAAGAACGGGCCAGGCGGCGCCGAGCGGGCTAAGTGCCTGATTTCTCAAAAAAGAGCAGGCCGCCGCGCGCCGCGCCGAATTTCACAAATGAAATTCAAATTTCAAATCAGAAACCGATGCGCGCATAATGACGGCACCCGTAAGCAGCCTCGCAGGAGCCGTCCGACCTTGAGCACGCCCCATTTCGACTCTCCCCAGCGCCCGCGCATCTGGGCCGTCAGCATCAGCCGCTTGCGCGATCTGTTTTTCGACATCGCCGGCGAATATGTCGAAATCGCGGACCTGCGCATCGTCGCGCAGGGCTTCGAGGATGCGGTGCGCGAAATCGACGCCGCGGGCGCGGGCCGTCCCGATGTCGTGATCGCCGGCGGCTCCAGCGGCGCGTATCTGAAAACGCGTGTCGCGGTTCCCGTCGTGCTGATCAACCCGACCGGCTTCGACGTGATGCATGCGCTCGCGCGGGCCCGCCGCGACGGCGCGCGGGTCGCGCTCGTCACGCACGGCGACACGCCCGACGAAGTGCGCCGCTTCACGGCCGCTTACGAACTCGACGTGACGTTCGCCTCCTATGAGTCGGCGCAGGACGCCGAGAGCGTCGTGCTCGATCTGCGCGATCGCGGCATCGACGTGGTGGTCGGCCCCGGACTCGTGACCGATCTCGCCGCAAGCGCCGGCATGGGCGCGGTGTTTCTCTATTCGCGCGCGTCGGTGCGCGCCGCATTCGATACCGCGCTCGAAGTCGCGCAGGCCACTCGCCGCGAAACGCTTCGCCGTCAACGGCTCGACAATCTGCTGCAACATCTGCGCGACGGCGTGGTCGCGCTCGATGCGCAAGGCCGCGTCGAAGCGATGAATCAACGCCTCGCCGACGTCCTCGGCCTCGACGCGGCAAAGGCGGCGGGCCGCCCGCTACGGGAACTCGCGCCCGACCTGGCGGGCAGCTTGCCGGACTCGGACGGCGACTCCTTCTGCACGGTGCGCGGCGCGAGCTACGTCGTGCATCGCGGACCGCTGGCGAGCAGCGGCGCGGCGGCGGGCACCGTGCTGACGTTTCAGGAATCGCGCGCCGTCGAAAAACTCGACCGCACGCTGCGCTCGCGGCAACGCGTGCAGCAGTTCAGCGCGCGCTACCGGCTCGACGACATCGTCGGCGCATCCGCATCGATCGAACGGGTGCGCTCGCTCGTGCGGCGCTATGCGCGATCGGACGCCACCGTGCTGATTCTCGGCGAGAGCGGCACCGGCAAGGAAATGGTCGCGCAGAGCATGCATCGACTGAGCGCGCGGCGCGACTTCGCGTTCGTCGCGATCAATTGCGGCGCGTTTCCCGAGGCCTTGCTGGAAAGCGAATTGTTCGGCTACGAGGAAGGCGCGTTCACCGGCGCGCGCAAGGGCGGCAAGGCGGGACTGATCGAAGTCGCGCATCGCGGCACGCTGTTTCTCGATGAAATCGGCGAGATGCCGTTGTCGTTGCAAAGCCGGCTGCTGCGCGTGCTGCAGGAACGCGAAGTCGTGCGGCTCGGTTCGACGGAGCCGACGCGCGTCGACATTCGCGTGGTCGCGGCGACGCATCGCGCGTTGACCGAGGGCATCGCGGCGGGCCGTTTTCGCGCGGACCTGTACTACCGGCTCAACATTCTGAGCATCGCGCTGCCGCCGCTGCGCGAGCGGCCCACCGACCTGCTGCCGCTCGCCGCCGAACTGCTGCTGCAAGCCGCGGCGCGCGAACCGAGGCTCGCGGCGCGCCTGCCCGATACGGAGGCCGCTCGACGCACGCTTGCGGAGCTTGCCGAGCCATTGCGCCGTTACGCATGGCCGGGCAACGTGCGTGAATTGCAGAACGTGACCGAACGGATCGCGGTCGAACTGGCGGACGCGGACACCGGCCCCGACACCCACGCGGCAACGGATGCCGATGCCAAATCCATCCTCACACGCGACATGCTGCGCACCGTCGCGCCAGAAATCTTCGAGCCGCACGCACGCGCGAAAAAAACCGCGCTCACGCTACGCGAGCGCAGCCGTCACGTGGAAGCCGACGAGATCCGCGCCGCGCTCGCCGCGCACGACGGCGATCGCGACGCGGTGTGCGAGGCGCTCGGCATCAGCAAGACGACGTTATGGCGGAAGCTGAACGCGACACAGTAGACATCGCGTCGCCCTGTTTGGTCGCATGGGTCGCATGGGTCGCATGGGTCGCCTTGGCCCCCGCGCGCGCGATGAACATGCTCGGCGTCATCCCGCAGCACCGCTTGAAATGCCGCCCGAAATGGCTCTGATCGAAGAAACCAACCTCCGTCGCGACGACCGACCCCGGCACGCCTGCGAGCAACAGCGTCTGCGCGCGCTGAATCCGCAGCCCGCACAGATAGCGATATGGCGATGAACCGTATTGCTGCCGGAACACCGTCGCGAAGCGCGACACGCTCAACGCGGACAACGCGGCCAGTTGCGCGAGCGTCACCGGTTCGTCGAAATGCGCTTCGATGAACGCCCGCGCGGCATTCAGGCTGATCGACTGTTTCATGACGCCGCGACCGTCGAGCTGGCCGCCGGCTGCTTCGCGAACCGCGCGATGGAAAACACGTCGAGGGGAATCGCGGCGTTGCCGGTGCCGAGCAGTTCGGCCATCGTCTCGCCGACGCCGGGGCCGATCTGAAAGCCCGCGCCGTTGAAGCCGAACGCATAGAAGAGGCCGTCGACCTTGCTGCTCGGACCGATCACCGGTTCGCCGTCGGGCAGATAACTTTCGACGCCGCTCCACACGCGAATCACATTGAGCGGCGCCAATGCGGGTACTAGCCGCCGCATTTGCGCGAGCTGGCGCACGGTGTTGATCGGCAGCACCGACGCGCGGCACGTCAGCGCATCCGCGGGACCTGGCGGCCCGCCGCCCACGATGATGTTGCCGCGCGGAATCTGCCGGAAATAGATGCTCTCTTCCTTGATCGACGTGAACACGCCCATCGACGATTTGAAGACATACGGCACCGGTTCGGTCACGCACATTTGCGGCCCGTGCGTGGTGAGCGGGGCCGCTTCGCCGAACTGCTCGCTCAGACGGCTCGCCCAGGCGCCGGCGCAAATCACGAGCTGCGCGGCCCAATACACGTCGCCGCGCGCGCTCTGCACGCGAAACCGGCCAGCCTCTTTTTCGACGCGCACGATTTCCGTGTTCTCGACCACGCGCGCGCCGAGCCGTGCGGCGGCCCGGCCGAACGCGGGCGCGGCGAGGCGCGGATTCGCATGACCGTCGAACGGCGAAATGGAGGCGGCCAGCACCTCGCGGCCGAGAAACGGGAAACGCCGGAACAGCGCTTCGCCGTGCAGCACTTCGAGGTCGAGACCGTAGGCGCGCGCGTCGATCGCGTACTGATCGAAGTTCTCGACGTCCTTCTGGTGGTAGCACACGCGCGTATGGCCCACCGGCAGAAACTCGATGTCCTCGCCGAGCAGTTCCGCCGAGCGTTGCCATGTGCGCAGCGCGCGGTTCGCCATCGCCAGTTGCGGCAGCGCGCGCCCCTGGCGGCGAATCCCGCCGAAGTTCACGCCGCTCGCCTGCTGGCCCGTGAGTCCGCGTTCGAGCAGGATCACCGAGCGCTTGCGCCGACGCAGGAAGAACGCGGTCGTCGTGCCCATGATGCCGCCGCCGATCACGATCACATCGGCTTCGTTATGGGTCGCCGCGCTCATTCGCTTATCTCCGCGCTTGCTTCGGTGCTGGCCGCTTCGATTGAAGCTTCGGTCAACGCGACAGGCAGCGGCTTGACAGGCGCCTGCCCGCGCAAGCGCCCCACCGAAGCCAAGGGCACGGACGCCGCCGCCGCGATGATCTCCGCGCCCGCGTGGCCGCAATAGCGTCCCTGGCAGCGTCCCATGCCGACGCGCGAAAACGCCTTCGCGCGATTGGCTTCCTGCGCGCCGGTCGCGCGCACGACGCGGCGCAATTCGCCCGCCGTGATCGCTTCGCAACGGCAGACGATGGTTTCATCCGGCAGCGACGCGGCGAATTTCGCCGGCCACGGAAAGGCCGCGCGCAAGCCCGCGGCAAAGCGCGTGAAGCGCGCGAGTTCGCGACGCAAGCGCTCCATCCCCTCGACGTGCATGCCGTGATCGTGCAGAACCGCGAGCGCCGCGAGGCGTCCCGAACGTTCCGCCGCGTCCGCGCCGCGCACCCTTGCGCCGTCGCCGGCCAGATAGACGCCTTTGACGCTGCCGCGGCCGTCGTCGTCGATTTGCGGGAGCCACTGCTGTGTATCGGCGTCGAACAGGAAGCGGCAACCCGCGAGGTCCGCGAGTTGCGTCTCCGGGCGCAAGTGATAACCGAGCGCCACGGCGTCGCACGCAATCTCGATCCGCTCGCCGCCGGGCAACGCCACCTCGACGCCGCTCACGCCGTCGTGCGGCGAGCCCTTGATTTCGACAGGCTGCACGCCGCGATGAACAGGCACGCGCGCTTGCGTCAGCACGCGCGTCAATGCGATGCCTTTCTTCAAAGCGGCGGGAATCGCCAGCAAACGCGGCAACGCGGCCACGCGCTGCATGAGCGTCGACGTATCGAGCACCGCGGCCACCTGTGCGCCCGCCTTCACGTATTGCGCCGCGACGAGGTACAACAGCGGACCGCTGCCCATCATCACGATGCGCGAGCCGATCGCGCAGCCCTGCGATTTCAGCGCGACTTGCGCGCCGCCGAGGCTATAGGCGCCCGCCTGGTGCCAGCCCTTGACCGGCATCAGCCGATCGGTCGCGCCGCTGCACACGATCAGCGAATCGAACGCGAGCGTGCGATAACGCGTGCCGCTCACCAGATGCACGGCGTTCGGCGAGATATTCCACACGAGCGTTTCCGGCAGATAGTCGATCATGCTTTTCAGCGCATCGAAACTCGCGTGCAGCGAAGCGGCGCGTTCCGCCTCGGTGCCGTAAAGCGTGTCGTAGCTGCGCGAAAACCCTTCCGGTTGCCGCCGATAGATCTGCCCGCCATCGCGCCGCCCTTCGTCGATGACCGTGGGCCGCAGCCCCGCCTCCACCAGCGCCTGCGCGGCGCGCACGCCCGCCGGCCCGCTCCCGATGACGACTACGCGCGGGGCCATACGCCCTCCCCGGCTTCGGCGAGTTTCGTCACGATCGACATGCCGGGCGCCGCCGGCGTGCTGCACGCGCGCACGCGCTCGCCCGCCGCCGTCCATACCCAACAGTCCTGGCACGCGCCCATCAAACAGAAACCGGCGCGGCGGCCGTCGCCGAATTCGGAATCGCGCAACGTGTTCATGCCGGTCAGCAGCGCGACCATCAGCGTGTCGCCCTCGGCGGCTTCGCGCACGACGCCGTCCACCGTGATCGCAAAAGTCTTGCGGCCCTGCTCCGCAAGCCGTACGAATCGTCCGTTCATGCCGGAATGGCCTCCAGGGTCTGCAGGCGATTCAGCTCGGATGTCGAATGATGGCAAAGGATTTCCGCGCCCGAAGGCAGCTTCTTGAGCGAAGGCGGCGTCATGTTGCACATGCCGTCGATGCGCACCGGGCAGCGCGCGCGGAACGCGCACAACTCGGGAATCCCGGCGCTCTCGCCGAGCGGCGGCAACGCGGCGGCGTTGATCTCGCGGCGCGCGTCGAGCCAGCCGGGTTTCAACGCGGGCACCGAGTCCACCAGCAAGCCCGTGTACGGGTGATACGGCGGCGCGGCGAGCACGTCGCGCTGCCCGGCTTCCACGCGATGCCCTGCGTACAGCACGATCACTTCGTCGCAGATCGCGCGCACCGTGGAAATGTCGTGGCTGATGAACATGTACGACACGCCCAGTTCGCGCCGCAATTCGGCCAGCAGATCGAGGATCGCCGCGCCGACCACCGTGTCGAGCGCGGACGTCACTTCGTCGCAGAGAATCAACGCGGGATCGGCGGCGAGCGCGCGCGCCAGGTTCACGCGCTGCTTCTGGCCGCCGGAAAGTCCGGCCGGCGTGCGCGTGGCGATCGAGGCCGGCAGCTTGACCAGATCGAGCAGCGCCAGCATCCGCTTCTTCGCCGCCGAGCCGCGCAGATGGTGATAGAACGCGAGCGGCCGCGCGAGGATATCGGCGATCGAATGGCTCGGGTTCAGCGCGGTATCGGCGTTCTGAAACACGATCTGAATCTGCCGGTATTGCTCCGGCGTGCGGCGCGAGAGTTGCGCGGGCAACGCCTCGCCGTTGAACAGCACCTCGCCGCGCGCCCGGTCGACCAGCCCCGCCACCACGCGCGCGAGCGTCGTCTTGCCGGAACCCGATTCGCCGATCACGCCGAGCGTGCTGCCGCGCGCGATCGACAGGCTGACGTCGTCGAGCACGCGCACGGCCGGCGCGCCGAAGCGGTCGAGGCGGCCATAGCCGGCCGCGAGTCCGCGAATCTCGAGCAGCGGCGGCACGTGTTTTCCGGACTGCGGCGGCGTTTCCAACGCGGCTTCCGGGCGGCGCGTGGCGGCCAGCAACTGGCGCGTGTAGGCGTCGACGGGCGCGTCGAGCACTTGCGCGACCGCGCCGTTTTCCTTCACCGCGCCGCCGTTCAACACGACGATGCGGTCGGCCATCTGCGCAACCACAGCCAGGTCGTGCGACACGTACACCGCCGTCGTGCCGAGTTCGCGGATCACCTTCTTGAAGGCCGCGAGCACTTCGATCTGCGTGGTGACGTCGAGCGCGGTGGTCGGTTCGTCGAATACGACGACGGCCGGATCGGTGATCAGCGCCATCGCGGCCATCAAGCGCTGCAACTGCCCGCCCGACACCTGATGCGGATAGCGCTCGCCGAGCGTTTCCGGCGCGGGCAACGCAAGCGAGCGGAACAGGCCGATCGCCTTGGCGCGCGCGGCGTCTTTCGTCATCAACTGATGCAGCAGCGCCGGCTCGGTGACCTGATCCATGATCGTGCGCGCGGGATTGAAACCCGCCGACGCGCTCTGCGCCACATAGGCCACCGTGCGCGCTCGCAACGCGCGGCGGCCCTTCGCGTCGAGCGACAGCACATCCACGTCGCCGATGCGCACCGACCCGCCGCTAATCGCGCAGCCCGCGCGCGCATAGCCGAGCAGCGACAGCGCGATGGTCGTCTTGCCCGAGCCCGACTCGCCGATCAGCGCGAGCACCTCGCCCTTCCTCACCGAAAAATCGACGCCCTTGACGATCTCCGTCACGGCTGCCGGCGCGGCGCCCGCGACCACGCGCAGGCCCTTCACTTCGATCATGTCCCGTTCAGCCATCACGCGCCTCCGTGGCTGCGGCCGCGACGCCGCAAATTGTCGATCAGCAGATTCATGCCGATGGTCAGCGTCGCGATGGCGACGGCCGGCATCAGCACCGCGGGCGCGCCCTCCGACAAGCCGCCGATGTTCTCGCGCACGAGCGAGCCCCAGTCGGCATTCGGCGGCTGCACGCCGAGGCCGAGAAAACTCAGCCCGCTCAGCAGCAGCACGATGAACACGAAACGCAGGCCGAAATCGGCGAGCATCGGATGAATCATGTTCGGCAGCACCTCGACCCGCGCGATATAGAAGATGCCCTCGCCGCGCGCGCGGGCCACCTGCACGTATTCGAGGCTCATCACGTTCATCGCGAGCGAGCGCGAAATGCGGAACGCGCCGGGGATATACGCCGCGGCGGCCACGGTCGTCAGCATCGTGATCGACGAACCGAACGCGGCGATCACGACGAGCGCGAGCACCTTGCTCGGAATCGAAATGATCGCGTCGAACAGACGGCTCAGAATCTCGTCGACCCAGCGCCCGGACACCGCGGCGAGCAGGCCGAAGAACGTGCCGATCAAACTCGCGAGCAGCGCCGCCGCCAGCGCGAGGCCGACCGTGTAGCGCGCGCCGTAGAGAATGCGGCTCAGCATGTCGCGGCCGAGATAGTCGGTGCCGAGCGGATGGGCCGCGCCATAGCTGCCGAAAATTTCCGTCGAGGTGAGCGCGCCGCCTTTGTACGGTGCGATGAGCGGACCGACGAATGCGATCAGCAGCCAGAACGCCACCAGCAGCAGGCCGATCAGTCCGAGCACCGAGAAGCGGTGCACGAGGCGTTTCAACACACCGGTTTTCGGCGCGGGGGTCGGCTCGCCCGGCGGCGCCGAATCAGCGACGAGTTCATCGCGGCTCACGTCGTACAGTTCCGTGCCGGCGTGGGGAACATGGGGGTTGGTCGGTTGGCTCATCATCGGCGCAGCCTCGGGTTGGAGACGATTTGACACAGGTCGGCGATCAGCACGAGCGCGAGATACGCCGCGCAGAACACCATCACGCAGCCTTGCACGAGCGGCATGTCGCGGTTCGTCACGGCATCCACCATCAGGCTCGCGAGACCGGGATAGTTGAAGATCGATTCGACGATCACCACGCCGCCGAACAGATATGACAGGCTCAGCGCCACCGCGTTGGCAATCGGACCGATGGTGTTCGGCAACACGTGCCGCCACACCACGCGCACGGGCGAGGCGCCCTTGAGTATCGCCATCTCGACATACGAGGAATTGAGCTGATCGAGCACCGCGGCGCGCGTCATGCGCGCCATCTGCGCGACGATCACGCAGCACAGCGTCATCACGGGCATCGCGTAGATGCGCAGCAGCGCGCCGAACGAATGCACTTCCGACAGGTACGACAGCGCGGGCAGCCAGCGCAGCTTGACCGCGAAGATCAGCACCGCGATGGTGGCGACCAGGAATTCCGGCACCGCCACCGTGGAAAGCGTGAGCACGTTGAGCGTGCGGTCGAGCAGCGAGCCGCGGAACATCGCCGACGAAATGCCGATCAGCAACGCGATCGGCACCGAGACGAGCGACGTGAGACCGGCCAGCACCAGCGAGTTCGGCAGGCGCGTGGCGATCAATTCGCTGACCGGCAGATTGTTTGACATCGAAGTGCCAAAGTTGCCGGTGACAATATGCATGAGCCACTCGACGTAGCGTTGCAGCGCCGGCTGGTCGAGGCCGAATTGATGCCGCAATGCCGCGACGGCTTCGGGGGTGGCCGCCTGGCCGAGCGCCTGCTGTGCGGCATCGCCGGGAAGCAGGCCGGTGATGGCGAACACCACCGCCGAAACCAGCAGCAGCGTCAGCAGCGCAAGGCCGAGGCGCGCGGCGATGAGTCGTTGCGCGTGTGCTTTCATCGAGAGTCGCCTTTAGGTTGAAGCCGCACGCCGCGAAAACGAAAACGCGCGGCGTGCGTATGACCGACCCTGGCTTTCCGGTTCGTCAGACCGGCGGGCCGAACTTGCAGCGATACGAAAATGCGAAAGCGTTCAGGCGTCGAGCCAGACGTTTTCCGCGAACATGAAGCCCATCAGGCCGGCCAGCGGAATCGAGCCGAGGCCCTTGAGCTTCGTCGTGTAAGCATCCAGCGAACTCTGGAACAGCGGAATGCCGATGCCGCCCGTTTCATGCACCAGCACCTGCATGTCGCCGTAGATCTTCTTGCGCTTGTCGTCGTCCGGCTCGCCGCGCGCCGCGACCAGCATCTGGTCGAACTTCGGGCTCTTCCAGTTCGCCTCGTTCCACGGCGCGTCGGACTTGAAGAACTGCGTGAACAGCACGTCGGCGCTCGGCCGCGCATTCACCGAACCGTACACGAGCGGATGCTTCATCCAGTGGTTCGACCAGAAGCCGTCCGCCGGCACGCGCGACACCTGCAGGTTGAGCCCCGCTTGCGGCGCGACCTGCTGAAGCAGCATCGCCATTTCCACCGAGCCTTCGGCTGCCGGCGACGCGAAAATCTGGATCGGCGCGCTGCCGACTTTCGCCTTCTGGAAGTGGAACTTCGCCTTGTCCAGATCGACGGTGCGCTGCGGCAGACCGGCCAGGTAATACTTGTTGGTCGGATCGATCGGCTGATCGTTGCCGATCGCGCCGTAGCCCTGGAAGATCGCGCGGCGAATCTGCTCGCGGTCCATCAGATACATCATGCCTCGCCGGAAATCGTCGTTGCCGGTAATTCCGCCTTCGTCGCGAACGATCAGGTCGGTGTACTGGCCGGTCTTGGTTTCGAGCACGGAGAAGCCGCCCGCGTTCTTGATCTGCGTGGTGGAGCGCGGGCTCACCGCGTTGATCAGTTGCACGTCGCCGGACAGCAGCGCGTTCACGCGCGCCGATTCGTCGCCGATGCCGATCAGCTCCACTTCGTCCAGATGCGGCATGCCCGGCTTCCAGTACTTGTCGTTCTTCACGCCGACCGTGCGCACGCCCGGCGCGAATTCCTTGACCTTGAACGGGCCGGTGCCGACCGCCGTTTTGAATTCCTTGGTGCCGTCCTTGATGATGAGGAAATGCGAGGTGGCGAGAATCACGGGCAGATCGGCGTTCGGGCCTTCCAGCGTGATCGTCACTTCGTTCGGGCCGGTGGCCTTCACTTCCTTGATCTGGTCGGCGAGCGTCTTCGCTTTCGACGCCGTGGCCGGATCTTTGTGACGCATGATCGAGTAGACCACGTCCGCGGGCGCGAGCGACTTGCCGTCGTGGAACTGCACGCCGGGGCGCAGCTTCGCGACCCACACGATGGCGTCCTTCGTCTCCAGCGAAGTGGCGAGCGCCATCTTCGCGCCGAGGTGCGAATCGAGTTCGGTCAGGCCGTTGTAGAACATGTTGCAACGCACGTAGTCGGTGCCGAGCGCGCCCTTCGCGGGGTCGAGCGTGTCGGCTGCGGACGCCGACTGCGTCGCCACGCGAATCTTGCCGCCCTGCTTCGGCTTGGCTTGCGCAAAGGCCGCGCCGCTCGCGGTGAGGAGGCCCGCGCCCGTCACCGACATCATGCCGGCCGCGGCCATCGCACGCAGCACGTCGCGCCGCGAGGCGCCCTTGGCTGTCAATCGCTCCAACCCGTTGTCGAGTTCAAAAGCGCCGTATTGCGAGTTTTCCTTATTCATCGAACTTCTCCGCGAGGATTGCAGGGATGGCTGCGTGGTTTTAATTGGCTAATGGAACTACGGGAACTCAATAAAAAATGTCCTTGATACGGTAATACGTCCCCACGAGCGGCAGGAACCAGGGCTTGCCGGTGTGGCCCGGAATCGCGGGCCATTCCGACTCGCGCCACGGATTGCGCGCTTCGCGCCCGTCCATCACGTCGGCCATCACCTGGCCCATGTGCGTCGACATTTGCGTGCCGTGGCCGCTATAACCCATCGAAAAATAAACGCCGTCGTGTTGCCCCGCGTGCGGCAGACGGTCGGCGCTCATGTCCACCAGACCGCCCCAGCAATAGTCGATGCGGGCATTCGCAAGCGCCGGGAACATCGCGGCGAGACCTTCTTGCAGAATGCGCCCGCTCTTCGCATCGGACGGACGCTCCGAGGCCGTGAAGCGCGCGCGGCCACCGAACAGCAAGCGCGCGTCGGGCGTCACGCGGAAGTAGTTGTGCATCAGGCGCGTGGTGGTATACGCGCGCCGCTTGGGCAACACCCGCGCCAGCAGTTCCGGCGCAAGCGGCTCCGTCACGACGATGAACGAGCCGACCGGCGCGAGACGCCGCCGATACCAGCCGAACGGACCATGCCGCGACGGACCGGTCGCGATCAGCACCTGCCTCGCGCGCACTTCGCCGCGCGTCGTGGTGATCCTGTAGCCCGCGCCGTCTTTCACGATTGCGGAAACGGCCGCGTGTTCGTACAGCTTCGCGCCGTGGCGCACGGCCGCATCCGCGAGACCGACCGTGAACTTGCCCATGTGCATCTGGCCGCCGTGGCGTTGCAGCAAGCCGCCGTAAAAGCTCTCCGACTGCACTTCATCGCGAATCCGTTCACGGTCGAGCAGTTCGATATTCGTATCGACTTCGCGCCGGATCAGCGCCGCCGTTTTCTCCAGATGCGCAACGTGATGCGGTTTGGACGCCAGCTTCAGCTTGCCGGTGGCGAGGTAATCGCAGTCGATGTTCTCCTCGCGAATCAGGCGCTCGACGGTATCGACCGCATCGGCGAACGCGCGGTAGCAGGCGCGCGCCCGCTCCATGCCGAGTTGCGCGGCCAGCGCGACGAAATCCTGCGCGACGCCGGTATTGACCTGGCCGCCGTTGCGCCCGGATGCGCCGCCGCCGATGCGCCCGGCGTCGAGCACCGTCACCGACGCGCCGCGCTTGCCCAACGCCTGCGCCGCCGAGAGTCCGGTGAAGCCGGCGCCGATCACCACCACGTCGGCGCCGCCGTCGACCGGGCCTTCACACGCCGAGAGGAGCGGCGGCGCGGTGTCGAGCCAATAGGAATCGAGCTTCATCCAGACTGTCCTTGAATTGCGCAATGAGCCGCTTACAGGCCGAGTTCCGAGGCCAGGTGCGGAATGTCCTTGACCTCGTAGTACTGGTAGTACGGGGTCGACGGTTCATGGCCGCGGTTGACGAACGCCTTGTGCTTGATGCCCAGGTCGTGCGCGGTCATCAGGTCGTAGCGCAGGCTCGACGAAACGTGCAGCACGTCTTCGGGATTGCAGTTCAGTTGATCGAACATGTACTCGAAGCCTTGCATGCGCGGCTTGTACGACTGCGCCTGCTCCGCCGTGAACACCGCATGAAACGGCGCGCCGAGCTTGTCGACGTTGCTCTGAATCTGGTTGTTCGACGCGTTCGACAGAATCACCAGCTTGTACTTCTTCGCGAGACGCGCGAGGCCTTCCGGCACGTCCGCGTGCGGACCCCAGGTCGGCACCGCGGTATAGATCTTCTCCGCACCCGCTTCGTCGAACTCGACGTTCAGGCGCTTGCAGGCGCGGCGCAGCGCGTTCACGACCACGTCGCGGTACGGCTTCCATGCGCCGAGCACTTCGTCGCGGCGATAGCCCGAGTAGAACGCGACGAGCTTCTCCAGGTCCTCGGCGTTCAGCAGGTGGCCGTACATTTCGCGCGTCATCTCGGCCATGCGGAATCTGGTGAGCGTGCCGTAGCAATCGAAGGTGATGTACTTCGGTTCGAAATCGATCATGGTGCAGTCCTTTCGTTGGGGTGAACTTGCAGCGAGCCCGATGGGTGGAACAGCAACCATCCTGCTCAGTCCTGTAAAAGATTTAATCAGCGCAAAAACATAGATGTTCCTGATTCGCGCGCTGCCGGTGACACAAACCATGCGTTTTGGGGCCGTCGCGCAGCACAGTGTGCCGTGCTCTCCTGCAAGCCCCGTGGCTGTTGGGTTGCGGCCGATTTGGCATCGGGTTTACCACCGGTTTCATCGCCCGGTTTACCGCCGTTATGCAGCGCTGCGAAAGGCGACGCGATGCAAGACGAGACGCCCGGCGTTCGCCGTCATACCCGCAAATCGATCAGCACGCTCTTGAAGCGCAGGTTCGCCTCGTAGGCCTGGCGGCCGAGGTCCTTGCCGATGCCGGAACGCTTATAGCCGCCCGTGGGGATCATGAAGTCGGACGTGCGGCCGTAGCGGTTGACCCACACCGTGCCCGCTTCGAGACCGCGCACGAAGCGCAGCGCCCGGCCCAGGTCGGCGGTATGCACGCCGGCCGCGAGCCCGTACTCGGGATGCTGGGCGAGCGCGAGCGCTTCCTCCTCGGTGTCGAAGGTTTGCAGCGTCAGCACCGGGCCGAAGACTTCCTCGCGCACCGCCTCCGATCGAGCCGTGACGTCCGTCAGCAACGTAGGCGTATAGAAAGCGCCGTGCGCGCCGCCGTCGGCTCGCACGCCGCCGTAGCGCAAGGTCGCGCCCGCTTCGAGCGTGCGCCCCACGATTGCCTCGATGCGCGCCGCCTGCGGCGCCGAGATGATCGGCGAGAGCGTGGTGCCCGCGGCCCACGTCGCGCCCGCTTTCGACTCGGCGAAGATCCTGCCGATGCGCTCGGCGAGCGGTTCCGCCAGCGAGCGCTCGACCAGCAGACGCGAGCCCGCCACGCACACCTGGCCGGCATTGCCGGTGATCGCGCCGGCAATGCGCCGCGCGACGTCGTCCAGACGCGGCGCATCCGCGAAGACGATTTGCGGGCTCTTGCCGCCGAGTTCGAGCGTGACCGGCTTGGTGCCGCTATTCGCGCAAGCCGCCATGATCGACGCGCCCGTGCGCGTGGAGCCGGTGAAGGTCACCTTGCTGATCCTCGGATGACGCACCAGCTCGTCGCCGGTCACGCGTCCGTCGCCTTGAATCACGTTGAAGATGCCCGCGGGCACGCCCGCCTGCACGGCGAGTTCGGCGAGCCGCAACACCGAGAACGGCGTCATCTCCGAGGGCTTGAGCACCACCGCGTTGCCCGCCGCGAGCGCGGGCGCGATCTTCCACGACGCCATCACCAGCGGGAAATTCCACGGCGCGATCGCTCCGATCACGCCATACGGCTCGGCGATCGTCATGCCGAGATGATCGTGATCGGTGGCGGCCACGTCGCCGCCGAGCTTGTCGGCGAACTCGGCATAGAAGCGGATGCCCTCGGCGGTGAACGGCACGTCCCAGCCGATGGCCTGCGCGATCGGACGCGTCGAGCCGAGCGCTTCGAGGCGGCCCAGCGTGGGCGCATCGGCATCGACCAGGTCGGCGAAACGCCGCAGGATCCTGGCGCGTTCACGCGGCGCCATGCGCGCCCAGCCGCTCGTTCTGAACGCCTGCCACGCATTCTCGACCGCGCGGTCCACCATCTCCGCGTCGGCGAACGGCACCGAGGCGTAGACCACGCCGTCCGAGGGACGCGCCACCTCGATGCGGCGCTCGCCTACGTCCACGAATTCGCCGCCGATGAAATGCCCGCTGCGAACCGCGACGTCGTCTGGGTTGAAGCTGTCCATGAGAAGAGTGTCCTGTGTGGCTGCCTGGTGGTCCCGTGCGGCGCGTCGTCACGACTGCGCCGCGATGACAAAATCGTAGAGCCACGGCCCCGGCATATGTCGCCGACAAAAATCGCCGTGCAGCACAACATGCTTGTAATGCATGCCCAGACTGGGCGTTTTGCATCGATTTTCTCCACGGCCTTGACAGGCGGCCCGGATAAAAAGATCGTCCTAGTCACGCCGCACACTGAATGACACAGTGACGGCGTAAGTCTTCAGTCAACTATCTTGCATGGACAGGAGCCGGTGCCTTGCACCCGCTCCGAACGACAGGGAGTACCGCGTGTCCGCTTCGATCAACGATTCGATTAGCTACAGAGGCTTCACCCAGGACGACATCGCCGCCGCGCACGCGCTCACGGTCGAACTCAAATGGCCGCATCGCGCGGACGACTGGCGATTCGTGGAGCAACTGGGCGTGGGCTTCGTCGCGGAAGACGCCAGCGGCGTGATCGGCACCGCGCTGTGCTGGAAGTACGGCGCCGAGCGCGCCTCGCTCGGCATGGTGATCGTGTCGCCCGCGCACCAGGGGCGCGGCATTGGCAGAAAGTTGATGGAACTGGCGCTGGAGGAACTCGGCGGCCGCGTCACCTTCCTGCACGCGACGCCCGCCGGCCAGCCGCTCTATGAAAAGCTCGGCTTTCGCGCGATCGGCACGCTCGATCAGCATCAGGGCGCGGCATTCCAGCCGCCGCTGGTGTCGCTGCCGGCGGGCGAGCGTTTGCGTCCGCTGGGATCGAGCGATACGGCGCGGCTGATCGAGCTGGCTTCGCAGGCGAGCGGCATGGATCGCGGCGAAGTCTTGCCCGCGCTGCTGAGCGCCGCCGACGGCATCGCGCTCGACCGCGACGGCGAACTGATCGGCTTCGCGCTGTTCCGCCGCTTCGGCCGGGGCTTCGCAATCGGACCGGTGGTCGCGCCCGCGTCGGAGGATTCGAGCCGCGCGAAGGCGCTCATCAGTCATTGGCTGGCGCTCAACGAAGGCGTGTTCGTGCGAGTCGATACGCCCGGCGAGAGCGGGCTCACCGACTGGCTGGAACAGTTGGGGCTGCCGCGCGTGGATACCGTCGTGCGGATGGTTCGCAACGCGACGCCGGCCGAACTCGCGAACGGCGGCGCAAGCACGGCGGCCGGCAAGGACACGCGCTATCTGCAATACGGCATCATCAATCAGGCGATTTTCTGACGCATGGCCTTCCTCTATAAAGCCGATCCGGCGCGCGGCGCGCAATGGGCGAAACTCTTTGCGCAAAAGGCGCCGGACTTGCCGTTTCACGTCTGGCCCGAAGTCGGCGATCCCGCCGCGATCCGCTACCTCGCCGCCTGGCAGCCGCCTGACGATCCCACGCGCACCTTTCCCAACCTCGAAGTCGTGTTCTCGGTGGGCGCGGGCATCGACCAGTTCGATCTGTCGCGCGTGCCAGCGCACGTGCCGGTGGTGCGGATGATCGAGCCGGGCATCGTGGAAGGCATGGTCGAATACGTCACGCAGGCCGTGCTGACGATTCATCGCAATCTGTTCGACTACGCGTTGCAGCAGCAGCAACAGGTATGGCGCGAACTGCCGCCAGGGCCCGCCGGCCAACGCCGGATCGGCGTGCTCGGACTCGGCGTGCTGGGCACCGCGGTGCTGGAACGGCTGCGTCTGTTCGGTTTTGCATGCGCGGGTTGGAGCCGTTCGCCGCGCGAGATCGAGGGCGTCGACTGTCATGCGGGCGAAGGCGCGCTCGATGCGTTTCTCGCGCGCACCGACATTCTGATCTGCCTGTTGCCGCTCACGCCGGCCACGCGCGGGCTGCTCGACGCCAGGCTGTTCGCGAAGCTGCCGCGCGGCGCGTCGTTGATTCAAACGGGGCGCGGTCCGCATCTGAATCAGCCGGACCTGCTCGCCGCGCTGGAAAGCGGCCAACTCGGCAACGCGATTCTCGACGTGACCGATCCCGAGCCCTTGCCCGCGGGGCATCCGTTGTGGACGCATCCGCGCGTGCGCATCACGCCGCATATCGCCAGTTCGACGCGGCCGGACACCGCCGTCGACGTGGTGCTCGACAATCTGCGCCGTCATCGCGAAGGCTTGCCGATGCTCGGCCTGGTCGACCGCACGCGCGGCTACTGAACCCGGCGCGCTGTATCGAACGCACTGCAACACCCTCGCGCCGCCGCTTTTCAGCGTCCGCAGCAGAAAATGCTAAGGCCGCGCATCAAAACGCGGCGCGCGCGCTTTTCAGGCAATTGTTTAGCCAAGCGGGCGATAGTCGCGGATCAGTAGTATGGAACGGTCAACAGCCCCTTCCCGCGACGAGAAACCATCATGCCGATTCAAGCGCTCATTGAAGCCGACCGCAAACACCTGATTCACCCCGTCATCAACTACCGCGCGCACGAAGCGCGCGGCGTCACGATTCTCGAATCGGCCAGCGGCGCGTTTCTACGCGACGCAGCCGGCAACGAGTTGCTCGACGCATTCTCGGGCCTGTGGTGCGTGAACGTGGGCTACGGCCAGCAGAGCATTGTCGACGCCGCCACCGAGCAGATGAAGAAACTGCCCTACGCCACCGGCTATTTTCATTTCGGCTCGGAACCCGCGATCGAACTGGCGCGGAAACTGGTCGAGGTGTCTCCTGCCTCGTTGCAGCATGTGTACTTCACGCTCGGCGGGTCCGACGCGGTGGATTCGGCCATCCGCTTCATCACGCATTACTTCAATGCGACGGGCCGTCCCACGAAGAAGCACATCATCGCGTTGCAGCGCGGCTACCACGGCTCGTCGACGATGGGCGCGGGGCTCACCGCGTTGCCCGCGTTCCATCGCAACTTCGACCTGCCGCTGCCGAACCAGCATCATCTGCCGTCGCCCTACGCGTACCGCAACGATTTCGCCGACGACGCCGCGCTGATCGCCGCCTCGGTGGCCGCGCTCGAAGCGAAGGTGGCCGAACTCGGCGCGGACCACGTCGCCGCGTTTTTCTGCGAGCCGATTCAGGGCTCGGGCGGCGTGGTCGTGCCGCCGGTCGGCTGGCTGAAAGCCATGCGTGAAAGCTGCCGCAAGCTCGGCATCCTGTTCGTCGCGGATGAAGTGATCACCGGGTTCGGCCGCACCGGTCCGCTCTTCGCCTGCCAGGGTGAAAACGTCGAACCGGATCTGATGACGGTGGCGAAAGGTTTGACCGCGGGCTATGCGCCGATGGGCGCGGTGCTCATGTCGGATGAAATCTATCAAGGCATTGCGAGCGGCGACGCCGAAGCGGTCGTCGGCCACGGTCATACTTATTCCGCGCACCCGGTCAGCGCGGCGATCGGCCTCGAAGTGCTGCGCCTCTATCACGAGGGTGGCTTGCTCGCGAACGGCGTGGCGCGCGGGCCGCGTTTCGCGCGAGGGCTCGATGCGCTGCTCGCGCATCCGCTGGTGGGCGACTCGCGCCATCGCGGCCTGCTCGGCGCGCTCGAACTCGTCGCGGACAAGGACACCAAGGCGGGCTTCGACCCGGCGTTGAAACTGTCGGAACGGATCGCCGCCGCCGCGTATGAAAACCGCCTGATTTTCCGCGCATTCGGCGACAACATTCTCGGCTTTGCACCGGCGCTCTCGTACACCGAAGCGGACTTCGACCTGATGTTCGAGCGGCTCGAAAAGACACTCGACGACGTTCTCGCGCAGGCCGATGTCCGGGCCGCGCTGAAGGTCAAAATTCATGCCACTGCATGCTAGAGTAGAGGGCACCCCGAGCCCCTTACTCCCTTACCCGATCGCCAGAGCGACAACGTTACGATGAGCAGCGACTGCAAGCTGGACCGGATTGATCTGCGCATACTTTCACAGTTGCAGAAGAAAGGCCGCATAACCAACGTCGAGCTTGCCGACGCGGTCGGCCTTTCGCCCAGCCCTTGCCTGATCCGGGTCAAGCGTCTGGAGAAAGCCGGCTACATCATCGGCTACGGTGCGCAGATTCAGTTGGAAAAGCTCGGCGACGTGCAGATCGTCTTCACCGAGGTCACGCTCGCCGACCATCGGCGTGAAGACTTCATCAAGTTCGTCAATGCGATTCGCGACGTGGATGAAATCGTGGAGTGCCATCTGGCGAGCGGCGGCTATGACTATTTGCTGAAGTTCGTCACGCGCAGCGTGAGCCACTATCAAAGCATCGTGGAGGGCTTGCTCGAACGCAATATCGGCATCGAGAAGTACTTCAGCTACGTGATCATCAAGTCGCCGTTCGTGAAAAGCCACTATCCGCTCGAAACCTTGTTCTCGCAGAATCATCACTAGCCGGCGGTTTCGGGGGGACTCCATTGCGCGAACTCCTCGCTCAGAAAGTCCACGCACACCCGCACCTTCGCCGACTGCGCGAGCCGCGCCGGATACACCGCCCACAGGTTCGCCGGTTGCGTGACCTCGGGCAGCACCTGCTGCAACTGGCCGCTCTCCAGCAGCGGCCGCACGTCCCACATGGAACGCAGCACGATGCCGCGTCCGGCCAGCGCCCATTGCACCGCCACTTCGCCGTGATTGGTCGACAACGGTCCCGTCACCTTGATCGACGCCGTTTCGCCGCGCACCGTCAAACGCCAGAGACCGAATGGATGGTCGCGCTCCTTGATCGCGAGACACGCATGCGAGGACAGATCGGCGAGTTGCCGCGGCATGCCGTGCCGCGCGAGATAGCCGGGCGACGCGCACAGCACGCGATGATTCGACGCGAGCCGCCGCGCGATCAGATGCGGCGCGATTTCGTCGCCGATGCGAATGTCGAGGTCGAAGCCCTCGCCGGCCACGTCGACGAGCCGGTCGAACAGATCGAGCCGCACGCTCAGTTGCGGATAGCGCTCGGAGAAAGTTGCCAGCGCCGGCGCGACGAAGCGGCGGCCAAAGCCGAAGCTGCTGGAAATGCGCAGCTTGCCGCCCGGAATGCGGCGCGTGGTGGAGACGTCTTCCACCAGTTGCTCGACGTCGTCGAGAATCTTTTCAGCCCATGTGTAGACGCGCTCGCCGGCTTCGGTAATCGCGACGCGGCGCGTCGAGCGGTGCAACAAACGCGTGCCGAGCGTAGTCTCCAGCACGTTGATCCGCTTGCTCACGTAGGCCGCGGATACCGACAAGGCCTCCGCCGCCGCGCTGAAACTGGACTTGCGCGCCACTTCGCAGAACACGCGCAAATCGCCGAGATCGGGTGACGGGATGGCATTCATAGGTGGTTGAAAGGTACGTGATCATGCCTGTGACGAGGCGAATGCGTTTGTGCACGAATCGTGCACAGTGGCTTAACTAAAGCGATCATTTTAGGCTCAAACAGCAGGAATAAAATAGCCGGAATCGAAAACCCAACGGAGGAGCAGAACATGTCGAACACCTATCGGATCGCGGTCATTCCCGGCGACGGCATCGGCGTCGAAGTCATGCCGGAAGCCATTCGCGTGCTGGAGGCGGTGAAGGCGCGCTTCGGCATCGAGCTGGAGTATCAGCACATCGAATGGGCGAGCTGCGACTACTACGCGAAGCACGGCAAGATGATGCCGGACGACTGGAAAGCGCAACTGCAATCGGCGGATGCGATTCTGTTCGGCGCGGTGGGCTGGCCCGACACGGTGCCCGACCACATCTCCCTGTGGGGCTCGCTGCTGAAATTCCGCCGCGAGTTCGATCAATACATCAACCTGCGCCCGGCGCGGCTCTTTGCCGGCGTGCCTTCGCCGCTCGCGGGCCGCAAGGCTGGCGACATCGATTTCTGGATCGTGCGCGAAAACACCGAGGGCGAATATTCGTCGGTGGGCGGCGTGATGTTCGAAGGCACCGAGCGCGAATTCGTGTTGCAGGAATCCGTCTTCACGCGCCACGGCAGCGAGCGCGTGCTGAAGTTCGCGTTCGACCTCGCGCAGCGGCGCGAGCGCAAGAAGATCACGGTGGCCACCAAGAGCAACGGCATCGCGATCAGCATGCCGTGGTGGGACAAATGCGCGGCCGGCATCGCGGCGCAGTATCCCGACGTGACGTGGGACAAGCAGCACATCGACATCTTGTGCGCGCGCTTCGTGCTGAACCCGGACCGCTTCGACGTGGTGGTCGCCACCAATCTGTTCGGCGACATCCTCTCCGATCTCGGCCCGGCCTGCACCGGCACGATCGGTCTCGCACCGTCGGGCAACCTGAACCCCGACCGCAAGTTTCCCTCGCTGTTCGAGCCGGTGCACGGCTCGGCGCCCGACATCGCCGGCAAGAACATCGCCAATCCGATCGCGATGATCTGGTCGGCGGCGATGATGCTCGACTTCCTCGGCAATCACGCGGGCAAGGAACGCGAGGCGCACGACGCGATTCTCGCGGCGATCGAGGCAACGCTGGTCGAAGGCCCGCATACCGGCGACCTGGGCGGCAAGGCGAACACCACCGAAGTGGGCGAGGCGATCGCGGCAAGGCTTGCTTGAGAGTTTCGATTACTTATCTACGCCAGGACACGCGCATGAGCATGGAAGCCTATCCCATCGAGGTCGAATTCCCCGATATTTCGAAGCATGAACAGTCGCCGTCCGGCATTACCTATGTGCACACGTTCGACTCGGGCGTGCCGGGACCGCACGTGATGATCAACGCGCTCACGCACGGCAACGAGGTGTGCGGCGCAATCGTCGTGGACGACTTGCTGCGCCGCGCGTTGCGGCCGCGGCGCGGGCGCCTCACGCTGGCGTTCGCGAACGTCGCCGCGTACCGGCGCTTCGATCCCGCGAAGCCCGACGCGGCACGTTTCGTCGATCAGGATTTCAACCGCGTCTGGACCGCCGCCGTGCTCGACGACACGTCGCGCACGTCCAGCGAACTGGCGCGCGCGAGAGAGATGCGGCCGGTGATCGATACGGTCGACGCGCTGCTCGATCTGCATTCGATGCATGAAAAGAGCAAGCCGCTGATCGTGGCGGGACCGCTGCAAAAAGGCATCGACCTCGCGGTGCAACTCGGCACGCCCGCCACCGTGATCTGCGACGAAGGGCATCCCGAAGGCCGCCGCATGCGCGACTACGCAGGCTTCGGCATGGCGGACAGTCCGAAGAACGCGTTGCTGATCGAATGCGGACAACACTGGGAACAAAGCGCGGTCGCCGTGGCGCGCGACACCACCGCCCGCTTCCTGTTGCTGGCGGGCGTGGTCGATGCAACGGATTTGCCGGCCGATTGGCTCGCGCCCTTGCCGCCCGTCCAGCACATCGTTCGCGTGACGCAGCCGGTGGTGGCGAGCAGCATGGACTTTCGCTTCGCGGCGCCGTACACCGGCCTTGAGATATTCGACAAAGCCGGCGCGGTGATCGGCTGGTCGAACGGCGAAGCGGTCGCCACGCCTTACGACAACTGCATGCTCGTCATGCCCTCGCTGCGGCAACTGCGTCCGGGCGTGACCGTCGTGCGGCTGGGCAAGATCGAGCAAACCATCGCCAACACCGGCCGATGACCCGGCTCGTGCACATTCAAAAGGCAGCGTGAAGATGAAGGTTCAACACATCGAGCAGAGCGTGAATCTGACCAATCTCGAGGATTGGGGCACCGCGGGCCTGCCCGGCACGACGCCGGCCCAGGTGTCGGGCGTGCAGCGCGTGATCAAGGGCAGCGAATCCGTCGACGCCGGCATTTTCGAATGCACGGCGGGCACCTACCGGCGCTCGGTCAAACAGGCCGAAGTGATGCACTTTCTCGCGGGGCGCGGACGCTTCACGCCCGACAACGAAGAAACGATCCATTTCGCGAGCGGCGATACGCTCTTTTTCGAAGCCAACACTGAAGGGCTGTGGGAAGTCGAGGAAACCATCCGCAAGGTTTATGTGATCTTCTGAACCGCTTGCTTGCATGAAGCGCCGCGCCGTCTTCAACCCGTGGACGCGGCGCTTGAAATCCCCCTCCCATTTCGTCCTCTCCCGGCGCCTGCCGTCACATCGACGCGCGCCGCGGCATCCCCAGCGGTTCGCGCTGCCTGATCCATTCTTGCAAACGATGTCGGGTAATCCCGCGTTGACCCGTTCTCGTCAAACTCACTACAGTCGCACTTGTTCATATAAAGAATCACGGTTCTATATCCGAACAAACTAGCCAGCAAATATCGACAGCGGTCGTAAAATAAGAAGAGGCTCGCCATGAACGAGCCTTTTCGCAGTCAGGAGACCCACCATGAACCGCAGCACCGCTGTGAACGTTCAAACCTTCCTCAACGAACAGCCCTTCTCGCCGTTCCAGTGGCTGATCTTTTGCATGTGCTTCGTCATCGTCCTGCTGGACGGTTTCGACACGGCCGCGATCGGCTTCATCGCGCCTTCGCTGATCGTCCAGTGGGGCATCACGAAACCGGCGCTCGCGCCGGTGCTGAGCGCGGCGCTGTTCGGTCTCGCGTGCGGCGCGCTGGGCTCCGGGCCGCTGTCGGACCGGCTCGGGCGGCGCTCCATGCTGCTCGGCTCGGTGCTGCTGTTCGGCGTGGCCTGCCTCGGCTCGGCGTTCTCGAACAGCATCGAGCAATTGACCGTGCTGCGCTTCATCACCGGCGTCGGTCTCGGCGCGGCCATGCCGAACGCCGTGACGATGATGGGCGAGTACTGCCCGGACCGCCGCCGCGCGACCCTCATCAATCTGATGTTTTGCGGCTTCCCGCTCGGCGCCGCCTTCGGCGGTTTTCTCGCCGCGTGGATGATTCCGCACTTCGGCTGGCGCAGCGTGCTGGTGCTCGGCGGCGTCGCGCCGCTTCTGCTGCTGATCGTGCTGGTGTTGCAAATGCCGGAATCGGTCCGCTACATGGTGGCCAACAACAAGCCGGTCGAACGGATTCGCGCGGCGCTCGCGCGCATTTCGAGCGAAGCGGCGCAAGCCGGCACCTTCGTGATGACCGAAACCGCGCCGCAAACCGGCGGCAAGGGTCTCGCCGTGGTGCTGTCGCGCTCGTACATCATCGGCTCAGTGATGCTGTGGATCACCTACTTCATGGGCCTCGTGATCTTTTACGCGTCGATCAACTGGATGCCGATCTTGCTGAAGGACGCCGGACTCACGCCGCAACGCGCGACGCTGATCTCCGCGCTGTTCCCGCTCGGCGGCGTGGGCGCGGTGTTGTGCGGCATGCTGATGGACCGCTTTAACGCGAACCGCATCATCGCGGCCTGCTATGCGCTCACCGCGATCAGCGTGTACTTCATCGGCCAGGCGGTCGGCAACGTGGGCGTGCTGGTGTTCATCGTGTTCGTCGCGGGCGTGCTGATGAATACGGCGCAATCGTCGATGCCGGCGCTCGCCGCCGCGTTTTATCCGACCGAAGGGCGCGGCACGGGCGTGGCGTGGATGCTCGGCATCGGACGCTTCGGCGGGATCGCGGGCTCGTTCCTCGTGGCCGAACTGGCGCGCCGGCATTTCTCGTTCGCCGGTATCTTCGCGACGATCGCGGTGGCCGGCGTGATTTCGTGCGTGGCGCTCCTGATCAAGCAGGCGGTGCGGCCGCACACGGCCGCGGCGAATGCGCCGAAAGCGGAGTCGTTCGGGCATTGATGCGGGCATTGATGTGGACAAGGAAGCAGGCGCCGGGACGCTGGCGCCTGCTATCGCACGAAGATTTCGCCGCTTCTAGCGCTTGCGGAACGCGTCCAGCGAACTCAGCACGTTGCCCTTGAAATCGAACAACGTATTGTTGTCCCACTGATCGCCGGCGCCGACTTTCCATCCCACGTTCGGCGTCGGTATCCACTCGGGTTCCCACCAGAACACGCCCTTGCCGTGGCCGCCGGGGATCGCCTTCACGATATCCGTCACCGCGCCGAGAAACTGCGCCTGGCCGGCAGGCGTCTGCGGGAAAGCCGTCGACCCGGTGTTGGTCATCGCGTTCGGCTCCGAATCACCGTCGCTGGTGGTCCACGGATAAGCGGTCTCGACGACCATCACGTCCTTGCCGTAGCGCGTCGCCAGATCGTTCGCGTTGTTTTGCAGATCGCTTAGCGACCCCTGCCATTGCGGGTAATACGACAGGCCGATCACATCGAACGTGACGCCGCGCTGTATCGCGCTGTCGTACCACCAACGGCTCGTCGCGTTGTTGCCGCCGCTGTCGATATGCAGCATGACCTGGATGCGCTCGTCGACCGATTTGACCGCGTCGTGCCCCGCCTTCAGCAACTGCGCGAGGTTGTCCCACTGATCGTACTTGCCCAGCGGCCACAGCATGCCGCCGGTGATTTCGTTGCCGACCTGAACCCACTCGGGACGCACCCCGTCGCGCTCGAGCATCCTGAGAACGTTCGACGTGTATTCCGACAACAGCGCGCAAGTTTGCGCGATGTCCTTGCCCGCCCATGCATGCGGCGGATACTGCTTGCCCGGATCGGCCCACCAGTCGCTGTAGTGGAAGTCGATCAGCACGCGCATGCCGAGCGCGGCGGCTCGCCGCGCCAGCACGCGCACATGTTCGGCGTTGTTGTAGCCGGCTGCGGGGCTTTGGTCGGCGGGGAAAAAATCCGGATTGCCGGGATCGTTCCAGACCTTGATGCGGATCGAGTCGACGCCGTGCTTCTTCAGGAGCAGCAGACAGTCGAGCGGCACGCCCTGCTCGTAGAACTTCGCGCCGTTCGCCTCCAGTTCCAGCAGCGTAGAGACGTCCGCGCCCATTGCAAACCGCTTGCCGCGGCCGGCCAATGCCAAATCGGCAGCAAGAGCCGGCGTGCCGACCGTCGCCCCGACGCCGGCCGCGGCCGCGGCGGAAGCGAGCCATCCCAGCATTTCTCTTCGGTTCATCTGTCATCCTCCATGTTGAATGGCGGCTTTTTGGAAGGCCGCCTGTTCGGGGTTGAAGCGCCTGCGATGCCTTCTTTCGACTTGATCCACGTCTGGCCGAATGCCGGTTCAAGCGTCCTGCCATGCGCAGACATCGCCGGTTTTCAGCAGCGCATCGCCGAGCACGAATGTGGCGTTGGCCGGCGCGGGCGCTTGCACCGGCTGCGCGCCGAAATTGAACGCGAAGGTCAAACCGCCGCGGCGGCGAATGCGCAAGCCGTCGGCGAGCTGTTGCGTTTCGATGCCGGCCTCGTTCGCCGCCTGCTGCAAGACCGCGCGATGCAACGCATGCGATAGCCACGCCGCCACGTAACGCACCTTGCCGCGCGAAAGAATCGCGGGCCACGCGTCGTCGAATTGGGCGTCGATGCGGGTCTCGCCATTGGCGCGAACATGCTCGCGCCAATGGATCGCCACGCCTTGCGCGTCGCCGATGGAAATCGCGGGCGCAAGCGTCGGACGCAGCGTTTCGACTTCGAGCACCTGCATCGGCAGGACGCTTTGCAACGCGCCAGGCGGCAGGCTCGAAGGAATCGCGAAGGTGGTGGTTTTCGAACCGCTTCGCGGACCGAAAACCCAGTGCGCGCTGCCGCGCTCGATCTGCTCGACGAGCGCAGCGTCGATCACCGCGATGCTCGGCACGACCACGAGGCGATATGACGAAAGGTCGGCCTTGCTCGAAACGATATCGACGTCGAGCCCGAGTTCGCGCAGCGACGCGTAATAGTCGAACACCAGCGTCTGATAATCGAAGCTCTTGCCGTGGCGCTGAATCTCGAACATCCATTGCGTCTCGTAGTCGAACACGACCGCAACGGACGCGCGCGCGGGCGCGCCGAGTCCCGTCAATGCCGGCGACCGCGCAATCTCGCGCGCCGCCTGTTGCACTTCCAGACCGCCCGGCGAGAGTTCGTTGTTCGGCAGATTCAGCCCGGAATGCATCTGCTCCTGCGCATACGGGCACTGACGCCAGCGGAAATACGACACCAGCTCCGCGCCGTGCGCGAACGCCTCGTAAGCCCAGAGGCGGACCATGCCCCTGGCCGGCACCGGATTCCACGGCGCCCAATTCACCGGTCCGGCTTGCTGCTCCATCACCCAGAAACGGCCGCGACCGATCGCCCGATAGCGGTCGTGATCGAATGCGGAAACATCGGGATGCGCGGTGCGCGCGTAACGCGCCTTCTGCTCTTCCGGCAACGCGATCGATTCGGTGCGCGCGATCGGATAGCTGTCCCACGCGGCCACATCGAGCGCGTTGTCGTCGGCAAAGCGGTAGTGGTCGAAGGTCGTGAAGAAACCCATGAAGTTATGCAGCAGATCGGCGGCCGGCGCATGCTCGTGCAATACCTCGATCTGCTCGCGATGAAAGCTCGCCACTTCGTCCGACATGAAGCGGCGAAAGTCGAGCAGATGAATCGGATTGGCGTCGGTGGGCGTGAGATTCGGCAAGCCGATTGCGTCGAAGGACGGATACTCCATGCTCCAGAACACGTTGCCCCACGCGTCGTTCAGCGCGTCAATGCGCTCGTAGCGCTGCCGCAGCCACGCCTGAAAGCGCGCCCGTGCCGCGTCGGAATAGCTCGGCACGGTATCGTGGCAACCGAGTTCGTTATCGGTCTGCCACGCGACGATAGACGGATGCCGTCCGTAGCGCTCGGCCATTGCCGTGACGATGCGCCGGCACTCGCGGCGATAGACTTCGCTTGAAATGTCGTAGTGGCGGCGCGAACCGAAATTCCAGCGCGTGCCGTCGGCGCGCACCGGCAACACGTCCGGATGCGCGTCCATCAGCCACTTCGGCGGCGACGCGGTCGGCGTGCCCAGCACGAGTTTCAGTCCCGCATTGGCGAGCGTGGCGACGGCTTCATCGAGCCATTCCCACGCGAATTCGCCGGCGCGCGGCTCCATCCGGCTCCACGCGAATTCCGCGATCCGCACGTGCGTGATGCCGAGTTCGACCATCCGCTTTGCGTCGTCGGCCCACATCGATCGCGGCCATTGTTCAGGGTAGTAACACACGCCAAGTTGCATGAGAGAGTCTCGTGGGTAGATGAATTCGAACGGGCGCTCAGCCCTTGCTTGCGCCAAAAGTCAGGCCGGCGACGAAATGCTTTTGCATCGCGAAGAACATCAGCACCGAAGGCAACGCGGCCAGCACGGAGCCCGCCGCCACCAGGTTCCATGCGGTTGTCCACTGACCCTTGAGCGCCGCGACGCCGACGGTGATCGGCGCGGCCTCGTCGCCTTGCGTGAGACACAGCGCCCAGAAGTAGTCGTTCCAGACGAACGTGAACACCAGAATGCCGAGCGCGGCGAGCGCGGGACGGATCAGCGGCAACACGATGCGCCAGTAGATGGTCCATTCGCTCGCGCCTTCCACGCGCGCGGCCTCGATCATTTCGAACGGCAACTGCTTGATGAAATTGCGCAGGAACAGCGTGCAAAAGCCGGTCTGAAACGACACGTGAAAAATCACCAGCGCCCACACGGTATTGAAGAGCCCGACTTTCAGCGCCATGTCGCGCACGGGAATCATCAGGATCTGGATCGGCACGAAATTGCCGGCGACAAACGCGAACAGCACCGCCGTATTGCCGGGAAACCGATAGGTCGCCAGCGCGAAGCCCGCCATCGACGCCAGCACGATCGCGCCGAGCACGGACGGCACGGTAATCAGCACACTATTGGCGAAGTAATGCAGCATCGGCGTTTGCGTGAGCGCGGTGCCGTAGTTCTCGATCAACGCGAAGTGCTGGGGCCAGCCCCAGTAATCGCCGCGAGAAAGCTCATCGGAAGAACGGATCGACGTGACCAGCACCGCCAGCATCGGCAGCAGCCACACGAGCAGCGCGATCGGCAGCGACGCTTTGTATAGCGTGCGATTGAGCGGTTTCCAGCGTTCGACGGGAAGCGGATACATGACGCGTGACTCCTGGAAATCAACGTTCCTCGCGCAGCATGCGGCGCAGATGGAACACGATGTAGACGAGCATGATGGCGAACAGCACGACGGCAATCGCCGCGGAATAGCCTTCGCGGTAGTACTTGATGGCCTGGTCGTACATGTAATAGGCGAGCACGGTGGAACTGTCGAACGGACCGCCGCCGCTCATCACGGCAATCAGGTCGAAGCTGCGCAGCGCGCCGATCACGGTCAGCACGACGGCCATGAACGTGGCGGGCCGCAGTTGCGGAAGAATCACGTGCCACAGGAGACGCAAACCCTTCGCGCCCTCCATGCGCGCCGCCTCGACCACTTCGGGGTTGATGCCCGTGAGGCCGGTGAGATACAGCACCATGCAGAACGGCGTCTGCGGCCATAGCGCGGCGAAGATAATGCCGAACGTCGCCGTGCCGGGATCGCCGAGCACCGGAATGCCGTGGCCGACGATCAGGCGCAGCAAGCCGAAGCCGGGGTCGTAGAACCAGCTGAACACGAGACCGACCACCACGCCCGAGAGCACGAACGGCGCGAAGAACAGCGACTTCACCACGCGCATGCCGCGCACATGCTGGTTCAGATACAACGCGAACAGCAGACCGAGCGGCGGCGCCAGCAGGAACAGCGCGAGCCAGATCAGGTTGTTCCTGAGCGCCGTATAGAAGGTGTCCGCATGAAACAGCTCGATGTAATTATCGAAGCCCGCGAACGTCTTCGGCGTCATGCCGTCCCAGTGATAGAAGCTGAGCGAGATGCTGCTCACGATCGGGTAAATCACGCACAGGCAGAACAACGCGCAACCCGGCAGCAGGAAGAAAAACGCGGCGCGGTGCTGGTGACGGCGCGTCGTCGAGACGTGACGGTACCGGGCCGCGGGCAGGCGGCTCGCTGCGGAATCAGACATGGATCGGGCCTCGTCGAAAATCGAAGGCGAGCGCCGGCCGTGGCTAGGCCGCCGGCGCTCCGGGACTTACTTCTTGTAGATGCGCTTGCGCGTCGTTTCGAGGCGCGCGAGCAGCGCGTCGAGTTGCGACGGATCGCTGTAGAACTGCTGCATGGCTTTCATGCCTTCGTCGGCCATTTCCTTCTGCATGTCGCGATCGTAGAACTGCGCGATGCCGCCCTTGGTGTTCGCGAGCGTCTGGAAACCGACCTTCGAAATCGGATCGTCCGGTTCGGCGGCCAGGCTGTTCGACGGCAGCGTTCCCCAGCCCTTCGCGAGATCGGCGTTGATCTCCGGCCGCTCCATGAAGGCCAGCAGCCTGCGGGCGTCGGCCTTGTTCCTTGCCTTCGCCGGAATCAGCAGCACGTTGACCGGACCGTCCTCGGCCATCGGCACGTTCGCGTCGATCACGGGAAAGCGGAAGAAACCGGTTTGCGGTTTGAGCGGCGCCGGAATGCTCGCCGAGAAGAACGTGCCCATCAGCATCATCGAGGCCTTGCCGTTCACGAGAAACGGCGCGATCGAATCGAGGTCGTATGAAAGCGCGTTGTCGATGTAGTAGTGATCGTCGATCAGCGTTTTCCACGCGGTGTAGACCTTCTTCACGCGCGCATCGGTGTACGGCACTTCGCCGGCCATCAATTGCTGATGGAAAGCGTTGCCGTTGATGCGCAGGTCGAGATAGTCGAACCATGCGGCCAGTGTCCAGCTATCGCGCGCGGCGACGGCGATCGGCGCAACGCCGCTGGCTTTCAGCTTCTTGCAGGCGTCGAGAAATTCATCCCATGTTTTCGGCTCGCTCCTGATGCCGGCCTTCTCGAACAGATCCTTGCGATAGAAGAAGCCGTAGGCGTCGTAGCCGAGCGGCGCCGCGTACTGCTTGCCCTTATACGTCGACGCTTCCTTCACCGATGCGTACTGCTGCGACCAGCCGTTCTTGCTCCAGTCCGGCGAGAGATCTTCGAGCAGGCCGCGTTGCGCGTAATACGCCATGCGCTCGCCGTCGTGCCACGACACGACATCGGGCGGATCGGTGGCGAGCCAGCCGCCCATTTGCACCTTGTACGCTTCCTCGGTGATGTAAGTCACCTTGAGGTCGACGTCGGGATTGGCTTTTTTGAACTTGTCGAACGCGTCCTGCCACGTCGAACGCTGGTTGCCGCGCGCCGCTACGTTGACGGTGAGCGTGGCGGCGTCGGCGACGGCATGGCACAGCGAGCCGGCAACCAGCGCGGCTGCAATCGACGCATGGGCAAGACGGCGAAGGCGAAGAGCAATCATCTTTTGTCTCCTTGACTACCTTGTTGGCTGACAGCGAATGGCTGGCAGACGGTGTAACCCGCTCTGTGGCGGAATTCGGTTGGGTGAAGCTCGAGCACGCGTTACGTCGTGCCTCAAGCGGCCACGCGCTCGGGCTCGAACGTGCTGCGCCGCAAAGCCACGCCGTCCGCGTCGAACAGATGGCATGCGGAAGGCGACACATGAATGCGAATGCGCTCGCCGGATTCGATCGGCGTATCGCCCGGTGCCTTGGCGACGAGCGAGCCGGCCGCGTGATCCGCGTGAATGTAGCTATGCTCGCCGAGCCGTTCCGACAGCACCGTCACGCATTGAATGAACTGCCCGTCGCCATCGAGCCGCAGATGTTCCGGCCGCACGCCGAGCGTGACCGCCTGGCCGCGCTGCAAGCGTTGGCCGTCGACATGTACGCTCAGGCGCTCGCCGCCTTGAGCGAGCGTGAGCGCCACTCTGCCCGGCTCGATCGAGTCGACAACGGCATCCACGAAATTCATGCGCGGCGAGCCGATGAACCCCGCCACGAAGCGCGACTTCGGATGGTGATACAGCTCCAGCGGCGCGCCCGTTTGCGCGATGCTGCCGAAGCGTTCGGCATCGGCGCCCGCATGCAGCAGCACGATTCTGTCGGCGAGCGTCATGGCTTCGACCTGATCGTGAGTCACGTAGACCACGCTCGCATTCGCGAACCGTTGATGCAGCCGCGCGATTTCGACACGCGTCTGGCCGCGCAGCGCGGCGTCGAGATTCGACAGCGGTTCGTCAAAGAGGAACACGCCGGGTTCGCGCACGATGGCCCGGCCGATCGCGACACGCTGCCGCTGTCCGCCCGAGAGCGCTTTCGGGTAGCGCTGTAGAAAGTCCTCGAGTTGCAGAATGCGAGCGGCTTCGCGCACCTTGCTCTCGATAACGTCTTTCGGTTGCTTCGCGAGCTTCAGGCCGAACGCCATGTTGTCGAACACGGTCATGTGCGGAAACAGCGCGTAGCTCTGGAACACCATCGCCACGCCGCGCTTTGCGGAGGGCACGTCGTTCATCAGGCGCCCACCGATGTGCAATTCGCCTTCGCTCAAGTCTTCGAGACCGGCGATCATTCGCAGCAAGGTCGACTTGCCGCAGCCCGAGGGCCCCAGAAACACGCAGAACTCATGCTGCGCGATGTCGAGATTCACTCGCCGGATCACCGGCGGATGGTCGCCGTATGACTTCTGCACATTCGTGAGACGGATCGTCGCCATGCTGCCTCCACGCGGATTTAACCGCTTAAATTTCGTGAAAAAAGAAATCGGCGGGCCTTGTGCGGCAGGCGTTTAATCGCTTAAATTCGAGGGCGGGGAAAGAATTCATGATGGCTCGTCTCCTTGTGTCTTGCTGCGTTTTCGAGAAAGTATCAACCTCGCCCGCCGCTTGCAACATTTGAATCACATTCCCTGAATCTGGGATCAACAAACCATGGTCACCCTATCCGAAGTGGCGAAGCGCGCGCACGTCACCGCCGCCACCGTTTCCAACGTGTTGCGCAACCGCGAGAAGGTCCGCCCGGAAACCGCCGAACGCGTGCTGAAGGCGATCGCCGATCTCGGCTACCGGCCCAATCTGAACGCGCGCGCGCTGGCCGAGGGCCGTTCGTCGACGCTCGCGTTGATGCTCTCGAACATCTCGAACCCCTTCTACCCCGAGTTCGTGCTGGCCGCCGAGCGCGCGGCGCGCAAAGCCGGCCGCTTCCTGATGGTTTGCAACACCGACGACGACGCCGAAATCGGCCGCGCGTATCTGAACCAGATCGCGGGCACGCTGGCGGACGGCGTGCTCGTCATGAACACGGACATCGAGATCAACGATCTGTGCGCGTCGGCGAGACATAGCGCGCCGATTCTGCTCGCCATGTGGGAGCACCCGGAGACACCGCCCGCGCTGCCCTGCATCGCCGTGGATTTTGCGCGCGCGGGCGCGCTCGCCGCGCGGCATCTGCTGGAACTCGGGCATCGCGAGATCGGGCTTTTGATCGGCGATGGTTGCGGCGGCTTGCAGGATGCGCGCTCGAACGGCTTTCGCGCGGTGATGCGCGAAGCCGGCATCGAAACCGACGCCGCCGCCGTGCTGCAGATTCGCGATTCGATCGACGCCGGCTACGCCGCCTGCATGCAGTTGATGACGAACCGGCCGCATTTGACCGCCATCTTCGCGACCAACGATCTGCTCGCGATCGGCGCGGCGCAAGCGTTGATCACGCTGGGCCGCGCGGTGCCGGACGATGTGTCGGTGATCGGCATTACCGACATTCAGCTCGCGCACCAGGTGCACCCCGCGCTGACCACGGTCGCGATTCAAACCGCGGCGATCGCGGAATTGGCGATCGAAAGTTTGATCCGGTTGATCGAGACGCCGGAACGGCAGCCGTCGATGGTGCTGGCCGCGCCGCCGGAACTGGTCGTGCGCGCGTCGACGGGGGTGCGGAGGAGGGAATAAGCGGGTTTTCACTGTTGGGTGGGATGCGGGTGCACCGTCGAGCTATCAGCTACCGATCGGGACAAAAAAGCTCTTATAAGAAGCGTATAAGCCGTTCCTCACCGTACCGTGCTACATTTATGCGGCATTAGGAGTGACCTCAATCAGGCGCGCAATACGACAGTGCGACGTGCTCGCGGCGCTACCTGTACCCGCTCACGAGCGCCGCATGCTCGTCGAGGCATTGAGCCGCTTTGCCGCGCGGGTCGAACGCCTGCCCGGCATCATGCAAGCGCAGGGCGTCGATCACGACATCATCGAGTTCCTGACGCAGCACATCGATACGCAGGTTCGACAACTCAAAGCCCTTCAACCACCACAAGCTGACCATGCCGCGCCGGAACCGACCTACCCGTGAAGAGCAGAACGCGCTGCGCCGCGCTTTCTACGAAAGGATCGACGCGGGCGACATGACCATTCCCGAGGCCCTTAGAGCGATGCGCGCGATGACCGGCCTCACCCAGGCGGAATTCGCCGCGCATCGGGGCGTGAGCCGCCGGGTGATCCAGGACATCGAGCGCGGGACCGGCAATCCGACCGTCGACTCGCTCAATAGCGTGGCGAAGCTCTTCGGCCTGAGGGTCGGCTTCGTCCCGATCAGGCGAAAGGAACCCGCTGCGCCGACTTCGAGCTAACAGCCATTTCAGCAGCAGGAACACCCCGCAGCATAAAATGCTGCGCCAGCCCCAAAAAAACCTCGCGCACACCGTGAAAGCCCCGGCCAGGCGGTTTCATTGACTGCGCCGCACGCGTAGCATCGATCCATCACCCGACCCAAAATAAGCGGCCGCGCCGCCGCATTGAAGGAGCATTCGCATGTCTCTCGCCTTGACGCGCAACGAACTGATCCGCCCGCTCAATCTGATCGACGGCACATGGACCGGCGCCGCCGACGGCGCCCGCTTCGCCGTCACCAACCCAGCCACCGGCGAGACGATCGCCGAAGTCGCGAACAGCAGCGCGGCGGATGCCCGCGCCGCCACCGACGCCGCCGCCCGCGCGTTCCCCGCATGGCGCGACAAGCTGCCGCGCGAGCGCGCCGAGATCTTGCGCCGCTGGCACGCGCTGATCGTCGCCAATACCGACGACCTCGCGAAACTCATGTCGACGGAACAAGGCAAGCCGCTCGCGGAGAGCCGCGGCGAAGTGGCATACGGTGCGTCCTACGTCGCGTGGTTCGCCGACGAGGCGACGCGCATCTACGGCGACCTGATTCCGCAGCAGCAGCGCGGCAAGCGCATGAGCGCGGTGAAGGAACCGGTCGGCGTGGTCGCGGCGATCACGCCGTGGAATTTCCCGCTGGCGATGATCGCGCGCAAGATCGCGCCCGCGCTCGCGGCCGGTTGCACCGTGATCGCCAAGCCCGCCGAGGATACGCCGCTCACCGCGCTCGCGTTGGCCGCGCTCGCGCAGGAAGCCGGCTTGCCGAACGGCGTGCTGAACATGCTGTCGGCTTCGCGTGAGAACGGCATCGCGGCGGTCGCCGATTGGCTCGCCGACGCGCGCGTGCGCAAGATCACCTTCACCGGCTCGACGCCGGTCGGCAAGCATCTCGCGCGCGAATCCGCGGCCACGCTGAAAAAACTGTCGCTCGAATTGGGCGGCAACGCGCCCTTCATCGTATTCGACGACGCCGATCTCGACGCGGCGGTCACGGGCCTGATGGCGGCCAAGTTCCGCAACGGCGGCCAGACCTGCGTGTGCCCGAACCGCGTGTATGTGCAAGCCGGCGTCTATGCGCGTTTCGCCGACCTGCTCGCGACACGCGTCGCCGCCCTGAAGGTCGCGCCGGCCACCGACCCGCAAGCGCAGATCGGTCCGATGATCAACACCCGCGCGATCGACAAGATCGCGAGCCACGTGGAAGACGCCGTCAAACAAGGGGCAAAAGTGCTCACGGGCGGCAGGCGCCTGACCGAACTCGGCCCGAACTACTATGCGCCGACGGTGCTCACCGACACGCGCGACGGCATGCTCGTTTGCTGCGAGGAAACCTTTGGCCCGGTGGCGCCGCTGTTCCGCTTCGACGACGAAGCCGAAGCGATCCGCCTCGCCAACGACACGCCGTTCGGACTCGCCGCCTACTTCTACACGCAGGACGTGCGGCGCATCCACCGCGTGGCCGGCCAGCTCGAAGCGGGCGTGATCGGCATCAACGAGGGCGCGGTGTCGAGCGAAGCGGCGCCGTTCGGCGGCGTGAAGGAATCGGGCTATGGCCGCGAAGGCTCGAAGTACGGCCTCGACGATTACCTGTCGATCAAGTATCTGTGCCAGGGCGGGCTCGATTGATACGCCGCCGTGCTTGCTGAATTCCGCTGCCGCCGACACGCCATCGCGCCGTCTGCAACAATGCGCCGAGGCGGCAGCCTCTGCTTCGAGCACTACCCTCGCTGCAAAGCTTCCTGATGCGCTTTCACGAGATCGGCCATGCTGTTGAAGCGGAAGTCGATCCTCGGCTGTGAACCGGGGTCCATCGTCGCGCCGAAGCCCTGCTTCGCATGACGTCGATAAATCCAGCACGACGCGAGACCGAATGCGTTCGCCGGTTTATGGTCGTGAAACAGGCTCTCGGCCGTATGAAGAATCGTCTCTTTCGAGATTCCGCGCTCGCCCAGTTTCTCCAGCATGTACTCGAAATTACGCGGTGACGGCTTGTATGAACCGACGTCTTCGGCCGTGATGATCGCGTCGAACTCCACCTGCAATTTCGCGTTGCTATACGCAAAGCTTTCGTTGTCCACGTTCGAGAGGATGACGAGCTTGTAGTGCTTTTTCAAATACCGCAGCGCTTGTGCCGAGTCGTCGAACGCCGGCCAGTTGCGAATGGACTCGCCATAGGCCACGCAGTCCGCGAGCGTGAACGGCACGCGCCATTCTTCCGCGAGACGCTTGTAGACGATCGGCAGCAGTTCCCGATAACGCCGCGCGGGCGTGTACCGCTGTTGCGACGACTCATGCCGCGCGTGAGCTTCGAGCACCTGGTCACGCGTCAGCGGCTGCGCGACGCGTTCGAGCAGCGGCCGCAAGCCCTCGAAAATGCCCGTTTCCCAATCGATCAAGGTGCCGTAGCAATCGAACGTCAGCGTATCGAAGTCGGTCAGTTGCATGCCATTGCCTCAGTGGTTCGCGGATTGAAGCCACAGTGTAGAGGCTTCCAGCCGCGGCCGTTACGGCAATCACATCTCGTCTCACTGGCCCGGACGCTCGGCGAATCTCAGATCATTGCCACCACTCGTATCGGCCGGCGCGCTCGCCGTGTCGAGCGGAATATCCGGCCGCATGAAGAACGTCGCGACGATCCCCACGGCGAGCAGCCCGAGCGAACCGGCGAACGGCAGCGTCCAACTGCCCGTGCGATCGACCACGAGACCGAACACGATAGGCGTGAAAATGCCCGCCACCGCCGAGCCGGCATTCACCAGCCCGCTCGCCACGCCGACGTGTTTGGGCGTGATATCCATCGGCACGGCCCAGACCGGTCCGATCGTCATTTCGAGGAAGAAGAACGAAAGGCTCATGCACGCCGCCATGACCGGCAAGGATTTCACGACCATCACCGGCGCAAGGAACACCAGCGCGCCGAGGAACGCGCCGATAATCACGTTGCGCCGCGCGGCGACCACGTTGCGCGTGCGCTTCAGCACGCGATCGCTGAGCACGCCGCCCGCCGTATTGCCGACCACGCCGGACAGAAACACGCCGGCCGAAAACATCGCAGAGCTTTTCAGATCGAGCCCGCGCCCGTGCATGAAGAAGGTCGGCAGCCACGTGAAGAAGAGCCAGCCGGTCCAGCCATAGCAGAAGTACACGAGCATGGTCGGCCCGATGCGTTTGATGAGACGCCGCCACGGCGTCGGCTCACTCGTTTTTTCGATGGCGACCCTGCCCGCGGGCGGCAATTCCGCTTCTTCCTGCGCCGTCATATGGCGATGCTTGCGCGGATTGTCGGTGAAATACCATGCGTAGACCAGCACCCATGCCAGCGTCAATGCGCCGACCACGAAGAACGACGCGCGCCACGACGAGAACGCGACGAGCAAGGCGACAAACGGCGGCGTAATGGCGTTGCCGAGCCGCGAAAAAGAATGGGTGAGACCCTGCACGAAGCCGCGCTTGCTGGACGGAAACCAGTTGGTCAGGGCACGCGCCTGCGCGGGCAAGGCCGCGCCTTCGCCGACGCCGAGCAACATGCGCGCGCAGAACAGCGACACGACGCCGCCCGCCAGCCCCGTGGCGACGGTGGCGACGATCCAGATGCTCGCGCAGACGACCAGCGTCAGCTTCGCGCCGAAGCGGTCGCTGACCCAGCCGCCGATCACCTGACAGATTGCATACGTGTAGGCGAACGCCGCGAAGACGAGGCCCACGTTGGTATTGCTCAGATGCAGATCATCGCGGATCAGGCCCGCGGCCGCCGAGAGATTGACGCGATCGAGATACATGATGAACGACATCCCGCACATGATCGCGAGAATCGCTCGACTGACTCTGGGTCGATGAAACATTGTCTCCTCCGTTTTTTTTCACGACGCCGCGTAGGGCGCGTGCCGGCAGGCTTGATGCGTTCGAGCCGGTATGCGCCCAGTTTTGTGGGACATTAGGTGAACGCCGGATGGTTGACCAATGAATTGTTTCGATACGGCGATCACCCGCGGTTATCGCGCGCGCCTCGTGGCGACGATGAGGAGTTCGTCGTGCAGGTGCCGATCGAACTTGTGCTTGCCGTAGCGGGCGGTGGCAAGACACGCGCCGTCGAGCGCGCCGTCCCGCCAGCACGTTGCTTCCGGCTCGTTCTCATGCGTTGTGCGGCACCTCGATGCGCTCCCGTCAATGACTGACTGCGCCTGGCATACTCAGTCTTTTAAGAGGCGGGGGTGCGGACGAAAACTTGGACTACCTGGAGGTAGTTCATGTTCTCATACGAAGATCGCATTCGAGCGGTCCGACTCTACTTGAAGCTGGGCAAGCGCCTCGGGGCGACCATCCGGCAGTTGGGCTATCCAACAAAGAATTCTCTCAAAGCCTGGCATCGCGAATACGAACAGTGCCATGATCTACGGGCCGGCTATGTCCGTTCGAGGCCAAGGTATTCGGCTGAACAGAAGAAGGCGGCCGTCGGTCATTATTTGAGCCATGACCGCTGTGCTGCCGCAACCTTGAGGGCTTTGGG
>NZ_FRAB01000009.1:94074-198953 GCF_900142195.1 Paraburkholderia terricola
CCCGTGCGCATCACGTCCATCGGATGCGCGGCGGCGGGAATCCATTCGAGCGCGGCCTTCACGTTCGCGGGCAGGCCGCGCAGCGCCTTGAGTTTCGTCTTGTAGGCGCCCAGTTCGGCCTGGGTCGGCAGTTTCTCGTGGACCAGCAGATACGCAATCTCCTCGAATTCGCACGCGCCGGCGAGGTCGAGAATGTCGTAGCCCCGGTAGTGCAGGTCGTTGCCGGTCTTGCCGACCGTGCACAGCGCCGTATTCCCCGCGGTCACGCCGGACAGCGCCACGGACTTTTTCGGTTTGAAGCCGCCTTGGGCTTCGTTCCCGCCTTGTGCGCCGGCGGTTTGCGTCGTATCGCTCATCTCCCGCTGTCTCCTTGGTGCCTCTGTGCCGCTTGCGGTCGTCTTGCAGCGCTGGTGACTGCTTTGCGCCGCGGCAGGTCATGCCATGATCCGGCCGAATGGCCCTGCATGTGAACGCCGTTGAACGCTGCGGCGCCGGCTGTCGCATTGATAATCGCCTTCATGAAGCGGTTTGCACGTTAGCGCCCACTTTCGCAAAGAGCGGCGCGGCGTCTTGCGGAACGGCGCGGCCAGTGGATTGCGCTCGGCGAAGCACGAACCAGTAGTAGCGGTAGCTGGCGCGGTCGTGCAGCGTGTCGTGATGGCGCGTCGGTCCCCAATGCGCGGACTGCGCGGCCAGCAGGATTTCGGTTGCGGTGGCGATCTCTTCGTCGCGCGGTGCGAACGCGGCTACGATCGCCTCGATCTGCGCCGGGTGGATGCTCCACATGCGCGTGTAACCGAACTCGCTGCGGGCGCGGGCGGCATCGTTGGCGACCACGCCCATGTCGCGCACTTCGGTGCTGACGTTGTGCGATGGCACTTTGCCGTACGCATGGCAGGCTGCCGAAATTTCCAGCTTCGCGCGCCGCACCAGCGGATGATCGAACTGGCCGGGCGAGCGCATCGCGGTATCGGGAATTGCGCCGTCGTGCGCGGAGACGAAGTCCATCAGGCCGAAGCTCAGTGCTTCCACACCTGGTAGCGCGGCCAGATCGAACACACGCATGAGCGCGCCGTGGGTTTCAACCAGTAATTGCACCGGCACCGGCTGGGCGATGCGGAATTCGCATCGCGTCGCCTCGATGAACGCGACCATCTCGGCGGCGTCGGGCAGGTTGCGGATCTTCGGCAGGGTGATGTAAGCAGGTGCTCGTCTCGCCGCACGCAGAATGAGGCGGACGTCGTCGCGCCAGTGCGCGTGATCGAAGTCGTGAATGCGCACGCCGACCCGGCCGAAGCGGTCATGCTCGCTGCCCAGCAGGGAAGCGACCAGCTCAGCGTGTTCCGCCTCCCGGCCGACCTGCGCGCCGTCTTCGCAATCAAGCGTGATGTCGAACACCGGGCCCAGTTGTTGCTGCAACGCGAGCGATTTCAGCATCAGCTTTTCGCTGCCGGCGTAGTGATCGCAGGCAGGCAGCACAGCGGGCGGCACTTCGCCGTCAAACAGCACTTCGGCGGGTGTGAGGGCGCGCATCTTCGGCGTCAGGGTTTGGGGTGGTCGTGTTTAGGGAATCTGATTCGGGCGCGCTCTGCTGACGCTCATTGCGCAGCGGCGCAAAACGCGCTCGGATCAGATGCGAATAGCTGCATTCGCACGTAAAAAACCGGAACTCACTCGCTGAGGCGATGCCCGGGAGCGCCCCCGGACATGGCGTTTCGCGCTGGGCCGCCCGAGGGGATCTCCATGCTCAAGAGGATCCCAGCAGAGCGAAAAAAATTTGGGCGGCCCAGCGTTTTCTCACGAGTTCCGGTTTGCCTGCATCAGGCGCTTAGCCGAGCAGATGCTGAACGCCTTCGCGCTCTTCCAGCAGTTCCTGCAGCGTGCCGTCCATCTTTTCGCGCGAGAACGCGTCGATTGCCAGGCCTTCGACGCGCTTGTACTCGCCGTTTTCGCACGTGACCGGCACACCGTAGATGATGTCTTCGGGAATGCCGTACGAGCCGTCCGACGGGATGCCCATCGTGACCCACTTGCCGTTCGTGCCGAGCACCCAGTCGCGGACGTGGTCGATTGCAGCGTTAGCCGCCGACGCCGCCGATGACAGGCCGCGCGCTTCGATGATTGCCGCGCCACGCTTGCCGACGGTCGGGATGAACGTGTTGCGGTTCCATTCGTCGTCGTTGATCAGCTTGGTCAGGTCTTGACCTTCCGCGGTGGCGAAACGGAAGTCCGGGTACATGGTCGGCGAGTGGTTGCCCCACACAGCCAGCTTTTCGATCGAAGCGACCGGCTTGCCCGACTTGGCCGCCAGTTGCGACAGCGCGCGGTTGTGGTCCAGACGCAGCATGGCGGTGAAGTTCTTCTTCGGCAGATCCGGCGCCGACTTCATGGCGATGTAGGCGTTCGTGTTGGCCGGGTTGCCGACCACCAGCACTTTCACGTCGCGGCTGGCGACTTCGTTCAGCGCCTTGCCTTGGACGGTGAAAATCTCGGCGTTGGCCGACAGCAGGTCCTTGCGTTCCATGCCTTTCGAACGCGGACGCGCGCCGACCAGCAGGGCCACGTCGGCGTCCTTGAATGCAACCTTCGGATCGTCGGTGATCACGACGCCCGACAGCAGCGGGAATGCGCAATCATCCAGTTCCATCACGACGCCTTTCACGGCGCCTTGCGCTTGCGGCAGATCGAGCAGTTGCAGGACAACCGGCTGGTCCTTGCCGAGCAGGTCGCCATTGGCGATGCGGAACAGCAAGGAGTAAGCGATTTGACCTGCGGCGCCGGTGACGGCAACGCGCTTTGCGGGCTTAGCCATTGAGAAATCTCCAGGACGATGCGTTAGACGCTAGGGAAAACGCCATTCTATATGCGCGTTCAGCGAAGCGTTGTGAAACACGGCGGAATTCACTACTCGCGGACAGCCCCGAAATGCCGAGGCCGTGCGGCGCACTGCGGCAAGACCGCCATGCCGGAAACCTTACTCACGAGCAGAGGTGGATAGGGGTAGCGCCGGGTAGCCGCTGCACGATGCGGGCTCCTGCAAACAGCGCGTTTCGGCACGCGTCTGGCCAAAGAATGGCGGCGAATCGAAACCGGGACTGCGTGGGAACAGCATGGTGCAGAGTGACTGCCGGTGCGCTACGGCGCGGCCTGAAAAGAGGCGCCGAAAAACCCGCAAACCCTTGCTCGGAAGGGAGTGTAGGAGTCGTCAGACACAAAGTCAACATTATCTTATGTCTTATATAAGACATATCTATTGAGGGGAAAACCCTAGACGTGGCCCAGCCCTTTATGATGAAATGCGCGCATGAATTCGAACCCGGCGAACACCACGAATCCGAATGGCTCCAGCGCCACGGGAGAAGGTGTATCCACTGCCGTGCCCGCCGCTGCGTCGCCCACCTTCAGCCCGTTGTATCAGCAGATCAAGGGCTTGATTACGCAGAGCCTCGAAAGTGGCGAATGGAAACCCGGCGAGATCATTCCTAGTGAAGTCGAATTGGCGGCCAGATACAAGGTCAGCCAGGGAACGGTGCGCAAAGCGATCGACGAACTCGCCGCCGACAACCTGCTGGTGCGCCGCCAGGGCAAGGGCACGTTTGTCGCAACGCACAACGAAGACCGCGCCCAGTTTCGCTTCCTTAGATTGCTGGCCGATGACGGCGCGGAACATCCGCACGTCAGCCGCCTGCTGGAATGCCGGCGCTTGCGAGCATCGGCGGATATCGCCCGGCAGCTCGATCTGAAACCCGCCGATCCCGTGGTGCTGATCAAGCGTTTGCTGCAGTTCGATGGCGAAGTCACCGTACTCGACGAAATCTGGCTGCCCGGCGCGGTATTTCGCGGACTCACACTCGAGCGGCTGTCGGAGTACAAGGGCCCGCTCTATGCGATGTTCGAAACGGAATTCGGCACACGCATGATCCGCGCAACGGAAAAAATCCGCGCGGTGGCGGCCGAGCCAACGGTTGCGGATCTCCTGCGCGTGCCTGCCGGCTTCCCGCTGCTGTCGGTCGAACGAGTGTCGTACACGTATGGGGATCGGCCGGTGGAAGTGCGAAGAGGTTGGTATGTCACAACCGGGTATTACTATCAGAACGACCTGAGCTGAGTCGGGCTGAACGAGGCGCGGCGTCCCACACGCACGCCTGTTTGAAGGCACCTTTATCGCGCACGCTGTAACGGACCTGTCGTGGTTTTCGCTGCAGCGCGATATAAAAAGGCGCTAAAATCGCGGATTAGTGTGACTACATAGTAGGGGTCTAGCATGGCTGAAGCCGTAAAAAAACCGAGGCCGGAGTTCCGGAACATCGGTATCGGGCAGATATTGACGGCATACCGTCTCCCGCTGGCGGGGCGAGTTTCGATCTTGCATCGCTTAAGCGGTGGTCTGCTTTTTGTTTTTCTTCCGTTCCTGCTGTACCTCTTCGATCAAAGCCTGACTTCCGAACTGAGTTTCGAGGTCTTCAAAGGTTTCCTCTCCAACGTCATCGTCAAGCTCATCACGCTCGTTCTTGCGTGGGCCTTCCTGTTTCACTTCTGCGCGGGCGTCCGTCACCTCGTGATGGACACGCACCGCGCGGTCACGAAGGAAGGCGGCAAGCAAACCTCCATCGTCGTTCTCGTCGTGTCGTCGCTTCTTACGATTGCATTCGCGGCAAAACTGTTCGGAGTTTTTTAAAAAATGGCAGCTAATAACCGAATCGGTCCGAAGCGTCTCGTCGTCGGCGCACATTACGGTCTGCGCGACTGGCTTGCCCAGCGCATTACCGCCTGCGTGATGGCGATCTACACGGTGATCCTGCTCGCATGGTTCTTCGGTGCGCGCGACTTCTCGTACGAAGGCTGGGCCTCGATTTTCGCCACGCAATGGATGAAGCTCGCCACGTTTGTCACGCTGCTCTCGCTGTTCTATCACGCGTGGGTCGGTATCCGCGACATCTGGATGGACTATGTGAAGCCCGTTGGCACGCGCCTGTTCCTTCAGGCGCTGACGATCGTCTGGCTGCTCGCATGTGCGGGCTACGCTGCGCAGATTCTCTGGAGAGTGTAAAAGAATGGCTGCAATCAAGAATTCTCTGCCGCGTCGCAAGTTTGACGTGGTTATCGTCGGCGCGGGCGGCTCGGGAATGCGTGCTTCGCTGCAACTGGCGCGCGCCGGTCTGTCGGTCTGCGTGCTGTCCAAGGTGTTCCCCACGCGCTCACACACGGTTGCTGCTCAAGGCGGCATCGGCGCCTCGCTCGGCAACATGAGCGAAGACAACTGGCACTATCATTTCTACGACACGATCAAGGGTTCCGACTGGCTCGGCGACCAGGACGCGATCGAGTTCATGTGCCGCGAAGCACCGAACGCAGTCTACGAACTCGAACACTTCGGCATGCCGTTCGACCGTAACGCCGACGGCACGATTTACCAACGCCCGTTCGGCGGCCACACCGCGAACTACGGCGAAAAGCCGGTGCAACGCGCTTGCGCGGCTGCTGACCGTACCGGTCACGCGCTGCTGCACACGCTGTATCAGCAGAACGTGGCGGCCAAGACGCAGTTCTTCGTCGAATGGATGGCGCTGGACCTGATCCGCGACGCCGAGGGCGACGTGCTCGGCGTGACCGCGCTGGAAATGGAAACCGGCGACGTCTACATTCTCGAAGGCAAGACCACGCTGTTCGCCACGGGCGGCGCGGGCCGGATCTTCGCGGCATCCACGAATGCGTTCATCAACACCGGTGACGGCCTGGGCATGGCCGCGCGTTCGGGCATCGCGCTGCAAGACATGGAATTCTGGCAATTCCACCCCACCGGCGTGGCCGGCGCGGGCGTGCTGATTACCGAAGGCGTGCGCGGCGAAGGCGGCATTCTGCGCAACTCGAACGGCGAGCGTTTCATGGAGCGCTACGCGCCCACGCTGAAGGATCTGGCGCCGCGCGATTTCGTCTCGCGTTCGATGGACCAGGAAATCAAGGAAGGCCGCGGCGTCGGTCCGAACAAGGACCACGTGCTGCTCGACCTGTCGCACATCGGCGCGGAGACGATCATGAAGCGTCTGCCGTCGATCCGCGAAATCGCGCTGAAGTTCGCGAACGTCGACTGCATCAAAGAGCCGATTCCGGTCGTGCCGACCATTCACTATCAGATGGGCGGCATTCCGACGAATATTCACGGCCAGGTCGTGGGCACGTCGAAGGGGCACGAAGAGCCGGTGAACGGTTTCTACGCAGTGGGCGAATGCTCGTGCGTGTCGGTGCACGGCGCGAACCGTCTCGGCACGAACTCGCTGCTCGACCTCGTGGTGTTCGGGCGCGCCGCCGGTAACCACATCGTCAAGCACGTCAAGGAAATCAAGGAGCACAAGCCGCTGCCGGCCGACGCCGCCGATTTCGCGCTGTCGCGCCTCGACAAGCTCGAGAAGTCGTCGTCGGGCGAGTACACGCAAAACGTCGCGAACGACATTCGCGCGACCATGCAGAAGCACGCCGGCGTGTTCCGTACTTCGGCATTGCTGTCCGAGGGCGTTGAACGCATCCGCGAAGTGGCTGAGCGGGTCGACAGCATCCACCTGAAAGACAAGTCGAAGGTGTTCAACACGGCACGTGTCGAAGCGCTGGAAGTGGCGAACCTGATCGAAGTGGCGCGCGCCACGATGGTCTCCGCCGAAGCGCGCAAGGAAAGCCGCGGCGCCCACGCGCAAAACGACTTCGAACATCGCGACGACGAAAACTGGCTGCGCCATACGCTGTGGTTCAGTGAAGGCGATCGCCTCGACTACAAGCCGGTTCACATGCAACCGCTGACGGTCGAATCGGTTCCGCCGAAAGCGCGGACCTTCTAAGGCACAAGTCAAAGGAATTCAGAAATGGCTAAGCGTACATTTGAAATCTACCGCTACGATCCGGACAAGGACGCAGCGCCGCGCATGCAGTCGTACGACATCGAAATCGACTCGCACGAACGCATGCTGCTAGACGCGCTCGTCAAGCTCAAGGCTATGGACGAAACGCTGTCGTTCCGCCGCTCGTGCCGTGAAGGCGTGTGCGGTTCGGACGCAATGAACATCAACGGCAAGAACGGCCTGGCGTGCCTCACGAACCTGAACGACCTGCCGCAAAAAATCGTGCTGCGTCCGCTGCCGGGCTTGCCGGTCGTGCGCGACCTGATCTGCGACTTCACGCAGTTCTTCAACCAGTATCACTCGATCAAGCCGTACCTGATCAACGATACGCCGCCGCCGGAAAAGGAACGTCTGCAGTCGCCCGAAGAGCGCGACGAACTCGACGGTCTGTACGAATGTATCCTGTGCGCTAGCTGCTCGACCTCGTGTCCGAGCTTCTGGTGGAACCCGGATAAGTTCGTCGGTCCGGCCGGCCTGTTGCAAGCCTATCGTTTCATCGCGGACAGCCGCGACGAAGCGACGGGTGAACGCCTCGACAACCTGGAAGATCCGTACCGTCTGTTCCGTTGCCATACCATCATGAATTGCGTCGACGTTTGCCCGAAGGGCCTTAACCCGACCAAGGCGATTGGCAAGATCAAGGAATTGATGGTTCGCCGCGCTGTCTGAGATGGACGAATCATCACATCAGTCCGACCCTCTTCGCCGCGCGCGCCTTCGCTGGCGCGCACGGCGGGGCTTGCTGGAAAACGATCTGATCTTTGAGCGTTTCTTCAGCCGATATGAGCATGACCTCAGCGACGCCGACGTAGGCGCACTCACCCGCCTGCTAGAGCTGAGCGATAACGACCTGATGGACTTGCTGCTCGTGCGCAAGGAACCTGAGGGCGACCTTGCCGACCCGGATGTGATCCGGGTGCTGGAGCTGCTGCGCAACGCCTAACCGGCTTGAGCGCCGCTTGTCCGTTGTTCCAGGCGTGCAATTATCGAAACCCTGTTTCCATACTTCGATTGAGGATGTGCTATGACCCCGTCAGATGTTAAAGCCACGCTATCGTTCAGCGACAATTCGCCGAGCGTTGAAATGCCGATCTACAAGGGCACTCTCGGCCCGGACGTGATCGACATCCGGAAACTGTACGGCCAGACCGGCAAATTTACGTACGATCCGGGCTTCATGTCGACGGCGGCCTGCAACTCGGCGATCACGTACATCGACGGCGACAAGGGTGAACTGCTGTACCGCGGCTACCCGATCGACAACCTCGCGGAAAACGCCGACTTCCTCGAAACCTGCTACCTGCTGCTGAAGGGCGAACTGCCGAACGAACAGCAAAAAGCGGAGTTCGTGAAGACCGTTACGAATCACACGATGGTGCATGAGCAAATGCACTTCTTCTTCCGCGGTTTCCGTCGCGACGCACACCCGATGGCGATTCTGGTCGCGGCAGTCGGCGCACTGTCGGCGTTCTACCACGACTCGCTCGACATCAACAATCCGCGTCACCGTGACGTGTCGGCCATTCGCATGATCGCGAAGCTGCCCACGCTGGTCGCGATGGCGTACAAGTACAGCATCGGCCAGCCGTTTGCGTATCCGAGGAACAACCTCTCGTACAGCGCGAACTTCATGCACATGATGTTCTCGAACCCGTGCGAAGACTACAAGGTCAACGACGTGCTGGTGCGCGCGCTCGACCGTATCCTGATTCTTCACGCAGACCACGAGCAGAACGCATCCACCTCGACCGTGCGTCTCGCCGGTTCGTCGGGCGCCAATCCGTTCGCGTGTATCGCGGCCGGTATCGCTTGTCTGTGGGGCCCGGCGCACGGCGGCGCGAACGAAGCCGCGCTGAACATGCTGGAAGAAATCGGCTCGGTCGACAACATTCCTGAGTTCATCAAGCAGGTGAAGGACAAGAACTCGGGCGTGAAGCTGATGGGCTTCGGCCACCGCGTCTACAAGAACTACGATCCGCGCGCGAAGCTGATGCGCGAAACCTGCCACGAAGTGCTGAACGAACTCGGCCTGCACGACGACCCGCTGTTCAAGCTGGCCATGGCGCTGGAAAAAATCGCGCTGGAAGACGAATACTTCGTGTCGCGCAAGCTGTACCCGAACGTCGACTTCTACTCGGGCATCGTGCAGCGCGCACTGGGTATTCCGACGTCGATGTTCACGTGTATCTTCGCGATGGCGCGTACCGTTGGCTGGATTGCACAGTGGAATGAAATGATCGCGGATCCGGAACAGAAGATTGGCCGTCCGCGTCAGCTGTTCATTGGCGATACGCAGCGTGAGGCGAAGCCGATTGCGCAGCGTTAAGCGGTCGCGTCACCGCCCGGCACGCACGCTGTGAAGCCTGCGAGCCGCGCGGCGGCAAGTGGTAAGAAAAACGCCTCAACGGATCTTCCTTTGAGGCGTTTTGCTTCTGTCCTGAGCGGTGACTGACGTGGATCAACATTGCAGTGAACGACGCATCAAGCGGCCGAATGTGATTTACGTCGCGAACCGTTAGCTTTCGTACGCTCCAGTGACGGCGAGCGCATCCCGAGCGCTTGCGGTTCCGCTGAGATTTGCGGCGCATGCCCATAGGTTTCGAAGAAGCGCCGGTACGCACTCGGCGTCGTGCCTCGCGCCGAAAGAAACTGTCGATTGAAATTCGCCAGGTTCGGAAACCCGGCCTTGGTGGCGATTAGCGCGATGGGCCAGCTTGTGTCGGTCAATTGCCGCGTTGCGTAACCGATGCGCAGCCGGTTCAGATAACGTCCCACGCTTTCGCCGACGTGCCGCACGAAGTAACGGTGCAGCGAGCGCTCTGAGAGATTGGCTACCTCGCATAATTCGGCGATACGCAACCGTTCGTGGAAGCGTCGATCGAGCAGATCCAGTACGCGATTCAGCCGTTCCGCTTCTGATGAGCTGCCGCCGGAAGAGGCCGTGGGCACCAGATCAGCCTGTTGAGCGATTCGCGCCGGTTGCGCGCCGCTGCCCCGTTGTTGTCGTCCGTTCCGCCCATGCGCAGCCGGTGACGCCAACGGCTCCGACTTTGCCTCGGTGAGACAGGCGAGCACATCCAACGCGGCACCCAGCCGCACACGCGGCGACTCATTCAGCAACGCACCCAACTGCGCGCGCATGAGCGCCGCGGCTTCGGGCGCAAACCGCAATCCTGGCGCGCCGCGTCTCAGCAGCGTACGCAACGACGCAAACTCCGGACAACAATCCGCCACCCGTCGCGCCCAGTCGCCGCTGAACCATATGACAACCGCCACTTGCGGCTCGCGCGCATCGATAGGCTCCGTCGACGCCCACGTGTGCGGCATATCCGGCGGCACGAGCACGAGATCGTCGCCGCTGTAATCAGCGCTGTGATCGCCGACGAAGCGACGGCCGCGACTATTCATCGTCAGCGTGAGTTCGTACTCGGGATGGTGATGCCATTCGAACGGGATCTGCGCGAGCTGCCGGTGGTAGACGCGAATCGAACAGCCGTCCGGGATGGTGACGCGTTCGTACTGAGGTTTCACGGGACGCAACCTGGCCGCGCGTGGGGTAAGCGGCGAATGTCCAAATTGTATCGATAATTGGCCGGATGAGATGCATGCTGGGTGCCAAAGATGCCTAATCTGGACGCACCCCATCCCGACAAAACCGATGCAAGGAGACAGGCCATGCCGCTCGTGATCGACAATCTTCCCGACGCGATCCGCGCTACGAAGCGCGCGCTGCAAACGGCGTTACCGAACCACAGGCAGGTGTTCGACGAAGTCGATAGCGCGATCAGGCAGCAAGTCGACGCCATCCGTCGCGAGCGCGACCAAGGGCGTGACGCGATTCCCGTTTTCGACTATTCGGCGATCGTTTCCGGCGACGTCGACCAGGCCGCCATCGTCCGCATCAAAACGCGGGGCGCATGCGTCGTGCGACGCGTGTTCGATCCGCGGCAGGCAAGCGACTGGAACGACGAAATCGCCGACTACGTGCAGCGCAACAAGCTCGACGACAAGCTCGCGCACCGCGCCGAAGACAAATACTTCGGCAACCTGTCGTCGAGCAAGCCGCAGATCTATGGCGTCTACTGGTCCAAGCCCCAGACGATGGCGCGCCAATCGCAGCAACTCACCAACACGCGCGTGTTCCTGAACCGCCTCTGGACGTCGGAGAGCGAAGGCAGGCAGCACTTCGATCCCGAGCGCATACCGGTCTACGCCGACCGGATTCGTCGCCGGCCGCCCGGATCGGAATCGCTGGGTTTGTCGCCGCACGTGGATGGCGGCTCCGTCGAGCGCTGGCTCGATCCGAATTTCCGCAAGGTGTATCGGCACGTGCTGTCGGGCAACTGGCGCGCGTACGATCCGTTCGATGCCGCATTCCGTCCCGACGTGCAGGAGATTCCCTCGCCGGCGGTCTGCTCGATGTTCCGCACGTTCCAGGGCTGGACCGCGCTGACGCCGCAAGGGCCCGGCGACGGCACGCTGCAATTGATCCCGGTTGCCAACGCGATGGCCTACGTGATCCTGCGCGCGCTGCAAGACGATGTTCCCGACGACGAGCTCTGCGGCGCCCAGCCGGCCCGCGCGCTGTCGATCCAACCGGCGTGGCACAGCCTGCTGCTCGAAGCGGTCACGCCGATTCCGCACATGCAGGCCGGAGACGCCGTGTTCTGGCATAGCGACGTCGTGCATTCCGTGGAAGACGCGCACCGCGGCAACGGCTACAGCAACGTGATGTACATCTCGTCCGCGCCCTGGTGCGCGAAAAACGAGGCGTATCTCGAGCGCCAGTTGCCGAGCTTCCTGCGCGGCGAGAGCCCGCCGGATTTTCCGGCCGATCACTTCGAAACCGACTTCATCGCACGCGCGGAAGAAAGCGACCTGACTCCGCTGGGACGCTCGCAACTCGGCTTCGATCTCGTGCGCTAAGCGTTCGCATGCACGGGGTGGCGCGTGGGGCGCCCCCCCGCACCCTTGCCGGGTAACGCCAATACAGGTATCGACACTACCACCCAACTCCCTGTTTTTTATCGGTTTTTTCGATGGCGTGGGGCACAATGCGAGCCGCTGCATGGCATAATCGACCGACACGGTCAGTCCGCAGTCACTACTACCCCGCATACCATGGCACAGACTCTCTACGACAAATTGTGGAACACACACGTGGTCCACACGGAAGAAGACGGTACGACGATTCTTTATATCGACCGTCACCTGCTGCACGAAGTGACCAGCCCACAGGCGTTCGAGGGCCTGAAGCTGGCTGAGCGTCCGGTGTGGCGCATCAGCGCGAATCTGGCGGTGTCGGATCACAACGTCCCCACCACGGATCGCAGTCACGGCATCGCCGATCCGGTTTCCCGGCTGCAAGTCGACACGCTCGATTCAAACTGCGACGCCTACGGCATCACGCAGTTCAAGATGAACGACCTGCGCCAAGGCATCGTGCACATCATCGGGCCGGAGCAGGGCGCTACCTTGCCGGGCATGACGATCGTCTGCGGCGACTCGCACACGTCCACGCACGGCGCGTTCGGCGCGCTCGCGCATGGCATCGGCACCTCGGAAGTCGAGCATGTGCTCGCCACGCAAACGCTCTTGCAGAAGAAGAGCAAGAACATGCTGGTCAAGGTGGAAGGCACGTTGCCGCGCGGCTGTACCGCGAAAGACATCGTGCTCGCGATCATCGGCAAGATCGGCACGGCGGGCGGCACCGGCTACGCGATCGAATTCGGCGGTTCGACGATTCGCGCGTTGTCCATGGAAGGCCGCATGACGGTCTGCAACATGGCGATCGAGGCGGGCGCGCGCGCTGGCATGGTCGCAGTGGACGACACCACCATCGAATATTTGAAAGGCCGCCCGTTCTCGCCGGAAGGCGTCGAGTGGGATCACGCGGTCGAGTACTGGAAGCAGTTCAAGTCGGACGACGGCGCGCAGTTCGATCGCGTGGTCGAGCTGAACGCTGCCGAAATCGTGCCGCAAGTCACGTGGGGCACGTCGCCGGAAATGGTCACGGCAGTAGACGGCCGCGTGCCGGACCCGGAACGCGAGAAGGACCCGGTCAAGCGCGACGCCATGGAGCGCGCGCTGAAATACATGGCGCTCGAGCCGAATGCGCCGATCGAGTCGATCAAGCCGGATAAAATCTTCATTGGGTCGTGCACCAACGCGCGCATTGAAGACATTCGCGCCGCGGCTTACGTCGTCAAGAAGCTCGGTCGCCGCGTTGCGCCGAACATCCGCCTCGCCATGGTCGTGCCGGGTTCGGGTCTGGTGAAGGCGCAAGCGGAGCGGGAAGGGCTGGACAAGGTCTTTACCGACGCCGGTTTCGAATGGCGCGAGCCGGGTTGCTCGATGTGTCTCGCGATGAACGCCGACCGGTTGGATCCGGGCGAGCGTTGCGCGTCCACGTCGAATCGTAATTTCGAAGGTCGTCAGGGCGCCGGTGGCCGTACCCACCTCGTGAGCCCCGCAATGGCCGCAGCCGCGGCCATTGAAGGGCATTTCGTCGATATTCGCAAGCTTGGATAAAACGCATCATGAAGAACATGAATCGCATCACTCTACTGCGCCGCTTCGCGCTCGGTACGCTGGCTGGGTTGCTGCTCGGTCTGACGGGCTGCAACACGGTGCACGGATTCGGCGAGGACATGTCGCACCTCGGCAATTCGATCAGCAACCACGCTGACAAATAAGCGGTTTTTGATTTTTGCCGGCGATGCACCGAGCGGTTCGACAGCCGCCACGCGCATCGCCCGGTCTTGAAACAGGCGCAAGCGTCATGGATAAATTCATCGTACACACCGGCGTCGTGGCGCCGCTCGATCGTGAGAACGTCGACACGGACGCGATCATTCCGAAGCAATTCCTGAAGTCGATCAAGCGCACCGGTTTCGGGCCGAACGCGTTCGACGAATGGCGCTACCTCGACCACGGCGAGCCGGGTCAGGACAATTCGAAGCGCCCGCTGAATCCGGATTTCGTGCTGAATCAGCCGCGTTATCAAGGCGCGTCCGTGTTGCTGGCGCGCAAGAATTTCGGCTGCGGCAGCTCGCGTGAACACGCGCCGTGGGCGCTGCAGCAATACGGTTTCCGCGCGATCATCGCGCCGAGCTTCGCCGATATCTTCTACAACAACTGCTTCAAGAACGGCCTGTTGCCGATCGTGTTGACCGAACAGCAAGTCGATCACCTGTTCAACGAAACGTATGCGTTCAACGGCTTCAAGCTGACCATCGATCTGGAAGCGCAAGTGGTGCGCACCTCGGACGGCGGCGCGGAGTATCCGTTCGAAGTCGCGGGCTTTCGCAAGTACTGCCTGTTGAACGGTTTCGACGATATCGGCCTGACGCTGCGTCACGCGGACAAGATTCGCCAGTTCGAAGCGGAGTGTATTGCGAAGCAGCCTTGGCTGGCTCATCGCATTGTCGGTTAAAGCGCCGCTCGCGGATTGGCGCTTGAACGTCCCAAGAAAATCATCAAGGAATTCGCATGAAGATCGCAGTGTTGCCGGGTGACGGCATCGGCCCCGAAATCGTCAAGGAGGCCGTCAAGGTCCTGAACGTACTCGGCGAAAAGTTCGAACTCGAAGAAGCGCCGGTCGGCGGCGCGGGCTACGAAGCGAAGGGCCACCCGCTGCCCGATTCAACGCTGGCGCTGGCGAAGGAAGCCGACGCGATTCTGTTCGGCGCCGTCGGCGACTGGAAGTACGACAAGCTCGAACGCGCGCTGCGCCCCGAACAGGCGATTCTCGGTCTGCGCAAGCATCTGCAACTGTTCGCGAACTTCCGCCCGGCGATCTGCTATCCGCAACTCACCGGCGCTTCGTCGTTGAAGGAAGAGATCGTTTCGGGTCTGGACATCCTGATCGTGCGTGAACTGAACGGCGACATCTACTTCGGCGCGCCGCGCGGCGTGCGTGAAGCGCCGGATGGTCTCTTTGCCGGCTCGAAGGAAGGCTTCGACACGATGCGCTATTCGGAGCCCGAAGTGCGCCGCATCGCGCACGTCGCGTTTCAGGCGGCGCAAAAGCGCGGCAGGAAGCTGACCTCGGTGGACAAGGCCAACGTGCTCGAAACGTCGCAATTCTGGAAAGACGTGATGATCGACGTGTCGAAGGAATACGCCGACGTCGAGTTGTCGCATATGTATGTCGACAATGCCGCGATGCAGTTGGTGAAGGCGCCCAAGTCGTTCGACGTGATCGTCACCGGCAACATGTTCGGCGACATTCTTTCGGACGAAGCGGCGATGCTCACGGGCTCGATCGGCATGCTGCCGTCGGCGTCGCTGGACAAGAACAACAAGGGCTTGTACGAACCGTCGCACGGTTCGGCGCCCGACATCGCCGGCAAGGGCGTGGCCAATCCGCTGGCGACGATCCTCTCGGCCGCCATGATGCTGCGCTATTCGCTGAACAAGGCGGAGCAGGCGGACCGCATCGAAACCGCGGTGAAAAAGGTGCTCGAACAGGGGTATCGCACCGGCGATATTCTCACGCCGGGTTGCAAGCAGGTCGGCACAGTGGCAATGGGCGATGCGGTGGTTGCCGCGCTGTAAACAATGTCGCCGGTCTGAAGCAATAGTCGGATTGTCAAACGGGCTGTAAAGCAACCTTTAAAGCGTGAATCCGCCTCGAAATGGGTGGATTCGCGCGCAATACGGGCGAGAGCGGCGACTGGCGTCGCCAAATTTCGGTTTTCGTGTATATTGTAGCGATGGCGCGGATCTCTCAAATCTCCTCGATTTCGACCATTCACGGTCAAACCCACGGCAAAACGGCCCGTGTGGTTGAGTTCGCCATTACTACCAAAACGATTACCCCGAAAACGATCACGAAACGCTGATCGTCCGTCGTGCCCGCTCATCTTCCCCGCGCGGTCACTGCGGGCAAAGATGCGGGGAAGTTTCCACTCGAAGGGTATGAAGTCATGAACGTAGGTCTCGTAGGTTGGCGCGGCATGGTCGGCAGCGTCCTGATGCAGCGTATGCAGCAGGAAGGCGATTTCGACTTGATCGAACCGGTGTTTTTCAGCACCAGCAATGCGGGCGGCAACGCGCCGTCGTTCGCCAAAAACGAGACCAAGCTCAAAGATGCGACAAGCATCGAAGACCTGAAGAAGTGTGAAGCGATCATCTCCTGTCAGGGCGGCGATTACACGAACGAAGTGTTCCCCAAGCTGCGTGCGGCGGGCTGGAATGGCTACTGGATCGACGCGGCTTCGTCGCTGCGCATGAAGGATGACGCGGTCATCATTCTCGATCCGGTCAATCTCGGCGTAATCAAAAACGCACTGGTCAAGGGCCAGAAGAATTTCATCGGCGGCAACTGCACGGTCAGCCTGATGCTGATGGCGCTGGGCGGCCTGTTCCGCGAAAACCTCGTCGACTGGATGACGGCCATGACGTATCAGGCCGCTTCGGGCGCGGGCGCGCAGAACATGCGCGAACTGCTGCAGCAAATGGGCACGCTCTACGGTGCGGCCAAGGAAGATCTGGCGGATCCGTCGTCGGCGATTCTCGACATCGACCGTCGCGTGCTGAGCGCGATGAACAGCGACCGCATGCCGACCGACAACTTCGGCGTGCCGCTCGCCGGTTCGCTGATTCCGTGGATCGACAAGGATCTCGGCAACGGCATGTCGAAGGAAGAGTGGAAGGGCGGCGCGGAAACCAACAAGATTCTCGGCAAGCCGGCCATGGGCACGCCGGGCTCGATCCCCGTAGACGGCCTGTGCGTGCGGATCGGCGCGATGCGCTGCCACTCGCAGGCGCTCACCATCAAGCTGAACAAGGATGTGCCGCTGGACGAAGTGAACAGCATCCTCGCCTCGGGCAACGACTGGGTCAAGGTCGTGCCGAACGAACGTGAAGCATCCATGCGCGATCTGTCGCCCGCAGTGGTGACGGGCACGCTGACCGTGCCGGTCGGCCGCGTGCGCAAACTGGCGATGGGCGGCGAATACCTGTCGGCCTTCACGGTCGGTGACCAGTTGCTGTGGGGCGCAGCCGAACCATTGCGTCGTATGCTTCGCATTGTGCTCGACAAGTAAAGTAAACTACGCGCTCACGACGCGTAGAAAACTCAAGAAGCGTCGCGCTTGCGCGGCGCTTTTTCATTGTGTGCTCCGATTATCTTGTCTCCTTCCAACCGCAAAAAAGGGCTGCGCGCTGAAGCGCCAGGAGTCCCGATGAATCTTCGACTCTCTTCCCTTCGGGCTATGTTCATTCATCGAGTTACAGGCCGATTGACGGATCGATTGGCGGCTGCCGTCGTTTTGGCGCTTGCGCTGACTGGCGGTGGCGTCAGCGGCGCAATCGCGGCGCCCGCCGAGGCGGCGAGCGCGCCGGATGCCGCTTCAGTTTCCTATGCGGCCGGCGGTCAATATACGGTGAAGCCCGGACAGTCGTTGAACGACGTCGCGATCGCCGTCACCCAGTCCCGCGACCGCGCGACGCTCGCACGCGCGACGCGCGCGTTGTTCGACGCGAATCCGGGCGCTTTCATGGGTCATGACCCGAGCCGGATGCGTGTGGGTGCGGTGTTGACCGTGCCGGCACTGGATGCGTCGGGTGCGCTGGCGGCTTCTGCGGCGGCTGCGGGCTCTGGCGCCTCGGCGACCACGGCGGCGTCGGCCGCTTCGGCTCCCGTGGCTGCGGCTGCTTCGGCGCCGAATGCAGCGGTGGCGGTCGGGGCGGCGAGCGGCGCTTCGCAGGTCAATGCGGCTGCGGCGCCGGCCGCGCCCGCGGTTTCGGGAACGGGCAGTGCGGCGAGCGAGGCAAGCCAGACGACGTCGGGCGGCGCGGCGGTGGGTGGAGCGGCGTCGTCGGCGCCGCTCGCAGGTTCGCAGACGGCGGCGTCGGCCGCCGGCGGCGCGCATGTCTGGTCGGGATCGATCCAGCCCTCGGCCAGCGAGGCTGCCGAAGGCGCATCAGCAGCCATCGCAGGGGCCGCCCCGGCGACGTCAGCCGTGCAGTCCGCGTCGCAGCCTCGCGCGCAGGTGTCGAGCCTGCAGCAATTGCTGGCGTTGAAAAACCGCGTGTTGATGGAATTGCAGAAGCATGGCATCGGTGGCGCGCCGGCGGCCACGGGCACTGCGTCGACGAGCGGCGCGCAGCCGGCGGCTGGCGCTTCAGCCGCCGCGGTTGTGTCGGGCCACGGCGGCGCGGCGATCCCGGCATCGAATGAAGCCGGCATGTCTCAAACGAGTTTGAGCGTGGCGGCGGCGATTGGCGCTGCGTTGGTCGTGCTGCTGGGAGCCTTGCGTCTGCGGCGGGCTAAGCGCGAGCGGCTTGCCGCGGCGGAAGCTGCGTCGGCGGATGCCGAAGCCGCGGCGCCGGCATCGGCGAAAAGCGCGGATTTGCGCCAGGTCGAGTCGGCCCATGAGCCGACTCCGGTACGTGAGGCTTCGGATGTAAGCGACGACGACGCGGTGCGGCAGGCGGCGGCGCTTGCCGCCGCTGAACGCGAAGCTGCCGAGGGCGAGGCGGCGGCGCGCGAGATGGCGGAGCGGATCGCAGCGGAGCGCGAGGCGGAAATTCTCCGGGCGGCCTCGAGGGAGGCGGCGGCACGCGAAGCTGCTGAGCGGGCGGAGGCAGAGCGCCTTGCGGCAGAGGCGGCGTCGGTGGAACAAGCAGCGGCGGCGGAGCGAGCTGCGGCGGAACGTGCGTTGGCGGAGCAGGCGGCTGCGGAGCGAGTTGCGGCGGAACGTGCGCAGGCCGAGCAGGTGGCTGCGGAGCGTGCGGCTGAGGAACACGCACTCGCGGAACGAGCGGCGGCAGAGCGAGTTGAGGCGGAGAAGGCAGCGGCGGAACAAGCGGCGGGAGAGCAGGCGGCCGCAGAGCGTGCTGAGGCGGAACGTGCTGAGGCGGAACGTGCTGAGGCAGAGCGTGCAGCAGCAGAACACGCAGCAGCAGAACACGTCGCAACTGACGAACCCACACCGGGCGCGCCAGCTACAACGCAGGATGCAGATGCACGGTTGTCGAGCGAACCGCACGAGCCTCTGAACGTACAGTCACAGGCGACCGGCTTCGCGAAGCAACACGTCGAGCCGCATACGACTTCGCTGTCCGGCGAGCCGTACAGCGAGACCTCAGCGCCTCCGCTGTCCGAGAGCGCCCCGCCAGCGCATCAGGAAACAGCGCACGTCGCCCCCCCCTATCAACCGTCCGACGAGCAACCACCGTCGACGCAAACAGCGACGCCAGGCGGCGCGCCGGCGTTCGAGCCCGCGCCCGTGTCGCAAGCTCAGCCCGCGCCGGCCATGCCGACCGAATTCCCGCGCGACGCTGTCGACGCATTCGGCAGTCTCGACATGCCGTTGCCGCCTCGCGCCGAACCGGGTGCGGAAAGCGTGCGTGCCGCGACTTCGCCGGAAGCGGCCCCACAGCATCCGGCCGTACCGCACGACGAGGAAGACGCCCCACATATCGCCGACGAAATTGCCGCCGGCACCGGGCGTCACGCCGCCATCGCGGGTCTCGGCGCGGCCGGCTTCGGGGCGTTGAAGCTCGATTTCGACCTCGAGTTGCCGCCGAGTCCGGCTCAGCCGTTGCCGGCGTTTACCCAGGCCGATCTCGTCCGCATCGCCCGCAACAAGCTCGACCTTGCCGCCGAGTACATCGAACTCGGCGATCTGTCCGGCGCCCGCGCGCTCATCAACGAAGTCATCGAGGCAAACGACCCGGCCACGCGCACCGAGGCCCGCGCGTTGCTCTCGACGCTCGCACCGTTGTCGTGAAGCGTATTGCACTAGGCGTCCAGTACGACGGTTCGGCATTCTTCGGCTGGCAGTCGCAGCCGCACGGCCAGACCGTGCAGGACGAACTCGAACGGGCGCTGCGCGAATTCGCGCAGACGCGGGTGCAAACCGTCGTCGCGGGTCGCACGGACACGGGCGTGCATGGTCTCGGCCAGATCGTGCATTTCGATACCGAACTCGATCGCGCGGACGTTTCCTGGGTTCGCGGCACCAATTCGTTCTTGCCGAAGACGATTGCGGTGCAGTGGGCCAAGCCGATGCCCGACGAATTCCACGCGCGTTTCTCGGCGTTCGAGCGGACTTATTACTACGTTCTGTATGTTCATCCGGTGCGCTCGCCCATGCTGGCGACGCGGGCCGGCTGGGTGCACACGCCGCTCGACGTGGACGCGATGCGCGCTGCCGCCGCGTATGTGATCGGCGAGCACGATTTTTCGGCGTTCCGTTCGTCGCAATGTCAGTCGAAGACGCCGTTCAAGCATCTGTATCAGATCGACGTCGTGCGGCAGGGCGACTTCATCCATTTCCGCTTCCGGGCGAACGCGTTCCTGCATCATATGGTGCGCAACCTGATGGGCTGTCTGGTCTACATCGGCCGTGGCCGTCGCCCGGCCGAATGGATGGCCGAGGTTCTGGCGAGCCGCGACCGCGAATACGCCGCACCGACCTTCATGCCGGACGGCTTGTATCTCGCGCAGGTGGGCTATCCTGAGCATTTCGCCGTGCCCGCGCCGCAAACGGGCAGCGTGCCGTGGAGCACCGTATGGACCGAGCAACCGAAGACATGAACTCAACCGACAAACTACCAGACGAAACCGGCGCCGCCGTGCCTCATCGCACGCGCATCAAACTGTGCGGGTTGTCCAGGCCGGAGGATGTGACCCACGCGATCGAACTCGGCGCCGACGCAATCGGCCTCGTCTTTTATCCGCCGAGCCCGCGCTCGGTGAGCGTCGCGCAGGCCGTCGAACTGGTGCGCGATGTGCCGCCGTTCGTGTCGGTGGTGGGTTTGTTCGTCAACGCCACGCCCGACTGGATTCGCGAAGTCGCGGGCAACGTCGGGCTGACATTGTTGCAATTTCACGGCGACGAGACGGCGGAACAGTGCGAATCGCTCGCCGGCGTTGCGGGTTTGCCTTGGTTGCGTGCGCTGCGCGTTGCGGCGGATACTCGGCCGGCCGATTTGGTAAAATCGGCGCTTAACTATTCAGCAGCCAGCAGCTTTCTCTTCGACACCCATGTCGAGGGCTATGGCGGCGGCGGGAAGGTTTTCGATTGGTCACTTATTCCAGCAGAGCTCGCGCGTCGGGCCGTTTTGAGTGGTGGGTTGAACGCGCAAAACGTCAGTGATGCGATCCATCACGTGCGCCCGTACGCGGTCGATGTCTCGAGCGGCATCGAAGTGCCGGGCGCCAAGGGCGTGAAGGATCACGCCCGGATGGCGGCGTTCGTACGCGCGGTGCGCGCAGCGGACGCCGAATGACTCCGGCGGCGCGGCTTTCGCATAGCAAGGCCGCGCGCCACACTGAGAAGAGTGATCACATGTACAACTTGCCTGATGAAAGAGGCCATTTCGGCCAATTTGGCGGCGTGTTCGTCGCCGAAACGCTGGTTCACGCACTTGACGAGCTGCGCACCGCCTACGAGAAATATCAGAAAGACCCCGAATTCGTCGCCGAGTATGAGCGCGAATTGAAGTATTTCGTCGGCCGTCCGTCGCCGATTTATCACGCGCAGCGCTGGAGCGAAATGCTGGGTGGCGCGCAAGTTTTTCTCAAGCGGGAAGACTTGAATCACACCGGCGCCCACAAAATCAACAACGTGATTGGCCAGGCGCTACTCGCCAAGCGGATGGGTAAACCGCGCGTGATAGCGGAAACCGGCGCGGGCCAGCATGGCGTCGCCACGGCGACCATCGCAGCGCGCTTCGGCATGGAGTGCGTGGTCTACATGGGCTCGGAAGACGTCCGCCGCCAGGCTGCGAACGTGTACCGCATGAAGCTGCTCGGCGCGACCGTCGTGCCGGTCGAGTCGGGCTCGCGTACGTTGAAGGACGCGCTCAACGAAGCGATGCGCGACTGGGTGACGAACGTCGAAAGCACGTTCTACATCATCGGCACAGTGGCGGGACCGCACCCGTATCCGATGATGGTGCGCGACTTCCAGCGGGTAATCGGTGACGAATGCAAGGTGCAAATGCCCGAACTCGTCGGCCGCCAGCCGGACGCCGTCATCGCGTGCGTTGGCGGAGGTTCGAATGCGATGGGTATCTTTTACCCGTACATCGACGACGCTTCGGTGAAGCTGATCGGCGTGGAAGCGGCCGGCGACGGCCTCGAAACCGGTCGTCACGCAGCCTCTCTGATCGGCGGCAGTCCCGGCGTGCTGCACGGCAACCGCACCTATCTGCTACAAGACGAGAACGGTCAGATCATCGAGACGCATTCGGTATCGGCGGGTCTCGACTATCCGGGCGTCGGCCCGGAGCATGCCTGGCTAAAAGAGAGCAATCGCGCGCAATACGTCGGCATCACCGACGAGGAAGCGCTCAAGGCGTTTCACGATTGCTGCCGCATCGAGGGCATCATTCCGGCGCTGGAATCCAGCCATGCGCTGGCCTACGCCGCGAAACTCGCGCCGACGTTGCCCAAGGACAAAGTGCTGCTAGTCAATTTGTCGGGCCGTGGCGACAAGGACATGCATACGGTCGCCGAGCGATCGGGCATTCAGTTCTGAGCGCCGCGACGATGCGCGACGAGTTCGACGAGCCGCAGCCGGCGCTTGAAACCACGCCGGCCGCCGGGACACCGGCGGCCGAGGCCCCTGCATCCTTGCTACCGCAGGTGCCGGCCGGCATCCAGCTGTTGAACCGCGATTTCCTGACCGATGTGGCGAACATTCCCGACGGGTCGATCGACCTGATCCTTTGCGATCCGCCCTACGGGCTCGGCAAGGATTATGGCAACGACTCCGACATGCGAAGCGGCGACGATTTTCTCGCCTGGACGCGTGGCTGGCTCGAGCTGGCTATTCCGAAGCTCAAGCCGTCGGGTTCGCTCTATATCTTCTGCACCTGGCAGTACGCCCCGGAAATCTTCAGCTATCTGAAGACCAAACTCACGATGATCAACGAAATCATCTGGGACCGGCGCGTGCCGAGCATGGGCGGGACGGTGCGCCGATTTACCTCGGTGCATGACAACATCGGCTTTTTCGCGGTGTCGAAGGATTACTACTTCGACCTCGATCCCGTCCGTATCCCGTACGATGCCGTCACGAAGAAGGCACGTTCGCGTAAGTTGTTTGAAGGCAGCAAATGGCTGGAGCTTGGCTATAACCCGAAGGACGTCTGGTCGGTATCGCGGCTGCATCGGCAACATGCCGAGCGCGTTGATCACCCTACCCAGAAACCTCTGGAAATTGTCGAGCGCATGGTGCTGGCAAGCTGCCCAAAGGGCGGGCGCGTTCTCGACCCGTTCATGGGCAGCGGCACCACCGCAGTCGCTTGCGCCCGTCAGCAGCGCGAATTCGTCGGCTATGAGATCAATGAAAGTTACTGCGCGATAGCGCGTGAACGCGTCAGTGCCGCGGCAGCCCCTGCCGCGCCCCGCTCGGTTAAAGCCAGGGCTCAACGGCAGACCGAAGTGCAATGAGCAACGTGCAATAAGCGCAGTAGCCCAAAACCGAGAATATTTCCATGTCCCGTATCAAGAATACGTTTGCCGCACTGTCCGCCCAAGGCAAGAAAGGCCTGATTCCGTTCATGACGGCCGGCGATCCAGACCCGGCCCGTACAGTCGAATTCATGCACGCGCTTGCCGCTGGCGGTGCGGACGTCATCGAGCTCGGCGTGCCCTTTTCCGACCCGATGGCCGATGGCCCGGTCATCCAGCAATCGTCCGAGCGCGCGTTGGCGCAGGGCGTCTCGCTGCGCCATGTAATCGCCGACGTCAAGCGTTTCCGTGAGACCAACGACAAGACGCCCGTCGTCTTGATGGGCTACGCCAATCCGATTGAGCGCATGGGCACCGAGGCCTTTGCCAAGGCGGCGAAGGAAGCCGGTGTCGACGGTGTGCTGGTGGTCGACTACCCGCCTGAAGAGTGCGTCAAGTTCGCCGAACAGATGCGCTCCTCAGGCATCGATCCGATCTTTTTGCTTGCGCCCACCTCGACGGATGAGCGCATCGCGGAAGTCGGCAAGATCGCCAGCGGCTACGTCTACTATGTCTCGCTGAAAGGCGTGACCGGAGCGGCAAATCTGGACGTTTCCAGCATCGCGAGTAAAATCCCGGCCATCAAGTCGCGCGTGCCCTTGCCGGTGGGCGTCGGTTTCGGGATCCGCGACGCGCAAACAGCGCGTCTGGTGGCGGAGGTGTCCGATGCCGTCGTGATCGGTAGCCGTATCGTGCAATTGCTCGAACAAGCGGCCCCGGAAGCTGCCGCCGAGGCGCTCACGCGTTTCGTCGCCGAAGTGCGCGAAGCGCTCGATAGCGTCGCGACTGCCCGATAACAGTCATTTTTTGTCGTCTGAAGTGTGAGCGGCGGGTCCGTCCCGCCGTTTGCGCAACCGCTGACCCCAGAAGGATTCAATATGAGCTGGCTCGACAAGCTGCTGCCGCCGAAAATCAAACAAACCGACCCGAAGAACCGCAAGGGGATTCCGGAAGGCCTGTGGATCAAGTGCCCGTCGTGCGAAGCCGTGCTGTATCGCAACGACGTCGAGGCCAATCTGCACGTTTGCCCGAAGTGCGAGCATCACATGCGCATCGGCGCGCGTGAGCGGCTCGACGGCCTGCTCGACGCCGAAGGCCGCTATGAAATCGGCCAGGAAGTCGTCCCGGTGGACGCGCTCAAGTTCAAGGACAGCCGCAAGTACCCGGATCGCCTGAAAGAGGCGATGGACGACACCGACGAAACCGACGCAATGGTCGTGATGGGCGGCGCCATCCACACGTTGCCGGTGGTGGTCGCATGCTTCGAGTTCTCGTTCATGGGCGGCTCGATGGGTTCGGTGGTCGGCGAACGGTTCGTGCGCGGCGCGCAGAACGCGCTCGAACAGAAAGTGCCGTTCATCTGCTTCACCGCTTCGGGCGGCGCGCGCATGCAGGAAAGCCTGTTGTCGTTGATGCAAATGGCGAAAACCACGGCCATGCTCACCAAGCTCGCCGAAGCCAAGCTGCCGTTCATCTCCGTGCTGACCGATCCGACCATGGGCGGCGTGTCGGCAAGCTTCGCGTTCCTCGGCGACGTCGTGATCGCAGAGCCGAAGGCGCTGATCGGCTTTGCCGGCCCGCGCGTGATCGAACAAACCGTGCGTGAAAAATTGCCGGAAGGTTTCCAGCGCGCCGAGTTCCTGCTAACGAAGGGCGCGATCGACATGATCGTCGACCGTCGCAAGCTGCGCGAGGAACTGGCGCAACTGATGGCACTGTTGAGCCATCAACCGGCGGACGCGGTCGCCTGAGCCGCGATCGCCATTGGCCGCCGCGCCGTGCGAGCGCGGTCATCGTCAGGAAGCAGTCAAAAAATAGCGCGCCGCATGAGCAATCAAGCGGCGCGCTGTCATTTCCGCGATAATCACGGTCTCGCAATCGAGCGCCGAGCGCCGGTTGCTCGCGCGGCCAGATGCGGTTTTGTGCGCATAAAGTCTGCGAAACAGGCGCTGCCGAGCGATTGTTCGAGCGCCGCCATGGCGCGCCGCGCCGGGCAATCGGCCGACCCGCGCACCTCCATCACACTGCCTAACCGATTCACTCGCGATTCACCCGATGACCACATTCCCCACCCTCGACGCGTGGCTCACGCACCTCGAATCCGCGCATCCGGTCGGCATCGACATGGGATTGGCGCGCATCAGCCAGGTTCGCGACGCGATGCAGTTGTCGTTCGCGTGCCCGGTCATCACGGTGGGCGGCACGAACGGCAAGGGTTCCACCTGCGCGATCCTCGAATCGATTCTGCTGCGCGCGGGTTTCACGGTGGGCTGCCACACGTCGCCCCATTTGCTGTCGTTCAACGAGCGGGCGCGCGTGAACGGTGAAATGGCGAGCGACGCCGATCTGCTCGCGCACTTCGAAGCTGTCGAAGCCGCGCGCACGAGCCTCGCCGAACCGGTCTCACTGACTTACTTCGAATTCACGACGCTGGCGATCATGAGCCTGTTCGCCTCGCGCGGACTGGACGCGGTGATTTTCGAGGTCGGTCTGGGCGGCCGGCTGGACGCCGTCAATATCATCGATACGGACTGCGCGATCATCACCAGCATCGATATCGATCACGCGGACTATCTCGGCGATACGCGCGAGAAAATCGCTTTCGAAAAAGCCGGCATTTTCCGCCCCGGCAAGCCGGCGATCTGCGCGGACCCGGTGCCGCCGCAAACGCTGATCGATCATGCCGAAAAGATCGGCGCCGAACTGTGGCTGTTCGGCCGCGATTTTCGCTACGAAGGGCAGGCCGGCAGCGAGCGGCAGCAATGGAGCTACGTCGGCCCGACCATGCGCCGCTCGGCGCTTGCCTACCCGGCATTGCGCGGCGCGAATCAGCTGATCAACACGTCGGCCGCGCTGGCCGGTCTGGAGGCGCTGCGCGACCGTTTGCCGGTCTCGGCGCAGGACATCCGGCTCGGCCTTGCCAATGTCGAATTGCCGGGGCGCTTCCAGGTCCTGCCCGGCAAGCCGGCCATCGTGCTGGACGTCGGCCATAACCCGCACGCGGCCGCCGTGTTGACGCAGAATCTCGGCAACATGGGCTTCTTTCCCTATACCTACGCGGTATTCGGCGCCATGCGCGACAAGGACATCGCCGGCATCCTGACGCATCTGAAAGGCGAGATCGACCATTGGTGCGTAACCGATCTGCCGACTCCGCGCGCGGCGTCGGCCGAACAACTGGAAGCAGCCTTGCGTGACCTCGGCGTCAGCGACGACGCGGACAGCAGCGTAACGCGCTACGCAACACCGGCCGAGGCTTTCCAAGACGCGCTAAAACGAGCGTCAGAGAATGATAGAATCGTGATTTTCGGCAGTTTCTATACGGTAGCTGGCGTCATGTCCTACCGTAAATCGCAGCAACACTGAACGAGCGCCAGGCTCGAACCAAGCGATTCATGGGAATTTTCTCGTTCGGCAAGAAAGACGACGCGCCTAGCCGGCGTGGCGCAAACACCAGTTCCACTCGTGCGGCCCGGGGCGAGCGCGTGGAGCGGCGAACCCGCCGCACGGAGCGCACCGTCGATGCCGATGCGATGCTGCTTGACCCCACATTGCCGGAAAAACAGCGTGCGCGGCGCCGGCTCGTCGGCGCGATCGCGATGGTAGTAGCGGCGGTGGTCATCCTGCCGATGGTGCTGGACTCGCATCCCAAACCCGTCACCGACGACATTTCGATCGACATCCCCAGCCGTCCGGCGCCGAAGGCCACGAGGACCAACGAGGACACGCAGGCCGGCGTAGCACCCGACAATCCGACGCCCGACGCGGCGGTTGCCGCTTCCAGCCTCGCACCGGCGCCGGCAACGGCCGCCACGCAACGTGAGCAATCCGGCACGGCGCGACAGCAAACCGGGCAGAGCGCCGAAACAAACGCGGCGTCCGCAGCCAAACCGTCAGCGAAACCGCAAACACCGGCCGTCGCCGCCAACATCGCGCCTGCGGCCCCCGCCAAGCCGGCGGCCAAACCGCCGGCCACGCGCGGCGCGGCGACCGCTGCCGCCGCTAACACAGACGACTCGAACACCACCGCCGCCAGCGCTGACGCCAATTCCGGCACGCCGGCATCGCCGCCGGGCAGCCGCTTTGCCGTCCAGTTGGGCGCATTTGCGAACGACGCCAGCGCGCGTAATTGGGCAACCAAGTTGAAAGCGGCGGGTGTGCCCGCATATATCGAACATGGAAAGCAGGCCGACGGTACGACGCTTACGCTATTGCGCGCCGGTCCGTTCGCCGACCGTGCGGCCGCCAGCGCTGCGATTGCAAAAGTTCGCGAGGCCGGCTTGACGTCGGGCGCGAACAGCGGCGCCGCACAGTAAGCGAGCGATGTTCACTGCATTCGACTACGCTGTAATGGCGGTGATTGGTTTGTCGGCCTTGCGCGGCACGTGGCGCGGGTTTCTGTCCGAGATATTCGGGCTGATCGGCTGGATCGCGGCATTTTTCATTGCTTGCCGCTTCGTCGGTTATGTCGTGCCGTACATTCCGTCCACCTGGCCGGGCGGTGCGTTGACTCAATGGCTGCTGGCCTTCGCGCTGGTCGCGATCGGTGTGGTGCTGGTGGCGAGCGTGCTGAATGCGTTGCTGAGCCGTATCGTGCAGGCAACCGGCTTGAGCGGCGTGGACCGCTCGCTCGGTTTGATGTTCGGCCTCGCGCGCGGGGTCGTTCTGGTGGTGATTCTGGTCGCCCTTGCAGGCTTGACCGAACTGCCGCAACAGGAATTCTGGCGCAACGCCTTGCTTCGGCCCTATGCGGTCGAGGGCGTGCACGTAATGAAACCGCTGCTTCCGGAAACGCTTGCTGCCTACGTCCGTGTTTGACGATCAGCCGAGCAGTCGAGGGAACGCAGCAGGACTCCGGCGCAAACCGGTTGCCCTAAGTACCGGCGCATAGCAACGCGCACCATTGCGTAACACCGTGGGCACCCGGCGGCCATGACGAATTTCGTACCTTTGAAGGACATGCCATGTGCGGCATCGTAGGCGTAGTTTCCCATTCTCCGGTCAATCAGCTGATCTATGACAGCCTGCTGCTTTTGCAGCACCGCGGTCAGGACGCCGCCGGCATCGCCACCGCGAACGGTAGCAATTTCCACATGCACAAGGCTAACGGCATGGTGCGCGACGTGTTCCGCACGCGCAACATGCGCAGCCTGCCCGGCACGACCGGTATCGGCCAGGTCCGCTACCCGACCGCCGGTTCCGCGTCGAGCGAAGAAGAAGCCCAGCCGTTCTACGTGAACGCGCCGTTCGGCATCATCCTCGCGCACAACGGCAACCTGACCAACTGGCAGCAACTGAAAGATGAGATGTTCCGCATCGATCGCCGCCACATCAACACCAATTCCGACACCGAAGTGATGCTCAACGTGCTCGCGCACGAATTGCAGCTCTCCAGTTCTGGCCTGCAACTCGATCCGGCCGCGCTGTTCAAGGCGGTCTCGGGCGTGCATCGCCGGGTGCGGGGTTCGTATGCGATCGTCTCGCTGATCGCCGGCTACGGCCTGCTCGGTTTCCGCGACCCGTTCGGCATCCGCCCGCTGTGCCTCGGCAAGCAGGAAACGCCGGAAGGCGTCGAGTGGATTCTGGCTTCGGAATCGGTGGCGATCGAAGGTATCGGCTTCGAGTTCGTCCGCGACATCGCGCCGGGCGAAGCGATCTTCATCGACCTCGACGGCAATCTGCACTCGCAGCAATGCGCGACGAACCCGAGCCTGAACCCGTGCATTTTCGAACTCGTGTACCTCGCACGTCCCGATTCGGTGCTGGACGGCGTGCCGGTCTACAACGTGCGTCTGCGCATGGGCGACTATCTCGCCGAAAAGATCAAGCGCGAGCTGCCCGACGTCGCGATCGACGTCGTGATGCCGATTCCGGATTCGTCGCGTCCGGCCGCGATGCAGGTCGCGAAGAAGCTGGGCGTCGAATACCGCGAGGGCTTCTTCAAGAACCGCTACGTGGGCCGCACCTTCATCATGCCGGGCCAGGCGGTGCGCAAGAAGTCGGTGCGCCAGAAGCTGAACGCGATGGGCATCGAGTTCAAGGGCAAGAACGTGCTGATCGTCGACGACTCGATCGTGCGCGGCACCACCTCGCATGAAATCGTGCAGATGGCGCGCGATGCCGGCGCGAACAAGGTGATCTTCGCTTCGGCGGCGCCCCCGGTGAAGTTCCCGAACGTCTACGGTATCGACATGCCGACCCGTGGCGAACTCGTCGCCCATGGCCGCTCGGACGACGAAGTCGCGCGCATGATCGGCGCCGATCATCTCGTCTATCAGGACGTCGATGCGCTCAAGCAGGCGGTGCGCGACATCAACCCGGCGTTGAAGGAATTCGAAGCGTCCTGCTTCGACGGCAACTACGTGACCGGCGACGTCACCACCGAGTATCTCGATCGCATCGAAACCGCGCGTCTCGCACCGTCCTCGCAATCGGACCGCGACGCCGCGAGCGAAGCGATCGACGGCGGCGGCCCGGCACGTTCGCAACTGCATCTGCAACTGTCGGTGGGTTGAACGGTTGCGCTCGCGGCATGGCATGGCAGTGGCGCACTGCACGCCGCGCCGCGAGCGTGTTAGCATGACGGCTTGCGTCGATTTGATCTCAGCTTGCGGACGCGGGGCAACCCGAAACAGCTAAAGCGAATGGTGGAAAAGCCGCAGTCATCCGCCTCCGCTCCAGCTTTCCCCGCACATGAAGCCCGCTTATGCCGACGCAAAAGCGGGCTTTTTTGTTGCTGCCGTTCGCGCACAGTTCATTCACCTGAGCCACGCGCGCCGAACGCAGCCACGGAACATTGGAAACCAGAACCAACATGGACGACTCCCTGAACTTCGACACGCTGGCAGTCCGCTCGGGCACTGTGCGCAGCGGCTTCAACGAACATTCGGAAGCGATTTTCCTGACCTCGAGCTTTATGTTCACGAGTGCCGCGGACGCCGCCGAACGCTTCAAGAATTCCGAAGAGAACTACACGTATTCGCGCTTCACGAACCCGACCGTCACGATGTTCCAGGACCGGCTGGCCGCGCTCGAAGGTGGCGAGGCGTGCATGGCCACGGCTTCGGGCATGGCCGCGATCATGTCGGTGGTGATGTCGACGTTGCAGGCGGGCGACCATCTGGTGAGCTCGCAGGCGCTATTTGGCTCGACGCTCGGCATGTTCTCGCAGATCTTCAGCAGGTTCGGCATCGCGACCACGTTCGTCGATCCGACCAATCTGGATGCGTGGAAAAATGCCGTGCGTCCCGAAACGAAGATGTTCTTCCTCGAAACGCCGTCGAACCCGTTGACCGAAGTCGCCGACATCGAAGCAATCAGCAAGATTGCGAAAGCGGCGAACGCGCTGTTCGTGGTCGACAACTGCTTCTGCAGCCCGGCCTTGCAGCAGCCGCTGAAGCTCGGCGCGGACGTCGTGATGCATTCGGCCACCAAGTTCCTCGACGGCCAGGGCCGCGTGCTCGGCGGCGCGCTGGTCGGCTCGAAGAAATTCATCATGGAAAAGGTGTTCCCGTTCGTGCGCAGCACCGGGCCGACGCTGTCCGCGTTCAACGCCTGGGTATTGTTGAAGGGCATGGAAACGCTGTCACTGCGTGTCGAAAAACAGTCGGCGAATGCGCTCGAAATCGCGCGCTGGCTCGAAACGCATCCCGCCGTGAACCGCGTGTTCCACCCTGGGCTCGAATCGCATCCGCAGCATGCGCTGGCGATGCGTCAGCAGAAGGCGGGCGGCGCGATTCTCTCGTTCGAACTGAAGGGCGACACGCCCGAGCAGATGCGCGCGAACGCCTGGCGCGTGATCGACAACACGAAGATCTGCTCGATCACCGGCAATCTCGGCGACACGCGCACGACCATCACGCATCCGGCCACCACCACGCATGCTCGCGTGACGCCGGAAGCGCGCGCGGCCGCGGGCATCAGCGAAGGCTTGATCCGTTTGGCAGTGGGTCTGGAAAACGCCGGTGACATTCGCGGCGATCTGGCGCGCGGCCTGGCAGGTTGATCGAGCGGTTTGAACGCGGGGAGCGGGTCGCCTCAGCCGGCGGCTCGCGCAGTGAAACTCAGTGGCGCAACGCGCGCCACTGACCGGGCGCCAGCCCGAAACGCCGCGTGAAGGCGTGCGTATAAGCGCTTTGATCGCCGAAGCCGATTTCCAATGCGATATCGGTCAACGAGAGGCGTGGATCGGAAAGCAGCGTGAGCGACGTGTCGAGCCGCAGGCGCTGCAAATAGCGATGCGGCGTTTCGCCGAACGCTTCAATAAAAAGCTGATGAAAGCGCCGCATGCCGAAGCCGCAATGTGCGGCGAGATCGGCGATACGCAGCGGTTCCGATAGATGCGCGCGAAGCCAGCGGTCGATTCGCGCGAAGTCCAGACCGGCGCCAGGTGCAGGGACACCCGCGGCTGTCGTGCCCGCGTCGGCCACCAATGCGGCACCGAGTCGCGCGGCCGCGTCCCAATGAAAGCGCCTGGTATGCAGGTGATCGTCGCCTGCCGCACCGCCGGTGGCGTGCGCCGCGATCCGATGCACCAGTTGCGTGAGCGACGGGTCCACCGCAACGGCTCGCGCGCGGTCGAACAAACGCTCCGGCACGGCCAGCGAGGCGGCCGGCAAATCCAGCACCAACTGCCGGTTCTCGCCGACGCCCGCATAGTCGTGCCGCGCACCCGCCGGGATCAGCCAGGCGGAGCCGGCGTCGATCTGTTGCGCGACGCCGTCCACCGCCATCACCATCGCGCCGTCGAGCCCGAGCACGACCTGATGAAAGTCGTGCACGTCCGACGCTTCGACCGCGCCGTAGCGGCGCAGCGAAACGCTGGGTGCGGTGACGGCGGCGTGGCCCATCGGCGTGACTCGTTGGCGATGCGCAATTACAAAACAGCGAAAAACTTAAACGCCGAGCAATTCGACTTCGAACACGAGCGTCGCATTCGGCGGAATCACACCGCCCGCGCCGCGCACGCCGTAGCCGAGTTGCGGCGGAATCGTCAGCTTGCGCGTGCCGCCGACCTTCATGCCTTGCACGCCTTCATCCCAGCCCTTGATGACCATGCCGCCGCCGAGCACGAAAGCGAACGGGTCGTTGCGGTCCTTGCTCGAATCGAACTTCTGACCGTCGGTCAGCCAGCCGGTGTAGTGCACGCTGACGGTCTTGCCGGCCACGGCTTCGGCGCCGGTGCCTTCGACGATGTCTTCGTACTTCAGGCCGGATTCGGTTGTTACTGTCGACATAGTCGCTCCTCAGGTCAAAAACGTAAAAACCGACATTGTAGGCGCGTTGGCGCCGCATGCCGAGGATTGCCGCGTGGCATGCCGATTGCGACCAGACTGGCCATCCGGCCAGGCTGGCTGCGCCAGGCCGCATGCCTATAATGGGGCTTCTTCAAACCATTCATGCAACGCCTGAGGGCTCGATCGTGACCACGTCTTACGCCGGCTCCGCCGGCGAACAGCCGGCTCCTTCCGGCTTCGCCGTCTCCGAACGCACTGCCCGCCTTCGTGCGGAAACCGCGCTGTTCATGCGCGATCATGTGCTCTCGCTGGTTTCGCACGACTTGCGCGGTCCGTTGAACGCCATTCATAGCTGGGCCTACGTGCTCGAGCGCAAGCTCGACGCGAACGACGCCAATGCGCAACGCGCCGTCACCGGCATTCGTAACGGCGTGGACCAGCAGGTGAAGCTGCTCGAGACGATCGTCGACGCCACGCGCGCCGAGACGAAATCGCTGGCGCTCGCATACGCGCCATTTCCGCTGCATCCGCTGATCGACGAAACCGTGGAAGAGGTCCGCTCGGGATTGGCTCGCGCGCGCGGCGTGGAGGTCAAGGTCGATTCGCAACTCGCCACCGAGCAGCTCAACGGCGACCGCGAGCGACTCGCCGGCGCCTTGTGGGTGATGCTGACCTTCGCGGTCGAAGCAAGCGCGCAGGGCGCCACGGCCGCATTGGCCACACGCGCGGACGCGACGAATTGGCACGCCACCGTCACGTACGACACGAACGCTACCGCGCTGAACGATCCGTCGTTGCCTCATGTGCTCGAAGCCTTTGCGCGCAAGCAGGCGCGCGAGCCGCGCGAAGCCAAGCGGATCGCGTGGGTGCTGGCGCTCTGCAAACGCGTGGCGGAAGCGCACGGCGGCAGCTTCGAGCAAAGCGACGCAACCGAGAGCGCAGCGGCCACGCTCGCGCTGAAGGTGCCGCTAAGCGCGGCCGCAGCGAGGTGAGCGACCGCCGACTGCGGCGCTTTCCCACGCGCCATTGAGGTTTCAACGAGCTTTCACCCTCTATACTGACAACTTTTGTTGCCGGAGCCCCCAGCTTTGATCCAGGTCGTCGCCCTTATCGGTGCGTTGTTGCTCGTTGCCCTCAATGGTTTTTTTGTCGCCGCGGAATTCGGCCTGGTCAAGTTGCGGCAGACGCGGGTGCAAAGCCTCGCCAACCGGCACGGCCTGCGCGGACGGCTGCTGGCAAAAGTTCACGGGCGTCTCGACGCGTATCTGTCCGCCTGCCAGCTCGGCATTACGCTCGCTTCGCTCGGGCTCGGCTGGATCGGCGAGCCGGCGTTCGCCGAACTGCTCATGCCGGTCTTCAGCCTGATCGGCGTGGAGTCGGAAAAGCTGATCCACGGCATCTCGCTGTTCTTCGCGTTCTCGTGCATTTCCTTTCTGCATATCGTGGTGGGCGAACTCGCGCCCAAGTCGCTGGCGATTCGCGAGGCGGAGAAGGTTTCGCTGTGGACCGCCATGCCGCTGTACGGTTTCTACTGGGCGATGTACCCGGCGATCTGGGTGCTCAATAGCAGCGCCAACGCGGTGCTGAAATTCGCGGGACTCGCCGAGGACCACGGTCACGACTCGCACTATTCAACCGACGAACTCAAGCTGATTTTGCGCGGCCGCCGCACCAACGTCGCGAGCGAGCTGGGTTCGCCGGAGGGCGCATACAGTCAGGACGAGTGGAACACCATCGCGCATTCGCTCGATTTCTCGCGCATGACTGTGTCCGACCTGATGCGTCCGGCCTATGAAATGATCGGCTTGCGGCTCGATCTGCCCACGCGCGAAAACATGCACGTCGTGGCGCAGCATCGCTTCAGCCGCTATCCCCTGTTCGAAGACGCATCCGGCGAGCGCGTGGCCGGCATGATCCATCTGAAAGACCTGCTGCTGGCGCGGCACGCGGGCAGCACGCTCGACGACCTCTCCAAGTACGCCCGCCCCGTGCAGTATGTGAAGCCGGAGATGCCGGCGCTCGAACTGTTTCGCCGCTTCCGCAAGGGTGCGCCGCATTTCGCGCTGGTCGGTCACAAGAACTCCAAGCCGATCGGCTTTCTCACGCTCGACAACCTGCTCGGCGCGCTGGTCGGCCAGATTCACGACGAATTCCGTCAGGGCGACGCCGACTGGTCGCGCATGGACGACGGCACGTTGATGGGCAAGGGCAGCTTGCCGGTGGTGTCGCTGGAGCGCGCGCTGGGCATCGATATCGACGAGGGCAAGGCCGAATCGGTCGGCGGCCTCGTGATTCAGGCGCTGAACGATCTGCCGTCTGAAGGTCAGAGAGTGGAGTTCGACCGCTTCGACGTGGTGGTCAAGAAAATGAAGGGACCGCGCATCGTGCTCGTGCGCGTGTACCCGAAAATCTTCGACGACGAAGGCGGCTGAGTCATGAGGCGGTGAACCGCCGCCCTAACTGCGCGGCACGCCATCCTCCACCAGCAGCGCAATCGGCATCGCCGCGAGCGCGTCGCGCAGATACAGCAAGCCGTTCTCTCCCACCTTCGGCGCGGCCGGACTCAGCCAGTCGAACAACGCCCTCGCCGAAAGGTCGGAGGGCACCTCCACCGCCGTATCCTCCCATTTCGCCGGTTCGACTAGCGGCAAATCGCCATCCTCGCCGAGCAGGCCGGCGGCGAGCCGGCTGGCCACCACCACGGCCCACGCGTTGCCATGCCGTCGCGCAAACGCGATCACATGCGACGCATGCGCGCCGCGCACCGCGAGCGGCAGATACGCACTCTGACTCAGCAACTCCGGCAGATGCGCGCGCAGTGCCAGCACGCGCTGCACCACCGCGAGCTTCACGCGTCCATCGCGCCAACCCGGCAGAAATTCGGACGGCGGCGTCTGCGCGAGCCACGCCTCGCGTTTCGCGAAATCGACGGGACGGCGGTTGTCGGGATCGACCAGACTGAAGTCCCACAACTCGGTGCCTTGATAAAGATCGGGGATGCCAGGCGACGCCAGCCGCAAGACCGTCTGCTGCAAGCTGTTGAGCGCGCCGGCTCGGCCGATTCGCGCGACGAACCCGGACAACTCCGCGAGGAACCCGTCGCGCCGCTGCGGCGCCAGGATGTCGAACAGAAAATCGCGGCAGCCGGCTTCATATCCTTCGTCGGGCGCGAGCCAGCCGGTTTGCAGCTTCGCCTCGCGCAGCGCCTTCAACTGCCATTGCGCGACGCGCTCGGCCAATGCCTTGATGCCGGCCTCGTCGTCCGGCTGCAGATCGGGCGGCCAGCAGCCCACCAGCGTCTGGTACAGCATCGCCTCGGCGGCGGGGCCGGGCGCCCAGTCATAGCTCATATCCTGGCCGACGCTGCTGACCGGTGTGCCGTCGAGCGCGCGGCGGTGCGGCGCGTTCAACGTGGACCACGCGCGCAAGGTCGAGCCCCAGTCGTGCGCGATCTCGCTCAAGACCGCGAGTCGCGCGCGCACGTCCTCGCCGCGTTTGTGATCGTGCGTGGCGGTGGCGAGCATCGCATGAGGAAAGCGCTGCGAGCGCTCCAGGTTGGCCGCGTGAAATTCGTCGACCGACAACGCGAACTCGCCGGGGTCCGCGCCAACTTCATTGCGCGACAACAGACGGCCATAGCGGTAACACGCCGTGTCCTCGACCGCCTTCGCGGCGACCGGCGCGGTCAATTGCGAAAACAGGATCTGCGCGGTGCGCCGCGCGGAACCCGAGTGACCCGGCGGCCCGCCGTTCTGGCCCTGCTGCGGTTGCGCGCCGGGCCGCGCGGCGGGCGCTTCCTCGGCGCTGCCGCCCAGCCATGCGTTCACGCGATCGAGTGCGACATGGTCCGCGCGCGGCAGCGTCTCGTTCGCGCCGGCGAGCGCCTGCTCGAAATACACGTTGTCGGCGGCGCTGCGCAAACCGTTCTGCGGATAGATGCGATACACCGGAAAATGCACGACCAGTTCGGTCAGCACGCGGCGCAGCGTGGTGAAGGTGAAATCGCGTGTGCTCAGCGAATCGCGGGCGATGCGATGGAGCGCCCGTGCCGCGCGGTCCAGTTCCGCCGACAGGTTTTCGACCAGAATCTTGCGCCGTGCCGCCAGCGCTTCGTCGGCAAAGCGCTGGCTGCGGCCGGTGAGTTCGGCCCACGTTTGCGCGAGCGGTTCCGCGCCGGCCGGATCGTGCAGAAGCGCGCCCACGTCGTTCATGAAGTCATAGCCGGTCGTGCCGTCCACCGGCCAGTCGTCGCGCAAGCGTTCGCCGCGCCCGAGGATCTTTTCGACCACCACATACGGCGCGGTGTCGCGCAGTTCCGTGAGACGTTGCCGCACGCGCTGACAGTACTCGCGCGGCTCGGCCAGGCCGTCGACGTGATCGATCCGCAAGCCGTCCACCACGCCTTCCTGATACAGCCGGAAAACCAGCGCGTGCACCGCGTCGAACACTTCGGGCCGTTCCGCGCGCACGCCGGCCAGCGTCGAGATGTCGAAGAAGCGCCGCCAGTTCACTTCATCGGAAGCCGTGCGCCACCATGCGAGGCGAAAGTGCTGCCGTTCGATCAGCCGATGCAGGCGGTCGCGCGTGACGGGTTCCTCGGGCGCGTACGTCTGCAACACGAACTCGAGCGCCGACGTGCCGTTTCGCGCGACGAACTCGCGCAGCATCTCGCGCGCCTCGGCGGCGCGCGGCTGATCGGCGGGCTGGGTGGTCAATCCCTGGAAGCGCTCGGCAAGCGCGCTGAGATCGGCGCGGTCCGCGCTTTGCAGGATCGACGCGTAATCGGTCGGACACACCGGAAACACATGCGGCCCGTAGCCGATATGAAAGCGCCCGCTGTCAGCGGAAAAACGCAACGCGATGCGGCCCGCCGCGAGCTCGTCGCCATACGGCGCGCCGAGCGTCGGCACCAGCACCTTGCCGCGCAAGGCCGGATCGGGCGAATGCCAGTCGACATCGAAATGGCGCGCATACGCGCTGTGGCGGCCCCATTCGAGAATGTCGAGCCACCATGCGTTGCTCGAACCGCCCACGCCCATATGGTTCGGCACGATATCGACGATCAGTCCCATGCCGTGCGCGCGCAGCTTGTCGGCGAGACGCCTTAGGCCCGCTTCGCCGCCGCATTCGGCGTTGACCTGCGTGTAGTCGACGGTGTCGTAGCCGTGCATCGACCCCGGCTCGGCGGTCGTGACGGGCGACGCGTACACGTGGCTGATGCCGAGCGCGGCGAAATAGTCGACGTGCCTCGCGGCATCGTCGAAGGTGAAGCCTCGATGGAACTGGAGGCGCAGCGTGGAGCGTGGGACGGTCATGGCGTATCAGGCTCCGGGGAAGCGCTGGAAGCGTTGGAGGCGCTGGAGGAGGGAACGGTTGCGGCGCCACGCGCGCGGTCCACCGCGAGCAGACGATCGCAGAAGGTGTCGTCCGTGAACAGCGCGTCGACGGGCAAGCTCATGCGGCGGCGCCAGTTCGGATGCTCGTCGATCGAGCCCGGCAGATTCGGCTGCTCGACCTGCGCGAGCAAATCCTCGAGCGGAAACGTGACGAGCGGTCCCGGCGTGGCGGCGACGAACGCGAGCGCTTCGTCCACGGGCGCTTCATCCGGCGGCGGCGCGGCCACGTCCGGCGCGGCCACGCCGGCCTGCTGGAACGCGCGCCACAGCGCGGCGCGGTCGTTCGCGCGGTCTTCATGCGCGGCTTGCTCGGGATCGCGGCCGTCGGCGCGCGCCATCGTCTGGCCGATCCGGTTGCGCCACGTGATGTCGCTGCCGCGCCACCAGCCGGCCACGGTCGGCAGATCGTGCGTGGTGGTGGTGCCGACCGCATTGCGGTCCCATTCGCGCGGCGGCTTGAAACCCTTGCCGTCGTGCCCGCCCTCGAACCACAGCACGCGAATCCCGGCGATGCCGTGCTCGTCGAGCCGTTCGCGAAAGCCGGGCGGCACGGTGCCCAGATCCTCGCCGATCACGATCGCGCGATGCCGCCACGATTCGAGCGCGATGAGGCGCAGCAGATCTTCGAGCGGATAGCGCAGATACGCGCCGTTGCGCGCGCTTTCGCCCTCGGGCACGAGCCATAGGCGGCGCAAACCGAGAATGTGGTCGATGCGGATGCCGCCCGCGTGCGCGAACGCGGCGCGCAGCATGTCGATGAAGGCCGAAAAACCTTGCGTGCGCATTGCGCGCGGCGAGAACGTGGTGAGGCCCCACGCCTGCCCGGCCTGATTGAACAGATCGGGCGGCGCGCCGACCGACACCCCTTGCAGCATGTCGTCGCAATACGACCACGCATGGCTGCCGGCGCTATCGCAACCCACGGCGAGATCGGCGATCAGGCCGACGGCCATGCCCGCATCGCGTGCCGCATGCTGGGCGTGCGACAAACCCTTCGCGGCGAGCCATTGCAGAAACAGATGAAAGTCGACTTCATGACGATTCGCTTCGGCGAAGGCCTCGACTTCCGGGCTGCGCGGATCGCGCAACGCCGCAGGCCAGTTGCGCCAATGACCGTGACCGCCTTCCTGTGAGAGTTGCCACGCTTGCAGCGCTTCGAAACGCGCGTGGTCTTCGAGCGCGCGTCCGGCCCGCTCGCAGAAGCCGTGAAATTCCAGCGCGCGCGGCGCATTCCGCGCGCGTTCGTGCGCGCAGAAATTTTCGTAGAGCGTGCGCAAGACCTTCAGCTTCAGCGTGACGGCGTTCGGCCAGTCGATCAGCGGCAAGGCTTCGAGATTCGACCACGCGTCGCTGGCTCCAGCGGCTTCGAGCGCGGCGCGCGCCGCGTCCGCGCCGAACACGGCAGCGGGATCGATATGCGTGACGTTCAGCCACAAACGCGACGACGGCGAATACGGACTGAAGCGGTTCGGCTCCGCGCTGAACATCGCGTGCGTCGGGCTGACGGCGAGCGCATGCGCGCCGCGCTTCGCGCTGCCGATCGCGAGTTGCGCGAGCGCCGAATAGTCGCCGATGCCGCCATCGCCCGCGCGTCGCAAGCCGTATAGCTGCGCGGCGATGCTCCACAGCGGCGGTGTGCGCGCGGCGCTGTCGCCATGCAGCGTGCGCCACGCGTCGGCGATGGTATAGCTGCGCCGCGGCGCCACCGCCAGCGTCACGCGTTGCTCGTTGATCACCAGCGTGTGGTAGCCGGGCTCGTCGATCGGCGCGAGCAAGGCTTCCTCGCCTTTGGGCGCCGTGAAGCGGCCGTCGATGATCGAGCCGCTTTCGAGCTCGATCCGATAGTGGCTGCCGGATTTGATCGGCGCGGCGGGAAACGCGATGCCGCGGCCGACCTGCGCGGTCATCAGCGGCGGCAGTTTGCGGCCCGATAACTCGGCTTCCAACGCGGCGGCGCTCTGGCGGATTTGCGTCGCGTTGGCGCACGGCAGACCCATCCGTTCGAGCAGCACCGTGAGCGTGTTCTCGGGCACGTGTTGCGTCTTACGATGCGCATCCTGCCACTCCACCTCGAAGCCGGCGCGCGTGGCGAGCGTCAGGATCGTGTCGCTGGGGCGTCGGGTGCTGTTCACGCGTGGTGCTCCTGTTGGCCGACAACGCGGGCATCGTGGCCGATCGCGTAGTCGCTCACGTCGCCGGTCAGCCATGCGACGAACGCATTCGGCGGCAGTACGTTGACGTCGACCTGTTCGCGCACGCGCGGCGGCGTTTCGAAAATCACCTTGCCGGCGGGCACGTGGTTGAACGGCACGCTCTCCTTCGAAAGATTCAACGCCACCGACAAGGTCTCGCCGTCGCCGAGTTGCCAGCGCGCGACCAGCGCATGGGCGTCGGCGCCGCCTTCGGTGCTCAGCACGGCCGCGCCGAGCGCCTTGCCGTGCCTCAGACGTGGCGTGATCAATTTCGCCCGCACGGTGAGCGCCGATTTGTAGAAGTGCATCCAGTCGAGCCGATCCTTCGCCTCGTCGGTTTGCGCGGGCGGCTGAACGGGCTCCGGCGGCGACGACGCGATGAACGTCTGTTCATCGTTCGGATCGGGAATCTGCTCGCGCCGCCGGGCGTCGCTGAACGCGGAGAAGCGTGCGAATTCGCGGCGCCGTCCTTCGCGCACGGCGTTGGCGAGCTCGCCGGTGTAGTCGGTGAAAAACAGGAACGGCTGCGTGGAGCCGTATTCCTCGTCCATGAAGAGCAGTGGAATGTGCGGCGATAGCAGCAGCAAACCGGTGGCGGCGCGCAATGCGTCGTCCGACGTCAGCTTGCGCAGACGCTCGCCGAATGCGCGGTTGCCGATCTGATCGTGGTTCTGCAGGAACATCACGAACGACGTGGGCGGCAGATGCCTGCTCGATTCGCCGCGCGGCGCGCCGTCGTGCAGCGGCGACGGATCGCCCTGATACGCGAAGCCTTCCGACAGCACACGCGCCAGCCGGCGGATCGGCTGATCTTCATACGCGTGGTAATAGCCTTCGGTTTCGCCGGTCAGCAAAACGTGCAGCGTGTTGTGCGCATCGTCGTTCCACTGTGCGCTGAAATGGGTTTCCAGCAGGCTCGCGCTGTTGTGTTCGTTTTCCAGCACCAGATGCACATGCCGGCCATGCTGCACCCGCGCGCGAATGTGGTCGGAGAGTTCGCGCAGCCACGCATGACTGTCGATCGCGTGCACCGCATCGAAACGCAGACCGTCGATGCGATATTCGTTGATCCAGTAGACCGCGTTGTCCGTGAAGAAGTCGCTCACTTCACAGCGCTCGAAATCGATCGCCGGACCCCAGGGCGTATGCGTGCCGTCGCGGAAGAACGAGCGGGCGTATTCGTGCAGATAGTTGCCGTCCGGCCCGAAGTGGTTGTAGACCACGTCGAGAAACACCATCAGGCCGAGACCGTGTGCGGCGTCGATCAGCGCTTTCAGTTCCTCGGGGCGGCCATAGGCGGAATCCGGCGCATACGGCAGCACGCCGTCATAGCCCCAATTGCGCTTGCCGGGAAAATCGTTCAACGGCATCAACTCGATGGCGCTCACGCCGAGTGCGACGAGCGCCGGCAAGCGCTTCTTCACGCCCGCATAGCCGCCCATCGCGCCGACATGCAACTCGTAGAGCACCGTTTCTTCCCACGGCCGGCCGTGCCAGTCGGCGTGTTCCCAGCGATACGCGCGCGGGTCGATGACCTCGCTCGGCCCATGCACATCGTGCGGCTGAAAGCGCGACGCCGGATCGGGCACCGCATGCTCGCCATCCAGCCGGAAGCGGTACAGCGTGCCCGCGCCGCCGTTGACCGTGGCTTCGAACCAGCCGTTGCCGGTGGGCGCCATGTCGTGCGCGCCGGCCGCCGGTCCGCTCTCGATTTCGACCTGGACGCTCTTGCACGACGGCGCCCAGAAACGGAAGCGGGTGCAGGGATTGGTCCCCGCGGCGCCCACCAACTGAGCGCCGAAGGGCAGACAATGCGCGTGATGATGCGCGTGAGGATCAATCGGGCTTTCTGACATGAGTCGTCACCATTCGGTTTTGCCTGCGTGCCGCGTGTTACCTGTCCGTCGTGTCTCTCCGGGCTCCGGGGGCGGCTCGACGCTGCCGCCTTTTTCACGCCATGCATGCCGTGCCTGTCGCGACGCGCTTGCCGCCTAAGCGGTCGGCGACGTATCGCTGCTGGGCGCATGCGCACCCGGATCGGGCGGCAGCGCGGTCAACAGCCGCGGCCCATGTTGCGCGCCGGCCTTCCAGCCCGCCTGCCAATCGGCCTCGCCCACCGGTTGCGCGGCCAGCATCACGAGGCTATGCGCGGCCACCTCCACCTCGGGAACCGCCAGTCGATGCGGCGCGCTGTCCGGCTCGGCAGTGTCTAGCAGCACATGCCATTCCAGGTGCGGCGGCGGCGGCGCGAAGCGCAGCGTTTCGTCGCCCGCGTTGAGCATCATCAACAATACTTCGGTTTCGCCGTTCAGGCCCGGGCCCGCGCGCCGCAGCGTGAACGCGCGGCCTTCGGGGTCTTCCCAGGCTTCGATGGTGAGCGGGTCGCCGTTTTCGTCGAACCAGCCGACGTCGAACAGGCCCGGCAACACTTCACGATCGCCGAACAGAAAGCGTGTCTCGCGCAGCAGCGGATGATGCTTGCGCAACGCGATCACGCGCGCGACGAACTCGGTCATCTGACGGCCGTCCGGCGCTTGCGCGCGTTCCCAGTCGATCCATGATAAGTCGTTGTCCTGGCAGTACGCGTTGTTGTTGCCGTTCTGCGTGCGCAAGGATTCGTCGCCGGCCAGCATCATCGGTGTGCCGAGCGCGATCAGCAGCGTGGCGATCAGCGAGCGCGCCACGCGCTTGCGCGTTTCCAGCATCTCGGGATCGTCGGTCGGGCCCTCGACGCCCCAGTTGCGGCTGCAGTTTTCATTGTGACCGTCGTTGTTGTCTTCCTGATTGGCTTCGTTGTGCTTCTGCTCGTAAGCGGTGATGTCGGCCAACGTGAAACCGTCATGCGACGCCACGAAATTGATCGACGCCCACGGTTTTCTGAAGCGCCGGTTGAACAGATCGGCCGAGCCCGTGAGACGCGCGGCGAGATCGGGCCGCAAGCCCGCGTCGCCGCGCCAGAAACGGCGCACGGTGTCGCGGAAACGGTCGTTCCATTCCGCGAAGCCCGGCGGATGGTTGCCGAGCTGATAGCCGCCGGGGCCGATGTCCCACGGTTCGGAAATCAGCTTGCGTTGCGACAGGATCGGGTCCTGGCGCAAGGCGTCGAAGAAACCCGAGCCGGGATCGAAACCGTGTTGCTCGCGGCCGAGGGTCACGCCGAGATCGAAACGGAAGCCGTCGATATTGAACGCCGTCGACCAGTAGCGCAGCGAATCCATCACCATTTGCAGCACGCGCGGATGCGGCAGATTGAGCGTGTTGCCGCAGCCGGTATCGTTGATATGGTGGCGCTCGTCGCCGGGAATCAGGCGGTAGTAGCTCGCGTTGTCGAGGCCGCGCCATGAGACGGTGGGCCCCATCGCGTTGCCTTCGCAGGTGTGGTTGTAGACCACGTCGAGAATCACCTCGATGCCGGCCGCGTGCAACTGCCGCACGGCGATGCGCATTTCATCGAGCCGGTGCGTGCTCAGATACGAGGGCTCCGGCGCGAAAAACGCCGCGGTGTTGTAACCCCAGTAGTTGCGCAGCCCGCGCTCCACCAGAAAGCGGTCGTTGAGAAACGCATGCACCGGCAGCAATTCGACGGCGGTCACGCCCAGCTTCAGCAAATGCTCGATGAACTCGGGCGAAGCCAGCGCGGCGAAGGTGCCGCGCTCGTGCTGCCGCAAGTCGGCGCGCAACATCGAGGCGCCCCGCACATGCGTTTCGTAGATCACGGTCTCGCCCCAAGGCACGTTCGGGCGCTTGTCGTGCGACCAGTCAAACGCTTCGTCGATCACGACGCACTTGGGCATGGCCGGCGCCGAATCGCGCCGGTCGATGGAAAGGTCGGCGCGATTCGAATGCACGCGATAACCGAACAGCGCATCCGACCAGCGGAACTGCCCGACGAGCTTGCGCGCGTACGGATCGAGCAACAGCTTGTGCGGATTGAAGCGATGCCCGTGCTGCGGTTGATACGGCCCATGCGCGCGAAAACCGTAGGCGGTGCCCGGATGCGCATTCGGCAGATAGCCGTGCCAGATTTCGTCGGTGCATTCGGGCAGCGGGAAGCGGCGGAGTTCCTTGCGGCCGGTCGGCTCGAACAGGCAAAGCTCGATTTTCTGCGCGTTCGCCGAGAACACCGCGAAGTTGACGCCGAGTCCATCCCAATGGGCGCCGAGCGGATAAGGCGAGCCCGGCAACAGCCGGTCGGGCATTGCATGCGACATGTTCCCCTTCCTTGTTCTGATTGATGAGCGCCTATCGTGGTCTTGATGCGACGAGCGCGCGGCCGTTGGCCGCGCGCTCGTCCTTGCAGCACCCGCAATCAATCCGCGCGCAATACGATCGTCGCGAGCGGCGGCAGCGTGAGCGATGCCGAATGCGGCCAGCCGTGGCTCGGCATGGCCTCGGTATGGATCACGCCGCCGTTGCCCATGTTCGAGCCGCCGTACACGCTGGCATCCGTGTTCAGCACCTCCGACCAGCGGCCGCTCTGCGGCATGCCCATCCGGTAACCCAGCCGCGGCACCGGCGTCATGTTGCAGACGACCACGACTTCGCGGCCCGCGCGATCCGTGCGGCGCCACGCGAACACGCTGTTGCCGCTGTCGTCGCCGATCAGCCATTCGAAGCCGCCCGGCTCGCTGTCGAGCAGGTACAGCGCGGGCTCCTCCCGATAGAGCCGGTTGAGATCGCGCACCAGCATCTGCACGCCGTGATGGTTCGGATCGTCGAGCAGATTCCAATGCGGCGACGCGTCGTGATCGAACTCCGCGAACTGGCCGAATTCGCCGCCCATGAACAGCAGCTTCTTGCCCGGATGCGTCCACATGAAGCCGAAGTACGCGCGCAGATTGGCGAAGCGCTGCCACGTATCGCCCGGCATCTTGCCGAGCAGCGAGCCCTTGCCGTGCACCACTTCGTCGTGCGAGAGCGGCAACACGAAGCGCTCGGAATACGCGTACACCATCCCGAAGGTCATGTTGTGGTGATGGTACTGTCGATAGACGGGGTCTTCGGCCATGTAGTGCAGCGTGTCGTGCATCCAGCCCATGTTCCACTTGAACTGGAAGCCGAGCCCGCCGTCTTCCACGCGCGCCGTCACGCCGGGCCAGGCGGTCGATTCCTCGGCGATCGTGATCGCGCCCGGCACACCCGGCACGTAGCCCACTTCGTGATTGAGCCGCTTCAGAAACGCGATCGATTCGAGATTTTCCCGGCCGCCGTAGATGTTCGGCACCCATTCGCCGGCGGCGCGCGAATAGTCGCGATACAGCATCGAGGCGACCGCATCCACGCGCAGGCCGTCGACGTGATAGCGCTTGAGCCACGCCAGGCCCGAGGCGATCAGGAACGCGCTCACCTCGTGGCGGCCGAGGTTGTAGATCATCGTGTTCCAGTCCTGGTGATAGCCTTCGCGCGGATCGGCGTGCTCGTAAAGCGGCGTGCCGTCGAAGTCGACGAGACCGTGCGCGTCGTTCGGAAAATGCGCGGGCACCCAGTCGAGAATCACGCCGAGTCCGGCTTCGTGCGCCTTGTTGACGAAGCCGGCGAACTGCTCCGGCTTGCCGAAGCGCGCGGACGGCGCGAACTGCCCGAGCGGCTGATAGCCCCACGAACCGCCGAATGGATGCTCCGCGACCGGCATGAATTCGACGTGCGTGAAGCCCATGCTCTTCACGTAGGGAATCAGCCGCTCGGCGAGCTCTTCCCAGTCGAGGCCGCGCTGACCTTCCTCGGCGATGCGCAGCCACGATTCGGCATGCACTTCGTAGATCGAGATCGGCGCGCGCGGCGTCTGCTTGCCGGCGCGTGACTGAATCCAGTCCTGATCGGTCCACGGAAACTGCTCGACCTCGTCGACGTGCGCGACCACCGAGGCGGTGCCGGGCGGCTTCTCCGTTTGCATCGCGCACGGGTCCGCCTTCAGCGGCAACGGATGGCCGTCGCGAGAGAGCAACTCGTATTTGTAGCGCGTGCCGGCGCCGACCCGCGGCACGAACAACTCCCACACGCCTGCCTGATGGCGCAGCCGCATCGGATGACGGCGGCCGTCCCATGCATTGAAGTCGCCCACCACCGAGACGCGCCGCGCGTTCGGCGCCCACACGGCGAAGCGCACGCCCGGCACGCCGTCGATTTCCATCGGCCGGGAGCCGAGGCATTCGAGCACCGCGTACGGATCGCCGCCGGCGAGACGCCCCAACGGTTCGTCGCCGAGAACCGGGCCGAATGAATACGTGTCCTCGATCTCCTGCACCACGCCGTGCCAGTCGATGCGCAAGCGATACGGCGCCGCCGAGGCGACGCGCCCCGCGAACAGCCCGGGCCGCAATTGCTGGAGTTCGCCGAGCGGCGAACCGTCGGCGCGCGAGATCACGCTGACGTGCGCGGCGTTCGGCAACAGCGCGCGCACCATCGGACCCGCGTCCGTCTGATGCAAGCCTAGCTGCGAGAAAGGATCGGGATGGCGCGCTTCGACGAGCGCGTCGATGTCGAGCGGTTGAAGGCCCACGGCCGGATCGTGCTCACTCATAATCGCCCTCGGCCGGATGAGGCGGTGTGGCGGCGCCAGGCGCCTGGGTTGGGGCGTCGTGCGCGGGCGGTGCGCCGGTGTCGCCGAGCAAACGGCTGGTGAGCGCGGCGAGGCCGCGCACCGGCAAACTGAGCCACGTCGGACGGTTGGCCGCTTCATAGCGGATTTCGTAGGCGGCTTTCTCGATCAGGAACAGATCGAGCAAGGCCTGTTCGGCCTCGGGCGCGACCAGCGGCGTCGGAGCGTTCGCGGCGGCGGCGCGATATTCGTTGAGGAACGCCTCGGTGGCGTGCGCGCGGAAACGGTCGAACAGCGCGCGCTTGCGATCGGCGGTCTGCTGCGGCGCGCTTTCCGTGGTGGACTGCGCCGCCGCGCTCGCATACGACAGCGAGCGCAGCAAGCCGGCGACATCGCGCAACGGACTCGACTTCTGCCGCCGCTCCTCGAGCGAACGCGCGGGCTCGCCTTCGAAATCGATCAGATACGCGTCGCCCTGCGCGACCAGCACCTGGCCCAGGTGGAAGTCGCCGTGAATGCGGATGCGCAGCGCCTGCGCGTCGTCCTGCACGAGTTTGTCGACCGCCTCGACGAGCGCCGCGCGCCGGTCGATCAGGCTTTGCGCCAGCGCCTGGGTTTCGGGGTCCAGCATCTGCGGGATGCGCGGCGCGAGCAGATCGAGCGCGGCGGCGAGCATCGCCTGCGTGCCGTCGATCCAGGCCTTCACCTGTTCGGCGCTGGCGGGCTCCGGCGCGAACGCCGGGTCGTCGGAAGCCGAGGCGAGCGCCACGTGCAACTCGCCGAGCCGCCTGCCGATGATGCCGGTCAACGCGCTGTAGCCTTCCACCAGGATCGCTTCGTTGTCGCGGTCGGGCACTTGCGCTTCCGTGTCGACGGCGACGGCGAGTTCGTCCACCGAGCGGCGCAGGTAGTCGAGCGACCAGTTCCAGGCGTCGCCCTGATTCTCGATAAAGCCTTGCAGGATGGCGAGCGTGTGCGGCACGCCTTCGGGGTCCACGCGCACCACTTCCCCGTACAGCGGCGCGGTGTTCGCGTAGCCGAGCTGGGTCAGGTAGCGGCTGATTTCCGCTTCGGGATGCACGCCGCTCACGAGTCGGCGCACCAGCTTCAGCACCGCGGCGTCCGCGATGATCAGCGAACTGTTGCTTTGCTCGGCCGCCAGCCAGCGGATGTCGGGCCGCTCGCCGAGATTGTCGAGTTCGGCGAAACGCTCGGTCGGGATGAACTGGATCTCGCTCTTCTGCACGGTCGGCACGACAGCGCGTTCGCGCAGCTTGCGCAACACGCCGTGCGCGAAGATCGGCAGCGCGAACGCGTCGGTCAGATGGCCGACGTTGCGGCCGCGCCGCACGCGCGCCAACGCCAGTTGAATGAACAGCGGCGTGGTGGTTTCGCCGCCCCACGTGATCGCGATCGGCACCACGTAGCGCTCGGTGTGCTTGCCCACGTCCGCCTCGATTTCGGTGAACGCGAAGCCGCCGTTCGGAATCGTGGTCAACGCGGCGAGGCGCACCGCATGCATCTTCTGATCCTTCGACGCGAACCAGCGGCGCCGGCTCAGCCATGACGGCAACACTTCGGATTCGAGCAGCCGCACGTTCTCCGGCGTCGGCCCGGCCTGGCCCTCGCGGATCACGATCGTGACGAATTCGGGCAGCGGTTCCGAATGCGCTTGCGCCCACGTCGGACGTTGACCGCCGGGGCACAGCATGAACCACAGGAAGCCATACGGCGGGAAGGTCAGCAGATACGTGAGTTGGCCGATGGCCGGGAACACGGAATCGGCGGTCATTTCGATCGGCACCGCGCCGTTGAATTCCGACAGATCCAGTTCCACCGCTTGCGGCGCGCGCGACAGATTCGCCACGCAGAGAATCGGCGGCTCGTCCGGCAGCTCGCGCAGATACGCGAGTATCTTGCGGTTTTCCGGCTTCAGAAAACGCACCGTGCCGCGTCCGAACGTCTGCTTGGCGCGCCGGGTGGCGAGCATGCGCCGGGTCCAGTTGAGCAGCGAATGCGGATCGCGGCTTTGCGCTTCCACGTTCACCGCGTCGAAGCCGTACAGCGAACCCATCACCGGCGGCAGCACCAGTTGCTCGGGATCGGCGCGCGAGAAGCCGCCGTTGCGATCGGACGACCACTGCATCGGCGTGCGAACGCCGTCGCGGTCGCCGAGGTGGATGTTGTCGCCCATGCCGAGTTCGTCGCCGTAATAGATCACGGGCGTGCCCGGCATCGACAGCAGCAGCGAATTGATCAGTTCGATGCGGCGGCGGTCGCGCTCCATCAGCGGGGCGAGACGGCGGCGAATGCCGAGGTTCAGCCGCGCGCGGCGATCGCTCGCATAGGTGTTCCACAAGTAGTCGCGCTCGGAATCCGTAACCATTTCCAGCGTCAGTTCATCGTGATTGCGCAGGAAAATCGCCCACTGGTTCGACGGAGCGAGGTCAGGCGTTTGCCGCATGATGTCGGTGATCGGGAAGCGGTCCTCGCTCGCGATCGACATGTAGATGCGCGGCATCAGCGGGAAGTGGAATGCCATGTGGCATTCGTCTTCTTCGCCGAAGTATTCCTTCACGTCTTCCGGCCATTGGTTGGCTTCCGCGAGCAGCATCCGGTTCGGGTATTCCGCGTCGATGGTCGCGCGGATCTTCTTCAGCACCGAATGCGTTTCGGGCAGGTTTTCGTTGTTGGTGCCTTCGCGTTCGACCAGATACGGCACCGCGTCGAGCCGCAGACCGTCGATGCCCATGTCGAGCCAGAAGCGCATGACCTGCAACACCTCGCGCAGCACGGACGGATTGTCGAAGTTCAGATCGGGCTGGTGCGAATAGAAACGGTGCCAGTAATAAGCGCCGGCCACCGGATCGTGCGTCCAGTTCGACGGCTCCGAATCGATGAAGATGATCCGCGTTTCAAGGTACTTCTGATCGGTGTCCGACCACACGTAGTAGTTGCGATGATTCGAGCCGGGCTTCGCGCGGCGTGCGCGCTGGAACCACGGGTGCTGATCCGAGGTGTGGTTGATCACGAGTTCGGTAATCACGCGGATGCCGCGTGCGTGCGCTTCCTGAATGAAGCGCTTGACGTCGGAGAGCTGTCCGTAGTCCGGGTGCACGTTGCGGTAATCCGCGATATCGTAACCATCGTCGCGTCGCGGCGACGGATAGAACGGCAGCAGCCAGATCGCATTCACGCCGAGCTCGGCGATGTAATCGAGCTTCGCGATCAGGCCTGGAAAATCGCCGACGCCGTCGTTGTTCGCGTCGAAGAACGACTTGATGTGCACCTGATAGATGATCGCGTCCTTGTACCAGAGCGGATCGTCGCTGAGCGCGGCGGGCTTGCCGCGCCGCGACGTCCGCGTTCTGGCCGCGCCGCCGGTGGCCGCGCTCGTATGAGCTTGCGACGTGGTTTGGGCTGGGTCGTCACGCTTCATGTCGCACCTTCCGTTGGGATTGGGTTGCCAGCGTCTGCGTGATAGTCGCTGTCGGCTTCATCCGGCCGGTCGGCGGGCAGGCCGCCGAGCGGCGCGATGCGCCAGATCGAGAACGGCTGGCCCGAGCCGAGCTGGACGTGCTGCCAGCGGCCATGCCATTCGAAGCGCGCGCCGGTCATCTGATCGGTGACTTCCAGCGCGGCGTGGTCGTGCAGATTCCAGCGCCGGAATGTCTCCCACGACAGTTCGATATCCGCGCCCTGCTCGTTGAACGGGTCGAGGTTGATCGCGACGACGATCACGTTGTCGCGTGCCTCGGTCGCCTTCTCGAAGAACAGCACGTGGTCGTTGTGCGCGGGCAGGAAGGTGAGACCCAGATGCGTTTGCAGCGCCGGATTCGCCCGGCGGATCCGGTTCAACGCGCTGATCTCGCCGACGATGTTGCCCGGCCGGTGCCAGTCCCACGCGCGCAGTTGATACTTCTCGGAGTCGAGATATTCCTCGCTGTTCGGCAGCGCGGCGGCCTCGCACAATTCAAAGCCGCTATACACGCCCCACAAGCCGGCCAACGTCGACGCGAGCGCCGCGCGAATCAGAAAACCCGTGCGTCCCTGCGACTGCAAATGCCGCGGGTTGATATCCGGCGTATTGACGAAGAAGTTCGGCCGGTAGGAATCGCGCGCATCGGTTTGCGTCAGCTCGCTCAGATACTCGATGAAGTCGCGCTTCGACTCGCGCCACGTGAAATATGTGTACGACTGCGAGAAGCCGATCTTGCCGAGCCGGTTCATCATGCGTGGCCGCGTGAAGGCTTCCGCGAGGAAGATCGTGTCGGGGTAGCGCGCGCGCACGTCGTCGATCATCCATTCCCAGAACGGCAGCGGCTTGGTGTGCGGATTGTCGACCCGGAAAATATGCACGCCCGCTTCGATCCAGAACAGGATCACGTCGCGCAGCGCGAGCCACAAAGCGGGCTTGGCGTCGTGCGCATAGAAGTCGGGATTGACGATGTCCTGATACTTCTTCGGCGGATTCTCCGCGTAACGCAGCGTGCCGTCGGGACGCCAGGCGAACCACGTCGGATGCTCCTTGAGCCACGGATGATCCGGCGAACACTGGATCGCGAAGTCGAGTGCGATTTCGAGGCCGTGCGCGTGCGCGGCGGCGAGCATCTGCTTGAAGTCGTCGAGCGTGCCGAGCTGCGGATGCACGGCGGTGTGCCCGCCTTCGGCCGCGCCGATCGCATACGGGCTGCCCACATCGCCCGGCTGCGCGTTCAGCGTGTTGTTACGCCCCTTGCGATTCGCGAGGCCGATCGGATGAATCGGCGGGAAGTACAACACGTCGAAGCCCATGTCGCGGATGCGCGGCAGTTTCTTCGTGACGTCGGCGAAGGTGCCGTGACGCGATTCGTCGTCGCTCATCGAACGCGGGAATATCTCGTACCAGCTCGCGAAGCGCGCGGCGGCGCGGTCCGCGTCGATCTTGTAGACCACCGGGTCGCGGCTCAGGAACGGGCGGTGGCGCGCGGCGGTCATCGCTTTCGCCGTGGCCGGCGCGAGAATCAGCGCGAGCTTCGCTTCGACGTCGGCCTTCGTGAACTGCGTGACGATCCGTTCGAGCGGCTCGGTCACCGCGCCTTCCGCCGTTTCCACTTCGGCCAGCACCAGCGCGAACAGATGCGCGGCTTCGTCGAGTTCGAGTTCGACGGTTTGGCCGGCTTTCAGCTTCTTCTCGATGTGCTCGACCAGCGACGCGAAGTCGTCGCGCCACGCGATCACGGTGAACTCGTGACGGCCGAGGCGTTCGAGCGGAATGCGCGCCTTCCAGATGTCGAGGCCGGCGGGCTGCGCCGGAGTCATCAGCACTTCGTGCCAGGCGGTTTCGTCGGCGGCGCGCCAGATCACGGCTGCCGCGATCTTGTCGTGACCTTCGGCGAAAATCGCCGCGCTGATTTCGGCGCGCTCGCCCACCGAGCGCTTGGCCGCGAAGCGGCCATGATCGACCGAAGGCGTTACGCTCTCGATCGCCACGCGCGGCGCATTGAGCGCTTCGAGCACGGCCTTGTGGCCGCTGCGCTTGCTGTTCGGCTTGTCGATCGGCGGCGCGAGACAGATCGGCTTTTCGGTTACCGCGCGGAACAGGCGCGCCGCGCCGGGCGCGAGCGTGAAGGGCGTCAAGGTGGCGGGCGTGACGTGGCCGGGCGCGTCGAGCGGCACGAAGCGCGTGAAGTTGCCCGGCACGCCGGCGAGAAAGCGCGCCGGATCGACGCGCACCGGCGCGCCGAGTTCGGGATTGATCGCGATCAGGATCGCCTCGCCGGCATCGCGCAGGTCGGCGTGATCGGCGCGCAGCAGGACGGCCGCGGGCGCTCCGGGTCCGCTGAGCGGGCGCAGTTCGCCGTTGGCTTGCAGCGACGAGGTATTGCGCACGATCTCGTTCAGGCGCGCGATCGGCTCGGCGAGATCGAATTTTTTTGCCTGGCAGGCGAGCGCGTACTGCGAGGCGTCGCCGCGCGTTTGCGACATCGGTTCGGTCACGCCGTATTCGAAGCCCATCGGCATCATCCAGCCGGTGCCGATCGAGGCCGCCGTCAACATTGCGCGACGGTAGGCACGCTCGACGATGGCGGCGTCGTGCGCATCGCTGAACTCGGCGGCGAGGCGCGTGCCGTACGGCGCTTCGGGAAACGCGACCGGCCCGGCGATGCGCGCGAGCGCGGCATGCTCCTCGACCATCCAGCTCGAACGGAAGTCCCACCAGCGCACCGATGAGAACACGCTGTCGAAGCCCGCGCCTTCGAGGTCCGGCAGATCGCTGCGCGAGAGGCCCGGCGTCGCGGCGAGAAAACGCACGTTGGGATGCTTCAGGCGCACGGCGTCGCCGAGTTGGCGCCAGACGGCGCCAGGCACGCGATGCGGCGAGTCGAAGCGAAAGCCGCCCACGCCGGCGTCGGCCAGCGCGAGCAGTTGGCGCGTCCACCAGTCGGCCAGCGCGGCGCGGCTGCCGGCATCGTTGAAGTTCGCATACGCGACGTTGTCCTCGCGATGCACATGGCGCGGATCGAGCCGCGCCTCGTCAGACTCGAACGGATGGAACCAGTCGGCGTGTTCGGCGTATAGCGCGCCGTCGGCGGCCATCCGGTCGATCACGAGATCGACCAGCAAGGTCAGGCCGTTCTGGCTCGCGGCGTCCGCGAGCGTGCGGATCGCGTCGGCGGCGGCTTGCTGAGTCTCGAACACCGGATGCAGCCGGGCGTGATTGCCGACCACCTGTCCGTGGCCGGCCTGCCCAGGCTCGAAGAGGCTGCCGATCAGCGCGTGATCGAAGCCCAGCGAGGCCGCGTGAGCGAACCGCGCAGGCCACGCGTCGAGCGGACCAACTAGAAGTGAATGAAAAAAGTAGATCCGCGGCGCGTACCTGTTCGGAGATTCCATCGGTCGTTTCCAGATTCGTCCTGCTGCGGTGTGGATGCAATGGGCATGCGATCACAACGTTCGTTGGGCTTCCAGGGCCGGGTACCGCGCGATGAATGAAGCGTAGGCGCGTATCGGTCAATGTAGTGCAAAGATCGTCACGCCGCTGGCCAAGTGAAGCGCATTTTGACGCCAGGCGTCGGACGCACGGGTGGGCCAGTTCAATGCGCGTAGGCGCAGCAAGGCTTGTGCCAAGCGTGTCGCGAGCGGAACGTGGGATGCGCGAACGTGCGCCCTGTCGGGAAGCGCGCTGAAAGGTGGAAGCGAAGCGGCGTTCGCTGGCGGGGACGGCCTGCGTGTAAAACGGGCGGAGGTGGTCCGGGTTTTACACGAGACGGTTGAGACGGGGATGGTCACTGCCGCGCACGAGGCGCGAGCGCGGCGGCAGGTGATATTGCGCTAAGCGCGCTAAGGGCATTGCCGCGCGCGAGGCACGGTCACGAACCGAGCAGCCCCGCCGCGATATTCACGCAAAGCCCAAGCACCGCGACGTTGAAGTAGAACGACAGAATGGATTGCGCGAGCGCGGCGCGGCGAATCGAGCGCGAGCGCAGCACCACGTCGGCGGTCTGCGAGGCCACGGCGATGGTGAAGGAGAAGTACAGAAAGTCCCAATAGTCCGGCTCGAGCGCATGGTCGGGAAACAGGAGCGCGGTTTCCGTGGCGTCGGTGTCGTAGTAAAGCCGCGCGTAGTGCAGCGCGAAAATGGTCGGGATCATGAACCACGCGCCCATCAGCGTGAGTCCGGTGAGCACGTAGTGCCATACGGTCGAGGCGCCGGCCGTGCCTTTTATCGAGGCCAGTTCGAGCACGATCGCGGCAATGCTCGCGACCGTCGCCACGCAGATCACGAACAGCACCACGCCCGCGTTTTCATCGTCGCGTCGGGCGAAGGCGCGGACCCGGCTTTCGTCGGCCGCGGCCATGTGCACCCAGATCAGCAGCAGATAGCTCCAGACGGCTGCGTCCCAGCCGGCCAGTATGCGGACCATCGGCCGCGCCGGCTCGGGCACGAACAGCGCCGCCACGATGCCGACGACGAGGCCGGCCAGCATGCGCGGGCGATTGCGAAAAACCTGCGGATAATATTTTGCGGGCATGGAATAGAGGTGGGGAGACGTCCGTGCCGCGGATTCTACGCGGCCTGGAGCGCTCGCCGTGCGTTAGGATCGGCAACGCGCATACGTATTCGCCCACGCGGCATTATCATGAACACATGGCTTCCGTACTCGTCAACTCCGTTCAGCATCATTCGGCCAACCCGAGCGGCCGCGACTTTGTAGTCGGCGACCTGCATGGCTGTGTCGATGCGTTGCGCTATCTGCTGCGCACGATCGCGTTCGACCCGGCTTGCGACCGGCTCTTTTCGGTGGGCGATCTGGTGGACCGCGGCGCGCATTCCGAGCAGGCGTTGGCGCTGCTCGACAAGCCGTGGTTCTTCGCCGTGCTCGGCAATCACGAAGACGCGTTATGCGCCGTCGCGGACGGCCGCTTGCGGCGTCAGTGGTGGTATGGAATCGGTGGAACGTGGGCGGCGGATTTGCCCGACGAACGCTTGCAGCACTACGCGGAACGTCTGCGCACGCTGCCGCTCGTGCGCGTGGTCGGCAGCGGCAAGGAGCGCTTCAACATTTTGCACGCTGAATTCTTCGGCACCGACGCCGATCTCGACGCCGGCAACTATTCCGCCGAAACGCGCCAGCAATTGCTGTGGGGCCGCGAACTGGCGTTGGGCAACGGCGATCCGTCGCTGCAACGCGGTCTTTCACTCACCTATTGCGGCCATACGCCGATGCGCGACATTCAGCAGATCGGCTCGCAGGTATTCATCGACACCGGTGCATTCGGACCGGGCGGCAAGCTGACAATTGTCGAGCCGTTGGCGTTGCAGCGCTGGTCGATCTCGGTCGAAGCCGCGCTCGCCGAGGGCGCCGACGCGCTCGCCTTGCCTTGATGGCTTGCCGCGGCGCCTGCCGGGTCCATCAGCCGACCTGGCTGAGCTCGAACACCATGTCGACGCTCGCGCCGTTCCAGTTGTATTCCAGATACGCCGCGTGGTGGCAGTCGCGCAGCAGCGTCGTTTTGAACGCGGCGAGGCATTCGCCGCCGTCGTCCCGCACCGACGGATACGCGATGCCCGGCGCGCCCGCCTCGCGCACGGCCCGGCCGAGCGACTGTCCGGCGAGATAATCGTCCGGCGACAGCACCGCGAGATCGAGCGAAGCATCGTCGCGGATGTCGACCACCTCGCCTTGCGCGAGCACCGTGTAGAGGCGCATTTGCTGGCGCATCGGCGGCTCGGCGGTTGCCTCCAGAAATTTTCCCGTGTGGTAGCGCGTTTCGGCGATTGCCGTGGCGCGCGAGCAGGCGCAATAGAACACGCCGTAGGTGCCGTCGGAGAAACGGCTGCCGAGCGGATTCAGATGGGTGAGCGCGGCCATTATCGGCCCGTAGCCGGGCCCGAAGCGGCGCTCTTCGCGCGGCACCAGATCGAGTTCGCCGATTTCGGTGCGCAGACGGTCGTTGGTCATGGCCTCGAGCGCGTATAGCGCGTCGAAGTCTTCCGGCGAAGCCACCCGGTCGAACAGATTGACGGCCGGAAAGCGCGTGGGAATCACGCGATACGCGGGCGACCAGTCGAGCGGCGCGGTGCGCCAGCGGTCCTGCCAATACGGTTGTGTCACGCCCAGCCGCCTCGCATTGCGTCGAGATACTGGCGCACGGCCACGAGGTCGCTGATGTTGCCGGCCAGCATGCGGTCCAGCGCGCGGCGTCCGCCGAACGGCGGGGCGCTATTGGGGCGCTTGATCCATGCGTCGGCGGCGCTGGGTTGCGGCAGCAGGATTTGCAGCGCCTTGTAGATGCCGAGCAGCAGCGACAGGCGCTCCAGCGTGTCGCGCCCGAGGCGGGCCGTTTCGGGCGCCGACTTCCATTTGAAGTACGTGGAGCGGCCGGGCGAGCCGAGCAGCACGATTTGCTCGTCCGCGCTCAGGTTCCAGTCGCGCGCGATGTTGAAGAACGCGCGTAGGCCCGCCGCGGACATTTCCGTGAGCGTGGGTTCCGAAACGGGCCGGTGAATCGGCGGTTCGGACTGCGTGGCGCGGGCGGCGTGAGGCATGAGCGGGTAAGTCCTTATCTGTACTTAAAACTAATACTAGTCTAAAAAGGGATTTTTGCAAGGGAATATAATCCCGGCTCGTTATGAGAAGCCGAAAATTAGGAGAAGCGGGCGATGTGGGTTCGAGCAGTAGCAACGGCGGTTGCCGTGTGGTGCGTGTCGGGTGTGGCGATGGCAGCCGGCTATCAGGAGGTGTGGAACCCGCCGGAGGCGAGCGCGCATGGCGCGAAGCCGGCGAGGAAAGCGGCCGGCGCGGGCAAGGGCGACCCGGCGGCCGGTTCAAGGGCTGCGGCCAAGTCAGCTTCGAAGCATGCGACGAGTGGTCGGCACACGACGCAACGCATCGCTTCGTCTACACAGGGCGGCAAGAAGGCCGCAACGCATGGCAGCGTGAAAAAGGCGGCAGCCAAAGGGGCGACGAAAGGCGGCGCGACAGGCGCGATCAAGGGGCCGGCCGCGGGCAAGCCCAAGTCGCCGCAAAAGACTGCTGTGATGGCACAGGCCAACAAGCCCCACGCACAAGTCGCTCAAGCGAAATCGGCTCAGCCGAAGCTCGTGCATGCCAACGTGGCCCAGGATCGTCCGGCACATGCCCACGCGGTCGAGGTCGCGGCGAAGCCGGCCGCATCTCACGCGACCGCATCGGCCAAATCGGTCAACGTCAGCGCCAATCCGGCCGACGCCGCGACCAACCCGGCCACCGCCAGCAGCGGCTCGCTGCCGCCGATTCTTCGCTGAAATCGGATCGACTCGCGCGCTGACGACGCGGGCGCATGCCTCAGACGCTCGCCAATCCATTCGCCACCAACCGCAAGGTTTCCGCCGTCCGCGTGTCCCTGACCCGCGAATGCAGCGTCACGCGCGACTGCGGCAGTGGCGGCAAGCCTAGCCGCGCGCCGACATCGGCCAAACCGGGGGGCGCCACTCTGCGCGCCAGCGGCGACACGGCGAGGCCCGCCGCGACCGCCGCTCCAACGGCCGCCACACCGCCGCCGACGAACACTTCCTGCCACGCAATGCCCGCCGCCGTCAGCGTGCGCAGCGCGACGTCGCGCACATTGCACGGCGGGCTCAACAGAGCCAGCGCCAACGGCTCGCCGACGCGAGGCAACCATTCCGGCGTGGCGAGCCATCCGAGCGGTTCGCTGAACAGCACCTGCGCGTCGTCGCGCGGCGGCTGGTCGACGCCGTAGCGAACGATGACCGCGTCGAGGCGGCGTTCGTCGAATTGCGCGAGCAGCGACGCGGACGTCCCCATGTGCAATTCCACGATCAAACCCGGATCGTGCGCGTTGAGCCTCGCGAGCAAGCGTGGCAGGTCCGCGCCGGCGACGTGCTCGCTCAGTCCCAGCGCGAGCCGTCTGCGCTCCACGGACAGCGCACCCAGCGCGCGTTCATGCGCGTTCAGCAGATCGCGCGCGGCGCCGAGAAACGCGTTGCCGTCCGCGGAAAGGCGCACGACGCGCGGCGTGCGCTCCAGCAACTGCTTGCCGAGGTGCGCCTCCAGCCGCTTGAGCTTCAGGCTGACGGCCGATTGCGTGGTGTCGAGCGCATCCGCGGCGCGCGTGAAACTGCGCAGATCGGCAACCAGAACGAACGCTCGCACGGCATCCAGATCGAGAACTTTCATTTTGAATGGATATGAATGAAATCATCAACGATGTCTGTTCATTATGAATCAGTGCGCCTAAGCTGGGTTTATCCAATCAACCGCAGCGAAGGAGTTTGACCATGCCGCTCACACGAATCGCCCTGCGCGCCGGCAAACCGGCCGAATACCGGAAGGCGCTGACCGACAGCATCCAGCGCGCGCTGGTCGGCACGTTCAACGTCCCGAAGGACGACGTCTTCATGCTTCTCAGCGAGCACGAGGCCGGCAATCTGATTTACGACAGGCAGTATCTGAACATCGAGCGCAGCGATGATTTCGTCGCGATTCAACTCACGGTGAGCAACACGCGCACGCTCGAGCAGAAGAGGGCGCTGTACCAGCGCATCGCGGATGAACTCGCGCAGTCGCCGGGGCTGCGGCGAGAAGATGTGTTCATCAGTCTCGTCGAGGTGGACAAGGAGAACTGGTCGTTCGGCAACGGGATCGCGCAGTACGCGGTTTGAATGCGGGGACCAACGTCACCGCGTGTGAGATGCACGCGTGCTGAACGGGCGGCGTCTATTTCACTTGACCATGCCGCCGCCCGTTGGTTTTTAGAAGCGGCGCGCCGTCGTCACGCGATCGTATCGACCACGCCGCCGTCCACGCGTAGCGCCGCGCCGGTGGTCGCCGAGGCTTGCGGCGAGCAGACGTAGACGACCATGTTCGCGACTTCCTCGGTGGTGGCCGGCCGCTGGATGATCGAGCTGCTGCGATGCGCGCGCACGAACTCGGTGCCGACCTGCTCGACGGTCTTGCCTTGCTCCTTCGCCGTCTCCTCCACCATCGAGCGGAAGCCGGCCGAGAGCGTCGGTCCCGGCAGCACGGAATTCACGGTCACGCCGCTGCCGGCCGCGTGCTTGGCGATGCCGCGCGCGATGCTCAGTTGCGCGGTCTTCGAGAAGCCATAAGCGAGCATATCCGCCGGAATATTCAAGCCGGACTCCGACGAGATGAACACCACGCGGCCCCATTTGCGTTCCATCATTCCCTTCAGGTAATGGCGCGTGAGCCGAACGCCCGACATCACGTTGACCTGGAAGTAGCGCTCCCAATCGTCGTCTTCGGTGGTGAAGATGTCGCCGGGGCCGAACACGCCGAGGTTGTTCACGAGAATGTCTGTCTGCGGCACGGTTTTCGCCAACGCGTCGCAGCCCTCGCGCGTGCCGAGGTCGCCGGCGAAGCCGCGCAGCTTCGCGTGCGGCGCAGTCTTGCGGATGGTTTCGATGGCGCGCTCCACGGCGTCCTGCTTGCGTCCGTTGATGAGCGTTTCCGCGCCGGACGCTGCAATGCCGGTGGCGATCGCGAGGCCGATGCCCGCCGTGGATGCGCTGACAATCGCGGTCTTGCCCGATAGATCGATATTCACTGTCTTGCTCCTTGCTGAAGTTGCGGCGCACGGATTCAAGCGAAGACCCAAGCCCGCCGCGCCGAAAATGGAAAGGGCGAGGTGTTCGATGCTTCGCGTTCGAGTATCCCATCTATCCGTTTTCGAGTTCGGCTCGCTGCCATTGGCGTATCGCTGCGTGCGCGTCCGGTCGCTCACGTGTGCGTCGTTATAATGATTCGCTGCCTTTCTCCCGCTCATCTGGCGGTCTCAGCCATGACATCCAAGTCCACCGATTCTTCCCACGAACCGCTCGAACTGGGCGGCTCCGTCTGGTTTCAGGCGGGCGAGCAAACGCTCGGCGGCGCGTCGCGGATCGCGCTGCTTGCGGCGATCGGCGAGACCGGTTCGATCACCAGCGCCGCAAAGGCGGTCGGCATGAGCTACAAAGGCGCGTGGGACGCCATCGACACGATGAACAACCTCGCCGGCGAGCCGCTCGTCGTGCGGCTGACCGGCGGCAAGGGCGGTGGCGGCACCACCCTCACGCCGCGCGCCGTGAAGCTGATCGAGACGTTTCGCGCGGTGGAGCGCGAGCATCGGCGCTTTCTCGAACGGGCGGGGGCGGCGATTGAAGGTTTCGCGATGGATTGGGATCTGATCGGCCGTATCGGTGTAAAGACGAGCGCGCGCAATCAACTCTATGGCACGGTGTCGGCGATCACGCGCGGCACGGTGAACGATGAGGTGTCGCTGGCGCTGCCCGGCGGCCAGTCGATCGTCGCGGTGTTGACGCATGAAAGCACCGAGACGCTGGGGCTCGTCGAAGGCACGGCGGCGTTTGCGTTGATCAAGGCTTCATGGGTGGTGCTGCTCGTCGAGGACGAACGCGGCGCGCCGCTGAAACTTTCGGCGCGCAATCAATTGCGCGGCACGGTGCAGAGCGTGAAACGTGGCGCTGTTAATGCCGAGGTGTCGCTGCTGCTGGACGGCGGCGCGGTGATCACCGCGGTCGTCATCAATGAGAGCGTCGACACGCTCGGCCTCGCGGAAGGAAAAAGCGCCGTGGCCGCGTTCAAGGCGTCGAGTGTGATTCTTGGCGTGAAGGATTGAGGCGCGGACGGTTTGAAAGGCTCGCAAGGCCGCGAAAACCGCGCGCCCGGTCAAGGCTCGCTGCGCACGTAGCCGGTGAACGGCTGATTCTCACGCACACAGCCGTCGGTCGCCTGCACGACCTGGTCGCCGAACGCGGCGACGTCATCGGGATCGTGCGTGATTAGCACCATCGGAATATCGAGCCGCGTTTGCAGATCCGACAGTTCGCGCCGCATACGTTGACGCAGCACGCTATCGAGCGCCGAAAATGGTTCGTCGAGCAACAGCAGGCGCGGTTGCGCGACAAGCGCTCGCGCCAGCGCCACGCGCTGCTTTTGTCCGCCTGAAAGCTGGGCGGGATGATTGCCCGCGACGCTTCTCAGTTCCAGCGCGTCGAGCCAGTAATCGACCTGCGGATGCGCGATCCGCGCACGCGGATTGAGCCAGCCTTGCTGCAAACCGAAGCCGATGTTTTGCCGCACGTTCAGATGCGGAAACAGCGCGTAATCCTGAAACAGATACCCGACCCTGCGCGCTTGCGGTCTCAGGTCGACGCCGCGCGCGCTGTCGAACAAGGTGTCGCCGTTCAGCGTGATCTTGCCCTCGTCGGGACGCAGCAGGCCGGCGATGGCCTGCAACGTCAGCGTTTTTCCCGCGCCGGACGGCCCGAATAGCACGACGCGCTGCGTGCTCGCCTTGAACGAGACGTCGAGCGTGAAACGGCGCTCGGCGCTCTCGAAAGTTTTGCGGATGTCGACGGCGAGCGGCATATCAACGCGAAGCCAAAAGCGTGTGCTGCGGCACGAGGCGGCCCGCGAGCAACAGGATGGCGACACACGTCACCGAAGTCACGAGCACAAGGAAATTCGCGGTGCCGTCATCGCCGGCTTGCACAGCCGAATAGACCGCCACCGACAGCGTTTGCGTGCGCCCCGGCAAATTGCCCGCGATCATCAGCGTCGCGCCGAATTCGCCGAGCGCCCGGGCGAACGCCAGCAGGCCGCCGGCCAGAATGCCGCGCGCGGCGAGCGGCAGCGTCACGCGAAAAAACACCGCCGTCTCGCTGACGCCGAGCGTGCGCGCGGCCCGCTCGAGTTGCGGATCGACGGCTTCGAAGGCGGCGCGCGCCGACTTCAGCACGAGCGGAAAGGCGACCACCGTCGACGCGATTACCGCGCCCTGCCAGGTGAACACCAACTGAATATCGAAGCGGTCGAGCCAGGCGCCGATCACGCCGCGCCGTCCGAGCAGCACCAGCAGGTAGTAGCCGAGCACGGTGGGCGGCATCACGAGCGGCAGCATCAGCAGCGAATCGATCACGTCGCGCGCGCCCGAGCGCCAGCGCGACAAACCGAAGCCCGCCGCGACGCCGAACACCAGATTGAGCGCGGTGGCCCAGCCCGCCACTTTGAGCGACAGCAAGAGCGGAATCCAGGCCTGTTGCATGAGCGTGCGGTGCTTGCGTGAGGTTAATGGAGGTTAATGCTGGAAGTTAATGCGCGGGCTTGAAACCGTACTTCGCCAGCACGGCCTGGCCGGCGGGCGACAGCACGAAGCGCGTGAAAGCCTGCGCGTCGGCGGCATGGCGGCTGCCTTCGACTTGCGCGATCGGGTAGGTGATCGGCGTTTGCGTCGGCACGGTCATCGCGATCTTGACCTTGTCCGGCATGACCGCGGCGTCGGTGCCGAACACGAAGCCGGCGTCGACTTCGCCGCGCGACACGTAGTCGAGGCTTTGGCGCACGTTCGCGGCGAGCACCGCCTTGGCGCTGACCGCATCCCAAATGCCCGCGGCCTGCAGCGCACCTTGCGTGTAGCGGCCGACCGGCACGGACGCCGGGTCGCCGTACGCGATGCGCTTGACGTTCGCCGAAGCCAGTTCATTCAGTCTGGTGGGCGCGAAATGGCTGTCCGTTGGCACGATCAGCACCAGAGAGTTGGCGGCGAAATCCTTGCGCGTGGCGGGCACGATCACTTTTTCGGCGGCCGCCTTGTCCATGGCTTTCTGATCCGCGGACGCGAACACGTCGGCGGGTGCGCCCTTGACGATCTGCTGCATCAATACGTCGGATGCCCCGAAGTTCAGCAGCACCTTGGTGCCGGGATGCTGCTGCTCGAAGGCCTCGCTGACCGCCTTGAACGCGTTGGTCAGGCTGGCGGCGGCGGAGACGACGAGTTCGTCGGCGCGTGCATTGGCGCTGACGGCAAGGGAGACGGCGCTGACGGCGAACAGCGCATGTTTCGCAAGGCGACGGGACAGGGTCATGAAAGCTCGGATGTCCGACATGGGCCGGAGCGGCGGGTTAAAACGCCATCGTAATATAGACGCCGTTATAGCGGTAGGCATGACGCTGCTTCGGCGGGCCGCGGCAAGCGGCGAGTAAGTCAGCGATAGCGTATTTTTCAGGCGTCGGAAGAACGCGGCGGCGTGAGCCTGTTGAGTGTTTGCGAGAGCGGCGCCGTGGCGGGGCGGACATCGCGCACGGCTTTCCATTTCGCGCGAATGAACGGCCTCTCATGTCCGGACACCTTCAGTGCGATGTGCGTGACCCAGCGGTGCGTGGGCACGTGCACGCCGTGCATGAGCACCGCGAGAACCATCAGGCTCGCAGTGACCCCCAGGGCGGAAAGCCGGCCGGGCTCCGCATTCCACGCCATGCGCACGAATATCAGCGCGGCGAGCGCGCCGACCAGGCAGCCGGTGACGGCCTCGGACGGCGAGTGAGCGCTCAACACGACTCGCGACAACCCCACCGCGATGCCGGCGACGAGGCCGAGCGCAACGCCGAGCAGCCGAGGCACCGTGCGTGTGGGCAACAGCATCAGGAACAGAGCGACCGGATAAACGGCGGTGGACAGCATCGCATGGCCGCTGACGCCGGTGAAATCCAGTTCGCGCACGCCGACACCCCAGCCGAGGAACGCCAGCTTGGTTACGGTCACGACGCCGATGGCGGTGCCGAGCAACAGCAACCAGCCGGCGGCCATGCGCCAGGTGTAGCCGAGCGCCAGCCAAAGCGCGATGGCAAACGCAAGCGGCAGCGTCATACCGGCGCCGCCGAGGCTGGTGATCGAATACCACAGGTTGGCAGGTAAATCGGGCATGGCAAAAAAGCGCGACCAAGGCCGCGTAGAATTGGTTGTATGAATTAGCGCGTGAACGGCTTGAATCGCCGACGCGGGGAAGGCCCGCGCATCAAGATCAACTGCCAGTATAGACGCGGCGCCGTACTGCGGTCTCGCTGCGCGGCGCACGTTTTTACCTGCGGACGTTGGCTGGCGAACATGTCTTGCCGCGATTGGACGCCTGGTCCGCCGCAAGGTTCGCCGGTGACGAAATTTCCGACTTGGGCATCGCTTTATGCTGTCAGCATCGCATGAGGATTGGTGTTATTGTGCATTGCACAACAAAATGCCGTTCTAGCGAACGGACCCCGTCCCTTTTTGCGAGGTTATCCGCCGATGGCAAAAAGTCTATCGAAAATCTGGCTGCGCGGCCTCAAGCGGTTGCTCGCGATCCAGACCGAACACGCGCATAAAACCACCAAGCGCATTGCCACGCGGCCGGCGCGGCCCGCCACCAGCAAGCCCTCGGCGAAAGTTCGTCCGATCAAGCCGACGGAAGCGCTGCGCGCGCCCGCGAAACGCGAAGCGCCGCGCACCGCGCGTGAATCGCGCGTTCGTCCGCGCGCCTCGGCATGGGCCAGCGGCTCATGGACGCGTTCGTTTCACTCCGCGCCCGCGGCGCCGGGGCGGCTCGTCAACCACCTTCAGTACGGCCTGTATATCCCGTCCGGCCATGCGCTCGAGGCCATGCCGCTGGTGGTCATGCTCCACGGCTGCACCCAATCGATCGACGAATTCGCCGCGGGCACGCGCATGAACGTGTTGGCGGACCGCTTTGGCTTTGCCGTGGTTTATCCGGAGCAGTCGAAGCATGCGCATTCGCATCGCTGCTGGCACTGGTACGACGCCAGCGACAGCGCCGGCGGCGCCGAGACGCGCGCGGTCGTTTCGCTGGTGGACGCGCTGGTCGCCGAGCATGGTTTCGACAGCGAGCGCGTGTATGTCGCCGGAATCTCCGCCGGAGCCGGCCTGACGGCGCTCCTCGCCATCAATTACCCGGAACGTTTTGCGGCGGTCGCGCTGCACTCGGGCCCGGCTTTCGGCGAGGCTCACTCCGGCATCACGGCAATGGACGTGATGCGGCGCGGCGCGCGCGGCGAACCGGCCGAACTCGTCGACGAAATCGCCGATGTGAAGCAATACCCCGGCATGCCGGCGCTGATCATCCATGGCGACGCCGATCATGTGGTCGCGCCCGTCAACGCCGAACAATTGGCGGTGCAGTTTCTCCGCCTGAACCGGATCGTCGACGAAAGCGGCGCGCGCAAATCCGGCGACATACGCGAAGAACGCAAGGGCGGCATGGTGATGCGCGATTATGTGCGCGGCGGACGGCGAGTGGTTCGGCTATGCCGGGTGCAAGGGCTCGCTCACGCCTGGAGCGGCGGCGACGACGCGTTGCCGTTTCACTCCGCCAAAGGTCCGGACGCGAGCGCGTTGGTGTGGGAGTTTTTCAGGCACCAGCGCCGCACGGGTGCAGGCCGTGCGGCGGAAAGCACCGCCACAGCGGCTTCTGCGGACGCACGGTGACTTGCGAACAACGCTTCGAAATGAAATGTTGGCTAAGCCTAGGGTTTTCCCTATAATACGGGTTATCCCCTAGGCGTTAACGCCTAACATCATTGCCGAGGTCGACCATGTATCTGCTTACCCGCCTTTTCCTGTTTCTGACCAAGTCGCCCGATCAACTCGCGAAGGAACGCGCTGACGCGTTTCTCGCCGAGGCAACCGATCTCTACGATCTCGAATTCCGCATGCGCAAGCTCGACCGTGACATGAACGTCCGTCAGCCGTCGTGGATGACCCAGCACTAAGCTGCGTAGGTTGAAGCACCGGGGTATCGAAACGCCGGTGCTTGCGGTGGGGTTACCGAGTTACAGCGGCGTGGGTGTCAGCCGCCGAGACTAGGCGCGTAACGCTTTATCTAATTCATCCAGCGCCGCAAGAGTGAACTCGATGCGGCGGTCTTGCGGCTGTGCATCGGCATGGCGAGCCTGCCAACTGTCGATCAGCGGTTGCAGGATCGTCGTGTCGAGCACAATTACGCACCAGACGCGCTCGCAATGCTTGAGCCCTTGGTAGAGCGCGGCGTTGTCCGTGCTGCGCAGGTCGCGGCGAATCCAGACCAGACCAGTATTGAAAGTGTCGCTCGGTCGTCGAACGCGTGTCATCGGGGATTCGCGGGCGGGGGCGATGGTTGCGGGGCGGGAAAGTCGACCGCGCAAAAAAGACTCACGTCAGGCGACGACGTTACTGATCGCCTTGATGATTCGCAAAGCCGGTCGCGCGCGATCGACCCAGCAAATTATCGGCAACAGTCGGTGCCGCACATTACATGCCGCGTTCGCGACAAGAAAACGGCGTCCGCGCCGGTACTGCCGGGCGCGGGCGCCGCTAGTCACGATGCGGTTTTGCCGCGCCGTGTCCACAAATCACATCCATCCGCGATTCACGCGGTCGGCAATTTACGCAACCTGCAAACGAACCGCGACGTTGTTGCGCGTAGCGTTCGAGTACGGGCAGACCTGATGCGCCGCATCAACCAGTTCCTTGGCAGCGTCCGCGGCGAGGCCCGGCAGCGAGATTCGCAAATCGATGTCGAGTGCGAAGCCGCCGTTGTCGTTCGGACCGATGCCCACTTCAGCGGTGACTTGCGTATCGGCCGGCAAGGTCTGCTTGCGCTGGCCGGCGACGAACTTCATCGCGCTCAGGAAACAGGCCGAGTAGCCCGCCGCAAACAGTTGCTCTGGATTAGTGCCCGCCGCGCCGTTACCGCCGAGTTCGCGCGGTGCCGCGAGCTTCACGTCCAACGCATTGTCCGACGACACCGCACGACCGTCACGGCCACCGGTGCTGGTTGCGCTTGCTTTGTAGAGGATGTTCATTGTGCTGCTCCTTTATTTGGGTGGTCAGGGTCCGCATGTTTGCCGCTGATGCTTTGCCCGCCTTCTGACGGACGCGTGTTGAAGCGGCATGTGGCTAAGATAGTACACTAATGATTAGTGTGCAAATGAAATTTCGCATCACGGCGATAGCATGCCTTTAGCAGCAGACCAACTATTGGCCCATGTAATCGCTGAGAGTGGTGCGCAGGCGTGTCAGATCATCGCGCAGACGCAGCAGGAATTCCGGCGTCTGCTGGGTCGCGCAAAAGATTTCCGCCGGCACTTCACGTGCCTGACGCTTGAGTGCGGTGCCGGTTTTGGTGAGCCGTATGTACACGAGCCGTTCGTCGTCGACACCGCGTGCCCGTTCCACCAACCCTTGCGCCTCAAGACGTTTGAGCAGCGGCGTGACCGTCGCCGAATCGAGGTTCAGGCGCGTGGCCATGTCCTTGACCGTGACGTCATCGGTCTCCCAGAGCACCAGCATCGCCAGATATTGCGGATACGTGAGGCCGAGCTTGTCGAGCAACGGTTTGTACGCTTTCGTCATCGCGAGCGAGGTCGAATAGAGGGCGAAGCAGAGTTGTTCGTCGAGCGTGAAGGGCAGAGCGGGGCGCTGAGTCATGATGCATCTCGTGTAAAAGAGCGTGCAAATGGATTGCGTGCGAACCATTGTGCCGCAAATCGGCGTGTGTTGACGAATGCTGGAGGGCGGATGGAAGCGGCACAGAGGTGTGCCGAGCGGACGGAGCGCGTGGGCGGGCGCCGCGACGCGCGCCCGCGGAGGATATCGTTCAAGCCGCCGGCGTGGTCGGCAAATCCGGCGCTTCGGGCGTCTGCACGCCGAAGCAACCGCGGTACGTTGCGTAGAACGAGCAATACAGCATGGTCGTGACGATCATCGTGGCGGGCATCAGGATCGCGAACGCATAGTCGCCGGCGCCCAGCGCCTGCATCAACGCAGACAAACCAAGCGATACCGTCATCGCCACCGCGAACCACAGCGCGCCGAATACGATGAACGCCCCGCGATTGCGCCAGCAACTGACGAAGCTGAAGAACATCGCCTTGATGGGCGGCACGTCATGCCACGCGGCGAGAATCGGTGAGAACCAGAACAGCATCGCCGCCGGAATGTAGAACGCGAAGGCGGTGAGAACCGCAAGCGGCATATTGCTGTTGGCGATTGCTTCCTGATCCATCGTCGCGCCGCCGAGCATCACCTTCAGCAGCATGCCGCCGTCGGCGAGCGCGGAACCGGCCAGCACCAGCGCCATCGCGACGACATACAGCACGCCGAGCACGAGCAGCCGTTTGGCGACCACCGGGCCGTAAGAGTGAAAGCCATCGACGAGGATCGTCGGGAACACGGGTTTGCCCGCGATCGTATTGCGGCACGCCGCCATGAAGCCGACCGCGACGCCCGGAATGAACACCAGCGGCAGCACGCTGCCGATCACCGGAATCTGCGACACCAGCGTCATCACCAGCAGGTACGTGAAGAACAGCGTCAGAAACGCGAGCGGGTTCTTGCGGAACAGCCAGATACCCTGCCGGAACCACACATAGCCGGTTTTCGCGGGAACTTCGATCAGTTGCATGAGGTATGAATGCCTGGAAGTGGAACGCCGCAAAGGCGTTCGCGCAGAATGCGCTCGAAATGGCCGGGGTCGTGCGGTTTGAGGAGTTCGGCCGCGCGCGGCAAATGAAAATCATACAGGCGCGAGACCCAGAAACGGTACGCGCCCGCACGCAGCATATCGCCCCAATGGTGGTTTTCTTCGACGGTGAAGGGGCGCACCGTTTGATAGGCGCGCAGCATCGCTTCGGTGCGCGCGTCGTCCAGCTTGCCGGTGGCGAGATCGACGCACCAGTCGTTGACCGTCACGGCGACGTCGAACAGCCACTTGTCGCAGCCGGCGAAATAGAAGTCGAAGAAGCCCCCGAGCCGTACTTCGTGGCCCGTATCCGGCGCGGCATGCGCGAACAGCGCGTTGTCACGGAACAGATCGGCGTGGCATGGGCCTTCGGGCAGCGCGGCGTAATCCGCGGAGGCGAAGAAGGCTTCCTGATGCGCCAGTTCGGTTGACAGCAGGTCGCGTTGCGCGCCTTCCATAAACGGCAGGACGATGGGCACGGTTTCCCGCCACCACGGCAGGCTGCGCAGATTCGGCTGATAACGTGCGTAATCGCGTCCCGCCAGATGCATGCGCGCGAGCATCTGCCCGACCTCGATGCAGTGTTCGACACGCGGCGCCAACTCCGGCGCGCCCTCGAGCTTGGTCACGATGGCGGCGGGCTTGCCATGCAAGGTGCCGAACAGCGCACCGTCTTCGCGCGGCATGGGGTCCGGCACCGGCACGCGGTGCGAGGCCAGATGCCGCATCAGGTCGAGATAGAACGGCAGTTGTTCGGCCGTCAGCTTTTCGAAAATCGTGAGGACGTATTCGCCGCGCGTCGTCGTCAGAAAAAAATTGCTGTTCTCGATACCGGACGGAATGCCGCGAAACTCGACGACTTCGCCGAGATCGTAATGGCGCATCCATTCTGCGAGTTGGGGTTCGGTGACAGCGGTGAAGACAGCCATGCGGGAAACGTCGGATCAGGTTGAGTCGGGCTGGCATGGTGCGGCCAGTGCTGAATGTGGCAAGCGTGGTGCCAATGCCGTGACAGATGCGGTGCCGAAGGCGTTGTGAACGGAGTACCGGTTTGAAAGACGTTCCGGCGTCGCACTCCCGGAGGAACCCCGACGCCGCATGAAGCAAGGCATGCAGCCCAGCGCAAACACGACGCCCCAAGCAACAACGGCACGGTTCGGCCACCGTGCCGACGATACATCAATACCTGAGATTCACCGACGGCAAACGCGTGCTCGCACGACCGTTATCACGCACGGCGGGCGAAGTATCGAGCGGCGCGCTCATCTGGTAGCGCGTGCCGAGATTCGAGCGCACGTTGATCTCAACGGGCTTGCCTTTGTCGCGGTATTCGGTGATTTCGGTGCCGTTGGCGCTACGTTCGTGGAAGCTCGGGGTGCGCGGAACATTGATTTCGACCTTCGAGCTGACCTGCGCGGCCGGACGATTGATCTTCTCCAGATCGGGCAGACCGGCCCGTTCATTGGCGGACTGGGGCGCGCCGGCGGGCGGAGTGTCATCGACGGGCTGGGCAGCCATCGCGGCGTTGCCAAAGGCAAGGGCCAGTGCCACGGCGACGGGAAGGAGCGGCTTCATGGTGATTCTCCAATAGGTGCCCGCGATTCTAGCAAATCCAGGCCAGCTTCCGGGCGCGACAGCCTTATTTTGCGCCGCTTCGGCGCGGCGTGCCGCCCCTGTCGCGACCGCTGTTGCAGCGGTGGAAACAAGCGCCGCGCGGTCATTTGGCGATCGCGGGTTCCGTGGTAATGTCGTCTCATCACTCGAGGCCAACGAAGATGAAAAACGATACCAACCAACGCGCGGTGCAGACTCCCGCGCACAGCTTTCCAACTGAATCCTTCGACGACGCCACCGAGGCCGTCACGCGGCTGTCGGCGATCTACGAAGCGAACACCTCGTTCCTGCGCGACGCCTTCGCACGCTATCGCCGCAACGAGCTGTTCGAGAGCCGGGTGCGCGCGTGCTACCCGTTCGTTCGCGTATGCACCGAGGTCAACACGCATATCGACTCGCGCCGCTCGTATGGTTTCGTCGCGGGCCCAGGCGTGTTCGAGACCACCGTGACGCGCCCGGACCTGTTCGGCAACTACTATCGCGAGCAATTGCGATTGTTGGCGAAAAACCATCACGTGCAGATCGAAGTGGGCGTGTCCGACCAGCCGATTCCGATTCACTTCGCGTTTGCGGAGGGCATTCATCTCGAAGGCGATCTGGACCGCGAGCGCCTGTTCCTGATGCGCGACGTGTTCGACACGCCCGACCTCGCATTGCTCGACGACCGCATCGTCAACGGCACCTATGAGCCGCCGCCGGGCGAGCCGCATCCGCTGGCGCTGTTCACGGCGGCGCGGGTCGATTTCTCGCTGCATCGGCTGAAGCACTATACGGCCACGTCGCCCACGCATTGCCAGAACTATGTGCTGTACACGAACTACCAGTTCTATATCGACGAGTTCGTCAAACTCGGCCGCGCCATGATGGCCCATACCGACGACGAGGAACTGCGCGCCTATCGCAGCGAATACACGTCGTTCGTCGAACCCGGCGACGTGGTCACGTACAACGAGAATCTCGGCGAGCAGGCGCAGGAAGGCACCGCGCCGCCGCGTCTGCCGCAGATGCCCGCGTATCACCTCAAGCGCGCGGACGGCAGCGGCATCACGATGATCAACATCGGCGTGGGGCCGTCGAACGCGAAAACCATCACCGATCACATCGCGGTGCTGCGTCCGCATGCGTGGATCATGCTCGGCCACTGCGCGGGTCTGCGTAATACGCAACGTCTCGGCGACTACGTCCTCGCCCACGGCTACGTGCGCGAGGATCACGTGCTCGACGACGACTTGCCGCTGTGGGTGCCGATTCCGGCGCTCGCCGAAGTGCAGGTGGCGCTGGAGCGCGCGGTTGCGCAAGTCACGCAACTGGACGGCGTCGAGTTGAAGCGCGTGATGCGCACGGGCACCGTGGCGAGCGTCGACAACCGCAACTGGGAGTTGCGCGATCATCGCGAGCCGGTGCAGCGGCTCTCGCAAAGCCGCGCGATCGCGCTCGATATGGAAAGCGCGACGATCGCCGCGAACGGCTTCCGGTTCCGCGTGCCTTACGGCACCTTACTGTGCGTGTCGGACAAGCCTCTGCATGGCGAGCTGAAACTGCCCGGCATGGCGGATCAGTTTTATCGCGCGCAAGTGGATCAGCATCTGCAGATCGGCGTGAAAGCGATGGAGTTGTTGCGGATGAACGGGCTGCATCGTCTGCATAGCCGCAAGCTGCGGAGTTTCGCGGAAGTGGCGTTTCAGTAAGCAGCGGGTTTTCAGTTCAGGCGGCGCGGCGCGGGCGAGCGCAAGCGCGCCCCGCTGGCATTATTTGCGCGCCGCGCGAAATGCTCAAGGCTGCCCGAATCCGGTCAGCCCGATCAAGCTCCCGGCCGCCAGCAGCCACAGTGGATGAATGCGCGTTTTCAACGCCATGACGGCGGTGAACGCGGTAATCGCCCACGCAATCGCCGTCGGGTTCGACGCCTCGGCGATCAGGGCCGCGCTCGCCGCGACGATGCCGGCCGTCACCGGCACCAGCCCCATTTGCGCGTGACGCCGCCACGGACGGTCCTTGAAGCGGTCCCAAGCTTGCAGCGCGAGTATCGTCACGATCGACGACGGCCCGAACTTCGCCACCGACGTCACGAGCATTCCCGCCCATCCGGCCACGTGCCAGCCGACCAGCGTGACGACCATCAGATTCGGCCCCGGCGCGGCTTGAGCGAGCGCGAACAACGCGCTGAATTCGCTGGCCGGCATCCAGTGATGCACCTCGACCACCTGACGCTGCATCTCCGGAAGAATCGTGTTGCCGCCGCCGAACGCGAGCAACGAAAGCTGGCTGAAGATGATGGCGAGGGAAACGAGCGTGTCGGTCATTGTGCATTCCTCGCCGCGAGGTAGATGCTGAGCGGCGTCAGCACGAGCATGGTGGGCAGAAGCGGCAGGCGCATGATCGCGATCGCGATGAAACCCAGCGCCGCGATGAGGGCGCCCATCGGCTTGTTGCGCAGCGGCAGCAGGATTTTCACGGCCATCGAGATCAGCAGGCCCGCCGCGGCGGCGGCGAGCCCGGCGAACAGATGGCGAACGTGCGGGTCGTTTTGTGTGTTCTCGTACAGCACGCCAAGGCCGATGACCACCAGCGACGGTCCCGCGATCAATCCGAGCAGGCCGGCCAGCGCGCCGGGCACGCCGCGAAAGCGCATGCCCATTGCCACCGAAAGATTGATCACGTTGCCGCCCGGCAGGAATTGGCAGAGGCCCAGCAAGTCGGTGAATTCCTCGGCGCTCAGCCAGCGGCGCTGCTCGACCAGCGCGCGGCGCGCCAATGGCAGCGCGCCGCCGAACGAGATCAGCCCAAGGCCGAGAAAGCCGCTGAAAATTTCCCGCACCGTGGGCGTGGGCGCCAGTGCGGATTCGGGCGAGGTCAGTTTGTGGTCCATGTCGCTAGCTTCCAGTTGAAGCTCACGAGGTTAGCGCCGAAGCGGCGGCCAGCAAAACGATTTTTGAGCGCGCCTTTGTGATCTAGAATCACAAGCATGTCCCGTAACCTTCCTCCTTTTCCAGCGCTGCGTGCCTTTGAGGCCGCCGCGCGGCACGAAAGCTTCACCGCTGCCGCGAACGAACTGCATGTGACGCACGGTGCAATCAGCCGTCAGGTCGCGGCTTTCGAAACGTGGCTCGGCGTGCAAGTGTTCCAGCGTCGCGGCAAACGCGTGCGTCTAACCGAAGACGGCCGCCGTTATCTGGGCACCGTGCAGGCGGCGTTCGACAGCATCGCGCTCGCCACGGATCAATTGCGCGACACTGGCGTCGTTCATGTGCTGCGCGTGAATGCGTTGCCGACCTTCGCGATGAAATGGCTGCTGCCGCGTCTGCATCAGTTTCAGCGCAAGGTGCCGAATGTGGAGTTGAGGTTGTCGACCTCGAACGCGCCGGTGGAAACGCTGGACAGCTTCGACGTCGCCGTGCGGCGCGGGCCGGCTCATTGGGCGAACTGCGTGAGCGGGCATTTTCTCGGCGAAAGCGAGTTGCCGGTGTGCAGTCCCGCGCTGCTGCAGCGCCTGCCGATCAACACAGCCGACGACCTCGCCAAACACGTGCTGCTGCATTCCGACACGCGCCCCGACGCCTGGCGCCACTGGCTATCGGCAGCCGGCGTGACGGCGAAGTGCCGCAAGAAGCAGTCGTTCGATCACTTCTATCTGGCCCTGCAGGCTGCGGTGGACGGGCTCGGCGTGGCGCTCGGCCCGTTGCCGTTGCTGGCGGACGAACTTGCGTCGGGGCGGCTCGTCGTGCCGCTGGCCGCCCCGCGTATCGACGCACGCGGCTATTGGTGGGTGGCAAGGCGCGAGGTCGCGCATGCGCCGTTGGTGGCGCAATTCTGCGAGTGGCTGCAAGCGCAAGGCGACCAGACCGATGAAACGGAAACGGGCGGCCTGGAAGCCGCCCGCTAGCGCGCGCGTGTGCTGATTGGCTATTCAATTCGCGCGGTTGAGGCGCGAAAAGCAGGCCGTCACAGATAGAACATCCGGTCTTCATCCGACTTGGCCGGATGCGGTTCGGCTTCTTCGCGGTCTTCGTAGAACTTCAGCACCGCCTCGAGCACCTGGTCCGGATCGTCGATCACCTGCATCAAGTCCATATCGGTCGGATTGATCAGGCCCATCGGCGTGAGCGAATTCTTGAACCACGCGAGCAGACCTTCCCAGAACTCGGCGCCCACCAGGATGATCGGCACATGACGCGACTTCTTGGTTTGGATCAGCGTGAGCACTTCGGCGAGCTCGTCGAGTGTGCCGAAACCGCCCGGCATCACGATCACCGCATCCGAATTCTTCACGAAGGTCACCTTGCGCGTGAAGAAATGGCGGAAGCGCAGCGAGATGTCTTGCCACTGATTGCCCGATTGCTCGTGCGGCAGTTCGATGTTCAGGCCGACCGACGGCGCCTTGCCTGCATGTGCGCCTTTATTGGCCGCTTCCATGATGCCGGGGCCGCCGCCGGAGATCACCGCGAAGCCGGCGTCGGACAGCTTGCGCGCGATTTGCGTGGCCAGTTTGTAGTACGGCGAGTTCGGTTTCAGGCGCGCCGAACCATAGATGCTGACAGCCGGGCGAATCTCCGAGAGGTACTCGGTCGCCTCGATAAACTCTGCCATAATCGTGAACATCTGCCACGATGCGCGGGCCTTTTTTGCCGTTGCGCGCTCTTGATCTGCGAGTGATCGCAGACTCGGAATCACTTTTCTCTTAGTCATAATGCCTGAAGAACGAAGCCTTGAAGGTAAGACCCTGCTATTGGTCGACGGTTCGAGTTATCTGTACCGGGCCTACCATGCGATGCCTGATCTGCGCGGGCCCGAAGGTGGTCCGACGGGTGCGCTCTATGGAATGATCAACATGCTGCGGCGCATGCGCAAGGAAGTCACAGCAGAGTATAGCGCGTGCGTGTTCGACGCCAAGGGCAAAACGTTTCGCGACGACTGGTACGCCGACTATAAGGCGAATCGCGCGGCGATGCCGGACGATCTCTCGCGCCAGATCGAGCCGATTCACGTCGCCGTGCGCGCGCTCGGCTGGCCCTTGCTGATGATCGACGGCGTCGAGGCCGACGACGTGATCGGCACGCTCAGCACCGAGGCGGAAAAGCGCGGCATGAAGGTGATCGTGTCGACGGGTGACAAGGATCTGGCGCAGCTCGTGTCGGATCATGTCACCCTCATCAATACGATGACCAACGAAACGCTCGATCGCGCCGGCGTGCTCGCCAAGTTCGGCGTGCCGCCCGAGCGCATCGTCGACTACCTGTCGTTGATCGGCGATACCGTCGACAACGTGCCGGGTGTCGAGAAATGCGGGCCGAAAACCGCGCTCAAATGGCTCGCGCAATACGAGACGCTGGATGGCATCGTCGCACATGCGGACGAAATCAAAGGTGCGGTAGGAGACAATCTGCGGCGTGCGCTCGATTTTCTGCCGATGGCGAAGAAACTCGTCACCGTCGAGCGCAATTGCGATCTGACCGACCATATCGTGTCGATCGAGGAAAGCCTGCAAAGCCAGCCGGAATCGCGCGCGGAGTTGCGCGAGGTATTCACGCGCCACGGCTTCAAGACCTGGCTGCGCGAAGTGGAAATCGCGGACGCGGTGGAAGGTCCGGAAACGGACGTGTCGCCGGCGCTAACCGTCGACCACGAACGCCACTATGAAGCCGTGCAGACGTGGGAGCAATTCGACGCGTGGCTCGAAAGGCTCAACGCGGCCGAGCTGACCTCGTTCGATACGGAAACCACCTCGCTCGATCCGATGACCGCGCAGATCGTCGGTCTGTCGTTCGCGGTGGAAGCCGGGCGCGCCGCTTATGTGCCGCTCGCGCATCGCGGCCCGGACGCGCCCGTGCAATTGCCGCGCGACGAAGTGCTCGGCAAGCTCAAGCCGTGGCTCGAAAGCGCTGAACACAAGAAGGTCGGCCAGCATGTGAAATACGACGAGCAGGTGCTGGCCAACTACGGCATCGAAATGCGCGGCATCGAACACGATACGCTGCTGCAATCGTACGTGCTGGAATCGCACCGCACGCACGACATGGACAGCCTCGCGCTGCGCCATCTCGGCGTCAAGACGATCAAATACGAAGAGGTGGCGGGCAAGGGCGCGCAGCAGATCGGTTTCGACGAAGTCGCGTTAGACAAGGCCGCCGAATACGCGGCCGAAGACGCCGACATCACCTTGCGTCTGCACCAGACCTTGTATCCGCAAGTGGCCGCCGAGAAGACGCTCGAGCACGTCTATCGCGACATCGAGGTGCCGACCTCGCGGGTGTTGCGCAAGATGGAGCGCACCGGCGTGTTGATCGACGCTGAAAAGCTGCGTCAGCAAAGCAGTGAAATCGCCACGCGGCTGATCCAGCTCGAAAGCGAAGCCTACGTGCTGGCCGGCGGCGAATTCAACCTCGGCTCGCCGAAGCAGATCGGTCAGATCTTTTTTGAAAAGCTCGAATTGCCGGTGGTCAAGAAGACCCCGAGCGGCGCGCCGTCCACCGACGAAGAGGTGCTGCAAAAACTCGCCGAAGACTATCCGCTGCCGAAGATCCTGCTCGAACACCGCGGTTTGTCGAAGCTGAAATCGACCTACACCGACAAGCTGCCGCGCATGGTCAACGCCACCACGGGCCGCGTGCACACGAATTACGCGCAGGCCGTCGCGGTCACGGGCCGGCTGGCGTCGAACGATCCGAATCTGCAGAACATCCCCGTGCGAACCGGCGAGGGCCGTCGGATTCGCGAGGCGTTCATCGCGCCGCCGGGCCATAAGCTCGTGTCCGCGGACTACTCGCAGATCGAGTTGCGCATCATGGCGCACATTTCCGGCGACGAATCATTGCTGCGCGCGTTCTCGCAAGGCGAAGACATTCACCGCGCCACCGCCGCGGAAATTTTCAGCGTGACGCCGCTCGAAGTCTCGAACGATCAGCGGCGCGTGGCCAAGGTCATCAACTTCGGCCTGATCTACGGCATGAGCTCGTTCGGTCTCGCCTCGAATCTCGGCATTACGCGCGATGCGGCCAAGCTGTATATCGACCGCTATTTCGCACGGTATCCGGGCGTCGCGCGTTATATGGACGAAACGCGCGTGAGCGCGAAGGCCAAGGGCTACGTCGAGACCGTGTTCGGCCGCCGCCTGTGGTTGCCGGAGATCAACGGCGGCAACGGTCCGCGCCGCCAGGCCGCCGAGCGCGCCGCGATCAACGCGCCGATGCAAGGCACGGCTGCCGACCTCATCAAGCTGTCGATGATCGCGGTGCAGAAGTGGATCGAGGACTCGAAGATCGGCACGCGCATGATCATGCAGGTGCATGACGAATTGATTCTCGAAGTACCGGACGAAGAGTTGTCCGACGTGCGCAAGCGCTTGCCCGAGTTGATGTGCGGTGTCGCCGACCTGAAGGTGCCGCTGGTCGCCGAGGTGGGCGCCGGCCTGAACTGGGAAGAAGCGCATTGACAAGCCTGTGACGGCGCGCGCGATAGCGGTCGGTATCGGAGATACCGGGCGATATCGTCGTGCGCATGTCACACATCCGTATTGATGGCTTGTGACAAACCGTGCGGCTCGCGGACAATCTCTGAAAGACAGCGCGTTTCACGCGCGCCGTCGCGACGCATAACCCATCGGCAAACACGGAGAGTTCAATGCATCGTTTCATCGTCGTTGGCGGAGGCGCGGGGGGGCTGGAGTTGGCGACACGCCTGGGTGATCGCTATGCGCCCCACAAGAACAAGGGCGGCGTGCGGGCGCATGTCACGCTCGTCGACCGCTATCCCACCCACATCTGGAAGCCGCTGCTGCATGAAGTCGCGGCCGGCAGCATGGACCCGTTCACGCAGGAGCTCGAATACGCGGCGCAGGCGCGCTGGCATGGTTTCGAGTTTCAGCAGGGCGACCTGACGGGACTCGACCGCGCGAACAAACGCATCACGCTCGGCACCGTGCTCGACGACGATGGCGCTGAGCTGCTGCCGGAACGCCAGCTCGAATACGACACGCTGATCATCGCGATCGGCAGCACCACGGCATTCTTCGGCGTGAAAGGCGCACCCGAATTCTCCCTCGCGCTCGATACGGTCGGCCAGGCCGAGCGTTTCCGCAAGCGGCTGATCGCGGCATGCATGCGCGCCGAGCATCAGGTGCATGAACCCGTCGAATCGGGACCGGGCACCTCGCCTTCCACGGAGCCGCGCATCCAGGTGGCGATCGTCGGCGGTGGCGCAACGGGCGTCGAACTATCGGCTGAACTGCGTAACACGGCGCAGGTGTTGTCCGCGTATGGCTTGCATAAGCTCGATCCGCGGCACGACGTCGGCATCGTGCTGATCGAGGCGGGACCGCGCATCTTGCCGGCCTTGCAGGAACGTGTCTCGACAGCCACGGCCGAACTGCTCACCAAGCTCGGCGTGAAGCTGATGACCGGCGAGACGGTGGCCGAGGTCGCGCCAGGCATCATCCGCACGGCCAGCGGCAAAACCGTGCGCGCCGATCTGACGGTGTGGGCGGCGGGCATCAAGGCGCCGCCTATTCTGAGCGAACTCGACGGCCTGCCGGTCAATCGGCTGGGCCAGCTGAACGTGCGCCGCACGCTGCAAACCGAAATCGACGACAGCATCTTCGCGCTCGGCGATTGCGCCGCCTGCCCGTGGCCGGGCAATGAGCGCAACGTGCCGCCGCGCGCGCAGGCGGCGCACCAGCAGGCGAGCTTTCTGCTGAAGGCGCTGGCGGCGCGGCTCGACAATAAGCCGCTGCCGGAATTCACGTATCGCGACTTCGGCTCGCTGGTGTCGCTCGGGCACTTCAGCGCGGTCGGCAATCTGATGGGCGGCGTGATCGGCGGCAATATGCTGATCGAGGGGCTGTTCGCGCGTTTCATGTACATGTCGCTGTACCGGCTGCACATCGCCGCCCTGCACGGCTATGCGCGGATGGTGCTCGATACCTTCGCGCACTGGCTGCGGCGCACCACGCTGCCGCGGGTCAAGCTGCACTGACGGTGCTCGCGAACGTTGCAGATGCAACAGGACGCGCGCGAGGCGTATCCTGTTGCCTCCAACGTTCAACCGATTCACACGAGTCAACCGCGAGGAGCGCCGCATGCTGAAACCCGATATCGACAGCCTGGTCCCGCACGTTCCCTTCAATCGACGCACCTTCATCAAGGCCGCGCTCGGCACCGGTTTTGCCGCGGCCGTGTTGCCGGTGTCGGCGCAAACCATCCATACCGATAGCGACGGCCTCGAAGCCGGCGAAGTGTCCGTGCGTTCGGGCGATACGATCGTGCCGGCGTATCGCGCTCAGCCGAAAGGCAAGACGCATTTGCCGGTGATCATCGTCGTGCACGAGATTTTCGGCGTCCATGAACATATCGCCGACGTGTGCCGGCGCTTCGCCAAGCAGGGTTATCTGGCGATCGCGCCGAATCTGTATGAGCGGCAGGGCGATCCCATGGTTTACAAGAGCATGCAGCAGCTCAACGAGCAACTCGTCAGCAAGGTGCCCGACGAGCAGGTGCTGGGCGATCTCGATGCGGCTGTAGCGTGGGCCGGCGAGCATGGCGGCGATCTGAATCGGGTTGGCGTGAACGGGTTCTGCTGGGGCGGGCGGATTGCGTGGCTGTACGCCGAGCACAACCCGAAGCTGAAGGCGGGCGTCGCCTGGTACGGCCGCGTGACGGGCGACAAGAGCGCGATGACGCCGGCTAATCCGCTCGACCGCGTGGCGGACCTGCACGCGCCGGTGCTCGGCCTCTATGGGCGGCAGGATCAAAGCATCCCGCAAGACACGCTGGAGCAGATGAAGCAGGCGATCGCGCAAGGTCCGCAGGCGGGGCGCGGTTCACAATTCGTCGTCTACGACGACGCGGGGCACGCGTTTTTCGCGGATTACCGGCCGAGCTACAAGAAGGCCGATGCCGAAGACGGCTGGCGCCGGGCGCTCGCCTGGTTCAAGCAGCATGGGGTGGGTTGAGGCTCAAGCTTGAGGCGTTTGGCCGAAGCGGGTGCCCGCGATGAACGTCGGGTCATTTTTGCCTGCGTGAATTGAAAAGGCCGTTGCTGCGTAAAAGCAGCAACGGCCTTTTGCCAACAACCGGCTCAGTTCACGTTCAAGGATTCGGCCCGGTGGCAACCGGCCGCTTCGGATCCGAACTCCATTCGCTCCACGATCCCGCATACAACGCCGCGCCGTGCAGACCGGCGACTTCCATCGCCAGCGCGTTCACGCATGCGGTCACACCCGAGCCGCATTGCAGGACCACATGTTCCGGCGGCGTGTCGGCGAGCAGCGCGTGGAATTCCTCACGCAGCGTGTGGGCCGGCTTGAAGCGGCCGTCGGCGGCGAGGTTGTCCTTGAAGAAGCGGTTGAGCGCGCCGGGGATATGGCCGCCGACCGGATCCAGCGTTTCGTTCTCGCCGCGATAGCGATCGGGCGCGCGCGCGTCGACCACCACGCGTTCCTTCGAGCCGAGGTTGCGCTCGACCGTTTGCACGTCGACCGTGACCGACAGCGGCGCGCCGGCTTTGAAATCGCCGGTGTTCTGTGCCGGCGCGTCTTGCGTCAGCGGTTGGCCGGCGGCTTGCCAGGCTTGCAGCCCGCCGTCGAGCAGCGCGACCGCGTCATGTCCGAGCCAGCGTAGCAGCCACCAGGCACGGGCGGCGTACATGCCGCCTTGCGCGTCGTAGGCGACCACTTGCTGGCCTTGCTTCAGACCGCGCGATTCCAGTGTTTCGACCAGCCGTGCGCGATCCGGCAACGGATGACGCCCGTTCGTGCCGTTCTTCGGCCCCGACAGATCGCGATCCAGATGCAGATAATGAGCACCCGGCAGATGTCCTGCGAGATAGGCCTTTTCGCCCGCTTCGGTGTCGGCAAGATCGAAACGGCAATCGACGACGAATACGCTGCCCGGCGCGGCGGCCAGCCGCTCCGCGAGATTGGCCGCGGAGATCAGAGTGGTGTAGTGAGTGTGGGGCATGACGTCGTCTCCTCGATACAGGCGATGGCGGCTGCTTCCGGCGGCTTGACGCCGTTGGCGGATGGCAGGGCTATATTGTTAGTCTAAACAAAAAAAGACGGACCGAAGTCCGTCTTTCCATGCATTGCTGGTGCCCGCGCAAGAATCGGATCGAGCGTGGGGCGAGCACCGGTCAGATCGTGCCGAGCTCACGCCGCAAGAACTCGTGGAAGTGCTGCATGCCGTCTTCCATCGGGCTCTGATACGGGCCGACCTGCGATTCGCCGCGTTCCATCAGCGCGCGGCGGCCGGCGTCCATGCGCTCGGCGATTTCATCATCTTCGCGGGCTGTTTCCATATAGGCGGCGCGCTCAGCTTCGACGAACTCGCGTTCGAACAGCGCGATTTCCTCAGGATAATAGAACTCCACCACATTGGTGGTCTTCTGCGGACCGCGCGGAATCAGCCATGACACCACCAGCACGTGCGGATACCACTCGATCATGATGCCGGGGTAGTACACCATCCAGATCGCGCCGAACTCCGGCGGCTGTCCACCGCGGAAGCGCAGCACTTCGTCGTGCCATTTGCGGTAGGTCGGGCTACCCGGCTGTTCGAGCGACTTGTGCACGCCCACCGTTTGGACGCTGTACCAGTCGCCGAACTCCCACGTCAGGTCGTCGCAATTGACGAAGCTGCCGAGGCCCGGATGGAACGGCGCGACGTGGTAGTCCTCCAGATAGACCTCGATGAAGGTCTTCCAGTTGTAGTTGCACTCGTGTACTTCGACGTGATCGAACATGAAGCCCGAAAAGTCGAAATGTTGCCGCGTGCCGAGCCGCGCAAGATCGCGCGCGACGTCGCGCCCCTGCGCTTCGAACAGCAGGCCTTGCCAGTTTTGCAGCGGCGTGGCGCCGAGATTCAGGCAGGGGTTGTCCGCGAAATGAGGTGCGCCGAGAAGCTGGCCGTTCAGATCGTACGTCCAGCGATGCAGGGGGCAGACGATATTCTCCGTCTGGCCGCGGCCGTTGAGCATGATGGCCTGCCGGTGACGGCACACGTTCGACAGCAGTTCGACTTGCGACTGCTGGTTACGGACGAGTACACGCCCCTCGCTCTCGCTGGGCAAGGCAAAATAATTCCCCGCTTCCGGCACCATGAGTTCGTGCCCGATGTAGCGTGGACCTTTCTTGAAAAGGGTGTCGATTTCGCGCGTTAGAAGCGCTTCGTCAAAGTAAGCCGTGACTGGCAGCTGGCTGTGAACAGACCGCAACTGCAATGCATTGCTCAGATTGGACATTCCCACTCCCGATGAAGACGTGAAAGCAGTGAACAACCCAACCATCGAAGATTCGATTTAGGGAGCCCGCAATTATACCCGTTTCCCCTTATGTGGGGCGCTTAAGTGCCTGATTTGGGTCAAAAATGTCAAGGAAGTTCGCGCTTTTCGCCGCAGACCGATCGTTTTTTTTCTGGAGACTGCAAGGGCGGCGCGTTGGGCGCAGGCGGGACGCAGGGTGGCGAGCGGATCGGAAATTGCGCTTTTGCCGTAGAATGTCCGACTTGTTTTAATTTTGCGATTATTCATGGCGAAGACCGCGTCGAACGATCCTGCTGCCGCGCCTGCCGAGGGCGTCGACACCACGCCGCTGCCCGGGAATTACGAGGCTGCGCAGGCCGAACTGGAAGGGCTTGTCGCGCGCATGGAAGGCGGCAATCTCAGCCTCGAGGAATCGCTCGCCGCCTATCGGCGCGGCGCGGCGCTGGTGGCGTTTTGCCAGCAGCAGCTCGAAAAGGTCGAGCAGCAGGTGCGCGTGCTCGACGGCGAGACGCTCAAGCCGCTGCCTATGAATAACGCAGGCACAGCCGCTGCTGAAAGCGGGGACGACCTATGACATTCGAACAATGGACCCGCTCGGTGCTCGAGCGCGTCGAAACGGCATTGGAACACTACCTGCCCACCGAGGCAACCGAGCCCGCCAGGCTGCACGAAGCGATGCGTTATGCGGTGCTGGGCGGCGGCAAGCGGGTTCGTCCGCTGCTGTGCCACGCGGCGGGCGAACTGACCGGCGCGCGCGCCGAGTGCCTCGGCGCGGCGGCGGCGGCGCTGGAAATGATCCACGTGTATTCGCTCGTGCATGACGACATGCCCTGCATGGACGACGACGCATTGCGTCGCGGCAAGCCCACGGTACACGTCAAATATGACGAAGCAACGGCATTGCTGGTCGGCGACGCACTGCAATCGCAGGCTTTCGTTGCGCTGACATCGGACGTTCTGCCGCCCGCGCAGCAGGCATCGCTCGTGCGCGAACTGGCGTTGGCGAGCGGCTCGATCGGCATGTGCGGCGGTCAGGCGATCGACCTCGCAAGCGTCGGTCATACGCTCACGCGCGCGCAACTGGAAACCATGCACCGGATGAAGACCGGCGCGCTGCTGCGCGCCTCGGTGCGCATGGGCGCGCTCGCCGGCGAAACGCCGGGCGCCGAGGCGATGCGTTCGCTCGATGCCTATGCAGCCGCCGTGGGCCTCGCGTTCCAGGTCGTCGACGACATTCTCGACGTGACGACCGATTCCGCGACGCTCGGCAAGACCGCAGGTAAAGACGCGAAGGACGGCAAGCCGACCTACGTGTCGATTATTGGCCTCGACGCGTCGCGCTCGCTCGCAGCACAGCTGCGCAGCGACGCCCATGCTGCCCTCGCGCCGTTTGGCGCCCGGGCACAGCGTCTTGCCGAATTGGCCGACCTGGTGGTGAACCGGGTTAGCTGAGCGCGAAAGCCCGCCGCCGCGCACCTTTGCTACGGGGTGCATGTATGAAGTGCGGGCGCGTAAGTTTTCCTACAATGGAACGACGATGTACGACTTGCTGAAAACCATCGACGACCCGGCAGCCCTGCGCCGCCTCGATCGCCGCCAATTGCAACCGCTTGCAGACGAGTTGCGCGCCTTTGTGCTCGACAGCGTATCGCAGACGGGCGGCCATCTTTCGTCCAACCTCGGCACGGTCGAGTTGACCATTGCTCTGCACTACGTGTTCGATACGCCGCATGACCGCATCGTGTGGGACGTCGGCCATCAAACGTATCCGCACAAGATCTTGACGGGCCGCCGCGACCAGATGCACACGCTGCGCCAGTTGGGCGGCATCTCGGGCTTCCCGAAGCGCGACGAGTCGGCATACGACACCTTCGGCACCGCTCACTCCAGCACCTCGATCTCGGCCGCGCTCGGCATGGCGATCGCGAGCAAGCTGCAAGGCGACAACCGCATGGGCATCGCCGTGATCGGCGACGGTGCGATGACGGCCGGCATGGCCTTCGAGGCGATGAACAACGCCGGCGTCGAAGACGACGTGCCGCTGCTCGTCATCCTCAACGACAACGATATGTCGATCTCGCCGCCGGTCGGCGCGCTGAATCGCCATCTGGCGCGTCTGATGTCGGGCCGCTTCTATGCGGCCGCGCGTGCGGGCGTGGAGCGCGTGCTGCGCGTCGCGCCGCCCATGCTCGATCTTGCCCGCAAGCTCGAGGAGCACGCGAAGGGCATGATCGTGCCGGCCACGCTGTTCGAGGAGTTCGGCTTCAACTACATTGGCCCGATCGACGGTCACGACCTCGATTCGCTGATCCCCACGCTGCAGAACATCAAGGAATTGCGCGGTCCGCAATTCCTGCACGTCGTCACGAAGAAGGGCCAAGGCTACAAGCTGGCCGAAGCCGATCCCGTGCTGTACCACGGCCCGGGCAAGTTCAATCCGGCTGAGGGCATCAAGCCCGCCACCACGCCGTCGAAGAAAACCTACACGCAGGTGTTCGGCGAATGGCTGTGCGACGCGGCCGAACTGGACGCGCGCGTGATCGGCATCACCCCGGCCATGCGTGAAGGCTCCGGCATGGTCGAGTTCGAGAAGCGCTTCCCGGACCGCTACTTCGACGTCGGTATCGCCGAACAGCACGCGGTGACGTTCGCCGGCGGCCTGGCCGCGGACGGCATGAAGCCGGTGGTCGCGATCTACTCGACCTTCCTGCAACGCGCTTACGACCAGTTGATCCACGACGTCGCGCTGCAGAACCTGCCGGTGGTCTTCGCGATCGACCGCGCGGGTCTCGTCGGCGCGGATGGCGCCACGCACGCGGGCGCTTACGATCTCGCGTTCCTGCGCTGCATCCCGAACATGACGGTGATGGCCGCATCCGACGAAAACGAATGCCGGCAGATGCTGTACACGGCGCTCCAGCAGCCGAACCCGACGGCGGTGCGCTATCCGCGCGGCGCCGGCACGGGTGTGGCGACCATCAAGCAGATGGCCGCCCTGCCACTCGGCAAGGGCGAGATTCGTCGCGAGACGTCGCAGCCGGCCGGCAAGCGCATTGCGATTCTGGCGTTCGGCACGATGGTGGCGCCGTCGCTCGCCGCCGCCGAACAACTCGACGCCACGGTCGCGAACATGCGCTTCGTGAAGCCGTTGGACGCCGACCTGGTCCGTGAACTGGCCGACACGCACGACGCTATCGTCACGGTCGAGGAAGGCTGCGTGATGGGCGGCGCGGGCTCGGCTTGCGTCGAAGCCCTGCTCGCGAGTGGGGTTATGCGGCCCGTACTACAATTGGGCCTCCCGGATCGCTTCATCGATCATGGGGATCCGGCCAAGCTGCTGGCGGCGTGCGGTCTTGACGGCGCGGGCATCGCCAGGTCGATTCGCGAGCGCTTTCTTTCCAGCGGCGCGATGGCCGGTCAATCATCGGTGAAGCGGGTCGCTTAGCCTGGTTGAGTCGCTCGTCGCGTCGCTCGTCCGTCCTGCGGTGCGCTATGCCGCGGCGATAGCGGCCCAAGCAATCTCCAACTTGAATCGATGGGCCATCGGGCCCATCACCCAACGCCGGCAGGAGCCGGCGTTCGCCATTGCGCGTCGAGATCCGCATGGCATGTGAGGACAAAAAGATGAATCAGATGAATCCCGCCTTCGTGATGCCCGATGTGCAAAGCACGCCCGATACCCGTCAGATTCCCATTCAGCGGGTCGGCGTCAAGGCGGTGCGTCATCCGCTGACGGTGCGTACGCAAGACGGCGAGGTACAGCCGACGGTCGGTATGTGGAATCTCGATGTGCATCTGCCGGCCGACCAGAAGGGCACGCATATGTCGCGTTTCGTGGCGCTGCTCGAAGAGAACAAGGCGCCGCTCGAGGCGGCCACGTTCCGCACCCTGCTTGCCGCGATGCTCGAAAAGCTCGAAGCCGAGGCGGGCCGCATCGAGGTGTCGTTTCCTTACTTCGTGAACAAGACCGCGCCGGTCTCCGGCGTGCAAAGCCTGCTCGACTACGAAGTCACGTTGACGGGCGAGATTCGTAATGGCGCGACGCGTCTGTTCATCAAGGTATTGGTGCCGGTCACGAGCCTGTGCCCGTGCTCGAAGAAGATCTCGCAGTACGGCGCGCATAACCAGCGCTCGCACGTCACGATCAACGCCGAACTGGCGGGCGAGGTGGCGGTGGAAGACCTGATCCGTATTGCGGAGGAAGAGGCGTCGTGCGAATTGTGGGGCTTGCTCAAGCGTCCGGACGAGAAGTTCGTCACCGAGCGTGCGTATGAAAACCCGAAGTTCGTTGAGGACCTGGTGCGCGACGTCGCGCAGCGTCTGAATGCCGATGAGCGGATCGTCGCGTATGTGCTCGAAGCGGAGAACTTCGAGTCGATTCACAATCACAGCGCGTATGCGGTGATCGAGCGGGATAAGCGCGTGCCTTGACGCACGAGTTCGGCGAGCCGCTCGCCGGATTCAACGAAAAGCCGCTGTCAGAAGCGGCTTTTTTAATGGTGTCGCGGTTTTGCCGCGGCATTAGCGCGCCAAGGAAGTCAGGTCCCAACGCGGCTTGACGGTGAACGCGTAGTCTTTTCCCGATTGATCGGGCCAGCGTTGCAGCCTCAGTGCGCCGGCGAGCGCGATCATCGCGCCGTTGTCCGTGCACAGGGACAAGTCCGGGTAATGGACATAGAAATTGCGCTTCTTCGCGGCAGCGGAAAGCGCCTCGCGCAACTGCCGGTTCGCGCCCACGCCGCCCGCCACGACCAGCCGGTTGAGCCTGGTCCGCTTGAGCGCGGCCAGCGACTTGGCCGCCAGCACTTCGACCGCCGCGTCGACGAAAGCGCGCGCCAGATCGGCTTTCGCCTGCTCGCAGATGTTCGCGCCGCCAAGTTTTTTTGCGTGCGTGAGCACGGCGGTCTTCAGGCCGCTAAAGCTGAAATCGAGGTCGCCGGAATGCAGCATCGGGCGCGGCAGGACCACGGCGCCGGGCGTGCCGAACTCCGCCATGCGCGAGACTTCCGGGCCGCCCGGATAACCGAGGCCAAGCAGCTTGGCGGTTTTGTCGAAGGCTTCGCCGGCGGCGTCGTCCAGCGTTTCGCCGAGCGTTTCGTAGACGCCCACGTCCGTCACGCGCATCAACTGTGTATGACCGCCGGAAACCAGCAACGCGACGAACGGAAACGGCGGCGGCTCATCCACCAGCAGCGGCGACAGCAAGTGCCCTTCAAGATGGTGAATGCCGATGGTCGGCTTGTCCCACGCCATCGCCAGCGAATTGGCGATGCTCGCGCCCACCAGCAGCGCGCCCGCGAGGCCGGGGCCCTGGGTATAAGCGATCGCGTCGATGTCGCCACGCGCCGCGCCCGCACGCTCCATCACCTCTTCGAGCAGGGGCAGCGCGCGCCGGATATGGTCGCGCGACGCCAGTTCCGGCACCACGCCGCCGTACTCCCGATGCATCGCGATCTGCGAATGCAGCGCGTGCGCGAGCAGGCCGCGCTCGGTGTCGTAGAGCGCGAGACCGGTTTCGTCGCAGGAGCTTTCGATGCCGAGAACGAGCATGGTGAGGTGAACCTGAAAGGACGCGCGGCAGGCGTCCGGAAGTGAAAAAGCAAGCCTGAAAGTATAGCAGTGCGGGCAGCCGGCCGCGGACGCGCAGGTACAATGCGGCCCCATGGAATCCTTCGATATCGCAGTGATCGGCGCGGGCGCGGCCGGGATGATGTGCGCGGCCGTGGCCGGGCAACTCGGCCGCCGCGTGGTGCTGATCGACCACTCGCAGCGTCTCGCGGAAAAAATCCGCATCTCCGGCGGCGGCCGCTGCAACTTCACGAATCTGTACGCCGGGCCGGCCAATTATCTGTCGGCGAATCCGCATTTTTGCCGCTCGGCACTGGCGCGCTACACGCCGCGCGACTTCATGGCGCTGCTCAAGCGCCATCACGTGACATGGCATGAGAAGCACAAGGGGCAACTGTTCTGCGACCAGACGAGCGACGCCGTCATCAATGTGCTGAAGAACGAGTGCGACGCGGGCGGCATTGCATGGCGCGCCCCGCTGTCGGTCGAACAGGTGCGGCAGGATGCCGAAGGACGGTTCACGCTGGACACGCACTCGGGTCCGATCATGGCGCGCGCCCTCGTGATCGCGACCGGCGGTTTGTCGATTCCGAAGATCGGCGCCACCGATTTCGCCTACCGTCTCGCCAAGCAATTCGGCCACAAACTGATCGACACGCGCCCAGCACTGGTTCCGCTGACCTTCGCGCCCGCCGACTGGGAGCCGTTCGCGGCGCTTTCCGGGGTGTCGCTGGAAGTGCGGCTGGCGACCGGCGATAAAAAGACCGGCGCCGAATTCAACGAAGACCTGCTGTTGACGCACCGTGGCCTGTCCGGCCCCGGCGTTCTGCAAATCTCGAGCTACTGGCAGCCTGGCGAGCCGATTCACATCGACCTGCTGCCGGAGCAGCAGGCCGTGACGGCGTTGCTCGAAGCGAAAACCGGCACGAAGCGTCAGATTGCGAATCTGTTGTCGGACTGGGTGCCGCAGCGGCTCGCTCACGTGTGGCTGGAGACCCACCAGATAGCCGCCGAAGCGCGCGTCGCCGACTTGCCCGACAAGACCCTGCGCCGCATCGGCGAGGCTTTGTCGCGCTGGACGCTCACCCCGAACGGCACCGAAGGCTACCGCAAGGCCGAAGTGACGCGCGGCGGCGTCGACACGCGCGACCTGTCGTCGTCGACGATGATGAGCGCCCGCGCGCCCGGTCTGTACTTCATCGGCGAAGCGGTGGACGTGACCGGCTGGCTCGGCGGCTACAACTTTCAATGGGCGTGGGCGTCGGGCGTGGCGGCCGGCCAGGCGGCCGCGGAGTACGTCCGCGGGGCTTGACGGCGCCATGGCTTTATGAGAAAGCTCTGCTATACTCCTGAACCTTTACAAAGTTCCGTTATTGAAAAATGACGACCATCCGCGTAAAAGACAACGAGCCGTTTGAAGTTGCCATGCGCCGTTTCAAGCGCACCATGGAGAAAGCCGGCTTGTTGACGGAACTTCGCGCCCGCGAGTTTTACGAAAAGCCTACGGCCGAGCGCAAGCGCAAGAAGGCGGCTGCGGTGAAGCGTCATTTCAAGCGTCTGCGGAGCCAGATGCTGCCAAGGAAGTTCTACTGATTCTGGCGTTGCCGCGGTTCTTGTCGAACGGAGCGGCGACATCCAACGGTGAAGGCGCAACTGGCGCCATCACGGAAAACACGGCCCTTCGGGCCAGCCGGCAGGGTCGCATCCACTACGCACATTGCGCCAACCCGCTTGAGGAAGCAGTCCCAAGCGGGTATCTGTGTTGATGCAATTGGCAGCGCGGCCGGTTTTTCAATTCCAACGCATTCAGGTGAGTGATGAGTCTCAAGGACCAGATCAACGACGATATGAAGGCCGCCATGCGGGCGCGCGAGACCGAGCGTCTCGGCACGATCCGTCTGCTGCTGGCCGCGATCAAGCAGCGTGAAGTCGATGAGCGCGTCACGCTCGACGACGCCGCCATCACCGCTGTCATCGACAAGATGATCAAGCAGCGCAAGGACTCGATCAGCCAGTTCGAAGCGGCCGGCCGCACGGATCTCGCCGACAAGGAAAAGGCCGAACTGGCCATCCTGTCCGCTTACATGCCGGAGCAGATGTCCGAGGCGGAGATCGTCGCCGAAGTCCAGGCCGCCGTCGCGCAAACCGGCGCGGCCGGCCCGCAGGACATGGGCAAGGTCATGGGCGTGCTCAAGCCGAAACTCGCCGGCCGTGCCGACATGACCGCCGTCTCGGCGCAAGTCAAAGCCGCGCTCGCGAAGTAATTCCCTATTTCCAGTCCGCGCCTGCCGCCGCTCGGCGGCTCGGCTCGCGCGGCCTCGAGCTTTTCAGGCAGCGTCATTTACTGTGATTCCACCGTCATTCCTGCAGGACCTGCTGAACCGCGTCGATATCGTCGACGTGGTCGGCCGGTATGTGCAGTTGAAAAAGGGCGGCGCGAACTTCATGGGGCTGTGCCCGTTTCACAACGAGAAGAGCCCTTCGTTTACCGTTAGCCCGACCAAGCAGTTCTATCACTGCTTCGGCTGCGGCGCGCATGGTACGGCCATCGGTTTCCTGATGGAGCATGTGGGCTCCTCGTTTCCCGAGGCGGTCAACGAACTCGCGCAGTCGGTGGGTCTGACCGTGCCGAACGAGCCTTCGCCGGGGTATGGCGGCGGCGGTGGGGGTTCCGGCGGTTATGCGCCGGCGGCGTCAAAGGCGGTGACCACGGCGCTCTCCGAGGTCATGCAGACCGCCTGCGACTTTTACCGCAAGCAATTGCGCGGCGCGCCGGTCGCGATCCAGTATCTGAAGAAGCGCGGCCTGACGGGCGAGATCGCGGCCCGCTTCGGGCTCGGCTACGCGCCGGACGGCTGGCAGAACCTCGAAGCCGCTTTCCCGAACTACCGTGACGACGCGCTGGTCGAGTCCGGCCTTGTAATCGTCAGCGAAAAGTCCGACGCACAGGGTCAGAACCGTCGATACGACCGCTTTCGCGAACGGATCATGTTCCCGATACGCAATGTGAAGGGGCAGGTGATCGGCTTCGGCGGCCGCGTGCTGGACGGTGGCGAGCCGAAATATTTGAATTCCCCGGAAACGCCTCTATTTAACAAGGGCAGCGAGCTGTACGGGCTATTCGAGGCGCGCCTGGCAATTCGCGAACAGCATTACGTGCTGGTGGTTGAAGGTTATATGGACGTGGTTGCGCTGGCCCAGCTAGGGTTCCAGAACGCGGTCGCCACGCTCGGCACGGCCTGCACGCCGATTCATGTCCAGAAACTGATGCGCCAGACCGACACGGTCATCTTCAGTTTCGACGGCGATTCGGCGGGACGGCGCGCGGCGCGCCGTGCGCTCGATGCCTGTCTGCCGCATGCGGCGGACAACCGGACGATCCGGTTCCTTTTTTTACCGTCCGAGCACGATCCGGACAGCTACGTGCGTGAATTCGGCACCGAGGCGTTCGCCGAGCAGGTCGAGCGTGCCATGCCGCTCTCCCAGTTCATGCTGAACGAAGTACTGACAGGCAAGGAGCTGGACCAGCCGGAAGGCCGCGCCCGCGCGCTATTCGACGCCAAGCCCCTGCTGCAGGCGCTGCCGGCCAATGCGTTGCGCGCCCAGGTCATGCATATGTTCGCCGACCGGCTGGACGTGCCATTCGACGAAGTGGCGGCGCTGTGCGAGGTCGATTCACGCATCGCGGCGGCGGCCCGTTCGGCCCCGGCACGCAAGGACCGGCGCAGCGTGACCGGGATCGAAGAGAAAACGCTGCGCAATCTGGTGATGTACCCGCGCACGGTGGCGGTGCTCGACGAAGAGTCGGAACAGGCGCTTCTAAGCGTCACCCGGCACGGAGAGCTGTTCGAGGAAGTGACGACGCATGCACGCGCGCTGGGCGATTCGGCGGAATTTCAATTGTTGTCGGATCTGTTGCGCAACGGCGCAAACGCCCCAACTTTCGAGGAAATCTTTCGCAAAATTCTAGACTATGATGAAAACGTCCGGGATTTGCTGCTGAAGGATCCGGAAGATGCGACCGTCATCGAGGAACGGCGCGAGCAGGAACGGATCGTTGGCGAAGAACTGAAGGCGGCGATTCTGAAGATGCGTTACGACGCTTACTGCGATCGTCTCGAGCAGCTTTCGCGGCAATCCCGGCATACGCCGGAGGAGTTCGCGGAACTCTCGGAGCTGAATCGGAAGCGGGCTGACATGAAGCGTCAGCTTGGGTTGTAGGCGGAACGCCGGAAACCTGGGTGGTATAATTAAAGGTTTCCAGCGGTTTGTTTTTCAAAGGGTTTTCCTAGCAAAGGCGAAAAGGCGATGCGATGGCAAAGACTTCAGACGGGACCACGGGCGGAAAGAAAGCGGCAGGCACGCGCTCCAGGGAGCGGACCGGAAAGGTCACCGAAGCCAAGTTAGCTTCTTCCGCCAAGAAGGCGTCTGCCGTCAGCGTTGCGCCGGCTGCGGGGAAGAAATCCTCGACCACTTCAGCTGCGCGAGCGGAGCCGGTCAGGGCGGCGAAAGCTGTATCACCCGCGGCCAGGCGGCCGGGTGTCAGAAGCGCAAGGGAAGCGGCTGCCGCGAAGGACGATGCGGTAGTGCGCGAGACTCCAGTATCCACGGTTCAACCGGCTGTTGTCCACCAGCCGCGAGTCGAGACTACAGCCGGTACGGCGAACTCCATGACGAAAAAGCTGAATGAAGTACCCGTCGATGACGACGCAACCCAGAGCGAAGAAACCCCTGCAGCCGTTCCCGGCAAGGTGGAAAAGGTCAAGGCTCGCGATCGTCGTGCCAAGGAAAAAGCGCTGCTGAAAGACGCGTTCGCGTCGTCGCAGCCCGGCACGGTCGAGGAAATCGAGGAGCGCCGCTCCAAACTGCGCGCGCTGATCAAGCTCGGCAAGGAGCGTGGTTTCCTGACCTACGCTGAAATCAACGATCACCTCCCGGACAACTTCACGGAAACCGAGGCGATCGAAGGCATCATCAGCACGTTCAACGACATGGGCGTGGCGGTGTACGAGCAGGCGCCGGACGCTGAAACGCTGCTGCTGAACGACAACGCGCCGGCCGCTTCGTCGGATGACGAAGTGGAAGAGGAAGCGGAAGTCGCGCTTTCCACCGTCGACTCGGAATTCGGCCGCACCACCGACCCGGTCCGCATGTATATGCGTGAAATGGGTACGGTCGAACTGCTTACGCGTGAAGGCGAAATCGAAATCGCCAAGCGGATCGAAGACGGCCTGAAGCACATGGTCATGGCGATCTCCGCGTGTCCGACCACGATCGCCGACATTCTGGCGATGGCTGAACGCGTCGCGAACGAGGAAATCCGTATCGACGAACTGGTCGACGGTCTGATCGACGCCAACGCGGAAGATGCGGACGGTTTCTCCGCGCAAGAGGCCGAGGCGATCGAGAGCGAGGACGAGGAAGTCGAGGAAGAAGCCGAAGAGGACGAGGAAGAAGACGACGGCACGGCGCAAGCCACGGCCAACGCGGCGCAGATGGAAGCGCTCAGGCGTGCGTCGCTCGAAAAATTCGCCCTCATCAGCGAATGGTTCGACAAGATGCGTCGCGCGTTCGAGAAGGAAGGCTACAAGTCCAAGTCTTATCTGAAGGCGCAGGAAACGATCCAGAACGAACTGATGACGATCCGCTTCACCGCGCGTACCGTCGAGCGTCTGTGCGACACGCTGCGCGCGCAGGTGGACGAAGTGCGTCAGGTCGAGCGTCAGATTCTGCATACGGTGGTCGACAAGTGCGGCATGCCGCGCGCCGAGTTCATCGCACGCTTCCCCGGCAGTGAAACGGATCTCGAATGGGCCGACAAGATCGTTGCCGAAGGTCACGCGTACAGCGCGATCCTCACGCGTAACATTCCGGCGATCCGCGAACAGCAGCAACGTCTGCTGGATTTGCAAGCACGCGTGGTGCTGCCGCTGAAGGACCTGAAGGAAACCAACCGTCAGATGGCGGCGGGCGAGTTGAAGGCGCGGCAGGCGAAGCGCGAGATGACCGAGGCGAACTTGCGTCTCGTGATCTCGATCGCGAAGAAATACACGAACCGTGGTCTGCAATTCCTCGACCTGATTCAGGAAGGCAACATCGGTCTGATGAAGGCGGTGGACAAGTTCGAATATCGCCGCGGCTACAAGTTCTCCACGTACGCAACGTGGTGGATTCGCCAGGCCATCACGCGTTCGATTGCGGACCAGGCGCGTACGATCCGGATTCCGGTTCACATGATCGAAACGATCAACAAGATGAACCGCATTTCGCGTCAGATTTTGCAGGAAACCGGTCTCGAGCCGGATCCGGCAACGCTGGCGGAAAAGATGGAAATGCCGGAAGACAAGATCCGCAAGATCATGAAGATCGCGAAAGAGCCGATCTCGATGGAAACGCCGATCGGCGACGACGACGATTCGCATCTGGGCGACTTCATCGAGGATACGAACACGGTCGCGCCGGCGGATGCGGCGTTGCACGCCAGCATGCGCGACGTCGTGAAAGACGTGCTCGACTCGCTGACGCCGCGCGAAGCGAAGGTGCTGCGCATGCGTTTCGGTATCGAAATGAGCACCGATCACACGCTCGAGGAAGTCGGCAAGCAGTTCGACGTGACGCGTGAACGGATCCGTCAGATCGAGGCAAAGGCGCTGCGCAAGCTGCGCCATCCGAGCCGCTCGGACAAGCTGAAGTCATTCCTCGAAGGGAATTGACCGAAGCGCGCGACGTGCGGCTGGCGATCTAGCGCTGTGAAGGGGCTGTTGCGGTTGTTTCGCGCCGGCGAGGCGGTTGCGCAGCCCCCTTTTTCGTGTAGTATGTCGGCCAATCAGCGAATAGGCCCGGCCTTGAGACCGGGTCTTTTTCTTGGGCCGGACGCCGTGCTGGTTGCAGGCAGCGGACTCATAATCCGCCTCCGAAAGGACATCGTCGGTTCGACTCCGACCCGGCCCACCAAGGATGTAAAAGAAGGGTTCCGAGATTTCGGAGCCCTTTTTTATTGCATGAAGCCGGCTATCAAGCGCGGCAATATGCCCCTTCTATTGCGGTGTTAATCGGGCTGAGCAATTTGATTCGGTTATTTAGAAGGCGGCCTTTATCCGTCGTCTTCTCACCGACACCGCGAATTGCCGCTGATTTGATTCCCGACTGCGTCGTCCTACTGCCCGCTCAAGATTCTTCGCAAGCGCTGCCCGGTTCCGGGAATATTCGTTGCGCGTGGAACGGCGGAAGGCATTCCCATCCAGGAGGACGTTCCCGTCATGCAAACCGATCCCACCATTGATCCCATCGCCGATCCCGCCGGCCAGCCGCTCGATGAGCCAGATGAGCCAGATGAGCCAGATGAGCAACCGCGTCCGTCGCCAGACAGACCGGACACGCAGCCGGAAACCGATCCGCTCGCACCAGGCAGTTCGCCCGAAGACGAAGAGACGCTTGGCCGATCGCGAGACCGGCCATAAGGCTGGCCAGCCTCAAAGTAGGGAAACTCCGTGTAAAAAAGGGTACGGCAGCGCCGTTAAGTAAATCAGGAAGGCTGTTAGATGTTTGCCGTCCGCTCTCAGCACGGGTTTTGTCACGCGGCGGCCGGCGCCGCAATTCACCTCCGGGCAACGCCCGTGCTGAAGGCTTCCCTCTTTCAGCGCATTGGCTTTTTCCAAGCAAAGTGATGTGCGCTTTAGCTCAGGAATGCGTGACCGCCTAAACGGCGGTTCTTATCCGCGCCGCCCCACGTGCGGCGGCGACCGCCACCGGGGCCCGGCCCACAGACTGCCGAGCGGCTAAGAGAAAATTTCGGTCTTAGAAGAAGAGCCGGAATTCAAATCAAAAAATGATTGCGAGGCAATCCACGGCGATAAGATCGCGCCCTTTCTTTTATCCAGAGAGGGGCGACTGTCTTAAATCTATTAAGTTCCAAAATTTCTAAAATAAATTTATGCCGCATTCGAACGGCAGAGCAATTGGCGATGTTCTTTAACGAATCAACTTCTTACTTCTGCCCGATTAAGTCTGGAGTGTTAAAACGCTGTTGCAGACGCACAACTTTTATATTGATTGGTTGCGGATAATTTACGTCTCAGGCAGACGCGAGACATGTTGTGTCTTGCGCTAAATGGCTGAAATACAAGGACTATTACTTATTGCGGGCTGATTGTTGCTGATTCGGAAAAATCATGTTGTGCGAATTGCAGGCGTCGATACCAGGGTGTCCACCTACACTCACGCTTCGTTTCAGAGGGTGCCTGGCTGATCCGAAGCGGTTCAGCAAACGGGGCGGCGGCGTGTGATGCAGGCGCCGTTGAGGCAGGTCCCGCTCCCCGCGTAAATTATCGAACCTGGAGTCCCACGCATGAAAAAGAGTCTCATCGTCGTTGCGGTTGCCGCATCGTTCGCTTCCGTCGCTCACGCACAAAGCAGCGTGACCCTGTATGGTCTGCTGGATGCCGGCCTGACCTACACCAGCAACGTCAACCACAGTTCGAAGTGGGCCGCTGGCAGCGGTGGCATCAATCAAAGCATGTTCGGTCTGCGCGGCTCGGAAGACCTGGGCGGCGGTCTGAAGGCAATCTTCACGTTGGAAAGCGGCTTCAACATCAACAACGGCAAGTTCGCTAACAACAACGGTATGTTCAACCGTCAGGCGTTCGTCGGTCTGGCGAGCGACCAGTTCGGTTCGGTCACGCTGGGTCGTCAATACGATGCTGCGCAAGACTACCTGGCACCGCTGACCGCAACGGGCAGCTGGGGCGGCACGTACTTCGCGCATCCGTTCAACAACGACAACCTGAACACGAACGGCGGCTACTCCGTCAACAACTCGATCAAGTACTCGAGCGCTAACTACGCTGGCTTCACGTTCGGCGGCACGTACGGTTTCTCGAACCAGGCTGGCGCATTCGCGAACAACCGTGAATACAGCGTTGGTGCTGCATACCAGTTCCAAGGTCTGCGTTTGGGCGCGGCTTACGCACAGCAAAACAATCCGGCGGCAAACGCCACCGGTGCTTCGGACGGCGTACTGGCGAACAACTCCGGCGTCATTACCGGCAACTTCCGTCAACGTGAGTTCGGCGCAGCTGCTTCGTACGCATTCGGCCCGGCTACCGTCGGTCTCGCATGGACGCAATCGCGCGTGGACAACCTCGTCGGCGCCGCAGTGGGCCAACGCCAAGGCCGCTCGAACAACTACGAAGTCAACGGCAAGTACAACGTGACGCCGGCTCTGGGCCTGGGCATCGCTTACACGTTCACGGACGCACGCGGTTACGGTACCAACGCGGACGGCAACGATCTGAAGACCCGTTACCACCAGATCGGCCTGCAAGCCGACTACTCGCTGTCGCGTCGTACGGACGTCTACGCTCAAGCCGTGTACCAGCACGCAATGGGCGACGGCGGTGTCGCGTCGATCTACAGCGGCGACGTGTCGCAACTGCCGTCGTCGTCGAAGAACCAGACGGCTGCTACGGTCGGTCTGCGTCACCGCTTCTAAGCTTCAGCAGAAGCTGGTTGTCGTACGAAAAGGTGCCGTTCGCGGCACCTTTTTTTATGGACGCGCGGTTTGGACCGATGGCTGACACCCGCACCGTTTGCATCGATTGCGGGCCTCCCTCACCGCGCAGAAAAGCGCAAAAACAAAGGCCGTCACCGGATCAGCCCGTGACGGCCTTTTTCAATCGAAGCGGAAAGTGCCCCGCTCAATCAGGCATGTTGCTCGACCTTGAACACGGCAACGGCATGCCGGAGCCGTTCCGTCTGTTCATCGAGCGAACCGGCTGCGGCCGCGGCCTGCTCGACGAGCGCCGCGTTACGCTGCGTCACGTCGTCCATTTGCCGGATCGCGAGATTGATCTCGCCGATGCCCGAACTCTGTTCCTTCGAAGCCGCCGAAATCTCGTTGATGATCGCCGTCACGCGGTGCACCGCGTCGACCACCTCGCCGATCGTGCTGCCCGCCCTCCCGGCCAGCGTCGAGCCCTCGCCGACTTGCGCCACCGACTGGTCGATCAGCACCTTGATCTCCTTGGCCGCCGTCGCGCTGCGCTGAGCGAGATTGCGCACTTCGCCCGCGACCACCGCGAAGCCGCGGCCCTCTTCGCCGGCGCGCGCCGCTTCCACCGCGGCGTTCAGCGCGAGGATATTGGTCTGGAACGCGATGCCTTCGATCACGCTGATGATCTCGCCGATCTTGCGCGAACCCTCGGTGATGCCCGCCATTTTCTCGACCACGTCGTTGACCACCTGACCGCCGCGCGCGGCGATATTCGATGCATCGGTCGCCAGTTCGGACGCGGTCGCCGCATTGTCGGCATTCTGTGTGACGGTCTTCGTCAGTTCGTCCATGCTGGCGGCCGTTTGCTGCAACGAAGCCGCCTGTTCCTCGGTGCGGCTCGACAGATCGAGGTTGCCTGCCGCAATCTCCTTCGAGGCGACGGTGATCGTCTCGGCGGAGGTCTTGATTCGCGCGACCGTGGCGGCAAGCTGATTGCGCATCTCATGCAGCGAGAACAACAGGCTCGACGTGTCGTCGCGGCGCAGGTCGATGTGCGTGGCGAGATCGCCTTGGGCGATCTGCATGGCGATGGCCGCCGCGCTGGAAGGCTCGCCGCCGATCGAGCGCGACACATTGCGCACCACGCGCGACGCCACGAACGACACCAGCACGCCAAGCAGCACGAGCATGCCGGCCGAACGCCCGAGGGTTGCATAGAACTGCGCCTGGATGTCGTCCATATAGGCGCCGGCGATGAAATCCCAATTCCACGGAACGAAGCGCTTCACGTAGCCGATCTTTTCGCTCGGCGCCGTTGCGCCGGGTTTAGGCCACCAGTAGCGCAGATATCCGGCGCCCGCCGCCGAGCCGCCGGCCTGGGCGATGTCCTGATACAGCGCGTTGCCCTTGGCGTCGCGAAAGGCGCTCATGTCCTTGCCGTTCAGCTTCGGGCTCATCGGATGCGTGATCATCACCGAATCGCCGCGCACGATCGTCACGTAGCCGGACGTGCCATAGCGCTGCGCATTGATGCGGGCGATGGCCTGCTGTTTCGCTTCGTCGACGGAGAGCTTGCCGGCGTCGGCCTGCTTCGCGTAGTCGGCGACGATCGATACCGCCATGTCGGTGACGTCGGCCAGATCCGCGCGCCGCGCGTCCATTTGAGCGCTACGCGCTTCCAACGCGTTCACAACGGTCACGATCAGGAGCGCCACCCAGCAAAGCAGCAACGGGACCCACAACTTCTGTTTGAGTGTCAGACGGTTCATTATCAGCTTGGCCAGGACGTTGAGCTCGGAATGGGGAAGGGCTGCAATCTGCGCTGCATAGCTCGCATAACGGCTTTTGCGGTGCTTTCTTTATCCTGATGCTCAAAATGTGGGCTGATAGAAGGCGGGTCGCCGCTGAACGCGCGGCGAAACCGTGCATGGAAAATGCGCGTAAGCGCTAGATCTGTTCACGGCCGAACGCGTACAGGCGTTCGAGATCGAGCACCTCGATCTGGTTGTACGAGAGGCGCAGAATCCGCAGCTTTTCCAGGTTTTGCAGCGCCTGATTGATCCGCTGGCGCGATACGCCCGCCAGGAGGCCGACTTCTTCCTGCGAAATGGCGAGCGTTCGGCCCGTGTCGGGATAGAGATCGGGATTGAATAATTGCGCGAGCGACTGCGCGACGCGCGCATCCACATCCAGCAACCGGCTGTTCTGGATCGAGGCGATGAATTCGCCCATGCGGTTGTTCAGTTGCCGGATCACGAAGCCGGTGAACGGCAGACTCGATTCCAGAAGTGCATGGAATGTGTCGGACGGCACGAACATCGCGAGCGAAGGCTGAATCGCAGCCACATCGTATTTGCGCAATTCGCGCTTGATCACGCTGCCTTCGCCGAACCAGCCGCCGGGCGGCACGCCGGAGAGCGTGCAACTGCGGCCCGACGCGTTGTAGATCGCGAGCTTGATGAGGCCGGAATGCACGCCGATCCAGTAGTTCGACGGTTCCTGGCGGCGCGCGACCCACGCGCCGGCTTCCAGGTGCTCCGCGTGCGCGCTGGAGAGCACCATGGCCTGGTGCTCGGCGGCGAGCGCGCGAAACCAGGCGCAGGTGGCGAATAGCCGCGGCAGGTCGGCGCACGCTACCCGCGCCGGCCGGTGCGAGCGAGCGTCCGACGGGGCGGTGAGAGGAGCGTCGTTCATGAGCGGTTAAGGATACGTATGCCGACGAAGCCGATTCACAAAAGCCGGCGCGCGCTACTCTGTCATTTGAATGACAGACAGTTCACCATGACAGTTGCTAGGCTTGAATCATCAATCAAAACAATCGACGGCGCGGCCCGCGCCTCAGGAGACGACGTGATGAAGCACATGTTCGAAGAAGGCCTCGAGCGGCGCGAGGCCAATTATGTCCCGCTGACGCCCATCGATTTCATCGTACGCGCAGCCGAAGTCTACGGTGAGCGGCCGGCGGTCGTCCACGGGGAGATTCGCCGCAACTGGCGCGAGACCTATGAACGCGCGCGGCGTCTTGCCAGCGCGTTGCGGCAGGCCGGCATAGAACGCGGTGACACGGTCGCCGCCTTGCTGCCCAACATTCCTCCGATGATAGAAGCGCACTTCGGCGTGCCGATGGCCGGTGCCGTGCTCAACACACTGAATACGCGGCTCGACGTGCCGTCGCTGCTGTTCATGTTGCGTCACGGCGAGGCGAAGGCGCTGATCGTCGATACCGAGTACGGCGAATTCGCGCATCGCGCCGCGCTGGAGTTCCCCGATCTTCACGTCATCAGCGTGGCGGACGCGATGCCCGCCGACCCCGGCAAATTCATCCGCGCGACCGACTACGAAGCGTTGCTGCAATCGGGCGATCCGCAATTCGCGTGGACCATGCCGGCCGACGAGTGGGACGCCGTCGCGCTGAATTACACGTCGGGCACGACTGGCGATCCCAAAGGCGTGGTCTACCACCATCGCGGCGCTTATCTGAATGCGCTCAGCAATATCCTCGAATGGGATATGCCCAAGCATGCAATTTACCTGTGGACCTTGCCGCTTTTCCACTGCAACGGCTGGTGTTTTCCGTGGACGGTGGCGGCGCGCGCCGGCGTCAACGTCTGTCTGCGCAAGTTCGACGCGAAGACGGTGTTCGACCTGATCCGCCGCGAATGCGTCACGCACTATTGCGGCGCGCCGATCGTGCAGAGCGCACTGGCGAATGCGCCGGCCGAATGGCGAGACGGCATCGAGCATCGCGTGTCGACCATGGTGGCCGGCGCGGCCCCGCCACCGGCCGTGATCGCGAAGATGAAGGAAATCGGTTTCGATCTGACGCACGTGTACGGACTCACCGAGACCTATGGGCCGGCCGCCGTCTGTGCGAAACAGGAGGAGTGGGAAGCGCTCGGCGACAGCGAACGCGCCGAACTGAACGCGCGGCAAGGTGTGCGCTACCACCTGCAAGCGGCCGTGACGGTGCTCGACCCGGACACGCTCGCGCCCGTGCCTGACGACGGCGAGACGATCGGCGAGATCATGTTCCGCGGCAACATCTGCATGAAGGGCTATCTGAAGAACGAGCGCGCCACCGAGGCCACGTTCAGCGGCGGCTGGTTCCACACCGGCGACCTGGGCGTGCGGATGCCCGATGGCTACATTCGCATTCGCGATCGCAGCAAGGACATCATCATTTCAGGCGGCGAGAACATTTCGAGCATCGAGGTCGAGGACACGCTGTACCGTCACCCCGCGGTATCGGTTGCCGCCGTGGTGGCGATGGTCGATCCGAAATGGGGCGAGGTGCCGTGCGCATTCGTCGAACTCAAGGAAGGCGCTCAGGTGAGCGCGGAAGAGATCATCGCGCACTGCCGGCTCTTTCTTGCGGGATACAAGTTGCCGAAAGCGGTGCGCTTCGGCGAATTGCCGAAGACGTCGACGGGAAAAATTCAGAAGTTTGAACTGCGCGCGCGAATCAAGGCGGAGCAGGGCGAGTAAGGCCGCCTGCGATTGCAAAGCGTGTCGCATGGCGCACTACGTCATGTCGCGAGATGCGCGCGCAAATCATGCGCGCGTCATCGCGTAGAGCCGTGGGCCGCGCGCTTAACCGCGCGTGTCGACCCAGTTGCGTGCCCAGCTTGCCGAGTGCTGCAAAGCCTGTTCTTCGTTCGTGAAGTAATCGAGCGAATAGAACTGGTAGCGCCCTTCGGCACGCGCGCTGTCAGCGCGTTCGAGCAACAGGTTGGATGAAAAGCTGCCGTCGGGCAAACGATGCGCCGAGGGTTGGACGGCATAGCCGTTGTAGTGATGCCTATGTTTGTTTGTCATTTTATTTTAATGATGTACGAGTGCGTGCCTGCCGGGCGGACCGTTGTACGAGTCACGCGGACGAGCCGATTCAAGCCATTGCAAGCCGAATCACGACGCAGTCGGAAAGCGAAAAAAGGGCGTTGAAGCCAGAGGGAGAATGAGAGGTGCAACGAGGCGTTTGGCGCTTTGGGCTTGCTGCGAAAAACACGTGCAGCTAAAAGCGATCGCGCCAACTGTGGGAGACGAAGCTCCGCGAGGATGTCGCTGCAGCCCGATGCCCGTTGCCGGACACCGAGCCCTTCAAACTTACAGCGGCTTGATGTTAGCCGCTTGCAGACCCTTCGGGCCTTGCTTCGTTTCGAAGCTCACCTTCTGATTTTCAGCGAGCGTCTTGAAGCCGTCGCCGCTGATTTCGGAGAAGTGCGCGAACAGGTCGTCGCCGCCTTTGTCCGGGGTGATGAAGCCAAAGCCCTTGCTGTCGTTGAACCACTTAACGGTACCGGTATCCATGAAGAATCCTTGAGGAAAAAATAGAAAGATTTGCTCTGTTGAGGAGCGCTTGAAGCGTCAAGGAGGGAGAGGACAACGAATACCGCTGAGGAGCGAACATTGATGAACAGCAATCGAACTTCTTGAACTTCGATCGCCACAGTAACCGCCGGGGCATGCCAGCGTCAACACTTAACTTGTAACTGTTTCGGAAAGGGCCTATTGCTCCTCGCCGGGGCATACCTTGCGGCCGTGGTTCGGCGTGTCGCGCGATGCGGCACCATAAGCGGCTCGGCGCGCCAAGCCGAACCACGGCAAGCGAGGTTTCAGATGCCGACTTTATGTGCCGTCAAAACGAGGCGCAGTCCAAGCGCCGCAACCGCGCCCGCCGCGACGCGATCGATCCACGCTTTCCAGCGCAAATAGACTTCGCGCGGTCGCTTGCTCGAAAAGCACAGTGCGACGATCGTGTACCAGCCGGCTTCGATAGCGAAGATCGCGGGCGGCAATGCGAAGTAGGACCACAGCGGCGGATGTTGCGGAAGCAGGGCCGCGAAGATACTGCCGTAGTAGACGGCTGTTTTCGGATTGCTGAGTTGCGTGCTCAGGCCGATCCAGAAAGATTTGCGCACATTGGCCGGGGCGGCTTGGGCTGCATCGAATGCGAGCGGTTTGGCCGCGCCGCGCCAGATTTTCGACGCCAGGTAGATCAGGTAGAGACCGCCCGCCACTTTCAGGCCGATGTACAGCCATTCGACAGTGGCGAGCAACGTGTATAGGCCGAGCAACGCCACGCCGCTAAAGAACACGCCGCCGATGCCCATGCCGAGCGCGGTGGCGAGACCGTCGCCGCGCGATAGTCCGATGGCATTGCGGGCCACGATGACAAAGCTCGGGCCGGGACTCATCGCACCGAGCAGCAGCGCGGCGAGAATCGTGACGATAGCGGTCGATGCGGGCATGTTGTGTGTCTCCTGTACGCTCGGATGTTAATCAATGAAACATAGCATGAGTGGGTGTGGTCTTGCATTTGCGTTTTTCCGTGCGGATTGTGTTTAGCTTTGCGCCAGTATCTATCCTTGCTGTCTCAAGGTTAATTAACTGCGCGCCTGCGCGGGCGACCCTAATAACCCAATAAGAATTTGAAAACCCCCACATCGCAGGTAAAGCAAACCCTTGCTGCAAACATAAGAAATTGGATGCTAGAATTGCCTTCCATACGCTGAAGCAGCCTCGGAACACTGAGGCAAGTCGTGGGCCGAATTCGAGCCGTTTGCCGGCCAATTCCCCGAAATCCAGGATTTGTTGGGCATGATTTCCAGGTGCGAGTTTCCCCGCATCGGGAGAGGCGTCGCGAGTTCGATTCGCACGTGCCTATCTGAATCACGCATAAGCTTCGCGTTGTTTTAGCGAACTCTTTGTATATCCAACGCGAGCATTATCAGCCGCGAAACCGGTACGTTATGAAAGAGCGAGAAGAACAAAGGCTGTTCGACCTCGACGGGAATGCGCGTGAGCGCTTGATCCTGTGGATACGCCGACGCATGGACGAATACGGCATCACGACCGAAGCGCTAGCCGAGGCGATCGAGGCCGACGCAGCCAAGACGCGAGCCGTGATGTATCGCGACGCCTTCGGCAATACGTGGGACGGTCACGGCGACAAGCCGGACTGGCTCGCGCGTGCGATTTACGCTGGGCAGAACATCGATCACTTCCGTTGTTGAGGTCTGCGTTTCGGCGCTCGCATAACGGCGATGAATCAGCCGGCATATGCCTTCGCCGTTGATCGGGTGCGTGAACTGCCTTAACAGGCTGCTGAAATACAGTCCGACAGAAGCAGCCTTTCTGCACTTACGCGGCTCTCGCCACAAGGTTTATCGCATTGTGCAATTTCAACGTGAATTCCACGCTTGTTCGGCAGTTTGAGGCCAATTTCTGGCTTCATTGCCGCGTTTTTCGCTGCTACAGACGGACTTGTGTCAGTGAGCGCATGCGCACGAGGTTGTAGGCAGCCATGTTCAACACGAACATCTGGTCCACTTTCTTCAACCCGCGCACCACCACCTGGCGCATGCGCCCCACGGTCTTGGCCCACCCGAAGCCTTGTTCGATCAACTTGCGCTTTTGCTGCGAAATGGCGTAGCCCACGCTCGAGGCAATGGTAT
>NZ_FRAB01000003.1 GCF_900142195.1 Paraburkholderia terricola
CTAGCAGGCTGTTGAAAAGCGCCCCGTCACGAGGACCGAAGCTATGTTCAGGAGGCTTGCGCGTGCGATTTCCCGCTGAATTACCGGTTCGCCGCGCAATCTGCGCGGGGCATGCGCACGCATGCAGCCCTTGTGGCGCGCAGTCTTCGCGCCGTAGCGGCTCATCGCGTCGCTCCTTGGGGCACCACACCTGGCATTCGGGCCATGCGGGTCAGATTGCTCGCAACCATCGTCAGCTTGAAGTGCTGGTCGACACGCTTGATACCGCGATAGACGGTCTGCCGGATCCGTCCGATGGTCTTGCCCCAGCCGAAATGCTCTTCGATTCGTTTGCGGATGATCTGGCTAATCCGGTAGCCCGCATGCCGCGAAGTGCGACCGTCGATTGCGCTGCCGCCCCAACGCTCATCGTTGCGCGCGACATGCGGTGTCACGTTGCGAGCGCGGCAATCGTTCACGAAGTCGCGGGTGTCATACGCCTTGTCGGCGCCAACTGTCTTCGCATGAGCGCCTGGCACGCAATCGAGCAATTGCAACGCGCTGGCCCGCTCGGCGAAACCATCCGCGTGACTAACCACGGCGCCGACCACCAGCCCCGAGCGATTCTCCATCAGGATGTGCCCGTGGTAGCACAGGATGGCCGGGCTCTTGTGGCTCTTCTTGAACAATCGCGCATCCGGATCAGTAGTCGACTCGTGCGTGGCATTGCTACGTCGCTCGCCTTTCCAGTCAGTGTCGGCGTTGCGGCCACCGCCGGCTGGCGGACCATCGTCCGGGCCGTCCTTGCGGCGGAAGCTCTTGTGACTGGCCCACGCCTGAAGCAGCGTGCCGTCCACCGAGAAATGGTCTCTCGACAGCAAGCCCCGTTTGTCCGCCAGGCTCATGACTTCGGTGAAGAACGCTTCCACGACTTCATGCTCCAGCAACCGGTCGCGGTTCTTCGAGAACACCGAGTGGTCCCACACGGCGTCCTCAATCGCCAGCCCGACGAACCAGCGGAACAGCAGGTTGTAGCGCATCTGCTCCATGAGCATGCGCTCGCTGCGCACCGAGTAGAACACCTGCAACAGCAGCGCCCGCATCAGCTTCTCAGGCGCAATCGAGGCACGGCCGGTGTCCGCGTAGATGACGCTGAACAGCCCGTTGAGCCGTTTCAATGCATCATTCACCAGCAACCGGATCGGTCGCAACGGGTGATCTGCCGGAACGAAGTCCTCCAGCTTGACCGTCGTGAACAGGGGCTCCTGCATCTCATCCATTCCGCGCATCGCATCCGCTGCCAAAGATCATGAACACGATATCCATAACGCCTGTCCCTCAAACCCCGTTTACACGGGATCCAAATTCAACAGCCTGCTAGAACGCCACGCGCGCGCCAGATAATGAAAATTTCAGTTGCGGCGAAGTGCGAGCAGGCGTTATTCGTCGCCATGCTGGCAGAAGCGGCGGCCCGGTATGTGCGATACCACGGCCTGGGCGATTTCGAACGGCGTGCTTTCCGCGGGCACCACGCGGCGGCTGGATTCGGGCGTGTGCTTCATCGTCCATTCGACGAGGCGATACGAACGTCCCCAAGGATGCTGCAGCGGGTCCGAGACCTTGCACGTGTGGATCTGGCGCACCCATTCGTTGCCGGGCATGGCGCGCAGATGCGCAAATACCGTATCTTCAACCATGGTTTGACTCCTTCTTCGCAGGCATGCAGCCCATCTTTCGGCGCGTCGGCGACACCCCTTAAAAAAAGCGCCGCCGATGCTCTGGCGGCTCAACAGGGGGATGGTGAGCGCCATGGTTGCAGGGAAGAATTAAGCCAGACTTAAGATCGGATAAAAGCGCATGCGCCAGCGCCCAGCCGTCCCAACTGTTTTACGGCAACGCCGTTTCCGAAACCGGCTTCGTCCTGCCGAGTTCCTTCTTCACGCCTTCGGCGTAACCGGGGTCGACCTTGTCGAACAGCGCCAATTGCCGGTTGACGATGTCCGGCGCGACGCCCGCCATCGCTTCGGCGATATTGCGGAAAAAACGCTCGCGCTGCGGCGCGTCGAACAGCTTGTACAACGCGCGCGGATGGCTGTAGTAGTCGTCGTCCTCGCGATGGTCATAGCGCTGGATCGCGCCATCCACGGCGAGCGGCGGCTCGTTCACCGAGGCGTCCTGCGGGAATGCCCCGAACCGATTCGGCTCATAGTTCGGCGTGTTGCCGAGATTGCCGTCCGTGCGCATGCCGCCGTCGCGATGATAGGAATTCAGGTTCGCCGTGCGCGGCGCATTCACCGGAATCTGATGATGGTTGATGCCGAGCCGATAGCGCTGCGTGTCGCCATATGAGAAGAGGCGGCCCTGCAACAGGCGATCCGGCGAGAAGCCGATGCCCGGCACGACATTGGCGGGCGTGAACGCGGCCTGCTCGACATCGGCGAAATAGTTGTCCGGATTCCTGTTCAGTTCGAGCACGCCGACGTCGATCAGCGGAAACTCCTTGTGCGACCACACTTTGGTGATGTCGAACGGATTTTCCGCGCGCGCATGCGCGTCGGCTTCCGTCATCACCTGAATGCAGAAGCGCCATTGCGGGAAGTTCTTCTTGTCGATCTGCTCGAACAGATCGCGCTGCGCGCTTTCCCGATCGCGGCCGATCAGCTCGGCGGCCTCGGCATTCGTATAGTTTTCGATGCCCTGTTTCGACTTGAAATGGAACTTCACATAGAAGCGCTCGTTTTGCGCATTGATCAGCGAGAACGTATGCGAACCGAAGCCGTGCATCTGCCGGTAGTTCTTCGGGATGCCGCGGTCGCTCATCAAGATCGTGACTTGATGCAGCGATTCCGGATTGCGCGACCAGAAATCCCACACCATGTTGGCGTCGCGCAAATTGGTTTGCGGATTGCGCTTTTGCGTGTGAATGAAGTCGGGGAACTTGAGCGGATCGCGAATGAAAAACACCGGCGTGTTATTGCCGACAATGTCCCAATTGCCTTCTTCGGTATAGAACTTCACCGAGAAACCGCGCACGTCCCGCTCCGCATCGGCCGCGCCGCGCTCGCCCGCCACGGTGGAAAAGCGCATGAACGTCGGCGTGACCTTGCCGACTTCGAACACCTTCGCTTTGCTGTACCGGCTGATGTCGTGCGTGACGGTGAGCGTGCCGAATGCGCCGGAGCCTTTGGCATGAACACGGCGTTCTGGAATGACTTCGCGGTCGAAGTGCGCGAGCTTTTCGAGCAGCCAGAAATCTTGCAGCGTGATCGGGCCGCGCGGGCCGGCGGTTTCGGAGTTCTGGTTATCGCCGACCGGCGCACCGGCGGCGGTCGTCAAGATTCGATTCGTCATGGCGTTTCCTTTGCTTGCCTGGGCGGGGGAGAATGCATCGACCGCTTGCGTGGCGATCGATGCGCAATGGCGCGCCGGATTGCCGGATGTCCGGCGCGCGGCCCAGTCTAGCAATGCTTCTGCCGCGCCACGCAATAAAACGTTGTTAAGAGATCTAAATCGAGGCGGTTACATTACGTCGGGCGCATTGGCAGTGCGTGTATCGTGCTTCCCCGTCAAATCATTGCTAACGAATCTGTCAAACGCCCGGCGCATCCGGCGGCACCCCGAGCAACTGCAGCGCGCCGCCCGTCACTCCGCTGAACACCGGCCCCGCCACCGTGCCCCCATAGAACGCCTTGCCCGCCGGGTCGTCGATCATCACGGCGACGATCAGCCGCGGGTCGCTCATCGGCGCCATGCCGACGAAAAGCGCGCGATAGCGGTTTTTCGCGTAAGTCGCGCCCACCTGCTTGCGCGCCGTGCCGGTCTTGCCGCCGATCCGGTAGCCGGGCACCGCCGCGGCGCGCCCGGTGCCGCCTTCGCCGGTGGCCATTTCCAGCATCGAGCGAATCGCGCGCGCGGTAGCCGGCGTCGTGACCGCATGGCCGGTTTGCGCTGATTGCATGACCGCACCCGCGCCGTCGCGCACCAGACTCACGCGATGCATCGTGCCGTCGCCGGCATAGGCGGTGTAGACCTGCGCCATCTGCAGCAGCGAAGCGGACAACCCGTAGCCGTAGGCCATCGTCGCCTGTTCGATCGGACGCCAGCGTTTGTACGGCCGCACCTTGCCGGACGCCACGCCCGGAAAAGTCAGATCGGGCCGCGAGCCGAGCCCGTATTCCTGATATTTGGTCCAGATCTTTTCGGCCGGCAGATTCAGCGCGAGCTTGGCGAGCGCGATATTGCTCGACTTCTGCACCGCTTCGGCGACCGTCATCATGCCGTGGTTCGAGGTGTCGTGAATCACCGCCGGGCCGATCTTGTACCAGCCAGGGGCGGTATTGATGACGCTTTGCGGCCGCACCTTGCCCTCGTCGATCGACAGCGCGACGACCAGCGGCTTGATGGTCGAGCCGGGCTCGAAAGTGTCGACCACCGCGCGATTGCGCAGTTGCCGCCCGGTCAGCCGGGCGCGGTCGTTCGGATCGAAGCTCGGATAGTTCGCGAGCGCCAGGATCTCGCCGTTGCGCGCATCGAGCACGACCACGCTGCCGGCTTCGGCGTGGTGTTTGGCAATGGCTTCCTTCAGTTGCGCATAGGCGAGTTGCTGAATGCGCCGGTCGATCGTCAGGTGGATGGTCGCGCCGTTTTGCGCGGGCACCAGCGGCCGGGTCTCGGACACCACGCGGCCGAGCCGGTCGCGGATCACCTCGCGATGACCGGGCACGCCGAGCAACTGCTCGTTGGCGGCGAGTTCGACGCCTTCCTGGCCGTTGTCCTCGATATCGGTGAAGCCGACCACGTGCGCCGCCGACTCGCCTTCGGGATAAAAGCGCTTCGAATCCGCGATCTGCGTGATGCCCGCAAGCCCCAGCTTGTTCAGATGACCGGCGGTGTCGGCATCCACCTGGCGCTTGAGCAGCACGAAGCTCTTGTCGCCGTTCAGACGCCGGCGCAATTCCGCGAGCGGCAGATCGAGCAGCTTCGAGAGCGGCGGCAGCGCGGCCTCGTCGAGCTGTTTGGGCGAGGCCCAGATCTCATAGGTCGCGAGACTGACCGCGAGCATCGAACCATTGCGGTCGACAATGCGCCCGCGTGTCGCATCGAGTTCGATGGTGCGCTGATAGCGCTTTTGCCCTTGATCGACGTAGAAGTCCTGGTTCATCACCTGCACCCAGAACGCGCGGCCCGCCAGCGAGGCGAACGCCGCGAACACCAGCAGGACGATGAGCTTCGAGCGCCACATCGGCAGGCGTGCGGTCAGCAACTGGTTCTTCGCGACGGGCGCGTAGGGTGCGTGCTCGGACTTCTTCTTCTGGGTCATGGGCTTTGCATCTTTGAAAGACAAACAGCAATGAACAGCGGATCGGCCAGCGCCGCCCGAACCGGCGCCGCCGCTCCGATTGTAATCAGAACGTAATCTGTATGCGAGGCCTCCGCAAACCGATCGTGGATGCGCGGCACGTCGCGCACGCCCAAGCAGCATGAAAAAAGCCGCGCGGACTTGAAAATCCGCGCGGCTCGTTCGTTCGATTAATGCGTCAACTCCGACGCGGCGTGTTAAAGAGGCGCTCCCTGCTGTCGAGCGCCTTCTTTCTTTGCGCTTCCGCTAACCTCCGTCAGCGTCCAAATTTATCCTCAAGCCGGCAGCGCAAAGCTCGAAATCGCCTCGCGCAGCACGCCCACCTGATCCTTCAGCGAATGAGCCGCGGCGGCGGCCTGCTCGACCAGCGCGGCATTCTGCTGGGTGACCTGATCCATTTCGCCGACGGCGCGATTGACCTGTTCGATGCCCGCGCTCTGCTCGCGCGACGCGTTGCTGATTTCCTCGAGGATTTCGTTGACGCGGCGCACCGACTGCACGATCTCGCCCATCGTCGAGCCGGCGTTGGACACCAGCGACGCGCCGGCCTCCACGGTATGCGTCGAGGTCTCGATCAACGCCTTGATTTCCTTCGCCGCCGTGGCCGAGCGCTGCGCGAGGCTGCGCACTTCGGCGGCGACCACGGCGAAGCCGCGCCCCTGTTCGCCCGCGCGCGCCGCTTCCACGGCCGCGTTGAGCGCGAGAATGTTGGTCTGGAAGGCGATGCCGTCGATCACGCCGATGATGTCGCCGATCTGCCGCGAGCTGCTGGTGATCTCGCCCATCGTGCGGACCACGTCGTCGACCACGCGGCTGCCGCGCGTGGCGACATCGGCGGCCTGACCGGCGAGCTGCGACGCTTGCTGCGCGCTGTCCGCGTTCTGCTTCACGTTGACCGTCATCTGGTCCATGCTCGACGCGGTTTGGACGAGCGCGGCCGCCTGTTCCTCGGTGCGTTGCGAGAGATCGGTGTTGCCGGCGGCGATTTCGGTCGCGCCGATGTTGATGTTTTCCGTGCCCAGGCGCACGCGCGAAACGGTGTCGACCAGACCGGCCTGCATCGTGCTCAGCGCATGCAGCAGACTTTGCGTGTCGCCCGGCGCGACCGGCACGCGTGCCGCGAGATTGCCGCGCGCCATCAGTTGCGTGGCTTCCACGGCGACTTCGAGATCGCCGCCGAGCGAGCGGCGGATGCTGCGCAACACCAGCAGCATCGCGGCGGTGGCGATCGCGCCGAGCGTGACGGTGATGAGAAGCCAGCGCAGCAGATTCGCATAAAACGCGCGCTGCACGTCGTCCATGTACATGCCGGTGACGAGATACCAGTCCCACGGCGTGAAATGCAACGAGTAGCTGGTTTTCGCCACCGGCTGGTCGCTGCCCGGCTTCGACCACAGGTAATCGACGAAGCCGCCGCCATCGTGATTGCCCGCCTTGACGATGTCGACGAACAGATGGTTGCCCGCCGGATCGGCGAATTGCGCGAGGTTCTTGCCGATCATCTCCTTCTTGAACGGGTGCATCAGCATGACGGGCTGCGAGTCGTTGATGGAGATGTAGCCGTCCTTGCCGTAGCGCATCGACGCGAGTGTGTCGAGCGCCTGCTTTTTCGCGTCTTCCTCCGACATCGCGTGCTGTTGGGCAAGCGTGTGGTAGCGGGCCACGATGTGGTTGGCCTGGTCGATCAACGCGGTCAACTGATCGCGGCGGTCCGCGATCATCGAGGCGCGGCTTTGCCATGCGCCGAAGCCGCCGATCAGAATCAGGCCGATCCAGAGGATGGCGATCATGGAAGCGAGTTTTTTGTTCAGAGTCATAGCGATGGGTTTTGCTTTCGCACAGTGGTCGGTCAGAGGTCGGCTCCGCGTGTTCGCTGGCCGCGGATGGTTTGTCGCTCACTCTGTTTACGGCGTAATGGCCTGCTATCCGCAGTGAGGGGAAACCCGCTGTTTCGCGTTTTTATTCGTCTGAATAAATTGGCGCTTTTCCGGCATTGAACGCATTGGCGGTTATACGTTTTTTCCGCTTGGAGCGGGTTGCTCCAGGTATTTTCGAGTTTCAAGTCACGGGCGCCAGCGCATTGAAAAGTTAATGAAAACCGCGAATTAAATGCGATATTGGAAATGGGCGAATAATTCGCCCGCCAAAAAAGGATGAATGGACAAACCCTTAATCGGAGGACTGGCGCGGCTTGCATCAAGTCTCCACAAAACGCCAACAAAACCCAAAGTCCGGGGCACCGTCCGGGTCACCGCACGGGCGCAAAAAACGACACAGTTTTCCACGTAAGCGCAACGGAACATGCGCTCTGTCATCAAAAAGACAAATAAATAAAAATTCCGCTATAGTCGCCATTTTCCGGCCGACAGCCGGGCAAAAAACAGCACCAATAAGCCCGCCACAGGAGAGAACAGAACATGAACGCCCGCGAACCCGCATTCGTTTCCGCTTCCCGCAGCGCGCGCCTGCGCCAGATGCTGGTCAGCAACGAACTCGAATTCATGATGGAGGCGCACAACGGCCTCTCCGCGCGCATTGTCCGCGAAGCCGGCTTTAAAGCCATCTGGGGCTCCGGCCTCGCCATCTCCGCGCAATTCGGCGTACGCGACAATAACGAAGCAAGCTGGACGCAAGTCGTCGACAACCTCGAATTCATGGCCGACGCCAGCGACCTGCCGATTCTGCTCGACGGCGACACCGGCTACGGCAACTTCAACAACGTGCGCCGTCTGGTGCGCAAACTCGAACAGCGCGGCATCGCCGGCGTGTGTATCGAGGACAAGCAATTTCCCAAGACCAATAGCTTCATCAACGGCGAAGCGCAGCCGCTCGCCGACATGGACGAGTTCTGCGGCAAGATCAAGGCCGGCAAGGACTCGCAGTCGGACGAAAACTTTTCGATCGTCGCGCGCGTCGAGGCGTTGATCGCCGGTTGGGGCATGGACGAAGCGCTGCGTCGCGCGGAAGCCTATCGCCGCGCCGGCGCGGACGCGATCCTGATTCACAGCAAGCTCTCGCGTCCCGACGAAATCCTGGAGTTCGCGCGCGAATGGGCCGGCCGCGGTCCGCTCGTGATCGTGCCGACCAAGTACTACAGCACGCCCACCGAGGTATTCCGCGAAGCCGGCATCAGCACCGTGATCTGGGCGAATCACCTGATTCGCGCGGCCACCTCGGCAATGCAGGCCGTCGCCAAGGAAATTCATTCGAGCCAGACGCTCGTGAACGTCGAGGACAGCATTGCCGCCGTCAACGAAATTTTCCGCCTGCAAGACGCCGACGAATACTCGGAAGCCGAAGACCGCTATCTGACGAGCGGCCGCGCGGCCGGTTCGGCGGTGGTGCTCGCGGCGAGCCGCGGCGCGGGCCTCGAAGCCGTCACCGAGGACCGTCCGAAGGTCATGCTGCCGATCGCCGGCAAACCGCTGCTGCGCTGGCTCGTCGATGCGTTCAAGAAGCAGGGTGTAAACGACATCACGGTGGTCGGCGGTTATCGCGCGGACGCGATCGACACGGCGGGCATCAAGCTGGTCGTCAACGAACGGCATGCGCAAACCGGCGAACTGGCGTCGCTCGCTTGCGCGGTCCAGGGCGACAAACTCGCGGGCGACACTGTGATCTCCTACGGCGACCTGCTGTTCCGCAGCTATATCCTGCGCGACCTCGTGGAGAGCGAAGCGGCGTTCAGCGTGGTGGTGGATTCGTCGCTGACCGACGCGGAAAACGCCAGCGTGCGCGATTTCGCGTGGTGCTCGGCGGCCGACGACCGCGGCCTGTTCGGCAACAAGGTCACGCTGCGCCATGTGTCGAGCGGGCAGGAGGCTTCGTCCGCGATCGCCTCGCAAACGCCGCACGGCCGCTGGGTGGGTTTGCTGAACGTGCGCGGCGAAGGGCGCGAGCGTCTGCAAGCGGTGCTCGGCCAGTTGCAGGCGCGTCCGGATTTCGATTCGCTCGACATGCCCGCGCTGCTGAACGCGCTGATCGAAGCCGGTGAATCGATCGAAGTGCAATACGTGCACGGCCACTGGCGCGGTGTGAACGACCTGGAAGACTTCCGTCGCGCCGGCGATTTCGCGCATGCGCAAGCGCCGTTCGCGGCAACGGCGGTCAACAAGGCCGCGGACGCAACCGGCGGAGCCGCGCAATGATCGAGGCGGCACAGTTCGTCGAGGCGGCGCGCGAACGCGGCTTCGACTGGTATGCGGGCGTGCCGTGTTCGTATCTGACGCCGTTCATCAATTACGTGTTGCAGGACGAATCGCTGCACTACGTGTCGGCGGCGAACGAGGGCGACGCGGTCGCGCTGATCGCGGGCGTCACGCTCGGCGCACGCAACGGCCGGCGCGGCATCACGATGATGCAGAACTCCGGGCTCGGCAACGCGGTGAGCCCGTTGACCTCGCTCACTTGGACCTTCCGTTTGCCGCAATTGCTGATCGTCACGTGGCGCGGCCAGCCCGGCGTCGCCGACGAACCGCAGCACGCGCTGATGGGCCCGGTCACGCCCGCGATGCTGGAGACGATGGAGATTCCCTGGGAGACGTTCCCGACCGAGGCCGACGCGATCGGCCCGGCGCTCGATCGCGCCATCGCGCATATGAATGAAACCGGCCGCCCGTACGCGCTCGTCATGCAAAAGGGCAGCGTGGCGCCGTACGAGTTGAAAGACGCTGGCGCGGGCGCGCGCCGCGTGCCGGCGGCGGCGCGTTCGCAGTTCAGGAACGTGGCCGCGAGCGAATTGGCTTCACGTCACGAGGCGTTGAAGAAGGTTATCGCGCATACGCCGCTCGAATCGACGGTGGTGCTGGCGTCGACCGGCTTTTGCGGCCGCGAGCTGTATGCGATCGACGACCGTCCGAACCAGTTGTACATGGTCGGCTCGATGGGCTGCGTGACGCCGTTCGCGCTGGGCCTCGCGCTCGCGCGTCCCGACCTGCACGTGGTCGCGCTCGACGGCGACGGCGCGGCGCTCATGCGCATGGGCGCGTTCGCGACGCTCGGCGCGTACGGCCCGTCGAATCTCACGCACGTGCTGCTCGACAACGGCGCGCACGACTCGACCGGCGGTCAGGCGACGGTATCGTCGCAAGTTTCGTTTGCGGGAGTGGCGGCGGCGTGCGGTTATGCGTCGGCGATTGAAAGCGACGACCCGAGCGTGATCGACGAGTTGTTCGACGCGGCACCGGCGCCGCACGGCCCGCGCTTCGCGCGTCTCGCGATTCGCCGCGGCACGCCCGACGGCCTGCCGCGTCCCACCATCACCCCGCCCGATGTGAAAACGCGCCTGATGCGCCACATCGGCGCCGCTTAAGGAGTCCGCGAATGCTGCTGCTCAATCCCGGCCCGGTGACGCTCACCGAACGCGTTCGCAACAGCCTGCTGCAGACGGACCTGTGCCACCGCGAAAGCGAGTTTTTCGACTTGCAGGAAGAAGCCCGCACGCGTCTGGTCGATCTGTACGGTCTGAACGCGAGCGAATGGCAGGCGGTGTTGATGACCGGCTCCGGCACGGCCGCCGTCGAGAGCATGACCGCCGCGCTGGTGCCGCAAAACGGCAAGCTGCTGGTGGTGGAAAACGGCGTGTACGGCGAACGCATTGCGCAGATCGCCACGCAATACGGCATCGCGCATGAATCGCTGAAGCACGACTGGATGCAGGCGCCGGATCTCGCGAAAATCGCCGAACGGCTCGACGCCGACAAGGCGTTCACGCACCTCGCCGTGATCCATCACGAAACCACCACCGGCCGCCTGAACGATCTGCCGGCGCTCGCCGCGCTGTGCCGCGCACGCGGTCTGCGTTTGCTGGTGGACGGCGTCAGCAGCTTCGGCGCGGAAGCGATTGATTTCGCGGACGTGAGCCTCGACGCGGTCGCGGCGACGGCGAACAAATGCCTGCACGGCGTGCCGGGCGCGTCGTTCGTGCTGGTGCGGCGCGCCGCGCTTGCGCAGGCGGCGAGCCGCACGTACTACCTGGACCTCGGGCGTCTCGCGCGTTTGCAGGATCAGCGCAACACGCCGTTCACGCCGTCGGTGCATGCGTACTACGCGCTCGTCGAGGCGTTGCGCGAACTGGCCGACGAAGGCGGCTGGCACGCGCGTCACGCGCGCTATGCCGCGCTCGCCGAGCAGACGCGCGCGGGTCTCGCCGAGCGGGGTATCGGCAGCGTGTTGCCGGCGGAGCAATCGTCGGTGGTGCTGCGCGCGTATCGCTTGCCGGCCGGCGTGTCGTATCCGCAACTGCACGACGCGCTCAAGGCGCGCGGCTTCGTCATCTATGCGGGGCAGGGCGGGCTGTCGGCGGAACTGTTCCGCATCTCGACGATGGGCAACCTCCACGCCGCCGACATCGACCGGCTGTTGCAGGGCTTTACCGATCTCATGCGCTGATCGCGGGCGGCTCGGGTTCAGGCGCCGGGCCGCTTTCGGCTCGGCGCCGATTCACGCTTCGGCCTCGCGCCAATTCACGCGTCAAGCCCACGGCGGCGCCAATCCTCATACCGGGTCTTTGTCCGGCGGCCCCTCGGGTTGCTGCGGCTCATCGGTGTGATGCCCCGGCGACGGCGGCACGAGCGGATCGGCTTCCGGGTCGCGGGTCGGATCGGCGTTGGGATCGGGAATCGGGCTGGTATGCATGTCGTAGCTCATTGCATCACCTGTGAGTGGAGAAGAAGGCGTGGCCGGCGATGAAATGCGCGCCGGCCATTTCCTTCAATCGTAGGCGATCCGGCGTGCATGGCGCCGCCTACTTTTTCAAGCGGCGGCCCACGCTCAACTGCCAGTAACGCTCGGTGGCGAACACGTCGTCGTAATTGCCCGCGCCGAACGCACGCAACTGGCTTTCGTAGGCGAGCACCGCTTCGCGTTTGAGCAGCGCGCGGCGCTGAACGTCGATGGTGTGCCCCGCGCTCGGATGCGCCGGCGTCGCGACGATGCCGCGCTGCGCGAGATCGGCGAGCCGCGCCTGCACGACGCCGGGCGTGCGCCGGTGAATCGCTTCCTCATAGCCGAACCACGTCAGATGCGACAGGCGCGGCAGGATTTCGCAGCAGGCTTCGAACACCCGCACGTGGTCGTCGTGATACAGGCCGAGCGGCATCAGCAAGGTGTTCGCGGTCGAGCGATAGATGGTTTCCTCCAGCGCCGCCGCCATCCTGCTGATCGACGGCGAGTCCGAATACTGGGCGTCGCGAAACGGCATGCGCAACGGAATCGCGTCGAGTAGCTCGAGCGCGCGGTTGTCTTCGAGCGTGCGTTCGTGAATCGCCTGATGCGCGTTCGCGAAGCCCGACTTTTCATCCCATTCGGTATGCATCTGCTGCTCGGGCGGCGCGGCGAACACCGTGCAGACCGCCGCGTCGGGATGCGCGGCGAGCAACGCGCCGCAACTGAAGACGGCGTCGTCGAAATGGGGCGAGACGATGAAGAGGCGTCGGCTGGTTTCGCTCATGGACGTGTGGTGGTGTCGAACGCGCGGGGCCGCATTCGAGGCGTAAGCGTGGGCGCAAATCGCGATGTCACCTCAGCTTAGGCGGAATCGGGACGGCTTGCGCAACATCTGATGAGCGCAAGGCGCATGCCTGGGCGCGCCGGGCTGCCGGCAGTCGTCTGCGCACCAGCATCGCGGCCACGCCGCCTACACGTTGCGCAAATCTTCCGGCGTATCGACATCGCGCAAGATGCCCGGATCGTCGACGTCCAGCCGCGTGACATGCTGCGACATCAACAGGGAGCGCGCGCCCGCGTCGCCGTCGAGCTTCAGCAGCGCATCGCGGTGCGCGACGCCGAAGCCGACCGGATGCCCGCGCTGCCCCTCGTAAAACGGCGCGACCAGCGACGCGCCGCCATCCAGCGCACGCGCGAGCGCTTCGATCGTCGTCACGGCGATGCGCGGCATGTCGGCGAGCGCGACGATCCAGCCTTCGGCGTCGTCGCTCGCCTCGATGCCCGCGGCGAGGCTCGCGCCCATGCCGCGCTCGGCGGCCGGGGCGAACACCACCTCGCAGCCGGCGTCGTTCAGCAGGCGCGCAAGGGCGTCCGAGCCGGGCCGCACCACGGCCACCACGCGCGGCACGACCGCGAGCAGCCGATGCGCGGCTTCATGCGCGACCGGCGTGCCGTCGCGCATGCGCGCGAGCAGCTTGTTGTGCATGCCGTCCGGGTCGAAGCGCGAGCCGAGACCGGCGGCGAGCAACACGCCAGTGGCGAGCGAGGCATAGGCCATGAGCGGGCACCGGGAGAAAGGATGAAACCGATTGTGCGTTGCAACGCATGACGAGGCAAGCGCGAAAGCATCCCTTCAAACCCGCACCTGCCCCATCACCTTATCGAGCGTGATCGGCAAATCGCGCACGCGCACGCCGGTCGCGTGAAACACCGCATTCGCAATCGCCGCCGGCACGCCCGTAATGCCGATCTCACCGATGCCGCGCACGCCGAGCGAGTTGATATACGGATCCGGCCGGTCAATGAAGGTAATGTCGAGGGAGCCGATATCCGCGTTCACCGGCACGTGGTACTCCGCGAGGTTCGCGTTGGTGAAGCGTCCAGTGCGCGTATCGAGCGAGCTTTCCTCCTGCAACGCGGCCCCCACGCCCCACACGATGCCGCCCAGCATCTGGCTGCGCGCGGTCTTCTCGTTGAGCACGCGGCCCACGTCGTAGACGGCGACGACCCGCGGCACGCGGATCGTGCCGAGATCCGCGTCGACGTGAACCTCGACGAATACCGCGCCGAACGAGTGAAACGAGTACTTCTGCTTCTCGTCGCCGGGCTTGACGCTCGAGGCCGCCTCGATCGGCTTGCCGCCCGAGCGCGCGATGATCGCCGCCGCCGGATCGCGCTTCGCGGGCTGTGAGCGGCTCATCACCCAGCCGTTTTCCACGGTGACGTCGTCGAGCGCGAGGCCGTGCACGGGCGAGGCCTGATCCGCGAGCGCCAGTGCGATCAACTGGCTGCGCGCCTGGCTCGCGGCGTCGCGCACGGCCGGCGATACGCTCGCCGCCGATTGCGAGCCGCCCGACACCGGCGCGCGAGGCAGCGACGAATCGCCGAGCGCGAAGCGGATGCTTTCGGGCGCGAAGCCGAGCGCGTCGGCGGCCACCTGGGTCATCACGGTGTAGGTGCCGGTGCCGATGTCCTGCGTGCCGGAGGCGACCATCGCGGTGCCGTCCGGCAGAATCCGCGCAATCGCCGCGGCTTCGCTGCGGTTGGCCGGATACGTGGCGGTCGCCATGCCCATGCCGATCAGCGTATTGCCGTTACGCATCGAGCGGGGCGCGCCGCTGCGCCGCGACCAGCCGAACTTCTGCGCGCCGATCTGGTAACACTCGCGCAAGGATTTGCCCGACCACGGCTTGTTTTCCTGCGGATCGGCGTCGGCGTGATTCTTCATGCGCAGCGCGAGCGGGTCCATGTTCAACGCCGCCGCGAGTTCGTCCATGGCCGATTCGAGCGCGAACGAGCCGGTCGTTTCGCCGGGGGCGCGCATGAAGGTCGGCGTGCCGAGGTTCAACTGCACGAGCCGGTGCGTGGTGATCTGATTAGGCACCGCGTACAGCATGCGCGTGACCATGCAGCAGGTCTCGGTCCAATCCTCGATCGTCGACGTGTTCGAGATGCTGTCGTGGCGCATCGCGGTCAGCGTGCCGTCGCGCCGCGCGGCGAGCACCAGGTGCTGCTCGGTTCGCGGACGCGCGCCGACCGGGCCGAACATCTGCGGCCGTTGCAGCACGAGCCGCACCGGGCGTCCCGTCTGCTTCGCCGCCATCGCGCACAACGACACATGCGACCACGACGAGCCCTTGCAACCGAACCCGCCGCCGACGAACGGCGAGATCACGCGCACGTCGCCGGGCGCGATGCCGAACGTTTTGGCGACCGCCTGCGCCGCGCCGCTCACGCCTTGCGTCGAATCGTAGAGCGTGAGTTGCGGGCCGTCCCAGCGCGCCATCGTCGCGTGCGGTTCCATCGGATTGTGATGCTCGATCGGCGTGGTGTAGGTCACGTCGACGTGCACCGCCGCGCCGCGCATGCCGTCCTCGAAGCTGCCGCGCCGCGTATCGGTCTGCCGGCCTTGCGGCTTGTCCGGCGCATGGCTGTTCGACTTGGCCCGCGTGAAATCGAGCATCGCCGGGCTCGCCTGGTAAGCGATGCGCAACTGACGCGCGGCGTCGGTCGCCTGTTCGAGCGTGTCCGCGACCACCACCGCGACCGGCTCGTTGTTGTAGTGAACCTCGTTGTCCTGCAGCAGCGAGAGGCGGCGGCCGGCCGGCGGCGCCAACGCGGGCTTGCCGCCGTTCGGCAGGCGCGGCGCGTTCTGATACGTCATCACGAGCAGCACGCCGGGCAGCGCCTGCGCGCGGGCCGCGTCGATCGACGCAATCGTGCCGCACGCGATCGTGCTGGTGACGAGCACCGCATGCGCGAGACGCGCCTCGGGAAACTCGCCGGCATAGCGCGCCTCGCCGGTTACCTTGAGCAGACCGTCGGTGCGGTCGAACGGTTGTCCGATCAGATTCATGCGACACCTCCGGCACGGCCAGCGGCCTGGTTCACCGCGCGCACGATCGCGCGTTGCGCGAGCTGCACCTTGAAACGGTTGTCGTGTTGGGGCCGCGCATCGCGCAGCGCGGCGGCGGCGGCGTCTCGCAGCGTCGCTTGCGTGAGCGGCCGGCCGTCGAGCATCTGTTCGGCGGCGCTCGCGCGCCACGGTTTATGCGCGACGCCGCCCAAGGCGATACGCGCGGTCTTCACGCGCTCGCCGTCCATCTGCAAGGCGGCGGCGACCGAGACGAGCGCGAACGCATAACTGGCCCGGTCGCGCACTTTCAGGTAATGCGAACGCGCGCTGAAGAGCGCTGGCGGCAGATCCACCGCGGTAATCAATTCACCGGGCTGCAAGGTGGTGTCGAGCTCGGGCCGATCGCCGGGGAGCCGGTGAAAATCGGCGAACGCAATGGTCCGCTCGCCTGCCGGGCCGCTCACGCGCACCACCGCATCGAGCGCGGCAAGCGCCACGCTCATATCCGACGGGTTCACGGCGATGCATTGCGCACTCGCGCCGAGAATCGCGTGCGTGCGATTGTGGCCGTCGAGCGCGGCGCACCCGCTGCCGGGCGTGCGTTTATTGCATTGCGTGAAGGCGGTGTCGTAAAAGTAGCCGCAGCGGGTTCGTTGCAGCAGATTCCCGCCGACCGTCGCCATATTGCGCAGTTGCGCCGATGCGCCCGCCAGAAATGCTTGCGACAACAGCGGGTATTGCTCGCGCACCAGCGCATGATTCGCCGCATCGCTGTTGCGCACGAGCGCGCCGATGCGGATGCCGCCGTCGGGGAGCGTCGTGATCGTATCGAGTCCGCGAATATGCGTGATATCGATGAGCCGCACGGGCCGCGTCACGCCGCCCTTCATCAGATCGAGCAGATTCGTGCCGCCGCCGATGAACACCGCGCCGGGTTGCTGAACCGCGCGCACCGCGCCGGCGATATCGCCGGCGCGTTCGTAAGAGATTGCATCCATGCTGGTCGCTCCGTCAGGCGTTGCCGGTGCCGTTGCCATCGCTCGCGGCGCTGCCGCTCTGGCTACCGCCTTCATGCACCGCGCGCACCGCGGCGACGATGTTCGCGTACGCGCCGCAACGGCAAATATTGCCGCTCATGCGCTCGCGAATCTCGTCGTCGGAAAATTGAGCTGGGCGGCGGCGCACATCGGCCGTCACGGTGCTGGCCGCGCCGTCGCGGAATTCGCTCAGCAGGGCCGTCGCGGAACATAACTGACCCGGTGTGCAATAACCGCACTGGAAAGCATCGTGTTCGATGAAGGCGCGCTGCATCGGACTCAGCGCGCCGTTGGCGGCGAGCCCCTCGACCGTCGTGATGTTCTGGCCTTCATGCATGACGGCGAGCGTCAGGCACGAGTTGATGCGGCGGCCGTCGGCGAGCACGGTGCAGGCGCCGCACTGCCCGCGGTCGCAACCTTTCTTGGTGCCCATCAGGCCCGCGTATTCACGCAGCGCATCGAGCAGGGTCACGCGCGGTTCGAGTCGTAGCGCATAAGCGCGGCCGTTGATCGTCAACGTGACCGGGCGCGGCGGTACGGCGTCGCGAGCTTGCGCGGGCGGTGCGGACGGCGATTGATCTTGCGCGCGAAGGTGCGGCGCCGCACCGACCGTGGCGGCCGCGGCAGCCGATTGCAGAAAGCGGCGTCGCGCGGGTCGACGTGGGGTGGCGTTCTTGTCGCCCGAATCCTGACATTCCTTATTCGAAGACATGACGTTCAGTTGACTCCATTCAAAGGTGCATGCACGCTGGCGATGCGCCGGTATCCGACGCGCGCGATCCGACACACGGCAGGTAGCATGTTCGGTGCCGTTGCGTCTTCAACCGTATGAAAAAATCACGGAGACAGCAAAGATGACTTCACGAAAAAGAGTCACGCCGGCGCTACAGTCCGGCTCACCGGCGCGGGCGATCGCCACGGGCGTGGCGGCCGTTATCGTTCTGACCGCTTGCCACAGCGGTGACGACGACGTCAAGCCTCCGCAAGCCAACGTCTTGCCGAGCTTCATCAAGAGCGCGGTGAAAACCCAATCCTACGACGGCAACGCCGACGATCTGCTGACAGCGGGCCTCGGCAAGACCGGCCTCGCGTCGGCCACCGCGCCGGCCATCGCCAACCCGGCGCAGCCGAGCGCCGCCGAGCTGCGGCGGCTTGCGATCTGGTCGAACTATCGCGCGCTCGTCGACATGACGGCGAACGGCGGTTATGGACGCTTCTGGGGACCCAATGTCGACCTGAACGGCAACGACACGCTGGGCGAAGGCAAGATCGCCGGCAAGGAATACCTCGCATTCGCCGACGACGGCAGCGGCAAGCAGAACGTCAGCATGCTCGTGCAGATACCGGCGAGCTTCAATGCGGATCAGCCGTGCATCGTCACGGCGACGTCATCCGGTTCGCGGGGCGTATACGGCGCGATTTCCGCGGCCGGCGAGTGGGGCCTCAAGCGCGGCTGCGCGGTGGCCTACACCGACAAGGGCGGCGGCAACGGCGCGCATGAACTGTCGACCAACCGCGTCACCTTGATCGACGGCACGCTCGCGGACGCGGGCGCCGCGGGCAAGGCGAGCCTCTTCACGGCGAACCTCGGCAATGTCGATCTGGCCACGTTCAATAGCCAGTTCCCGAATCGCTATGCGTTCAAGCATGCGCATTCGCAGCAGAACCCGGAGCAGGACTGGGGCAAGAACACGCTGCAAGCCATCCAGTTCGCCTATTGGGCGCTCAACGATTCGTATGGTCCGCTCAACGGCTCGGCGCACACGGTGCGTTATGCGAGCGGCAGCATCACGACTATCGCGGCGTCGGTGAGCAACGGCGGCGGCGCGTCGCTCGCGGCGGCCGAGCAGGATACGTCCGGCCTGATCACCGCGGTCGTGGTCGGCGAACCGCAGATCAACTTGCGGCTGCCCGCCTCGGTGTCGGTCACGCAGGGCGGCGCGCCGGTCGGGGCGATCGGCAAGCCGCTCGCCGACTACACCACGCTCGCCAACACCTTGCAGCCGTGCGCGGCGCTCGCGCCGGCCGCAACCGGCGCGCCCTATCTGAGCGCGCTGCCGCTGGCCACCACCAATGCCATTCGCACCGCGCGATGCGCGTCGCTGGCGAGCGCCGGCATCATCACCGGCGGCGACGTGGCGACCCAGGCGACCAACGCGCTCGCGCTGCTGCATCAGAACGGCTATCAGGCCGACTCCGATGTGCTGCAAGCGCCGATGTGGGATTCGCAAGCGGTGCCGGCCGTCGCCGTGACCTATGCGAACGCGTACGCGCGTTCGAGCGTCACGGACAACCTCTGCAACTTCAGCTTAGGCACCACCAGTTCGACGGGTGCGGCCGGCGTGACGCCGGCGGTCTCGCCGATGCTCACGGTATTCGGCAACGGCAACGGCGTGCCGCCCACCAACGGCGTCAATCTCGTCTTCAACGCGGGCGCGACGGGGGCCGCGGATCATCGGCTCGCGACCGCCGACGCCAGCTACGCCGGCGCGGCCTGCCTGCGTACGCTGTGGACCAACGGCACGTTGACCAACAGCGTGGAGGCGGTGCGCGTCAACGCCAATCTGCACGGCAAGCCCGCGATCATCGTGCAGGGTCGCGCCGATGCGCTCGTGCCGATCAACCACGCATCGCGTCCGTACCTCGGGCTCAATCAGTTGACCGAGGGCGGCGCAAGCAAGCTGTCGTTCTATGAAGTGACGAACGCCCAGCATTTCGATGCGTTTCTCGGCGTGGCCGGCTTCGATACGCGCTTCGTGCCGCTGCACTACTACGACATTCAGGCGCTCAATCTGATGTGGAGTCATCTGAAGAGCGGCACGCCGCTGCCGCCGTCGCAGGTGATTCACACGGTGCCGCGCGGCGGCACCCCCGGCGCCGCGCCGCCGCTCACCACGGCCAACTTGCCGGCGATCGCGGCCACCCCGGCCGCCAATGCGATCACGGTCGCCAATGGCGCGGTGAACGTGCCGAACTGAGTGGGCGAGGCCCGCGGCGCGCGCTTTCGGCGCGCGTGACGCGGGCCGCTCAGGTACGACCAGGCCCGACCAGGCACGGCCAGGAACAAGCGATGCTACCGCTGACGAGGTCAAGCGCGTTCAGAGGAGAGCGAATGCAGTTCGACTACCGGCATTTCCACATCGACTGCCGCGCCCGCCATGCGGAAGACGGCTACTACTACGCGAGAGCCCGCATCACGCACGTTCCGCAAGATAACGGGCATTGCCGCTCGCACGATTCCGGCGACATCGACGCCTTTTCGAACGAAGCCGATGCCATTTCATGCGCGAAGTCATGGGCGATGGAGTGGTGCGATACGGCGGCAGCCTAGATCGCCTTGCAGGGAGAACACGCCGTGGCGAAGCTCCGAATTGCAACTTTCAACATCAACGGAATCCGTTCGCGCTTGCCGGCGCTATTGCAATGGCTCGAGCGCGAGGCACCCGACATCGTGTGCCTGCAGGAACTCAAGGCGCTCGACAGCGCGTTTCCCGTCGAGCCGCTGCGCGAAGCGGGCTATAGCGCCATCTGGCAAGGGCAGAGCGCATGGAACGGCGTGGCGATTCTGTCGAAGGGAGAGGCGCCGCATGAAAGCCGCCGCGGCCTGCCCGGTTTCGAGGAGGACACGCACAGCCGCTATCTGGAAGCGGCCGTGGGCGGCGTGCTGGTGTGCTGCCTGTATCTGCCGAACGGCAATCCGCAACCGGGCCCCAAGTTCGACTACAAGCTCGCATGGTTCGACCATCTGATCGCGCATGCGGCGAAGCTGTTCAGGAGCGGCCATCCGGTGGTGCTGGCCGGCGACTTCAACGTCGTGCCCACCGACGAGGACATCTACAATCCGCGTTCATGGCTGAAGGATGCACTGCTGCAACCGGAGAGCCGCGAGCGTTATCGGCGCCTGCTCGCGCAAGGCTGGACCGACTCGCTGCGAACGCATTTCGGCGACGAGCGCGTCTACACCTTCTGGGATTATTTCCGCCGTCATTGGGACACCAACTCCGGCTTGCGGATCGATCACATTCTGCTGAGCGCGGACCTCGCGCCGCGTTTGCGCGATGCGGGCGTCGACCGCTGGGTGCGCGGCGAGCCGCATGCGAGCGATCATGCGCCGGCGTGGGTGGAACTGGAGATGGGCGCGGCGCGCCGCAGGAAAAACGGCTGACCGGGCGATCGCTCACGGCGGACCGCCCGGCGTTCATCGAAGCCGCCGAATAGCGGCGAGACCAGGAGACTAATAGTCGCGCCGCGAGCCGCCGTGCGACCACAGCGCGCCGGCCACGAAACCGGCGAGCGCGACCACCGCGAGCGTGGTGAACGGGCTTTCAGCCGTGGTTTCGCGTAACAGACTGGTGGTATTCGCGCAAAGCTGCTGCGCCTTGCCGCTTAATTCGCGGGCCTTGCCCGCCATCTGCTCGCGTGTGTCGCCGAGCATCTCGCCGGCCGCGCCTTGAACCTTGCCCGCGGCTTCCTTCACCGCGCCTTGTGCTGAATTGGTGTCCATACGTTTGCTCCCGTTGTCATATTTACGTGTGAACTCGTCGCAATTGCAACGCCGCCACACCAAGGTTCGCGCAGGCCGCCCGGCAAAAAGGGCGGCTTACGTCCACCGGACAGGGCGCAAGAAGCGCGCCCGAGGAGCCACGAACAACTGGACGCCGGCAAACGACTACGGCGAGCGGCGGATAAAACTCACCGGCTGCAAGCGCCCGGCCACCGTGGGAATGGCTGAGCTCGCCGGCACGCTGTCGTCGATCGCGGTGCGTCCGCCGTCGTGGAAGAACGCCAGCTCCGCGGCCTTGTTCAGCACGAGGATGCTGATGCGCCGGTTAGTCGGTTCGTCCGTGACGCGGCTGTTCAGCGGCAGCACGTCCGCCAGCCCGCGCACCTGCAGCACCTTGTCCGCATGCATGCCGCCGGCCACCAGCGCGCGGCGCGCGGCGTTCGCGCGTTCGGACGACAACTCCCAGTTCGAATAGCCTTCCGGGCCCGCGGCGAACATCACCGCGTCCGTATGGCCGGCAATCGAAACGCGGTTCTCCACGTCGTTGAGCGCCGCGCCGATCTGCGTGAGGATCGTCACCGCGTACGGTTGCAGCTTCGAACTGCCGGAGGGAAACATCGGCCGGTTCTGCGAATCGACGATCTCGATGCGCAGCCCTTCGTTCGTGATCGAAATGCGGATCTGGTCCTTGAACGACTTCAGCGTGGGGCTCTGCTCGATCAACGCGGTGAGCTTCGCCTTCAGTTGCTGCAGGCGGGCCGCGTCGGCGGGCGACACGGTCGGCGCGGCCGTGGCCGGCGGCTCGATCTGGCTTTTCTTGCCGTCGCCGGGCCGCGTATCGGAGACGTCGCGGCCGCCGCCTTGCACCACGCTGGGACGCGCCGCGGCCGTGCTGTCGTTGCCGCCGAGCATGGCCGACAGCGGGGTGTTGAAGTAATCCTCGATGCCCTGCTTGTCGTACTTCGACGTGGAGCCGAGCAGCCACATCAGCAGAAAGAACGCCATCATCGCGGTGACGAAGTCGGCGTAGGCGATTTTCCATGCGCCGCCGTGATGCGCGCCGTGGTCGCCGCCTTTCTTCGAGCGGCGCACGATCACCGGGGCCGGCGTCTCGCCCTGCGAGCCGCGCGATTTTCTGTCGCTCATCATGGCGCTCCGGTCAGGCCGAGGCCGACGCCGGCTTCGGCGTCTTGGTGGCGCGCACGGCGTCGTCGAGTTCCTGGAAGCTCGGACGGTCCGCGGTGAACAGCACCTTGCGGCCGAATTCGACGGCCACCGGCGGCGCGTAGCCCGAGAGCGACGCGAGCAGCACGGCCTTCACGCACTGATACGGTTTGGCTTCCGCGCGGGCCTTCGCATTGAGCAGGTCGGCGAGCGGGCCGATGAAGCCATACGCGAGAAGAATGCCGAGAAACGTGCCGACCAATGCGCCGGCGATCATTTCGCCGAGCACGGCGGGCGGCGCGCCGACCGAACCCATCGTGTGAACCACGCCCATGACCGCGGCGACGATGCCGAAGGCGGGCAGGCCGTCGGCCATTTTCTGGATCGCGTTGGCCGCGATCGACGCTTCCGCGTGATGCGTGGCCAGTTCCTCGTCGATCAGGTCCTGCACTTCGAGCACGTTGACGTTGCCGCCGGACATCATGCGCAGATAGTCGACGATGAAGTCGAGCAGATGATGGTCGCCGAGAATCTGCGGATACTTCTGGAAGATCACGCTTTCTTCCGGGGCGTTGACGTCGGCTTCGAGCGACATCATGCCCTCCTTGCGCGCCTTCTGAAGCAGTTCGTAGAGCAGCGCGATCAGTTCAAGGTATTTCGCCTTGGTATAGCCGCCGCCCTTGAAGCATGAAGGGATCGCCTTGAGGGTTTTCTTCAGCGTGGAAGTCGGATTGCTCACGACGAACGCACCGATCGCCGCGCCGAAAATGCAGAGCAATTCGAACGGCTGAATGAGCGCCGGCAAATGCCCGCCCACGCCTAGAAAACTGCCCAGGACGGACCCCAGCACGAGGATCCAGCCGATTGCGACGAACATACTCTCTCCGTTTGACTTGGGCGACGCACGTCGAATGGCGCAGCCCTTTTTTCGAGGGCGGGCCGGTGCGTCGTAAGGTTCCGTATGTATTGGTAAACGGCGGGATTCGCGCCGGCTGAAGTGCGGGCGTGAACGAAAGAAGAAATTCGCCGGACGATTGGCTTTTGAACCGGCTGCCGGTAATTTTGCCCGTGTGCTTTGCCCGTTGCGATGCCGTCGTTGCGGCTGCAACGTTGCCGCGGCAGGTCTGCTAGCATGACAGGCAACGTTCAACGATGGCCGGTTCCGGCCGGTGTCCGCACTCGGGCGGCACACCGGTGAGTTGTCGAATAACAAAGGCCGGCAGCCATACACGGCCTGTGGCGATAAGGGGCTTACCCACAGAGGCAGGCAGCATGCGACATCTCAATCGCGCTGTTCACTGTAGGCGCGGGTTCGATGCAGCGCGCTCCATTGCCGGTTTCCTGCTGCTATCCACATCCACGGTCGGTCTCGCGCAGGAATTCTCGCTGTTCGGCGGCGGCTCGCGCGCGGGCAGCACCAACACCTACACCTGGGCGCTGAACTATCAGGAAGGCTTGGGGCGCTACTTCGCCGCCAGCTTCACATGGCTCAACGAAGGCCACATCCCCGGCCATCACCGCGACGGCCAGACCATCCAGCTATGGGGGCGCATCCCCGTGGGCAGCCCGCGATTCGTGCTGCAGGCGGGCATCGGCCCCTACCGTTACTTCGATACGACCACCGCCGAGCAAGGCGGAAATTATGCCGACACGCACGGCTGGGGCGTCGTGTATAGCGTGCGCGCCGCGTACTACGCGTCGAACCGGTGGATCACGCAACTTCAGTTGAATCGCGTGCACGTGCAGCGCGGGCCGGACTCGGCCGGCGTGATGATGGGCGTCGGCTATCAGCTCGATGCGCCGGCCACGCCCGGTCCGCGCGAGAGGGCAAGCGACGGGGCAAGCGACGGGGCAAGCGACAGCGCCCACCCGGTCACGCATAACGAAGTGGCCGTCTACCTGGGCCAAACCATCATCAACTCGAGCGATTCGCCGACCGCGCTGGGCGGCGCGATCGAATACCGGCGCGGCCTCGCGAAGTATCTCGACGTGACGGTCGGCTATCTTCACGAAGGCAGCAGCCGGGAGACGCGCCGCGACGGCATGACGAGCCAGTTGTGGGCCACCCGCGCGTTCTTCGACGACAAGGTCACGCTGGCGGCCGGCCTCGGCGTGTACTACGCGATCAACGGCAACGCGAACGAGCACAGCCTGGACTCGGGCTCGGGGGCCGGCACGTTCTCCGGCCTCGTGACGGTCGCGGGCGCGTATCGCCTGACCGATCACTGGGAGGCACGGCTCGCCTGGAATCGCGTGCTGACCCGTTACGACCGCGACTCGGATGTGATTTTCGGCGGAGTGGGCTACCGTTGGTGAGGGCGTGGGAGCGAGGCGCGAGGCGTGGGCAGCGATTTTTCGAACCGCCGGTTGAGGGTCGAGCGGTTGAAGCCCGCGCGAGGCACGATCAGCCGTCGATGCGTGCCTCACGCAATGTGACGAAGCGCAGACCTTGCTTGCGGGCCGCGTCGATCACACGCGGCAGCACCGCGAGAATCAGCGGCTTGCCCTCGACGGTGAGCGCGGCGTTGCCGTCGTGCAGCAGCAGGATGTCGCGTGGCGCAAGACCGTCGATGAGCCGCCGCGTCACGACCTGCGGATCGCGCTCGCGCGTGTCGTAGCCGCGCCGCGTCCACGAGGCGAGCCGCAGATCGAGCTTGCGCAACACGGGTTCGAGAAAGATGTTGCGCAAGCCGGCCGGCGCGCGGAAGAACATCGGCCGCGCGCCGCCCAGTTCCTCCAGGGTGCGCTGCGCGGCGTCGATTTCACGTGTGAGCGCGCCCGGCAACGTCACCGAAAACGTGTGCACGTGAACCTGCGAATGGTTCTCCAGCGCATGGCCGCGCGCGACGATCTCGCGCGTGAGTTCGGGATGGCGCCGCGCGTTCTCGCCGATGCAGAAGAACGTGGCGCGCACGCCGAACGTGTCGAGCAGATCGAGCACTTGCGGCGTGACGGCGGGATCGGGGCCGTCGTCGATGGTCAGCGCGATGGCGTCCGCGTTGCGCGCGGCGGCGGGCAGGCGCGTCCAGTTCGGGCCCAGCAGCGAAGTGCGCGGCAGCAAGCCGGCCACCGTGAAAATCGCGTGATTGACGAAGATCGCGGCGAGCCACCACGGCCACGCGGCAGGCGCGAGCAGCCATCCGGCCAGCACGAACACATGCCATGCGGCGGTGGCCGTGAGCATCGCGGGATAGCCGGTGTTCGGCCAGCGGCGCGGCGGCGTGGCCTCTCCGGCAGGCGGCGGTGTCGATAGGTCTTTCATGAAGCGTGCTTCCTGTCTTCCTTCTTCCATCCTCGGAAGGCCTTGAATCGCGCGCGTGACGCGCAACGGCGAAAGATACCATTGATGCGCCGTCCGATACGGGCGCGGACAGGAACGGCAAATAATGAAAGCATGCTGAAAGACGTTATGCTTCGCGACGGCCGCCGGGTTCGCGCTCGACGTCGACGGCGGCTCGTCCATGTCTATCCACTTGTGCTTATTCGCCGGTCCGTGCCGGTCATGCGTCCATGCGTTTGCGCCACATCGAAATTTTTCACGCCATCATGCGCACGGGGTCGCTGTCGAAAGCGGCGGAACTGTTGTGCGTGTCGCAGCCCGCCGTGAGCAAGACGCTCGCGCAGGCGGAGCGCAGCCTCGGCTTCGCGCTGTTCAATCGCGTGCATGGCCGGTTGCAGCCGACGCGCGAGGCGGAACTGCTGTTCTCCGAATCGCAGAAGCTGCAAGCGAATCTCGACGGCATTCGCCATCTGGCGCGCAACCTCGCGTTGCAACCGGAAGGGCATCTGCGTATCGGCTGTTTGCCGAGCCTCGGCTTGAGCCTGATCCCGCCGGCGGTGCAAGCGTTCCGGCGCGGCTATCCGCGCGTGTCGCTGAAGGTGCAGACGCGGCACACCGAGGAGTTGCTGAACGCGCTGCTCACGCGCGACCTCGATCTCGCGGTCGCGCTGAATCCGCCGGCGCGGCCGGGCATCACGGCGGTCGAGTTGGGGCGCACGGCGATTGTCTGCGTGTGCCCGCCCGACGATCCCGACGCGCAACGGCCGATCGACCTGCCGGCGTTCCTCGCACGGGAATGGATCAGCATCGGCAACAGCGATCCGCTCGGCGAGCTGATCGGCAATGCGCTCGACGCGCAGGAGCTGGACGAAAGCGTCGCCGCCGTCGAGGCGCAGACCTGGTACGTGGCGCGCGCCCTGGCCGCGCGCGGCGTCGGCTATGCGCTGCTCGACGAACTGACGGCGCATTGCGGCGCGGAGCCGGTTGCGATCCGGCCGGTCACGCCGGCGCTGTCGGCCGGCGTGTTCGCGCTCTGGCGCGACGGCGGGATGGATTCGCAGGCGGGCAACGCGTTTCTCGACGTGTTGCGCGCGCATCTCGCGTGAACTCCGCATGAGCCCGCGTGAACCTCCCGCCGACGTCTTAACCCTGGGTTATGGAGCCGTGCATCTGCTCATTTGATGCGCGTATTTCGTCGCGCCACACTCGCGGTGAACGGATTCCTCGAGGGTGTGGTTGCTATGCGCGTGTGTGTACTCGGTGCGGGCGTGGTGGGTTTGACGAGCGCCTATCAATTGGCGCGCGACGGCCATGACGTGACGATTCTGGAAGGCCGCGACGGCGCCGCGCTCGAAGCGAGCTTCGCGAACGGCGGCCAGTTGAGCTATAGCTATGTCGCGCCGCTTGCCGATCCTTCGGTGTTGCCGCATCTGCCCGCGTGGCTGTTGCAAGGCGATTCCGCGTTGCGTTTCGTGCCGCGCCTCGATCCTCGGCAATGGCGCTGGTGCCTGTCGTTTCTGCTTGCATGCCGCGGCGGCCGCGCGCGGCAAACGGCCGTGGAAATGCTGCGATTGGGCGCGTTGAGCCGCGAGGCGTTGCACGAACTCGTGCAGCGCGAGTCGATCGATTTCAATTACGTGCGCAACGGCAAGCTCGTCGTCTATCGGGATGCGAATGCGTTCGACGCGGCGCGCCGCAAGATGGATTTTCTGCAAGCGGCCGGTTCCGAACAGCGCGCCCTCGACGCCGCCGCTTGCGTGGCGCTCGAGCCCGCATTGGAACACGCGCGGCCCTTGCTGGCGGGCGGTATTCACACGCCGTCGGAAGAGGCCGGCGATTGCCATCGGTTCAGCGTGGCGCTCGCCGGCGTGCTGAACACGCGATACGGCGTGGCGATTCACTACGAGACGCCGGTTCATTCGTTCGTCACCGAGCGCGGCGCGGCGCTTGCCGTGCGCACGCCGCGCGGCGAGCTTCGCGCCGATGCATTCGTGATCGCGTTGGGCAACGGCAGCGCGCCGTTGCTGCATGCGCTCGGCATGCGTCTGCCGATGTATCCGCTCACCGGCTACAGCCTGACGATACCCGTCGCGCCAGGCCACGCGCCGCGCGTGAGCGTGACCGATCTGCATCGCAAGGTGGTGTATGCGCCGCTCGGCGAGCGCTTGCGGATTGCGGGCATGGTCGAAATCGCCGGCATGGATGTGACGCGGCGCGACCGGCGCCTCGACCTGCTCAAGCGCCAGGCGCAGGAAATTTTTCCCGCCGCCGGCAACTACGCCGCGGCGCAGACGTGGTGCGGCCACCGTCCGGCCACGCCCGACAGCAAGCCGCTCATCGGTCCCACGCGGTATCGCAACCTGTGGCTGAACACCGGCCACGGCGCGCTCGGCTTCACGCTGGCGTGCGGCAGTGCGCGCCTGATCGCGGATGCGATCGCGGGCCGCGCGCCGCCGCTCGAACCCGGCGCTTATGCATGGCCACGCTGAGCGCGGCATACCTCGCATCATGTTTCGATTGCAACGATCCGGCTTGCACCCATACAACCGCCGCATAACCGCCGCATAACCGCCGCATAACCGCCACACAACCGCCACACGCCGCTTCGGCACAACCCAAGGAGATGCCATGAAACTTGCAGCAGCACTCACCACGATCGCCATCGCCACGAGCTTCGCCGGCACCGCGCGCGCCGAGGAACCGAGCGCCACACTGAAAAAGATCCGCGACACCGGCGTGATTTCGCTTGGCGTGCGCGAATCGTCGGTGCCGTTTTCTTACTACGATGAACAGCAGCAAGTGATCGGCTATTCGCAGGCGATCGCGCTGAAGATCGTCGACGAGGTGAAGAAGGAACTGAACCTGCCGAACCTCAAGGTGAAGGAAGTGCCGATCACGTCGCAGAACCGGATTCCGCTGGTGCAGAACGGCACCATCGACATCGAGTGCGGTTCGACCACGCACACGAAGGAGCGCGACAACCAGGCGGCGTTTTCGAACAGCTTCTTCCAGTACGGCGTGCGGATGATCGTGAAGAAAAGCTCGGGCGTGAAGGACTTTCCCGACCTCGCGGGCAAGACCGTGGTGACCACGGCGGGCACGTCGGAAGAACGCCTGCTGCGGCAGATGAACAACGAGAAGGGCATGAACATGCGCCTCATCAGCGCGAAAGATCATGCCGAATCCTTTCTCAATGTAAAGACCGGCCGCGCCGTGGCATTTGTGATGGACGATCCGCTGCTGTATGGTGCTAAGGCCAAGGAGGCGGACGCGAACGACTACCTGATCACCGGCAACTCGCCGATGTCCGAGGTGTATGGCTGCATGTTCCGCAAGGACGACCCCGGCTTCAAGAAGCTCGCCGACGGCGTGATCGCGCGGCTGCAAACCTCGGGCGAGGCGGCGGCCATGTACCAGAAGTGGTTCACGCAGCCGATTCCGCCCAAGGGCATCAACCTCAACTATCCGCTCTCCGCGGATATGAAGTCGCTGTTCGCGAACCCGAACGACCGCGCGCTGGATTGACCGCTTGTCGAGCGAACGCTCGATGAAGCCGGGGCGTCGAGGCCGGCAGGTTCGCGTGCGGCGAGTTGGCCAATCGAATCTGCAAGCAAAGGAGACGTGCTGTGACGGGAACGGGAAGCAAAAAAGTCGCGCTGGTGACGGGCGCGGGCAGCGGCATCGGCCGCGCGTGCGCGCTGCGGCTGGTGGAGCACGGCTATAGCGTCGTGCTGGCCGGGCGTCGTCAGGCGCTGCTCGATGCTGTCGTCGAGGCAGCACGGCCGCTCGGCGGCGAGGCGCTGGCCGTGGCGTGCGACGTGACGGACGCCGCGAGCGTCGCCGCGCTGTTCGATACGATCCGCGAACGGCATGGGCGGCTCGACGTGCTGTTCAACAACGCGGGCCGCAGCGGTTCGCCCGTCGATATCGACGAACTCGATATCGACGAATGGCGTTCCGTGGTCGACACCAACCTCACCGGCGTGTTTCTCTGCACGCGCGCGGCGTTCGGTCTAATGAAGACGCAGAGCCCGCGCGGCGGGCGCATCATCAACAATGGCTCGATCTCGGCGCATGCGCCGCGGCCGAACAGCATCGCGTACACGGCCACCAAGCACGCGATCACCGGTCTCACGAAAGCCGTGTCGCTCGACGGCCGCAAATACGACATCGTGTGCGGGCAGATCGACATCGGCAACGCGGCCACCGAGATGGCCGAGCGGATGGCGCGCGGCATCGTGCAGGCGAACGGCGAAATCGCGGTCGAGCCGCTGATGGACGTTCAGCACGTCGCCGACGCGGTGCTGCATATGGCGCAATTGCCGCTGTCGGCGAACGTGCAGTTCATGACCATCATGGCGAGCAAGATGCCGTTCGTGGGCCGGGGCTGACGGCTGTCTTGACGACCGCGGGCTGAAAGCGCGGCGCGGCGGATCAACTTATACTGACTGCTTCCCGCCACTTCGGAAAGCGATTCGCCGTGCCCCGAGCCACACCCAGGGACGACCCGCCGCCGGTGCCGCCCGTGCGGCCCGATCTCGACGATTGTTGTCACAGCGGCTGCAATCCGTGTGTCTTCGATCTCTACGATGAAGCGCTCGAACGCTATCAGGCCGCGCTTGCCGAATGGCAGGCGCGGCAAGCACGGCAGGCACGCAAAGCGGCGCAAGCAAGACAGGGCAAGCCGCGCGCGCCGCGCCGTTAGTCAGCGTTCCGGTTCCACGCGAAGGCCGCAGTCCTACCACGTCCCGTCATGAGCGAACTTCAGCCCGCACACATCGAAACCATCAACGCATCGCACACGCTCGACGATCTGCATGACTTCGTGCAGCATTATCCGCGTCTGTTCGTGCTGACCGGCGCGGGCATCAGCACCGACTCCGGCATTCCCGGCTATCGCGACGACAACGGCGAATGGAAGCGCTCGCCGCCGATCACGTTGCAGGAATTTCTCGGCACGGCCGGCATGCGCCAGCGCTACTGGGCGCGCAGCATGGTCGGCTGGCCGGTGGTCGCAGAGGCGCAGCCGAATGCCGCGCATACCGCGCTGGCCCGCCTCGAAGCGGCGGGCCACGTTTCGGCGCTGGTCACGCAGAACGTCGACGGGCTGCATCAGCGGGCGGGCAGCCGCGAGGTGATCGAACTGCACGGCGGCATCGACGGCGTAACGTGTCTGGACTGCGGCATGCGGCACGCGCGCGCGTCGATTCAGCAGACGCTCGAAGCCGACAATCCCGCGCTCCTGAACATTACCGCCGAAACCGCCGCCGACGGCGACGCGCATCTCGAATGGCACGATCTCGAAGCGTTCCGCATTCCGGCGTGTTCGAACTGCGGCGGCTTGCTGAAACCCTCGGTGGTGTTCTTCGGCGAAAGCGTGCCGCGCGAGCGGGTCGACGCGGCCTCGCAGGCGCTCGACGCGGCGGACGCGCTGCTGGTGGTCGGCTCCTCGCTGATGGTCTACTCGGGCTATCGCTTCTGCGTGTGGGCGCAGAAGCAGGGCAAGCCGATCGTCGCGATCAATCTCGGGCGCACGCGCGCCGATCCGCTGCTGTCGCTGAAAATCGCGGCGCCGTGCGCCGATGCCTTGACCGCGCTGGCCGGTCGCCTTGCGCTGGATTGACCGGGCCGTCCGAACCAGGAACAACCGCCATCAAAGGAACGCAGATGTTGACCACGATCGAACAGCTCGAAGCGCGCTACGGCCAGCCGAATGAACGCTCCGTGCGCAAGGAGATCGCCTACGTCAATGAAGACTATCGCGCCTTTATCGAGGTCGCGCCGTTCGTCGTGCTCGCCACCGCGGGACCGGACGGCCTCGATTGTTCGCCGCGCGGCGACACGCCGGGTTTCGTGCGTATCGTCGACGAACGCACGCTCGCGCTGCCGGATCGCATCGGCAACAATCGTATCGACAGTCTGCGCAACATCATCGTCAATCCGCATCTGGCGCTGTTGTTCATCATTCCGGGCGTCGGCGAAAGTTTGCGCGTGAATGGCCGCGGTCGCATTTCCGACGATCCGGCCATGCTGAACAGTTTCGCCGTCGAAGGTAAACTGCCGCGCACCGTGCTGCTGATCGACGTCGACGCGGTGTATTTTCATTGCTCGAAGGCGCTGGTGCGCTCGAAACTATGGGACCCGGCGCATCATGTCGAACGGTCCCGGCTGCCGAGCGCGGGTGAAATTCTCCGGCGCGTCAGCGGCGCGAATTTCGACGCCGCCACTTACGACCGCGAACTCGCCGAAAGAGTGCGCACGTCGTTGTACTGAACCGAAAGCCTGAACATGACGAATCCCCAAGCGGCGCTGCGGCAACATTCGCCTTCCGCGGAACGCAACCGCGAACCGATCCTCGCCGTGCTGCGCACGGTGCTGCCGGCCACCGGCCGCGTACTCGAAATCGCGAGCGGCACGGGGCAGCACGCGGTCTGCTTCGCCGGCGCCTTGCCGGGCCTCGACTGGCAGCCGAGCGATCTCGATGCGCAAGCACGGGCGTCGATTGCCGCGTGGGTGGCGCACGCGGGGCTGGCGAACGTGCGCGCGCCGCTCGCGCTCGACGTGCACCAGCCGGATTGGGGCGTGGACGCGCTCGACGCCGTGGTCTGCATCAACATGATTCACATCGCGCCGTGGAGCGCGGCGCAGGCGCTTTTCGCGGGCGCGGGCAGTCGGCTCGTGGACGGCGGCGTGCTGTATCTGTACGGCCCTTATAAGCGCGGCGGCGCGCATACCTCGCCGAGCAACGACGCGTTCGACCGGCAATTGCGCAGCCGCGACCCCGCGTGGGGCGTGCGCGACATGGAAGCGGTGATCGCGTTGGGCGCCGCGGCGGGACTCGAGTGCGACGAGCCGATCGCGATGCCGGCCAATAACTTCAGTCTGGTGTTCAGAAGACGGCGGGGCGCGGTGCGGGGCTGAGATACGTTCGTTGGCGGGCGTGCGCTGCGTCGCGTCGGGCACGAACTCATGCGGCAAGGCGGGCGCGCGGCAAGGGTGCTGCAAGAAGCACCGCCGCAATGGCCCACTTCCGCAAGCAATCGCGAAAGGCGAACCGCAACAGCTAACCGCAACAACCAACCGCAACAAACACCGCACTCGGCAAAAAAACTTCCGTCCGCTGCCCGCCATCAAGCGGCAAGCCGGCATTTCTTTTATGCTTTCACCCTCGACGCTCCGCCGATGTTCATTCCGGCGCGGCGTCACGACATTTTTTGGACTCTGGAGAATTCACATGGGCAAACAGGCAATCGGCGTGGTGGGGCTGGCGGTCATGGGCCGCAATCTGGCGCTCAACATCGAGAGCCGCGGCCACGCGGTGTCGGTCTACAACCGTAGCCGCGAGAAAACCGACGAACTCATCGCCGAATATCCGGACAAGAAACTGGTGCCGGCCTTCACGCCGGAAGAGTTCGTGGAGTCGCTGGAAAAACCGCGCCGCATTCTGCTGATGGTCAAGGCAGGCGAGCCCACCGACGCCACCATCGCCCAGCTCAAACCGCTGCTGGACAAGGGCGACATTCTGATCGACGGCGGCAACACGCATTTCACCGACACGATCCGCCGCAATCAGGAACTGGCGAAGGCCGGCCTGCACTTCATCGGCACGGGCGTGTCGGGCGGCGAGGAGGGCGCGTTGAAAGGCCCGTCGATCATGCCGGGCGGCCAGCGCGACGCCTACGATCTGGTGGCGCCGATCCTCACCGAAATCGCCGCCAAGGCGCCGGACGGCGAGCCGTGCGTCGCCTATATGGGACCGGACGGCGCGGGCCACTTCGTGAAGATGGTGCACAACGGCATCGAATACGGCGACATGCAACTGATCGCCGAAAGCTATGCGGTGCTCAAGCAGGTGGTCGGCCTCTCGAACGAAGAACTCGGCAAGGTCTATACCGAGTGGAATCAGGGCGAGCTCGACAGCTACCTGATCGAAATCACCTCGAAGATTTTCAGCAAGAAAGACGAGGAAACCGGCAAGGACCTGGTGGACGTGATCCTCGACCGCGCCGCGCAGAAGGGCACCGGCAAGTGGACCAGCCAGAACGCGCTCGACCTCGGCGCACCGCTGCCGCTGATTACGGAGGCTGTGTTCGCGCGCGTGCTGTCGTCGCTGAAAGATCAGCGCGTCGCCGCGAGCAAGCTGCTGGAAGGGCCGGCGGCGAAGCCGCTCGGCGTCGAGCGCGACGCGTTCGTCGAATCGGTGCGCCGCGCGCTGTATTTCAGCAAGGTGATTTCCTACGCGCAAGGTTTCGCGCAACTGCGCGCGGCGTCGCAAGAGTACAAGTGGGATCTGGACTTCGGCACGATCGCGAAGATTTTCCGCGCCGGCTGTATCATCCGCGCCCGCTTCCTGCAGAAGATCACGGACGCCTATGCGAAAGACAAGGCGATCGCCAACCTGCTGCTCGATCCGTACTTCCGCGACATCGCGAAGAACTATCAGTCGGCGTTGCGCGAGGTCGTGGTGGCCGCGATCAATGCGGGCGTGCCGGTGCCGGCTTTCGCGTCGGCGGTGGCGTATTTCGACGCGTATCGCTCGGAGCGCCTGCCGGCGAATCTGGTGCAGGCACAGCGCGATTTCTTCGGCGCGCACACGTTCGAGCGCACCGACAAGCCGGGCAGCTTCCACGCGAACTGGAACTGAGGGTTCGAGCAGGGGACCGGCGGGCGCTTGCGATAAGGGCGCGCCGGGCCGCGCGAGCGGTTCAGATCGGGTGCCGATTGTTGCCCAACCTTGCCGGCCAGATAGCGGAACTGCCGGACTCGGCCGCTACTGTTGCAATAATCGAAATTGAGTTTCGTCGTTTAAGGGGTTTCCCCTAGATGTCGACCCTCCTAAACTTCTTCTCAAGCGCTACGGGATAACAAGCCCAAGGCGATTCAAAACAAGTTCTGGAGGTTTACATCATGAAGACGCTCATTTCCGCCGTTGTCGTCGCCGCCGCCCTGGCCGCTCCTGTCGCATCGTTTGCTCAATCGAATCAGCCGGTCACGCGCGCTCAAGTCCGCGCCGAACTGGTGCAACTCGAAAAGGCCGGCTACAACCCCACGGGCGATCACATCGACTACCCGGCTAACCTGCAAGCCGCGCAAGCACGTGTCGATGCGCAAAACGGCACCACTCAAGCGGTCAACAGCGGCTACGGCGCGCCGATCGCCGGCAGCTCGCAAGCCGGCCGTCCGGTGAGCGGCAACGACCGTAACTCGGTCTACTTCGGCAACTGATTCGCGCTGAAGAGACTTGTAGAAACACCGCCGTCAACAGGCGGTGCGCGTTAATAAAAACGCCGACCGGTTTTGCCGGCCGGCGTTTTGCTTTTTGTCGTTTGCAGCGCTCGTCAACGCCGAGTCCCGCAGTCGGTTTCAAGCACCGGTTTCAAGCGCCGGTTCAGCGATTCGGCAGATGCGGAATCGCTTCATTGCTCGTCAGGCTGAGCTGGTGAATCTGCCGGTGCGCCTTGTTCAGATGCGCCTGCGCGGCCACGCGCTGCGCCTCGAGTTGCGACACTTCCTTGTGTACCTGATGCTGCCGGTTCGACACCGCATGCTCCTGCGCGCCGCGTCGCTGAAGATCGTTGCGCAGCCTTTCGGCCTGCGCCTCGGAGCGAGCGATCAGGCGCGCCAACTGTTCGTTCTGCGCTTCCAGTTGCGCGCGGCGCGTTTCGCCTTCCGAGAGCCGCGTCGCCTGTTCCTCGAAATGAAGGAAGGCGGTTTCGGCGGCTTCGAGATCGGCGGCCTTGAGCGCGCGCCACAGCGAGCCGTCCTGATACAGCGCGACGTAGTACGTCAGCTCCTTCGCGTGGAACAGCAGGCTGACCGAGTAGTCGAAGCTGCGGAAAACCCGGAACGGCGTCAGCGCTTCCTCCTCGGCGAGCCATTCGATGTCGGCGGTATCGGCGATCTGCACGCCGCGCGCGCTGACCTGCGACGGCACCACCTGCACTTGCCGCAAGGTCGTCACCGGACGCATGGGCGTGGGCGTCGGCGGTGCCTCGGGTGTGACGCCGGCCGCCGCGGCCAGCGCCGCTTCTTCCCTGTCGTCGGGCGAGACGGGGGCGGCGGTGTTTTCCCGCTCGATCTGCACGAGATGCGATGGGCCTGTCAGCACGCTGCGGCGGTTCAGGAAAGTTTTCACGGCGGTTCCTCCGGTTGACTCGCTACAACCCGCGAATGGCGTCGACGGTGAAACTGCCGGCTGCTCCGCGGTGCGAGCGGTGAGCGAAATCTGGCGGACCGGCGACGTTGTCGGCGGGACGCCGGCCGTGCGCGGGCAGCGCGGATGCGAGCCGCGAGCGCGGGCCTAATGCAGCGTACGTTGCCGGCGGGCGATGTCCTCGAACAGCGCGTCGCTCGGCTCCAGGGCAAGCAGCCAGGACTCGTCGTAGCCGCTCAGATTGTCGAGCGCCTCGCGCAGCCGCTCGATCGCGACGGCGGGAATCTCGACGCTCGCCTGCACGCCGCTCGACAACCTCGCAATGCTCGCCAACTGCACCAGCGCGTCGGCGGCCTCGGCCACGTCCGCGGCAAAAACCAGGTGCGTGTTCAGCAACTCGACCAAACCGGGCGATGACGTCACATCGTCGACGTTGAGCTGCACGGCCAGAAAGGTGGCGTTGTTCATCCTCAAATTCCTCGCGAGATTCGTGGTGCGCCGGCAGGCGTCTTGCATATTTGACTGAGTATAGGCGAGGGTCCGGATGATTCAATGCTCACAGGAATGAAGCCCGCCTGGCCGGGCGCGCCAATCCGTGGACCTTATAATGGGGCCAGCAGAAACGCCGGATCGCGGCGGGGCGGACCGCCCGTCATGCCCGCCGCATGATGAACCACGGCGTTGCATTTTTTCGAGCATCCATTGCCATGAAGATCATTCGCAGCAAGAGCTTCACCGCGACGCGCGCCTGGGGCGCGCTCGATATCGCCAACATGGGCGGCATCACGACGCGCCTGCACTGGACCGATCAGCCGTACAAGTGGCACGTCAACGACGGCGAGGAAGTGTTCGCCGTGCTCGACGGTCGCGTGGAGATGCGCTACCGGGAAGGCGGCGTCGAGCAGTCGACCGTGCTGGAAACCGGCGATGTGTTCTACGCGTCGGTGGGTACGGAGCACGTGGCGCATCCGCTCGGCGCGGCGCGCATTCTGGTGGTGGAGGCGGAAGGCAGCGTGTGAGCGCCCATGCGGCGACGCCGTGTCGCCGCGGTTGCAAGCGTAGCCGGCGGCATAATGGCTGGTTGCCGCTCACGCCCGCGCCCACGCCTGCGCGCCGGGCGGCACGGCAAATGCTGGGCTGATTGAATCCGATTGAATCAACATGTCGAGGACATCACATGACAGGACACTGGCGATTGACGGGGACCCGAATGCTGACCGTGGTCGCGCTCGGCGCGATGTTCACGGGCTGTACGAGCATGCCGTGGGACAGCACGCCGTTCTATGGCAATGCGCCCGCCCGCCCGACCACCCTCAACACGGTCCCGGTGCCGGCCGGTTTCTATCGCGTCAATCCGGGCGATACGCTGGCGGGCATCGCCTCGGCGTATGGCCATAAGCCGCAGGATATCGCCGCGTGGAACGGGCTCGCCGCGAACGCCATCGTCAATCCGGGCCAGGTGCTGCGCGTGTCTCCGCCGATGGCGTCCGGCAGTGTCGTGACGCCGCCTGTCGGCGTCGCCGGTCCGAATGCGCCGGCCGCGCCGGCCGCGCCGGCCGGCCCCACGGCTTCCGGCGCGCCGCAACAAGGCGTGCTGCTGTGGCCGCTGCGTGGACCGGTGCTGAAAACGTTCGCGCCCGGCAGGTCGAACGGCATCGTGATCGGCGGCCGTCCCGGCGATCCGGTCAAGGCGGCCGCCACCGGCCGCGTGGTCTATGCGGGCACGGGCATCGAAGCGTACGGTCCGCTCATCATCATCAAGCACGACGACTCCCTGATCACCGCCTACGGGCAGAACAGCACGCTGCTCGTCAAGGAAGGCGACGCGGTCGCGCAAGGGCAAACCATCGGCGAAGTCGGGGTGGACGGCCGCGGCGTGGCGTCGATCCAGTTCGAGGTCCGCCAGAACGGCCAACCGGTCGATCCGCTGGCGTGGCTGCCGAGGTCGGGCGGGTAAGCGAAGTGCAAGGTTCTGCTCGCCCGAGCCCGGCTGGGCCAGGGCGAGGGCGGCATGAGCGTGCGGCACGCGAGAACCTTGCGCCATGCGTCGCCCCTTCAGCGTGAGTCCAGGCGCTGCGTCGCTTAAATAATTTGAATACACTGTGTGGCTTCGCAGCCGGCGCGCCGGCTGCGATCGGCTGTCATCCCTAGATAGACGCACAGGAATTCACCATGATCGATTTGCGCAGCGATACCGTAACCCGTCCGACCCCGGCCATGCTCGCGGCCATGTCCGCTGCCGAAGTGGGCGACGACGTCTGGGGCGACGACCCCACCGTGCTGCGCCTGCAGGCAAGCGTCGCGGAGCGCGCCGGCAAGGAGGCGGGGCTGTTCTTCCCGAGCGGCACGCAAAGCAATCTGGCGGCGTTGATGGCGCACTGCGCGCGCGGCGACGAATACATCGTCGGGCAACTGGCGCACACCTATAAGTACGAGGGCGGCGGCGCGGCGGTCCTCGGCAGCATCCAGCCGCAGCCGCTCGAAAACGCCGCCGACGGTTCGATTCCGCTCGACAAGATCGCCGCCGCGATCAAGCCGATCGACAACCACTTCGCGCGCACGCGCCTGCTGGCGCTGGAGAACACCATCGGCGGCAAGGTGCTGCCCGAGGGGTATGTCGCCGAGGCGGTGCAACTCGCGCGTCAACGCGGCCTGTCGGTCCACCTCGACGGCGCGCGCGTCTACAACGCGGCGGTCGCGTCGGGCAAGCCGGTCGCGGCGCTGTGCGAGCCGTTCGATTCGGTCTCGATCTGTTTCTCGAAGGGACTCGGCGCGCCGGTGGGCTCGGTGCTGGTCGGCAGCCACGCGCTGATCGACGTGGCGCACCGCTGGCGCAAGGTGCTGGGCGGCGGCATGCGCCAGGCCGGCGTGCTGGCGGCGGCGTGCCTGTACGCGCTGGATCACAACGTCGAGCGTCTCGCCGACGACCACGCGAACGCCGCGCACCTGGCGGCCGGGCTCGAAGCGATCGAGCCGGTCAAGGTGCAGTCGGTCGCGACCAACATGGTGTTCGCGCAGTTTCCGCAGCAGCATTGCGCGCCGCTCGAAGCGTGGCTGAAGGAGCGCGGCATTCTCACGCAGATGCTGTACGCGTCGCGATTCGTCACGCACAAGGATGTGTCGCGTGCCGATATCGATACGTTTGTCGCCGCGGTGAAGGGGTATTTCGCGGCGCGGTGAGCGAAGAGACGCATGCTTCTCGAGGCCGGGACCTGAAAAGTCCGCCGGCAGAAACCGTTACCGAACGAGGGCATGAGCATTCAAAAGCGGGCGCACTGTCACAGCAGTGCGCCCGCTTTTTCTATTTCGCCGACGCCTGCACATGCGCCCCCGCGCGATGCGACGGCGCCAGTAGCCGCAGTCCGCTCGCGAGACTTGCCGCGCCCGCGAAGAAGGCGCCGGCCGCGAGCGCGAGCGTCGGACCATGCCGTCCGGCGATACCGAAGCTCAACGCGACGAGCGCCGCGCCGGTGGTTTGCCCGAGCAGCCGCGCGGTCGCGACGATTCCGCTGGCGCCGCCGCTGCGCTCGGGCGGCGCGCTCGCCATCAACGCCTTCAGGTTCGGCGATTGAAAGAAGCCGAAGCCCGCGCCGCAGATCGCCATGCGGATGCCGATGTCGAGCACGTGCGGATGCACCGGCAAGAGCGCGAGCGACGCCATTCCCGCCGACATCACCGCGAGGCCGATCGCGCCGAGCAGTCCAGGCGGATAGCGGTCGGACAGACCGCCCGCCAGCGGCGCGGCCAACGCCACCACCACCGGCCACGGCGTCATCAGGAAACCGGTTTCGACCTGGCTGCGATGCAGCACGTCCTCGAAGTAAAAGGGCAGCGAGACGAACGCGAGCCCTTGCGCGGCGAACGAGCACACGGCGGTCAGCGCGGACAACGCGAACACCGGCCGCTTGAACAGATCGACGGGCAGCATCGGCGCCGGATGACCCGTTTCACGCCGGATCAGCAACAGCCCGAATATCACGGCGACCGCCGCCGCGCTCAGCACGACTTGCGCCGGCGCGCGCTGGGCCGCCTCGCCGAGCGCGAAGATCAGCGCGGCAAAGGTGATGACGTTGAGCAGCGCCGCGACCGGGTCGAAGTTGTGCGTGCCGCGTTCCGTGTGCGGCAACGCGGGCCACGCGAAGCCCAACGCCAGTAGGCCGAGCGGCACGTTGACCGCGAACAGCCACGGCCATGCGGCCACAGAAAGAATCAGCGATGCCACCGTCGGCCCGACCGCGAACGACACGCCGACGATCAGCGCGTTGGTGCCGAGGCCGCGCCCGAGCCGATGCGGCGGATAAAGATAGCGGATCAGCGCGGTGTTGACGCTCATGATCGCGCTCGCGCCGAGCCCTTGCAGCACGCGCGCGGCGGTGAGCATCGGCAGCGTCGAGGCGAGCGAGCAGACGAGCGACGCCAGCGTGAACAGCGCGATGCCGCCGATATAAATCCGCCGATGCCCGACGATGTCGCCGAGCGCCGCGAGCGGCAACAGCGTCGCGACCATCGCGAGCTGATACGCGTTGATGATCCACACCGACGCCGCGGGCGCGGCGTGCAAGTCCGCCGCGATGGCGGGCAAGGCGGTGTTGGCGATCGCGGTGTCGAGCGTGGCGAGCGCGACCGCGAGCATGATCGCGGCCATCGCGCGGCGGTTGGCGGCGGACATGGGGCCGTCTGCCGGACGGATTGGGACGGCGGTGGCGCTGTTCTCTGACAAGGCGTGGCTCGGCGGGTAGGCATGCCGATGCGCGGCATGGTCGAGGATGCGGCGCGCAGGTGGCAGGGTTACGTGGAGAGGCGCGCGCATGACCCAGGTGCAGCGTTCGAGGCGAGCCGCGCGGCGAATGTAGCGATTGTTACAGAGTCGTGGAAATCGTGCTGGGAGATGGGGAGATGGGGAGATGGGGAGATGGGGAGATGGGGAGTGGAGGAAGTGGGCGGCGCGCGGTTGCGCCTTGCGCTGTTGCAACTAACGGCCAGGCCTGCCTCGCGTCCGCGAATCGGCGCGCGCGCCGCGCCATCGCAAGCCGCTTTGGCACAACCTGTCACTCAACGATGACAGCCCGATTCGAGCACGGCTTGCGGCGATCGGCTCATTCATCCCCGCGTCACCCATGCGGAAAATAATCGAACTGCGTTGCGCCCTATGCGCCCTATGCGCCCTATGCGCCCTATGCGCCCCATGCGCCCCATGCGCCCCATGCGCCCCATGCGCCCCATGCGCCCTTGACCGCCCGCAATCGTTTGCCTGCTTTGCGGGCCGATGCACGTGCGCAGTGCTGCGCCCGTGCCGCTTGCACCGCCTGCGTGCGCAAAACCCGCGCGCCGGCGGATGACGGCGGGCATGGCATGTGCGTGAACACGCGCTCGCGCTTGCCGGTGTCCGCGAGCCGTAAAATGTCCTACTCTCTTTTTTAACCCGCCTGACCGGCACGCGCCTCCCGCCCGTCATCTGTGCGGTCCGCGCATGCCGCGTCTTTTTACCGGAGGCTTCGATGACAGCCGTCGATCTGGAATTCGACCAGCTCAACAGTACCGTCGACGCGCTACGGCGCTCAATTTCCAATCGCATGATGTATGGCGTCGGCAAGGACGCCGTCACCGCCCATCCGCATGACTGGCTGCATGCCGCCGCGCTCGCCGTGCGCGACCGGCTGGTCGCGCGCTGGATGAAAACCACGCGCCTGCAATACGAACAGGACGTGAAACGCGTCTACTACCTGTCGATGGAATTCCTGATCGGCCGGACCTTCACGAACGCGCTGCTCGCGCTCGGCATCCACGATCAGATGAAGGAAGCGCTCGCGAGTCTCGGCGTGGACATGGAAGCGCTCACCGATATCGAGCCGGACGCCGCGCTCGGCAACGGCGGCCTGGGCCGGCTCGCGGCCTGCTTCCTCGATTCGATGGCGACGCTCGGCATTCCGGGCTTCGGCTACGGCATCCGTTACGAGTACGGCATGTTCCGTCAGGAAATCGTCAACGGCGAGCAGGTCGAGGCGCCGGACTACTGGCTGCGCGCGGGCAATCCGTGGGAGTTTCCGCGGCCCGAGATCAAGTACATGGTGCACTTCGGCGGGCGCACCGTGCAGCGTGGCGAACACGTGGAATGGATCGACACCGAGCACGTGAACGCGACCGCCTACGACACCGTCATCCCCGGTTATGCGACGGACGCGACCAACACGCTGCGCCTGTGGTCGGCGCGCGCGACCGACGAACTCGACCTCGGCGCGTTCAATCGCGGCGACTACCGCAATGCGGTCGACACGAAGAACATGTCGGAGAACGTCTCGCGCCTGCTCTATCCCGACGACTCGACGCCCGCGGGCCGCGAACTGCGGCTGCGCCAGGAATATTTTTTCGTCTCGGCGACCATGCAGGATCTGATTCGCCGCTATCAGCGCACGCACAGCACCTTCGGGCGCTTCTCCGAAAAGGTCGCGGTGCATCTGAACGATACGCACCCGGTGCTCGCGATTCCCGAACTGATGCGTTTGCTCGTGGACGTTCATCACCTGCCGTGGGACAAGGCGTGGCATCACGTCACGAAGATCTTCTCGTACACGAACCACACGCTGATGCCCGAGGCGCTCGAAACATGGGACGTCGAGATGCTCGCGCGTCTGTTGCCGCGGCATCTGGAGATCATCTTCGAGATCAACGCCGGCTTTCTCAAGCATGTGAGCGAGCAGTCGGGGCATGACGCCGAGATGATCCGCCGCATTTCGCTCGTCGACGAATATGGGCAGCGGCGCGTGCGAATGGCCTATCTGGCGATCGTCGCGAGCCACAAGGTGAACGGCGTCTCCAAGCTGCATTCGCAACTGATGACGCGCGACATCTTCGCCGACTTCGCGCGCATCTATCCGGACCGCTTCACCAACGTGACCAACGGCATCACGCCGCGCCGCTGGCTCGCGCAAGCGAGTCCGTCGCTGTCGTCGCTGATCGATCAGCAGATCGGCCGGCATTGGCGCAGCAATCTGTTCGACCTCGAACAACTGCGCGAGCTGCGCGGCGACAGCGCGTTCGTCGAGGCTTTCCGCGAGGCGAAGCGGCAGAACAAGCTGCGGCTCGTGCAGCGGCTCGCGCATCACACGAAGCTGCATTTCGATCCCGACGCGCTGTTCGATCTGCAGGTCAAGCGCATTCACGAATACAAGCGGCAACTGCTGAACGTGCTGCACGTGATCGTGCGTTACAACCAGATTCGCGCGAACCCGGAGCGCGACTGGGTGCCGCGCGTGGTGATGTTCGCGGGCAAGGCGGCGTCCGCGTACCGGATGGCGAAGACGATCATCAAGCTGATCGGCGACGTGGGGCAGACGATCAATCACGACCCGCTGGTGGGCGACCGCCTGAAGGTGGTGTTCGTGCCGAACTACGGCGTGAGCGTGGCGGAGCTGATCATTCCGGCGGCCGATCTGTCGGAGCAGATTTCGATGGCCGGCACGGAAGCGTCGGGCACCGGCAACATGAAGCTGGCGCTCAACGGCGCATTGACGATCGGCACGATGGACGGCGCGAACATCGAAATCTGCGACGCCGTGGGGCGCGAGAACATCTTCATCTTCGGCCACACCGCCGACGAAGTGGACAGCCTGCGCGCCACCGGCTACCGGCCGCGGCAACTCTACGAGGAAAATCCCGAGCTGCGCATGGCGCTCGACCAGATCCGCACGGGTTTTTTCTCACCTGACGATCCGCTGCGCTTTTCGGACATCTTTCACACGCTGGTCGACTGGGGCGATCACTACATGGTGCTCGCCGACTTCGCCGCGTTCGCCAAGGCTCAGCGCGAAGTGGATGCGCGCTTCGTCGACAAACGCGCGTGGACTGAAAGCGCGATCGAGAACGTCGCGGGCATGGGGCAGTTTTCGTCGGACCGCACGATCGGCGAATATGCGCGCGATATCTGGCGGGTGAGTCCGCTCGACATGGCGTGATTTGAAGGCAGGGTTGCGCGGATTATGTTCCGCGCGCTCGCATGAAAAACAAAGGCCGTGCGATTTTTCGCACGGCCTTTGTTCTTTATCGCCCGCTGAATATCGCCGAGCGTTTACCGAATGTCACTGCACGAGCGTCTCGGTCTCGCTCGCGGCATACAGGCCCAACTGCCCGCGCGGGAAATCGAACAGCACGTCGATGTTCTGCATGCCCATCAGGCCGATCACGATACGGTTGGCGCCCGGCTTTGCCTTGACGATCTCGACTTGCGCGTCCTGATAGCGATGCAGCCATTTGCCCGTGCCGAGCGCCACGTTGTAGTTGCCCTGATTGAGCACCTTGCCCACTTCGTCGTCACCGGTCCAGTTCGGCGCCTTGTCCATTTCGACGCGGATCATCTGCGTGCTGGCGGTGGCGAACACCAGCGGCGCGCAAAAGGTCATCCTGTCGCCGACGTTCACGCAGGCTCGCGGCCATTGCGCCGTGCCGTCTTTCGAGACCGTCATCGGCACCATCGTGTAGTCCTTCGTGAGCGCGTTCGACGGACTCAGCACCAGATACGGCTTGGTGAAGTTCGCATGCACCAGGTACCGCTGACCGATGTTGCCGGGCAATGCGCGCAGCGGTTGCGTGCAGCAGTTGTCGTCCGCTTGAGCCGCGCCGACGCCGAACAGGCCCGAGAACGCCCAGCCGAATTCGGCGGTGTAGCCGTCCATTCCCACGCAGCGCCGCGCGTTTTCCTGGCACTTCACCTGGTCGACCGCCTGCGCGTCGATCTGCGCCGGCTTCGTACCCGCGATGCTGAACGGCACCTTGACCGCCGCGCCGGAAATCTGCGCGCCGTTCGTGAGCGGCAGCGAACTCGCCGGGCCGGCGTTCGGATAGCTCCTGCCGGGCAGGACCGACTTCAACACGCGCACGCCTTGTGTGCCGGTATCGAGCGCCAGATACACCGGCTTGCCGTCGATCTGGACAGGCAGGCCGAGGCGTGCGTGACCCTGATCGGCGCGTTCCACTTGCAGCGGAATCAGCAGGCCGTCGTTGCCGTTGTTGATCAGCGCGGCAGTCGAGGCGGGCGGGGTGGGAACCGGGAACGTCGTGGAGCAGCCGCTCAGCGCGACGAGCGCGCCGGTGACGGCGAGCGCCGCGGCGCCCAGATGACGGAAACGATGAAGCGGGTGCCGGCGTGCGGCATCGGGAGACGACAGGGACATAGGATCACGCTTTGTAAAAATGCGGGTCCCTGGCGAAGGCGATGCATCGTGAGCTGACCGGTAGACGGCACTGAGACAGCACGGGCGGCAATCTCAGTGGATTGCCGCGGTGTCAAGCGGGGAAACCGGGACGCTTGCGGGGCCTGCGGGGCGGGAACACGCGATGAGAGGAGCGGCGACTCTACACGGCCACCCAAGCTCAATTGCAAAGATGTGTCGACGTTTGCGGGTGAGCCGCGCGGCTGGCGACGCGCCTGCGCAAACATTGATCCAGGTCAAGCATCCCCTGGACGACGACTCAAGCGTTAGGCGCTGCCTCCGCCTTCGCTTCGTCCACGGCCGCGCCGACGCGCTCGACGAACTCGCGATCGGTGCTCGACAGCGCCTCGCGCTCGCCGTTGGCGGTTTGCACCATCAGACGATGCGTGACGTCCTGGGTCAGCCACGTGAGCCAGCCCACCACGATCAGCATCGTGCCGCAGACCATGCCCGCCGGCGAATTCAGAATCCCGCCGGCAAGCGCGCCGACGACACCGACGAGCGAGATCGCGCGCGGCAAGACCTTGTTCTTCTGCACGGTGACGACCTGCACGCTCACGATGTCGCGCAGCGGAAAAACCTGACCGGCGGACGAGAGTGCGTTGCGCGTGACCGACACGCCACGATCATTGAAGGGAGTTTCCATCGAGTTCGATGCAAGCAGTTGCGAAGGGCGCAGCGTACCAGAGTTTGAACGCCGGAAATCGTGCGACTTTCTCGCCGCCGTTACCGGCCGAACGGCAGGAAGAGCCCATCAGGATGCCGGGTTTCGGAGGATCGGGGCCTAGCGGCTTTTTTCGGTGCTGCCGCCATAGGCAGCCATGAAAACGTCCAGCGCCCGGTTCACCACTTGCGTAATGTTGCGTGCCGACGTGTCCGTCGGCACGCCGAGAAGACACAGCTCAGCCAGCTCGGCTTCGAATAGCGCGCGAAGATGCGCCGTCGCGACCGTGACATTGCATTTGCGCAAGTGGCCCGCTTCGCACGACTGCTGCAGGAAGTTCGCCACCGTTTGCCAGCCGAGTTTCGGTCCGCGTTCGTAAAACAGCGCGCCCACATGCGAGCGGCCGCCTTCATGAATGGCGAGGCGCCGTACCGCGAGCAACTGCGGCTTGAGGATGGCGATCAGATAGTGCTTGCCGAAGCTCGTCAGCGCCTCGCGGATCGGCACCGATGTCTTGAGCAGCGCGAACGCCCCTTTGATTTCGTGCGCGGCGCACTCGTGCATCACTTCGAAGAACATCTCTTCCTTCGACTGGAAATAGCCGTACAGCGTCGCCTTGGACGCGCCGGCCCGCGCCGCGATGTCGGACATCGACGCCTGCTCGAAGCTTGTTTCGCTGAACACCTCAAATGCGGCGTCGACGATCGCCTGCCGCTTTTCTTCCGTTTTCTTTCTCATTCCCGAGGCTTTCCTGTGCTTTGCCGGAAGGTTCATGAAATCTGTCCGTGCGTGATGTTACCAAAGGCCGTTGCCGGACTTCGCCCCTAAAAACTGAACTGGTCAGTTTATTTTAGTTGACACGCCAACATCCGCATAACTAAACTGCACGGTATTGTTAAGGACGAGACTGAGATCGTGAAAGAAGCTGCGGTAATCGGAGAGAGGGCGCGTTCGGCACGAACCGCGAAACCGGCCATGACGCTCGTCGCGGCGCTTGTCGTCAGCGTGCTGGCGAGCGCGTGCGCGCAATTTCCCGACATGCCGCCAAAGCCGTCGCCAAAGGATGCGGGCCGCTACGAGAGCGCGCGCAGTTTCGGCACGGGCGCGGGCGAGGACGCGCCATCCACATGGCCCACGGAACAATGGTGGCTGCGCTACAACGATGCGCAGTTGAACGCGCTGATCGCCGAAGCGTTGAAGGGCGAGCCGACCCTGGCCACCGCGCAGGCGCGTCTGCACAATGCCGAAGCGTCGGCGCAGGAAGCGGGCGCCGCGCTGTTGCCTGAAGTCAGCGCGCAAGGGTCGGTCGAAAAGCAGAAGCAGAGTTACAACAACGGCGTGCCGCCCGCCTTCGTGCCGCGCGGCTGGCGTCCATACGGCTCCGCCGAACTCAACTTCAGCTACGAGATCGACTTCTGGGGCAAGAATCGCGCGTCGCTTGCCGCCGCCACGTCGGAGCTCGACGCGGCGCGCGCCGATGCTGCCCAGGCTCGCATGGTGCTGGCGGCGTCGATTGCCGATGCGTATGCGGATCTCGCGCGCCAGTTCGCCGAACGCGACAGCGCAGAAGCGGCGGTCAAGGTACGCACGCAGTCCGCGCAACTGTTCGCCGAACGCTTCGCCAACGGACTGGAGACGCAGGCCGGCGTCAAGCAGGCGGAATCGAAGCAGCAAAGCGCGCGCGCCGATCTTTTCGAACTCGACGAATCGATCGCGCTCACCCGCAACCGGATTGCCGCGCTGATGGGCGACGGTCCCGACCGTGGCCTCGCCATCGGCCGTCCGGCGGTGGATCTGGCGCAGCCGGCCGGCATGCCCGCCGACCTCGCGCTCGGCCTGCTGGGCCGCCGTCCCGACGTCGTGATCGCCCGCTTGCGCGCGGAAGCCGCGAGCAAGCGGATCGACGTCGCCAAGGCCGGCTTCTATCCGAACGTGAACCTCTCCGCGATGATCGGCTTCCAGTCGCTCGGCCTGAACATGCTGACGCGCGCGGGTTCGGCGGTCGGCAATGTCGGACCGGCCGTCACGCTGCCCATCTTCAACGGCGGCCGCTTGCGCGGCGAGTTGCGCGGCGCGCGCGCGAATTACGAGGAAGCCGTCGCCAACTACGACGAAACGCTGACCAAGGCGCTGCGCGACGTCGCCGATGTCGCCGTCAGCAAACGCGCGCTCACCGACCGGTTGCAGGCGACGCAAGCGTCGTACGACGCGGCCGCGCAATCGCATCGCGTGGCGCTCGAGCGCTATCAGGGCGGACTGTCCGGCTATCTCGACGTGCTGAGCGCCGCCGACACGCTGGTGAGCGCGGAGCGCCAGCTCGCCGACATGCGCTCGCGCACCTTCACGCTCGACGTTTCGCTCGTGCGCGCGCTCGGCGGCGGTTATCAGGTTGACGCGCAGGCCAACGCACCGGCCAATGCACCAACCACCACGCCGTCCGCCGCCGCAACGAACCCCGAAGCGAACCCCCAAGCGAACCCGAAAAATCAAAGCTGATCCCAAGGACCAGAACATGTCTCAAAGCCATTCCCCCGCGGCCGACGCGCCGTCCATGCCGAGCGCCGACCATTCGACCTATGCCGGCGAGAAGACCACAACGGCCGCCGCGCCCGTCGCTCGCCGCCAGAAGCTGTTCGCCTTGCTGGGCGCCGTCATCGTGCTGGCCGGTCTCGCGTATGGCGGCTACTGGTACTTCATCGGCTCGCGTTACGTGTCGACCGACAACGCGTACACCGCGGCCGAGATCGCGTCGATCACCCCGTCGGTGAGCGGCATCGTGCAGCGCGTCGCCGCGGTCGACACGCAGCATGTCCGCAAGGGCGACGTGCTCGTCGTGATCGACGACACCGATGCGAAGCTCGCGCTCGAACAGGCCGAAGCCGAAGTGGGGCGCGCCGAGCGCAAGGTGCGCGGCTACCTCGCGACCGACGCCGGGCTCGCCGCCCAGGTGGCGGCGCGCGCCGCCGACGAAGCGCGCATGAACGCGCAAATCGCGTCGGCCAAGGCCGATTTCGACCGCGCGGCGATCGACCTGAAGCGCCGCGAAGCGCTCGCGCATTCCGGCTCGGTGTCCGGGGAGGAACTCAGCAACGCGCAGACCTCGTTCGCGAGCGCCCAGGCGGCGCTGATGGCGGCCCGCGCCAACGCCTTGCAGGCGCAGGCGAGCCGTGCGGCGGCCATCGGTTCACAGGACGCCAACAAGGTGCTGTTCGCCGACACCACCGTCGACACCAATCCCGAAGTGCTGCTCGCGCGCGCAAAGCGGGACCAGGCGCGCGTCGATCTGCAACGCACGGTGTTGCGTGCGCCGGTCGACGGCGTCGTCGCGCGCCGCCAGGTGCAGGTGGGTCAGCGGGTCGAGCCGGGCGCGTCGCTGCTGTCCGTCGTGCCGGTGGATTCGCTGCACGTCGACGCGAATTTCAAGGAAGTTCAGCTCGACAAGGTGCGCATCGGTCAGCCGGTGGAACTGACGTCCGACCTGTACGGCGGCAAGGTCGTCTATCACGGCAAGGTCGCCGGACTGGCCGGCGGCGCGGGTTCCGCGTTCGCGATGATTCCCGCGCAGAACGCGACCGGCAACTGGATCAAGGTGGTCCAGCGGCTACCGGTGCGGGTCGCGATCGACCCGGCCGATCTGCGCGCGCATCCGCTGGGCGTCGGCCTGTCGATGGAAGCGACCGTGGATACGCGCGACGGCGGCGACAACAACGCGACGCCCGCAAGCTGAGGCCGCGCCGACCATGTCATCCAGTCAAACGCATCAAACGCGGGACATCCCGTTGCCGCCGCTCAGCGGCGGCATGCTGATCGGCGCGGCGTTGCTGCTGGCCGCCGCCAACTTCGTCGCGGTGCTGGACACGACGATCGCGAACGTGTCGGTGCCGACCATTTCCGGCGCGCTCGGCGCGTCGTCCAGCCAGGGCACCTACGTCATCACGTCCTACGCGGTGGCCGAGGCGATTACCGTGCCGCTGACCGGCTGGCTGGCAAACCGCTTCGGCACGGTGCGCGTGTTCATCACGTCGCTGATCATGTTCGGCCTGTGTTCGGCGCTGTGCGGCATGGCGACTTCGCTCGAAATGCTGGTGCTGTTCCGCGTGTTTCAGGGACTCGCCGGCGGGCCGCTGATGCCGCTGTCGCAGACGCTGCTGCTGCGCATTTTCCCGAAAGAGAAAGCGGCCGCGGCGATCGGCTTGTGGAGCATGACGACGCTGATCGCGCCGGTGCTGGGCCCGATCCTGGGCGGCGTGATCTGCGACCGCATGCACTGGGCGTACATCTTCTACATCAACGTTCCGGTCGCGCTGATCTGCGGGTATCTCGGCTGGCGTTTGCTCAAGCGCTACGAGACGAGCCTGATGCGCGTTCCAATCGACGCCGTGGGTCTCGCGCTGCTCGTCGTATGGGTCGGCGCGCTGCAAATCCTGCTCGATGAAGGCAAGGATCACGACTGGTTCGCGTCGACGGAAATCCGCGTGCTCGCAATCATCGCGGCGATCGGCTTTGCGTCGTTCCTGATCTGGGAGCTGACGGACCGTCATCCCGTGGTCGACCTGCGGGTGTTTCGTCATCGCGGCTTTAGTGCGAGCGTAATCACGATCACGCTGGCGTTCGGCGCGTTTTTCGGCGCGACCGTGCTGACGCCGCTGTGGCTACAGAGCTACATGGGCTACACGGCGACGTGGGCGGGGTGCGCCACGGCGATGACCGGCATCCTCGCCGTGCTCTCGGCGCCGCTCGCGGCCAACCTGTCGTCCCGGTTCGACGGACGCTGGCTGGTGTTCGCAGGCGTGATGTGGCTCGGCGCGGTCACGCTGTGGCGCACGCACGCGAACACCGACATGACGTTCTGGCAAGTGGCGTTGCCGCTGCTGCTGCAAGGCGTCGGCTTGCCGTTCTTCTTTGTGCCGCTCACGGGGCTCGCGCTGAGCAGCGTGGAGGAACCCGAAACGGCATCGGCGGCGGGGCTCATGAATTTCTGCCGGACCTTCGGCGGCGCGATTGCGACGTCGCTGGTCAATACCGGGTGGGAAGACCGCACGAAGTATGACCGGGCGGAGTTGTCGGGACTCGTCGATCAGGCCGGCCACTTCTCGACCATGCTGACGAATTCGGGCTGGAGCGCGGGTCAGGCGCAGGCGCAGATCAGCGACGTGGTGCAGTCGCAGGCCGTGATGCTCGCGACCAATCAGCTCTTCACGATTGCAGGCGCATGTTTCATTTTCGCCGCGCTGGCGGTGTGGCTCGCGCCGAAACCGACGCGGGTCGCCGATACGTCGCAGGCGCATTGAAGCTGCACACCGAAGCTGCGCACTGAAGCTGCACCGAAGCGGCATGCGTCTTTCGCCCTCGCGCGGAATTCGCGAGCCGTAATCAACACGGAACGGTTATGTCCAACGCAACACGCATTGTCATCGTCGGCGGCGGGATCGCCGGCATTCTGCTCGCCACGCGGCTCGGCAACCATTTCGCGCATTCGCACGAGGCGTCCGTGACGCTGATCGACAGCAGCCACACGCATATCTGGAAGCCGATGCTGCACACCATCGCGGCCGGCACGCGCGATGTGAAGCAACAGCAGGTGAGCTACCTCGCGCATGCGAGCGCGCACCGCTTCGCCTGGCAGCCGGGCGAGATGGGCGGACTCGACCGGCAACGCAAGGAAGTCCTGCTCAACGAAGTCAGGACGCCCGAAGGCGAGCTGGTGCTGGAGGCGCGAGCGGTTCCCTACGACGTGCTGGTGCTATCGCTGGGCAGCCGGGCAAACGACTTCGGGGTGCCGGGCGTGAGGCAGCACTGTCATTTCATCGACAGCCAGCAGCAGGCCGAAGCCTTCAACGGCGTGTTGCGCGCGCGCATGCTGCGCGCGGTGGTGCGCGACGAAAGACTGCGCGTCGCGATCGTCGGCGCGGGCGCCACCGGCGTCGAACTCGCCGCCGAGCTGAGCCGGGTGCTCGAAATCGCGCAAGGCTACGGCGATCCCACGCTGCGCAGCCGGTTGAGTCTCACGCTGCTCGAAAGCGGCCCGCGCGTGCTCGCCTCGTTTCCGCCGGCGATTTCCGCATCGACCCAGCAGCAACTCGAACACATCGGCTTTTGCGTGCTCACCTCGGTGCGCGTCACGGCGGCGCAGGAGGACGGATTCCGTCACGGCGACGATCGTCTGGTGAAAGCCGATCTGATGGTGTGGGCGGCGGGCGTCAAGGCGCCGGACTTCCTGAGCGAACTGGCCGGGCTGGAAACCAACCGCTCGAATCAGATCGTGATCGGCGCAACGCTTCAGTCCATCCGCGACGACCACGTGTTCGCACTCGGCGATTGCGCGAGCTTGACGCCGGAGAATCATGAGCGGCCGTTGCCGCCCACCGCCCAGGTGGCCACGCAGCAGGCGGAGCATCTGGCCCGTCATCTGCCTGGATGGCTGACGGGCGCGCCGATGCCGGAGTTCGCTTTTCGGGACTTCGGCTCGCTCGTGTCGCTAAGCGATTACGGCGCCTTCGGCACACTCGGACGGTTCGGCTTCTTCCCCGGCGGCTTCATTCGCGGACGGTTCGCGCAATTGAGCCATGCCATGCTCTATCGACGTCATCAGCAGGCGCTTCACGGTTTCGGCAGAGCGGGGCTAATGTGGACCGCCGAGCAGATCAACGCACTGGTTCAGCCGAAGATCAGGCTGAGTTGATGACGCATTGCCCGTTTTAACGCAGCGGCCCGGCATGCCGCGCTTCCAGATGGATCAGCCATGATGAACGACGACGACACCCGCCGTTCCCGCGCGATGTGGGACGAGATGACGGTGCTGCACACGAGCGTTTCCGCTATTCGCAAGGCGCAGGGCAAACGCAATCCGTCCGACTGCGAAGCGAACACCGCGGAATACGAAAAAGTGGTGACCGACTACGTGGACGACCTCGAACGCGCGATGCGCGAGGCATGGTGGGACAGATGGCCCGACCCGCAACGCTGAAGCGGCGACGCGCCGCTCAGAAGAAGTGACGGACACCCGTTGCGAAAATATAGCTGGACTTCACGGGCTGTCCATGAAGCAGTTCGCCGTAGTAGCTATAGCTATAGGCAGCGTAGAGCGACGTGCGTTTTGACAGGTTATAGATGGCCTCCATTCCCGCCCCGATGTCGCTCTTCGGAAGACGCTTGCTGTTACTGCCCGCCACGCTCGGTTTCAATACCCACTGACCCAGTGGAACACTCGCCCCAATCGACCACTCCGTAGACGAAACCCGCTCGCCCAGGGAGTACAGGTCGTATCGGGACTGCCCTGCCATTGTCATCAATGTGAAGGCGCCAAAGTCGTAGTTGAACGCACCGGTAAGCGTTGTCAGATTTCCCGTCTTCAACCGGTTTGGATCATAGCGTTGCGTGGCGGGGTCGTAATTGCTCGCGGTCGACTGGCGAAAATAGCCGAGGCCGGCGCGGATCCGGTCGCGCGCATAGACGATGGCAAAGGTGCTTGCGGTAATTGTTTTCCTCGGATCATTCATGCCGACCTGAGCGGATAAAGTGACCCCACCCATGTTCGGTGAATCGTAGCGAATGGAGTTATCCATCCGCACATGCGACCAATTGTTTGGGTCTCCAACAACGTTGTTGGCGCCAACAGCCCCTGATAACCCCGTGACTTGCCCGCTGGCGCTCGGAACCGGTGAACCGAGCGGAACCGGCCCCGCGATTCGCCATACGCGCACGAATGGATCGTATGTGTCTCCGTAACCAGGCGCCGCGTTGGATGCGACGTCATTCCAGGCGGAGTAGATGCGACCCAGACGAATCTGACCGAAGCCCCCCGTGAGCCCGATATTGGCTTGCCGATGAAAAAGACGCGCAGGCATGGAGCCGTCCGCGAGCGAGTTCTGTGTTTCGAGCACAAACGTGGCGGACATTCCGTTGCCGAGATTCTCGACGCCCTTGATGCCGAACCTCGACGCATTGATGCCGTAGGGGATCGCACCGATGCTCGCCGTCGGAGACGCCGTCACACCGAACGGATTGGCTGACGATACCGGCGCCGCAACGAGGTTCCGAAAGCTTCCAAACTGTGCTTCCGCCACGCCATAAAACGTCATGGAACTATTCGGTGCGGTTTGGGACATTGCGGGGATCGACAGACTCGAGATGCCAACCAGAAACACTATCTTTTCCAAACTATCTCCAGATTTAATTTGTTTGTATTTGCAGCGCGGGCCCAATTCATTTGCATGCCCGGGCCAGCAGGAGCCCGCTTGAAATCACACCCGCACCCAGGTGATGAATTCAAGCGTTCAATGGAAGGAAAGGAGGGCGATGTGCGGAGGCCGATCGATCACGTCATGTCGACGTCGCGACATCCCCACGCGTACGTAAACGCGAATCCGGCGAGGTAAGCGGAGAAAATGCCGACGAGGTAAATAGCCATGGCCGGCAGGGCTCCGTGATCGGATGTGATCAACGGCAGCGATACGAGGCCCGAGGGGCCGAATACCGTATTGAGGCCGATCGGGAAATGAAACCATGCAAACAACCCGATTACAAAGCCGCCAACCGCACCGCCAAAGCAGGCGGAAATAAAGGGCTTGACGCGAGGGAGCGTGACGCCGTAAATGAGCGGCTCGCCGACACCGAGTAATGCGGGCACGATCGCTCCTTTGATTTGCTTGCGCAAAACCGATTCTCGCGGCGCTCTCACATAAAGCGCGATGGCGGCGCCCACCTGACCCGCGCCCGCCATCGCCAGAATCGGGAACAACGAATTGAAGCCGCGACTTTGCATCAAGGCAAAATACACCGGGATAAAACCTTGATGGACGCCGAACATCACCGCAATCAGGAACAGCCCCGACAGTAACGCGGCACCAATCGGATTGTCGTTCAGATGCCCGAATAACCACGACATGCCGTCGAATAGCAGGACCCCGACAGGCATGATGACCACGTACGTCAACGCCCCGGCAATGAGCAATGTGAGCAGCGAGGTAAGGATCATGTCGAGGTTGGCGGGCATTCGCCGCCTTATCTGCTGCTCGATCCATGCACCCGCTATGCCCGCGATCAGAATGCCGATGATGCTTCCGCGCGGATCGATCTGAAGACCGAAGAAGTCCTGGATTCCCGCATGAAAACTGCCGCTGCCGGTCGAACCGTAATCGAGCAGAAACAGGGACGCGAGGATCGCGCCATTTACCCCTGAACCGCCAAAGGCCTGCTGGGTGTTATAGCCGACCAGAATTCCCAGAAAGCCGAACAGTCCCTTGCCGAACACGTTCATGTATGCGACCAGATGCACGATCGTGGGATTCCGATCGAGGACATTCGCCAGCATCGCCTGTTCGATGAGTGTCGCGCCCCCTAGCAACAGCCCCGCACCAAGAAAGCCGGGGATCAGCGGCGTAAAAATAGTCGCGAATTTGCTCAGGAACTGATGAATCCGCGTTCCGTGGCGCGCTTTCATGGCCTTCTTGTTATCGCGCGCGACCGCGGCCAATTGATCCGCGGCATTGTCGACAGGCGCTTCGGGGGCCGCCCTTGACTCGTGCTTCGCCAGCAGTTCCTTGACCAGGTCCGCGGCGCGCTGCACCTTGCCCGCCCCGATGACGACCTGCAATTGATCCGCGGCGGCAAGTACGCCCTGGACACAGGCGATCCGTTTTAATGCTGCCGTGTCAACGCGGTCTTGCCCGCCCAAAACAAAGCGAAGGCGAGTCATGCAATTGCTGCAACGAACCACATTAGCCGGCCCACCAATAGCATCTAATATTTCTTGTGCTGTTGTTTCGTTAATGCTTTGCATCGTCAGGTCTTCTCTCTGTGGATTGTGCTTTTGGAATGTGGTCGATTTGCATCGAGGGCCAGCAGGGCGGCTCGAACGTGCCCCTTCGTCCGGGCCAGCGCCGCTTTCGCCGCATGGAGATCGACTCCGGCGCGAATCATCACGATGGCTGTCTTGCACTGTCTGCCGCTCTCATTGACGGCCTCGCGCGCACGCTCGCGGGAACAATCGCAGGCCGCGATGACGATCTGGATTTGTCGCTCGACCAACTTTGCATTGGTCGCTTCGACATCCACCATGAGGTTGCCGAACACCTTGCCTAATCGGATCATGGCGCCCGTCGACAGCATGTTCAAAACCAGCTTTTGAGCAGTTCCGGCCTTAAGGCGGGATGAGCCGGTGACCGCCTCGGGACCCACCACGGGGGTGATGGCGATATCCGCCAGCGCGACCATCGGGCCGGTCGGATTGCAAGTGACGGCGATCGTGCGGGCGCCCAGTGAGGCCGCCCACTTCATGGCGCCGATGACATACGGCGTGCGTCCGCTCGCAGCGATTCCGACAAGAATGTCTCGCTCAGAAAATCGGATCTGCTCGAGATCACGCCGGCCCGCTTCGGCATCGTCCTCGGCATTCTCGACGGCGCCCACCATGGCAGCCGTGCCGCCGGCTATCAGTCCCTGAACGACCGACGGGGCGACACCGAAGGTAGGCGGACATTCGCTGGCATCCAGAATGCCCAGGCGTCCCGACGTGCCGGCGCCGACATAAATCAGGCGGCCGCCGTGCGACAAGGCTTCGGTAATGACATCGACCGCCGCCGCGACCGCCGGTAGAACTGCCTCAACGGCGAGTGCGACCTTCTGGTCCTCATGGTTGAGGATGCCCAGCATGGCCAGCGTATCCACGCGATCGATCTGCTCGCTGGCTGGATTGCGTTGTTCTGTGATCAAGTCATGTAGTTGAATCCGCGGCGTGTCCATAGTCCTGTTATTCCATTATTCGTTCATATGGAATAGTTTATTCCTTGAGCCGGGCAAGGTAAACATTAAAAGTGTGGATCGAGTGTCAGGGATGCCAGGAGCGCCGAGGCGCGAGCATGGAAATCGCCCGGCAGCAGACGCGGCATTCCCGCGCAAGGCATGCGGGGCACCCGTTCAAGGTCGTGGGGAGCGGGGAGGTTTAAACGCGTTGAAGTTAGCTGCGTCTTTCAGATCGTTGCCGAGGCGGATCGGTGTCGCCAGTGAGGAAGCGCAATCACAGTGCTTGCCACGATCTCGTTTCGGCGCTGGCGCATCGCTTCGCAATCAGCGCGTCACGGCATCACCGCATCACCGCGAACATGGCTTCATGGCGCAAGGAAAAGAGCCGCGTCGTGCGCCGGCAATTGTCTGTTTTTCGTGCCGCTACCAGCTATGCACAGGGACCGGCGCCCCTCGGTTGCCGTGTTAACATCGCCCTACCGCTGAAGGCACCAGCAGCAGAGCACGCGAATCGAACGTCGCTTAGGGCAAGCACAAATACGACACGCGGCATCCCGCGCAACCAGCACCTGATCCGATGAAGATAATCAACCAGATCGCCCAGTCTCGCAGTCAATTTTCACCCAGCGAACTGAAGATCGCCGAGACCATCCTCGCTCACCAGGAACGCATTTCCAAAATTTCGTCCAGTGAGCTTGCTCAGTTAGCAGCGGTCAGCCAGTCCAGCATCGTGAAGTTCGTCCAGAAGATCGGGTTCAAGGGCATGACGGCTTTTCGCCTCGCGCTGAGCGAGGAGTCGGGTCGCCAGCAAGCCATCCGGCTTCCGTTGGCAACGAACTTCCCGCTGCACAACGCGATCAACAGCGACGACGACGCGCCCACGATCGCGCGAAAATTGATGCAGGAGAAGATTCGCGCACTGGTCGAGACCACCGGTAGTGTCGATTACGAGATCCTGGGAAAGATCGTGACGGCGCTGAGTGAAGCGCGGTTCGTGCACATTACCGGGCTCGGTGGCTCCATGACAGTGGGGAGCGACTTTGCGCACAAGCTCCTTAAAATCGGAGTGATCGCCCTGATCGACCCGGATAGCCATGCCCAGCTCAGCATCGCCAATACGCTGGGTCCGCAGGACATTCAGGTGGCGATTTCTTATTCGGGGCGCAGGAAAGAGATTCTCGACGCCGCACGCGTCGCTCAGCAGCGCAAAGCCCGCGTCATCGCCTTGACCAATCCGGTGGAGAATCCTCTTCGTGCGCTGGCCGACTTGTCTCTCGTCACGTTGGCGGAAGAGGATCAGTGGCGCAGTTCCGCCATTTCCTCACGCACGGCGCAAAACGCGCTGACTGATTTGATCTTCATGGTGCTGATACAAACTCAGTCATGGCGAAACGATCTGATCCGAGACACGCAGTCGCTCATCGACGAGCTCATGTAATCGTTCAGTACGCGATTTATCGTTGGGTGCTCAGGCCGCCGTTGCGCGCTCGCGCAAATAACGAAAACGCCCCGCAGGGGCGTTTTTCACAACCTCGCGACGGCGAGGAACCTGCGTTCCTCGCCTGCAAGACCCGCTTAGAACTTGTGACGCAGACCGACGCGGAACGCCAGTTGATTGTCCGCACCCGTGCCCGACGTGTTGAAGTAGCTCGTGCTCGAACCGATCTGCGCTTGCAGATCCTGGGTGCCGTTGCGGCCGGCGGCGATCTGGTAGATGCCCAGTGCGTACACGTCCGTGCGCTTGCTCAGCGCGTAGTCGATGCTCAGGTCAGCCTGATTCCAGTGGCCGCGGTTCGCATTGCTCAGGTGCATGTACGTGTAGCCCGCACCTGCCGTCAAGGCCGGCGTGAACGCGTATTTCGCGCCCGCTTCATAGGCGGCGAACGTCGTCGCGCCGCCGCTGATCGTCTCGAAGCGCGTGTTCGTGTACAACGCCCACAGCGTCGCCGCGCCGATCGAATAGCGGCCGCCCACACCGAACGTGCGCAGATCGCGGACGTTGCCGGTCGCGACGTTGGCGATGGTCGTCGAGAATGACGGGGTCGACTGGCTCGGGTAACGGATGTCCGTGTACGCCGCGCCGATGCCGAACGGGCCGTTCGCGTAGTTCAGGCCGAAGCTGTACGCACGCGACGAACCTGCAACCGGTGCAGCCGTCGTGCCGCTTGCCGGCGCGCCCGCGAATGCGCCGGCCTGGTTCGAGAAGCCGTACATCGCGCCGAACGTCAAGCCGTGGAAGTTGGCGCTGCTGAACTTGACCGCGTTGTTGATGCGGCTCGACGTGAGTTGATCCACGTCGTTGATGTGATAAGCGTAGTTACCCGCGACGGTCTGGCCGCCGGTCGAGTAGTTGCCGCCGAGATAGTCCGTCGAAAACGAGTACTGGCGGCCGAACGTCAGCGAGCCGATGTCGTTCTTCGACAGACCGACATACGCCTGACGGCCGAACATCGCACCGCCCTGGCCGAGCGTGCCGTTGCCGCTGTTGAAACCGTTCTCCAACACGAACAGCGCCTTCAGGCCGCCACCGAGGTCTTCGGTGCCGCGCAGGCCCCAACGGCTGCCTTGGGCCACGCCGTCGTCGTACTTGAAGAGGTTGTCGTGACCGGTAGCGGTCTTCGAGTTGTTCACGTAGCTGATACCGGCATCGATCACGCCATACAGCGTGACGCTGCTTTGCGCGTGGGCGGCGCTTGCGAAAACGGCGAGGGTAGCGGCGGTCAATAGTTTCTTGTTCAAGACTTTCTCCAATAAAGATTAGGCAATCGCAGCGCCGTGCTCTTTGGTCAGGTCGCGCGATGGCCCGAAATTTAAGGGACCGCAGAGTAAGGTATGTGACAGGCCGAAATTTTTTGGAATCTGTCGCGCCGGCGCGACATGCGCGTGGCTTTACGTGGCTTTTGCAAGCGGACATCACGCAAGGCGTCGTGCGGGCGGGATCGGCAATCGGCGTGTCAAAGCAGATCGCCCGCTGAAAAGCGGGCGATGTTGGGAGGTGAAGCTACGGCCTTGCGAAGCCGTTGCCAGCGTTAAGTTGTTGTCCGTTCAATTGCTCAGCAGCGAGCCGCTTCTGAACGCCTTCGCGCCGGCAATGCGCGCGAATTCGAGCCCCGCCGTCGCGAAACGCGTCAGATGCCGCGCGTACAGCACGCCGGCCACGCTGCTCTTGACCGTGACCGCGCGATCGGTCAACGGGTCGACGATATCGGCGATCTCGTGGCCGGCGTCCACCCACGTGCCGACTTCGCAGCGGTACACCAGCACGCCGCTGATCGGCGCGACGAGCGGTTCGGCGCCGGCAAGGGGGGTCGCGGCGAATTCGAGCGGCGGCAACGGCGCCGGTGTGCCGTCGACCACGCCACGCACGGTCAGATATTCGATGATGGCTTGCGCGTCGTGCTCGGCGTACTCGTAGGACACCTCGCGCTGGCCGCGCAACTCGATCGTGACCGAGATCGAGCCGTTCGGAATCGGGAAGCGCTCGCCGTAGCGGCCGCGCAGATCGGACCAGCAGAAGCTGTGGATCTCGTCGAACGGATTGCCCACCGAATTGAGCGCGAGCAGCGACGCCCTGGCTCGCAGATAGCAGGCCAGCGGCTCGACTTCGGGCCACAGGTCGGGGTTCGTATAGAGGTGCATCGCGGCTTCCCAGTCGCAATGCAGATCGAGCACGACGTCGGCGTCGTAGGAAAGTTTTTGCAGCGCGAGACGTTGCGATTCCAGTTCGGTTTGCGGCTTCTCCGCGTCGAGCGCCTCGCGCATCGCCGTGCGGATCGCGTTGCGATTGGCGTCGATGTCGTCGCTCAGGCGCGCCTCGATAACCGGCTGCACCAGCGCCCCCAGGTCGTGGAAATTGCGGTTGAAATTCTGCGCGGTGTTGGTTTCGAAACGGCCCGTCAGGTGGCCGAGAAAGTGCTGATTCAGGCCGATCGGATTGGCCACCGGCACGATCACGACTTCGCCGCGCAGCTTGCCGGCGGCCTCCAGCGCGGCCAGCTTGCGGCGCAGCGCCCATGACACCAGCATGCCGGGCAACTCGTCGGCATGCAGCGACGACTGAATGTAAATCTTCTGCCCGCCGCCGGGACCGTAGTGAAAACTCGTCAGGTTGCGGGCGGTGCCGAGCGTCGGGGCAATCAGCGGATGGGTTTGGGTTTGCATGGTTTTCAAATCCGCGGGCAAGTTGGGCATGCCGCGCTATGTCGTTGATTACAGGAGGAAAGCGTGCCGTTGGTCCGGTTGATGGCAGGCCGGCCGGGGCGTATTTCGCGGCGTCTCGATCGCACGATCTTAGCCGATATGGCGGGCCGCGTGGTCTTACGCGGCCCGCAAACAAAACGGGCTCCGCGTGTGGCGGAGCCCGTTGCCTGCGAGCCCGCCGGCGCGCCTTCAGATGCGCGCGGCGGGCATGGCTGCCTGTTTAGCTGCCGTACACGTCGAAGTCGAAGTACTTCTTCTCCAGCTTCTTGTACGTGCCGTCCTTGATGATCTCGGCGATCGCCTTGTCGACCTTCGCCTTCAGATCGGTGTCTTCCTTGCGCATGCCGATGCCGGCGCCGTTGCCGAGGATCTTCGGATCGTCGAGGTTCTTGCCGACGAAGTCGTAGCCCGCGCCGCGCGGCGTCTTCAGGAAGCCGATTTCAGCCTGCACCGCGTCTTGCAACGCCGCGTCCAGACGGCCCGACAGCAAGTCGGCGTAGACCTGGTCCTGGTTCTGGTACGGCACGACCTTCGTGCCCTTCGCTTCCCAGTAGGTCTTCGCGTAGGTTTCCTGGATCGTGCCTTGCTCGACGCCAACCGTCTTGCCCTTCAGCGATTCGGCCGTCGGCAGGATGCCCGAGCCCTTCTTCGCGACGAGGCGCGTCGGCGTGTTGAACAGCTTCGACGAGAAAGCGATCTGCTCGGCGCGTTGCGGCGTCATGGACATCGACGACAGCACGCCGTCGAACTTCTTCGCCTTCAGGGCGGGGATCATGCCGTCGAAGTCGTTTTCGACCCACACGCATTTGGCCTTCAGGCGCGCGCAGATTTCATTGCCGAGGTCGATGTCGAAGCCAACGAGCTTGCCATCCGGGCCCTTGGACTCGAACGGGGGATAGCTGGCGTCGACGCCGAAACGGATGGTCGTCCAATCTTTAGCGTGTGCGCCGATCGAGACGGTGGCCAGCAGAGCAACCGTCAAAGCCGCTAGCAGTTTTTTCACTGTTTAACTCCTCGTGTGGTTCAAATACGCCCGCCTGCGGTTGTGCCGCCGCGGGACGCCCGGCGCGACTTACGACCGGGCTTGGGTTGAGTCTGCCGGCCGGGGCGGCCAGCAGCGCGCGCCAAGCTTATCAGTTCAAAAAAATTGGGTAGCTAGTGAAACACCGGATGGCGCACGAGGATAGCTTCTAAAGCCGGGTTGTGCAGGGGTGGGCGGAGGGCGCCGCCGCAGTGCGTGGTTTAAGCGAATTGGATCGCGGCTCCGGCCGCGTGCCGCGCTGTGCGTTGCGTTGTAATGCGTTAGTAATGCAATTGGCTCGCCGGCCGTGGCCCGGCTACGAGTCGATCAACCAGCGCGGCTACTCCTTACTGAAGGAATCCGCGCGTGCGGGGTCGATGCTGCCGCACCAGAGTTCGCCCTTGTCCATCATCTCCGCGTCTCGTGTGCTCATCCCCGCGCAGACGCCGCGCGAGTCTTCTGCCTGACGCTGAACGCGCGCGAGTGATGCGCGGTTCATTTCGCCCTGGAGCCAGTTGCCGAAGCCCGCAATCGATCCGGCCACGACGAGCACCAGCATCCAGTCTGTTTTCCTCAAGCGCATCATCGGTTTCACCTTCAATTGCCCGCCGGGCAGGCCGTGCTTCGCGGTCCGCCGACAGCCGCCGGCGGCGGGTCGGGGCAAGTCATCGTTATCGGCAGCGGCGCGCGGGTTCTTGAGTTGCAGCGCCGCACGCGTTTTAATCGGCCACCGGCCATTAAAGATTTCACACCGATTGCCGTTAAATAGAGATGAGCGCGTTTGTTAAATCACGCCGGAACGTGTTTTTCGGACTCCGGCGACGCCAAAAACCAAAAAACGCATTGCTTGGCGCTATCATCGATGCTCCCCGCGCTCACAACGCAGCATAACGAGTGCATCTGTCTGAAGAAAGTCATCGAGCAACGCGCCCCGCAGCCAAGCGCCGCGGGTTCTGCCGCGCTCGTCCAAACGGCCTTCTGCTAAACGGTGTTGCATATGCACATGATTTCGATGGCAGATGAGATGCGCTGCGGCATACGGTCCGTTCGTGGGCGACTCCTCATGCCGTGCGCGCTTCGCCAAGCCGTTTTTCGCGCAGGTCCGGCGCTTCTGATCACGGCGGTTTTCTGCTGCGGGCTGCTGCTCGCAGGGCCGGTCGCGGCCGGCGACAGAGTGCTGCGCGTGCTCGCCTGGCCGGGCTATGCGGACGCCGACGTGGTGCGCGGTTTCGAGGCCCGCTACCAGGCGAAAGTGGAAGTCACGATGGTGGATTCCGACGAGGCGCTGTGGGCCCAGATGCACGCGAAAGACACGCCGCCTTTCGACGTGCTCGCCGCCAATACCGCCGAAATCCAGCGCTATACGCGCGCCAATCTGCTGGCCCCGCTCGACCTCGCGAGCCTGCCGAACACGAAAAGACAGTTGCCGCGTTTCCAGGCGTTGTCGTCGATCGAGGGGCTCACCTCGGCGGGCCAGGTGTACGGCATCCCATTCACGTATTCGTCGATGGGGCTGATTTACGACCGCAAGCAGATCCCCGTCGCGCCGCGCTCGATGCTCGAATTGTGGAACCCGCGCTATCGCGGCAAGGTGCTGGACTTCAATAGCGCGCAGCACAATTTCTCGTTTACCGCATTGGCGCTCGGCTACGCGCATCCGTTTCAGCTCGACGCCGCGCAGATGCGCGTGATTACCCAGAAGCTCATCGCGCTGCGCCGCAATCTGCTCACCTACTACACGTTGCCGGAAGAGGCGACCGCGTTCTTCATCGAGCACAAGGTCGCGTTGATGTTCGGCAATTACGGCACGCAGCAGGTCGAATTGCTGCGCCGCGCGGGCGCGGATGTGGGCTATGTGATTCCCGACGAAGGCGTGCTTGCGTGGCTGGATTGCTGGGCGATGACGCGCTCGGCCTCGGATCGCACGCTCGCGCTCGCATGGATCGATTACATGCTCGAACCGGAAGTCAGCGGGTTGTTGCCGCAACGCCAGGGACTCGCCAACACGTTGACGGCGCCCGTGGACAACAACGCTAACGCACGCATCATGTGGATCGGCCCGGTGGAAGATATCCAGCGGCGCGAGGAACTGTGGACCCGAATCGTGTCCGGAGACCGGTCGGAGCGTTTTTGATGATACGCCCAGGCTTAACGTTCAAGTTATCGGTGCTGCTCGCGTGCATCGGCGTGATCGCGTCCGGCGCGACCGGCTATTACGCGTATCGCGCCAACCGCGCGATGCTGGTGAACGAAGCCGGGCGCAGCCTGCTGACCTCGACGGAACTGCTGGGGCAGCGCTTTTCCGTCGCGATCGACGACATCGGCGCCGACGCGCTGGTGCTCGCGGGCATGCCGTCCTCGGCGGAGATCGCCCAGACCGACGACGGGCTCGGCGAGAATGCGGCGCGCGAACGGCTCGCGCAGGTGTATTCGAGCTTCATGGTCCATCATCCCGACTATCTGCAGATTCGCCTGATTACCCGTCAGCATTACGGGCTCGAACTGATCCGTTTTGACCGCGACGCCGACGGCCTCGTGCGGGTCGAGGGCAACCGGCTGCAGGAAAAAGGCCAGTTCGCCTACGTTTTCGACACGCTCGCGTTCTCGCCCGGCCGCCTGTACGCGTCGCCGATCTCGGTCAATCACGAGTACGGCGCCCATGCCGCCGAAAACAGGCCGACGCTGCGGCTCGGCACGCCGGTGGCGAACGGGAGGGGGCAGGTGGTAGGCGTCGTCGTGATCGACGTCGATCTGGCCGGCTTGCTCAAACGCTTGCAGAGCGATTTGCCGAGCGACTATCAGGTGTATCTCGCGAACGAATGGGGCGATTTCCTCGTGCATCCCGACAGTTCGAAAACCTTCGGCTTCGACAAGGGCCGGCGCGTGCTGATGCAGGACAGTTTCTCGGTGACCAAGCCGCTCTTCGAGCAGTCGCAAAGCGAAGTGCTGGTGAACGGCCTGACGTATCCGCGGCAGGCGGCGGGGCAGGTGCTCTCGTTCGTGCGCAGGCCGTTCGGCGCGTCCGAAGGCAACCGCTTCATCGTGCTGGGTCTCGCCAAGCCGCTCGAGGACGTATTGTCCGACGCCGATCTGCTCGGCAACCGGATCATTCGCATGGTGCTCGTGTTCAGCGCATTGGCGGTGCTGCTCGCGATTCTGTTCGCCCGCGCGCTCACCAAGCCGTTGCACATTCTCGCGTACGCGGCCACGCATCTGTTCGCCGAGCACGCGATGGAAACGCTGCCGCTCAAGCGTACCGACGAGATCGGCGTGCTGGCGCGCTGCTTCGATCGTCTGCGCCGCGAGATCAAGTCGCAAATGGACACGCTCCATAACAAGCAGACTGAACTCGTGCATCTCGCCACGCACGACGGGCTGACGGGATTGCCGAACCGCATGCTGTTCATGCAGAAGCTCGAGAACGCGATCGAGGAAGCGGCGCGGCGTCAGGAAAGTCTCGCGGTGCTGTTCGTCGACCTCGACCGTTTCAAGCAGATCAACGACCAGTTCGGGCACTCCGTCGGCGACAAGGTGCTGGTGGTCGTGGCGCGCCGGCTGAAGCAGGTGCTCTGCACCGCCGACGTGGTGGCGCGGCTCGGCGGCGACGAATTCATCGTGCTGATCGAGGGACCGCGTGCCGCGGAAGCGGCGCCGGCAATCGCCTCGCGCATCGTGGACACGCTGAACGAGGAACTGCTGATGGATGGGCACAACATGGCGGTGGGCGCGAGTATCGGCATCAGTCAGTTCCCCGACGACAGCGGCACGGCGGAGGAACTGCTGCTCAACGCCGACGCGGCGATGTACGCGGCTAAATCCGGCGGACGGTGCGCCTATTTGCGTTACCAGGATCTGCTCGAAGCGCGCCGGCTCGAACAACTCGAACAGGCGCGGGCGCAGGCGAGCGAAGGGGCCACAGAAGGGCACGAGGCCGAGCCGCTGGCGTGACGCGAGCGCGGTCGCGCTTCATTGCATGGCGGCAACGGCGCGACGCGCTCCGTTTTTCCGCAGCAATTGCAACGCTCCTTGCAGCGCCGTTCTGAACTCGGGGCGCGCGGCGAGCTGTGCCGGAAACACGTCGCGCACGGACAGCAGCGCGTTCATCAGCGCTTGCGGTTCGCCTTGCGCGGAGGCGGCGAGCGCCTTCAATTCATCCGCGAGCGGATCGCCGATCTCGTAGCGCGTGCCGTCGTCCGCATGGCCGCGCAAGAACGTCATCCATGCCGCTACCGCCAGCGCGAGACGCGCGAACGGCTCTCCCGCGTCGATTCTCGCCTCGATCGTGGCGAGCAGGCGCGGCGGAATCTTCTGGCTGCCATCCATTGCAATCTGCGCGCAACGATGCTTGAGCGCGGGGTTGGCGTAACGCGCCAGCAAGGCGTCCCGATAGCCGGCGACATCGAACGACGCGGGCAGGGTGAGTGTAGGCGCGATTTCCTGCGTCATCATCGCGTGAATGAGCTTGTGCATGGCGGGGTCCGCGATCGCGGCGTCGATGGTGGCGAAGCCGCCCAGCATCGAGAGATATGCCAGCGTCGAATGCGTGCCGTTCAGCATGCGCAGTTTCGCCAGTTCGAACGGCGTGACGTCGTCGACGAGTTGCGCGCCGACAGCGTCCCACGCGGGACGTCCCGCCGGGAAACGATCCTCGATCACCCATTGCCTGAACGGCTCGCACGGTACGGGCGCCGCGTCCCGATAGCCGAGTTGCTCGGCGACGGTGGCGCGCTCGGCGTCGGTGGTGGCCGGCACGATGCGATCGACCATCGTTGACGGAAACGCGACTTCGGCGGCGATCCAGTCGGCCAGCGCCGCATCGACTCGCCGCGCGAACGAACAGACCACCTGGCGCAGCGCCGCGCCATTGTGTGCGAGGTTGTCGCACGAAAGCACGGTGAACGGCTGGCCGTCGGCGGCGTCGCGCCGCGCGCGCAATGCCGCGACGAGAATGCCGGGCACTGTGCGCGGCGCGAGCGGATGAGCGAGATCGTGTGCGACCCCCGGATCGTCGAGCGCGACGTCGCCGGTTTTCGCGTCGCGGCAATAGCCCTTTTCCGTGACGGTGAGCGAGACGATCCGCACCAATGGATCGGCGAGGCGCCCGAATAGCGCCGCGTGATCGTGCGGCATCGCCAGCACCTCGCGCAGGGCGCGCACGACCGTGACCCGTGCGCCGCCGGGACCGCGTTCGACGACGCTGTACAAACCCTGCTGTTCCATCAGCGCGTCGCGCTTGCCGACGTCGCCTTGCAGCGTCACGCCGCAAATACCCCATTCGCCGCCCGCCGCCAGCATCGCTTCTTCCGTATAGAGCGCCTGATGCGCGCGATGGAAATTGCCGATGCCCAGATGAACGATGCCGATTGCCGGCTCGCGCCATCGAGGAGAAAGCACATGCGTTTGCAGTGCCGGCAATACGGAGCGGGTGAGGCGAGGCAAGTTGGCTGGCGAGGGCATGGAAGGAAATCCGTCGTGTGAAAAAAGCTGGGAATAACGTCGTGCAGCGGGAAAACCCTGATTTGACGATTAGCAATACTTGTATGGTAGCATTGTTCAAACGACGCCGGACAGCATCGGCAAGGTTGTTTTTCATCTGGGCCGCTGTTCGGAACCGTCACGAAAACCGCGAGTTGCATGCCGTGCGTTCAGCACGTCCGGCACGTTTCGCAACTCGTTTCTGCAAGGAAGGATGTCATGAAAATCGTTCGCGCCGACGTGATCGTCACGTGCCCCGGCCGCAATTTCGTCACGCTGAAAATCGTCACGGACGAAGGCGTGCACGGTATCGGCGACGCCACGCTGAACGGCCGCGAACTGGCGGTCGCATCGTATCTGAAAGACCACGTGTGCCCGCTTCTGATCGGCCGCGACCCCGGCCGGATCGAGGACACCTGGCAGTATCTCTACAAGGGCGCGTACTGGCGCCGCGGTCCCGTCACGATGACGGCGATCGCCGCGGTGGACATGGCGCTGTGGGACATTCTCGGCAAGGTGACGGGCATGCCGCTCTACAAGCTGCTCGGCGGCGCGTCGCGCGAGGGCGTGATGGTGTACGGCCATGCCACCGGCCGCGACATTCCCGAAGCGCTCGACCGTTACGCCGAACATATCGAGGCCGGCTACCAGGCCATTCGCATTCAAAGCGGCGTGCCGAACATGCGCTCGGTGTACGGCGTGTCGAAAGGCAGCGGCATGTACGAGCCGGCCACCAAGGGCGCGGTCGAGGAGCAGAGCTGGTCGTCGGAAAAGTATCTCGACTTCGTGCCGAAGCTGTTCGAGGCCGTGCGCGACAAATTCGGCTTCGACACGCATTTGCTGCATGACGTGCACCACCGCTTGACGCCGATCGAAGCCGCGCGCCTCGGCAAAGCGGTCGAACCGTATCGCCTCTTCTGGATGGAGGATCCCACGCCCGCTGAAAATCAGGCCGGTTTCCGGTTGATTCGCGAGCACACGGTCACGCCGATCGCGGTGGGCGAGGTGTTCAACAGCATCTGGGATTGCAAGCAGTTGATCGAGGAGCAGTTGATCGACTACATTCGCGCGACCTTGACGCACGCGGGCGGCATCACGCATCTGCGGCGTATCGCTGATTTCGCTTCGCTGTATCAGGTGCGCACCGGTTGTCACGGGCCGTCGGATTTGTCGCCGGTGTGCATGGGCGCGGCGTTGCATTTCGATCTGTGGGTGCCGAATTTCGGCGTGCAGGAGTACATGGGCTTTCCCAAGGAAGCGCTCGACGTGTTCCCGCATGCATGGCGCTTCGACAAGGGCATGATGCATCCCGGCGAGGCGCCCGGCCACGGCGTCGACATCGACGAAGCGGTGGCCGCCCGTTATCCGTACGACCCGGCGTATCTGCCGGTGGCGCGTCTCGAGGACGGGACGTTGTGGAACTGGTGAGCCGACCCGTTCGAGTAACCCGCTCATAGCCTTCACGCCCTCGTCATCTTCTTCTCTCGCGGTATTGAACGCGCCACCTTTTGCGATTCGGAGTCCACCATGCTCGCAGCCGTGCTTCACGAACCCAAACTGATCCGCATCGACGAAGTCGATCCGCCCGAACCCGGCAAAGGCCAGGTGCGGGTGCGAGTGCGCGCCGGCGGCATTTGCGGTTCCGACCTGTCCTACTACTTCAAAGGCAAGAGCGGTGATTTCGCGGTGCGCGAGCCCTTCGTGCTCGGTCACGAAGTAGCGGGCGAGATCGATTCGCTCGGCGAGGGCGTGAGCGCGGAGAGTCGCTTGACGCGAGGCCAACGTGTCGCCGTGAATCCGGGGCTGGCTTGCGGAACTTGCCGCTTCTGCGTGAGCGGGATGCCGAACCACTGCCTGAACATGCGCTTCATGGGCAGCGCCTCGACCTTTCCGCACACGCAGGGCATGTTCCGTCAATACATCGTCGTGGCGGCGCGGCAGTGCGTGCCCGTGCCGGACGGCGTCGACTTCGCTCAGGCCTCGATGGCCGAACCGCTCGCCGTCGCGCTGCATGCGGTGAAGCAGGCCGGTTCGCTGGTGGGCGCGAGCGTGCTCGTGGTCGGCTGCGGTCCGATCGGCGGCATTCTGCTGACGGTCGCGCGCCGCGCCGGCGCGCACCGCGTGGTCGCGCTCGATCTGTCGGACCGGGCCTTGCAGGTCGCCCGGCAACTCGGCGCGGACGAGGCCGTGAACGCCGCGGACACCGCCACGATCGACCCCTGGTCCGCGGAGCGCGGCACATTCGACGTCGTCATCGAAGCGTCAGGCAGTCCCGCCGGTCTCGATACGGCGCTGCGCTCGGCGCGCGCGGGCGGCACGGTGATTCAGGTCGGCAATCTGCCGGCCGGTCAATCGCCGGTGGCGGCGAACCTGGTGATGTCCAAGGAACTCCGCTATCAAGGCTCGTTTCGCTTCACCGGCGAATACGCGATTGCCGCCGACGAAATCGCTTCCGGCAAGATCGACTTGCGGCCGTTGATGACGCATGCCTTCGCGATGAACGAGGCGAATCACGCATTCGAAGTGGCGCTCGACCGCGCGCAGTCGATGAAGGTGCATCTGAACTTCGACTGAGTCCCGGCGCTTGCACAGGCATTGCGTTGGCGATGCCTTGCACGGCGAATCACATCATCAAGCCGTTCAAACGCCCGTGAAGAGGCGAACTGAAGGAGACACCCAATGATCAAGAGTCAACGCTGGTTCGTCGTCGCGCTGCTGTTTCTGGCCGGCGTCATCAATTATCTCGACCGCGCCGCGTTGTCGATCGCGGCGCCGTTGATCCAGAAAGACCTGAACTTCTCGCATGCGCAAATGGGCATCGTGTTCAGCAGCTTTTTCGTCGGCTATGCGCTGTTCAATTTCGTCGGTGGCGTGTTGTCCGACAAGATCGGTGCGAAACGCGTGTTCGGCACCGCGATGGGCGTGTGGTCGGTGTTCTGCGGCGCGACTGCGCTCGCGACCGGCATCGGTTCGTTGATCGTGCTGCGCGTGTTGTTCGGCATGGGCGAGGGGCCGTTCAGCTCGTCCAACAGCAAGATGGTCAACAACTGGTTCCCGCGCAGGGAAGTGGCGAGCGCGATCGGCGTGATCAGTTCCGGCACGCCGCTCGGCGGCGCGCTGGCGGGGCCGGTGGTCGGTTTCATGGCGGTGCAGTTCGGCTGGCGTTGGGCCTTCGTCGCGATCATGCTGCTGGGACTCGTATGGCTCGTCGTGTGGGCCGCGACGACCACCGAACATCCGCATGAAAACGCGCGCGTGACGCCGCGCGAGGCGGAACTCATCCGCGCGGGCCAGGCGGACGAACATGTGATCGCCCATTCGGCGGACGGCGCGAAGCTCGGCCTTGGCCACTTCCTGCGCAAGCCGATCATTCTCGCGACCGCCTTCGCATTCTTCTCGTATAACTACGTGCTGTTCTTCTTTCTGTCGTGGTTTCCCACGTATCTGACCGAGGCGCATCACCTGAGCCTGCGCGACATGAGCATCGCGACGGTGATTCCCTGGGTGCTCGGCAGCGTGGGGCTCGCGTCCGGCGGCTTCATCTCGGACTTCATCCTGCGCCTAACGGGCAAGCCGCTGCTCTCGCGCAAGCTCGTGCTGAGTACCTGCCTCGGCGCCGCGGCGGTATGCGTCGCGCTGGCCGGCCGTGTCGCCAGCACACAGAGCGCGGTTGCGCTGATGTCGGTATCGATCTTCTTCCTGTATGTGACGGGCGCCGTGTATTGGGCGGTGATTCAGGACACCGTGCCGCGCGAACACGTGGGCGGCGCGGGCGGCTTCGTGCATCTGCTGGCCAATCTGGCCGGCGTGATCGGACCCGCGGTGACGGGCTTCATCGTCGAGGCGACGCATGGCGCTTATGGCAGTGCGTTCGTGCTGGCGGGCGCGATTGCGGTGCTCGGCGCGCTGTGTTCGCTGGTATGGATTCGCGAGCCGCGCGCCGGTGCGTTGAGCATGAAAAGTGCATGGTAGTATGGTGCGACGTTCGCGCGAAACCACGGAATGAATGTTCGCGGCGCGCAACGTCCCACTTGAAATCACTCGCCGCTTTTCGCTGTTTCGACATGCCGACCAAGAACGTCCACGCCGCCAAGCCTTCTGTTTCCGCCAATGCAACGCCTGGCGCCGCGCCTCGCACACGACGCCGGTCGAGCGTGCAGGCAGGCGCGCGTGCCACCCTGCCCGATCTCACTGCCAACGTTTCTTTCGATACGCACGAGCCGATCGGCAAGCAGATTTTCCGCGCATTGCGGCAGGCGATTTTCGTCGGACAGATGGTGCCGGGCACGCCGCTTTCGGAGAAGGAAGTGTCCGACATGTTTCAGGTGTCGCGGCAGCCCGTGCGGGAGGCGTTCATCAAACTGGTCGAAGCTGGCGTGTTGCAGGTGCTGCCGCAACGCGGCACCTTCGTTAAGCGCATTTCGCCGCGCCAGGTGCGCGAAGGCCGCTTCATTCGCGAGGCGATCGAGACCGCGGTGGTGCGCAAGGCGGCCGTTTCGATCACCGACGCGCAGTTGCAGGCGCTCGCCGACAACCTTCGTGACCAGAAGCTCGCCGCGAAATCGAACGACACCGCCGCATTCCTCGCGCTCGACGAGGCGTTTCATTACGCGATCGCCCAGGCCATCGACTGCACGGCCGCTTGGGAAACGATTCAGGACATCAAGGCGCAAATGGACCGGGTGCGCTATCTGAGCCTGCCCGACGTGTCGCCGCTCGATCTGCTGATCAAGCAGCACGCGAAGATTCTCGCCGGCCTGCGCGCGCACGATCCGGCCGCGGCTGAAGATGCGATGCGCCGCCATCTGCGCGAGATTCTGACGTCGCTCGGGCCGATTGCCGAGCGCAACCCCGCGTGGTTCGAAGCGGATGAGCCGGAGCGCGTGCCGCTGTCGATCTGATCGAACGCGTGGCGTCAAGTCATGCGCCGCAAAACCACGCTCCCTGCTCCAACGCGTCAAACGATCCGTGCGCCGGCGCGATAAGTCGCGCGCGGCACCGGCAACGCGCCGAGCATCGTCACGCGCACGAAGTCCGCGCGCAAGCCCGGTTCGATCGCGCCGCGATCCTGCAAGCCGGCGGTGCGCGCCGGTTCGGCGGAGACCGTCGCCATCGCGCGCGGCAAACTCCAGCCGGCCTTGTCGACGAGTTCGAACACGGCGGTCAGCAAACTGGACGGCACGTAATCCGACGAGAGGATGTCGAGCAGGCCGGCTCGCGCCAGTTCGAGCGCCGACACGTTGCCCGAATGCGAGCCGCCGCGCACGATGTTCGGCGCACCCATGATGGTCGAAATGCCGTGCTCGCGCGCCGCTTGCGCGGCGATGCGCGTGGTCGGGAATTCGGCGAGCACGATGCCTTCGGCTCTCGCCTGTTCGACGTGCTCGATCAACGTGTCGTCGTGGCTCGCGACCGGAATGCCGAGTTGCTTGCAGCGCGCGACGATCTCGCGGCGATGCGCGTCGGCATAGCGCTCCTGCTCGATCGACAGTTCGGCGAGCGCGGTCGCGACGTGTTCGTCGCTCAGCTTGCCGTCGCGTTCCTGAAAGCGGCGCCATTGCTCGCGGTCATGCCACTGACGCTGACCGGGCGTGTGATCCATCACCGAGGCGAGCCGCAGCAGCGGATGCGCGCATAACGAATCGAATACTTCCACCACGTCGGCGGTGGCGATTTCACAGCGCAGATGCAGAAAGTGTTCGGCGCGCAGCAGATTGCGCTCGGAAAAGCGCGTGAGCGCCTCGGCGCATTGCGTTTGCAGATCGCGGCCACGCAGGCCGACGTTCGAACGCGAACCGATGGCGAGCGCGTCGAACACGGTGGTGATGCCGGCGGCCGCCACTTGCGCGTCGTGAATCACGAAGGCGGCATCGGTGTTCCATTGCACGCCCGGACGCGGCGCGAGATGCTTCTCAAGGTTATCCGTGTGCAATTCGATCAGGCCCGGCAACAGATAATCGCCGTCCCAATCTTCCGCTTCGAGCGCCGTGGTCGTGCCGCGCTCGACGTCGCGAATCACGCCGTGCTCGACGCGGATCATGCCGGTGAAAACTTCATCTCGCGTCACGATGCGAGCGTTTCTGATCAACATCGAGTGGCTCCGTGGTCAGTCCGTTTTGAATGCCAGTGTAGTACCGTTTGATGCCGCTCACTGACGCAGGGGCGGCCTCAGTTCGAGACGGCGCGTGGCGACCTTGTGGCGCGTATCTTCATCATGAAAGATGCCGACGATCGCCGCGCCGCGCTCGCGCGCCTCGACGATCAGATCCGCGACCACGTCGCGATTCTCCGCGTCGAGCGAGGCGGTGGGTTCATCGAGCAGCAGGAGCGGATGCTCCGCGATCAAGCCGCGCGCAATGTTCACGCGCTGTTGCTCGCCGCCCGAGAAGGTGGCGGGCGCGAGCGTCCACAACCGCTCGGGCACGTTCAGCCGGGCGAGCAGCGCAGCGGCGCGCGCCCGCGCCTCGTCTTGCGCCACACCGCGCGAGAGCAGCGGCTCGGCGACCAGCGTGAGCGTCGGCACGCGCGGAATCACGCGCAGAAACTGGCTCACGTAGCCCACCACCGCGCGGCGCAGACGCAATACGTCGTGCGGTTCAGCGCCGGTCAGCGACACCGGTTGCCCATCGTTCGCCGCGTCGCGAATCGCAATCGAGCCGCGGCTTGCGAGGTAATTGCCGTACAGGCAGCGCAGCAGCGTACTCTTGCCCGCGCCGGAAGGTCCGACCAGCACCACGCATTCGCCGCGCTCGACATCGAGCGAGACGCCCGTGAGCGCTTCGATCCGCACGCCGCCCTGGCCGTGCAGCGTGAAGGTCTTGCCGAGGTCGACGGCGCGCAGCATCAACGCGCGGTTGTCGATGAATGGCTGCGAGTGCGCGCCTGTTTCGATGGATCGCATTGTGAGCCTCAAACCGGCAGAACCGAGGAAACCAGCGTTTGCGTGTAAGGGTGCTGCGGATCGTCGAGCACCTGATCGGTCAATCCCGCCTCGACCACTTCACCGCCTTGCATGACCATCAGACGATGCGCGAGCAAGCGCGCCACGCCGATGTCATGCGTGACGATCAGCACCGACAGATGCAGCGTGGACGTCAGCGTGCGCAGCAGATCGAGCAGACGCGCCTGCACCGACACGTCGAGCCCCGCCGTGGGTTCATCCATGAAAACGAGGCGCGGCGCGGTGACGAGATTGCGCGCGATCTGCAAACGCTGCTGCATGCCGCCCGAAAACGCGGCGGGGAATTCGTCGATACGCGAGGCATCGAGTTCGACGCGCTCCATCCATTGCGTCGCCGCCTGGCGGATATCGCCATAGTGGCGCGCGCCGACGGCCATCAGCGGCTCGCCGATATTCGCGCCGGCCGAGACGCCGCTGCGCAATCCGTCGCGCGGGTTCTGCTGCACGAAGCCCCACTCGGTGCGCATCAGCAGACGCCGGCGCGGTTCCGACAAAGCCAGCAGATCGAGCTTCTCACCATGCGTGGCGGTGTAATGGAGCGAGCCGCCATCGGCCGCGGTTTTCAATGCGAGCGTATTCAGCAGCGTGGTCTTGCCCGAGCCCGATTCGCCGACGATGCACAGCACCTCGCCCGGATACAGATCGAAGCTGACGTTCCTGCAACCGTTGCGGCCGCCGTATTGTTTGCTCAGCGCGCGCGCGCTCAACAGCGGCGTCATGCGGATTCTCCTTCGCGCGCATCAGATGCTTCGGGCGCTTCGGACGCGGGCAGCGCGAATTCGCGATCGCCGCGGCGTTCGTGGCAGTAGTCGCTATCCGAGCAGACGAACATGCGTTTGCCCGCATCGTCGACGATCATTTCGTCGAGGAAACTTTCCGTCGATCCGCACAGCGCGCACGCATGTTGCCATTGCTGCACCTCGAACGGATGATCGTCGAAGTCGAGACTGCGCACCGGCGTATAGGGCGGAATGGCATGAATGCGCCGTTCGCGGCCGGCGCCGAACAATTGCAGCGCGGGGTTCATATGCAGCTTCGGGTTGTCGAACTTCGGGATCGGCGAGGGCGAAGTCAGATAGCGGTTGTTGACGATCACCGGGTAATCGTAGGTGGTAGCGATGCTGCCGTGATGCACGATGTCCTCGTACAGCTTCACGCTGATCAGGCCGTAATCGGCGAGCGCATGCAGCTTCTTGCATTCGGCGACGCGCGGCTCCAGCCGGAATAGCGGTTCGGGCATCGGCACCTGATAGACCAGAATCTGCTTGTCGGTGAGCGGCGCTTCGGGAATGCGGTGACGTGTCTGGATGATCGTCGCTTCGATGGTGCGCCGTGTGGTCGCCACGCCGGTCGTGCGAGCGAAGAAACGGCGGATGTTGACCGCGTTGGTGGTTTCGTCGGAGCCCTGGTCGATGACCTTCAGCGTGTCGCGCCTGCCGATGATCGCCGCGGTGACCTGAATGCCGCCCGTGCCCCAGCCGAACGGCAACGGCATCTCACGCGACGCGAACGGCACCTGATAACCGGGTACGGCCACCGCTTTGAGCAACGCGCGGCGCAGCATGCGCTTGGTCTGTTCGTCGAGGTAGGCGAAGTTGTAGCCATGCGCGGCGCTGTCGTATGACGCGGCGGCATGAATCGAGTCGGGCGCGTTCATGCTGCCTGCTCCTGATCGTTCGATCCGTTCACGCTTTCACCCTGATCGCGCGTGGCGTGCCGCGCTCGCAAGCGCCGCACGAGTTCCAGCTCCGACTGAAAGTCGACATAGTGCGGCAGTTTCAGATGCTGAACGAAGCCGGACGCCTCGACGTTATCGCTATGCGAGAGCATGAATTCGATGTCTTGCGTCGGCGAGCCGAGCGTTTCGCCGAGTTCCTCGGCACGCAACGCGCGATCCACCAGCGCCATCGCCATCGCCTTGCGCTCCGAGTGGCCGAATGCAAGTCCATACCCTTGCGTGAACGTGGGCGGCACCTCGCTGCTGCCGGCAAACTGGTTGATCATCTGGCATTCGGTAACGTCGATGTCGCCGATCTCAACCGATTCGCCCAATTCGTCGAGTTCCATTTCAACGGCAATCGTGCCGAAGCGTATCTCGCCCGCAAACGGATGCGAGTTCGCGTAGCCGCGCTGTGTCGCGTAACCCATCGCAAGCAGGAAGCCTTCGTCGCCGCGCGCGAGATTCTGCAAGCGCGTGGCGCGGCTCGCGGGAAAGGCGAGCGGTTCACGCGTCAGATCGTGCGGTTGCGGCGCGTCCGGCGTGGGGCGTTCCTGTTCGATCAGACCTTCGTTGTCGAGCAGCGTGACGACGCGCGGCATCGTCTCCGTTTCGGGCGGTGGTGCTTGCAGTGAACAGGCAGGGCTTGAACCCGTATCCGTCGCGGCGTGGCCTTCGGCGAGCAACGCGAAATCCAGCAGACGCTGCGTGTAATCGTAAGTCGCGCTCAGCAACTGGCCGCCGGGGACGTCCTTGAACGTGGCCGAAATGCGGCGCTCCACCTGCATCGCCTCGGTATCGATCGCCTGCGTATAGCCGAAACGCGGCAGCGTGGTGCGGTAGGCGCGCAACAGGAAGATCGCTTCGACCAGATCGCCGGCGGCCTGCTTGATCGCGAGTGCGGCGAGTTCTTCATCGTAGACCGAGCCCTCGGTCATCACGCGCGCGACGGCGAGGCGCAATTGCTCGCGAATCTGCGCGGCGCTGAGTTCGGCGAGCCGCGTGTCGCCGCGGCGCGCTTTATCGAGCAGACGCCACGACGCTTCAATGGCGCGCTCTCCACCCTTGACGGCAACGTACATCAGTTCACCTTCGCTTGAGTTGTGCGCGGCAGGCCGATCAACTCGGCGCCGCAAAGCAGATAGCAATCGACGCCGCACGGAAAGAGCGGCGCGAGGGCCGCGCGTTCGCGCCAGAAACGCTCGGGTAGTCCGACGGGCGCGATGGTCTGCGTGTGCTGAATGCCGGGGCCGCTCAATACGATCGGCGTTCCGTCTGTTAGCGCGTCCACGCGGATCAGCAACGTCGCCGACTGTTCAGGCGATTCCGCTGAACCGAGTGCGAAGCGTTCGAGCGCCGGCATCGTGTCGGCGTCGTGGATATACGCGAAGGCGGCTTGCGCGGCTTCGTCGGCGAGCGGCGCGCCGGTATGAAAGCGCAATGCGGAAGCCAGCGCCGCATCCGGTTGCGCGAGCCATACGGGCGTGGCGTAGTCGCATAGCGTCAGCAGCGCGGCAAATGCGGCGAACTCGGCGCGCGTCGCCCGCGCGTCAGGCAAGACGTTTTCGATGACACCGACCGTGCCCGGTCGCGACAACGCGTCGAGCAGCGTGCGGAATACCGCTTGCGTATCGTGGACAGGGTCCGCGAAACCCGGCGTCAATTCAGCTAATGAGGCGGCCAATGCCATTCGCGAGTTTTCCATCATTCGCCCCGGACCATCGTGAAGAATTCCACGCGCGTGGCCGCGGCGTCTCGCCGCCGCTCGGCGCGCAGAGCCGCCTGCCGCGCTGCGAACGGCTCGATCAACTGCCGATGCAAGGCCGCGTGATGCTCGGGCGTTTGCAGCAACGCATCGGCCAGCGCGGCCAGTTCGGCGCGGCGGCGGTCGCGGCCCAGATGACACGCGACGCCGACGGCCGGCGCGGCATTGCCCGCCACGCGCAAACGCAGCGTGGCGCGCGTGACGGTGGCTTCGCCGAGATTGAACGGATCGCCGCTGCCGCCGACGCGGCCGCGCACCATCGCGAGGCCGATTTCAGGAGGACGCAGCCAGTCGTACGAGGGGACGGCCACGCCTTGCAACGCGCGCTCGAATGCGGCTTCGAGATCGGCGCGCGGCGTGCGGGCCAGCACGGCCATCCAGGCGCGCCGCATGGCGGAGGAAGGCGAGGCGGAAGTGGCGCTCATCGAATGTCCTGTTGATCCAGCGAGTGCTCATTTGACCACTTATTCATCTAAACGTCTAGACGTCTATGCGCGTACATCGACGTTTCATATTTCCATCACCGCTTGCGCACTACAATGCACGTCATGGCGAATATTTGAACCCAGGGGAATGACAGCACCATGACATCGAACGACAGCGCGACGCCGGGCACGACGCTCGAACGCGGCGCGGGCGTTGCCGTCTGGCGGCAGATCGAGCAGATTCTGGCCGCCGAAATCGCCGCCAGCGGTTTCGGAGAAGAAGGGCGCTTGCCGAGCGAGGGGGAACTGGCGAAACGCTTCGACGTGAACCGGCACACCGTGCGCCGGGCCATGCTGGGTCTTGCCGCATCGGGACTCATCAGCGTCGAGCAGGGGCGCGGCACCTTCGTGCAACCCGGCGCGATCGACTATTCGATTGGCCGACGCACGCGCTTCACAGAAAACTTGCGTCAGCAGAATCATGCGGCGGCGGGCAAGATGTTATCGGCCGTGCGTGTGAAGGCCGAGCCGACTGTCGCGAAGGCGCTGGGCCTGCGCGCCGGTGCGCCGGTTTACCGGATCGAATCGCTGCACGAGTCGGACGGCGTGCCGATCACGTTCGCGCGCAACTGGTATCCCGCCACGCGTTTTGCCGACTTGCCCGCTGTGCTCGAACGTACCGGCAGTATCACCAGGTCGATGGCCGAATTCGGCGTGAACGACTACCTGCGCAAGTGGAGCCGTATCGGCAGCGTGCTGCCCGATCCAGAGGTGGCGCGGCGTTTGAACATCAACCGGCAGCAGCCGGTGTTGTGGGTCGAGAACGTCGACGTGGATCTGCAAGGCACGCCGGTCAAATACGGCTTCACGCATTTCGCCGCGGACCGCGTGCAACTGCTGGTGGAGCACGACGTATGAGCGGCGCGGCGTGGAACAAGGGCGCGCGTTTTGCCGTGTATTACGCGCCGTCGCGTGAGTCGGCATGGTGGCGCGCCGGCTCAACGTGGCTCGGCCGCGACGCGGAAAGCGGCGAGCCGTGCGAGCCGCCGCAGCCGCAAGGCTTGACGCGTCCGCTGCAAGAGTTGACGGAAGCGCCGCGCCGCTATGGTTGGCACGGCACGCTCGTCGCTCCCTTTCGGCTCGCCGACGGCGTCACGCAACAGAACGTGCTGGACGCAACGCGCGCATGGGCGGAGACGCAAAGTCCCTTCATGCTGCCGGTGGAAGCGGCGATGCTCGGCGATTTCGTCGCGCTGCGTCCCGCCGATCAGCAAGGCGAGGCGAACCTGCGCGCCGTCGCCGCCAGCGCATTGCACACGCTCGACGCACTGCGCGCGCGGCCATCCGCCGCCGATCTCGCGCGCCGGTTCGCCGCGCCGTTGAGCGAACGGCAACGCGCGTTGCTGATCGAATGGGGTTATCCGTATGTGCTGGACGAATTCCGTTTTCACATGACGCTATCCGGTTCGCTCGCCGACACCGATGAGCGCGCGACGCTGGTGGCTTGGTGGCAGGCGCAAACGCCGGTGCTCGGGCCGCTTTCGATCGACCACGCCGCGCTTTTCGTCGAACCGGCGGCAGGCGAGCCGTTCGTGTTGTGGCAGCGCGTGCCGTTCAGACCCGCGAGGTGAAATAACAATGACAGGTCGTTTGATCTATGTGATGGGCCCGTCCGGCGCGGGCAAGGATTCGTTGCTGAGCTTCGCGCGCAAGCACTTGATGGGCGAGCCGATTCTGTTCGCGCATCGCTATATCACGCGGCCGAGCGGCAATGGCGAGGAGCATGTGGCGCTGAGCATCGAGGAATTCGCCGAGCGCTCCGTGCTCGGTCTGTTCGCGCTCGAATGGTCGAGTCACTCGTTGCGTTACGGCATCGGCATCGAACTCGATGCGTGGCTCGCGCGCGGTTGCACGGTGGTCGTCAATGGGTCGCGGCAGCATGTACCGCATGCGCTGGCGCGCTATCCGCGTGCGGAGATCGTGCACGTCGACGCCGCGCCGCATATTCTGGAAGCGCGGCTCGGCGCGCGGGCGCGTGAATCGGCGGAACAGGTCGCGGCACGGCTCGCGCGCCGCGCGCCGTTTTCGTTGCCCAGCGGCGTGCGCTGCACGACGATCGACAATTCCGGCGCGCTCGAGGAAGCGGGGCATGCGCTGATCGCATTTCTCAAGTCGGAAGCCGACGTTCGATAAAACGCGTTACGCCGCGGCCGCCATGCGCTCCCTGGTCGCTTCCTGCAAGCACGATACGAATTGCAGCACGGCGGGCGTGGGCAGCAGATCGCGCCGCGAAATGATGCTGAGGTCGTAATTCGGCAGCGCCTCTTCGATTTGCGCGACGCGTATGCCGAGCGGCGCGACCCTTTCCGCGAGCGGCCGCGTGAAGCAGCCGATCACGTCGGTTTGCGACACCAGCCCCAGCGTCACCGCGAACGACGACGGCGCGCGCAGCAGCCGCTTCGGCACGGGCAAGCCGTGCGCGTTGAACATCGCCATCATCACGCTGTGCGGAAAGTGATCGGCGCCGACAGTTGCGATCCACTCCGCGTCGAGCAGTTCATGAAGACGCGTGACGTTCGCAAGCGGATGCCCGGCCCGCATCGCGACGACGAATTGCGTCGAGTAGAGCGGCGCTTGCACCAGATCGCTGTCGAGCGCCTGCACATGATGAATCGCCGCGATGTCGAGTGCGCCGTTGCGCAGGCGCGCAACCGCGTCCGGTATCGTCACTTCCTCCAGATGCAGATTCACCAGCGGCATCGCGCGGCGAAACTTCGATACCGCATGCGGCAACGCCGTCAACGCGATCGACGGCATGGTCCCCACGCTCACCTTGCCGGCGAGTTCTCCCTTCACCTGTTCGACCGCTTCAACCGTGCGCCGCACGTCGCCGAGCAATTGCTCGGCGCGCGGCAACAGCGCGTGCCCGCATGCGGTCAACTCGATGCCGCGCACGCTGCGCACCATCAGTTCGGCATTCAGCGCGCTCTCCAACTCGCGGATCGTATGCGTGACGGCCGGTTGCGTCACGCCGAGTTCGCGCGCGGCGGCACGCAGGCTGCGGTGATGGGCGGCGGCGACGAACGCTTGCAACTGCTGGAGCTTCATGAGGGTAAGCCCGTATATAAAGCGTGTTTATCGGGGTGAAAAAAACAGCATCTTATTCGAACAAAATGGCGTGGCTATAGTGCTTGCCTGCTTTTGCCCGCTTTTTGCCTGCCTGTCAGCCGATTTGTCACCTCTTTCGTCAACCGTTTAGCCGCTCGTGCGGCGTGTATCCCTGGAGCAATAGATGAGCGAAGCCGCGCGTTTTACCGAAGTGTCCGACCTGATGCCCGCCGCCGAAAGCCTGCGCGAGATTCGCCACCACATTCATCACCATCCGGAACTGGCTTACGAGGAAGTGCAAACGGGTGCGCTGGTGGCCGAGAGGCTCGAACAATGGGGCTGGCGGGTGACGCGCGGCGTCGGCCAAACGGGTGTGGTGGGCACGCTGAAGGTGGGCGACGGCAAGCGCAGCATCGGCATTCGCGCCGACATGGACGCGCTGCCGATCATCGAGCAAACCGGCCTGCCGTACGCGAGCGGCACGCACGGCAAGATGCACGCATGCGGCCACGACGGCCATACGGCCATGCTGCTCGGCGCCGCGCAGCATCTCGCCGCCACGCGCAATTTCTCCGGCACCGTGCATCTGTATTTCCAGCCGGCCGAGGAAAGCGGCATCGACAGCGGTGCGCTGAAGATGATCAACGACGGGTTGTTCGAACGCTTTCCCTGCGACGCCGTGTTCGGCGTGCACAACCATCCGGGCGAACAGCCGGGCGTGCTGCTGTTTCGCAAGGGGCCGTTCATGTCGGCGGGCGACAAGGCGATCATCACCATCGAAGGCGTCGGCGGCCACGCGGCGCGTCCGCATCTGACGGTCGATCCGGTGGTGGTGGCGGCGAGCATCGTGATGGCGCTGCAAACGATCGTCGCGCGCAACGTCGATCCGTCGCAGCCGGCCGTGGTGACGGTCGGCTCGATGCATGCGGGCACCGCGAACAACGTGATCTCGAGCAGCGCGAAGCTGGAGCTGAGCGTGCGTTCGTTCAGCCCGGAAGTGCGCGCGCTGCTGAAGAAGCGCATCACCGAACTCGCCGAAAGCCAGGCCGCGAGCTATGGCGGCAAGGCGGTGGTGGAGTACATCGAGGGCTATCCGGTGGTCGTCAATTCGGACGCGGAAACGGATCTCGCGGTGGCGGTGGCGCGCGAACTGGTCGGCGACGACAAGGTGATCGCGCAGAGCGACATGCTGATGGGCAGCGAGGATTTCGCCTTCATGCTGCAGAAGCGGCCGGGCACGTTCCTGCGCATCGGCAACGGCGCGGGCGAGGACGGCTGCATGGTGCACAACCCGCATTACGATTTCAACGACCGTAACCTGCCGGTCGGCGCGGCGTTCTGGGCGCGGCTGGTGGAGCGGTATCTCGGTCGATGAAGGGCAACGGGCGACCTGCATGCGGCGCGCGTGAGACGCGCGCCTTCATCGCCATCACCCGCGCCGCGCCACCATCTCCGACACCGTCTGCGCCGCCTGCTGCAGCGGTTCAAGAAACGCCTTCACCATCTGTTTGGCCGAATTGCGCTGTGCATTGCCGCTGATGTTCATCGCCGCGATCACGCGTCCCTGGCGGTTGCGAATCGGCGCGGACAGCGAAATCAAGCCGCCTTCCAGTTCCTGATCGACGATCGCCCACCCCTGGCGGCGCACCTGCGCGATCAGCTTCTTCAACTCTTCTTTATCGGTGACCGTGCGCGGCGTGTGCGCATAGAGCGGCGTCGAGCCGAGCGTCGCGTCGAGCGTTTCGTCGTCGAGCGCGGCCAGCAGCACGCGGCCCATCGACGTGCAATACGCCGGCAAGCGGCTGCCGATCGACAGGTTGATGGTCATGATCTTGTGAGTCGGCACGCGCAGCACATAGACGATTTCCGTGCGATCGAGCACGGCCGCCGAGCAGCTTTCGTGGACCCGCGCCGACAGTGCTTCCATCACCGGTTCGGCGAGATTCCAGAACGGCATCGAGGTCAGATACGCGAAGCCCAGGTCGAGAATCTTCGGCGTGAGGCGGAACAGCCGCCCTTCGGCTTCCACATAACCGAGCGTTTGCAGCGTCAACAGAATGCGGCGGGCGCCCGCGCGCGTGAGCCCGGTGGCGGTCGCGACGTCGGTGAGCGTCTGTTCGGGGCGGCTGGCGTCGAACGCGCGGATCACGGCGAGGCCGCGCGCGAACGACTGCACATACGAGTCGCCCGGCTTCTCCGGGGCCGGTTCGGCGCTGGCGGGAACGGCGGAAGACGGCGGCAGGGCTTTGCTCATGGGCCTTGAAAGTGCGTGCGAGGAAATGCGCGCGCATCGCGCGGACTCGGCCGGCAGCGATGCGGCGCAAAGGCGTGACGATAGCTTAAGCCTTCCGTTTCGCCAACTTTGCGCGCTCTTACTTCAAAACACTCAGGGTTTGCATGGATGCACGCTGCATCGAAAATTTGTATGATGACCCGACGACATGACAAATCGAGGCATCGATGTTCAACAAGATTCCTGCCCGGGCACTGAGCGACACGGTTGCCCAGCAGCTTCTCAAGCAGATCGACAAAGGCGCGTTCCCGCGCGGCGGCAAGCTGCCGACCGAGGCCGTGCTGGCGCAGCAGTTCGGCGTGAGCCGCACGGTGATTCGCGAGGCGATCTCGCGGCTGAAGAACGAAGGCGTGGTCGAGCCGCGCCAGGGCAGCGGCGTGTTCATCGCGGCGCACGGCGCGGTCCGGCCGCTGCGCATCGACTACGCGGAAGCCGTCGAGCCCGGCTCGGTGGTGCAGATCCTCGCGCTGCGGCGCGCGATCGAGGCGGAAGTGGCCTCCGAGGCCGCGATGCGCCGCAGCGATGCCGACATGATGGCGATCGACAGCGCCCTCGCCAAAATCGACCAGGCGGTGGCCGAGGGCGAGGAGGGCGTCGCCGAGGACGTGGCGTTCCATCGTGCGATCGCGGCGGCAACAGGCAATCCGTATTTCCTCAAGACGCTCACGTTCCTGAATCAATACCTCGAAGCCGGCACGTTCGTGACGCGGCGTAACGAAGCCTTGCGCGAGGACTTTTCGCGTCAGGTGCGCGAGGAGCACGCGGCGATCGCCGCCGCGATCCGCGCGGGCGATCCGATGGCGGCGCGCAACGCGGCGCGCACGCACATGTACAACGCGGCACGGCGTCTCGCGGAAGCGGGGATTTGCTGAACCGAGCGCGGAACTGAGCCGCTCCAGGCGCCGTGGGCGCATCAGCGGTTAACGAATTTTCAGAGGTCAAGCATGTCCAGAAATGTCGGTGTCATCGGTCTTGGTGCAATGGGCCTGGGTGTCGCGCGCTCGCTGCTGCGCGCGGGTTTTCGGGTTCACGCATGCGATCTGCGCAGCGAGGTCCTGCAGGCGTTCGTCGCGGAAGGCGGTGTGGGCTGTGCGACGCCCGCCGAACTCGGCGCGCAATGCGAAGTGGTCGTCACGCTCGTGGTCAATGCCGCGCAAACCGAGGCGGTGCTGTTCGGCGAACAGGGCGCGGTCCCGGCGATGAAGCCAGGCGCCGTGGTGATTTCGAGCGCGACGGTCGCGCCGGACTTCGCGATCGACCTCGGCAAGCGCATCGAGGCGGCTGGTTTGCAGATGCTCGACGCGCCGGTTTCGGGTGGCGCGGCGCGCGCCGCGTCGGGCGAGATGACGATGATGACCTCCGGTCCCGACGCCGCCTATGCCGCGTGCGAGGACGTGCTCGCGGCGATGGCGGGCAAGGTGTATCGCCTCGGCTCGGCGCATGGCGCCGGCTCGAAAGTGAAGATCATCAATCAGTTGCTGGCCGGCGTGCATATCGCGGTGGCCGCCGAGGCGATGGCGCTCGGTTTGCGCGAAGGCGTCGATCCCGACGCGCTGTACGAGGTCATCACGCACAGCGCGGGCAATTCGTGGATGTTCGAGAACCGCGTGCCGCACATTCTGAAGGGCGATTACACGCCGCTGTCGGCGGTCGATATTTTCGTCAAGGATCTCGGCCTCGTGCTCGATACCGCGCGTCGTTCGAAATTCCCGCTGCCGCTTTCGGCGGCCGCGCATCAGATGTTCATGATGGCGTCGACCGCCGGCCACGGCGGCGAGGACGACTCCGCGGTGATCAAGATTTTCCCCGGCATCGACGTGCCGGCGGCGCAGTAAGCACGGGAGCGAGCCATGACGTCCCCATCGAAACGCGCGCTTCTGGGCTGCATCGCCGATGATTTCACCGGCGCCACCGATCTCGCCAACATGCTGGTGCGCGGCGGCATGCGCACGGTGCAGACCATCGGCGTGCCCGAGTCGAATGAAACCATTGAAGCCGACGCGCTGGTGGTCGCGCTGAAATCGCGCACGATTCCCGCCGCCGACGCGGTCGCGCAATCGCTCGCCGCGCTCCACTGGCTGCGCGCGCAAGGCTGCCGCCAGTTCTTTTTCAAATACTGCTCGACGTTCGATTCAACTGACGCCGGCAATATCGGCGCGGTGACGGATGCGTTGCTCGACGCGTTATCCGCCGACGCGGCAAGCGCGGCCTTTACGATTGCATGCCCGGCATTCCCCGAGAACGGCCGTACGATTTATCGCGGTCATCTGTTCGTCGGCGATGCGTTGCTGAACGAATCGGGCATGGAAAACCATCCGCTCACGCCGATGCGCGACGCGAACCTCGTGCGCGTGCTGCAACGGCAGACGCAATCGAAGGTCGGTCTCGTGCGTTATGACGCCGTCGCGCAGGGCGTTTCCAAGGTACGTGAAGCGTTCGGCGCACTGCGCGGCGACGGCGTGCGGATGGCGATCGCGGACGCGGTCTCCGACGCGGATCTGTACGTGCTCGGCGAAGCCTGCGCCGACCTCACGCTGATCACGGGCGGTTCCGGCGTCGCGCTGGGTTTGCCCGCGAATTTCCGGCGTGCCGGCTTGCTCGCGGAACAGGCCGACGCCGCGCAATTGCCGCGCGTCGAAGGCTGGTCGGTCGTGCTGGCGGGCAGCGCGTCCAAGGCGACCAACGCGCAAGTGGCGGCATGGCGCGAGACGCGCTCGTCGTTTCGCATCGATCCGCTAGCGGTCGCGCGCGGCGAGCCGGTGGTCGAACAGGCGCTGGCGTTCGCACAGGAGCACTTCGATAAGGCGCAACCCGTGCTGATCTACGCGACCGCCACGCCCGACGAAGTCAAGGCGGTTCAGCGCGAACTCGGCGTCAACGAAGCGGGGCATCTGGTGGAAACGACGCTGGCGTCGATCGCACGCGGCTTGCGCGAACGCGGCGTGCGCAAGTTCGTGGTGGCGGGCGGCGAAACATCCGGCGCGGTGGTGCAGGCGCTTGACGTGCGCACGCTGCGCATCGGCGCGCAAATCGATCCGGGCGTGCCGGCTACCGCGACGACCGGCGCGGAACCGCTCGCGCTCGCGTTGAAATCAGGCAACTTCGGCACGACCGATTTCTTCGAAAAAGCGCTGCGTCATCTCGAAGGAGCCGCGCCATGACCGGCGCGCCCGCACTGCACGTCAACGATGAAGCCAGGGTCCGCGAGGAAATCTGCGTGAGCGGCGCGAGTCTTTATCAGCGCGGCTACACCGTGGGCACCGCCGGCAACATCAGTGCGCGCCTGAACGACGGCTGGCTGATCACGCCCACCGACGCCTGTCTCGGCCGGCTCGATCCCGCCGAGATCGCCAAGGTCGATTTCAACGGTAACGCGGTGTCGGGCGGCAAGCCGTCGAAAACACTCGCGCTGCATCGCGGCATCTATGCGCGCAACGGCGAGGCGCGCGGCATCGTCCACACGCACTCGACGCATCTGGTCGCGTTGACGCTCGCGGGCGTATGGCGCGACACCGACGTATTGCCGCCCATCACGCCGTACTACGTGATGAAAGTGGGCCACGTCCCCCTGATTCGTTATCGACGCCCAGGCGACCCGCAAGTGGCCGAACAGATCGCCGCGCTTGCCGATACCGTGCGCGCGGTTCTGCTCGAACGGCTCGGTCCGGTGGTGTGGGAGCGCTCGGTGGCGCACGCCGCCTATACGCTGGAAGAACTCGAAGAGACCGCGCGCCTGTGGCTGATGACGAATCCGCGGCCCGCGCCGCTTGATGAAGCAGCGCTCGAAGAACTGCGCACCGTGTTCGGCGCGCGCTGGTAAGAACCTGACATACACAATGCCGGACGACACCGCGATGCGGTGCGCACGGCAATACATCGAAGGAGACAATGCATGAGTTCCTATCAGTCCGCATCCAGCCGCCCGCTTGCAGCGGCCGTGGGGCAACCCGGCGCTGACGAAGTCGAGCGCACTTACAAGAAAGTGTTCTGGCGCATCGTGCCGTTTCTGATGCTGTGCTACGTGGTCGCGTATCTGGACCGCGTGAACGTCGGCTTCGCGAAGCTGCAGATGTCGCAGGATCTCGCGTTCAGCGAGACCGTGTTCGGTCTCGGCGCCGGCGTATTCTTTATCGGCTACTTCCTGTTCGAATTGCCGAGCAACATTCTGATGCACAAGATCGGCGCGCGAATCTGGATCGCGCGGATCATGATTACCTGGGGTTTGCTCTCGGCGCTGTTCGTGTTCGTGAAAACGCCGATGCAGTTCTACACCTTGCGCTTCCTGCTGGGTCTCGCCGAAGCGGGTTTCTACCCCGGCGTGATCCTGTATCTGACGTACTGGTTCCCGTCGCATCGGCGCGCGAAGATCATTGCCGTGTTCATGTCGGCGATTCCGGTCTCGGGCATTTTCGGCAATCCGCTGTCGGGCTGGATCATGCAGCGCTTCCACAACAGCAGCGGTTTCGCCGGCTGGCAATGGATGTTCCTGATCGAAGCGCTGCCCGCGCTCGCCATCGGCATCGCCACGATCCTGTATCTCGACAACGGCATTGCCAGCGCGAAGTGGCTGAGCGAGCGCGAAAAGCGCCTGCTCACCGATGAAATCGCCGCCGCGCAACCGCAGGAGAAAACGCAAGCGCATTCGCTCGGCGCGGTGTTCCGCGATCCGCGCACGTGGTGGATGTCGCTGATCTATTTCGCGTTCGTCACGGGGCAATACGGCCTGACGTTCTGGATGCCGACGCTCGTCAAATCGACTGGCGTGAGCGGTGCGTTCAATATCGGCCTGTTGAGCGCGATTCCGTTCCTGTGCGCGATCGTCGTGATGAACCTGATGGGACATAGCGCGGACAAGCGCCGCGAACGCCGCTGGCATCTGATCGTGCCGGCGCTGTTCGGTGCAATCGGCTTTACGGTGGCCGCTTCGTTCGCGGAGAACACGGTGGTGTCGATTACGTTTCTCTCGCTCGCCGCCGCCGGTGTCCTGACCTGCGCGCCGTTATTCTGGTCGCTGCCCACCGCCTTCATGTCGGGTGCGACCGCCGCGGCCGGCATCGCGATCATCAATTCGATCGGCAATCTCGCGGGTTTTGCGAGTCCTTACATGATCGGTTATCTGAAGGACCTCACGCATAGCACGCAAACCGGCATGTATGTGCTGGCCGGCATGCTGGTGATCGGCGCGATCGCCACCTGGCTCACGCCGGCCAAACTGGTCAATCGCTAAACCGGGTCGCGCGCGGCGCACCGATCGTTTTCGTTGCCGCGCGCCGATCCGTTTCAAAGGAGTTGCTGTCATGCCTCGCTTCGCCGCCAATCTGACGATGATGTACAACGAGCACGCCTTCCTCGACCGTTTCGCCGCCGCGGCAAAAGACGGCTTCAAGGCGGTCGAGTTTCTGTTTCCCTACGATTTCCGCGCCAGCGAAATCAAGGCGCGGCTCGATGCGGACGATCTGACTCAGGCCCTCTTCAATGCGCCGCCCGGCGACTGGGCCGCGGGCGAGCGCGGCATTGCCTCGCTGCCGGGCCGCGAGGACGAATTTCGCCGCAGCGTCGATACGGCGCTCGACTACACGCGAGTCATCGGCAATCGCAAGCTGCACGTGATGGCCGGGCTGATCGGCGCGGACGAATCGCGCGCCCGGCATCGCGACGTGTATCTGAAGAATCTCGCCCATGCCGCGAAGGCCGCGCAAGCCGACGGCGTCACGGTGGTGATCGAGCCGATCAACACGCGCGATATCCCCGGCTTCTTCCTGAACCGTCAGGACGACGCGCAGGCGATTTGCGCGGAAGTGGGCGCGCCGAATCTGAAGGTGCAGTTCGACTGCTATCACTGCCAGATCGTCGAAGGCGATCTCGCGGTGAAACTCAAACGCGATATGGCGGGCATCGGCCACATTCAGATCGCCGGCGTGCCGGAGCGGCACGAGCCCGACGTCGGCGAATTGAACTACCCGTACCTGTTCGATCTGATCGACTCGCTCGGCTATGACGGCTACATCGGTTGCGAATACCGGCCGCGTGCCGGCACGTCAGCGGGCCTCGGCTGGCTGGAGCCGTATCTGCATAACGCCTGTTAAGAGAGACGAAAAACATCATGAAAGTACTGATTACCGGCGGCGCGGGTTTTCTCGGCCAGCGCCTCGCGCGTGAACTGCTGGCGCGCGGTTCGTTGAAGGGCGCGGACGGCAAGCCGCAAGCCATTGCCGAACTCGTGCTGCTCGACGTGGTGCGCGCAAGCGATTTCGGCGACAGCCGCGTGCGCGCGGAAGTGGGCGACATCGCCGAGCGCAGCGTGCTGGAACGCGTGATCGACGAGCGGACCTCGGCGATCTTTCATCTGGCCGCGATCGTGAGCGGGCAAGCCGAAGCCGATTTCGATCTCGGCATGCGCATCAATCTGGATGCGTCGCGGCTGCTGCTCGAAGTTTGCCGGCAACGCGGGCACCAACCGCGCGTGCTCTTCACGAGTTCGGTGGCGGTGTATGGCGGCGAGTTGCCCGATATGGTGCGGGACGATACCGCGTTGAAGCCGCAGTCGTCGTATGGCGCGCAGAAGGCGATCGCGGAACTGCTGCTCAACGATTACGCGCGGCGCGGTTTCGTCGACGGCCGCGTGGTGCGGCTGCCCACCATCAGCGTGCGGCCGGGCAAGCCGAACGCGGCGGCGTCGTCGTTTGCGAGCGGCATCATCCGCGAGCCGTTGAACGGCGAGGCGGCCGTGTGCCCGGTGGCGGGCGCGACGCGCTTGTGGCTGCTGTCGCCGCGCAAGGCGATCGAGAGCCTGATCGCCGGGCTCGAACTCGACGCCGCGTTGCTCGGCAACCAGCGCGTGCTGAACCTGCCGGGCATCTCGGTGAGCGTCGACGAGATGGTGGCCGCGTTGCGCGAGGTCGCGGGCGACGAGGCCGTGAAGCGGATCGTGTGGGAGCGCGATGCGCGCGTGGAAAAGATCGTCGGCAGCTGGCCGGGGCGGTGGGATACGTCGCGCGCCGAAAGCCTGGGCCTCACCGGCGAGCGCAGTTTCGCCGACGTGATCCGCAGCTATATCGCGGACGAACAGATTCAGATTCGCTGAAACACTTCAAAAGCTTCGTGCCGGCGGCCCCGAGCGCACTTTCGCCGGCGCGAACGCGTCGATCTTCCGATCCTTCTCCGACTCTCGTCACAACAATAGACGGCCCGCACGTATTCCCTGGTGCGGGCCTGACCGCGCTTGACATGCTTTCGGCCACGCGCCTATTATCGTGTCCAGTTGTTCGATATACGGCCATTGCGTTCATATAACGAACTTTCTGGCAAATCCCGAACGCGTCGCCCACCATCCTGCGCTAAGCTGATCCAACGTCACCGCTGCCCCGCAGCCGATTTCCGTTGCGTTCGCGGAGCCGGTACGTCGGCGCATCTCGCCCGCGCCGCCGTGCTTTACCTCTCGCACCGCGGGGTGCGGGTCCGGGGTGCGGTCCATCACGGCGCGGCGCACGCAGCCTATCAACTGGAGACATCACATGACCGAAGCATTCCTGTGCGACGCGATTCGCACCCCCATCGGCCGCTATGCGGGTTCGCTGTCGTCGGTGCGCGCCGACGACCTGGGCGCCGTGCCGCTCAAGGCGCTGATGGAGCGCAACCGGAACGTCGACTGGAGCGCGATCGACGACGTGATCTACGGCTGCGCGAACCAGGCCGGTGAAGACAACCGCAACGTCGCGCGCATGTCGCTGCTGCTGGCCGGTTTGCCGCAAGACGTGCCGGGCTCGACGGTGAACCGCCTGTGCGGTTCGGGCATGGACGCGGTGGGCATCGCCGCGCGCGCGATCAAGTCGGGCGAGGCCGCGTTGATGGTGGCGGGCGGCGTCGAAAGCATGAGCCGCGCGCCGTTCGTAATGGGCAAGGCGGCCAGCGCGTTTTCGCGCCAGGCCGACATTCACGACACCACGATCGGCTGGCGTTTCGTCAACCCGTTGATGAAGCAGATGTACGGCGTCGATTCGATGCCGGAGACCGGCGAAAACGTCGCGACCGATTACAAGATCAGCCGCGCCGATCAGGACGCGTTCGCGCTGCGCAGCCAGCAGAAGGCGGCGCGCGCGCAACGCGACGGCACGCTCGCGCAGGAAATCGTCGGCGTGACGATCGCGCAGAAGAAGGGCGATCCGATCACGGTGTTGCAGGACGAACATCCGCGCGAAACCAGCCTCGAAGCGCTAGGCAAACTGAAGGGCGTGGTGCGCGCCGACGGCACCGTGACCGCGGGCAATGCGTCGGGCGTGAACGACGGCGCGGCGGCGCTGCTGCTCGCCAACGAAGCAACGGCCAGGCGCTTCGGCCTCACGCCGCGCGCGCGCGTGCTGGGCATTGCAACGGCCGGCGTCGCGCCGCGCGTGATGGGCATCGGTCCGGCGCCCGCCACGCAAAAGCTGCTCGCGCGGTTGAACATGAGCATTGGCCAGTTCGACGTGATCGAGCTGAACGAGGCATTCGCCTCGCAAGGCATTGCGGTGCTGCGCACGCTCGGCGTTGCCGACGACGACGCCCGCGTGAACCCGAACGGCGGCGCGATCGCGCTCGGCCATCCGCTTGGCATGAGCGGCGCGCGTCTGGTGACCACCGCGATGTATCAGTTGCAGCGCACGCAGGGCCGGTTCGCGCTGTGCACGATGTGTATCGGCGTCGGACAGGGCATTGCGATTGCTATTGAACGCGTGTGATGGTTTAGGCGTTATTCGAGCCGAAGCGCAGCCTCATTGAACAGCCCCGTCACGCATGCGACGGGGCTGTTTCATTTGATGCGGCGCATGGGTTCGCGGCTCGATGGATCTATGCTTGATTCACGATCGCCATCACGCCGGATCGAACCGATTTTTCAAGGAGAGCGTCAATGAAACTAGCGACGATTACCGCAACGCTGATAGCGGCGGCGCTCGCGGTGGCTCAGCCGGCGTGCGCGCAAGATGCGATGGCCAGCGCCGCGCAAGGACCCGCGCTCGCCGTGGAGCCGGTGCACGTGAAGGCGGAGATCGTCGGCATCGATCCGGGCAGCCGTGCGCTCACGCTCAAGGGTCCGCAAGGCAACACGGTGATCGTGCTGGTGGGCCAGCAAGTCGCCGCTTTCGATCAACTGAAGGTGGGCGATCGGGTAGACGTGCTCTACAAGAATGCGCTGCTCGTGAAGGCGGAAAAAGTGACCGCGAAGGGCAAGGGAAAGGGCAGTCGTGAACGCGTCGATACGCAGGCGTACGCGCCGGCCTCGGGCGGTCTCGATTCGACGCGCGAGATCGAAACACTCGCCACCGTGCAGAAGATCGATCGGACCAGGCGACTCGTCACGCTGCGCGGCGCATCCCGGACGCAAACGCTCGAAGTCAGTCCCGAGGTCGATCTGGCAGACATCAAGGCCGGCGACACGATACACGCGGTATTCGTCTCGGCTGCGGCCGTGCAGGTGACGCCGCAACAAGCGGCGCAATGAGGCGCAAATAAGTCGCAATGAGACGCCATAGGGCCGCCATAAGGCGCACCGATTCGCGGTGCGCCGGGCAGGCTAACGCGGCGCGGGCGGGCCCAGGCTCAACCATGCGAGACGCCCCAGCCAACGCCTGAACGCACCGGTTTTCGCCGGCAGCGCACTCGTGAGCGAGACGCGCGCGGCGCGTTCGCCGTCGGTGCTGAGCCAAACGCGTTCGCCGCGTTGCAGCCGAAACTCCTCACCGGGACCGAGCCAATGATCGTACGGGGAGCTGACGCGGGTGAGCCAGAGGCGCGCGCCCTGTACGGCGAGCGTGCTGTCGGCGTCGACGCGCCATGTCAGCGTGGCGCCTGGCATCACGGAAAAATGCACCACCACTTTCGGCAGACGTTCGTCCTGCTGACACGCATACAGACTCGAATCGTCGTCCATGCACTGCGGGCTTGCCTGATCCATCTTGCTCTCCGTCATTGAGCCGGCAGACAGAGGCGCCCACAAAACAAAAGGCCCCTTCCGTTACCGGCGGGGCCTTTGGGGTCTTGTGTCGCAGATTCAGACTGCTAACGCGCACATGCTCCCAATGGCCAGCCGATGATGGCTCGCTTTGGGTTTTTAATCGCTACGGCGATGGAGGTGTGCGTCAACATGAAAACGAGTGTGCCGTTTTGCCGCATGGCTTGTCAATGACAGATTGCCGTAGTTCGTTCATCGGCGCGCGCCGCGGCTTGCAACAATCCATGTCGGGATATGTGGCGGTGCAGTCGGGTTGCCCGCGAATGCTTGTGCTCACGCGTCGAGATGAATCCGCAAGCCCGACGCGCTATAAAGCGCGGTGGCCTTGAAGCTGTCCACCGTGACCGTCGAAAAGCGGCCTTGCAGACCGTTGCAATCGAGCAGGGCGATCGTGTCGCCAACCTTCGGCGTGAAGCCGGCGGCGAACTTCACATGCAGCGTGCCGCCGACGATCGACGTCTGCCCGCCGACCGCAAGCCGTCCCTGGTCACCCGCACCGCGATCGATCTCCAGCGTGCCGCCCGCCAGTTGCGTGTATTTGCCGCCGATCTTCACACGCGACGTTGCGTTCACGGCCACGGTGCCGCCGCTCACATACACGTCGCCCGTGCCGAATGCGTTTGCCGATCCGGCCACGAGCACGCCGCCCTGCACCTGAGTGCCGCCGCCATACGTATTCGAGCCCGCGAGCGTGAGCGAACCCGTGCCGTTGAAGGTCAGCTTGCCGGCGCCCGAGATGTCGTTGCGCCACGTGTCGGCTGCGTTGAAGCCGCCTTGCGCGGCGTCCATCGACACGACGACGTTGCCCGCGAACGCGCCATAACCGTCGGCGGCGGCGAACAGGTTCAGACGCCCCCAGCCTTCGGCGTCATCGAGTGCGGGAAAACCGGACGGCAGGGCGGTGGTCTTCAATACGACGCGGCGCTGGTCGGCGCTCAGATACGGCAGGCGCGTTTCGAGCAGCACCTCCGCGCCTTTCGGCACGACGGCGGGCATGGTGGTCGCGGCGCTCGGCGCGAAGCCGAACGTCAGGCGGCGCAGATAGTTGGCCTTGTTGGCCGCGTAATCCGCGAAGCGGTCGCTCGCTGGCGTGCCCGATTCGGCGAACGCGCGGAACGTGACGGCGTTCGTGCCGGTCAGCGTGTACAGCGTGTCATGCGCTTGCCTGAAGGCCGCCTGCTTGAGCGTCGCGTTGTTCGGATCGACGAGGTTCGCGGCGACCACCGCTTCGCCGAGGATGCGTCCGCCGATCACGTCGAGCGGTGAATGCATGCCGGCGAGAATGCGGTTCTCGCCCAGTTCGAGGCCGCGGCTCAGCATTTCCTGGTAGCGCTCGGGCAACGCGTAAGCCATCGCGAGCGCGTCGCGCACGCCTTCGGCGGAATGGCCGCTTGGGAAGCCGCTGTCGGTCGACGGCGTGGCGCTCTCGGCGGGCACGAGCGTCGGCGCGACGATCACGCTGCTGCTCCAGCGGTACGGTCGCGCATATTTGTAGAAGCGCTTCGCGGGTTCCGTGGAACCGTTGGTGCCGATCGCATTGATGAAGCTGACGACCGAGCCGAACTGCGCATTCGCGGTGCCGCTCACGCCGGTATTGTTGCCGCTGTCGTTGTACACGGTGGTGGTCGCGTTCGCCGGAATGCTCGTGATGCTGGTGGTTTGCTGCGCGGCGCTGCGCCATGCGGCGGTGAGCGGGCCCATGCCGTCGGAGACGCTGTAGCCCTTGCCGCGGCGGTCGTCGTAATACGCGGCCTCGGCTTGCGCGGCCGTGCGCTGCGTGGTGGCGGTGACCACATACTGGACGTTCGCGTTCAGCACCGTGGGGTTCAACGCGGTGCCGTTCGGTGTGCCGTCGCTCGGCACGCCGGTCCAGGCGGAAGCCACGACGGCCGGGAAACTGCCCACGGCGGGCGCGCTGACGCCGGCGTCGACGATATCCGTCAACGGTTGCCACAAGGTGCGAAAGCTGTTGAGCACGCGCACGCCCGCGTTGGTTTCCATCGTGGCGTAGCGCGCATCGCCGCGCTGGTTGCTGAACGCGTTGTCGACGAATGCGGCCACCGAACTTTGTACCGGCGCGCTGTCGACAAAGCCGGGATCGGCGGGCGCAGCGGGCACGGCCGCGACCGTCGCGGCCGAACGGGTGCCGTCGTCGATGCCGTCGCCGCCGCAGGCACCGAGCAGAAGTGCGGAGCTCGTGGCGACGAGCAGTAGACTGAAGCGAAGGAATTGCGACGAATGCATGGTGGCCGTGTCCGTAAGGTTGCGCAAGAAAGCGCGCAGTCTAGCGGGGCCGCATGAAGCTAACGTTACACTTGCCGACGCATCCCGGACCTTGCAGGCCGCATCAGCGATGCGGTTTTACCGGGGATCGACGGCCGGCGCATCCACCACCGGCGGCTCGACGATCATCGACGGGAAGCGGATTTCGAACGTGGTGCCCACGCCTTGGCGGGACGCAAAATCGATCTGCCCGTTCAGCACGCGGCACAGCTCCTTGACGATCGCGAGTCCGAGTCCCGTGCCGGGAATGTCCTCGCCCGCGGCGCGTTCGAATTCGTCGAATACGCGGTCCTTGTCCGAAGGCGCGATGCCCACGCCGGTATCCGACACGCGAATCGACCAGTGATCGGCGCCGGCCAGCGCGAAGCTGAATTCGATTTGCCCCGAGGTCGTGTACTTGGTCGCGTTCGACAACAGGTTGACCGCGATCTGCTTCAGCTTGAGCCGATTGGACGTGACCGCGCCCAGCGCCGGATCGAACGATGTGCGCAGCACCAGCCCCTTGGCCTCGATCGCCGGGCGCGATGCGGCGGCGAGTTCGTCGTAAAGCTCGCGCAGTTCGACTTGCTCCAGGGTGAGCGGCGCGCCGTCGCCGAGTACGACGGAGTACTCGACCATCTGGTCGACGAGCTGTTTCATGTCGGCGGCCTGGCGATTGGCGAGCGCCAACGCGGTGTCGGCCTTGGCGGGCGCGCGTTCGATCAATTGCAGCGCGATCGAAAACGCATTCAGGAAGTTGCGCAGATCGTGCACGACGCTACGCGTGATCTGCATCCTCGATTCATAAAGATCGCTGACGAGCCGCTGTTTCAGCGTCAGTTCGTGGTTCGCGCGTTCGAGCCGGCCGGTGTACTCGTCGATCTTGCGGTCGCGCTCGCTGACCACCTCGCGGATCGACGTGAGCGTGACCATGCTGAGCGTCTCCGCAATCAGGCGACGAGCGCGGCTTTCGTGGCGGCGCGTGAACGTGCTGTCACGCTCGGCGAATTGTTCGAGCGCTTCCACGAGCACCTGGTGGAAGAGATCGAGCTCACGCACGAGTTCCTCGATCCGGTAACCCTGGCGCCAGCGGACCTTGCCGTGTTGCCTCGCATTGCGTTCGATCGCCGGCTCGACCCGTTCGAGATCCTCGAGGTCGAGCGCGGCGCACAGACCGTCGAGAATGTCGGGCAGGTGATCCGCAAGTTGCTGATAAGTGAGTTTGTCCGCTTCGACCAGGTCGGCGTCGCCGAACACGGCTTTCATCCATTGCCCGGTCAGTCGGGTCCGCTCCGAGCGAACGAAGTCGGCGAATTGGTGCAGCGGGCTAACGCGTGTGTCGGTCATGATGATGCATCGGGATCGGGTTTCTACTACTTGTCTATGCTCGAACCACACCGGACGCGTCGAACGGAAGGCGGGTCATGACGCCTCGCGAGCAAGCACTTTCGGCTGGGATGAGTGGGCGCCTGGCCGCCGGGCGCTGTGCTCCGGTGTTCGAGAGCGCGTCGCCGCCGCCGATGATTGGCGTCATTATCGCCGCAATGGGCGTTCGCGGAACAGCGCTCGCGTGGCGGTGGCGCAACCGCGATGAGGTTCGACTCCGCCGCCCGCGATGGGCGAGCTTAAGCGCGCCTTGCAGCGTGAATCACCGCGGGCGCGTGCGCGTCGGCGTCACGCGCCTTTAGAAAATCCACGAACGCGCGTAACGGCGCGGGCAGATGACGGCGCCCCGGATAGTACAGAAAGGGCCCCGAAAAGCGTTGCCACCAGGGCTCGAGAATCGGCTCCAGCGCTCCGCTGTCGAGATGCGGGCGCAACATGTGCTCGAACAGATGAATTACGCCCACGCCCGCGACGGCCGCATCGATCGCCAGATCGATCGCGGCGCTGGGGCGCACGAGCAGCGGCCCCGACGGATTCAACTGCAGCACTTCGCCGTCGCGCTCGAAATACCACGCCGGCGTGGCGCCTCCCGCGAATTGCACGCGCAGGCAGGCATGCGAAAGCAGCTCGCGCGGGTGCCCGGGCCGGCCGTGCGCGTCGAGATAGCCCGGCGCGGCGGCGGTGGCGAAGCGCTGCGCGCGCGGCCCGATCGGCACCGCGATCATGTCCTGTTCGAGCCGTTCGTCGTAGCGAATGCCGGCGTCGCAGCCGATCGACAGTACGTCGACGAAGCCGTCTTCCACCACGACTTCCACGCGGATGTCGGGGTACGCCTTCAGGAACGGCGCGATGACCTCGGGCAAGTCGATGCGCGCCGCGCTCAGCGGAACGTTGAGCTTGAGCGTGCCGGTGGGCTTGTCCCTGAAGCCGTTCAGAACGTCGAGCGCGGCTTCCATTTCGCTGAACAGGGGCGTCAGCTTTTCGATGAGACGAAGGCCGGCTTCGGTCGGGGCCACGCTGCGCGTGGTGCGGTTCAGCAGGCGCAGGCCGAGCTTCGACTCGAGACGGCGCACGGCGACGCTCAGACTCGATGCCGACACGCCGCTGCTGCGCGCGGCGTCCCGAAAGCCGCCGGCGCGGGCGACTGAAACGAAGGCGGCAAGGTCGTTCAGTTCCATGGCGATTGTGCATATTTTTAAACAACCCGTGCACGTTAAGCCGATTTATCTAACAACGCAACCGGCTCATACTGCCGCTCAATCGTTCATCAAGGAGAGCGCCATGCCGAATTTCACTTCCGCCACCCGCACCTTTTCGCTTGCCGGCCGACCCGTGCGGCGCATGGGGTACGGCGCGATGCAACTTGCCGGGCCCGGCGTCTTCGGGCCGCCGAAAGATCGCGACGCGGCGCTCGCGGTACTGCGCGAAGCGGTGGCGTCGGGCGTCGATCACATCGATACCAGCGACTTTTATGGACCGCACATCACCAACCAGTTGATTCGCGAAGCGCTGCATCCCTACCCGGACAACCTGACGATCGTCACGAAGGTGGGCGCGGTGCGTGGCAGCGACGGCGCGTGGCTGCCGGCGTCCGAGCCGCAAGATATCGAGCGCGGGGTGCACGACAATCTGCGCAACCTCGGACTCGACGTGCTCGACGTCGTCAATATGCGGATCATGGGCAGCGTGCACGCTCCCGCCGAAGGCTCGATCGAAAAGCAGGTGACGGCGCTCGCCGAGCTTCAACAGCGGGGGCTCATTCGCCACATCGGTTTGAGCAACGTGACCGCGGCGCAGATCGACGAGGCGCGGCGGATCGCGGAGGTCGTCTGCGTGCAGAACCAGTACAACCTGGTTCATCGTGAAGACGATGCGCTGATCGACGATCTGGCGGGCAAGGGGATCGCTTACGTGCCGTTCTTCCCGCTGGGCGGCTTCACGCCGATTCAATCGTCGGCGTTGTCCGGCATCGCGCAAGCGATCGGCGCGACGCCGATGCAGGCCGCGCTCGCATGGCTTCTGCATCGCGCGCCCAACATTCTGCTGATTCCAGGCACGTCGTCAGTCCAGCATTTGCGCGAAAACCTGCAGGCCGCGCAATTGCGTTTGACCGATGACGTGTATGCGGAACTCGATGCAATCGGCAAAGCCGACCACAAGGCGTAATCGCGCCGCGCGAAGTCCGACGCACGCCGATAGCCGCGTCACGCCAAACTACCAGGCGTTACCGCCATTGCTGCAAGAATGACTTGGCGGCGCCTGAGTTTTCCCGGCTGCGAATGGTAAATTGAGTTGCGCGCAATCGGGAGACGAGGTCTATGGCGATGGACTCAAATCAGTCGGGCAGTGCGTTTCCCGCATTGACGAGTATCCGGTTCATCGCGGCATTCGCGGTCGTCGTCTCTCACTACTCGGAAAACAATCTGCTGCCGTTGCCGTCGGCGATATTCGATTTCATCGACGGCGGCCGTTCGGCGGTGTCGTTGTTCTTCGTGCTGTCCGGCTTCATTCTCACCTTCACGTATCGCGACAAACTCGGGCACGGCGGCGTGCGCACGTTCTACGAAGCGCGGATCGCGCGGATCTATCCGATGATCCTGCTCGGTCTGCTGCTGTGCGTTCCCGTGGTGGCCTATCTTCTTTATACCGGCGACGCCTCCCTGATGCTGGAGTGGTATGCAATCAAGGAAGCGGTCTATCCGGCGCTCGTCGTTAGCCTCGTATGCCAGTTACTGTTGATCAACGGCTGGTTTCCATTTTCGGCGATCAAGCAGCCGTGGAACGGGCCGTCCGACAGCGTCTCCTGCGAGGTGTTCTTTTATCTGCTGTTCCCGTTTCTGCTGCGCCGGATGACGCGCATGCGCGCAGCGCGGATCGCGCTTGTCTCGATCGCGCTGTGGCTCGCGACGGGCGTGTGGATCGCGCTTCTGCATGCCTATATGCCGATCTCGCGCAGCGGCGCGATGATCTACTCGATGCCATTGTCGCGGCTCTCCGAGTTTGTCATGGGGATCGCCGCGGCCATTTTCTATTTGCGGCTTCGGGCGAGCGGCACGTCGCAACACGTTAGAGGCGTGGTGCTGATCGGCGTGGCATCGTTTGCCTTGACGGGGCTCAGCGCATGGCGGCCGGTGGCGCCGTCATTTTTTCTCGACGCGCCGTTGTTCGCCGCGCTGATACTCGGCCTCGCGTTGCTGGAGCGGCCGGTCGTGGGTCTGCTGAACTGGCGGCCGCTCGTTCGGCTGGGCGACGCGAGCTATTCGCTGTATCTCATTCACATGCCCCTCGCGCTCTGGTCGCTGATGCTTGGATTCGGACCATCGAACGGCTGGATGGTGATCGTGTTCTGCATCGTGGCGAGCCTGCTCTGCTTCAAACTATACGAAGAGCCGATGCGCAGGCGCCTCAAGGCGCGCCTCGCGAGGGTGATGACACCGCTTTCCGTCGGCAAGCCGGGGCAGCCCGTGGCTCGACCGACGCACGGAATGGACTCCGGTTGATTCGATCGAAGGACGGCGCGCTGGCTGACACGCCGTGCGTGGCGCGCTCTCAAACCGAGGCCGCGATGTGTTCCCGCAGCCATTGATGCGCCGGGTCGCGATGCGCGCGCTCATGCCATAGCATCGCCATCTCATAGCCCGGCACTTCCACGGGCGGCTCGACGGTTCGCAGCGCGCCGGTGCCGCGTACCAGCCGCGCGGGCACCATCGCCACGAGGTCCGTGCTCGCCAGCGCGGAGATCGCGAACAGGAAATGCGGCACCGACAGCACGACCTTGCGCGTGAGGCCGGCCTTTGCAAGCACCTGGTCCGTGATGCCGACGAAGCCGCCGCCGTCCGGCGACACGATCACATGCTCCAGCTTGCGGAACTGCGCGAGCGTCGGCCGGCGCTTCAAGCGCGGGTGGCCGGCGCGGCCCGCGAGAACATACCGCTCCGCGAAGAGCACGCGCCTTCGCAGCCCAGCGGGCGATCCTTCGCTCGTATGGAATGCGAGGTCGATCTCGCCCTGTTCCGCTTGCCTCGCGATGCGCGGCGGGACAGCTTCCACGATCGCGAGACGCGTGCCGGGAGCGGCCGCCCGCAGGCCGGCCAACGCGGGCAGGACGATGGTCGATTCGGCGTAGTCGGTGGCGGCGATGCGCCACGTGTGGGTCGCCCCGGCGGGATCGAAAGGCCTGGCGGGCGTCACCGCGCGTTCGAGCGCCTCCAGCGCTTGCCGCAAGGGTTCGCGCAGCGCCTCGGCTCGCGCCGTGGGCCGCATGCCGCGCGGTCCCGGCAGCAACAGCGGGTCGCCGAGGACATCCCTGAGTTTGGCGAGATGCACGCTGACCGACGGCTGCGAGAAGTTCAGACGTTCCGCCGCGCGGGTGACGTTGTGCTCGGAGAGCAACACGTCGAGCGTGACCAGCAGGTTGAGGTCGAGCCTTCTGAGATTATTCATTGCAATACCTGCAATATCGGTAATTCATTTCCAATATACCGTAGCGAGAACTATCGTGTTGCTTCTCACCACGATCAGCAATGAAGGCCACGATCATGAACGTTCTTATTGTCTACGCTCACCCCGAACCCAAATCGTTGAATGGGTCGCTCAAGGACTTTTCGGTCAAACGTCTCGAGCGTGCGGGGCACGTCGTGCAGGTATCCGATTTGTATGCGATGAACTGGAAAGCGTCGCTCGATGCGGACGATTTTCCCGGCAGGCAGGCCGGCGCACGTTTCGATCCATCGCTCGACTCGAAGCATGCGTTCGAGAATGGCTCGCAGAGTCAGGACATCGCGCTCGAACAGGAAAAGCTCAGATGGGCCGATGCCGTCATCCTGCAGTTTCCGCTGTGGTGGTTTTCGATGCCGGCGATTCTCAAGGGCTGGGTGGAGCGCGTCTATGCATACGGCTTCGCGTATGGGGTGGGGGAGCACTCCGACACGCGCTGGGGCGAACGCTACGGCGAAGGCACGCTGGCGGGAAAGCGCGCGATGCTGGTCGTCACGACGGGCGGATGGGAGTCGCATTATGGTCCGCGCGGCATCAACGGTCCGATCGACGATATCTTGTTTCCGATTCAGCACGGCATTCTGTATTACCCAGGCTTCGACGTGTTGCCGCCATTCGTGATCTATCGGACGAGCCGGATCGACGAAGCGAAATACGCAGAAGCGCGCGATGCGCTCGGCCAACGTCTGGACGCATTGGGCACAACCGCGCCGATACCGTTCCGGCCACAGAACGGCGGCGCGTACAGGATTCCGGCGCTGACGTTGCGGGACGAGATTGCGCCGGGACAGACCGGTTTCGCGGCCCATGTCGCCTGAACGTGACAGGTGTCGCTTCTTGCCGGGGGCGCTCAAGCGCAACGGGAGCGTCGCACCGTTCGCGATGCGCGGTTCACGCTCGCCGCCTGCGACATGCGCTCTGCCGTATCAATCGATGCCGTGAAACACGGCGTCGTCCGGGCCGAGATACGCGGGCGGGCGCCATGCGGCGTCGCGCATCGAATGCTGGACCAGCTTTTCGACGCCCAGCAGCACCGCGAAAATCGCCATCCGCACCGGAATGCCGTTGTCGGTCTGCCGGAAAATCGCCAGCCGTGAATCGTGATTCAGATCGACGCTCAGGTCGTTCGCGCCCGGCCGGCTGTCGCGCGGCAGCGGGTGCATGATCAGCGTATCGGTGCCGCACACGCTGTCGACCAGCGCCTGATTGATCTGGAAATCCGGCGTATAGCCCTCGAACGATTCGTCGGTGAAACGCTCTTTCTGAATGCGCGTGGCGTACACCACGTCCGCGCCGCGCAAGCCGTTGGGCAGATCGCTGGTCTGCTCGATCACGTGGCCGTTGCGCGAAATCTGCTCGATGATGTAGCCCGGCATCTCGAGCATGGGCGGCGAGACCAGCGTGAACTTGATGCCGCGATACAGCGCCAGCAGCTTGACCAGCGAGTGCACCGTGCGCCCGTACTTCAGGTCGCCCACCAGCGCGATATGCGCGCCGTCGACGATCTTGCCGAGCCGCGAAAACTCGCGCTGGATGGTGTAGAGATCGAGCAGCGCCTGGCTCGGGTGTTCGCCGGGGCCGTCGCCGCCGTTGATCACCGGCACGTTGGTGGCGCGCGCGAATTCGGCCACCGAGCCTTGTTCCGGATGGCGGATCACCAGCGCGTCCACGTAGCCGCTCATCACGCGGCTCGTGTCGTAGATCGATTCGCCCTTGGCCATCGACGAAAACGTGAAGCCGGTCGTGTCGCACACCGAGCCGCCCAGCCGGCAGAACGCCGCACCGAAGCTCACACGCGTGCGCGTGCTGGCCTCGAAAAACAGATTGCCGAGCACGGCGCCTTCCAGCACACGCGAGATTTTTCGGCGCCGCGCGATCGGCTGCATGATGTCGGCCACACGAAACAGCGCCTCGACCGAGTCGCGCGAGAACTGATCGACCGACAGCAGTTGCGGCTTGCCCTCGAACAGCATCTGACTCGCGAGCGACTGTGAGTCTACGCTTTGCGTATATTTTTCGCCCGGCTCGCCGTGCACGACGATCTCCGACACGAAGCGCTCCACGATCTCCGGCATGGCCCGCGATTCCTGCGAGTCGTCCGGCAGGAGCCAGGTGTCGAGCGCCCGGCGCGATACGCCGATGCGGCCGGCGAAGGTGTCGCGGGTCATGTTCAGGCGACGCATCGCATCGCGTAGGAAGGCTTGTTGCGGGACGCTCATGCGGGCACCTGTCGGAAGGGAGGAAGTGTACGGGCGATGTACGCGGTGCGTATATTAGTTTCCCGGCGTCAGAAGTCAAGTCATTTTGCGATGGCTTTGCCAGGCAGCGCCGGACGCGGTTACACTGCGCTTCATGCATTCCGGCCAAACGCTCCGACTCCGTCCGTCAATCGCCGCACGCCTCGCTTTCGCGAGCGCCGTGGTTGCACGCGCGAACCGCGCGGGCCTTTCAAGCGTTAGCGCCAAAGCCAAAAAACAGCCGCTCATCTGACCGGAGCACGCTGTTCCGTCAGATGTGCGACGGAACAGCCGGTCAACGCCCGCCTGCGGCATTTCCTGTCTTTCCTCCCTCGCACCGCTGTACGGAATCGATACGGTCGTCATCGAGGTAAAGACATGTCTATTTTTTCGGGTATCTGGGTTCCGCTCATCACGCCTTTCGCCGACGGCGAAGTCGATCACGCCGCGTTGCGCGCGTTGGTGCGCCGTTACGCCGACGCGGGCATCGCCGGGCTGGTCGCGCTGGGAACGACCGGCGAGCCGGCCGCGCTCGACGCCGCCGAACAGGACGCCGTGCTGGCGACGATTCTCGACGAAGCGAACGCCGCCGCCCGCGACGCGCACGATGCGCCGGCACTGCCGGTGCTGGTTGGCGTATCGGGCAATCACACGACGAGCATGCGCGAGCGCATCGAGCAACTGAACCCGCTGCCGATTGCCGGCGTGCTGATGGCCGCGCCGTATTACATCCGGCCGTCGCAGGCGGGCATCGTCGGCCATTTCACGGCGCTTGCCGATGCCAGCGAGAAGCCTGTCGTGCTCTACGACATTCCCTATCGAACCGGCGTGCGCATGGAACTCGGCACGCTGCTGACGCTCGCCGCGCATCCACGGATTCACGCAATCAAGGATTGCGCCGGCTCGCTCGACACCACGCTAGCGCTGATTCGCGACGGCCGTTTGCGAGTGCTCGCCGGCGAGGACATGAATCTCTTCAACACCTTGTGTCTGGGCGGCAGCGGGGCGATAGCCGCGTCGGCGCATGTGCGCCCCGAGCGGTTTGTCGCGCTGTATCGCGCGCTCGCGGCGGGCCGCCTCGATGAAGGGCGGCGCATTTTTCACGCGCTCGCGCCGCTGATGGAGGCACTGTTCGCGGAACCGAATCCGGCGCCGGTGAAGGCGCTGCTGGCCGCCCAAGGGCTGATACGCGACGAATTGCGCATGCCGATGACGCGCGCTGGCGACGCGCTGGTCGCGCGGTTGCTCGCGCTGGAAGGTGATCTCACCTCGGCGTGAAGAATTTACATGTGCTTGCACCACATTGGGCAGGTTCGGAATATTCCGAGATGATCATTCGGCATGCCAGGTGATAATTGCGACACTTTTTTCACGATTATCACCGGGTTCGTCCGGTGCACGCCTTATGCAGTTATCCCTGTTAGTTCCGTTTGCCGATGTCTTGTCCTACTTAGTAGCAGCGCTCAATTCGTGCCATCCGCGCTCCGCGCGTCGTCGCTCGCCGTGCGTGTGGGGCCGCTGATGTCCTCCGTCCTTTTTTCCGGCCGCCTGAGCAGCGGCTCTATCAGCTTCGTTACTCGCCGCACCGCTGTGATCATCGCCGCCAGCGCAGCCCTCAGCACGGCGGCGCTGGCGCTCGCCGCCGGCATCGCGATCGGCTTGCACTGGCCGGCCGAAGCATCCGGCAATCCCGACTCGGGCCGTGTCGAGCGCGACTATACGATCGGTGAACTCGGCAAGTTGAACGCGTCGGTGGCGCAGATCGAACCGCGTATTGCGCGCCTGACCGCGCAGATCGGCGCGCTGCACGATTTCGAGTCGCGTCTGAATACACCCAGGCGGTCGCCACGCGCGCCGGCCATGCCGGCTGGCGCTGAAGACCTGGCTGGCGATAGCGAGGGCGGTCCTTTATTGCCGCCGCGCCGCTGCGTCGACGTGAGCGCGCAGCCCGGCGATCGCGCCGACCCCGCGCGCACCCGGCAACAACTGGACTGCATGTCGGCGGTGCTGTCGTCATTGGAACGGGAGAGCGCCGGCCTCCAGATGGCCTATAACGCGTTTCCCGGCCGCATGCCTGCCGACGGCGCGCGCTTCGGCTCACCGTTCGGCAACCGCGCCGATCCGTTCACGCGTCGTTTGAGCTTTCATTCCGGCATCGATCTGGTCGCGTCAACCGGTACGCCGATTCTGGCGGCGGCCGGCGGCCGCGTGATCTTCGCCGGCGAAAAGTCGGGTTATGGCAAGGTGGTCGAAATCGATCATGGCAATGGTTTCATGACACGCTACGGCCACGCGTCGCGCATTCTCGTGCATGCAGGCGATCTCGTACTGCCGCGCCAGCATGTCGCCGACGTCGGTTCGACCGGGCGTTCCACCGGTCCGCATCTGCACTTCGAGGTGCTGGTCAACGGCGTGCACGTCGATCCGGCCGCCTACCTCGCGCTCTTCGCACCCGCACGTCATGGATGAGCGGCGTTTCTCCCGTAATGCGATCGGCCTCACGCAGCGCGCCTATACATTGCAGCCCGCGCGTTCGCTCGGCGTTCGCGTGATGCTGTGGCTAGCCGCGTGCGCGGCCAGCGCCGCCATCGGCGCAACGGCCCTGATGGTTTGGCAAGCGCAGCGCGCCGGAGCGCTTGCGGACTCGTGCCATGCGGCGCCCGTCCCGCCGGATGTCGTGCAGGCGGAACTCGAGCGCACACGCCTTGCGCTGGCACAGGAAACAGCGGCGCGCGGCGCCGTGCAGAAAACCGCCGACAGCGCGGCTGCCGAAGTCGCGCGTTTGACCAGCCAACTGCAGTTTCTGCAAGGGCGGGGCAAGACGAAAGCCGCTTCTGCAACGGCGTCGAGCCGCTGAGCACGCTCACGCAGCAACCCGGCAACCGCGCCTGACGCAAGCGCCGGACAAGCAAGCCCACCCCCGCTCGTCGCGTGGGACATCACGCGACAACCATTTCCATTCCCGAGAGATCTTTATGTTCAGCAAGAAAAAAACCCCCGGTATCCAGCAATCCAAACTCGCCACCCTGGTCGCTCACGACGTGCGCATCGCGGGCGACCTGCAGTTCAGCGACGGCCTGCGCATGGACGGTCACGTGAAGGGCAACGTCAGCGGCGAGCCGGGCAGTCAGACGCTGCTGGTATTGAGCGACCGCGGCTCCGTCGAGGGCAACGTGCACGGTTATGACGTGGTGATCAACGGCCGGATCGTCGGAGACGTGATTGCCGATCACTTCGTCGAGTTGCAAAGCAACGCGCACGTGACGGGCAACATCTATTACCAGCAATTGCGGATGGATTGCGGCGCCTCGGTGGACGGCAAGCTCACCAAGCGCGAAACCGCGCATGCGGCGCCGCTGCTGGTGGCGGTGACGGACACGCCGTATGAGGAGCGCGAGGACCGCAAGGCGGGCTAGGCGGCCGTGAGGCGCTTCGAACCAAGCCCGCACGGCTTGGCTGTCGCGAAGCGCTTGGAACCGAGCCGGCTGCGACTGGCGTCGCGCGAAGTTGTCGTGGCCGAGCGCTTCGCCGCATTCGCCGGCTATTCACCCATTCATTCGCCCTTGTTTGCCCACTTGTTTGCCCAAGCAAGCCGCGCGCACCTTCACCCTCCAGAACATTCCAGAACATCAGCGACCTCGCATGACAGAAAGGTCGACATCGTCGTGATCGGCACAGGCCGCACCGAAGCGACGCAGGAAGAAATCCTCCGGATCGATGCCGGGTCAGTGTCCCGATGACATTCCCGCCGGAGAGGCGGAACCTCGATTTCGACAGTCTTACGAAACTAGTTGCATTTCGATACCAAATTGCCTACGATCCGAGTGGTTGCACATTAAAACCATTTGGCCGGTAATGCCGCCATCTGGTTCCCGCTCGAACCGCCTGTCCAGCCGGCTCTTCTTGCCCGAAATCTCCGGCTGGCGGCGCGTTCGTCAAACATCGGATTTGGAAGAGTGACAATGGACATCTCATACGCCCGCTCTGGTCGAAACACGATTGCCCTCGCCGCGATTTGTCTCGCCCAGCTCATGTTCGCGCTGGAAATCTCCAGCGTCCCCGTTATCCTGCCGACGCTCGAAAGGCTGCTGCATGCGGACTTCCGCGACATTCAGTGGATCATGAACGCGTACACGATCGCGTGTACCACCGTGTTGATGGCGGCCGGCACACTCGCTGACCGCTACGGAAGAAAGCTTCTCTTCATGACTAGCCTCGTGGTGTTCGGCGTGGCGTCGCTGATCTGCGGGCTCACGCAGAGCGCCCCGCTGCTCATCGCGAGCCGTTTCGTGCAAGGCATGGGCGGCGGCTCGATGTTCATATGCCTGATCGCCATTCTTTCCAACCAGTTCAAGGAAGGCCACGAACGCATCAAGGCGTTCGGTATCTGGGGCATTTTTCTCGGTTTCGGGCTCGGTTTCGGCCCGATCATCGGTGGCGTGATCGCCGAGTTGGCTGGCTGGAAGTGGGTGTTCCTCGTCCACGTTCCGTTAGCCATTCTGACGTTCTTCCTGGCGATCGGTAGCATAGAGGAGTCGCGCGATCCGGACGCGCGCAAGCTCGACCTCGCCGGCATCGTCACGCTCTCGCTCGCCGTCTTCGGGCTCACCTGGTACATCACGCAAGGCTCTGAGCAGGGCTTCACGAGCCGCGGCTCGCTGTACATCATTGCGGCTACGATCCTGAGCTTCGTTCTGTTTCTCGTGGCCGAGCGAGTGAACGCGCATCCCATGTTCGACTTCTCGGTCTTTCGAATCCGCAAGTTTTCCGGTGCGATCATGGGTTCGATCGGCATGAACTTCAGCTTCTGGCCGTTCATTATTTTCCTGCCGATCTTCTACCAGGGCGCGCTGCACTACGACATCGTCGCGGCAGGCCTCTCGTTGCTGGCCTATACACTGCCGACGCTCGTCATTCCGCCTGTCGCCGAGCGGCTATCGCATCGCTATCAGCCGGGCGTCATCATTCCTCTCGGCATGTTCACGATCGGCCTCGGATTCATTCTGATGCGTTTCGGCGCGAGCGCTGAACATGCCAGCGGCTTCACGATGCTGCCGGGCTCGCTGCTCGCGGGCATCGGACTCGGCCTGACCAACACGCCCACCACCAATACCACCACGGGCTCGGTGCCGTCGAATCGTGCCGGCATGGCCTCGGGAATGGACATCAGCGCACGGTTGATCAGTCTCGCCATCAATATCGCGGTGATGGGCTTCGTGCTGGTGGCGGGCATCAGCGATTACCTCAAGAACGTCCTGCCGAGTGTGTTCGACGCGGCACAGCGCCAGTCGCTCGCCGAGCACATCGCGGCCGGCAGCGTGGAAGGGCTGACTGAACGCTTCCCCGCGCTCGTGCAGGCGGACCCCTCTGGCGCGGTCCTGCACGGCGCACTGGTGCACGGCTTTGGCTGGGTCATGCTCTATGGCGGGCTCGGGGTGTGGGCGCTGGGCGCGGTCAGCCTGGTGCTGTTCGGCACGCAGCGCTCGGCGCAACGCGCGAGCGTCTGATACCGGCAAACGGACGGCATGGTCCCGCGCCGCGCAAGACGGTCCGGTCGCACGGCGCGGCGTGAGAAAAAGAAGGCGAACCGAACGAAAACGCGATGGAGCAGCCGATGAACGATCTCCTGAAGCACGTGCTGGATGCCTACGGCGGCCTCGACCGCTGGCATTCGCATTCGCGGTTGAGTGTAAAGAGCGCGACGGGCGGACCGTTCTGGCCGTCGAAGGGTATTGCCGAGAACCACGGCTGGGGCAACGTGACGATTCGCACGGCGAGCGAATGGACTCGCATAGCGCCATACGGTGCGCCAGATCGAACGATGACGTTCGTGCCGGAGCGGGTCGTCATCGAAGACGGCGATCGACAGATCGTGCAGGAACTCGTCGATCCTCGCGCGGCTTTCAAGGGCTACGGTCCACATTCCTATTGGGACGCATCCCGCCAGGCCTACTTCAACGGCTACGCGCTCTGGACCTATCTCGCCACACCGTTTCTGCTGGCGCAGCCGGGTGTCGAGCTCACCGAGGGTGCGCCGTCGTACGAAGACGGTGAAGTGTGGCGCGTCCTCGACGTGTTGCTGCCGGAAACGATCGCCAGTCACAGTGCGGCTCAGCGCTTTTACTTCGGACCCGACTACCTGCTGCGTCGCCAGGACTACCGCCTGGATGTCTCGGGAGGCACGCAGGTCGCGCATTACGTGTCCGATTTCGTCGAAGTGGAGGGCCTGCGCTTTCCGTCGAAGCGACGTGCGTATCCGCGAGGTGAGGGCGGCCAGCCGGATCGCAATCAGTTGTTGGTGTGGATCCGCTTCGATGAGTTTCGCTTCGATTGACGGGCTCGCGAGTAGGCGCATCGCGAAGCGAACGTGGGCGGGAATCTATCCACGAAGCATTAGATAACGCTTGTGGCGGTAAAAAGAAGTTTTATAATGGAACCAGCCGTGTCGACGTTTCACACGGCTGTTCTTGTCGAAGAGGGTGGTCCGCGCGTCGTGCGCCATCTTCTAACGGGCGTAAATGACTGCTCGACGGGGAACGTAGCCGTTGAGGTCTATGTAATCGGTCGGGCCAGTTTGTCAGGCAGCTGGAGGGCCGCGATGGTGAAGCGAACGAGTCACAAGGCAACGGGTTGTCCCATCGCGCGCCCGCTGGACGCCATAGGCGACTGGTGGTCGCTCCTGATCATCCGCGATGCTTTCGATGGCTACGAGCGCTTCGGTGAATTCCAGAAGAGTCTCGGTCTTGCAAAGAACATCCTGACGACACGGCTGCGCAATCTCGTTGAGCACGGCATTCTGGAAACGGCGCCGGCTTCGGACGGCAGCGCCTATCAGAAGTATGTCCTCACGAAGAAAGGGCTCGGTCTCTTTCCACTGCTGGTGGCGTTGCGTCAGTGGGGCGAGGAGCATTTCTTCGAGCCGTCCGAACTCGATGTTCGCCTCGTCGATCGCAAGTTCGGTCAGCCTGTCAAACGGCTCGAGCTTCGTTCGCAAGACGGGCGTTTGCTGGGCCCGGAGGATGCCGAAGTACGAAAGATCAGCAGTGGTTTGCGCGCATCGCCCCGGCCGTCGTCCGCACAGCAGGTCAACGACGGTCGCCGTAAAAAAGATCCAGCCTGACGATCCGCTTCATTGCGGTTTTGGCGATGTCCATTCGAGTCATCGCCGATCGTCGGGTGAATGACAGTTCTTCCCAACGTTCCCGGCCGATAACCACGGTCCGAACTCGCACCGACAGCGTTGCACGAGCTGCGGTCGCGTAGGTGACGTTTCAACCTTTGAAGATTTATTCGCAACGCCAACTCTTCCAGTGAGAGTTTTCGGCGTGCGCTCGTTTTGCACTGGCCGGGTAGCCAGGTATTCGCGCATGCATAAAGGCGCCATTGCACCGGATTCGCTGCTTCAATATTATTTCCGCGCTATGAAGTAGTTACATACCAGAAGCCGAAAAAACGGAGCTATCGAAGTCTGGTTTTCGATAAAAAGGTATTTGCAAGAACGTCGATTAAAATAGTTGCAAGTTGAAACCTCAACATCTATATTGTGAACCGTTGTCCTGGAGAAGATCGTTGCCAGCACGTAGTTATTAAAACTGAATAAAACGTTTTGCTGTCGCTCAAACTAGATCGGGGTGGCCATGTGCATCGTGAAGCTCATGCCTCAGGGCATTGAAGTCGCATTGCCGGCGGGGAGTCCGTTGACCGAACTCGAATTCGAGTTGTACGGCCAGGAATCTATTCCGTTCGGCTGTAAAGCCGGCGTATGCGGCGCCTGTGTCATTGAAGTGCAGGAAGGTCTGGATCATCTCGGCAATAAAGGCAAGGACGAAAAGACTTTCCTCGAATCTCTAGGTTATCCGGACGAGATATTCAGATTGGCATGTCAGTGCCGTGTCACCGGAGCGGTAATCATCAAAGTCGCGGATTCACAGGTTTAACCCATTCCCGCAACACCTATTTTTGCGTAGTTATTTCATTATCATCTTTCAAGGAATGAGCCATGAGTAATCGCGTTAAAAATGTCGGCTTAAAAGATCGCATTCCGTTCATTAATGCGGAAAGATCACTCCAGCTGCGTAAGCAAATCGATGCCATTATCGACGGGCAGATCGAGAACTGGTATGAAACCGTGCCGTATGCCGCCCATCTGGAAGGAAAGAAAATCGACTCCGATTATTATCAGCGTCACCTGATCGAAACCGCCTGGCGGATTCGCCTGTTGCGGGTGGTCGAGTCGAAAACACTCGCCGAAGTCGCCAAGCAGAGCCCGGAGGCGGCGCAAATCTGGGCGAATTACGAGCGCGAGGAGATGTTGCACGACGAGCTGTTCGTTCAGGACCTCGAACGCGCCGGTGTCTCCCGCGAGCAGTTTCTCGCGACCGAACCGTATCTGTCGACCAAGCTGCTCAGCGGCTACTTCTCGTATCTGCTCGATCACGAGGGCCCGCTCGGCGTGATCGCCTATTCGTATCTGGTCGAGTACGTCAACGTGAAGCTCGAGCCGCGCAAGCTCAAGGCGCTCAAGGAGTCGGTGGGCGAAACGAACATCACGGGCCAGATTGCGCATTCGCATACCGACATCAACGACGATCATCCCGGTGAAGTCTGGCAGGCGATCCGCTATCTGCTGCGCAGCGATGACGACATCGACTCGCTCAAGCGCTACCTGCGCGAGCACCAGACCGTCCTCGCGCTCTACTTCAAGGAACTCTACGAAGACAAAATTCTGCCGACGCTCAAGGCGGCGGCCTGACCAATCAGGGGAGACGAGGCGATGTCGTCCGATGGCGTTTTAATTCTGAGTCACTGCGGCTTTTCGTTCGCGGAGGACCTGATCGCGGCGATCAAGGCGCGCGGCCTGCTTCCGTTCGTGCTGAGTTCGCGGCCCGTGCCGGAGCACGGGGAACAGCGGCTGCAAACACTGCGCGATCATGCGGCGGCGGTCTTCGCGACCGATTCGCATGTGTTGCGGATGGAGGACGTCGAAGACGCCGTCGCCTCGTTGCGCGCGGCGGGCCAAACGGTGCTTGCCTGCATCAGCGTGTGGGAAGGCTACCGTCCGCTCATGGCCGAGGCCAACAGCCGGCTCGGCGTGAGCGATCTTTCCGCGCAGCGGATCGAGTTTCTGCGCGACAAGCATGCCGTGCGCAACGCGCTCCATCACGCCGGGCTTTCGCGGGTCACGGCGCGGCGCGTGACGCCGGCCGTGCTCGATGAATTGCGGCGCGACGCGCAGGCGTGGTTCATCAAGCCGGTGCGAGGCATCGCGTCCTACGGTGCGTTCCGGCTCTCGCCTGACACCACATGGGCCACGCTCGAGGCGATCGGCGAGCATGCGCGGGCCGACACGGTCTACGCTTCGGCGCTCGGCGAGCACGTCGAGTTCATCGCCGAAGGCTATCTCGCGGGCACCGAATTCAGCTTCGAACTGCTGGTCTCGCACGGCAAGCCGTTCGTGCTCGGCGTCCACGAAAAGTGCGAACTGACCGAAGCGAACGGCACGGTGCTCGAAGACAGTTGCACGAGCCCGCCGGCGTCGCTTGCCGCGGGCGATCTCGCGAGCGGCCTCGACTGGCTGCGCGCCGTATTCGAGCAACTCGAACTCGGCAGCGGCTGCTTTCATGTCGAAGCGCGCTTTGACGGCGCGCGCTGGGATCTCATCGAGATCAATCCCCGGGTGGGCGGCAGCCTCATCTCGCACAGCGTGAAGGCGCTCAACGAGGAAGCCGGCATGCTCGAACTCTGGCTGGACCTGTTGCTGGAGCAAAGCGGCGGCACGCAGCACCGTGCGTTTGCCGAACGCCTGCAACGCCTCGCCTACACCGCCGACGGCACGCCGCCGAGCGAGCTCGCCACGTTCTTTCGCGTCTACTTCGCGACGCACGGCGAGATCGAACGCATCGAGACACGCACCGACGGCCGCCGCCCGTTGATCGCGCAAATCCTGCTCAAGCCCGGCGACGTCGTGCCGGCCACGCCACGCGAAGCGTTCCTCGGTCAACTGCTTTGGCGCATGACGCGCGCCGAGCGTGACGCGGCGCTTCCCGACCTGCTCGCGGCCTCCGTCACCGCGCTCGACGTGCACTACAGAACGACAACGCCCGCATTGGAGACCTGATCGTGAACGCTAACCGACCGCTGCTGCTGATCGTCGACTACAACCTGACCCGCGTGGCCGATGTCGCGCACATCGCGTCTTACGCACGCCAGCGGTATGGCGCGGAGATCGCGCTGATCCGCGCGAATCCGACCGAGCGGGACTCGCTGCTGTGCGAATACCTGATCGACCTCGATCCGCTCGCACCGAATTTCGTCGACGAGGCGCTCTACTATCTGAAGTCGTGGCGCGAGCGCCTGCGCGCCGGCATGGTGTTCTCCGACAACGCGGTGCAAAGCGGTGCGGCGCTTCTCGAACGGCTCGGCCTGGTCGTCGATTCGGCGGCGCTCGCCGCCAACGCGTACAGCAAACGCGATTACCGGGTGTGCGAGGCGCGCGTGCGCGATCTGCTCGAAGCGCAAGGCATGCTCGTGCCCGACTGCGTCGAAGTGCACGACGTCGACGACCTGGGCCGCTTCGCTAGCGCGCACGAGGGGGGCTTCGTGGTCAAGCCTTCGTGCGAGGGCAACAATCGCGGCGTCGTGATCGTGGCGCCGGGCGACAGCCTCGACGCCGCGTTCGCGGCAGTCGCGCCGTACCTGGAGCGCGGCGCGATCTGCGAATCGTTCATTTCGTTTGCGCGTGAGTTTTCGTTCGACGGCGTGGGCGCCACGCACTTCATCACCGAGAAGGTGAGCGCGCAAGGCCGCTATCCGGTCGAGGTCGCGCAAATTCTGCCCGCGCGTCTCACCGCCGCCGAACAGGCGACGCTCGTGCGGGCGGGGCGGGTCGCGAATCTGCTCGTGGGCCAATTGCGCGGTCCCTTTCACAACGAGATCAAGCTCGACGACACGGGCTTGCGCGCCGCGGTCGTCGAACCGAATCGCCGTCCCGCCGGCATGAAGATCTGGACGATCGCGCGGGAAGTCTATGAGATCGACTTCTACGCGCTGTGGGTCGACGCGGCCTTCGGCGTCGTGCGTGAGCCGGTGCTCGTCAGCGCCGGCCGACAGGCGGCGACCGTCATGCTCGGCGTGCCCGCGGACGGCCGGCTCACCCCGCCCGACGCCGACGAAGGCGCCGAACTTTTCGACCGCGCACTCGCTCGCGCCGCCGCGCTGCTGGGCACGGACGCGCTGCGGCGCGTCGAGTTCGGCTGGCTCTCCGAAACCGCGCGCTTCATTCCCGCCCTGCCGCGCGATAACGCGGACTTCGCCGCACAGGCCTGCTTCGCGCTGGAAAGCGACGTGCACGACATGCGCAGCGTGGTCGCCACGGTACGCGCGGTCTGGTTGTCGGTGCTCGCCGAGGCGTGCCACATCTTCGAGCCGGCGAACGCAGCCGCGTCGCTCGCCATCGCGTGAACGGAGAGATCATGAAGATTCTTGTCCTGCATCGCGTGCCCTATCCGCGTATCGAATACGCGCGCGGCATCGATCACGAACAGCACGACGTGACTTACCTCGGCGTCGCCGATCTGCTCGCGACGCTGCCCGCCGATCTGCGCTGCGAACGCGTGGAGCGTCCCGTTGAACTCGGTCCGTTCGAGGCGGCGCACGCGTGGATCACGCGCACGGCGCGTCCGGTCGATCGCGTGATCGCTCTGTCGGAATACGACCTGGTCGACGCCGCGCGGTTGCGCGAATGGCTCGGCATACCCGGTGCGACGCTCGAACAGGTGCGTCTGGTGCGCGACAAGGTGGTGATGAAGGAGGCCGTGCGCGCGGCGGGTCTGCGCGTGCCGCGCTTCATCGGCTTAGCTGGGTTTCTGCATGAGCCGGCCGGCACACCCTGGCGCGCGCGCACCGTGCTCAAGCCGTTGAGCGGCGCATCGAGCGAAGACGTCGTTATCTTCGAGACGCCGGCGGCCGCTGCCGCCGCGATCTCCGCGCGCCGCTGCGGCGTGGCGCGTCTCGACGCGCCGGAGCCGGCGATCGATGGCTACGAAGTCGAGGAATTCGTCGACGGCGACATCGTGCATTTCGACGGACTCGTCGCCAATCGCGAGGTGCTCACGCTCACGGCGAGCCGCTACATCGGCACCTGCCTCGGCTACGCGAAAGGACAGCCGCTCGGCTCGTATCACTTTCCCGTGTCGGCACGGATTCGCGACTGGGTCGTGGCCGCGCTCGCGGCGGTCGGCATCCGTCAGGGCAGCTTTCATCTGGAGGCCATCGAGGACGGCGACGAACTCGTGTTCCTCGAAGTCGGCAATCGGGTAGGGGGCGCCGACGTCGTGGCGACTTTCGAATACGCGACGGGCGTCCATCTGCCGTCGGAGGAACTGCGCATTCTGCTCGAGGGCAAGCCTTCGCGCGCGCTGCCGCCGACGCAGCCGCGGACCCAGGCGCGCTGGCACGGCTGGTTCGTATTTCCCGGCCACACGCTTGCGGGGACCACGTACGAGGATATCGGGGGCATTGCGAGGTTTCGCGGCGACCCGGCGCTCGTGCGCTGGCTCGAGTTGCCCGCGGGCGCCGCGCTGCCGCGGCGAGTCACCTACTCGGCGAACGAGGCGCCGCTCGCCGGGATCGTGGCGTACGGCAGTTGGCAGGGTACGCGCGACTGGATCGACGCCCTGTTCGCCGCGGCCACCCAGATGCGTGAACCGGCGCCGCCCGTTTGCGCCTGGCCGCACGCCGTACCCGCCGTACTGCAATGAGCGCGCGGCGCCTCGCGGCGTCCGCGCATCCCACGATCGACACAATGGAGAAACGACTGTGACCACGCAACAGCAATTGCCCGTGACGCCCGATCCGAATTCCCTGGCTGGCCAGATGGAACTGAACGCGTTCTATCTGCGCGAACTCGCGCCGCCGAGCGCGCCCGAGACCGTGCCGCTCGCCGCCGACTACGCCCGCATCCTCGGTTTGGAAACTGCCTGGAGCGACTACGAGGCCGCGCGCATCGTGCTCGACGACGTGCCCGCGAACGCGGAGCAGTTCGAGGAGTGGTACGTCACGCTGCGCAACACGCATCGCAAGGAAGTCGCGCCGTTCTTCGACTTCCTCGCGGAAGAAGCATCGCTGCCGCAGTTGTCGCTTTTCGTGAGCCTCGAAGCGCAGGTGGACGGCCGCTTCGACGACATCATCGCGCTCTCGCAACTCGGCATGGACGGCGACATGAAGCTCGCGCTCGCCGAGAACTACTGGGATGAAATGGGCCTCGGCAAGCTCGACGAAATGCACACGCGCACGTTCATGCGGGCGTCGCCGTTCTTTCGCGCCCAACTGGGCGAGCTCGACCTGGAGGCGGAAATGCCGGTCGCGGCGCTCAAGAACGGCAACCTGCTGCTGCTGTATGCGTTGCGCCGCCAGCACGTGGGGCGCCTGCTCGGCGCGCTGACGCTGCTCGAGCAGACCGTGCCGTACCGCTTCACGCGCATGCTGCGCGGCATGCATCGTCACGATGTGCCGAGGGAATTCCGTTACTACCACGAGCTGCACGTGCCGGTGGACGCCAATCACGGCAAGCAACTGGTCGAGCGCGTGCTGCTGCCGCTCGCGCGCAACAACCCACGCGTGATCCGCGATCTCTGCGAAGGCTGCCTGATCCGCTACCAGATCGAGAAGGAATATTACGCAGGCGCGCGCGACGTGATGGATCGCCGGCTGCACTGACCCGATCGAACGCCACGCATTTCTTCCAGTCAACCTCGACGATCTCTCCATGCACTCGACACTTGCTTCCGACCTCGCCAACTTCGACGCGCTGCTGGAGCGCACGCGCCGCCATGCCGTGGCGGCGCTCGCCTCTCTCGACGACCGCCCGGCCGCGCTCGCGCCGCCGCCCGCCACGTTGCGCGCCTTGCCCGAGGAGGGCGCCGGATTGGCGGGCGCGCTGGAAGAATTCGTCGCGCGCTGGAGCGCGGGCTTTTCCGGCAGCGCCGGCCCGCGCTACCTCGGCTTCGTGACGGGCGGCGCCACACCGGCCTCGCTCGCGGGCGACTGGCTCACCGGCGTCTACGATCAGAATCCGACCGCCGGCATCGACAGCGCCGCGCCGGATCTCGAGCGCGAAACCATTGCGCGGTTGCGCGAGCTGTTCGGTCTGAGCGAGGCGCAGCAGGGCGTGTTCGTCACGGGCGCGACGATGTCGAATCTGGTGGGTCTCGCGCTCGGCCGCGAATGGCTCGGCGAGCGCAACGGCGTGAACGTTTCCGAGCAAGGCGTGGGCGCGCTCGGCGCGGTGCGCGTGCTGGCCGCGACGCCGCATTCGAGCGTGTACAAGGCGCTCTCCGTGCTCGGCATCGGCCGGCAGGCGGTGCGCAAGGTGCCGACGCTCGCGGGCCGCGAAGCGATCGACCTCGTTGCGCTCGAAGCGGCGCTGGCCGAGTCCGAGGGCGTGCCCGTCATCGTGGTGGCGAGCGCGGGGACCGTCAACACGGTGGATTTCGACGATCTGCAGGCGATCCACGCGCTCAAGGCGCGCTATCCGTTCTGGCTCCACGTCGACGCGGCGTTCGGCGCCTTCGCCGCGCTCGCGCCGGCGTATGCGCCGCTGGTCGCGGGGCTCGATGCGGCGGACTCGATCTGCATCGACCTGCACAAGTGGCTAAACGTGCCTTACGACGCCGCGGTGCAGTTCACGCGGCGCCGCGACCTGCAGGTGCGCGTGTTCCAGAACAGCGCCGCCTATCTCGGCATTCCCACCGACAACCCCGACTTCGTTCATCTCACGCCCGAGAATTCGCGGCGCTTGCGCGCGCTCGCGACGTGGTTCTCGCTCGCCGCGTATGGCCGCGCGGGGCACGCGGAGATCGTCGCGCGCAACATCGCGCTCGCGCAGGCTCTCGGTGCGCGTCTCGAAGGGCAGCGCGGTTTTCGCCTGCTGGCGCCGACGCGGCTGAACGTCGTTTGCTTCACGCTTGCCGCGAACGCGGACGAAGCGCGCATCAACGCCTATGTGCGCGCGGTGCGCGATCTGGGCGAGGTGTTCATCACGAGCACGGTCTACGCCGGCACGTGGGGACTACGCGTCGCGTTCACCAACTGGCGGACGGGCGAGGCCGACGTTGCGCGCATCTTCGACTCGCTGTGCAAGGCGCTCGATGCCGTCGAGGCATCCGGGCGCTAATGCCGCGCCGCGATTAACCGACTTTCCATTCCAACCAAAACTGGTGACTCCATGAGCATAATTGTTGGCGTGTCCGCGCATTACCACGACGCTGCGTGCTGCATCATCAAGGACGGCAAGCTGATCGCCGCCGCCGAGGAAGAGCGTTTTTCGAAGGTGAAGCACGACAGCAGCATTCCCACGGGCGCGTTCCGTTATTGCCTGCGAGAAGCGAACGCGACGATCGACGACGTCGATTGCATCGCCTATTACGAGGACCCGTACAAGAAGGCCTCGCGCCAGATCGCGACCAACGTGCTGGATCTGCTGCAGAACCCGAAGCGCCGCTTCAGGATCGATCCCGCCCGTCCCGAACGCGACATTCGCCAGAGCCTCGGCTTCAACGGCCGGATCGAATATGTCGATCACCATCTGTCGCACGCGGCCAGCGCATTCTTCTACTCCGGTTTCGCCGACGCGGCGCTGCTGACCGTCGACGGCGTCGGCGAATGGGCGACCACCACCTACGGCCGCGGCGCCGACGCGCACATCGAACTGTTCGAGGAGGTGTCGTTCCCGGACTCGCTGGGCCTGCTCTACAGCACGATCACGGCTTACCTCGGCTTCGATGTGAACGACGCCGAATACAAGGTGATGGGCCTCGCGCCCTACGGCCGGCCGCTCTATGTCGAACAGATGCGGCGTCTGCTCGACGTGAACGAGCGCGGCCAGTACCGGCTCAACATGGAGTACTTCGATTTCCTCAATGGCGAGCGCATGTATTCCGAGCGTTTGCCGGAGCTGTTCGGCGCCGCGCCGCGCGAGGCGGAGTCGGAGCTCGGCGTGTTCCACAAGGATCTCGCCGCGAGCCTGCAGCGCACGCTCGAAGACATTCTGCTCGAGAAGGCGCGCTATCTGCACGACGCGGTGCCCGTCGAGAATCTGTGCATGGCGGGCGGCGTCGCGCTCAATTGCGTCGCGAACGGCCGGATTCAGCGCGAAGGTCCGTTCGCCAGGCTTTTCGTGCAACCGGCCGCGAGCGACGCGGGCGGCTCGCTCGGCGCCGCGGCCGTCGCGCATACACGGCTCACCGGGCGCCGTCCCGAGTTGAAGGCGCTGCCGCACGTGTATCTCGGCCCCGCCTATTCGAATGCCGAGATCCGTCAGACCGTCCGCGCGATTTTCCCGGATACCTCGATCGTCGACTGCACGGGGCGGCCCGAGGAACTGATCGCGCAAACCGCGCAGCGCCTCGCCGACGGCAAGGTGATCGGCTGGTTCCAGGGACGCATGGAGTTCGGACCGCGCGCGCTCGGTTCGCGCTCGATCATCGCGGACCCGCGCCGGCCGGAAATGCGCGACCGCATCAACGCGCTCGTGAAGATGCGCGAGGCGTTCCGTCCGTTCGCCCCTGCCGTGCTCGAAGACAAGGCCGCCGAACATTTCGAGCTCGATCATCCGTCGCCGTTCATGCTCGAAACGTGTCAGGTCATTTCGCCGCTTTCGCTGCCCGCCATCACGCATGTCGACGGCTCCGCGCGCGTGCAGACCGTCAGCGAACAGAGCAATCCGCGCTTTCACGCGCTGCTCGCCGAGTTCGACCGCCTGACCGGCTGCCCGATCCTGCTGAACACCTCGTTCAACATGCGCGGCGACGCGATCGTGCTCGATCCGGTGGATGCGGTCTGGTGCTTTGTCGTGTCGGATATCGACGCACTCGTGATCGGCGATTACATCGTCGATCGCGGCTTCAAACTCGAGACCTGGAACAAGCTGAAGGAAATCTTCACCGCGCGCGCCGCGAAAAAGCGCGTCGCGCCGGAGTCGGTCAACGTCTACACGTTCCTGTGAGCGGGCGGCTCGCCCGCGCGTCGCGTTCCTGTCACTTCAGCGGCCACCATGTCCATTCAGATCCCGCCAGGCGATTGCCCTTGGGCCATTCGGCAAACGCAGTGCTTCGACAGCACGACGCACCGGTTCGTACGCCGCGACGTCGAAATTGCGGGAGCGCGCATCCGGGCGGTCTTGCCGGCCGGCGCGTCGTCGCTCGCCGAGGGGCTCGATGGCGAACGCTATCTGTGTACGCCGGGCGTGGTCGGCATGGCGGCAGCCGGCGCCGCGCCGCCGCCGTTCGTGACGACGATGGGCTGGCAGTGCGCGCGCTTGCGTGATGTGCCGCCCGCGCGCGCCGGCGGGCCACGCGCAGTCGCGCTATTGAAGTTCGACGGCAGGCAACTCGAAGAGGTCAACAGCCTGCTCGAATGGTCGGGCGCGTCGGGGGGCGGCCGCTTCGACGGCGGCGGCGCTCATCCGGTCAAGGTGCTGCCGGTGCTCGCGAGCGCCAGCCTGCTGTCGGCGACGGAGCTCATGGAGGCGGCGAAATTCGCCCGCGCGATCGGCACGCGCATCGGCATCGCGCTCTGTGCCGATGCCGACGAAGCACGCGAATTTCGCAGCCGCTTCTATTGCTCGGAAAGCGCGCTGATTTCGTATTTGCTGCCGCAAGAGCCGCACGTCACGGTGTTCGGCGCGGCGCGCATCGACGCACGCGAGGCGCAGGCGTTCGCGCGCACGCTCTGCGCGGTCGCGCTGGGCGTGCCGGACGCCGAGCACCTGGGCCGCCGCTGGCGTCAGCATGCGCCGCTGTTCACGCAGCGCCGCGCCGCGCTGTTCGCGGGCGCGAACGGCATCAACGGCACGAACGGCGCGAACGGCACCAACGGCACCAACGGCACCAACGGCACCAACGGCACCAACGGCACCAACGGCACCAACGGGCGGCTGGCGCCGAACGCGGGCGCGGGGCAGCCCGACTACTACACGGACGCGCTGACGCGCCATGCCGCCGCCGCGCTCGGTCTGCCCGACGTGGGCACGCTCGCGCCGGGCATGCGCGCGGACCTGTGTCTGTTCGAGCGCGACGGCGCGGACGAACGCGGCGGCAGCGCGACTTTTCTCTCGCTGCTCGCGAGCCGCGCGCCGGCAGCCACGCTGGTTGACGGGCGACGCATGCATGACGAGGCGCGCGCAAGTCCGGTACGCGCCCCGGTTCTCGCGGCATGCGCGTGAGCGCGCCCGCTTCGCTGGTTTATCGACGGTTCGTCGGGTTGTCGACGTAGAAGAAACGTAGGCGAGTTCACCTGTTCTCACACACTTGAGGAGCATCTCCAAATGTCAATCCATGCCACGCGGCAGGAATTGAGCGACCGGTTTGCCGCGTTGCTCAAGCAGGACAACGCGGCGCTGTCGGTGCTGCAATTGCTGAGCGAAAGCACACAGCGCGCGGACACGCACGGCCAGGATCACTGGTCCGGTCCGTTCGCGGCGCTCGCGGAAGATTTTGCGAGTCTCAGAGGGCAGGAACCGGGCGAGGCGCGTCGCACGCGCTCGGTCAGCATCTGGGAGGAGGAAGAGGGCACCGGCGAGTTCGTTCGCGCTCGCAAGCACATCGACCTGTGGCGCTTTTGCGCGGACGTGGAGCGCATCGGCAGAAAAGGTGCGAAAAAACGCATCGTGCTGCTGGGCGAGTCGGTTGCGCGCGGCTTCTTTTTCGACCCCGTGTACAGCCCGGCCAAGGTGCTGCGCGAACAGATCACGGCTGGCGCCGAGGCGGTCGAGGTCGTCGATCTCGCGCAGAGCAATTGCGATCCGTGGTGGCTCTCGCGTATCGCGGCTTCGGTGCATCTGCTGGAGCCGGACGCGGTCGTGGTGTTTGCCGGCAACAACTGGCGCGTGGGTGCGCTCGCCAACACGTCGACTGAATCGTTCGTCGCCGACGGCGAACTGATCGAGGAAAATCTCGGTTTCTCGAAGCTGCTGGACCGGCAGCTCGAAAGCCTCGAGCGTTTCGCGGGCCAGGTGGTCGAACAACTGACGTCCTCGCTTGCGCCACTGAATGTGCCGGTGACGTTCGTGATTCCCGAAATCAACGTGGCGGATTGGAGCAGCACGCCCGCCGGCGCGCTCGACGTGCCGCTCATGTCCCCCGACGACACGCGCGCCTGGGTTGCCGCCTGGCAGGACGCGACGGACAAGCTCGCGCACGGCGATTTCGCGGGCGCCGAGGCGGCCATCCTGATCGCGCGCGGGCTCGACGGCGGCACCTCGTCGGCGAGCCTCGACTTGCTGGCGCGCGCGCAGCGCGGTCTTCACAAGCGCAATCAGGAGATTTACCGCACGCTGCGCGAAAGCCGGGACATCATCGACGATACGCGCGTCGTTCCCGGCATCTTCGTGAACGTGGCCGAGGCGATACGGCGCCGCGCGCCGTCGTTCGGCGCGACGGTCGTCGATCTGCCGCAGATATTCGGCGATCGCTACGAGCACGAAATTCCGGGCCGCCGTCTATATCTCGACTTCTGCCATCACACGTCGGAAGGCATGCGTGTCGCGATGGCGGCGGTCGCCCAGAAACTGCTGCCGGCGCTGTTCGGCAAGGACGCGCACCTCGACGATCTCGTCGACGCGGCCTCCAAGCCCGCGCCGCAGCATGAGGCCTGGGCGCACCTGCTCGCCGGCATTCACAACGCGCACTGGGGCCAGGACGACGAGATCTGCAAGTATCACCTCGAACGCGCGAAGCAATACGACCCGTCGATCGCGACCACCGGCGTGGCGCTTGTCCACGAGGCATACCGGCACAAGACGCCGCCCGTCCTGTTGCCCGCGTTCGACCAGCTCGTGAAGAACGACATCGCCGAAGTCTGTCTGGTCGGTTATAGCCCGCTCGCACGCGGGATCATCAAGGAGCAGGCGCTGCTGGGCGCGATCGCGTCGGTGTTTCCCGAGTTCGCGGCGCAGTCGGTCGACCCCGACCTCTCGCTCGGCGAGGTCGCGCGGATCGATCTGCTGGAGTCGCATTGGGCCGAACTCACCGACCGCAACCGCTGGTATCGCCGCGCGTACTCCGCCGTCTACGGGCTCACGAGCGCGTATGCGTTTTCATGCAATGCGCCGCGCGATCTGTCCATAGAACTGACCGCGCGCATTCCGGGCGCGCGGGATGCGGGCACGATCGCGGTCGAACTCAATGGCCGGCGCGTGGGCGACGCGTTGCTCAACGACGAATGGCTCTCGCTGCGCGTGGCGGTGCCGGCCGAGATCGTGAACGATGGCGTCAACCAGTTGACCATCGCGTGGCCGAACGTGCTGCGCGAGGACATTCGGGCGCGGCTGCGCGGCGATTTCGAGTCCGGGCAGAAGGTCGACATCCGCACGCAGTTCGGCCAGATTCACGCTTTGACAGTCGCGCTCGCCGCATGACGCGAGCGACGCCCAACCGGCAGACGGAGGACGGCATGAGCGAACCGGTATGCCTGATTACGGGAGTGGGAGCGGCAACCGGCGCGTCGATCGCGCGCCGGTTTGCCCGTGCGGGCTACCGCATCGCGATGCTGGCGCGCAATGGCGAGCGGCTGCGGCGCCTCGAGCACGAGATTGCGCACAGCGCGGCCTTCGTCTGCGATGTGGCGGATCTCGACGCGCTGGCGCGCACGCTCGAGGCGGTGCGCGAGACGCTCGGCAAGCCGTCGGTCGTTGTGCACAATGCGGTCTCGGAAACGTTCGCCACGTTTCTCGACGGCGACCCGGCAGCGCTCGAGCGCAACTTTCGCGTGAACACGACCGCGCTGCTGCATCTGGCGCGCGCGTGCGCGCCGGACATGGTGCTGGCGGGCGGCGGCGCGATCGTCGTGACGGGCAATACGGCGGCGCTGCGCGGCAAGCCGAACTACGCGCTGTTCGCGCCCAGCAAGGCCGCGCAGCGCGTGCTCGCCGAAGCGCTCGCACGCGAACTCGGACCGAAGCGGGTGCATGTGGGTTACCTGATGATCGACGCGGTAATCGACGCGGCGTGGCTCGGCGAAGACGGGCGCGTGCGGCCCGCATGGGGTGAGCCGCCGCCGGACTGGGCCTTTTCGCGCGACGAATATTTCGCGCATCCCGACGCCATTGCGGACGAGGTGTTTCATATCGCGCATCAGCATCCGTCCGCATGGTCCTTCGACTATACGATTCGACCGTTCGCGGAGAAGTGGTGAGCAGCGGGAGCATGGGGAGACGCGAGCCTGGCTGCGCAAGGACGGCGGCGAACTCGAGATTGCACCGGGCGACATTCGGGCGCGGATTCGGAAGAAGGGCTTCTGAGCGTGTTGCCGAAAAACCGGTCATGGCAGCGTGGCGCGATGTTACCGGAACCTGTCAATTGCGCCACTGGTCGATCGTGCATGGGAACGGGACAATGCGTTGCAACGATCCACGCACGAGGAGCTTTACATGTCCGCTGTCTCATCCATTCCCTTTGCCGATAGCGCCGCGGCGCTCGTCCACTTCAGCGCGTCGCTGACATTCGAAACCGATTGCGCCGACGTCCACGCGGCACTCGTGGCCGACGACCCGCGTTCGGTCGATTTCGTGCTGCTCGACGTGCGCAGTCCCGCGCATTTCTCGCGCGGACATGTGCCAGGCGCAGTGAATCTGCCGCACGGCAAGATCGTGGCGTCGAAGCTTGCCGGATATCCGCCCGATACGCTCTTCGTCACCTATTGCGCGGGCCCTCACTGCAATGGAGCAACGCGCGCCGCAATCCGGCTCGCCCAGCTCGGCCGCCCGGTCAAGATCATGATCGGCGGCATGACAGGCTGGCTCGACGAGGGGTTTGCTGTCACGGGAACCTGATCACGTCGCGCGCGGCTTATTACCTCGGGTCTTTTATCGTGAGCGGGAAACAGCGGTGTCTCCATCCGGTGCGCTGGATAACTGGCGCAATCGCCGATCTCCGGTAACATCGCGCCATGCACAATCATCTCGTCGTCGCGCTGGCTTACGACCGGCTTTGCACATTCGAATTCGGCTGCGTGACCGAGCTGTTCGCGCTCGAGCGCCCCGAGCTCGGCGTCGACTGGTATCGCTTCGCGGCATGCGCGAGCGAACCTGGCCCGATTCGCGCGGCGGGCGGCATTACCATCGCCGCGCCGTACACGCTCAGGTTGCTGGATCGCGCCGACACGATCGTCATTCCGGGCTGGCGCGATGCGGACGAAGTGCCGCCCGAACCGCTCCTCAAGAAGATTCGCGCCGCGTATCGACGCGGCGCGCGCCTCTGCTCGATCTGCTCCGGCGTGTTCGTGCTGGCGGCCGCGGGCGTGCTCGATGGCAAGACCGTCACGACACACTGGCGCTACGCTGAACGATTGCAGCAGCGCTATCCGCAACTGCGTGTGCAGCCGGACGCGCTCTATGTCGACGAAGGGCAAATCATCACGTCGGCGGGATCGGCGGCCGGACTCGACATGCTGCTGCATCTGGTGCGGCGCGATCACGGCAGCGCGGTGGCGAACCGGGTCGCGCAGCGGCTCGTGGTGCCGCCGCATCGCGAGGGCGGCCAGGCGCAGTTCGTGCCGCGGCCGATGCCGCAAGACGAAAGCGGACGTCTCGCCAAACTGATGGACTGGGTGCGCAGTCATCCCGCCTTGCCGCATACACTGCGCTCGCTGGCAGAACGGGCCGCGATGAGCCCGCGTACATTGCAACGGCAGTTTCGCGACGCCACCGGCATGGCGCCGTACGAATGGCTGCTGCGCGAGCGCGTGGCGATGGCCCGCGAACTGCTCGAAGCACCGGCCCCGTTGGCGATGTCGCGTGTGGCCGAACTCGCCGGCTTCGGTTCCGAGGAATCGCTGCGGCGGCATTTCCGGCGCATCGCGCTGACGAGCCCCGGTGCATATCGCAAGAAGTTCGGCGTGCAGGAGCCGGCGTAGAAACGCATCGGCGCAAACGCGGGCGGCAGGCGCGCGCCGCCGTTTTATAAACACGACGACAAGCGCCTGCGCGAATCGCGGCTCAACGCGCCCGAAACGCTCGACACGCTCGCGCATGGTCCGGTGAGGCTATGCGGTTTCGGCTGCAACGCGAGCGCCAACGGGCGTTACTATCGGATGACTATCGGACGACCGGTTCCTGAGCGCCGACACGCCGCCTTTTTTTGGGGAAACAACTTATGCCAGATGTCGCGCAGATCATCTCCGCCTTCAATGCCGGCCGCGATCCCGAACGACTCGCGATGAAATACAAAGCCATGCGCGGCTCGCCGTTCGTGTTTCTGCGTGGCACCTGTCATCTGTTTTACGAACGCCTGCCGCGCGACAAGGTGCTCGACGACGCGCCGCCGGTTTGGATTTGCGGCGACATGCATCTGGAAAATTTCGGCAGTTACAAGGCCGACAACCGCCTGATCTATTTCGACAACAACGATTTCGACGAAGCCTGCCTGGCGCCGTGTTCTTACGAACTGGTGCGACTGTTGACGAGCGTGCTGGTCGGCGTAAGCGCTCTGAAGCTGAGCCGCGCGCAGGCGCTCGCGCTTTGCCACACCGCGGTGGATGCTTACGGCGCGGCGCTCGCCTTCGGCAAAGCGCGCTGGATCGAAACCGAAACCGCGGTCGGCATGGTGCGCGATCTGTTCGACGGGCTGGCAAGCCGCACGCGCATCGCGCATCTGGACCGGCGCACCACGCTCAAAAGCAAAGCCCGCATGCTGAAAGTGGACGGCAAGAAAGCGCTGCCGGTGAGCGACGAGCGGCGCGCCGCCGTCACCGGGTTCATGAACCGGTTCGCGGCGAGCGAGCTCAATCCCGACTTCTATCGCATTCTCGACGTGGCGCGGCGAATCGCGGGTACGGGAAGCCTCGGCGTGGATCGCTACGTGATTCTCGTCGAGGGCAAGGGCTCGCCGGACGGCAACTATCTGATCGATCTGAAGGAGGCGCTGCCTTCCTCGGTGGCGCCGCACGTGGGCACGCCGCAGCCGAAGTGGCGGAGCGAGGCGGAACGCGTCGTGGACATTCAGCGGCGCAATCAGGCGGTTTCGCAGGCGTTCCTGCACGCGGTGGACTTCAATCAGCGATCGTATGTGTTGCGCAGCCTGCAACCGTCCGAGGACCGCGTTGCCTTGAGCGACTGGGACGGCAAGTTGTCCAGGCTGGAGGCGGTGATCAACAGCATGGCCGAACTGAGCGCGTGGGCGCATCTGCGCAGCGGCGGCCGGCAGAAGTCGTCGATCGCCGATGACCTGATCGCCTTCGGCAATCGCCGGGACTGGCAAGCGCCGCTGATCGAACTTGCGACGCAATGCGCGGCGCAGGTGGCCGCCGACTGGAAAACGTATAGCGAAGCCTACGATCGCGGCGTTTTCGACTTGCCGGTAAAGGCCTGAACTTCATCAGCAACGCTGTTCGCCTGACGCGGCGCGCGGCCTTTCGACTGGGCGGCGAATCACGTTCCGCTCGCGCATTCGCGCGTCGTCGAAGCCTCTCGCAATGCACGGCGCATCCCGGCGCCGCGCATGCCAGCATCGCTCCAGACATACCCTGATTGCTGCGTGGAATCCGCCGCTGCTATCGTTCGCTGGTCCTTGTGGAAGCGCTTCCACTCCTATCAGGAGGATCCGTGGATAACGACGCATTCGCTGTATCCGACGCACGCTCCCCTCAATCTCTCGCCGATCCCTTTACGCCGCCTGCGGACTCGTCGCTATGGCGCAAGAATTTTCTGCTCGGCGCCGCCACCGCGTCGTATCAGATCGAGGGCGCGGTGAACGAGGACGGCCGCTTGCCATCCATCTGGGACACGTTTTCGGCCACGCCCGGCAAGGTGCTCGCGGGCGATACCGGCGCCGTGGCCTGCGATCACTATCATCGCTGGGAAGCGGATGTCGACCTGCTGGCGAGCCTGGGCCTCGAAGCTTATCGGCTCTCGATTGCCTGGCCGCGCGTGATGGACGCGGCAGGCGCGCCGAACCGCAAGGGACTCGACTTCTACAAACGCCTGCTCGGGCGCTTGAAAGAGAAGGGCATCAAGACCTTCGTCACGCTGTATCACTGGGACTTGCCGCAGCATCTGGAAGATCGCGGCGGCTGGCTCAATCGCGATACCGCCTACCGTTTCGCCGATTACGCCAACCTGATGAGCCGCGAACTCGCCGGCACGGTCGACGCGTGGGCAACGCTCAACGAGCCGTGGTGCTCGGCCTATCTCGGCTACGGCAACGGCCACCACGCGCCGGGTCTCGCGAACCCGCGCTTCGCGACCCAGGCGATGCATCATCTGCTGCTTGCGCACGGTCTTGCGATACCTGTGCTGCGCGTCAACGATCCGGCCTCGCAAAAGGGCATTGTCGCGAACATCGGACGAGGCACGGCCAACAGCGAGCGCGCCGCCGATCAGCGCGCCGCGCATCTGTTCGAAGTGCAGCACAACGCCTGGATTCTCGATCCGCTGCTCAAGGGCGCGTATCCGCAAGACCTGTTCGAGTTGTGGCCGGGCACCGAGCCGCTGGTGCTGGACCGCGACATGCGGACCATCGCCGCGCCGCTGGATTTTCTCGGCATCAACTATTACTTCCGCACCAATGTCGCGAGCGACGGCGCGCATGGGTTCAAGGAGGTGCCGCTCGAAGGCGTCGAGCGCACGCAGATGGGCTGGGAGGTGTATCCCGACGGCTTGCGCGATCTGCTGACCGGTTTCAGGCGCACGTATCGGAATCTGCCGCCGATCTACATCACCGAAAACGGCATGGCCTCGGACGACAAGGTGATCGACGGCCGCGTCGATGACACGCAGCGCGTCTCGTTCCTCAAGCGCCATCTCGCCGCGGTCGATGAAGCGATCAAGGCCGGCGTGGACATTCGCGGCTATTTTCTGTGGTCGCTGATGGACAACTTCGAATGGGCGTTCGGATACGAGCGGCGCTTCGGTATCGTGCACGTCGATTACGCCACGCAGAAACGCACCGTTAAACGTAGCGCCGAGCTGGTGTCCAGGTTCCTGAAGGAGCGAGCGCACGTCAACAACGCGGGCCTATAAAACGCGTCTATAAAGCGGATGAAGCCGGTCCGCATATCGACCCGAAACAGGGCGTCGAGCCAGGAGAAGACGGAATGAACAGCAGAAAAATGGCCGTGGCGAATGTAGTGGCGGCGCTGGCGTTATATGGCGTGGCCGCGCACGCGGAGCCCCTGAAAGCCAACGTGATTCACTGGTGGACCTCGGGCGGCGAGTCCGCCGCGATCCGCCAGTTCGCCGATGCGTACAACAGGGCCGGCGGCCAATGGGTCGACAACGCGGTGGCCGGCGCCGACCAGGCGCGCTCCACCGCGATCAACCGGATCGTCGGCGGCGATCCGCCCACGGCCGCGCAGTTCAACACGTCGAAGCAGTTTCACGACCTGATCGATCAGGGCCTGCTGAACAATGTCGACGACGTCGCCGCGAAAGAGAACTGGAACGGCGTGTTCCCGCAGTCGATCATCGACAGCATCAAGGTGAAGGGCCATTACTATGCGGCGCCCGTCGACATTCACATGCCCGCGTGGTTCTTCTATTCGAAGCCGGTGTTCCAGAAGGCCGGCATTACCGCCGAGCCGAAGAGCTTCGATGAATTCATCGCCAATCTGGGCAAGCTGAAAGCCGCGGGCGTGATCCCGCTCGCCTTCGGCGGCCAGCCGTGGCAGGAAAAAATCACCTTCGACGCGGTGCTGGCCGACGTGGGCGGTCCCGATCTCTATCTGAAGGTGTACCGCGATCACGACATGAACGCGGTGAAGTCCGATGCGTTCAGGAAGGTGCTCGCTTCCTTCAAGCGCCTGCATGATTTCGTCGATCCAGGCTCGCCGGGGCGTAACTGGAACGATGCGACCGCGCTCGTGATTTCCGGCAAGGCGGGCGTGCAGATCATGGGCGACTGGGCCAAGGGCGAATTCTCGGCTGCGAAGCAAAGCGCCGGAAAAGACTTCGGCTGCTTCCCCGGCTTCGGTCCGCATTCGCCGTATCTGGTCGCGGGCGACGTCTTCGTGTTCCCGAAAACGGACAACGCCAGCGCGATCAAGGCGCAGAACCTGCTCGCGACGGTCATGACCTCGCCGTCCGCGCAAGTCGCATTCAGCGCGAGGAAAGGCTCCATTCCGATTCGTCCCGACGCGGATGCGAGCAGTCTCGACATCTGCGCGAAGGAGGGCATGGCGATCATGAAGGACAAGTCGCGTCAGTTGCCGAATCCCGAGATGCTGCTGTCGCCCGACATGCAGGGCGCGTTGATCGACGTCGTCACGAACTTCTGGAACAAGAACCAGTCGGTCGACGATGCACAAAAAGCGTTTGCCAATGCGCTGAAGAGCTAGGTGCTCGCGATGCACGCGCTCAAGCTGCAAACCGCCGGTTCGAAGCATCGGGCCAAGCCGCGCACGAAACCGCTGAAAAAGCGTTGGCCGATCGCGGCGTGGCTTGCGTTGCTGCCGATGGTGGCGACCGTCGTGTTCGCCTATCTCGGCACGATGATCTGGACCGCGCGCGTGTCGCTCAGCAATTCGCGCACCTTTCCATCCGGCGACTTCGCGGGCTTCACGCAATACGTGCGGCTCTTCAACAACGACCGCTGGCTGCTGTCGCTGCAAAACATCGTGATCTACGGCGCGTGCTTCATCGTCGCGTGCATGGTGATCGGTTTGCTGCTGGCGATTTTCATCGATCAGCGGGTGGTCGGCGAGGGCGCGTTGCGCACGGTGTTTCTGTATCCGTATGCGATGTCGTTCGTGGCGACGGGCCTCGTCTGGCAATGGATTCTGAATCCGCAGCTCGGCGCGCAGGCCGTGTTGCACACGCTCGGCTTCGCGCATGCGCGCTTCGACTGGATCGTCGATCAGGATCGGGTGATCTATACGATCGTCATCGCCACCGTGTGGCAGGCGTCGGGTCTGGTGATGGCCTTGTTGCTCGCGGGCTTGCGCGGCATCGACGACGAACTGTGGAAAGCCGCGCGCATCGACGGCATTCCGCGTTGGCGCGTTTATGCGAGCATCGTCGTGCCGATGCTCGGCCCTTCGATCTCCACCGCTTTCGTGCTGCTGTTCGTGATGGTCGTGAAGCTTTACGACGCGGTGGTCGCGATGACGCAAGGCGGCCCCGGCACGGCGAGCGAAGTGCCGGCGAAGTTCATCATGGACTACCTGTTCGGCCGCGCCAATATCGGCCTGGCATCCGCGGCCTCGATCGTGTTGCTGACGACGGTGCTGGCGATTCTCGCGCCGTTCTTCTATGCCCGCAGCCGGGCGGCGTTGCGCAAGGAGGTGTGATGAACGCGCTCGGCTCCACGCTGAAGGGCGGCACGCAGCGTCGCCGCCGGTCGACCTTCACACCGGCGCGTCTCGGCGTCTACGCGTTTCTCTTGACGGCCGCCTTGTTCTTTCTGCTGCCGCTTTACGTGATGCTCGTCACGTCGGTCAAACCGATGAGCGAGATCCGTCTCGGCAATCTTCTGGCTCTCCCCGCGCATTTCACGCTCGACGCATGGGGCGCCGCATGGCAATCCGCGTGCACGGGCCTCGATTGCAACGGCATTCAGGTCGGCTTCTGGAACTCGGTGCGTATCGTCGTGCCGAGCACGGTGCTCTCGATCGCGATCGGCGCGGTGAACGGCTATGCGCTGTCGTTCTGGCGGCCGCGCGGCGCGGGCCTGCTGTTCGGCGTGCTGCTGATGGGCGCGTTCATTCCGGTGCAGGTGATGGTGTATCCGCTCGTGCGCGTGCTGGCGAGCGTGCATCTGTTCAGTTCGCTGCCGGGCATCGTCGTGATTCACACGATCTTCGGCATGCCGGTGATGACGCTGCTGTTTCGCAACTACTACGCGTCGATTCCGCAGGAGCTGTTCAAGGCGGCGCGCGTGGACGGCGGCGGTTTCTGGCGCATCTTCGTGCAACTGATGCTGCCCATGTCCACGCCGATCATCGTCGTCGCGATCATCATGCAGGTGACCGGCATCTGGAACGACTTCATTCTGGGCCTCGTATTCGCCGGCACGAAAAACCTGCCGATGACCGTGCAACTGAACAACATCATCAACACGACGACCGGCGAGCGGCTCTATAACGTGAACATGGCGGCGACGATTCTGACTTCGATGGTGCCGCTCGCGGTCTACTTCATTTCAGGCCGCTGGTTCGTGCGCGGCATTGCGTCCGGCGCGGTCAAGGGATAAGACGATGACGAACCTGGCAAATATGACGGCGGTGGCCGAGGCGGCGGGCGTGGCGAACGCCCCTGAGGTCGCGGACGCGGCGGGCCTGACGCATCCGGCCAACGTGGCGGTGCGCAATCTGACGATCCGGTTGGGCGCGAATACCGTGATCGAGAATCTCGACCTCGACGTGCGCGCGGGCGAGTTCGTCGTGCTGCTCGGACCGTCGGGCTGCGGCAAGTCCACCTTGCTGCACAGCATTGCCGGCTTGATCGACGTGACGGACGGCAGCATCGAGATCGCCGGCGAGGACATGACGTGGGCCGATCCGAAAGACCGCCGCATCGCACTGGTGTTTCAGTCGTACGCGTTGTATCCGACCATGAGCGTGGAGCGCAACCTGTCGTTCGCGTTGCGCATCAACGGCACGCCGAAAGCGGAAATCGCGCGGCGCGTGGCGCGCGCTTCCGAGATGCTGCAACTCGGGCCGCTGCTCAAGCGCAAACCCGCGCAGCTCTCGGGCGGGCAGCGGCAGCGCGTGGCGATCGGGCGGGCGATCGTGCGTGAGGCCGACGTATTCCTGTTCGACGAACCGCTGTCGAATCTCGACGCCAAGCTGCGCACCGAACTGCGCCGCGAACTCAAGCAACTGCATCAGCGCCTCGGCGCGACGATGATCTACGTGACCCACGATCAGGTCGAAGCGATGACGCTCGCCACGCGCATGGCGGTGATGCGCGGCGGCGTGATCCAGCAGTTCGGCACGCCGGCCGAGGTCTACGCGCGGCCCGACAATCTGTTCGTCGCGACCTTCCTGGGATCGCCGGCGATGAACCTGCTCAAGGGCACGCTGGAGTCGCGCGACGGCGCGCCGCATTTCCGCACCGCGCATTTACGGCTCGACGTGTCGGCGTATCCGTTCAAAAGTGCGCCGGCGGATTCGCTGCCGTGCGTGCTCGGCGTGCGCGCCGAGGACGTGCGGGTGCGGATGGGCGAGGCCGCGAGCGAGCGCGCAAAAGTTTCGCTCGTGGAGCCGATGGGCAACCACCGCGTGATTTGGCTCGACTATCATGGAGCGCAGATTGCGTCGATCGACCAGACCAAAACGCCGGTTGCGGTCGGCGACACCGCGGCGTTTTCATTCGACGGCGCGCATGTTTCGCTGTTCGACGAAGCGGACGGCACCCGCCTGTAGCGCCGGCGCGCGGCGCGCTGAACGCCACATCGAAAACCACCTCGCTCGACGGAGAACCGCGTGGCAACACTCAAGGATGTCGCGGCACTGGCCGGCGTGGGCATGTCGACCGCCTCGCGCGCCATTTCCGGCAAGGGGCCCGTCTCGGCCGACGCCGCCGCGCGCGTGCAGGCGGCGATCGAAGCGCTGAACTTCCGTCCGTCGTCGATCGGCCGCGCGATGGCGGCGCAATCGCTCGGCATGATCGGCATTTTCGTGCCGACGTTCTTCGGCTCCTACTACGGCACGATCCTCAAGCAGACGGATACCGAACTGCGCGCGGTGCACCGTCACGTGGTGGTGGCGACCGGCTGCGGAGATGTGTCGCCGCGCGAACAGGCCATCGAGGCGGTGCGTTTTCTGATTGGCCGCGATTGCGACGGCGTGGTGGTGATCAGCCACGATCTGCACGACGAGGACCTGATCATGCTGCACCGGATGCATCCGAAAATGGTGTTCCTGAACCGCGCGTTCGATCAATTGCCGGAGGCGTCGTTCTGCGCCGACCACCGGCGCGGCGGCGAACTGGCGGCGCGCACGCTGCTCGATCACGGGCATCGGGACATCGCGGTGATTTCGGGGCCTTTCACCGCGTCGGACAACCTGATCCGGCTCGAAGGCTTCTTCGCCGAACTGGCGCGGGCGGGCATCGCGCGCGACGACGTCACGCTGATCGAATCGGACTTCTCGCCGGAAGGCGGCTACGCCGCCGCCATCAGGCTGCTCGATTCGAAGCGGCGTTTCACCGGCCTGTTCTGCGCGAACGACACGATGGCGGTGAGCGTGCTCGCGCGCTTTCATCAGGTCGGCATTTCGGTGCCGGACGAAGTCTCGGTGATCGGCTATGACGACGATTACTCGGCGGCCTACGCCGCGCCGGGACTCACCTCGGTGCGGATTCCGACGGCGGAATTGACCCAGAACGCGGTGCGCTGGCTCGTCAATCAATGCTACCGAACCACGTGGGAGATATTCCGCGAGTTTCCGGTGAGCGTGACGATGCGCGAATCGGTGGGGCCGGCGCCGGGCGTTATGGGTTCTTCCGGCTGCGGCAAGGTGACTAGCCGCGATAACGCGTCGTAGCCCCGATTCGGCGCGACGTTGATGCCGCGTTCATACGGCATTCAGGCGGCGTTTACATGCCGCCGCGCGAACGGCTCATGTGCCGCTGCGCAGCGACTGTTCGTAGCGCAGGCGCGCTTCTTCGTCGAGCCGCGTATCTTCGAGCTCTTGCAGCACGGCTTCGAGGTCGATCGGCGTGGTGTCCAGTTCGACGCGGCCGGTCAGCTTCGCGTCGACATGCAGCGCGCCGGCTTCGAACAGCGCCCAGATTTCCTTGCCGTAGCTGGCGTCGAGCAACGCCGGCGCAAAGCGGCCGAAATAGGTGGCGAGGTTGTTCACGTCGCGCTCCAGCATGGCCGGCGCCTCGAGATTACCGGCGGCATCCACGGCTTGCGGCAAGTCGATGATTACCGGGCCGTCCGCGGCAAGCAGGATGTTGTATTCGGACAGGTCGCCGTGAATCACGCCGGCGCACAGCATGCGCACCACCTGATCGAGCAGCAGCGCGTGCAATTCGAGCGCGCGTTCCTCGGTCATGTCGACGTCGTTCAGACGCGGCGCGACGTTGCCGTCGGCGTCGGTCACGAGTTCCATCAGCAATACGCCGTCGGTGCAGATGAACGGCTGCGGCACGCGCACGCCGGCATTGGCGAGCTGGAACAGCGCATCCACTTCGGCGTTCTGCCAGGCCTGTTCCTGCACTTCGCGGCCGTAGCGGCTGCCTTTTTCCATCGCGCGCTGCTGACGGCTGTTCTTGACCTTGCGGCCTTCGCGATAGGACGCGGCCTGGCGGAAACTGCGCTGTTTGGCGTCTTTATAGACCTTCGCGCAGCGCGTGGAGTCGCCGCTGCGCACCACGTAGACGGTGGCTTCCTTGCCGCTCATCAATTGCGAAATGACCTCGTCGATCAGGCCCTCTTCGACGAGCGGCAGCAGGCGTTTAGGGGTTTTCATGCGGCCACCGTGAAGCGGTGGGCGGCGCGGCGGCGTATTGCGGCTGGGTGGGCGCGCGTGGGCGGCGGGAGGAGCGGGGTTCGGGTCATGCCGGATTATAAGGGAGTCTGCTGGGCTTGCCTTTAATGCTGCGCGCCGCTGTGCGCCCGGTCACCGCGATAGCCCGTCAAACCTGAAACACGTTCTCCATCCGCTGTATCTCGGGGCGGGACAGATCGAGGGCGGAGGCTTCTTGCCGCCACGTGCTGACGGCGTCTTTTACCTCCTCTATCACGCGGCTCGCTTGCGCGTGATCCAGCCGATAAAACCCGGCGGTCTCGATCACTGTTTCGAGATCCGGCAATGCGCTCATGCCGTCCAGCGTAAGTGCATGTTCGCGCTTGGCCGGGTTTGGATTCATATCGAACGCTGGCGACAGCCGCCAGCCCGACGCTTCGCGGATGAAGCCGTGATTGCGTGGATGATCGTCGCGATTTCCTGCAATGACATTGAAGGCCACTCTTTTGAAAAGCTGAGCAAGATCTTCGTCGATATGGCTTTGCGCGCCGTTGCTCGCAAGATACTCGGCGATGTCCAGATAGCTTGCATCCGAATCCCCGTCCCGACGTTCAAGCAAGGTCATGGCGGATGCGTACATGCGCCGGCTGCCCGCGCTGCGATCGAACCGTTCGACGCAGAAGGTGCCATAACGTGCGCCGACATACTTGAGTTCGGATGCAGGCACCTCGATACCCGCTTTCCTTGCCAGGCGATGAACGATGTACTCCCACGCGCCGATGTCGTAGCGATCGTCTTTCGCGGGGAATTTCGCGATCCAGAGAGCGTCGCCGAGACTGCTGAAGTTGGCCTTGGGACGAGCGCCGCCGAGCGATGTGCCAGGGGCGATCAGCATCGCAAGCCATTGATCGTATTCCGGCAGTTTTTCGACACCGGCTTCTTCGATACGCAGGCTGACATAGGCCAGGGTCGCAAGATCGGTGACGGGTGGAGCGGCATTGGCGCTGTTGTCGAGAAAATTGCCGTCCATGTCCTGGAAGCGCAGCGCACCGACGCGTGTCAGATCGTGCACGCCAAGCAGGAAATCGATCTCCCGCAGATTACGCATTGGCCGGTTTTCGCGATCGGCTGCGCCAGCCTCGCGGCGCTCCATGAGGACACGGCCCCAACGATCCGGCGCTGAGTCCATGAAAACGCCGAATGCCGCGGACTTGGCGGGCGGGTATTGCTCGTCGGTCCACAACTCGAGACGCGGATCGAGCATGAACGCATGGCGGCTCTCTACCCAGTTCTTCGTATAAGCAAACGATACGGGCAAATCGCTGCGCGCAGCCTGGCGATACAACGTGCCGACGTGTTGAAGGTTGCCCAGTTCGGCCGTGTCGAGAAACACATGGTACGTGTCACGGGGCTTATTGCTGGCCATCGGACTTCTTGGAAGTTTTCGGGGTTGCTGGACGCTCCGCCTTGATCTGGACGGCGCCGGGCGCTTTGGGGCGCGGCTTTCGCTGACCCGGCAGCTTGAGATCCTGGAGCTTGCGACCAAGTTCGTCGTCGCGGGCGACGGCATCCATGTCCTTGTCGAGGCCCAACACGCGAAGCGCTCTCATATAGGTGCCGAGCGCGATATTCGGATCGCCTTTCTCAAGGCGGTTCAGCGTATCGCGTGAGATGCCCAGCCGTTCGGCGAACAGTGCCGTTGGGAGTTCACGCCGCAGACGTGCGAGCTTGAGCCGTTCGCCGAGCGAATGGATTTGCCTTTCGACTGACGGAAAGGGGCGCGGAAAGGTGCGAGGCATGTCCGATATATTAGGCAAACACTCATATTTTGTCAAAAATATCGGACATCCAGCGTCGACGAGAGCGGTCGGGGTCTATAAGGAGAGAAGTGACGACGTCCGATATTTCAGACAAAACCCGTCTCTTCGTCAGGAATATTGGACGCCGGACCACGGCAAGTACCGCCCCCAAGATTCCTTACTGGCGTAATAACTGGCAACACTGCATTGCGTTTTCCTCCCTTTAATTTGCTGGCCGATCGCCTAGACTTGCCGGTAACAAAACGTTACTGCTACGGGGTGTGAGATGTTGACCGTGTTTATCATCGCCTGTCCAATCTGTATCGCCGCGCTGTTCGGGTTCGCGCGGCATGTGGATCCGCTGACGGGGCAGTTCAGGCGTTGAACCCGCGAAGTCCGACGCTACCCGGACCTTGCCTTTAAGTGCCGAGTCACGGCACGATGCGCGATAACCTAAGTACGGGGCAGCATCGCGCATGCGAGATTTTCTGGGGTATATCAACGCCCGCGTCGGCGTGTTGAAAGGTGTGCTTCCGTTGAGCCGCGCCGGCGCCGCCCGCGACGCGCTAGCCGGTGTGCAGCTTGCGTCGATGGATATTCCGCAAGTGCTCGGCTACGCGCGCATCGCCGGCATGCCGGCCGTCGCGGGTCTTTACACCGTCTTTCTGCCGCTTGTGGCGTTTGCGTTTTTCGGCGCATCGCGGCATCTCGTCGTGGCCGCCGATTCGGCCACCGCCACCATTTTCGCGAGCCAGCTCTCCACGATGGCGCCGGCTTCGAGCGCGGAATATGCGTCGCTCGCCGCGATGGTCGCGTTGCTGACCGCCGCCTTGCTGTTCGTCGCGCGCATTTTCAAACTGGGCTTTCTCGCCGATTTCCTGTCGCGCACGGTGCTGGTCGGCTTTCTCGCCGGCGTCGGCGTGCAAGTCGGCATCGCCATGCTGGGCGATATGTCGGGCGTGCCGGGGCATGCCGCGCGCAGCGTCGATCAGCTCGCGCTGGTAGTGCGCGAGTCGACGCAAATCCATTGGCCGACGCTGGCGATTTCGCTGCTGGTGGTCGTGTCCATTCTGGCGTGCAAGCGCTTTCTGCCACGCGTGCCCGTGCCGTTGATCGCGGTCGTCGCGGGCATCGCGGCGAGCGACGTCTACGGGTTCGCCGCCCACGGCATCGCCGTGCTCGGTCCGGTAGCGGGCGGATTGCCGGGGCTGTCGATGCCGTCGGTCACATGGCAGCAGATGCTCGATCTCTTCCCGGTCGCGGCGTCCTGCTTCGTGATGATCGTCGCGCAAAGCGCCGCTGCGAGCCGCGTGTTCGCCGAGCGGTATCACGAGCCCGTGAATGTCAATGCCGACTTGCTGGGCATCGCCGCGGCCAACGCGGCGGCGGCGTTGTCGGGCGCGTTCGTGGTCAACGGCAGTCCCACGCAGACCGCGATGGCCGATCGCGCCGGCACGCGCAGCCAGGTCGCGCAACTCGTGTTCGCGGCGGTGGTGGTGCTCGTGCTGCTGTTTTTCAGCCGCTTTTTGCAGTATCTGCCGCACTGCATTCTCGCCAGCATCGTGTTGACGATCGCCATCGGCCTGATCGATCTCAAGACGCTGTTTGCGATTCGCCGCGAAAGTCCCGGCGAATTCGCGCTCGCCGTGTTCACGGCGGCGGCCGTGGTGCTGATCGGCGTCGAGCACGGCATTCTCGTGGCGGTGGCGCTATCGCTGCTGCGTCACGTGCGGCACAGCTACCGGCCGCACACCATGATCCTCGCCCCCGGCCAGGACGGCGTGTGGATTCCGGTGCCCGCCGTGCCCGGTATCGAGACCGCGCCGGGGTTGATCGTCTATCGCTTCGGCGCCGATCTGTTCTACGCGAACGATCACTTTTTCGTCGACGATACCCGTCGCCTGATCGCCGATGCGCCGAGCCCCGTGCGCTGGTTCGTGATCGACGCGAGCGCGATTACCGATGTCGATTATTCAGCGGCGCGCTCGGTGGGCGAATTGTGCGAGAGCTTGAAACACGGCGGCATCGGCGTGATTTTCGCGCGCGTGAACCGTTATTTGCGCTCGGATATGGACCGGCATGGCATCACGCCGATCGTCGGCGCGAGCTGTATTTTCGGCACGCTGCATGAGGCGCTGCGCTCGGCGGGCGTGGAGGAGCCGCACAAGCACGTGAAAGATGCTTCGTAGCGGCGCGGCGGTTTTGCTCGCACGCCAACGCTATTGGAAGACGTCAAGCAAGCGTTTGCGGTTGGCGAATAGCGGCTAGTTTTTCGACGTCAGCAACTTGATGCCGGCAATGCCGAACATGATCGCGAGCGACCCGTCGAGCCAGCGCCGGATCGCCACATAGACGCGCCGTGCGGACGCGGTGGAAAACAGCACGGCATAACTGCTGAACACCGATACCCCGATGCACATGCAGCCGAGCACCACAGGCGCGGTATGCGAAACGTGCGATGCGCCGTCGCCCGGCGCCATGGCCAGCGAAACGATCGACAGCCAGACGAGGATCGCTTTCGGGTTGGTGAGATGCAACAGCAGGCCGCGCAGATACAGACGCCCGAGCGGTTCATCTTGCCGGACGGTATTCGCAGGCAACGCGCCGGCGCTGAATGCCGAACGCGCGGACTTGAACCCGAGCCACAGCAGATAAAGCCCGCCGGCAATCTTGATCGCGACGAGACATTCCGAGTAGCTGGCGAGCACCGCCGACAAACCCAGCGAAGCCAGCAGCGCCCAGAAGAACGAGCCGGATACGACGCCGAGCGCGAAGGTCAGCGCGGATTTGCGGCCGGCGCTCATTGCCAGCGACATGATCGCGAGATTGCTCGGCCCCGGACTCGCCGTGCCGACGAAGTAGGCGCTATAGGCGATCAGGACGTCGGCGGTGAGGAAGGTGCTGGCGGTCATGGGACTTGATCCTTGGCGGCGGGCCGAAAAGCGCGAATGAAGGCGCATGCGCCGATTCTGCACGCCGCCATGCGAAGCTCACAGGTACAGTTGACGGCCATCGCGACAGCACAATCGAGCGTGCGCCGCGCGGCTCAGTGACCCGCCGCCGCGCCGATGCAATCGGCCAGCGCTTCCGCCACCGCCTGCCGGCTATGCCGCGGCCGCTGCACGAGACCGATTTCACGGTGAAACGTCGCGTCGCCGAGTTCGAGCGCGGCGACGTTGGCGGGCCATTTGCCGAGCCCCGCCGTATTCGGAATCAGCGCCACGCCGATGCCGCGCGCCACCAGTTGCATGATCCCCTGCAACTCATCCAGTTCGATCACGTCGTGCACGTTCAGGCGCGAGCGCCTCAGAAACCGATCGACCAGCCGGCCGCCGAACGACGTGCGGTCGTAGCGGATGAACGGCTCGCTTTTGAGCAGTTCGCGCCAGGACCGCTTGCCGCGCGCCAGCGCCTTGGGCGCGAGCAGCACGAACGGCTCGGTGACGAGCGTGCGCCATTCGAGTTCCGAGGGCAGCGCGAACGGCGGCTTGATGATGACGGCGAGATCCAGTTCGCCGGAATCCACCTGGCCCAACAAACCCAGCGACACGCCGGGCACGACGCGAATTCGCCAGCCCGGCCGGTCGACGCGAAAGCGGGCGAGGGCGTCGGCGAGAAACGACACTTGCGCGGACGCGATCGCGCCTACCCGCAGCATGCCGCTTTCCGCCGCGACCGCGCCGCGTTCGGAGAGCCGCGCGTAGAGCGTCATCATTTCCTCCGCGAGCGCGAGGGTTTCGCGGCCGGCATCGTTGAGCGTCGCGGAGCGGCCGGTGCGGTCGAACAGCGCGAAGCCGAGTTCCGCTTCGAGCCGCTGCATCTGCGCGCTCACCGCCGACTGCGTGAGGCCGATGCGCGCGCCCGCGGCGGAAAACGTGCCGTACTGGCTGACGGCGATAAAGGTTTTGAGTTCGCTGAGCATCAGTCGATCAATCGATTTTGGTGGTGGTCAGGTCAAATATATATCGTTTTTCACCATTTTTAGTCATGGTTAAACTGGCTCCCATTTCCAGTCAGCGAGTTTTTACATCATGAGCGTTGCCGAAACCGTTTTGCCGCCGTTTCATCTGGCGTTTCCTGTCCATAGCCTCGCCGCCGCGCGCGCGTTTTACGGCGAACTGCTGGGCTGCCCCGAAGGGCGCAGTTCCGAAGCGTGGGTCGACTTCAACTTCTACGGCCACCAGATCGTCGCGCACCTCGCGCCGGACGAAATCGGCCACCGTCACACCAGCAAGGTCGACGGCGATGCGGTGCCGGTCCGTCACTTCGGCGCGGTGCTGTCGATGCAGCAATGGCAGGCCGCGGCCGACAAGCTGCAACAAGCCGGCATCGACTTCATCATCGAGCCGCATGTGCGCTTCAAGGGCGAAGTCGGCGAACAGGCGACGATGTTCTTCCTCGATCCCTCGGGCAATGCGCTGGAGTTCAAGGCGTTCGCGGATATGTCGTCGCTGTTTGCGAAGTAAGCCGGCGATCGAAGCCCCGCGTGCTGGAAATGGAAAGCCGGTCGACCGTGATGGTCGGCCGGTTTTTTTGTTGCTTCGAAGCGGCATACGTCTGCACGTCTAGCCTTACGTTTACCTTGCTGACATTCCGGCCATTTTGGCGCCATGCAGGCGTTGGTGCGACCGATCTAGCATAAGCGCTGATCTCTCCCTCCATCCCTCACCAGGTATCCCCCAGGCGCGTTTCATGTGGATCGTCAACGTTGCGCTTAAGCGGCCGTACACGTTCATCGTGATGGCCATCATGATCGTGCTGGCGACGCCGTTCGTGCTGTTCACCACGCCGGTCGACGTGCTGCCGGAAATCAACATTCCGGTGGTCAGCATCATCTGGACTTACAACGGCTTGTCGGCGGAAGACATGGCCCATCGGATCGCGTCGGTCAACGAGCGTAGCTTGACCACCACGGTCAACGACATCGAACACATCGAATCGCAATCGCTCGCGGGCATCACGATCCTGAAGGTGTTTTTGCAGCCGAACGCGAACATCCAGACCGCGATCGCGCAGACCGTGGCCGTCGAACAGGCGCAACTCAAGCAGATGCCGCCGGGCGCGACGCCGCCGCTGGTGATCAGCTACTCCGCTTCCAGCATTCCGGTGATTCAACTCGGCTTGTCGAGCCCGAAGCTGTCCGAGCAGGCGCTCAACGACACCGCGCTGAATTTCCTGCGCCCGCAACTCGTGACGATTCCGGGCGCGGCCGTGCCGTATCCCTACGGCGGCAAGTCGCGCCTGATTTCAGTCGATCTCGACACGCGCGCGTTGCTCGCCAAGGGGCTGACGCCCTCCGACGTGGTGAGCGCGTTCAACGCGCAAAACCTGATTCTGCCGACCGGCACGGCGAAGATCGGGCCGAAGGAATACACGATCAACATGAACGGTTCGCCCGCCACGCTGGACGGTCTCAACGACATTCCGGTGCGCACGGTGAATGGCGCGACGACCTATCTGCGCGAAGTCGCGCACGTGCGCGACGGTTTTTCGCCGCAAACCAATGTCGTGCGGCAGGACGGCCGCCGCGGCGTGCTGATCTCGGTGCTGAAGAACGGCAACGCGTCGACGCTGTCGATCGTCGATACGCTGCATCGCTTGCTGCCGGCCGCGCGCGCGGCGCTGCCGCCCGACCTGAACATCACCGCCCTGTTCGATCAGTCGATCTTCGTGAAGGCGGCGGTGCAGGGCGTGATGCACGAGGCGCTGGTGGCCGCGGCGCTCACCGCCGCGATGATCCTGCTGTTTCTCGGCAACTGGCGCAGCACCTGCATCATCGCGATCTCGATTCCGCTGTCGATTCTGTCCTCGCTGATCGCGCTGCATGCGCTCGGGGAAACCATCAACATCATGACGCTCGGCGGCCTCGCGCTGGCGGTCGGGATTCTCGTCGACGACGCCACGGTGACGATCGAAAACATCGAACGGCATCTGCATATGGGCACGAATCTGCACGATGCGATTCTCGAAGGCGCCGGCGAAATCGCGATTCCCGCGCTCGTCTCGACGCTGTGCATCTGCATCGTGTTCGTGCCGATGTTCTTTCTGACCGGCGTCGCGCGTTACCTGTTCGTGCCGCTCGCGGAAGCCGTGGTGTTCGCGATGCTCGCCTCCTACGTTCTGTCGCGCACGCTGGTGCCGACCCTGGCGTTGCTGCTGATGGGCCACGCGCACAAGCCCGGCGCCGGCGCCGCGCCGAATCTGTTCATGCGCCTCCATCATCGGTTCGATCGCGGCTTCGAGCGCATGCGGGCCGCCTACATCGTGATTCTCAGCAGCCTGCTGGTGCGCCGCGCGCGCTTCGGCAGCCTGTTCCTCGGTTTCTGCGTGCTCTCGATGAGCCTCGTTTTCGTGCTCGGCGAAGACTTTTTTCCGAGCGTCGACGCGGGCAACATCCGCCTGCACATGCGCGCGCCGACCGGCACGCGCATCGAGGAAACCGCGCGCCTCGCGGACGAAGTCGAAAAGGTGATCCGCGAAGTCGTGCCGGCGAAACAACTCGGCACGATCCTCGACAACCTCGGCTTGCCGTATAGCGGCATCAATCTCTCGTACAGCAACGCGGGCACGATCGGCACGCTCGACGGCGAGATTCAGGTGGCTTTGAAGGCCGGCCACGAGCCGACGCAAACCTACATCGAGCGATTGCGCGCGATCCTGCCGCAGCGTTTTCCGGGCGTCGAGTTCTTCTTTCAGCCCGCCGACATCGTCACGCAGATTCTCAACTTCGGCCTGCCCGCCGCGGTGGACGTGCAGATTGCCGGCGCGGACCAGCAGGGCAACTTCGAGGTCGCGCGCAAGCTGCTGAAACAGGTGCGCATGATTCCGGGCACCGTCGACACGCACATTCAGCAGAAACTCGACGCACCGGCGCTCAATCTGCAAATGGATCGCACCCGCTTGCAGCAGCTCAATCTGAGCGCGGCGAACGTCGCGCAGAACGTGCTGATTTCGCTGTCGGGCAGTTCGCAGACTTCGCCGGGGTTCTGGTACAACAACAGCAATGGTGTCGAGTACAACGTCGCGGTGCAAACGCCGCAGTATCGGATCTCGTCCATCGACGAGTTGTTGCGCACGCCGGTGTCCGGCTCGGCGACCGGTCCGACGCAACTGCTCGGCAATCTGGTGCGGGTCTCGCCGCAGAACCAGTTCGCGATCGTCTCGCACTACAACATCAGGCCGGTGATCGACCTGTACGTGAGCGTGGACAAGCGCGATCTCGGCAGCGTCGCGGATCAGGTCGACAAGCTCGTGAACGACGCGCGCGCGCAACTGCCGCGCGGCAGTCAGATTACGGTGCGCGGCCAGGTGCAGACCATGCGCAGTTCGTTCCTCGGTCTCGGGCTCGGCGTGGCGATGGCGATCGTGCTGGTGTATCTGCTGATCGTGGTGAATTTCCAGTCGTGGGTCGATCCGCTGATCATCGTCAGCGCGTTGCCCGCGGCGCTGGCGGGCATCGTGTGGATGCTGTTTCTCACGGGCACCCATTTGAGCGTGCCCGCGCTGACCGGCGCGATCATGACGATGGGCGTCGCCACCGCCAACAGCATTCTGATGGTGTCGTTCGCGCGCCAGCGGCTCTCGGCCGGCGCGCCGCCGCTCACCGCCGCGCTCGAAGCCGGTGCAAGCCGGATCAGGCCGGTGCTGATGACCGCGTTCGCGATGATCATCGGCATGATTCCGATGGCGCTCGGTCTGGGCGAAGGCGCCGAGCAGAATGCGCCGCTCGGCCGTTCGGTGATCGGCGGCTTGCTGTTCGCCACGGTGTCCACGCTGTTTTTCGTGCCGCTGGTGTTCGCGGGCATTCATACGCGCCTCGCGCGGCGCCATCGCGGCGACGGCGCGGGCCATGAAGATAACGGCAACGACGGCGGCCCCGCGCCGGAGCACGGCGGCGCCGGCAAGCACGCGTAGCGTTTAACGACAGGCTTAACGACGGCTGAACCAGATAGCTGACTCAAATGACCGAAAAAACTCATGCATCGCTGGCGATTCCCGCGCGCGAGACCGAAGACGGCCACGCGTTGCCGCCGCGCCATCGCGAATGGAAGCGCGCCAAAATCACGCTGTGGATCGTGCTGGCGCTGCTCGCCGTGGGCGCGCTGCGCACCGTGATCGCAAACGTAATGGAAAGCCGCTCGATCGCCGAAACGACGAAGCAGAACGCGGTGCAGTACGTGCACGTGGTGAGCCCGACGCGGGCCGACGGCGGCGGCCACACCTTGTTGCCCGGCACCTTGCGCGGCAGCGTCGAATCGCCGATCTACGCGCGCGCCACCGGTTATCTGCTGCACTGGTACGTCGATATCGGCGCGCGCGTGAAGCAGGGGCAATTGCTCGCCGATCTGGACACGCCCGAAATCGATCAGGAACTCGCGCAGGCATTGGCGCAGCGCCAGCAAACCAGCGCGAGCCTCGGCCTCGCCAAAAGCTCGCTGGAACGCTGGCAGCAATTGCGTCAACGCGATGCGGTCTCGCAACAGGAACTCGACGAACGGCAAAGCACCTACACGCAAGGTCTCGCCAACCTCGCCGCCGCGGATGCGAACGTGCAGCGCTTGCGCCAGCTCGAATCGTTCAAGCGCATCGTCGCGCCGTTCGCGGGCGTGGTCACGCAGCGCAACGTCGACGTCGGCGATCTGATCGACGCGGGCAGCGGCACGAGCCGCGCGCTCTTCGCGCTCGCGCAGTCGGACCCGCTGCGCGTGTATGTGCAATTGCCGCAGGCGTATGCGCAAAACGTTTCGATCGGACAGAACGTGGTGGTCACGCAGGCGGAACTGCCGGGCCAGCAGTTTCACGGCACGATCACGCACATGTCCGGCGCGATCGACGTGCCCACCCGCTCGCTACAGGTGGAAGTGACGCTGCCCAATCCCGACGACACGCTGCGCCCCGGCGCGTATGTGCAGGTCGCCGTGCCGACCGTCGCGCATGCGCAATTGATGGTGCCGGGCAACACGCTGCTGTTTCGCGCGGAAGGTCCGCGGCTTGCGGTGGTGGATGCGAAGGGCAACGTGCAGTTGCGCAAGATCGTGATCGCGCGCGACCTCGGGCAGTCGTTGGAAATCGAAAGCGGGATCGAGGCGGGCGACAAGGTCATCATCAACCCGAGCGATTCGATCGCCGACGGCGATCACGTGCAGATCGCGCAGCCGGGCAAGGACGGCGAGGGGGCGTCGTGAGGCGGGCGTTCGTTTGCCACACTCTCTCCCGCACCCTGGCGGCGCTCGCCGTCACCGCGAGCGCCGCGTGGCTCGCCGCCTGCACGGTCGGGCCGGACTATCAGCGGCCGCAAGCCGACGTGCCGCCCGCCTGGCAAACCGATTCGTACTGGCGCGTGGGGGTGCCCTCGCACGCGCCGATTTCGCCGGACTGGTGGCAGGCGTTCGGCGATACCACGCTCGACACGCTGGAAACCCAGGCGCTCGCGCAGAATCAGACGCTCGCCGCCGCCAGCGCGCACTACGAGCAGGCCAAGGCGACGCTCGCGACTACCCGCGCGCAGCAGACGCCCGAAGTGGATTTGAATGCATCGGCGTCGCGTTTCAGGATTTCGCGCAGCCGTCCACAGACCAATTACGCCACGCCGACGATGTCGACGGTGCAGAACAATCTGCAGCTCGGTCCGTCGATCAACTACGACACCGATCTGTTCGGCCGGATACGGCGGCAAGTGGAAGGCGCGGCGGCGTCCGCGCAGCAATCGGCGGACGACCTCGCCAACGCGCGCCTCGTGCTCACCACCGACCTCGCCACCAGCTATTTCTCGCTGCGCGAACTCGACGCCGAGATCGACGTGCTGAATCAGTCGGTGACGCTCCAGCAGAAGGCGCTCGATTACGTGACATCGCAGCACGATCTGGGCGCGGTGTCGGGCCTCGACGTGTTGCAGCAGAAGTCGCTGCTCGATTCGACCCGCGTGCAGGCGCAACTGCTGCTGAACCAGCGCGCGCAGTTCGAGCATGCGATCGCCGCGCTGGTCGGCGTGCCCGCGCCGCAGTTCGCGATCGCACCCAGGGCGCTCGACGCGAAGCTGCCGGCGATCGCGCTCGGCGTGCCCAGCGACGTCCTGCAACGCCGTCCCGACGTGGCGTCCGCCGAGCGCGCAATGGCGGCGGCGAATGCGCAGATCGGCGTCGCCAAGGCGGCGTTTTTTCCGAGCTTGACGCTCACGCCCAGCATCGGCTGGGAAAGCACGCAGTTCGCGAGCCTGCTGAGCGCGCCCACGCTGATGTGGACGCTCGGCGCGGCGGCCGGCCAGGTGCTGTTCGACGGCGGCCGGCGCGCGGCCAACGTTCAGTTTGCGAGCGAAGGCTACAAGGCCACCCAGGCGACCTACCGGCAGACCGTGCTCAACGCATTCCAGCAGGTGCAGGACGGCATCACCGGACTCTCGGTGCTCGACGGCGCGGCGAAGGAGTCACACGCGGCGGTGGCCGACGCGCAGCATCTGCTGGCGCTCGCCAACGACCGTTATTCGGGCGGCCTCGTCGCCTATCTGGACGTGATCACCGCGCAGCAATCGCTGCTCAACAGCGAGCGCCAGGACGTGCAGATTCGCGGCCAGCAGATGACGCTGGCGGTGTCGCTGGTGAAGGCGCTGGGCGGCGGCTGGGACGCCGGCGCGGACGTGGCGGGCCTGTCATCGCCGAAGGACGCGACGCGACAGGATTCGAAGCAACAGGATTCGAAGCAGGCGGATTCGAAGCAGGCGCTGGCTCCCGCGCGATGAGCCGCCCGGCCATGACGCAGCAGGACACGCAAGAGCGTGGCGAAAGCGTTTCGTATAATGCCGACACAAGGGGACGCGCATGAAATTGCTGATCGTTGAAGACGAGCACAAGGTGGTGGACTACCTGCGCTCCGGCTTGACGGAGCAGGGCTGGGTCGTCGACGTCGCGCTCGACGGCGAGGAAGGCATGCATCTGGCCACCGAATTCGATTACGACGTGATCGTGCTCGACGTGATGCTGCCCAAGCGCGACGGTTTCAGCGTGCTGAAGGCGCTGCGCATGCGCAAGTCCACGCCGGTCATCATGCTTACCGCGCGCGATCACGTGAACGACCGCGTGCGCGGCCTGCGCGAAGGCGCCGACGACTACCTCACCAAACCGTTTTCCTTCCTCGAACTGGTCGAGCGGCTGCATGCGCTCGCGCGCCGCACGCGTTCGCAGGAGTCGACGATGATCGCCATCGGCGATCTGTTCGTCGATCTGATCGGCCGGCGCGCGACCCGCGACGGCGTGCGTCTCGACCTGACCGCGAAAGAGTTTCAACTGCTCAGCGTGCTGGCCCGCCGCCAAGGCGACATTCTCTCCAAGACGGCGATTACCGAACTCGTGTGGGACGTCAATTTCGACAGCCATACGAACGTGGTCGAAACCGCGATCAAACGCTTGCGCGCCAAGCTCGACGGACCGTTTCCGTCGAAGCTGCTGCACACCGTGCGGGGCATGGGCTACGTGCTCGAAGTGCGCGAAGAGGCGGAGCCGTCATGAACCGTTCGATCGCCCGCCGCCTCGCGCTGATGTTCGCGCTCGTCGCGCTCTCGGTGTTCACGCTGGTCGGCACGGGCCTGTTTCTGGTGTTGCGCACGCAGCTCGAACACCACCTGCGCGAGTCGCTCGACGACCGCGCCCAGGTCGCGCGCCTCATGGTGTACCACGCGGTGACGCCGGAAAAGTGGCGCATGACCCGTGAAAAGCTCACCAACATGATGCCGCACGACCGCAGCACGATGTATGCGGTGTCGAGCGCCGATCCGTATTTCCACTACGGCACGCCGGTCGCGGGCACGGTGGTGAAAAGCTGGCCCGAGGGCTACGCGCGCGTGTCCCCCGCCGGCGGCGGCGACGACATGCTCATCGCCACGCTGGCGATTCCGGCCAATGCCGCGCGTCCGCCCGTGCAATTGCAGGTGGCCGCCAGTTGTTCTCCCAACGACCGCACGATGCGCGCCTTCGGCGCGGCGCTCGCGGCGCTGTCGGCGCTGGGCAGTCTCGCCGTGCTGCTGCTCAGTTACTCGGTGACGCGGCTCGGCCTCGCGCCGCTCAGGCGTCTGACGCGGGACGCGTCCGCCGTGAGCCCGAACAACCGCTCGCAGCGGCTGAACACCGCGTCGCTGCCGCTCGAACTGAGCGATCTCGCCAACTCGTTCAACGGCGCGCTGGAACGCCTCGACGGCGCCTATGGGCGCCTCGAATCGTTCAACGCGGACGTGGCCCATGAACTGCGCACGCCGGTCACGATCCTGATCGGTCAGACCGAAGTGGCGTTGACGCGCAATCGTTCCGTGGAAGATCTGCGCCATACGCTGCAATCGAATCTGGAGGAATACGAGCGCATGCGCGCGATCATCAACGACATGCTGTTTCTCGCCCGCGCCGATCAGGGCGAGCGCGCGACGGGTCTCGTGGAAGTGTCGCTCGCCGCGGAAGTCGCGCATACGCTGGAGTTCCTGGAGATTCCGCTCGAAGAGGCGCGCGTGCATGCGCAATTGCACGGCGACGCGATGGCGCGCGTGAACCGCTCGCTGTTCGGCCGCGCCTGCGCGAATCTGTTGATGAACGCGATCCAGCACTGCGCGCCGGGCGATGCGATCAGCGTGACGATCGCGCGTGAAGAGGACCACGTGCGCGTGGCGGTGGCGAACCCCGGCGAGCCGATCGCGCCGGCCGTGCTGGAGCATCTGTTCGACCGCTTCTATCGCGCGGAAGTCTCGCGCACGAACAGCCGCGAAAACCACGGGCTCGGTCTTGCGATCGTGAAGGCGATTGCGGAGATGCATCGCGGCACCGTGTCGGCGCACAGCGCGGGCGGCCTCAATACGTTCGCGTTCTCGGTCGCCGCCGCGCGCAGGGAAACGGAGCCGCCGGCGGCGCGCGCGAATGCCGGCGTGCCTTCCGAGGCGGCCGCTTATTCGTCGCTGGTAAAGGGCAAGTCGGCCTGAACCGGACGGCGCTGCCTGACCGGTTGCGCGTTGGCCGGCGTCAACGCGCTCACGCGCACGCCCAGGAGCCGCAGCTTGCGGTTCAACTCTACGCGCCGCAGACATTCGGTGGCCGCGCGGCGTATCTCGGCGGCGTCGGCGGTCGGTTCGTCCAGCGTCAGATCGCGCGTGACCGTGCGGAAGTCGTCGTAGCGCAGCTTGATGCCGATCGTCCGGCCCACGTAGCCCTTGCGCACGAGGTCTTCCGCGACCCGCACGCACAGGCCGGTAAACGAACTGGAGAGCGCCGGCCGGTCATGACGCGGATGCAGATCGCGCTCGAAGGTCGTTTCGCGGCTGATCGACTTGGGCTCCGATTCCACCACCACCGGCCGCTCGTCGTGGCCTTGCGCGATCTGCATCAGCCACGCGGAGTAACTGCGCCCGAAGTGGTCCTGCAGCAATCCCGCGTCCGCCGCCGCCAGATCGCCGACCGTCGCGAGACCGAGCGCCGTCAGCTTTTCCGCCGCCTTCGGCCCGATGCCGTTGACCTTGCGCACCGGCAACGGCCACACGCGCAACGGCACGTCCGCCGGCGTGAGAATCGTGAGGCCGTCCGGCTTGTCGAGTTCCGAGCCGATTTTCGCGAGCAGCTTGTTCGGCGCCACGCAAATGGAGCAGGTGAGGCCGGTCGCCTGATTGACCGCCTGCTTGATGCGCGCGGCGATCTCGCGCGGCTCGCCCGGCACCTCGGTCAGATCGATATAGATTTCGTCGATGCCGCGGTCCTCGATCCGATCGGTAAACGTGGCGACCGCCGACTTGAAGAGGCGCGAGTAGTGCCGATACGAGTCGAAGTCGGTGGGCAGCAGAACCGCGTCGGGCGCGAGCACGGCGGCCTTCATCATGCCCATCGCGGAGAACACGCCGAGCGCGCGGGCTTCGTAAGTGGAGGTGGTGACGACGCCGCGGCCCGCGTAATCGCGCAGCTTCGCGAAGCGCCGGCTGCCGTCCTCGAGTGTTTGCGGCGCGCCGTTGCGGCCGCCGCCGATCACCACCGCCTTGCCGCGCAGTTCCGGATAGCGCAGGAGTTCGACGGACGCGTAGAACGCGTCCATGTCCAGGTGCGCGATGCGGCGGCTTGCAGAACTCATGGATGGATGGCGGAAACGAATGACGGCAAGGGATGACGGCAAGAGACGGCAAGAAACGACGGCAACGGCGGCAGGCCCGGTTTGATTCGATGCGCTTGCCGTGCTGCCTGTGAAGTGGCTTGCCGCGTCGGGCGTCTGGATACGCGCCGCGCAATGAACGCGCGGCGCGCCGGATGCCAAGCCGTAATAGTACCTTGCTCCGCCTGGGCAAGGTGCCGCGCGCGGGCGATCCGCCACCGCCGCCGCTACCGTTTTACGCAAGCCGCAAGGGCTTGCCGTGACGCTTACTGCTTGATGCCTTCGGCCTGGATATGCAGCGCGGTCTGCATCTTGAAGCCGTACGCCTTGCCGAAGTCGACGCCGAAATCGTCGCGATTGAACGTCGCGGCCGCTTCGGTGCCGCACACTTCACGCTTGAGCATCGGGTTCACGAAGCACTTGAACGATTCGATCTTCAGATTCACCGGCTTCGTGATGCCGTGCATCGTCAGCGTGCCGATCACTTCCACCGGCTTGTCGCCGTCGAAGCGGACCTGGGTGCCCTTGTAGGTGGCGGTCGGATACTTCGCGGCGTCGAAGAATTTGTCGGTGGCCAGTTCCGCGTCGAGCTTGTCGTTGCCGATGTCCGCCGAGCTCATGTCGATCGTCACGTTCACCGTGCCGGTCTTCGCCGCGCGGTCCAGCACCACGGTGCCGCTGCTTTTCGTGAACTTGCCGCGCCAGGTCGACACGCCGCCGAAGTGATCGGTTTCGAAGCTCGGGTAGGTGTGCGTCGGGTCGAGCTGATACGTGTCGATAGCCATTGCGTTGAACGACATGGCTGCGGCGAGCGCGCCCGCGGCGAGCAAAAATTGTTTCTTCAAGTTGTTCTCCAGATTTCGGGAAGTACGGCGATGCTTCGGGTTTGATTCGGGTTGGAATTACTTCTTCGAGGCGACGATGTGAAACTTGATGACGACTTCGTCCGCGACCACCGACGTGTCTTTCCATTCGCCGGTGCCCACGTCGAACTGCGTGCGCCTGATCGGCAACGCGCCGTCGAAGGTCTGCGTGGCGCCCTGGCTCGCGATGGTGACCGGCACCACCACGGTTTGCGACTTGCCCTTGATGGTGAGCTTGCCGGTGATCTTGTACTGGTTGCCGCCGGCCGGCGCGATGGCGCTGGAAACGAAGGTCGCGGCCGGATAGGCGGCGCTGTCGAACCATTCCTTGCCTTGGGCCTGCTTGTTGTAGTCGTCGGCGCCGAGGTCGTAGCTGCCGGTGTCGATCGACACGTTGGCGCTGCCGGCGGTCGGCTTGGCCGGATCGAAATTCAGTTGCGCGGAGAACTTCCTGAACTTGCCGTCGACCGGCACGTTCATCTGCTTCGTCGTTGCAATCACGCTGCTTTTGCTGGTGTCGACATCGGCATGCGCGAGGCTCGCGCCGAAAAGGGAAAGGCCGGCGATGACCGCGACTGCCGGGCGCAAGAATGGGCGAGAGAAGTTGGTTTTCATGGTGGTACGCATCCTATCGAACCCGCGTGCGTTGATTGCACACCGTCGGGAATTAAATTGCCAACAGGCCGTGGCCAATCGCCTGTTACCTGATAAACGGAATCATGCGGGCGAGCAAGCCGTCGCGATCGACGAACTGATGCTTGAGCGCCGCGAGAACATGCATGGCGACGAGCGCGAGCAACGTGTAATTGAGCAGCACATGCACCGTGCGCAGCGTTGCCTTCAGCGCCTGGTCCGGGCCGATGAAGGTGGGCAGCGGCACGATGCCGAGGTACACCACCTGAATGCCGGCGGCGGAACTGTAGAAGTAGCCGGAGAGCGGAATCGCCAGCATCAGCAGGTAGAGCACGCCGTGCACGAGATGGGCCGCGGCCTTCTGCCAGGCGGGCGTGGCGCTGTCGAGCGCCGGCGCGCGATGCGTGGCGCGCCACAGCACGCGGGCGACGGCGAGCATGAAGACGGTCACGCCGATCCACTTGTGCCAGGAGAAGTACTTCAGCTTGGCGGGCGTGAAGCCGGGGATATCGGTCATGATCCAGCCGAGATAAAAGCCGCAGACGATCCATACCGCGATCAGCCAGTGCAACGCAACGGCGGGTCCGTTGTAACGGACGGGATCGGAGGAAAGCGATTTCATTCGTTGATGCTCATGGTCGTAACGGTCGCGAGTGAATGCGGATAGTAGGGATCTCAACGAAAACTGAATAGGCGGGCGGAAGGGAACAGATCGTTGTAGCCGTGACGCTAATACGGATGAATCGAGCGGTGCGGCGGCCCGGAACCGGCGGGGGCGACCGGGCACTGTGTTAATTTGCCGGCTAAATGACACCCGCGTGACACCAGCGTGCCATCAGCGCGCCACGTCAGGCGCCGCACAAGCACAAGCACCACGACAGCCCCCATGAGGACTTTCAAGCCATGAACAGCACCGACGAAAACAGCGCCGCGCCAGGCCCGGACTTTCTGCAGCACGACACGGCGCCGGCCACGGCTGCCGTGGAAGGCTATCTGGAACACGATGCGGCGGTCTACCGGACCTTGCTCGAATCGACCAAGGCGATTCCGTGGAAGATCGATTGGGCGACGATGCAGTTCGCCTATATCGGTCCGCAGATCGAAGCCTTGCTGGGCTGGACGCCCGCGAGCTGGAAGACCGTGCAGGACTGGGCCGCGCGCATGCATCCCGACGATCGCGACAAGGTGGTGAATTTCTGCGTCGCGCAATCGAAGGCGGGCACCGATCACGAAGCGGACTATCGCGCGCTGACCAGCAAGGGCGAATACGTGTGGTTGCGCGACGTCGTGCACGTGGTGCGCGACGCGCGCGGCGAGGTCGAGTCGCTGGTCGGCTTCATGTTCGACATCAGCGAGCGCAAGAAGACCGAGGAGAAACTCGCCGAGTTGCAACGGGAACTGGAAGCGCTGTCGTTCCAGGACGGTCTGACCGGCGTGGGCAACCGCCGCCAGTTCGACGCCGTCCTGCACCGCGAATGGAGCGCGGCCAAGCATCATGGCGCGCCGCTGTCGCTGGTCATGGTCGACGTCGATTTCTTCAAGTCCTACAACGACTATTACGGACACGTGCAAGGCGACGCGTGCCTGAAGCGGATCGCCGCCGTCTTGAGCGCGGCGGTGCGGCCGGGGGATTTCGTCGGCCGCTTCGGCGGGGAAGAGTTCGTGCTGGTGTTGCCGAACACCGGCGCCGAGGCCGCGCGGCAGGTGGCCGAGCGCTGCCGCGACCGGATCTCGGCCGCGGACATCGCGCACGAGCGCTCGCCCTTCCGGCAAACCGTCACCGCGAGCTTCGGCGTCGGAACCATGATTCCGTCTGAAGCGGCCGATCCGATTGCCTTCGTCAACCTGGTGGATTCGCAGTTGTATCTCGCGAAGGACAACGGACGCGACTGCATCGCGGCGGTGAACCGGGCCGGGTAGCGGCGAAGCCAGGGGCCGGATCGCGGGTCATGCCGCGCAGCCACGCCGCGCTCGCGCGCCGATCAACAAGAATTCAGGACCTGTGTCGTGACCGCTATTTTTCTCTCATGGGGTATCGCCGCCGCCGCCACGGCCGGCGTCATCGCCCGGCCGTTCAAATGGCCCGAAGCCGTGTGGGCCGTCGCCGGCGCGCTGCTGCTGGTGTCGCTCGGGCTGTTGCCCGCCCATCTGGCGATCGAGGCGGTCGGCAAGGGCGCCGACGTCTACCTGTTCCTGTTCGGCATGATGCTGCTGTCGGAAGTCGGCCGCCGCGAGGGGCTGTTCGACTGGGTCGCCGTGCTCGCGGTCAACCATGCGCAAGGCTCGCCGCGTAAGCTGTTCCTGCTGGTCTATCTGGTCGGCGTGGTCATCACCGCCTTCCTTTCGAACGACGCCACGGCGGTCGTCCTCACCCCCGCCGTGTTCGCCGCCGCGAAAAAGGCGAAGACGGATCCGCTGCCCTTGCTGTTCGTCTGCGCGTTCATCGCCAACGCGGCCAGCTTCGTGCTGCCGATCTCGAATCCGGCCAACATCGTGCTGTACGGCAATCACACGCCCGCGCTCGGCGCCTGGCTGATGCGCTTCACGCTGCCCTCGCTGTTGTCGATCGCCGCGACTTACGCGCTGTTGCGCTGGACTCAGCGCAAGGCGCTCGCCGGCATCTGCGAGACGAATCTCGAACCGCTCGAATTGTCGTCGAGCGGGCGTGTCGCGCTGGCGGGCATCGCGGTGACGGCCGCCGTGCTGCTGACGGTCTCCGCGTTCGACGTGCCGCTCGGCTTGCCCACCGCGATCCTCGGCGCGCTGACGGCGCTGGTCGTGCTGATTCAGGAGCGCAAGTCGCCGCTGCCGATGATCCGCGAAATCTCGTGGAGCGTGCTGCCGCTCGTCGCGGCCTTGTTCGTGCTGGTCGAGATGCTCGATCACACCGGCGTCATCGCGATGCTGGCCGCGCTCACGCAGCAGGGTGCGCTGCATAACGAAGTGACGACAGCCGGTTGGGCCGGCGCCGCGATCGCGTTCGGCAGCAATCTGATGAACAATCTGCCGGCGGGCCTGATCGCCAGTTCGACGGTGATGCAGGCGCACAGTCCCGAGCGCGTGATCGACGCGCTGCTGATCGGCGTCGATCTCGGCCCGAACCTGTCGATCACCGGCTCGCTCGCGACGATCCTCTGGCTCAACGCGATCCGCCGCGAAGGCGAGGACGTGAGCTTCATGAAGTTTCTGAAAGTGGGCGCGGTGGTGATGGCGCCGGCGCTCGTGCTGGCGCTGGCCGCGCGCATCCTGATGGGTTGAGCGGCTGGCGGGGCGCGCGGCGGTTCATGGGTGAGCGCCGCGCGCCGGGCAGCCCGGCGATTTTGCGTTTCTGCGTTTCTGCGTTTCAGCGTTTCAGCGTTTCCGCGATTCAGCGTTTCCGCGATTCAGCGACCGCCGCCCACGCGTTGCGCGAGGGCGGCGCCATGCGTCATGAGCGCGTGCCCGCCGTACGCAACACGGGCTCGGCGTGGGCGGTTTGCGCCGCCGACGTCTCGATCGCGCGCAGCGTCGCCTCTAGCCGTGCAACGCGGGCGCGTTGCGTGGGCATCAGCGACGACTGGTCAAACATGCGCAGGCGATTGCGCCAGTAAGACAGCGGAATGCGGTCCTGCGCGGAAATAAGCCCAAATACGTGTTCGAGATGGGCGATCTCCTGGTCGACGTTCTGATAGCTCATCTGGCGTTCCGGAAGAAGAGGTGGCTGGGCAATGCGGCAAGCGGTGCGTCGTCGTGCCGACGCCGCCGCTGCGCGCTTGTCCGTCACGGTGAAGGCGCGGCCATCGACAGGCTCGCTTACGAGCGCGCCCGCTGGCCGCCCTCCTGGGCATCCTCTGGCAGCGGATCGGCGGTGCGCCGCTTGGCCGACTGATCCACGGGCGGCGGCGCACTCTCGCCGAGCTGTCCCTCGGCTTCCAGCTGACGCAGCGCTTTCTCCCAGTATTCGTCCGCCTTGCCTTCGGGCGACGCATCCTGTTCCCACAACTCGTAGGCCCGCGTGCGGATTCGTGCTTCGAGGTCCTGGTCCATCGTTTCGGCTCCCTTGGTGCTGGCTGGATTGCTGGGTTGCGGGCGCGTAAGCCCGCGGTCGGGCGCGCATATCCGACGTGGTCGACCCGTGGACATGCCCGCCGGTATGAGGATTCAGCAAGGAGCGTTCCGCGGTTCGCGGGTCGCGCGCGGGTTGACGTGCCTTGTTGATCCGCGATTTCCCCCGAGATTTGGCCTTGACCCGTTGCGCCCCGCCACTGGCGCGTCGCGGCATTCTTCAGCACAAGGGAAATCCACCGGGCGTGTTGCCCGCCGGCTTGCTCTATGCTGCTGCAACGGCTTTTGCGGCATCCGCCACGCCGGGACCGCAGAGCACCCAGCGCGCCATGACATAGGCGACACGATTCCGGAATGGCCTTCGGGCAGCGCATCCATAAGAACCCGGCCTGTCATCGAACGGATCGCGGGACAAGCAGGCGACGCTCGACAGCTCGATCCAGGGAGTCAGTCATGAAAAAGTTGCTCGCCAGCGTGGTTCTTTCGGCAGAGGAACCGGAGCAACTGAAGGCGCCGTTTCAGCGCGGGCGCAATGCTCGCGCGCATGGCGGCGGCTGCCGTTTCATCCGCGCGCGGGCGGAGGGCTGGAATGTGGGTGGCGTTGCCGCGGTTATCCGGCCAGGCCGCTTGAGAAAGCGGCGCCGGTTACGCGTTGGCCGTGCCGCTCAGCTTCGGTCCAGCCACGCATCCAGGCCCACGCGGAAAGCCACGCCCGCGATCACCGGCACGGTCAGCATGAGGATGATGCCGAAGTTCGGGATCGGGTCGCCGTAGGTGATCGGACCATACAGCACGACACCCGCGACGACCGCGAAGACCAGCACGCCGACGACAACCATCAGCAGATTGCGCGCCACGATGGAGAGGGACTTGCGCTTTGCCTTGCCCGTGGTGCTGGCAGTGGGGGCGTCGTCGTGTTGGGCGGGCATGATGGTTCTCGTGACGGGGAAGATACGGCCGCAAGTCCGGCGAAAGCGGTGGTAATGAGCAATGGCGAAAGCGACGCCAAAAGCGACGCCAAAAGCGACGGCGATCAGCAATGGCGATCAGCAATGGCAAGAGCGCAACGCCGGAACGAACGGCGGTCCCGGCGCGCGACCGGCATCATACCAGGGCGCGCCGGCTTCTAACACTTTATACCGCGCCGCGCGCCATCGAGACGACATCGCGGCGACCTCGCGGCGACATCGGCGAGACCGCTAGGACGCCGCCGCCGTATGATCGAGCCACTCCGCGAGTTCGCGCCGCAACTGCATGATGTCGACCGGTTTGCCGAGCAGACGCGCGCCGGGGATCGTGTCGCCGATCTCCGCGCTGTCGCCATACCCCGACACCAGCAGCACGCGAATCTCCGGCTGCTCGCGCAGCACGGCACGCGCGAGGTTGTCGCCGGACATGCCGGGCAGCGTGAGATCGGTGAACAGCACCTCGTAACGTTGCGTGGGCAGAAGCGTCAGCGCTTCTTCCGCGCTCGCGACGGCGGTGCAGTGGAGACCGAGCGCGGCGAGCAGCTCGCGAAGCGCGTCGCGCGAGTCCGCGTCGTCCTCCACCAGCAGCACGCGAGCCGTGTGCCTCGTGGAACGGGCAGCGCGCGTCGAGGCGCCAGCCGGCGCGACCGCACGCCGATGCGTTTCCACCTTGGACTGTGTGCCGCAGCCGTACACGGCGGGCGGCACGCAGGCGGCGATCTGACCATCCGCGACGCTGGCCGCGGCGGCCGCGCCGGCCACGCCCGCGCGCAACACGTGGCGCACCTTGCGGGCGAGGTCGTCGCGCCGGTAGGGTTTGGACAGCAGCGTGATGCCGGCGTCGAGCTTGCCGTGATGAACGATTTCGTCGCGCGTGTAGCCGGAGGTGAACAGCGTCGGCACCGGCGGCTTGCGCGCGGCGGCGCGCTGCGCCAGTTCCACGCTTTTCACGATGCCCGGCATGACCACGTCGGTGAACAGCAGATCGATCGGCACGTCGCTCTCGATGAACTCGATCGCCGCGTCGCCGCTCGACGCGGTCAGCACTTTATAGCCGAGTTGCGCGAGCATTTCGACGGCGGTGAGACGCACGTCGGCATCGTCCTCGACCACCAGAATCGTTTCGCCGCCGCCGGCCGGCGCCGTCGTTTGATCGACCGTTTCGACTGTTTCGGGCTCGCGGCAGCGCGGGAAAAACAGCGAGACGGTGGTGCCGCTTCCCACCTCGCTTTCGATCACCGTGTGCCCGCCGCTTTGTCTGACGAAGCCGAACACCATGCTCAGGCCGAGGCCGGTGCCGTGGCCGTCGGGCTTGGTCGTGAAGAACGGTTCGAACACGCGTTGCAGCACGTCGGGCGACATGCCGGCGCCTGTATCGGTTACCGAGAACACCACGTATTCGCCCGGCGAGAGATCCGGCTTGTCGCGGCAAAACGCGGGGTCCAGCACGCGATTCGCGGCGCGCACGGTGAGCGTGCCGTCCGCCTGCATCGCGTCGCGCGCGTTGATCGCGAGATTCAGCAGCGCATTCTCCAGTTGATTGCGGTCGGCCTGCACGTGCCACAGATCGTCGCTCAATACCGTTTCGATCTTGATGGTCTCGCCGAGCGCGCGGTGCAGCATTTCGCTCATGCCGGCGAGCAGCCGGCGCGGGTTCAGCACGGTAGGCGAGAGCGGCTGGCGACGCGCGAAGGCGAGCAGATGCGCGGCCAGTTTCGCGCCGCGTTTCACCGCTTCGGTCGCGGCGGACAAGCGGCGCTGCGTGGCCGGATTGTCGCCGGCGTCGGCGGCAAGCATCTGCAGATTGCCGTTGATCACTTGCAGCACGTTGTTGAAGTCATGCGCGACGCCGCCCGTGAGGCTGCCGATCGCTTCCATCTTCTGCGCCTGGCGCAACTGGTCCTCGGCCAGCGCGCGCGCCGCGACTTCATCGGCGACGCGCTGTTCGAGCGTTTCCGTCAACTGACGCAGCGACTGTTCGGCGATCTTGCGCTCGTGAACGTCGATCAGCACGCCGGGAAAACGCGTGGGTTGGCCGTGCTCGTCGAACTGGCACTGGCCGTTCGCCTGCACCCACATGTACTCGCCATCGGGCCGGCGAATCCGGTACTCGGCGCGAAACGGCTCGCCCGTGCGGATCGCCTCGATGGTGAGGCGATCGTTGAGCGGCTGGTCGTCGGGATGGATCACCTGCGTGGCGGACCCGCGTTCGACGCCCTGCACGGCTTCCTCGACGGAAAACGAAAAGGTGCGCGCGAAACGTTCGTCGCCGGTGACTTTGCCCGTGCGCACGTCGAGCACCCAGGTGCCGAGCACGGCGCCGGTGTTGAGCGCGAGTTGCAGCCGCTCGTTGGTCTCGTGCAGTTCGGCCTCGGCGCGTTGCCGCCAGCGTTCGGTGAGCACCCGCGCGGTGGTTTCGACCACCACCGCCAGCACGCCGGCCGGCGCGCCGCTGTCGTCGGCGACCGGGCTGTAGTAGAGGTCCATCCAGACGTCTTCGGGGTTGCCGTCGCGCAGCAGCACGAGTTCCTTGTCGCGATACGACAGCGTGTCGCCCGCGAGACAGGTGCTCATGACATGACGATTGAACTCGGCGACCTCGGGCCAGCCGATTTCGACCGGACAGCCGAGCAGATACGGATGCCGCCCGCCCGCGAAGACCGCGTAGGCGTCGTTGTAGATCATGTAGCCCGGCTTGCCCCACAGCAGGACGAGCGGAACGGGCGAGGCGAGCAGCAGTTGAACGGTGGCGGTCAGACTGCGCGGCCAGTGTTCGATCGCGCCGAGGCCGGTGGCGGCCCAGTCGAATGCGCTGATGCGCTGCGCCATCTCCCCTCGCCAGCCGGGGCAACCGTGGTCTTGTGCCGGAAAGGGCATGCTGCGCTCCACAGAGGTCACGTCGATGAGAGGCCCGCTCCACCGCTGCGCATCATGCGCTCGACTTCCCAGCGGAAGCGGGGCGAATCTTCCGCCGTGGGCAGCGGGCCGGCGCGACGCTGCCGGCAGCGTCAATTGTAGGCCACAACGCCCGGCTCGTGACGCGCACGGCCCGTGCGCCGGGGGTTGAGGCGAGGATTGAATCGATGGAGCGTGCGAAGAACGTTGTCGCGAGTTTTAGCGGCGCTTTCGTGGAGTTCGTGGACTCGCTGACGGCATCTTCAATTGCACGTCGCCGTTCACCACGGCGATGGACACCTTGAATGCTTCGATCAACGCGCCGCGTTTCAACTGCCGGTGGTGGACTCGATGGCGAAAGGCATTGAGGCGAGGATCGTGAACGGCGGCTTGCAGATGCGACTCGCCGCGTTATACGCGCCACGTGATGCCGCTACCGTCGAGGCAGCGCGCCGGAAAGCGGCATCACGTGATTGCAGGGTGTGAGCCAGCGCCGCCGATTCAATGCACGAGGCGCGGAATCCTGATCTGGCCGATCTGCTCCACTTCTCCGAGCCCATTGATCACGCATGCCTGACCGAGCAGCACATCGTAGTTCAGCCCCGCACCCCTGAGTTGTTGCGCACTGAGCCCGCCGCTCGTATGGCCGATATAGACCCAGTATTGCAGCGGCTGACTGCCGACGTCGATCTCGCCCGCGTTGAGGATGATGCCCACGTGTTTCTCGGCCCGATAGTGGTCGGGCCGGGCGTTCTTGTCGTCGTCGGCTTTCCATTCCTCGATGAAGCTGTCGTAGCGGCTCGCGCGCAAGGAGACGAAATCGTAAGCGAGCGCGTCGTTGAAGACGCCTTCGAGAAAGGCCCGGCGCGCTCCGTCGGCGCCCATCGCCTTGCACATCGCGCCGAGCAGGTCGCTGTTCAGATTGGCCGCCGCGCGATTGAAATGCTCCGGCAATCCCACGACGTACCAACTGGCGCTTCGTTCCGACTCGTGCATGGCGGGCATGCCGAACTCCATGCGCATACCGCGTTCATCCCAGCCGAGGAAGACGCGCATCAGGCATTCGATGTCGTTGGAGAAAAGCCATTCGCCCGGTTGGGTTCGAGATTCCCCCGGATCGTCTCCCGCGCAACTGATTGCGAAGCGCGGACGCCCGATTTCGTTGACGTATTCCTCGAATTGCTTCCCGCACGGAAGAACGGCCCTAAAAACCTTGGTGACTTGCAGGGGGACTTCATCATTTTAATACCTCCTGACTGGATGTCCTTGGCAGACAAGAAACGAAAATACTCCAAATTATTTACGACAGGAAGAGGGTATCGGTAATAAAAAACGTTCTATGGCATGGCATCTTTTATTGTGCGGTGCGATTAAAAAATTCAGATTGAAATTCACTCATTGTCATGCTCTTATGTTTGGCTTGGTTATCGCACGACAGGGGATTTTATTGAGATAGTCTATAGAGTGAATGGAGAATCAATTTCAAAGGGAAAAGTAAAACCGAGAAATGGAATTGGTGCGTACAGGGCTATGAAGATTATTGGCCGGATTGGGCTTGAATTTTTTCATTCGATGGCATAAAGACTTTCGCGACCGAATTGTTGAATCGCCCCGCGCATGCATGCGACTACTTCGGACAAAGCGGCGTTTTTAACAATCTCGCCAGTCGTTGCCGAAACCTGCCGGTTCTTTTTTTGCGTGAAGGCATAAATATTGGTCATACGATTGCCGATATACAGTGGCAGAGTGACCTGGACCCGCCTGATATTCATCAATATGCCTTTTACCTCAACGCAGAAACCGCCCGATTCAGGCTTGCGCGAACGCTTTCACCGGCGATCGCTGGAGCACCAGCGTCCGCTCTCGACCGTGACGATGGCCTTCACGGTTGTCGCGTTCCTTTGCTTCGTGGCGGCGCGCGACCTCGTCGACGGTCCGGCCGTGCCGCTGGCCTACCGGCTGACGTGCGCGCCGGTGCTCGCGCTGCTGGTGCTGGCGATCCCGCGCGCAAAGTCGACGTGGTTGTTCGGCGCGATCGGCGTCGCGTATTCACTGGTGCTGACGGCGGGCATTGCGCTTAATATCGTCGGGGTCCAGCAGCCGCTGTTATGGGCGCTGCCCGCGATGGTGGTCATACCCATCTGCGCCGCGCCTTTGTGGCTCACGCCAACGCATTACTTCGTCGGCAGCGCGCTGTTCTATGCCGCCGCGTTCGCCTTGCTGTCCGGCGAGCCGCGCACGCACGACCTCGACGTGGTCGCGTGGATGTGGATCGCGGCGATCGGCATGCCGACGTCGGCCGTGTATCACTTCGGCTTTTACCGGTTCCGGCGCAATCACTTCTTGCTCGAGAGCCAGCTCGCGCAGCTCGCCGCGACCGATCCGCTCACCGGCTTGCAAAACCGCCGCTCGTTCGTCAAGCAGGCCGAGCGTCGCCTCGACAATTCGCAGCCGGGCGCGCGGGTTAGCGCGATCTTTCTGGACATCGACAACTTCAAATCGCTGAATGACCGTTTCGGCCATGCTGCCGGCGACCAGGTGCTGTACCAGGTCGCCCAGGCGCTGATGGAGGAAACCGCCGCCGAAGACAGCGTGAGCCGGGTCGGCGGCGAGGAGTTCGCGGTGCTGCTGCAGGACGGTCTCACGGGCGCGCTCCAGACGGCCGAGCGGCTGCGCGGCGCGATTGCCGCGATCGAGCGGCCGGACGGCTATCTGACCGCGAGCTTCGGCGTGGCCGAGCATCGCAGCGGCGAGACCATCATGGCGCTGCTCGATCGCGCCGACGAAGCCTTGCTGCGCGCCAAGCACTCCGGCAGAAACCGCGTGTGCGCCGAACGCGCGCCGCCGTTCGAGCCGTTGCAACTGCTTGCCGGCGAGGCATCCGCGCAAGGCGGCGCGGCGGCGCGCTACCGGTGGGAGGATTACTATCTCGCCTCGCATTTTCAGCCGCTCTATAGCTTGTCGCATCAGAAGCAGGTGGGCTTCGAGGCGTTGCTGCGCGGCGAGCAGGACGACGGCACGCTCGTCCCGCCGATGGTGCTGTTCGCACCGAGACCGTCCAGCGACGAAGGCGCGCTCGACCGCGCGAGCCACGCGGTGCATCTCGCCCACGCGCGCACCCGATTGCCCGCCGAGGCGTGGCTCTTCCTCAACATCCTGCCGGCCACGTTCGTCGCGGATGGCTATGCCGACAAGCTCGCGGCAATGGTGTGCGCGGTCGGCCTGGAACCGGAACGGGTGATTCTCGAGATTCTCGAGTCGCACGGCGGCAGCGTCGACGATATGTCGCGGGCGGCGGCCTTGTATCGCGCGCACGGCTTCCTGATCGCCGTCGACGATTTCGGCGCGGGTCAATCGAATCTCGACCGTCTGTTCCGTATCCGGCCGGACCTCGTCAAGCTCGACGGCGAACTGATTCGCGCGACGGGACACGGCATCGAGCAGCCGATCCTGCCGAAGCTCGTGTCGCTGCTGCATCATGCCGGGATGCTGGTGGTGGTCGAGGGCGTGGAGACCACGGAGGAACTGATTCTCGCGGTGGAGTCGAACGTCGATTTCGCGCAAGGCTACCTGCTCGGCCGGCCGGCCGCGGAGATCGCGCCGCCGGAGTCGGTGCGCCGGCGCATCGATGACGCGTTCAACGTGATCGCGCAGGGGCGGGCGCATCAGCATGCGTTGTTCGAGTCGGAGGTCGAGCCTTACCGGTCCGCGTTGCGCCTCGCCGCCGACGCGTTGCTGCGCGGCGTCGCGATGGAGGAGGCGTTTGCGTCGCTCGCCACGTTCGAGCGTTGCGTGAGCTGTTTCATTCTCGACGATGCCGGCCGGCAGATCGGGCGCGAACTGCCGGGGCCGGCGTGGCGTAGCGAGGTCGCCTCGCTGCATCCGGTGGCCAATCCTCGCGATGCCCGGTGGGATCATCGGCCTTACTTTCGGAATGCGGTTCTGTTGCCTGGCGTTGCCGTGGCGAGCAACCCGTATCTTTCCCTCGCGAGCGGCAGGCCGTGTATCGCGGTGACGCTGGCGGTGCAGTTCGCCGCCGGGCGCTCCGTCATTGGAGTGGAACTGGATTGGTCGGCGCTCGGCTTGCCCTGGCCCGCCGGCGACTGAGCCGTCCGCTGCTTCGTTCTACCGGCTGCTTCAAGCGCCGCGTCCCGACTTCCTCCCGTTTTTCTGTTGTTCCCCTCCACCACGCTCGTCAATGATCACGCCTTTGTTCGAATGAACATGCGCGTGCGGATGACATTAACGTAAGTCGTCAGATGACATAGGCAGAATGCTCGCTCTCATATGGTATTACGCGCTGAAAACCGCATATTTCGTTCGAAAAACATGGTTTACCCGAGTATCAACGATCGAACAAATTGATATGATGTCCGACCATAAAAGGACAAAAATTGTTCGTTTGCGAACAAGGACATCACTGCCGGCGCGCTGCGCGCTGCTTGGCACCGAGACAAATGGAGGAGCATCTTGCGAAAAATCGTCGGTCTACGCTGGTGGATCATCGCGCTGGTTTGCCTCGGCACGATCGTCAACTACCTGTCGCGCAACGCGCTCGGCGTGATGGCGCCGCAGTTGATGACGCTGCTGCACATGGACACCAAACAGTACTCGTATGTCGTCGGCGCATTCCAGGTCGGCTACACGATCATGCAGCCGGTGTGCGGTTTGATCATCGACCTGATCGGTCTGCGGCTCGGCTTCGCGCTGTTCGCGTGTCTGTGGTCGCTGGTCGGCTGTCTGCATGGCTTCGCGACCGGCTGGGTGTCGCTGGCGGCGCTGCGCGGCCTGATGGGGCTGTCGGAAGCGGTCGCCATTCCCGCGGGCATGAAAGTGGTGGCCGAGTGGTTTCCGAATCGCGAGCGCTCGGTGGCGGTCGGCTACTTCAATGCGGGCACGTCGCTGGGTTCGTTGTTCGCACCGCCGCTCGTCGTGTTCCTCTCGTTGCGCTACGGCTGGCAGAGCGCTTTCGCCGTGACGGGTGCGTTGGGTTTCGTGTGGGCGGCGGTCTGGTTCGCGCTGTATCGCTCGCCGGCCGATCATCCGCGTATTTCGCCGAAAGAACGCGACAAGATTCTCGACGGCCAGTCGCCGGTTGCGTTGTCGGGCGAGGGCGGGCATCGCGTGCGCAAGGTGCTCGGCACGCGGCGTTTCTGGGCCATCGCGCAGGCGCGTTTCTTCGCCGAGCCGGCATGGCAGACCTTCAGTTTCTGGATTCCGCTCTATCTCGCCACCGAACGCCACATGGATCTGAAGCACATCGCCATGTTCGCGTGGCTGCCGTTTCTCGCCGCCGACCTGGGCGGCCTGTTCGGCGGTTATCTCTCACCGTTCCTGATGAAACGGTTCCGCATGCCGATGATCGCCTCGCGCATCGCCGGCGTGGTGCTCGGCGCGTTCATGATGCTCGGGCCGGCCTGCATCGGACTCGTGGCGTCGCCGTATGAGGCGATCGCGCTCTTCTGCGTCGGCGGCTTCGCGCACCAGATGATCTCGGCGCTCGTCAACACGCTCGCCGCCGACGTGTTCGAACCCGGCGAGGTCGGCACGGCGAGCGGCTTCGCCGGCATGGCGGCGTGGATCGGCGGCCTCGGCTTTTCGCTGCTGGTCGGCCAGCTTGCCGGCTCGATCGGCTATACGCCGCTGTTCGCCGCCCTCGGCGCGTTCGACCTGATCGGCGCGACCTTGCTCATCGTCCTGATGCGCGGCGTGTCGCGCGACGCGCAGCCGCATCCCACCGATCAAAGCGCGAGCGCGTCCGCCTGACCTTGGATAAAGACACATCATGGCTTCGTTGAAAAATCGTCCGCATTTCTCGCTATCCGCTCGCACCGGCAACACGATCGTTCTGACGGCGGCGCACAACTGCCGGATCGAGCTGTTCGTGCTCGCCGACGACATCGTCCGCGTGCTCGTCTTGCCCGATGGCGAACTGCATGGCCCGCGCTCGTGGGCGATCGCGCCCGGCATGGAGGACGTGCCGCTCGAAGGGCGCGAGCGGCGCGACCTGAGCGGCTTCGCCGCCACGCCGCACAGCGTGTCCGACGACGGGCGCAGTGTCGTGATCGAGACCGCTTGCATCCGCTTGACGGTGGCGCGCGACGGCGGCTTCTGCTCGTGGGCGATCCGGGACGGCGGGCAAGACGGCGCATGGCGCCACGTCATGAGCGATCGCAAGACCCAGGCGTACAACTTCGGCTGGTGGGATTCGCGCGTGTATCACTACGTCGAACGGCAGCGCGGCGAGATGTACGTGGGCCTCGGCGAACGGGCCGGCTCGCTCGATCGCGCGGGGCAGCGCTACGAGATGCGCAACATCGACGCGATGGGCTATAGCGCGCGCGGCACCGACCCCCTGTACAAGCACATTCCCTTTTACGTGACGTGGCAGCCGGAAACGGCGACCGGCTTCGGCCTGTTCTACGACACGCTGGCCGATTGCCGTTTCGACATGGGCCGCGAGCTCGATAACTATCACGGGCACTACCGGCATTTCGTCGCGGAACACGGCGATCTGGATTACTACTTCATCGCGTCGGCGGGCACGCCGTTGCATGCGGTGCGCCGCTTCACGTGGCTCACCGGCCGCCCGGCATGGATGCCCAAATGGGGCCTCGGCTATTCCGGTTCGACGATGAGCTACACCGACGCGCCCGATGCGCAGCACCGCATGGCCGAATTCATCGACCAATGCAAGGCGCACGACGTGCTGTGCGATTCGTTTCATCTGTCGTCGGGCTATACGTCGATTGGCGCGAAGCGTTATGTGTTCAACTGGAACCGCGAGAAGTTTCCCGACATCGACGGCTTCGTCCGAAGCTATCTCGACGAAGGCGTGCGCCTGTGCGCGAACATCAAGCCTTGCTTGCTGCGAGATCATCCCGCGTTCGAGGAGGCGGCGCGCGCCGGTCTGCTGATCGAGTCGCGCGACGGCGAGCCGGCGTGGGTGCAGTTCTGGGACGAAGTCGGCGCCTATCTGGACTTCACGAATCCGGCCACGCTCGACTGGTGGAAGGCGCGCGTGACGGACAGCCTGTTGCGTTACGGCGTGGCCGCCACGTGGAACGACAACAACGAATTCGAAATCTGGACGCCTGACGCGATTGCGCAGGGTTTCGGCGAACCGTTTCCGGCGTGGCAGGCAAAGGTTTTGCAAACGCAACTGATGATGCGCGCGTCACGCGACGCCCAACGCGAATATGCGCCCGGGCGCCGGCCCTTTCTCGTTTCGCGCGCGGGCGGCGTCGGCATGCATCGCTATGTGCAGACGTGGTCGGGCGACAACTACACGTCGTGGGAAACGCTGCGCTACAACCTGAAGATGGGCCTCGGTCTCGCGATGTCGGGCGTGTCGAACAGCGGGCACGACATCGGCGGTTTTTCCGGCCCCGCGCCGGAGCCGGAACTGTTCGCACGCTGGGTCGCGTTCGGCATCTTCCTGCCGCGTTTCAGCATTCATTCGTGGAACGACGACGGCACCGTCAACGAACCGTGGATGCATGCCGAACTCACGCCGCGAATCGCCGCGCTAATCAAGCTGCGCTACCGGCTGATTCCCTACCTGTACGAACTGCTGTGGCAATCGCATGCTGCATACGAGCCGGTGCTGCGTCCGATGTTCGCGGAGTTTCCGCACGATCCGCGCTGCTACGTCGACGGCGACGACATGATGCTCGGCGCTTCGCTGCTCGTCGCGCCCGTGGTGGAAGCGGGGCAGAGTACGCGCGACGTGTATCTGCCGGCCGGCGCGCGCTGGGCGTCGTACTGGAGCGGCGAGGTGTTCGAAGGCGGCCAGTCGGTCAGCTTGCCCGCGCCGTTCGAGCAGCCGGTGATGCTCCTGCGCGAGGGCGGCGTGATTCCGCTGAACGTCGCGGAACAGCACTTCGGGCGCCCTGCCGATACGCGTGCGTTCATTGCCTTGCCGTTCGCGAGCGTCGGAACGGCATGCGGCGCTTGCGTGGAAGACGACGGCGAGAGCGAGGCGTGGCGCAACGGCGAGCAAGGGCGTTGGCGCGTCACGATCGACAGCGACACCGACGCGCTGCGCGTCTCGATAGCGCGCGAAGGCCACATGCCGCGCGCGCAAACGGAGGTCCAGGTGCTGGTGCCCGCAAGCGAGACGCGCGCGGCTACCTGCACGAGTGGCGCACTCGTCGCCGACGAGACGGCAGGCGGTTGGCGTCATCTGACGGTGCGACTGCACGGTTGAGAGCGCAGGCATCAACGGCCTTGCTTGAACACACACATACATACGGAGACTCACCAGCAATGAACCAGATGAAGCGCATCGGCGCCCGTGTTTTCACCCTGTCATGCGTACCGTTCGCGAGCATGGCGCTATCGACCCAGGCGGCGGCGCAAAGCAGCGTGACGTTGTACGGCGTTGTCGATAACGCGTTCGCCTACGTGAGCAACCAGCGTGGCCATTCGAACTTTTATATGAGCCAGGGCAATCTGCAGGCGAGCAAGTTCGGCCTGCTCGGCGCGGAAGACATCGGCGGCGGCACCAAGGCGATTTTCCGGCTGGAAAGCGGCTTCAATTCGCTCACTGGCGCGCAAAGCAGCGCGGGCCTCATCTTCAACCGGCAGGCCTACGCCGGCCTGAGCAACGACCGGTACGGCACGCTGACGCTCGGCCGCCAGTACACGCCGTACTTCCAGATGGTCGGCGCGCTCGGACCGACGGGCGTGCTGACCGGCGCGACCGGCGCGCACCCGGGCGACCTCGATGCGCTCGATACCACGCTGCGCTTCAACAACTCGGTCACCTACACGTCGCCCACTATTGCGGGCCTCGCATTCAGCGCGCAATACGGGCTGGGCGGCGTGCCCGGCAGCGTTGCGAGCGGCAGCAATTTCAGCGCGGCGTTCCGCTACGACTACAAGCCGTTCGCCGTCGCCGTGGGCTACCTCAAGCTGCGCGACATCGCGACGAGCCAATCGTTGGGCAGCTTCGCGATCAATTCGCCGGTCAACAGCGGCTACGCGACTGCGCACAGCGCGCAACTCCTCGCGGCCGCGGCCCGCTATACGCACGACGACCTGATGGTCGGCGTGAACTACTCGAACGTGCAATATGCGCCGGGCTCCCGATCGCTGTTCGCGAGCGAGGCGGTGTTCAACACGTATGGTTTGATTTCGACGTATCGCTTCTCGCCGGCGGTGACCGTCGGCGCGGGGTATAGCTATACGCGCGCGAGCAAGGCGAACGGCGTGAGCGATCCGGCGCGCTATCACCAGATTTCGCTCGAACAGACCTACAACCTGACAACCCGCACCACGCTTTATGCAATCCAGGCGTATCAACTGGCGCGCGGCAAGTCGTTGATCGCGGCGGGCTCCACTGGAACCAGCATTGTCGACGCGGTGGCGGTGGTCGGCGACTCGCAGAACGCCACGCCTTCGTCCGGGCCGTCGCAGTTCGTCGGCATGGTGGGGTTGCGGCACGCGTTCTAGCCGCTTTTGCCGTTACTGGAGGCGGGGCTTTCGCTGAACGGCGACGGTATGCACGAAGGGCGGCGCGGAGTGCGCCGCCTGTTTAGCGCGGTGTACGGTTCGCTGTTTCCGGTTTGCGGGTTCGATCAATACCCGCCTCTCGCCGGCATCGCCGCTTCCGCTGTCTGCTTATACGACGCGGCCAGGTCCGCCGCCGCGCGGCTCAGCAAGCCCGTATCCGTGCCGACCGCCACGAACGTGGCGCCCGCCGCGAGATACTCAGCGGCAATCGCGGAATCGGGCGCCAATACGCCCGCCGCCTTGCCGGCGCTGCGTACCGTCTCGATGCCGTTGCAAATCGCTTCGCGCACGCGCGCGTCGCCCGGCTTGCCAAGCAAGCCCATCGACGCGCTCAAATCCGCAGGACCGAAAAACACGCCGTCGACCCCTTCCACGCCCGCGATTGCCGGCAGATTTTGCATGCCTTGCAGCGTTTCCACCTGCACCAGCACGCACAATTCCCGTGCCGCTGTGTGCAGATAATCCGGTATCCGGTTCCAACGCGATGCGCGCGCCAACGCACTGCCTACGCCGCGAATTCCTTGCGGCGGATAGCGTGTCGCCGCGACGGCATCGATTGCCTGGTCGGCGGTATCGATCATCGGCAGCAGCAAGGTCTGCGCGCCGATGTCGAGCAACTGTTTGATCAACGCGCTGTCGCTGCGCACCGGACGCACCACCGGATGCGACGCATACGCGGCGACCGCCTGCAATTGCGCGAGCGTGCTGCGTATGTCGTTCGGCGCATGCTCGTTGTCGATCAGCAGCCAGTCGAAACCCGCGGTGGCGAGCAACTCGGTGACGTAGGCGTCGGCGAGCGCGGCCCATAAACCGAACTGCGGCTTGCCTTCGATCAACGCGCGTTTGAAGGTGTTGTGCGGAAGTGACATGTCGGCCAACTCAAATGAAATTCAAACCGATGCCGCCCAATGGACCGTAGTCGACATGAAACGTGTCGCCGGCTCGCGCGGGGATCGGGCTCGTGAACGAGCCGCTCAGGATCACGTCGTTCGCGTTCAGCGCTTCGTCGTATCGGGCGATCTTGTTGGCGAGCCAGGCGACGCCGGTTGCGGGATGATTCAGCACCGCGGCTGCGAGACCGCTTTCCTCCACCGCGCCGTTCTTGTACAGCAGCGCGCCGACCCAGCGCAGATCGACGTCGAGCGGCCGCACTGGACGGCCGCCCAGAACGATGCCCGCATTGGCCGCGAAGTCCGAGATCGTGTCGTAGACCTTGCGCGGCGCTTTCGTTTCGCGGTCGAACTGTTCGATGCGCGCGTCGATGATCTCCACGGCGGGGCTGACGTAAGCCGTGGCGTCGAGCACGTCGAACAGCGTGACGCCGGGGCCCTTCAGCGGCTTGCTCAAGATGAACGCGAGTTCCACTTCCACGCGCGGCGCGATGAAGCGGTCCGCGCGAATGTCCTGGCCGCTTTCGATGAACATGCTGTCGAGCAGCGGCGCATAGTCGGGTTCGTCGATCTGCGACGAACGCTGCATGGCGCGCGACGTGAGGCCGATCTTGCGGCCCTTGATTACGTGACCCTCGGCCAGCTTGAGCTTGACCCATTCGCGCTGAATCGCGTAGCCGTCCTCGACGGTCATGTGCGGGTACGCGGCGGAGAAGTGACGCAGTTGCGTGCGGGTTTTCTCGGCGTTGTCGAGTTGCGCCGCAAGCTCGCGGATGGTCTGTTCGTCTAGCATGTTGAGGTCTCCATGAGCCGCTGCATCGGCTGGGCTGGGCGCTATGGCTTGAGCCGCGCGTGCAGATTGTTGTGCTTCCACGTGCCGGCTTCGCTGAATTCATTGAGTTCGAGCGATAACGCGAGGCCCCGTTGTTCGAAGTCGGCGGCGAAGTGCTGTTTGATCAACGCGAATAACGCGTCGCCGGTCGATTTTTTAACGGCTTGCGAGCGGCCCGCGGCGATCTTCAGGTTCGCGTGCAGGAACGCGGCGTCGGGCCGGCCGTCGGCGATGCAGTACTGCGCGCAGCGCAACGCGCGCACGCGGATACCGCCGAGCGGATAAACATGCTGCTCATTCTCGCGCTGGGCGCCCAGGCAGTGAGCCAGCGTCTTGCATAATTCGCCGATGCTTTCCTCGCCGGCAAGATTGGCGCTGTATTCCAAGGTCAAATGCGGCACGTTGAACTCCTCAAAACTCAGACGGGCAGGGGCGTAACCGGAAAGATCGCGTTGATCTGGCCGGTGCCCGAACTGCCGAAATACGGCGTGACGACTTCCACCTTGCCGTCGTAACGGTCCCAGCCGAGTGCGCCGAGCAGCATCGCGGTGTCGTGCATGCCGCCTTCGCCCCAGCATTTCTCGTTGTAGAGCGGCAGCATCTCGCAGAAGGTCTTCCAGTCGCCGGCTTCCCAGAGATCGACCACCTTGCGATCCATCAATTCGAGGAACGGGCTCCAGACCTTGTGCATGAACTGCTCGGCCGTGCCGTTGTCGGCGAAATGGTGGCTCAACGAACCGCTCGCCAGAATCGCCACGGTGCCGTCGTAACGCTCCTCGATCGCCTTGCGCACCGCGAGACCGAAACGCGCGCTAGTCGCGAGGTCGTGCCACATGCACCAGCCCGCCACCGAGACTGCCTTGAAGTGCTGGTCGCCATTCATATAGCGCATCGGCACCAGCGTGCCGTACTCCAGATCGAGCGTGGTCTCGCTGTGCGCGCGGCTTTTCACGCCGATTTCGTTGGCGACTTCCGCGATCAGATTGCCGAGTTCGACATTGCCGGGATACGCGTAGGCCATGTTCTTGATGAAGTGCGGCAATTCATTGCTCGTGTAGACGCCTTCGAACTTCGGTGCGCAATTGATGTGGTATTCGCTGTTCACCAGCCAGTGCACGTCGAATACGACGATCGTATCCACACCCAGTTCGCGGCAACGCCGGCCGATTTCATGATGACCGTCGATCGCGGCCTGGCGGCAACCTCGGTGCGGACCGTCGAGTTCGGAAAGATACAGCGACGGGACGTGAGTCACTTTTGCTGCCAACGCGAGTTTGCCCATCGCGGTCTCCTTCTTTGTGTGGCGCGAGGCGAGATGCGCTCGCGCGTCGAACAGCGGTTCAGACGCCCCAACGCGGAATGTGATGCGAGCCGAGCGACACGCATACGTTCTTCGGTTCGAGGAACACTTCGTAGCTCCACGTGCCGCCTTCGCGGCCCACGCCCGATGCCTTCGTGCCGCCGAACGGCTGACGCAGATCGCGCACGTTCTGACTGTTGACGAAACACATGCCCGCTTCGACGGCGGCGGCGACGCGATGCGCGCGGCCCGTGTTCTCGGTCCAGATGTAGCTCGACAGGCCGTAGGCGATGTCGTTGGCGAGCCTGATCGCATCGGCTTCGTCGTCGAATGGAATCAGGCAGGCGACCGGGCCGAAGATTTCTTCCTGCGCGATTCGCATGCGGTTGTCGACGTCGACGAATACAGTTGGCGCAACGAAGTTGCCCTTGCGCATGGCTTCGGGCAAGTCCGGCATATCGAGGCCGCCACAGGCGAGCGTCGCGCCTTCTTTGGGACCCAGTTCGATATAGCTGCGCACTTTCGCCAGATGCCCCTGGCTGATCATCGGTCCGATGATGGTGCCGTCGGCGAGCGGATCGCCCACCGCCAGGCGCTTCGCGCGTTCGATGAAACGCGCGGCAAAGCGTGCGTAAATCGAGCGCTGCACCAGAATGCGCGAGCCCGCCGTGCAGCGTTCGCCGTTGTTCGAGAAGATCATGAACACGGCGGCGTCGAGCGCGCGTTCAAAATCGGCGTCGTCGAAAATCACGAACGGCGACTTGCCGCCGAGTTCCATCGAAAACTTCTTCAGGCCCGCGCTTTGCACGATGCGGTTGCCGGTGGCGGTGGATCCGGTGAACGACACCGCATGCACATCGGGATGCGCCACCAGCGGCTCGCCGGTTTCCTTGCCGAAGCCGTGCACGACATTCAGCACGCCCGCCGGAATGCCCGCTTCGAGCGCGAGATTGCCGAGCATCGACGCGGTGAGCGGCGACAGCTCGCTCATCTTCAACACGGCCGTATTGCCGAACGCGAGGCAGGGCGCGACCTTCCACGTGGCCGTCATGAACGGCACGTTCCACGGCGAAATCAGCGCGCACACGCCGACCGGATGAAACAGCGTGTAGTTCAGATGCGTATCGGTGGGATACGTGTGGCCGTCGACGCGCGTGCACATCTCGGCGAAGTAGCTGAAGTTGTCGGCGGCGCGCGGCACGAGTTGCTTGCGGGTCTGCGAGATGGTCTGGCCGGTGTCCTTCGTTTCAGTCTCCGAGATCTCCGGCACGTTCTTCGCGATCAGTTCGCCGAGCTTGCGCACCAGCTTGGCGCGCTCAACCGCGGGCTTGCCGGCCCACGCGGGAAACGCATCCTTGGCCGCGCGCACCGCGGCGTCCACTTCTGCCGCGCCGGCGCGCGCGACTTCGGCAAGCACCTCTTGCGTGGCCGGATCGACGGTCTCGAAGTAGTCACGCGCAACGCTCGATTTGCCGTTGATCAGATGTTCGATTCGCATTGCCTTGTCCTTTTTTCAGCCTTGATCAAACGCGGCCGAAGTCCGCGTCGGATGCAATCGTATTGACGAGACGGCCCAGTCCGTCGATCTCGCAGACCACTTCATCGCCCGCATTCACGTTGACGATGCCTTCCGGCGTGCCGGTCAGGATCACGTCGCCGGGCGCGAGCGTCATGAAGCTGCTCAGGTATTCGATCAGCGCCGGGATATCCGTGACGAGATCGCGCGTATTGCCGCGCTGCTGCAATGTGCCGTTCACGAAGGTGCGCAATTCCAGTTGCGTGACGTCCTCGACATCCGCCGCATCCACGAACCAGGGGCCCAGCACCGTGCCGCCGTCACGATTCTTCACGCGAAGGTTGGGGCGGTAGTAGTTTTCCAGGTAGTCGCGGATCGCGTAGTCGTTCGCGGTCATGTAGCCGGCCACGTGCCGCATGGCGTTTTCGCGCTTGACGTGCTGCGCGGTTCGGCCGATCACGACGGCGAGTTCGCACTCGTAATGCATGAAGGCGACATCGGCGGGGCGGCGCGTGATGCCGCGGTGACCGATCACCGTGCCCGGTCCCTTGAGGAACACCAGCGGCTCTTCCTGCTTCGTGAACTGCAATTCCTTCGCGTGCTCGGCGTAGTTCAGGCCGAGCGCGAAGATCGTGCCGACTTCGATCGGCGCGAGCCACACGAGCTCATCCTCGCGACGCACGCGGCCGTCGGCGAGGCGCACGCCGTTGGCGTCGGGCGAGGCTTCGTGAATCGCGCCGGCATATGCGACGCGGCCGCGCATCATGGCTGTTCTCCGGCTTGTTCCCGTGCGTCGATAAACGACACGTCGAGGGGCGGCCATGTACCAATGGACAGCGTGGCCGTGTCGCCGATATGGGCGACGGGCGATCCATACGGCACGCCCAGCGTGATGACATCGCCTGCGCCAAGGGTCATGAAATCGGTCACGTCCGCGAGCAATTGCGCCACGTTGCGCACCGACGACGCCGTGCTCGCCGCGAAGATCTCGCGTCCATTGAGCGAAACCTTGATCGCGAGATCGTCGGGCGCGGGAACATGACGCGCGGCAACCAACGCCGGCCCGATCACGCAAAAGCCGTCGCGTGCGCGGAATCGCACCGAAGGACGATACACGCTGGCATGCGGCACACTCAGATCGGCGACCAGCGTATAGCCCGCGATGTAATCGAACGCACGCTCCACGCTCAGCCTCGTTGCAGTGCGGCCGATCACGATGCCCAGCGAAGCGCCGACTTCCACGCCGAGTGCATCGTCCGGCACGACGACGCGCGCGCGATGCCCGGCGAGCGTGTTGCGCGGCTTCAGATACAGAACGGGCGCTTGCGGCGGCGCTTTATATGGCGGCGCGTGCAGCGCGTCGCCTAGTGCGTTCAGCGCGGCACGGTCGTTCAGCAAGGTTCCGTAGACAGCGCCGTTCACCGGCGCGCGGCAGGCAATGCCGCGTGCGAGCAGCGCGGCCACGGCGTTCGCATCCACGTCGCGCGGCAAGGCGGTGCCCTCGGGATGCAGCAGATGATCGGCAAGTGCGAACATGACTCGGCTGTCTCTTTGATAAACTACTAACATGCTAGTAGTATTGCGCTTGATATCATCCACGGTCAATAGTCTGTCGGCTGATCGCGGGTTTTCCCTTGCGCTTCGACGGTTGCCTTTTACTTATCTTCCGATATGTCCGCTCACGCCTCCAAACGAGTTTTGCACCGCAATCTGCCGATGCTGCTGTTGCGCGCCCGGGAAAAAATGATGGAGCGGTTCCGTCCATTGATTACCGCGCACGGACTCACCGAGCAGCAATGGCGCGTGATTCGCGCGCTCAACGAACACGGCCCGATGGAGCCGCGTCATATTTCCGATATCTGCACGATTTCGAGCCCGAGCATGGCCGGCGTGCTCGCGCGCATGGAGAGCATGGATCTGGTCACGAAGGAGCGTTTCGCGGAAGACCAGCGCCGCGTGCTGGTGTCGCTCACCGATACGAGCGTGGACCTGGTGCGCGTGATTTCGAAGGATCTCGAAGCGCACTATCGCGCGCTGGAGCGCAAGGTCGGGCCGGAGGTCGTCGAGCGCGTGTACCGCGCGGTCGACGATCTGCTGGCCGGCCTGGAGGCAGAGGATTAAGGAAGCGCGTGTTCCCTGGCGGCGAAGCCGCTCACCAGCCCTGAAAGCGCCGCCATTCCACGCTGTTGCCTTCCGGCGAAACGGCGTGATACTCGGGAAATTGCGCGCCGGTGGCGCAGGCGTGATTCGGCAGAATGCGCAGTTTCATGCCGATGGGAAAGCGTTGCGCGATGTCGTCGGCATGGCCGCCTTCGTCACCCGTCGCCCACGTTAATGAAAGAATCCCATGCTCCTGATTGGCGCCGCTCACCACGTAACCGGCAAGCGGCGTGCCATTCAGCAAACACGGCTGGCCGTAGCCGAAATCGTGCGATTGCCTCGACGTGCCGCGATCGCGGCTCATCGCCATCCAGCCCGCGTCGAGAATCGCCCAGCCTTTATCCGCCTGGTGGCCGATCACGGTGGCGAGCACGCTGAGCGCGATGTCTTCGAGCGCGCACACGCCCACGTTGTGCATGACCAGATCGAAGAACACGTACACGCCCGCCCGCACTTCGGTGACACCTTCCAGTTGCCCGACCGCGAGCGCGGTGGGCGTCGAGCCGACACTGACGGCCGGGCACGGAATGCCCGCATCGCGCAAGCGTTGCGCCGCGCGCACGCAGCCGGCGCGTTCCTGCTCCGCGAGCGCGGCGAGCGCCTGCGGCGTATGCAGTTCGTAGCTGGAGCCCGCGTGAGTCATCACGCCGCCAACAGTTACGCCGTTGTCATGCAGAATCCGGCCGACTTCGAGCAACGTGTCCTGTTCCGGCGTGATGCCCGAGCGGTGCCCGTCGGTGTCCACCTCGATCCACACCTCGAAGGTTTCGCCGTGCTGGTCGCCGAATGCGGCGACGGCCGCCGCGGCGGTGGGGTTGTCCACCACCAGCTTGAGGTCGCAGCCCTGGCGACGCAGCGCCAACGCTCGCGGCAACTTTGCAGGGACGATGCTGACCGCGTAGAGAATGTCGTCCACGCCCGCGGCGAAGAACGCCTCCGCTTCCTTCAGCGTCGAGACCGTGATGCCGCGCGCGCCGGCGGCGATCTGCGCGCGCACCACGTCGATACATTTGGTGGTTTTCACATGCGGACGGAACGCGACGCCCAAGGCGTTCATGCGCCCCTGCATCCGCGCAATGTTCTTCTGCATGCGGGCGATGTCGATTAGCGCGGCTGGGGTATCGATATGGTCGAGTTTCATGCTTTCGCGGAGAACGGAAGGGTTTCAGAGCGCGCCGAAGCGACTGAGCCACGGCACCAGCGAGTCGAGCGTCGGCGACTCGATTTCCGGCGACTGCGCGCCCGTCACGAGCGGCAGACCGACGTGGTTATGCCAATACGTCCGCAAGCCGATGGCGGCGGTGCCGAACATGTCGTAGCTGGAGCCGGCCACGAACGCGGCTTCGTGGGCTTGCACGCCGAGTTTTTCGAGCGCGAGCCGGTACGGCAAGGGGTTCGGTTTGTACACGCCGGCTTCTTCGGCGGTAACGATTGCGTCCCAGCCGATCGGCAAGAGATCGGCCGCCTGCTTGCCGAGGCGCGCGGAGCAGTTGGTGACGACCGCCAGTTTGCAATGCGGCTTGAGCGCCTGCAGTGTTTCCAGGGCGCGAGGCCACGGCGCGAGTTCCAGCCAGTCCGCTTCGAGCGCGAACGCGGCGGATTCCGGCAGGCCGACTTTTTCGGCCGCGTTGCGCACCAATTGTTCATACGCAATGTAGCGGCCGCAGCCATAGGTCAGGCGCAAATACGCCGCGCGCCACGCGCGACCCGCCTGCTCGGAACCCGCGGCGCGATTCCATGACGACCATGAATCGAGCAGGGCGGTCAGCAGGTCGAACAGGACAGCCTTGGGATAGGCAGCGGGGACGGCGGCGGAAGTCATGATCTGGACCGGCGGTGGACGGTGCTTCGATTATAGGGTTTCACCGCCGATACGGCGTTCAGCCAGCCTGATTCATAGATTCAATCGAACTGAATAGAGCAATTTGCATGCGAGGTGCCCCATGAATATCATCGCCGCCACGGCGGCAGCGGTCTGAATCTGGCCTGTAAATACTGCATGAAGTGACGGGTACGCGCCGGCAGCCCCGCCCGTTGATGCGTGAGCGCCATGACGTTGGCGTCCGGCGCCTTCCATCCGGGCAACAAGCGCACCAGCCGGCCCCGCGCGATGTCGTCGGCGACATCCCATTCCGAGCGCAGAATCACGCCGCGGCCTTCGCACGCCCACTGGCGGATCACGTCGCCGTCGTTGCAACTCAAATGCGCGGACACGCGCACGCTGCGGCGCGTTCTGCCCTTGCTGAATTGCCACAGCGAGACGTCCTCGTTGTTCTCGCGCAGCACGATGCAGGGCAGCTTGCTCAATTCATCCGGCGATTCCGGTGCGCCAAGGCGCTTGACGAGCGCCGGCGCCGCGCAGACGAATCGCGCATTCGGGGCAATCGCGTAACCGACGCGGTTGGAGGCCGGCAACTCGCCGATATGCACGACGATGTCGAAGCGATCCATGGTGTCCGTCAAAGGCTGATCGGACAGCGTGAGCGCCACGTCGATATCCGGGTTCTGCTGCTGGAAGTCGGCAATGGCCGGTGCGAGGTGGCGCCGTCCGAAGCCCAGCGGGCCATTGATTTTCAACGTGCCGACCAGGCCGCCACGGCGCGTCTGCACGTCTTCGAACAATGAATCGAACTGCTGGACGAGTTCGGCGCCGCGCTCGCATAGCAGCGCGCCTTCTTCCGTGAACTGCAAGCGGCGTGCCGTGCGATTCACGAGTTGCGCGCCCAGCTTCTTTTCGAGTTGCTGAAGGCGCTGGGTCACCGCCGAGGGCGACAGCCCCAGTTTTCTCGCCGCGGCGATCAGGCTGCCGCTTTCGCGGATCGTCAGCAGGAAGCGGATATCAGCCGAATCGTTCATGTCAGCGGCGTTTGAGTTCGTGAGTCTGGGAGCTTAAAGCGTTTGGGTGCGCGGTTCCAGTCCACCGTATGTCACCTCGCTCGCGTCGATGAATGCGGTGCGTCGGTGCAAGGTAAAGTGATGGCTTTTGTAACGCAGTCGACAGCCTGAACCGCTAGAGTGTGGGCTTCTGCATCGAGGCGGGCAGTCGTTGCTTTAACTTGAAGAGAAGTCCCATGCCGTTTTCAAATCGACCGTTGCGCGGCCTCTCGGTCGCGCAAAAAGGTGACCCGTATGTCGAATGATCCATCGCAACGCCAGGATGACACCGCAAGCGAAAGTGCCCTGAAACAGGGCGTATTTCTGCATACCGGCTGGCGCAGCGCCGGCACGTGGATCTGGTCGCGTCTGCGCGCGCTCGAGACGGTGACCGGCTTCTACGAACCGTTGAGCAATGTGCTCGCCGACCTGAGCTTCGCCGATGTTTCCGCTGTTCGTCCCACGCTGACCTCGGGGCATCCGCCGCTCGCCGCGCCATACTTCGACGAGTACCGCCCGTATCTGCAAGAGGGCGCGCGCGGTGTCGCCGGATACAGAAAGCGCTTCGGCACCGATCGTTTCGGCCGCGAGCCGGATGCGGAATTTCCCGCGTTGCAAGGCTATTTGCGCAATCTGTGTGAGCGCTCCGTCGAGCAGGGCAAGGTGCCGGTCTTGAAGTTTTGCCGTTCATCGGGCCGCTTGCCGTGGCTCAAGCGCGCGTTTCCCGAGGCGCTCCATGTGAGCGTGTTGCGAAATCCCGCGTCGCAGTTCGCTTCGGGGTGGCTGCTCAACCAGCAGTGGAGCAATCCGTTCTTCGTGGCCGCGCCGTTTCGCGTGCTGGGCTTGAACCAGTCGGAGCCGTTGGTCAGGCAGGCTATCGCGGTTTGCGGCGTGAGCTTGCCACCGGTCGCGCCCTCATCGGAGGACGCCTACGCGATGGCATGCGAGCAATATGCCCGCACGGCCGAAGGCAACAACGCGTATCGGGCTTTCATTGCGCTATGGATTCTCTGCGCGCTGCGCATGGCCGAGGGTGTCGATCTGCTGATCGACGTCGACCGGCTTGGGCAGTCGCGCGACTACGCGGCTGCTTTGCGCGCCGAATTCGATGCGCACACGGGCTTGTCGCCGGACTTCGCGAGCGCCCGCGATCTGGTCGAGGAGACCAAACGCAGCGCGCCGCGCATGGCCGGCATCGACGGTCGCTCGATGCGCGCCGTGCACTCCGCCGCGCTGAAATTCCTCAAGACGCACGGCGGCGCGGACACGCCCTTTGCCGAACTGATCCGCGAGAAGATGGTGCTCGCCAACGAACTGACCGAGCAATGGCGCTAGCTGCTTGCCGCGAACACTGCGAAGGCGGCGAACGCATCGACGGCCATCGCGATGCATCGCCGCCCGCTGCCGTCAGGCAACCGCTTTCTTCGCTTCGGCGATGGTCTGGGCGCGCTGCAGTTCATAGCTTTCCTTGTCGATCGGCACCGCGTTGGGTTCGCCCAGGTCGCTCAGCCTGACGCGATAATTTTCCCGCGCGCTCCATGCCGTCGCCGCCGCGAGAATGGTGATGCCGAAGGTAATCGCGCCGACGGTCAGCGGAATGTTGTGCGATCCGGGCGGCGCGACGTAAGCGAACAACGCCGGCAGCAGCGCGGTGATGGTCGTGCCGATGTTCTGGCCGATCGCCATCGCGGAGACGCGTGAACGGCTCGGGAACAGTTCGGGATAGAAGCTCGGAAACGTGGCGTTATAACCCTGGTAAATGACGCCCCACATGAGGATCGATATCACGATCGCCAGCGGCACGTTGCGAATGCTGATCGCGTACAGGTAAGCGAACGAGAGCAGTCCGGCGCCGAGCGCCCCGACGATGATCGGCAAGCGCCGGCCGATCCGGTCCGACAGATTGCCCACGAACGGAATCACCAGCACCGCGACGATGTTGCCGATCACCGGAATCCACAGATACACGCTCTTCGAAAAGCCGATGCCGTACGACGCCTGCACCGCATACGCCGCGCCGAAAATGGTGGCGACCACGGGAATCACGTTCATCAGCGAGCAGCCGACCACCCGCAGCATATCCGGCAGGTTGTAGCGGAAGGCCTCCGCGATCGGCGACTTGGGCACGGCGCCGGTGGCGTCTTCTTTCCTGAAGACCGGCGTTTCCTGCACCTCGCGGCGAATGATGTAGCCGGCAACCAGCACCAGTGCGCTCAGCAGGAACGGCACGCGCCAGCCCCACGAATTGAACGAGCTTTCCTCCATGTAATAGGCGAGCGGCAGGAACACGGCCGCGGCGAGAATCTGGCCGGCCTGCACGCCCTGCAGCGTGAAGCTGGCGTAATAGCCGCGTCGTCCGAACGGCGCGTGTTCGAGAATCATCGAACTCGCGCCGGAGATTTCGCCCGCGACGGCAAAGCCCTGGATCAGACGAAGCACCACCAGCATCGCGGGCGCCAGCAGGCCGGCCTGCTGATAGGTGGGCAGCAGGCCGACCGCCATGGTCGAAAACCCCATCATGAACATGCAAAGCAGCAGCACGTTCTTGCGGCCGTGGGTATCGCCCCAGTGCCCGAGCACGAACGCGCCGATCGGCCGCGCGACGTAGCCGACGCCATAGGTGGCGAGCGACGCGACGATCGCGATCTTTGGATTGCCCGACGGAAAGAACAACTGCGGAAAGATGAGAGCGGCCGCTTGCGCGTAGATGAAGAAATCGTAGTATTCGAGCGCCGAGCCGATCCAGCCGCTGGCGGTGGCTTTGCGGGTCTGCGAGCGATGCTCGCGGCCGTCTGCCGATGCGTTCGTTTCCATCATTGCCTCCTGAACGGAACTGTTTTCGAGCAGCTTTCAAGGCGACTTCATTGGCGTCCTTAAAGCGAAACTTTGCAAGCCAGGACTTACGGGGAGTAGGCGGGCCGCGCCAGGTTCACCGACCAATACAGTTGTCAGGCGAAAAACAATACAGCGAGGCGCGGTTTTATTGCGCTGTATCGGGAATATGACCGGCACCGTCGATACAGTTGGCGGGTCTTGACGGAGCCTGCCGGCGAGCGCGCGGCCTTGCATACCGCGCCGTGCGGCGCGGCCCGATCTTCCTGCTTACGGCGCGGTGCTGACGCGTCGATCCCGAACGAGGTAAGGAAATGAATGTAGCGAATGAACAAGCGAAGCTGACTGTGCAGCAGTTGGGCCACTACATCGGCGGCGCGCCCGCCGCACCGGCGAGCGGCCGCTTCAAGGACGTGTTCAATCCCGCCACCGGCCAGGTGAGCGGCTCGGTCGCGCTCGCGTCGGTCGAGGAAGTGGACGCGGCGGTCAAGGCCGCCAGGGCGGCGTTTCCGGCCTGGAGCGAAACCGCGCCGCTCAAGCGCGCCCGCATTCTGTTCAGGTTCAAGGAATTGCTCAATCAGCATCACGACGAACTGGCGATGCTGATCACGCGCGAACACGGCAAGGTGTTCACGGACGCGCAAGGCGAAGTGGTGCGCGGCATCGAAGTGGTCGAGTTCGCGTGCGGCGTTCCGAATCTGCTCAAGACCGACTTCACCGACCAGATCGGCGGCGGCATCGACAACTGGAATCTGCGTCAGCCGCTCGGCGTGGTCGCGGGCATCACGCCGTTCAATTTCCCGGTGATGGTGCCGATGTGGATGTTCCCGGTCGCGCTCGCCTGCGGCAACACCTTCGTGTTGAAGCCGTCGGAGCGCGATCCGTCCGCGTCGCTGCGCCTCGCCGAATTGCTCAAGGAAGCCGGCTTGCCGGACGGCGTGTTCAACGTCGTGAACGGCGACAAGGTGGCCGTCGATGCGCTGATCGATCATCCCGACGTCGCCGCGCTGTCGTTCGTCGGCTCGACGCCGATCGCCGAATATATTCATACGGAAGCGTCGAAGCGCGGCAAGCGCGTGCAGGCGCTCGGCGGCGCGAAGAATCATCTGGTGGTGATGCCGGACGCCGATCTGGACCAGGCCGTCGATGCGTTGATCGGCGCGGCCTACGGTTCGGCGGGCGAGCGCTGCATGGCGATCTCGGTGGCGGTGGCGGTCGGCAACGTCGCCGATCGGTTGATCGAGAAGCTGGTGCCGCGCGTCGAATCGCTGGTGATCAAGAACGGCGAACACCTCGACGCCGAGATGGGGCCGTTGGTGACCGCCGAACATAAGGCCAAGGTGGCCGGTTATATCGCGTCGGGCGTGGCCGAAGGGGCGAAGCTGATCGTCGACGGCCGCGCGCATCCGGTGGCGAGCGAAGAGGGCTTCTTCATCGGCGGCACGCTGTTCGACCAGGTCGGCACGCACATGAAGATCTACAAGGAAGAGATTTTCGGCCCGGTGCTGGCGGTGGTGCGGGTGCCCGATTTCGCGAGCGCGGTGGAGTTGATCAACGCGCACGAGTTCGGCAACGGCGTGTCGCTTTTCACGTCGGACGGCGGCGTGGCGCGTGCGTTCGGCCGGCAGATCCAGGTGGGCATGGTCGGCATCAACGTGCCGATTCCGGTGCCGATGGCCTGGCACTCGTTCGGCGGCTGGAAGCGCTCGCTGTTCGGCGACCACCACGCTTACGGCGAAGAAGGCATCCGCTTCTACACGCGCTACAAGAGCATCATGCAGCGCTGGCCGGACAGCATCGCGAAGGGCGCCGAATTCACAATGCCGGTGGCGAAGTAAGGCGGCGTATAGCGGACTCATGGCGGCCTGGAGTGGCCCATAGCGCTGTACCGAACCAGCGGCCAGCGGCTCGCCGCGCGGCAAGTCGATGCCGCCCGAGCCGCCTCACCGAATCGGCGGGTTCGCTGCTTCGCCCCGGCTGCCCGCTCGCAAGCCGCCGATCATCTCGCCGAGCCACGTCACGACGAGCGCCGTGTACGCACGCTGACTGCCTTCGTCGCTCAGTCCATGATCGGCGCCGTCGATGATCCGGTAGGTCAACGAATGCGCGCTCAGGAACGCCTGCAGATAGCTGGCGATTACCGTGTGCGGCACGAACTGATCGCGCTCCGACTCGACCAGCAGCACGTCGCCCTTGAATGCCGCCGCGGCGCGCAACGCGCGATTCTCGCCGGAGGCCACGATGCGCTTTCTATAAGCGACGATGTCATGCTTGACGTGCAGCGCGCGCTTCGGAATGTTCCAGCCTTCGTCGAGATACAGGGCGGGCACGCGCATGCCGAGCCAGCGCACCGGCCGCAGCGAGGTAAGAATGCTCGCGAGGTAGCCGCCGTAACTGCTGCCGATCACCGCGATCGAATTGCGGTCGATCAGCGGATGCTTCGCCAACGTGTCGTAGGCGGCCAGCAGATCGTTGAGGTTGGTTTCGCGCGTGACCGTCTCCTGCTCGCTGCGTGTGCGCGCGTGCCCGGTCAGGTCGAACGTGAGGCACACGCAGCCGAGCGCCGCGGCCTGCCGCGCGCGTTCCAGATACTGGTCCTGATTGCCGCCCCAGCCATGCACGAAGAGCACGCCTGGCACGGTCGTCTTCGGCGCGAGGATGGTCGCGTCGAGATGACCGGTTTCGATGGGTATTTGCACGCGGTATCTGTCCGCCGTCATGTTTCGCTACTCCCGTCTACCGTATAAAACTTCGTGATTTCGCCCGCCTGCGGATCGGTGCCGTGATAGATCAGGCACGCGTCCGCGGGCACCTCGGCGTGCGCGCCATAGATTTCCCACGTCGACGCCCGCACCGTGTGCGCGTTGCGGTCCGCCTGGAGCACGCGCAGCGCGCCGATTTCCGCGCCGCTCGCGCCGCCCAGCCGCCACGACTGTTCGAGCACGCCGCAATAGTGCGTGCCGTTCGCGTCGGCGCCCCAGCCCACGTCATAGTTGCGCCGCGACGCGTAGAAGCCGGCGTAGTACTTTTGCACGCAGGCATCGAACGCGCGCGCCCGGGCAATGGCCTCTCGAACGTCGTCCGCCATGTCGAGACGCGCGAGCGCGTCGAAATCGCCGCGCACGACGACGAGGTCCGAGCCGCCGTACACATGATGACCGTGGTTGTTGACCGTCAGTCTCTGCACGCCGTGATAGCTCGCCACCAGGCCGTCGAGCGTGACGCGGCCGACACTCAGCGTCTCGATGTTCTCCAGATGCCGTTCGACGACGACGCCCTCGGCCCGCAACGCAGCGTCGCCGATGTCGTCGAGTTCGGCGGCGAGCTGCTCGCCGGTTTCCACGAGCGCTTGCCCCGCGCCGCCGATGCCGTAAGGCCGCTTGATGCGCACCCGCCCGCCCGGCCACAGCAACGCGGCGGCGTCGAGCGCGTCGTCCCGCGAGAACGCCGCGTAGCCCGGCAGCACGAGTCCGCGAACCTGCTCGCTGAATTCACGCGACCAGCCTTGCGGCGCATGCCGCGCGCCCGGCGGCAATTCGTGCGCGATCAGCTTCGTCGCGACGAACGGATACGGCACCACGCCGCCGTACAGATCGCGCTCCGACGCGACGCCCAGCTTGCGCGCTTCATCCACGGTCAACGTGTCGTCGGGGACCAGGTAGCGGTCCGCCGAAACGATGCACGCGTCATCGACGTTGCCAGCAAGTTGCGCGCCTTTCAGTTCGGCGATCTGCCGGGCAAGCTCCCATTGGGTGTCGAGTTCGTGACCGCCGCCCGCCGCTTTGCGGCCCTGGCTGTACACCAGCACGATGGGGACCGGCGGTGGCGCGGGTAATGCAGAAGCCGCTGATGCGTCCATGTCGCGCTCCCGATGCGAACGATAGGCTGCCGCGACACCGCGCGCCGAGCGCCGGCATGCCGCGTTGCTTTCATTACGCAAACGTCGTGCCGACAAACAGCTTCCTGGCTGCGTGGGTACGCGGATGAACGATCGGACCGAACGGGGCCGCCGCGGCCACATCATTCCGCCTTGTCGATCCGCTTAACCGCGGTGTTAAATATCGACGTGAAGGCTTACAAAGGAGACAAGCATGAGCGATTCGCTTCATCGTCCGTCGCTGGGTTCGGCGGTGTACTACCGGGACCCGTTCGCCGCGCTCGACTGGCTCGAAAAAGCATTCGGCTTCGAGCGCCGGATGGTCATCACGGATAGCGACGGCCGATTGGCCCATTCGGAGATGCGCTTTGGCGACAGCTACGTGATGATCGCCGGCGAATGGTCCGACGACTCGGCCAGTCCCGCTTCGATCGGCGGCAAGAACACGCAGTCGGTACACGTGCAATTGCGCGAGGGCATCGACGAACACTGCGCGAGCGCGCGCGCCGCGGGCGCGATCATTACGCGTGAGCCGGCCGATCAGTTTTACGGCGACCGCGTCTACGCCGCCCGCGATCCTGAAGGGCACATCTGGAGCTTCGGCCAAACGGTGCGCAGCGTGTCGCGCGAGGAAGCCGAGCGCGCGAGCGGCCTGAAGATCGAAGGCTGGGTGTAAGCAGAGGTGAGCCGGTCATGCGCCGATGACACGGCGCGGCCCGGCTTATCGCGGCGTGGCGTTGGTCAGCACGCGCGCGACCCGCGCGGCGATGCGGGGACGGGTGTGCCGACCGCGACGATCAGCGCCGGCGCGAAAGCCCGCAAGGCGGATAACGCTGTCATGACCCTGCGAATCAGTGAGCGCGCATGCGCCGGTTGACGAAGCGCCACACGGCGCTGACGAGCAACGAACCGACGCCGAGCGAGACGCCCAGCAGCACGATCGAACTCATGTGATCGCGCACCAGCGGCACGTTGCCGAACAGATAACCCGCCGCGACCAGCGAGACGATCCACAGCGCCGCTCCGGCGGTGACGAACGACACGAAACGCGCGAACGTCATGCGTGAAACGCCGGCGACGAACGGCGCGAAGGTTCGCACCACGGCGATGAACGGCGACAGCAGAAACGTCAGGCCGCCACGCGCTTCGTAAAACGCGTGCGCCTTGCGCAGCGCATTCTTGTCGAGCCAGCGATAGTCGGCGGTATAGACCTTTTCGCCGATCGCGCGGCCGATTGCATAGTCGACGATGCTGCCGGCCACCGTGGCGGCGAACAGCACCGGAACCACGAACCAGACGTTCAGCGCGCCGGTGGCGGCGAGCGCGCCGCAGATGAAAATCAGCGGATCGCCAGGCAGGAAAAAGAGCGGCAGAAAACCGATCTCCACGAATACGACGAGAAACAGCATCGCGTAAACGACGGCGCCGTATTCGGCGGTCAGGCCGCTCAGGTGCTGGTCGAAGTGCAGGGCGATCTGCAGAAAATGCGTCAGGTCCATCGTGGCTCGAAAGGGAAATACCGATGCTCAGGAGTTTAGTGCCGTGGCGGCGTTGGGCGCTTGTTTATTTCGCGTGGCCAATGTCAATATCGCGGCATGCCCTGGAATAAACGAACGTAGGAAACGCTCATGCAACGCGCCCACGCCGTCACTTTCCGTTTTGCCGAACCGCACGATGCGGCCGTGATCCGTGCGATCGAATTCGAAGCGGGTCTGCGTTTCGTCAGCGTCGGCATGACGGGTATTGCCGATGCGCCGCCCATGCCGCTGGAACTCGTCGAGCGCAAGATCGCCGCGCGCGAAATCATCGTCGCCGTGGAAGCCGATCAAACATGCGTCGGATTCGTGATGTTCGAGCCGCAGCCCGCGCGCTTCTACGTGCAGGAGTTGGACGTGCTCACCACGCATGCCGGGCGGCGCATCGGCGCGGCGCTGATCGAGCAGGTCGCGCAACTCGCGCGTGCGCGAGGGGCGATGCAACTCACGCTGTCGACGTATCGCGAGGTGCCGTGGAATGCGCCGTACTATCGGCGGCTCGGCTTTCGCGACATCGAGTCAGCCGAACTCGACGCGGCGCTGATCGCGCGGCGCGAAGCGCATATCGCGCGCGGACTCGACGAATCGAAACGCGTGTTCATGCGGCGCGATCTGGCGTGAGGTTCGACGAGCGCGCGTTCGCTTCCAATGACTGAAAACAGGCGGCGCGCCGCTTCAGCTTTATTACAACTGCACACGCTTCACCTCTCATTTTCCTTCGTATAACCGCCGGCAATCACCCTATTCATAACTTTCAATAGTTGGCAATCGAGTGGGTGCCCATAATCTGCACCCAATCGAGACCACGCCGCGACGATAAAGAGAAGAACGTCGAGCGTGAACCAAGAACAAGAATGCGTCTTTGCGGAATTGAACCGGTGTCGGCGCCGTCTGTTTGAAGGAACGGTCTCGCTACGACTTCTGCGAACCGCGCAAGGGCCGCAGGTGACGGCGAATCCGTTCGCACCCATCGCACCCGCCTACAGGGCATAGCATGCACAGTGTCTTTACCTGGCTTCTCATGCCGCTATCAGGCGCCGGCGAACATCACGTCGCGACCTGGCTCGCCTGGCATGGACGACTGATGGTGCTTAGTTGGGCGGTGTTGCTGCCTGCCGGTGTCCTCGCGGCGCGATATTTCAAAGTCCTGCCACATCAGTCGTGGCCCGCCGAACTCGACAACAAGACATGGTGGCGCGCGCACCAGACGCTTCAGTGGGCAGGCGTGCTGCTGATGAGCGCTGGCCTCGCCCTCGCATGGCGCAACGCGCCCGGCGCTTCATGGCTGGCGAGGGCGCATGGAACCTTGGGATGGTGCATCGGTGCGGCGGGCTGGCTGCAGATTGCCGGCGGGATAGTGCGCGGAACCAAGGGCGGTCCCAACGATCCGCGTCGCGGAAACCAGCGTTCCGGCGATTCCTTTCGAGGCGATCACTACGACATGACGCCGCGCCGCGTCGCGTTCGAACTCCTTCACAAGATACTCGGCACGAGCGCGATTCTGGCTGCGCTCTTCGCGGTGGCGACAGGTCTGTATGCGGCGGACGCGCCGCGCTGGATGGCGGTCGTGCTCGCGTCATGGTTGTGCCTGCTCGGCGCGCTTGCGGTTCGCTGGCAGCGGCAAGGCCGATGCATCGATACCTACCAGGCGATCTGGGGACCCGACGAGATTCATCCAGGAAACAGGCGCCGATCGATCGGATGGGGCATACGCCGCTATTCGGCGCGGTCATGGGAGCGCCGCTGGCGCACGCCGCGACACGATTGAACCGAACGACATCAACATACGGAGACTTCATGTCAGGACTTGAACTGCGCCAGGTCGTCAAGCGCTTTGGTGCGACAACGGTGGTCGAGCATCTGGATCTGCGGATCGACGAAGGCGAGTTCGTCGTGCTGCTGGGCGAATCCGGCTGCGGGAAATCCACCACATTGCGCATGATCGCGGGTCTCGAGTCGGTGACCGAAGGCCAGATCCACATTGCTGGCCGTGATGTGACGCGGGTTGCACCAGCGAAGCGCGACATTGCCATGGTGTTTCAGAACTATGCGTTGTACCCGCACATGGACGTCGCGCAAAACCTGTCGTTTGCATTGCGCCTTGCGGGGCGGTCCGACTCGGACATCGAAACCCTGGTCAATGCCGCTGCCAAAACACTGAATATCGAAAAGCTGCTGTCACGCAAACCCAGGGAGCTATCGGGCGGCCAGCGACAGCGTGTGGCGATCGGTCGGGCCATCGTGCGCGAGCCGGAAGTATTTCTCTTCGATGAGCCGCTCTCGAATCTCGACGCCAAGTTGCGCGGCCATATGCGCGCGGAACTCGCGCTGTTGCATGAGCGCCTCGGAAAGACGACGGTCTACGTGACGCACGACCAGGTCGAAGCGATGACGCTCGCTTCACGCATCGTCATCTTCGACAAGGGAAGGATTCAGCAGATCGGCACACCCGCCGAAGTCTTTTCAAAGCCGGCCAATCTGTTCGTGGCGAGCTTTATCGGCACGCCGACGATGAATCTGATTCCCGCGCGCGTGGAAGTTCATGACGGTGCGCTCACGCTGGCCGGGACGGGGTTCCAGTTTCATGTACCCGCCGCGCGGCTGCAAACCGCATTGGAAGCGGGGCGCGACATCACGCTCGGGTTGCGGCCACAAGCGCTGCAACTCACGGGTGGCGCGCATTCGTTGAGACTGATCGTCGACGTCGTCGAGTACCTCGGCACGGAAAGCGTGCTGGTTGGCCGTCTCGCGACCGATCCGCGCGTGCGGCTCACCGTGGTCGCCCCCGGCGATTGTCACGCGCTCGCGCACCAGACCGTCGGCATCGGTTTCGATCCGCAGGCACTGCATCTATTCGACACGGCCACCACGCAACGCCTGGGACATTGACGGCAACGCATCCAGCACCATTCAGGAGACAATCGTGCAACGCAGGGAATTCGTAAAACTCGCGGGACTTTCGGTGTTCGCGGCAGGGCTTCCGATCTCCAGCAGTCACGCGCAGGATCGGTTCGCGAAGTACAAGGGAACGTCGCTCGTTCTGAGCATTCCGTCGCATCCGCACTACGAGGCGATGATCAGGCTGTTGCCTCAATTCACCGCGCTGACCGGCATCAAGGTCGAACTGGACAAGATGCAGATGCTGCGCATGCGCGACAAGCAGTTGCTGGAAATGTCGAAGCCTCAAGGCGATTACGATCTGATCAGCTACATTGCCACGTGGAAAACCGAGTACGTCAACAAGAACCTGCTGCGCGAGCTTGCGCCGTTCTTCAAGAACCCACAGTTGTCGGACGCAGGTTACGACATGGCGGACATGGTGCCGGCCTATGTGGAGAACATCGGACTCGTGGGCGGGGAGAAGGGATATCTGTCCGGCCCTGGCGCCAGGTTATACGGCGTCCCCTATGGCGCGGAGACGTCCATTTTGGCTTATCGGCGTGACGTTTTCAGCCAATATGATCTGAAGGTGCCGCAAACCTACGACGAGCTTCACAAACTGCTTTACGTCATCAAGGACAAGGCGCGGATCGGCGCATTGACCTCGCGCGGACAGGCTGGACACCAATGTCTGCAAGCATGGCTGCTGCACCTCAATCCGCTGGGCGGAAAAGTGTTTGACTATAACTCCGGCGTTTTTTCGCCGGTCTTCAACGACGATAACGGCGTGAAGGCGTTGAGGTTTCTGCAGGATGTCGTGCAAACAGGACCGGTGGGCATCCCGAGCTACGGTCAGGGGGAAATGATGACCGCTTTCCTGGAAGGGCAGGCGGCGATGTACCTGGACGCGACCGCTATTTTCGGTCCGGTGCGGGACAAGACTCGCTCCAGAATCAGCGACAAGGTGGGGTATGCGGTTCACCCCAAAGGCAGCCGTTACTCGAGCGAAGCAGGCGGGCTTGGCCTCGCGATCCCGCGAAATTCGAGGAATGCCGAGGCGGCGTTCCTTCTTCTTCAATGGCTCACATCGAAAGAACAGGACAAAGCCGTTTGCCGTGCGGGCGGTAGCCCCAGCCGGGTCTCGACGATAGCCGACCCCGCGATGACCCGGCAGTTTCCCGAATTTGCCGTATTGCGGGAACAGATCAAATACATCGATCCGGACTGGCGGCCAATGATTCCCGTTTGGGACGCCATTGTCGATCAGGCTCTCGGCGTGGGCATTTCGAACGCGCTGATTGGCGCTTCGTCACCAGCTGCGGCATTGAACGGTGAGATCGCCAAAGTACTGGAGATCATGCGAAGCGCCGGCTACAAGGTCTGAGCACGTAGATATCCCATACAAGAGGCAGCCTTCGATCGGATGCGATCACCGGCGCCGCTGTCACCGGAATTTCCTTTCATGAGAACGCCCTCCTGGGTCCCGTTGGTTTACGTGGGCCCGGCGGCGGCCGTCATGGCCGCCGCCTGTCTATATCCCTTGATCTCCGGCATTCAGCTAGGTTTCTTCGACTGGTCGATGGGAACGCCGTGGGCCGACGCCCACTGGGTCGGACTTCGTCACTTCAGGACAGCCTTTGCGGACCCTGCCGTCTGGAGTTCGTTGCGGGTTACGCTGCTGTTCGCGTTTGTTTGCGTCACCGCCGAAATGAGCCTCGGCATCGCATTGGCGCTGTTGCTCGAAGCGCCCGCGCGCGCAATGGCGTTCTTCCGCAGCATGTTCATTCTTCCCATGATGATTGCGCCGATTGCCGTGGGTCTGACGTGGCGATATCTGTTCGACGCGCAGTTCGGCTTCGTCAATGCGATCCTGCAGCACTTCGGCATGGCGCCTCATGCGTGGCTGGCCGATCCCAGCCTTTCCTTCATTGCAATCGTCGTGTCGGATATCTGGCAATGGACGCCATTCGTGTTGATCATGATGCTTGCGGCCCTCGCCAGTGTCGATGGATCGGTACTCGAAGCGTCGCGTATCGACGGCGCCACGTGGTGGCAAATGACCTGGCGGGTCAAGCTGCCGATGGTCGCTCACGTGATTGCGATCACGCTGTTGATGCGCGTGATCGACGCATTTCGTGTGCTCGAGGTTATCTACATTCTCACCTTCGGCGGGCCGGGTGATGCGACGGAAATTCTTTCCCTGCACATCTACAAGGCCGCGTTCGTCAGCCAGAACCTGGGCTCCGCCGCGGCGATTTCCGTGCTGTTGCTGGCGGTCGTCGCACTCCTGTCGTGCGTGGCGCTGCGCTTTTCGAATCCACTGAAACAGGAGAAGATGTAATGCGCCGCTCCCCGTTGCTCATCGGCCTGCACTACACCGCGCTGGTGATCCTGGCCTGTCTGTGCGTGGCGCCGATCGCACTCATCTTCGTCACGTCGCTGCGCAATCAGACGCAGATATTTGGCGAGCCTTTGAATCTGCTGTTCACGCCGACGCTGGAGAACTACCGCGCGGTGCTCGGCGAGGACAATTTCGCCCGTTACCTCGGAAACAGCCTGATCGTGGGTGTCGTGTCGACGGCGCTTACGCTTCTGCTCGGCTGCATGGCGGCTTATGGACTGGCGCGTTTCCGTTTCCCGGGGCGTACCGCCGTTGCCTACGCGACGCTGATGCTGCGCACGGTGCCGCTAGCGGTACTGGCACTGCCGGTGTTCATGATCTGGAGCCGGTGGAACATGGTGAACAGCCTTTCAGGTCTGATCCTGTTGTATGTGGCGGTGAACCTGCCGTTCACTATCTGGCTGCTGTACGGTTTCGTCATTCAGATTCCGATTGAACTGGAGGAAGCCGCCGCGCTCGATGGTTGCGGGCCGATTGGGGTCTTCTACAAGGTATTTCTCCCGCTGATCCGGCCAGGTCTTGCCGCCGCCGCCATTTTTACTTTCCGCATCGCGTGGAATGAATTCATCCTTGCACTCGTGCTGACCGACCGCGGAACGCGCACGTTGCCCGTTGCAACGTCGCTTTACATCACGGACATAGGCGTCGACTGGGGAAAGATCATGGCGCTCGGAAGCCTGATTGCGATTCCCCCGCTCATTTTCACGCTCGTCGCCGCGCGCCAGATCATCACCGGATTGACTGCGGGGGCGGTCAAGGGTTAGGCATTGCAATGGAACACGGGCGCGAGGCCGGATGATCGCGCCCGCGCCGATCTTCGCGCGTCTGACGGACGCCAATTCGAACAGAGCCGCGCAGGCGCCCACACAGCGGCGCTGAAATCGCCCGGCGCAGCCCGCCTGCACGTAATCGATCGCGCCACCGATTGCGCCAACAAAAAAAGTAAAAAAGGCGTGTCGCGTCGCACCGGTCCGGGTGACCAGTCCAAGTCCTTATGCGGATTTTTGCAAGCGTGGTTTTTTATGTCTCGGTACATTTGCGCCGTGTTGAGCATAACCACTAATAACTAACGGGCCGGCGGTTCTTGTCAGATGTTTCTCACGGATTCGCTTTAATCAAATCATTGAGAAAAGATCTCTTATAAATCCGAATTTCACGGATCTAATTATCATGTTTAAAACTATTGCAACCGCATGTCTGCTTCTCGCGGCGATCGGCTCGTCTCAGTCTGTGTTTGCGTATTCCGGGGGATTTGTGAATTACCAGTCGTTCGACGTGAGCGGCTATCTGCAGGGGGGCAACAAGGTCGATCCTAAAACCACCTTCTCGCCGATTTTTGAATCGTTCGGTGACTATCGCTTTGGTGATCTCTACACCTATTCTATTTTCGAAACCTCGCTGCAGAACGACTATGCCGGCGGCGCCACGACCTACTATTACAAGCTCGTTCCGAGATTGAGCCTGGGCAAGCTGTTGGGCAAGGATATCTCTCTGGGACCGTTCAAGGATATTACGTTTGCCCAATGGATCTCCAAGACAGAGCACCAGGGCTATAACTACTTTCCCGGCATCGGCATCGATTGGCAGGCTCCTTGGATCGGCTGGCTGCGCACGATCTATTACTGGGAAAGAAATCCCGGCCTGGGCTGGAATGACCGGCGACTTCACATAGATTATGGTTTCCCGTTTTCGACGAAACTGGGCGATTTCCGGATTGTCGGGACTTTCGACCATACCTTCGGTTTGCACGGCCAGGCCGAGACGACCGATTTCAAACCGGAACTCCACTACGACCTCGGCAAGGAATTGGGCCAGCCCGGCGGGCATTTGTGGCTGGGTATCGTTCTGAATCCGATCAGGAACAAGTACAAGATCCAGAGCACGGAGTACTTCCCCACCGATCAATTCAGCTATGGCGCGCTGATCAGATACAGCTTCAATTGAAGCCCGAATGATTCGGAACGGTCTTAATTAAATATCAGCTTGCGAGGCATTGCATGAATAGCTATAGCAGAGGTTATCAGTGGGCCATACTTGCGCTATTGAGCGCGATCTATTTCATGATCACAGCGGCCACCTTCACGTCGTTGGGCGTGGTACTGCCGGACATGATCAAGGAAATGCAATGGAGCTGGTCTAGCGCCGGACTGGGGTTCACGTTACTGGGTTTGGCCTGCGGCCTGTCGAGTTATCTGCCGGCCATCTTCATCCGCCGAGTTGGCGTGCGGCCGACGTTTCTGGCCGGCACCGTCATCCTCGCCGCGGCTTTCGCGCTTCTCGCGCATTGTCACGGCCTCGCACTGTATTTCGCCGGCGCGATTCTGCTGGGCGTCGGCTTCAGCTTCGTCGCCACCGTGCCGGGGACTTACGTTATCGGCCGGATGTACAAGAATCAGGCGTTCGCGTTTGGCTTCTATTTCACGGTCGGCGGACTCGGCGGCGTCGTGGGTCCGTGGCTCGTGGTTCTGGCCGTGAATGTGCTGGGGAACTGGCGCATGCATTGGGCGTTGTCCGGCTTCTTCCTGGTGGTACTCGGGCTCCTCGCGACCGTATTGCTGCCTTCGGGTGTCCGGGAGCGCGAGCACGCCGAACAGTTGGGCAACGCGCATCGTCAGGAAGAGAACAGCTCGGTTTATCACACCGAGCAGGCATGGACGGCGCGTGAGGCAATGGGCACGTGGCAGTTTTACGCGATCGCTGCCGCCTACACCACGTTCCTGCTGGTCGGCATTACCACCAATAGCTTTGCCGTCGCGCATATCACGGATCACGGATTCAGCGCGCAGACCGCGGCCGCGCTGCTGAGCGCCGAGGCGCTGATCAATTCTTTCTCCCGTTTTATCGCGGGCCTGTTCGGCGAAAAGATCGAACCGAAGAAGATGCTGATTGCGAGCCTGTTGTTGATGGTCATCGGCACACTCGCGCTCAGCGCGGCGACTTCATTGCCGATGCTGATCGTCTTCTCGATCGGAATCGGCGCGGGCTATGGCATGACCTTTCTCGCCACGAGCGTTCTTCTGTCCAACTATTACGGACGGCTTCCGTACCTGGAGATTTTCTCCGTGGCGAATCTTATTTCGACACTCGCCTGTTTTGGTCCGTTGATTGCCGGCCGCGTGAAAGATGAACTCGGAAGCTTCACCGGCGCGTTTTTGCTGGTCGCGATCATTCCGTTAATTATCGCGTTCGCGGTCACGCTCATGCGACCGCCCGTGAAGGGGCAGCTATTCAGCCGTAAAGCCTCTTCCGGTATTTGAGGCGCTGTTTGTCGGTAAAGCGAAGAAGCTGTTTTATTAGTTGTGGATCATAGGTGCCTAATGACATGTTCTAAAGAGTTCGGCGTTTTTCTGCCAATCGCGAAAGGCGGATGGATCATTTCGCGCAGCACGCCGGTGCTGGATGCCTCGTACCGGCAAAATCGCGAGGCCGCCATCCTCGCCGACGAGATCGGTCTGGATTTCATTATGTCGATGGCGAAATGGCGAGGTTTCGGCGGCGCCACGCAACACTGGGACGTCTCGCTCGAATCGGTCACGATGATGGCGGGGATTGCAGAGGCAACGCGTCGCGCGCGCATTATCGCCACGATGCATGCCGGCCTGCACAATCCCGCGGTTGTCGCGAAGATGATCACGACGCTCGACCAGATCAGCGGAGGGCGAGCCGGACTCAATATCGTCTCGGGCTCGTTCAAGGAGGAATTCGAGCAGATGGGCGCCTGGGACGCCTCGCTCGATCACGACCAGCGCTACGCGATGACGGCTGAATGGACCGACATCATCAAATCGCTATGGTCTGATCAACGCGTCGATTACGAGGGGCAGTTCTTCACCATCAAGGATTGCATCTCGGAGCCCAAGCCCATCGCGAATCCGCGTCCTTTCCTGGTATGTGCCGGACAGTCCGAACGAGGACTCCGGTTCAGCGTTCGCAACACCGATGCCTGCTTTATCGGTGGCAAGGACGACGCCGAGACCGGCGCTATCAGCCGGCGTGCCAAGGCGCTGGCCGAGGAGTTCGGCACCACGATCAAGACGTACTGCATGTCCACGGTGATTTGCGCGGACACGAATGCGCGGGCGGAGGCGCTCGCCCAACAGTATCGGGAGGGTCTCGATGTCGAGGCCGTGACGGGCATGATGCGCAGCTTCGGCGTGGATGTCAGCGGCAAGAACAACGCAATGGTCGAGCGGGCGAGCAATGCATTCATGACCCATACGACGATCGGCAATCCGGCCGCTTGCCACGCACAGTTATCCGCATTGCTGCGGGATTGCGAACTGGATGGCGTGATGTTGATTTTCCCCGATTACGTCACTGGGCTGACGCGCTTTGGTCAGGACATTCTTCCGCATTTGCGCGCCGAGTTCTCATGACCGCTCCTTCCATGAACGAATGGCTGGCGCCAGGCGGTGTGGCGCTCTGCATCATCGATATCCAGGTTGATTTCGGCTCGCCGGAAGGTGCGCTCGCGCAGATGGGCGTGCCGGTCGCGGACGTCGCGCCGGCCATTGAAAACGCCGGCCGCCTGGCCACGCTTGCGCGCCAGGCAGGCATCCCGGTGATCTTCGCGGGCCTGAAAACGGACCCCGCGACCGATTCGCCAGCCTGGATCAAATGGATGCGCTATCGCAACGTCGATCCCGCTTGTGCTTATGCCGTATGCCGCGACGGCTCCGGTGGCGAAGCCTTCTACCAGGTCGTGCCGGAGGCGGGCGACCAGATTGTATGGAAGCAGCGCTATAGCGCGTTTGTCGGGACCGATCTCGACAGCCGGCTTCGAGCCCAAGGCATCGACACGCTGGTGATATGCGGGTTGACCACGGAATGTTGCGTCGACTCGACGGTGCGGGATGCGTTTCAGCGAGACTGGCTGGTGGTTGTCGCGGGCGACGCCTGCGGCGCTTACCGCGATGACTTCCACCACAACACCCTCGAGGTGCTGGCGGAGAACTTTGCGGTCGTTCTCGATACGGACGATATCGTCGGTATGTGGAACGGCCGCGTCACGAAAGGATCGTAGTGTGACCTCGAAAATGATCAAGCGGCCCGCTTCAACGTTGCACCCGATTTCCGCCGAGGACAAAGCGCGCATCGAGGACGCCATCGATCCCGTTGAACTGACCGAACTGGCGCTCGAACTCGGCAATATTCCGAGCCGTTCCGGCGAAGAGGCCGCGGCGGCGGGCTATGTATTCGACTGGATGCAACGGGAAGGGCTCAAGCCTCGCGCCGTCGGGGCCACGCCCGCGCGTCCGAACATCGTCGGCGAGTATGGCGGTCGCGGCGATGCGCCCAATCTGCTGTTTACCGCGCATCTGGATACCGAAAGCCCGGCGGGCTCGGCCGCGCTCGACGGCTACAAGTACCGTCAGGAAACCGTTCAACGCAAGGAATGGACGCAGTGCTGGCTGCAGGACAATCGCCTGCACGGTTACCCCATCACGAACGACCGCGGGCCGATGAGCTGCTTTCTCATTGCCGCCAAGGCACTGCGCAAGGCCGGCATCGAACTGTCCGGCAGGCTTTACCTGACTGCCTGTCCCGGTGAGATCGGTCCCGAGCCGATCGAGGAATATCAGGGTATCGACTACCTCGGCAAGGATATCGGCGCGCATTACCTGTTCCATCATGGCGGCGTTGCGGCCGACTATGCGATTGCCGCTGAAGGGACCGACTACGGCATCACGTGGCAGGGTTGCGGCTATGTGTTGTTCCGTATCCGCTTGCTGGGCGAGAGCGCGTTCACGCCCGCGCTGACGTACAACCCGGATTGCGCGTCGCATCCGAACCCCATCTATCGAACCGGCAAGCTGATCGAAGCCTTGCACGCATGGACGGCGGACTACGAAGTGCGCAACCGGTATGAAACGGAGGGCGGCCTATCGGTTCCCAAGGTCCAGATCGATTCGATTCGAGCCGGCGTACCGCATACGTTCGGAAGCGGAAGCGAGGTATGCGCGCTCTATCTGGAAGTCGGACTGACCGCCAGGCAAACCGTCGCGCCAGTGCAGCGGGAATTGGAGCGCTTGCTGCGCTCCCTGCATCTCGGCGAGTTCGAGATCAGTCCCCTCGTTGTGCGCCACGGGTATCGGGCCGACGACGAGGCCGTCGCGCCACTCGTCGGCGCGCTTGGCTGCGCGACCGAGATGGTCCGCGGGCAGCCCCTGGCGCGGGCGGACCCGATCTATTCGAGCATGTGGCGCGACCACAATGTCTTCAACATGCACCGGATTCCCGCGGTCACGTGCGGCATTCCGCGCGTGTTGCCCACACCCGAGGACCTCGCCCGAAGCGCGCAGATTTACGCGCTTGCCGCACTCGCCATCTGCGGACGCATGGAATAGCACCTCATCCAAAGTAAGAAACCCTGACAATGAAAGACTCATCGACCCAGTCGAGTGTGCTCGCCCTGCCGCAAGGCGCGTTCAACTCGAAAGAGCAGAGTGCCGAGTGGCGCGAGACCATGGCGGACTTCCCGAGCGGCGTCACGATCGTGACCGCGATGGAAAACGGACGGCCGCTAGGCAGCACCGTGAGCGCGTTTTGCAGCCTGTCGCTTCGTCCGCGTCTGTTACTCGTATGCATGGACCTTCGCAGCCATACGCTCGCGGCGATCAATAAGTCGCACGCGTTCGCAGTCAATATTCTTTCCGATCGTGCGCAGTCTCTGGCACTGAAGTTCGGGGCGAAAGACGGCGACAAGTTCTCGGATGTGGACTACGAGATAGGGGACATGGGTTGCCCTTTGCTGACGGATTGCTGCGTGAACATCGAATGCCGTCTCGGCGCGAGCTATATCGAGGGCGATCACGCGATCCTGACAGGGCAGCCCGAGCGGATCGTGCGTGAGCCGACGCGCTCGCCGCTCGTCTACCATCGCGGCGCATTCAGGGCATAGCCGAATGGCGTTGACGGAGAAAGCCGCCCGGTGCGTCTTTCTCCGCATGACCGGCGCCTTTATACCGGTTGCTCTTCCAGCAATTGTGTCCGGTATGCGCGGGGTGAACAGCCGTATTCGGCGCTAAACGCCCGGCTGAAGTAAGCAAGATCGTTGAACCCCCAACGAAAGCAGATTTCCGAAATCGACAGCGACGCATTCGCCCTGCTCGACAAATCCTTCCTGCACTGTTCCAGCCTGCGCTTGCGGACGAACTGGCTGAAGCTCGAATTGGCCTGCGAGAAAATCTTCTGGACGTAGCGCGGCGATACGTTGTTGCGACGCGCCACCTTGTCGAGACTCAGATCGCAATCGCCCAGATGCAGATCGATCGAATGGCAGAGTTCCTGGAAATGCCTGGCATGACCGAGATCCTTGAAGCCGTTGAGCGCGGGCCGTCTTGCGAGGCAGTAAGTGAGCAATTCGGAGAGCGCCATTTCCACCGGATGGAACGACGTCTCCGTCAGACTCTCCATTTGCGCCGCCACTGAAGACAGAAAATCGGACAGGACGTGATTGATGCCTTCCTGGCGGGAAATGGTTCCGGCCTGGATCGCGAGCGGATTGAGCAGCCGCTTGTAGAACACCTCATGAGGCATCTCGACGGTAAGAATCTCGAAGTCGCTGCTCAACAGCAACTCCACGCGGTCCCCGCCGCCGGCGCCGTACAGGATGTCGCCGACTTCCAGCGCGTGCGTTTCGCCGCCGATCCGCAAGGCCGCGTTTCCTTCCAGGATCAAGGCAATCCAGAGGTTGGCGGAGGTCGTCCCGCTTGCGGGGTAATCTCCGGCGATCGCTTGCGGAGAGCCGGCCAGTTTGACGAACTGCATGCCGAGCGGGGACCGGTTGTAGCTCACCTCGCCGCGCAGGCCGTCCCTCAATGTTTCGCTGGACATCGACAGATATACCCTTTGCAGCGCATCTCGCCAGATCTGCTCCCGGTGTTCGGTGGCATAGGCGGACGTGCACAAGCTCCAACTGTTCATTGCGACCCCTCATAGAACGCTAGCCATTGCAAAGCAAATTCCGAGCCCATCAAACGGCGTGGTGAAGGGCGCTTTCCGGCGTCTTTTCAGCGAAGCCTGCCCCAGCTTCATGCGATTCGCACAACCGTGGGGCGGTGCGAGCCGTCGGCGAATTGAAGGGTAAGGCGTTTAGGCCTCGCAGGCCCATTGCCGGCCCATCGTCGGTCCAAATGGGGCTAAACTCGAAACGGGATAAATTCCCGGAGCAAATCATGATCAATGCCGACCCCAAAAGTACTTTTCGCGGCCTCCCCTTGACTCCCGAGCAAGACGCCGAAGTCAGGCATTACATAAAGAAAAAGAAGCAGCATGGGGCGCCGTGGGACACACCGGAACTGGCCGCCATGCTTCGAGACATGCTGGAGCCGCCGGGCGACGAAGACGAGGACGAAACACTCGATACCACCGTCGATGAAGCGTTGGCCGCCACCGAACGCGCGACGGCTTCCATCGACGAGTCGATGGACCCGATCGAAGCGAGCGAGGAACGACATGCCGCGATGGAAACCGAGGGCATGAAGGGCCCCAAGCGTTGAACCCGAGGCCGCATTGGCGAGTCGTAGCAGACCAGTCAGCATGATCGACCGACGGCGCGCCCTCGCTTGCGGGCGGCGGGTGCCATTTGAACCCAACAACATAAGGACCTCATGAGTCGACTAGTCGTCGTTTCGAATCGCACCGCCGATCCGCGCAAGCCCGCGGCCGGCGGCCTTGCCGTAGCGGTACGGGAGAGCCTGCAACAAACGGGCGGACTCTGGTTCGGCTGGAGCGGCAAGATTCACGAAGCGGCGGACGTCGCGACAACGGGGCAGGGCGACGTTCATGTTCAAACGGCCGGCAACGTCACGCTTGCCACGCTCGATCTGAGCCGCGAAGACCACGACACGTATTACCTCGGTTACGCCAACGACGTGTTGTGGCCGGTGTTTCACTACCGGCTCGACCTCGCGAATTTCGACACGCGCTTCGCCGCGGGCTATCGCAGGGTCAACCAGTTGTTCGCGCGGAAGTTGTTGCCGCTCCTGAAACCGGACGACCTGATCTGGGTTCACGACTATCAGTTGATCCCGCTCGCGGCCGAGTTGCGCGCGATGGGATGCACCAACCGTATCGGCTTTTTCCTGCATATCCCGATGCCGCCGCCGCTGATCATGGCCGCGATTCCCGAGCACGAATGGCTGATGCGTTCGCTGTTGGCCTACGATCTGGTGGGTTTCCAGAGCGAAGCGGACCTCACGCATTTTTCTCACTACGTCGAATCGGAAGCGCAAGCGCAACGGTTGAGTCCCGATCGCCTGCGGGCGTTCGGCCGAACGCTGCGGGTCGGCGCGTACCCCATCGGCATCGACGTCGACGACTTCATTCGTCTCGCCGATTCGAAGGAAGGGCGCGACATGTTCGCGCGCATGCGCGAGGAGTACTCGCGGCGTCGTCTGCTGGTGGGCGTCGACCGCCTGGATTATTCGAAGGGCTTGCCGCAACGCGTTCATGCTTTCCGCGAACTGCTGACCTTCTACCCGGAAAACCGCGACAGCGCCACGCTGATCCAGATCGCTTCGCCGAGCCGCGAGGACGTCGGCGCGTACGACGATCTGCGGCGTCAAATGGACAGCCTGTGCGGCGCGATCAATGGCGACTTCGGCGAACTGGACTGGATGCCGGTGCGCTACATTCATCGCAACGTGGCCCGCAAGCGTCTGCCGGGCCTTTATCGCGCGAGTCGCGTGGCGCTCGTCACGCCGTTGCGGGACGGCATGAATCTGGTCGCGAAAGAGTTCATCGCCGCGCAAGACGCCGCCGATCCCGGCATGCTCGTGCTCTCGCGCTTTGCCGGCGCCGCGGAGCAATTGAAGGAAGCGCTGCTGGTCAATCCGTACGACACGCAAGGCACGGCGCAGGCCATTCAGCGCGCGCTAACCATGTCGCTCGACGAGCGGATCAACCGGCATGAAGCCCTGCTTCGGCGAATCCGCAAGTTCGACGTGCACTGGTGGAGTTCGACGTTTCTGCGGGCGCTGGAAGATTGCGAGTCGCAGGAAGAGGGACAAGATCAGACCCGCCACGCGGCGCCCTGCGGAAAGTGAAACTGTTCGAGCGACTCGGCTCGCATCTCGATGCTGTAGCCGGGTTGTTGCGGCGGCATATAGCGTCCGTTGCGAATCACGACGGGATCGACAAAGTGCTCGTGCAGATGGTCCACGTATTCGAGCACGCGATTCTCGAGCGACGCCGACACGCAGATGTAGTCGAACAGCGAGATGTGCTGCACGTACTCGCATAGTCCGACGCCACCCGCGTGCGGACAGACCGGCACGCCGAACTTCGCCGCCATCAGCAACACCACGAGCACCTCGTTGAGCCCGCCCAGCCGGCAACTGTCCACCTGGCAAAAATCGATCGCCTGTGCCTGCAATAGCTGCTTGAACATCACGCGGTTATGGCAGTGCTCGCCGGTCGCCACGCCGATCGGCGCGACGCGGCGGCGGATCGCCGCGTGGCCGAGGATATCGTCGGGGCTCGTCGGTTCTTCGATCCACCACGGGTCGAACTCCGCGAGACGGCGCATGTTGGCGATCGCTTCGTCGACTTCCCATACCTGGTTCGCGTCCATCATCAGCTTGCGATCCGCGCCGATTTCGTCGCGCAGAATGCGCGCGCGCCGCACGTCCTCGTCGAGATTGCCGCCCACCTTCTGCTTGAAATGCGTCCATCCCTGCGCGACGCCTTCGCGAGCGAGGCGGCGGATTTTCTCGTCGTCGTAACCGAGCCAGCCCGCCGACGTGGTGTAAGCCGGATAGCCGTGCGCGAGCATCTGCGCTTCGCGCTCGCCCCTGGTGGCCGCATGGCGGCGCAGGATCGCCAGCGCTTCGTGCGGCGTGAGCGCGTCGGTCACATAGCGGAAATCGAGGCACCGCACCAGCGCCTCGGGGCTCATGTCCACCAGAAGCTTCCACACCGGTTTGCGTTCCGTTTTGGCCCACAAGTCCCACACGGCGTTCACGACCGCGGCGGTCGCGAGATGAATCGCGCCTTTGTCCGGGCCGATCCAGCGCAATTGACTATCGGACGTGAAGGCGCGCCAGAACGAACCCATGTCCGCGACGATCGCTTCGAGTGTCTTGCCGACGACGAGCGGCGCCAGCGCGTTCACCGCGGTCACGCAAATTTCATTGCCGCGGCCGATAGTGAAGGTGAGGCCGTGCCCCGCGAACTGTTCCGGCGAATCGGTTTCGAGCACGACGTAGGCAGCCGAATAATCGGGCGCGGCATTCATCGCGTCGGAGCCGTCGAGCGAGCGGGAGGTCGGGAAACGAATATCCCTAACGGACAGATTCGTGATCGTGGTCATCTCAACGCCCCCAAAAAAGGTGACGGGTGCGATAGCCTGGACGGCATGCGAGACCTTGGCGGCGCAGCGCCGCCGACATGCCGATGACCAGGGTGCATACCAGGTTATACCAAGCGTTAGCACGCGTTGACAGCACCGGTTTCGGCTCCTAGCATGCTAGCATGTTAGTCACAAATCACGACCTCCGTGAGCCTTTCGATCCATGAAGTCAGCGGCTGCCGACCCCTATGGCGCACTGCAAAAACTGCAGGGTGGGGAGCGCAGCAGCTTGACCGATGCAGTGGCGGCGGCATTGCGCGAGGCTATCGTCACGCTGGCTTTGGAGCCGGGAATGATGATCGACAAGCAGGCGATCTGCGAACGAATGGGCGTGTCGCGTTTTCCGGTTTCGGCGGCGCTCGCCAGGCTGGCAACCGCCGGTCTCGTCGAGGTATTGCCGCAGCGCGGCACGCGCGTGAAGCCGATCGTGATTCACGATATTCGCCAGCATCTGTTCATTCGCAGCGCGCTCGAAGTCGAAGCCGTGCGCGGCCTCGCGTCCACCTGTTCCGAGGCAACGCTCGCGGCGCTCGCCGCCAACCTGGAGAAGCAGCGCGAGGCGGTGACCGGCGGCTTGCGCCATGAATTTCACCTGCTCGACCTGGCGTTCCACGAGATTCTGCTCGACGCCATCGACCTGCCGCGCGTCAAGGAAATCGTCGCCACGTCGCGCGGCGCGCTCGATCGCGCGCGCCAGTTGCTGGGAAGCCCCGAACGTCAGATTCAAACGCTCGCGGAGCATGTGCGCATCTTCGAAGCCATCGCGGCGCGCGACGCCGAAGCGGCGGCCCGCGCGATGCACGGTCATCTGGATCAAGTGGTGGCGGAGTTGCAGCGCTTTGCCGGCGAACGCCCCGGTTTGTTCGAGGCGTAAGCCGGGCCCTTGCGCGGATTTCGCAGAGCCCACCGGAGCGCCGCGGTCCGCACGCGCCGGGGTGTGCGGTTAGTCGGACCTTGGCCGTGGCGTAGTCAACTCGGTATGGAGGAGACGAAAAATGAAATGCATCAAACGTGCAAGCGTGGCCGTGGCTTTCGCGGTCGCGGGGTTCATGGCGGCAGGGCATGCGCTCGCCGCCGGGGAATTCCAGGGCGTCACCGTCAACGTCATGACGTTCGTGGGGCCGCAAATCGCGGAACCGCTGCAACGCCGCGCGCCTGAGTTCGAAAAGCTCACGGGCGCCAAGATCAACATTCTGACCGTGCCGTTCTCCGACCTGTATCAGAAGCTGCTGACCGACTGGGCCTCCGGTACGAACTCGGTGAACGCCGCGGTATTCGCGCCGCAGTGGATGGTCGACTACACGAAGGGCGGTTTCCTCGAAGACCTGTCCGCGCGCGTCGCTCGCGATTCGGCATTGCAGGAAGACGACGTCATGCCGTTCTTCCGCGATTTTTCGCAGCGCTTCAACGGCAAGACCTATCTGATCGCGCTCGACGGCGACTTCCAGATGGTCTACTACCGCACCGACATTCTCAAACAACTCGGCAAACAGCCGCCGAAAACGTGGGACGAGTACCTCGACATCGCGAAGGCGGCGAACGGCAAGGTATTCGGCGGCGACGGCAAACCGGTGGCGGGCTCCTGCATTTCGAAGAAGCGCAACGCGCAGGCGTACTGGGCGATCATCTCGATCGCGGGCGGCTACATTCAGTCGAAAGGCACGGCGCAAGGGGCGTTCTTCGATCCGCGCGACTTCAAGCCGCTCGTCAACAACGACGCATTCAAGGCCGCGCTCAACGTCTATAAGCAATCGACGCAATACGGGCCGCCGAACGAAATCAATCTCGACGTCGGCGACACGCGCAGCGCGTTCATTTCCGGCCACTGCGCGCTGACGCTCGACTGGGGCGACATCGGCGTGCTGGCGATCGACCCGAAGCAGTCGAAGGTGATCGACAAGGTCGGCGCGGTCATGCTGCCGGGCTCGACGAAGGTATTGAACCGTGACACCGGCAAGCTCGTGGCGTGCGACAAGAACACCTGCCCGTATGCGGTGGAGGGCGTGAACCACGCGCCGTTTGCGGCATTCGGCGGCTGGTCCGGCGGCATCAACGCGAAAGCGAGCCCCAAGGTGAAGGACGCCGCCTACGCGTTTCTCTCGTACATGAGCCAGCCCGCGCAAGCCAATGTGGATGTGACGATCGGCGCGACCGGCTTCAATCCGTATCGCCGTTCGCAGTTCACGGATATGTCGATCTGGAAGAAGTCGGGCATGAGCGACGCGGCGGCGGCCTCTTATCTCGGCGCGATCAAGGCCAGCCTGCAAAGCCCGAACATGGTCATCGATCTGCGTATTCCGCAGAATCAGCGCTATGAGCAAGTGGTGCTGGACACGGCGGTGGCGCGTTTTCTCGCGGGCGAACTCGACGCCGACGCCACCATGAAGGCGATCCAGACAGGCTGGGACGAAATCACCGACGACGCCGGCAAGGACGCCCAACTGAAAGCCTACAAGGCGTCGATCGGCGCCCATTGACTCATGCAATCCTCGTCGCGCGTTTCGTCATCGGCTGCATCGCGACGCGGGTCGCGCAGGTCGGTCGCGGCCAACTGGCTCGACCGCCAGGCGCCTTATGTATTCGTGCTGCCGGCCGTGCTGCTGATTCTCGGCTTTTCGATCTTCCCGCTCGTCACGTCCGCGTATCTGTCGTTGATGCGCTTCGCGCTCGGCGAGGGCGGCTACGAACTGAAGTTCGTCGGCATGCGCAACTACGTGAGGCTGTTTAGCGGCAGCCAGCAGTTTCACTTCGTCGGCGTATTCAGGCCGCCGGGCGTCATCAGCATCGCGGTAATGGCCGCCGCCGCGCTGGCGATCGGCTGGTGGCTGGTCCGCTATCTGCGCGGCGGGCAGCGCTCGGTGATCGGCGGCATTGGCCGGCTGATCGCCGCGGCGTCGCTGCTGGCCGTCGTGTGGCTTGCCGCCAATACCACTGGCGACGGCGGCGCGCTGGGCAGTTTGATGGTGACGCTCTTTTACGTGGTGTTCGGCGTGGCGCTGCAATTCCTGCTCGGCCTCGGCCTCGCCTACCTGTGCACGCTGCCGCTCAAGGGCGGCCGGTTTTTCCGCATCCTGTTCTTTCTGCCGCTGATGGTGACGCCCGTCGGCATCGCCTACATGTTCCGCATGATGGCCGACACCGCGGTCGGCCCGCTCGCGCCGCTCTGGGCATGGCTCGGCCTCGGGCAGATCGCGTGGGCGGCGGACCCGTGGCTCGCGCGCATCGTGGTCGTGATCGGCGATACGTGGCAGTGGGTGCCGTTCATGTTTCTCGTGTTGCTGGCCGCGCTGGAAGGCACGTCGCGCGATCAGATCGAGGCCGCGCAACTCGACGGCGCGTCGAGCTGGCGCATCTTTCGCGACGTGATCTGGCCGTCGATCGCGCCGGTCGCCGCGAGCGCGGTGCTGATTCGCCTGATCGAGGCGTTCAAGGTGGTGGACCTGCCGAACGTGCTGACCAACGGCGGCCCCGGCATCGCGACGGAATCGATGACGTTGCACGCTTTCATCGAGTGGCGCACGCTGAATCTCGGCAGCGCGTCGGCGGTCGCCTACATGTTGTTCTTCGTGTCGACGATCGCGTGCGTGTCGTTCTTTCAACTCGTCGTGCGGCGCGCGCGGGGGCGGCAATCATGATCAAGCGCCTGTTCGTGCCCACCAGGCTCGATGAAATCCCGATCGGCACGCGGGTGATCGCCTATGGCCTGCTGGGTCTATGGACGCTGGTCGTATTGTTTCCGTTGTACTGGATGGCGATCACGTCGTTCAAGCTGCCCATCGACGTCTCCAACGGGCCGGCCTACGTGCCGTTCGTCGACTTCAAGCCGAGTCTCGATGCGTGGCATTACATCTTTGTCGATCTCGGGCCGGACACGTATCGTCCGTACATGAACTCGCTCGTCATCGCCACGCTTTCCACGGTCGCCGCGGTGTTTCTCGGCTCGATGGCGGCTTACGCGCTCGCGCGCATCGAGTACAAACCGCCGGTGGCGGCGGTGGGGCTCGCCGTTCTCATGCTGGCGCTGGTGGTGGCCGCCGTCGGCTGGGGCGGGGTGGACCTGCGTATCGCGGTGGCCGTGTGCGGCGCGCTGTTCTTCCTGCTGCTGCGCCCGATTGTCCGGCGCGCAAGGCGTCATCTCGCCAACGACGACATCATCTTCTGGATGATCTCGCAACGCATTCTGCCGCCGGTCGTCACGGTGATTCCGATCTACCTGACCTTCAAGAGCGCGGGCCTGCTCGACACGCGCACCGCGTTGATCATCACGTACGCAACGGCGAATCTGCCGATCGTCGTCTGGCTGATGTTCGATTTTTTCGCCAGCGTGCCGAAGGAAATCGAGGAGAGCGCGCAGATCGACGGCGCGACGCGCTTCGCCATTCTGTTCGGCATCGTGGTGCCGCTCGTCGCGCCGGGCATCGTGGCGACCGGCCTGCTGGTGCTGATTCTTTCGTGGAACGAGTACCTGTTCGCACTTTTCCTCTCGACGGCCAACGCGCAGACGCTGCCGCTTCTCGTCGCCGCGCAGAACGCCACGCGCGGGCCGCAATGGTGGAACATGTCGGTGCTGATCCTGATCATGATCCTGCCGGTGATGCTGCTCACGCTCACGCTGCAGCGCTTTATCGTCAAAGGCATTCTCGTGGGGGCCGTGAAAGGATGAACGATATGCAGACGCAGGCGTCACGCTCGCCACAACACGCGAACCCGGCGGGGCAGCATTCGAAAAGCGTCTCGCTGCGCAACGTCAGCAAGTTTTTCGGCGACACGCGCGTGCTGCACGACTTGTCGCTCGACGTGCGCGCCGGCGAGTTTCTGGTCTTGCTCGGCGAGTCCGGCTGCGGCAAGACGACGGCGCTGCGCATCGTCGCGGGACTCGAATCGGCGAGCGAGGGGAGCATTTACGTCGGCGAGAACGACGTGTCGCAGCAATTGCCGCGAGATCGCGACGTCGCGATGGTGTTTCAGTCCTACGCGCTGTATCCGCATAAGACGGTGTTCGAGAACATCGCGTATCCGCTGATCGTGCGAAAGCGCGCGAAGGCCGAGATCGACGCGGCCGTGCGCGAAGTCGCGGCGAGCGTGCATCTCGAACCGCAGCTCGACCGCTATCCGCGCCAGCTCTCGGGCGGGCAGCGCCAGCGCGTGGCGCTCGCGCGCGCCATTGTGCGCCGCCCGGCGGCGTTTCTGATGGACGAACCGTTGTCGAATCTCGATGCGAAACTGCGCGGCCATATGCGCGCCGAACTGAAGCACATGCAGCACGAACTCGGCGTCACCACGATCTACGTCACGCATGACCAGATCGAGGCGATGACGCTGGCACACCGTGTCGCGCTGATCGACAAGGGCGTGCTGCAACAACTGGACGCCCCGGCGCGGATCTATTCGGACCCGGCCAATCTGTTCGTGGCGGGTTTCATCGGCTCGCCGCCGATGAACTTCTTGCGCGGCACGCTGGCGAACAACCGCTTCGAGTCGGAAGGGCTCGCCATCGCGGCGGACGTGAACCATCAGGGGGAGGCGGTGCTCGGCGTGCGCGCGGAAGACTGCGCGCTCGTCGCCGCGGGCGAGGGCGAGTTCCGTGGCCGCATCTATTCGGTCGAGTTGATCGGCGACCATTCGCTCGTCACGGTCAACGTGGGCGAGCAACAGGTCGTCGTGAAGGTGTCGAACATGTTTGCCGGCGAAATCGGCACCGAGGTCGGCTTGCGCGCGAACCGCGAGCGGGTTTATTTCTTCGACCAGGCTTCGGGCAAGCGTATCCGCTAGCGATGACTTGCGGTTGCTCGCGCGCGTCACGCCGGAAAGCGCTTCTTTAACGCTGGCTAGCGGGCTACGTCGCGTTGGCCGAGTCCGGCAACGGCAACGGCGATGCGATCGCGTCCGTCTTTGCCTCCACGCTTCGGCCGGCAAGCAGCGCGGGCGCTTCTTCCAGCGAATCGATCAAGCCATCGCATGCGAGCGCCCCGACACCCTGCGCACCCGCATATCCGTAGCGCACGATGAACACCGGCAGAGCCGCCGCCCGCGCGGCCGCGACATCGACAGGCGAATCGCCGATCAGCACGCCGCCTTCGGGCTCGACGCCGAGCAGCCGGCAGGCGTGCCACAGCGGTTCGGGTGCGGGCTTCATCTGCGCGATCGAGTCGCCCGCGACGAGCGCATCCAGATAGCCGGCGAGGCCGGTCATCTCCAGCAGCGGCGCAGCGAGCGCTTCCGGCTTGTTGGTGACGCACGCGAGCCGGTAGCCGCGTTGCCGCAATGCGCGGAGCCCGGCTGCCACGCCGGGGAAAACGTCGCCGTGCCGTCCGTTGGTGTCGGCGTAGTGCCGATGGAATACCGCAAGCGCCCGCTCGATGGCGACTCGCTGATCCAACGCGGCCGCTTCGAGCGAACGCCGAACCAGGTTGGGCACGCCCTTGCCGATAAACCCGACGACCGTCGCGAACGGCAACGGCGCGGTGCCGAGTTCGCCGAGCATGCGGCTGACGGCCTCGACGATGTCCGGCGCGGTGTCGATCATCGTGCCGTCCAGATCGACCAGCACGGCCTTGCGTTGCAGGTTCGTCATCGCTATGCGCCTCGCGGTGAATGGAGCGTGTTCGATGCCTGAGCAGCGGTCGGCGCAAGGAAAGAAACGTCGCGGCTCGCTGGCATGCCGAGCGGCATGTACGGCAGCGGAGGTCTCGGACTCATCTCACGCCGCCTCGGACACGGCGTGACGATGCCAGCGTCGCAACGTGGCGAGGTCGACCCAGCCCGGCGTTTCATCCGGCGCGAGATGCGGAATCGGCGCATGCGGGTCGCCCAGATGAGGCAGCACGGTCAGCGCCCCGTCGAAGCATTCATGCGACGTGTATTCGCTCGGCGTCACCACGGTGGGGACGCCCGCGGCGCGCGCGGCGGTGAGGCCGTTGACGGAGTCCTCGAACGCGATACAGTCCGCGCCCTTCAGACCAAGGCGCCGCAGCACGTCGAAATAGACATCGGGCGAGGGCTTCTTCACCCGCGTGGTGCCGGCGTCGCCAATCGCGGCAAAGCGCGCGCGCCAGTCCGTTCCCAGGGGCGCGCGCAGCAGCGCGTCCAGGTTGGCCGACGTGGTGGTCGTCGCGATCGCCAGCGGGATGCCGGCCGTGCCGGCCTCGTCGATCAGGCGCGCAATGCCCGGCCGCAGCGGCACCGCGCCGTCGCGTACCCGCTCGGCGTAATGGCGCGTCTTGATCGCGTGCACGGCGTCGATCACTTCCCTCACCCTGGCGCCGTCGGCTTCCTCCAGGTCGGCGACGCGCCAGTAGTGCATCAGGCGCTCCTTGCCGCCCGCCACGCGCAGAAGCCGCGTATAGAGCGCCTTGTCCCAGTACCAGCCGAGACCCACCTCCGCGAACGCCGCATTGAATGCCTGCAGATGAACGGTTTCGGTATCGGCGAGCGTGCCGTCCACGTCGAAGATGAGCGCTTGCATGGTTCAGTCCTTGTCCGGCGACCGCGCAGCGATGACACTGCCCGGCCGATCACGCGAGGAAGAAAGCGAGGGGCGAGGGCCGGCGCAGCGGTGTGCCATGCCGAGCGCGCCGCTGCGTCAGTCCGTTGAAACACGCACCACGATAGCGGAGCCGAATGCCGATTTGAATTCAGAGATTCTTTGAACTCCGATAACTCATGCTTTGGGTGGACGCGCGCGGCGCTTTTCGCGGGGTCGCCGCCCGCGTCGCGTCAATTCGGGAAATTCTCCCGCCCTTGTCCGTTGTCAAACGATCCCACAATGGGCTACTTTGCCTGGATGACGCGGGCTTTCGCGGCGCAGCGCTTTCACCACGGAGCACAACAATGCTGGAGACACGGTTTGCCATCACAACGCCACGACGCCGTTCGCTCGTTCTCATCGCCGCGCTCGCGGCCGCGAGCATCGCGCATGCCGCGCCGCTCGCCTATGTGACGAGCGAGAAGGCGGGCGTCGGCGTGATCGATCTGGACCAGATGACGCTGACCCGAACCTTTCCGGTAGGCGCGGACGGCCCGCGCGGGCTGAGCCTGAACGCGGACGGCACACGGCTTCTGGTGGCCAACAAGAACACCGGCGATCTGGCGGTGATCGACACGGCCTCGGGCGAGGTGGTGCGGCGCGTGAAGATCGGCAAAAATCCCGAGTTCGTCCGCGTGCACAACGGCTATGCGTACGTGACCTATGAGCCGGGCGAAGAGGGCGGCCCGCCGGCAGGCGGGAAGCCGGCCGACAAGGCGGGTGAAAAGCCCGCCGAAAAGCCCGCCGACAAATCGGCCGGCACGCCAGGCGAAAAGCCGTCAGGCAAGCCCGCCGCCGACGACGACGACGACGCCAACAAGCCGCCCGCGCAAATCGCGATCATCGATATGAAGACATGGCGCATGGTGCGCTCGGTGACGAGCGGCCACGAAACCGAGGGCATCGAGTTTTCGCGCGACGGCAAGACGATACTCGTCACCAACGAAGGCGACGATACGGTATCGGTGTACCACGCCCGCACCGGCGCGCCGATCAAGACCGTGAAGCTCGCCGCGGGCGGGCGTCCGCGCGGCATCCGTTTGTCGCCTGACGGCAAGGACTACGTGGTCACGCTGGAATCGCTGAGCAAGCTGGTGGTGATCGATGCGCGCACGCTGAAGGTGATCAAGACGGTCGATACGAAGCTTGGGCCTTACGGCGTGGCGTTCGGCCCCGAGGGCAAGCGGCTCTTCGTCGCCGCGTCGCGCGACAAGACCTTGCAGGTTTTCGACGGGCACAGCTACGAGCATGTGGCCGACGTGCCGGTCGGCCAGCGCTGCTGGCATTTCAGCTTCACGCCCGACGGCGCGAAACTGCTGCTGGCGTGCGGCCGTTCGGATTCGGTCTATGTGCTCGATGCGCAGAGCTACCAGCCGATCAAGCAGATCGGCGAGTTGCCTCTGGCATGGGGTATCGTCACCTATCCGCATGGCGACGGCTCGATCGAATCGAAATGAGCGAGCGCTAATCCTGCAATGAGCGTCCGGCGGACGCTCATTTCTCAGCGCTATTTCCACGCATACCGCAAACCCATCCACACGCCGCGCGGCGCGCCCGGCCCGACGAACTGCTCGTTGACCGCGCTCGCGCCGTCGAACGTATGGTTCGGTCCGTTGAAGAAATTTTCGCCGAGCGTGCCGAAGCTCGCATAGCGCTTGTCGAGCAGGTTCGTGATGCTCGCGAAAACCTGCAACTGTTTGGTCACCTGGTAAGACGTGTCCAAATCGATCAGCAGGTAGCCCGCGATCTTGCCGTTCACATCCTGATTGTTCTCGTCGCCCTGCGCATAGATGCCGCCGCGCCAGGTCAGGTTCGCGCCGACGTTCCATTTGGACGTGGCCGCGTAGTCGAGTTGCAGCTTGATCGTGTTCGCGGGAATGCCCGGAATGTGATTGCCGGACTTGACCGTGATGTTGCCGTTCGCGTCCGCGCTGGAATTGCTCGGGCTGTGTTCGGTCCACGTCGACCGGTAGGTCGCATCGACGTAGCTGTAGCTCGCGGTAACGGCGAGCGGCCCGAACTTGCTGTGCCCCGAAAGCTCGGCCCCTTGCCGGCGCGTGCGGCCCACGTTCTGAAAAAATCCCTCGGTACTCGACGCGCCGTTGCTGCTGATGAACTGGATATCGTTGTCGAGCGTGGTGCTGTAGACGGCGGCGCTCCAGGTCGTCGCCTGGCCCACGCGCCCTCGCGCGCCGATCTCGAAGGTCCTGGAGATCACCGGTTCGAGCGACGGGTCCGACACGAAGTCGTTCGGCAGCGAGCAGGGCGCGGCCGGATCGGCGCAGGCCAGTTCGATGGCGGTGGGCGAGCGCATGCCTTCGTTGTAGGTCGCATACGCGGTGAACGCGGAGCTCGGATTCCAGTTGATGCCCACGGCCGGATTGAAGCGCGAAAACGTATGGTGGCCGTTCAGTTGCGGCTGCGTGCCGCTCGAATCGCCGATGGTGGCGTCGGCCCAGTTATAGCGGCCGGCGAGCGTCAGCGACCACTGCCTGGTCAGCGACAACGTATCTTGCAGATAGATCCCATAGTTGCCGTTGTGGGTTTTCGCCGCGGTTTCCTGCGTGAAATCGCCGAGGCCGAGCGTCGCGCGTGAATCGGTGAAGGCGGCCTCTTGCGACGCGGCGACGTAGCGCGAGTTGGCAAGATCGGCCGAGACGCCCGCGACGAACTGGTTTTCCATGCCGCCCAGCTTGCCGAGCAGCGTGAGTTGCAGGCTCGCGCCATAGCTTTCCGTCGTGACCGATGATTTGTCGTTGGTCGCCTGCACGGTGTCGATATTGCCGTCGTCATCCACCGAGCCGAAGCCGCTATTCACGTTGCTGCTAAGGTTGCTGTTGCGGAAGTGCCGGTAATAGAGGTTGCCGCTCAACTCCACGTGATCGTTGAAGTAATGATCGCCCGAAAGCGTCACGTAGCCGACCTCGTTCACGTTCTGGTCGGGGTAGGTATAAGGCTGCTTCGGGTTGCCGAGAAAGGAGCGCGGAATGGTTTGCGCGCCGTGCAGATCGTTGTCCGCGCCGCCGGCGGAGAACGACAGGGTCGTGTCGGCGTCGGTGTAGCGCAGCTTGCCGAACGCCTGGCGCACGCGGCTCGCGTTCTGTTCGGCCCAGCCGTTGTCGTTCGCCACGCTGCCCGTCACGTAGTAGTCCAGGTTGGCGCCGAGGGTGCCGCCCTGTTCGATCTGCGCGGTCTTGCGGCCCCATGAGCCCAACGCCACTTCGGCCTCGCCGCCGGGGCTGGTCTTGCCGTTCTTCGTGCTGATCGAAATGGCGCCGCCGAGCGTATTGAATCCATAGGTGGGATTCGAGCCGGGAATCAGTTGAATCGTATCGATCGCCTGCTGCGGAATCAGGTCCCAGTTCACCACGTCGCCGAACGGCTCGTTCACGCGCACGCCGTCGACGAACACAGAGAGACCCTGCGGCGTGCCGAGCAGCGGCGACGCGGTGAAGCCACGATAGTTGATGTTCACCTGATACGGATTGCCTTGCGCGTCCGCGATATCGACGCTCGGCAGATTCTTCGCGAAGTAATCGGTGAGCGTGCTGCGATGCTGCTGGTCGAGCTCCTGCGCGCGGACCGTCTGCACGTTGGCGGGCACCTGCGAGAGCGGCGTGCCGATGCCGAGAAGCGGCGTGGTGCCCACCACGACCACAGGCGCGAGCGTGACGTCGGCGCTCGCCTGGTCCGGCTTGGCCGCGGCGGCGGAGGCCGCCACGGCAGGCTCCGCCTGCGCCCACGCGGTGACGCTCAGACCGGCGAGCGCGCCGCCGAAACCCAGGGTCAGGCCGATGCGTCGTCGCAAGCGGACCGTGCGGCGCGAATGGAACGGCATGTTCATGATTTGTCTCCTGCCGGGTCGATGCGCTATCGTGATTGGCGTCGCTCATGCGGGCGATGCGTCGGGCACGTAGCGCTTTCTCATGGTGTGGAGAAAAGCTTCGCATACCGGGGCAACGCGGGCCCGGGAGCTTTTCCCGATCTGGCGGGGAAGCGTTCCCAAATGCGTCGCCGGAATCCTCCGCGCGCAAGCGGGCTGCGTAAAATGCAAACGTGATGTCAAACGATCCCTCGAATTCCGATTCCACGCATCGCACGCATCCCACGCGCCGCGCTTCGCCGCATTCGACAGTGGCGCGCGACCTTGCATGGGTGTTCGTCGTGACGGTCGCGGCGGCCGCATGCGGCGCGCTGCTGGATGTCAGCGAACGCGCCTATCGCTGGACGCGCGGCGTGGAACGCTTTCAGCTCGACGAATTGCCGGGCACGCTCTGCGTGCTCTCGGTCGGCCTTGCGTGGTTCGCCTGGCGCCGCTATCGCGAGGCGCGTGGCGAACTGAACCGCCGCCGCGTGCTCGAGGAACAGGCCGAGCGCCTGCTCGCGGAGAACCGTCGTCTCGCCAACCAGGCCCTGCAGGCGCAGGAGTTCGAGCGCCGTCATCTCGCACGCGAACTGCACGACGAACTCGGCCAGTACCTGAACGCCATCGCGCTCGACGCGGCGCGCATCCGCGATCTGTCCGCGGCGCGCGAGCCGGAGATTCATCGCGTGTCGCTCGGTTTGATTCAGAGCGCGAGCCACGTGTACCGCCAGATCGGCGGAATGATCCGGCGTCTGCGGCCCATCGGCCTCGACGAATTCGGCTTGCCGAGCGCGCTCGAACATTGCGTCGACGGCTGGCGCGAGCGTTTGCCGGAGGCCTCGTTCTCGTTGACGATCGAAGGGGATTTCACGGGTTTGAGCGACGCGCTGACCATCACGCTCTATCGGCTCGTGCAGGAAGGGCTCACCAATGTTTCGAAGTTCGCCCGCGGCTCGCGCGTGGAGGTGTTCATGGTGCGCGCGCCACGCGAGAGGCGGCCCGGACAGGAGGATGAGGTGATCGACGAGATCGTCGTGACGATGGCCGACGACGGCCCCGGCGCCGACCTCGCGAAGCCGCGCGGCGGACTCGGGCTGATCGGCATGCGCGAGCGCGTCGAGGCGCTAGGCGGCGAATTTCACGTGGCGAGCAAGCCCGACGGCGGCTTTCTGTTCTGCGCGCGCGTGCCGGCTCAAGCCGGGCTGGCCGACGAGCCCGAGCCGGTGAACTGAAGCCCGAGCCGGCTCGCCATTTGCGCGAGCTGCACGCCGTTGTCGGCGCCGAATTTTTGCCGGATCACCGATTGATGGTTGGCGACGGTCTTCTGGCTCAAGCCCAGTTTCTCGGCGATGCTCGGCAGCGTATAACCCTGCACCAGCAAGCGCAGCACCTCGAATTCACGCGCGGACAATTGCCGCCCCGGCGGCCCTTCGCTGAACGCGGTGCGCAGCGCGAGCGCCTGCGAGATGTCGGGGCTCAGATAGCCCGCGCGCCGCGCGACCGTGCGCACCGCTTCCACCAGCACGTCGGGCGCGCTCGCCTTGGTCACGTAGCCGAGCGCGCCGGCGTCCAGCGCGCGGCGCACGAAAATCGCTTCTTCGTGCACGCTGAAAATCAGCACGCGGGCATCGGGCACGCGGGCGAGCATCCGTCGCATTGCCTCGACGCCGCTCGCGCCCGGCAATGACACGTCCATCACCACCACGTCGGGCCGCAGCGCGCAAAAGCGCTGATAGGCCTGCGCCGCATCCGCCGCTTCTCCGCACACGTGCACGTCGGCATTCAATTCGAGCAGGCGGCGATAACCTTCGCGCACCACCGCGTGATCGTCGACGAGCAGAACGGAGATGCCGCCGGCTGTCATGCGCGGCCTCCGGGACCGCCTTGCTCATCAGGTGCAACGAAGGCGGCGGCCGCGAGCTTGCGCGAGTTCGCGTCGTTGCGAAACAGGATGGGCTGCTCGCGTGGCTCGGGCGCTTCATGTGCTGCGGGCGTCGCCGCGCGCCGCACCACCTTCACCACGGCTTCGTGAAACGGCGACTTGTCGCAGACGGGATCGGCATTGGCCGCGTCGCCGGTGAGCAGGTAGGCCTGGCAGCGGCAGCCGCCCAGATCGTGTTCCTTCTCGTCGCAACTGCGGCAGGGCTCTTTCATCCAGTCGAGGCCGCGAAAGCGCGTGAACGCATCGCTCTCGTACCAGATCTCGCGCAGCGGCGTGTCCTTCACGTTCGGCAGCAAGAGGCCGGGCAGGCCGCGCGCGGCGTGGCACGGCAGCGCCGCGCCGTCCGGCGCGACGCCGAGAAACACCGCGCCCCAGCCGTTCATGCAGCGCTTGGGCCGACGCTCGAAATAGTCCGGCACGACGAAGAAGATCTTGCAGCGCTCGCCGTGCGTGCGGCGGTAACGCTCGACCACGGCTTCGGCTTCTTCCAGTTGCTCGCGCGTCGGCATGAGCTGCGCCTGGTTCGTATGCGCCCAGCCGTAATACTGCGTGTTCGCGAGCTCCAGATATTCGGCGCCCATCGCGAGTGCCATGTCGATGATCTTATCGACGTGCGGCAGGTTGTAGCGATGCAGCACGCAGTTGAGCACCATCGGAAAGCCATGCCGTTTGATCGACGTGGCCACGCGCTGTTTCAGATCGAAGGTGCGCGTGCTGCTCAGGAAATCGTTCAGTTCCTGCGTCGAATCCTGGAACGATAACTGGATGTGATCGAGCCCGGCCGCCTTCAGGTCGCCGAGCCGTTTGTCGGTGAGACCGATGCCGGAGGTGATCAGGTTCGTATAGAAGCCGAGCTTGCGCGCTTCTTCCACCAGCACTTCGAGATCGTCGCGCATGAGCGGTTCGCCGCCCGAAAAACCGAGTTGCGCGGCGCCGAGCGCGCGCGCCTCGCGCAGCACGCCGAGCCATTGCTCGGTGCTCAGTTCGCGGCTGTGGTCCGTATAGTCGACCGGGTTGTAGCAGAACGCGCAATGCAGCGGACAACGGTACGTGAGTTCCGCGAGCAGCCACAGCGGCGGCGCGACGCCGCCTCCGGCGGCATGCGCCTCGGCATCGGTAACGGGTTGCGAGAGATCGGTCATGACGCTATCCCAGCCAGCCGCGTGCCCGCGCGTCGGCGATGAAGGCGCGCACTTCGGGACCGAGCCCGCTGGTGTTGAACGCCTGTTCCAGATCGGCGATGAGCGCGTCGACGTCGCGCGTGCCGTCGCAGCGCTTGAGGATTTCCGCCGCGCTCTGATTGAGCTTCACCATGCCCTCGGGATAGAGCAGCACATGAGCGTTCTGCGCCGGTTCCCATTGCAGGCGAAACAGCTTGTTGATCGTCGGTCGATCGGCGGTTGGCATGGCGCCGCCGGCGCCTGGCGCGTCGTTCATTGGGGGAAAGCCTTTTCGATCGAATCCAGCATCGTCCACAGAATGTCGAGCTTGAACTGCAGGATATCCAGCGCGCGGTCCTGCTGCTCGCGCCGCGTGAAATGATTCAGCGTGACTTCGAGTCCGTGCAGCACGTCGCGCTGCGCGAGCGTGATGCGCGAGCGGAAATAGGCGAGGCCGGCGGACTCGATCCACGGATAGTGTTCGGGCCAACCCGCGAGCCGGTCGCGGTGAATCTGCGGCGCGAACATCTCGGTGAGCGACGAACACACCGCTTCCTGCCACGGCGCGCGGCGCGCGAAATTCACATAAGCATCGACGGCGAAGCGCACGCCGGGTGTCACCATTTTCTGCGACCACAGATCGTCGCGCGAGAGACCGACCGCGTCGGCCAGGCGCGCCCACGTTTCGATGCCGCCTTCCTGGTCGCCATAACCGTCGTGATCGAGAATGCGCTGCACCCAGCGGCGGCGCGTGTCGCGATCGGGGCAGTTCGACAGCACCGCCGCATCCTTCAGCGGAATATTGATCTGATAGTAGAAGCGGTTCGCGACCCAGCCGCGAATCTGTTCGCGCGAGCAGCCGCCGCTATTCATCTTCACATTGAACGGATGATGGATGTGATAGGCCGTGCCTTTGGCGCGCAACCGCGCCTCGAATTCCTCGCGGGTCCACGCCGGTTGGTTCGCGTCTGTCGCGCTGGACGGCGCCGTGCCGAAGGTGTCGTTCGCGTTCATGCCTTCTCCGTGGTTCGTGCTCGTGCCTGCGCTTCACAGGTCGAACGTCATGCCGTCGTACGCCACTTCGATCCCATGTTCGCTCAGGATGCGGCGCTCGGGACCATCGTCGACGAGGATCGGGTTCGTGTTGTTGATGTGGATCAGCACCTTGCGCGCGCCGCGTGCCTCGCCGGCGTCGAGCGAGTCGAGCACTTCGATCATGCCACCTTCGCCGGACTGCTGCAGATGGCCCATATCGGCGGAGGTTTTCTTCGACAAGCCGAGGCGGATCATCTCGTCGCCCGTCCATAGCGTGCCGTCGACCAGCAGCAGATCCGCGTCGCGCATCGCGGCGAGCACGTGCGGCTCGATCGCGCCGAGTCCCGGCGCGTAGAACACGCGCTTGCCCGACTGAAGATTGGTAAACACCAGTCCGATGTTGTCGCCGCGTTCCGGCGCATTGCGATGCGGCGAGTAGGGCGGCGCCTTGCTGGACAGCGGCAGCGCGTCGATCCGCACGTCGCGCAGCGCATCCACCGCGAGCGGCGCGCCGTCGAGCGCGATGCGATGGTGCTCGACGCCGCAATAGTGCGAGAGGATCGGCCCGACCGGAAAACCGGTGCACAGGTCTTGCCATACGGCGTCGGTGGCATAGAGCGGCAGCGGCGCGTCGCGTTCGCGCAGCATCAGCAGGCCGGTGACGTGGTCGATCTGCGCGTCGATCACGAGCACCGCGGCGATGCCGCTGTCGCGCGCGCGGCGGGCCGGCTGCAACTCCGGGTTGGCGGCGATCTGCGCGAGCAGATCGGGCGACGCGTTGACGAGCAGCCAGTCCTCGCCGTTCGCGCTGACCGCGATCGATGACTGCGTGCGGCGCGTCGCCTTCAGCGTGCCGCGCCGCACGCCGTCGCAATTACGGCAATTGCAGTTCCATTGCGGAAAACCGCCGCCCGCCGATGAACCGAGTACCTTGATTTTCATGCCGCGTGGCGCATGCCGCGCCCCTCGTGAGCGGGTGGAATGAACATGGCGGTGAGCGCGCGCATGACGCTGTCGCGCAGCGCGGGATCGCTCGCCAGATGACCGGCGCGCACGCATTCGACGCGCGCCGTGGGCACGGCTCGCGCGAGACGCCGCAAGTTGCCGCGCGGACACACCGGATCGCGTGAGCCGTGCAGCGCGGCAAGCGGCACGCCCGCTGCGGCGGCGCGGCGCGCGAGCGACAGCAGACGCGTTTCGCCGAGCCAGCAGCGATGCATCAGATAGTGCGCCTGAATGCGGTATTTGCCGATCAGCTTGCGGGTGTTTCGGCGTGAGACGCGTGCGGTGGTGGAACGCGCGCGGCGCGTCGAGGCGCTTGCGAGCACCGCGTCTTCATAGCCGCGCCATGCCAACGCGAGGGCATGTTGCTGGGCTTCGTTGGCACCTCCGCGGTGGAGCGTTATGTGACAGCGCGCGAGTAGCGCGGCGGGGCGGTTGGCGAGGTTGCTGAAGGTGTGGGGTTCGTTAGCGCTGCGGTGCTTGCTAAGGCTGCTGTGGTTGCCAATGCGGCTGTGTTCGCCAACGTCGCTGTGTCTCGCAATGCCGCTGTATTCGCCATCGCGGCTGTGTCCGCTAACATCGCCGCAGCCGCCCATGCCGCGCTCATCACCGCGCGCCGCATCCCGCAACCGCGTCCATGCCCGAGGCGCGCGCCCACGCGACGACACGAACAGCCCGCGCACTTCACGCGCCGAAGTGAGAAACAGCCCGCGCATCACCACGCCCGTCACCGACCGCGGATGCGTTCCCGCATACGCGAGCGCGAGCGCCGCGCCCCACGATCCGCCGAACACGCCCCAGCGCTCGACGCCGAGCCGCTCGCGCACCGCTTCGAGATCGTCGATCAGATGAGCGGTGCGGTTATGGCGCACGCTGCCATGCGGCGTCGATGCGCCGGTGCCGCGCTGATCGACCAGCACGACTCTGAAACGCGTCAAATCGAACAATTGCAGCGCGCCCGGCTGGCTGCCGCTGCCCGGTCCGCCATGCAACACGACGACCGGCACGCCATCGGGAGCGCCCGCCACCGCATACGCCACGCGATGCCCGTCACGCGTCGGCAGCGCGCCGCGCATCATGCGCAGCGATGCGGTAGGCGCATTAAGCGCGTTCGTCGCTTGAAGCGCCTGAAGCGCCTGAAGCGCCTGAAGCGCCTGAAGCGCCTGAAGCGTCTCAAGCACCTGCGGCCCATGCGACGAACCACCCCGCGCAGCCCGCCTAGTCATGGCAGCATCCTCGCCAGCAGGTTGTCGCGGTCGATCAACTGATGCTTGATCGCCCCCGCCACATGCAGCACGATCAGCGCGATCAGCACATACGCTGCCGCTTCGTGAATGCCGAAGAACAGCGAGCGCAGTTCCTTGTCGTCCCAGCCCCACTTCGGCAGCAGGATGCCCCAAAAACGCGTGCCATACGTGTTGAACGACGAGCCGAGATAGCCGGAGAGCGGCATCACGACCATTGCCACGTATAAAAGACCCTGCGTAGTGCGCGCGGCGGCGCGTTGCCACGGTCGCATCGGCGGTAGCGGCGGCCGACCAACGACCGCGCGCACCATGATACGGAGAAGCACCAGCAGGAAAACCGTCAGTCCGAGTGACTTGTGGAAGGTGATCAACGACGCCTTGAGAGGCAGCCCCTTCGGCAACCCGACCATGTACAGCCCGAGCGCAAGCAGACCGATGATGCCGAACGCGATCACCCAGTGCAGCACGATCAGCGAGCCGGCATAGCGCGGCTCGCGCGCGCCGGCTTTGGCGTCGGCGCGTGGCTTCGTGGCGTGAGGCGAATGCACCGTCGTCACTCCGTCTCCTTTCGTTTGATGTGTCCATCGAACACACTAATACAGCCTCGCGTGCGCACCACTCGGGTGTTACCCGGCGATCAGGATTTCGCCCCGTCCGTCGACCGCGAGATCGCCGGCGTAGCGCGCCGGCAGCTTCATCGTGCGCCACTGCGAGAAGGGCGTGATTTCGCGCGCGAGACTGCGCACCAGCAGCGCCCAGAATACGTCGAAACCGCGGCCGCCCTCGGTGAAGGTCGGCGGCAATTGCACGGGCCGCTGCGCGAGCAGCAGCGTGCCGCGCCTCATACCGTACGCATAATGCGGGCCGAGTTCCCCCGCCACGCAGACGGTGCCCGCGACGAGCCGCGACGCGGCGAATTCGCCCGCATCGCCGCCGACGAGCACGAGGCCGCGGCGCATGCGATCGGCGAGCCGCGCGCCCGCGTCGCCGTGAATCGTCAGCGTGCCGCCGGTCATGCCTTCCATGTCGCCGGTGAGCGCGCCGGCGGCGAAGTCGCCGCTATTGCCGGCCACGCTCAGGCGTCCGCCGCGCATTTCACAGGCGGTGAAGTGTCCCGCATCGCCGTCGATGCGCAGCACGCCGCCCGCCATGTGCAAGCCGCTATAGTCGCCCGTCGAACCGTGGACGACGAGGTGGCCCGCCGTCATATGCGCGCCCACGCGGTCGAGCCACGGCTCGGCGCCGTCGATCACGAGCGTCGCGTCGGCGTGCTCGATGTGAGGCGCGTGAGGCGTGTGAGGTGTATGAGGCGCATCCGCCGCCGCACGCGCCGCCGCTGTTTCGCTACGCGACACCTCGAACACGTCGCCCACCGCGCAGCGCTCGTTGCCCGCGGGCAGCACGATGCGCTCGATTTCGTTCAAGCTCAGTTCGGCGAGCGGCGCGGGCAACAGCGCGCCCGCATCCACGCGGAAACCGGGCGGCGCTTTCACGCGCAAGGTGGTCGTCGTGCTCATGCGCGGCTCCCGTCGAGGCCGGCGGCCAGTTCGTGCAAATGGAAGTGGTACGGCCCCAGCTTGCCGCCGTAGTTGCCCGCCGAAATCCGCAGCATGCCCGCCGCGCGTCCGCGCGCGGTGGCCGCCACGATGCCCGCCGTCATCGCAAGGCCGACGTCCGCGTCGGTGAGGCCGTCGATCACGATCTCCAGCACGCAGCCGACTTCCGCGCCCAGTTCGCTGCGCGGCGAGAGGCCGACCAGCGTCGGGCAGAACGCGTCGTTGCTCGACGCGGTCGCGCCCTTGTACTTCGAACCGACCTTCGATCCCGAGCGGACGACGCCGCCAGGAAACGGCATGATCACGTTCGGCAGCTTGCGCATTGCCGCGACCGCGGCTTCGGAGGCGGCCAGCGCGGCGTCGATGTCGCGCGCGAGCAGCAGCAGATTGCCGCCGCCGACGGCCTTCACCGTCGCCGTGGTTTCTTCGCAGACGAACTCGCCGTCCATCACCGGCACGCGCCAGTAACGCGTGCCGGCGAGCACCTTCGAGATTTGCCAGCCGTCGCCGAAAAAGCGCAAGCCACGGCCGAGCGAGGCGACGTCGGAGAGCGGCGCGCGGCTCGTCGCCGGATCGATGCCGCCATAGATCGCGGTGGTCGGGCAGGTAAGCACGCATTGGCCCACGCGCCGTTCGATCTGCTTGGCCAATTCCTTCGACGACACCGCGAACAGCAGGACCGCGACCCCGGGCCGCCCATCCGGCGTGTCGCCCGGCGCGAGTTCGCGCTCGATGCCGGCCTCGCAACCGCAGCCGATCACCGAGGTCGCGAAGCCCGTCATCGCGTTGGCGGCGTTGAGCGCCCACGTCGGCGTGTGCGCGGTGATGACGAGCCGGGTCGCCTTCATCGGAAAGGCTTCCGCGAAGGTTGCGTCGATCGTGGTGCCGTTGATCTGAAGAGGTGCCGGGTCGCTCATCGTCTGGGGTTCGTGTTGGCGTGAATCAACCGTTCTGGTCAACCGTGCTTGTCGGCCGCGTTCATCAATTATTGGAGAAACATTCGACCGGCAGCAGCCTGCCGCCGCGGCAGCAATTGCAGATCTCGTCGTCGCTGATCGCCGCATGCGCGAAGTTGTTCGCGAGATTGGCGTCGCTATAGGCGCGCAGCGTTTTTTCGATGCCGCGGTCGAAATCGGGCGACACGAAATGGATGCCGCCCGTGGGCGTGGCGACGAGCGTGCCGTCGCGCGCGACCAGTTCGCCGTCCTTGAACACATACGCGGGCGAGGTGAACATCCGCTCGCGATCCGGCTCGTCGCGATACACGGCGATGTCGGCCGCGGCACCCTCGCCCAGATGGCCGCGGTCGCGCAGGCCGAGCAGGCGCGCGGGCCCGGCGCGCGTGATGATGGCGATCTCGTACAGCGAGAATTCGCGTTTCAAATGCGGCAGCGCGCTCGCCACTTGCGCTTCGGGATGCAGCTTCGCGATCTGCTCGTCGCGAAACGATTTGTCCATCAGCAGGCGGATCAGATGCGGATAGCTGGTGAACGGGCCGCCGTTCGGATGATCGGTGGTCATCGAGACACGCCAGGGATCGTCGACCAGCAAAAAGATTTCGAGTCCGATGATCCATTGCAGCGCATTCACGAAGCTTTGCTCGCGATAGCGGAACGGCACCACGCCGCAGCCCGCGTCGCATTCGATGTCGCCCACCACCCACTTGTGCGGCCGCGCCATCGGCGCGTTGCGGAACTGCATCATCGTGTCACCCGAGGCGGTGACGGTTTGCCCGAAGATGATCTGGCCCACGTCGATCGACACGTTCGGCCGCGCGTTCACCGCTTCGGCGATATGGCGCGCGCCCGACGAAAACTTCTGCGGACCTTCGACGCCGTAGCTGTGAAACTGGATATGCGTGAGATGGATCGGCAGGCCGTCGGCGGCGTCCATCGTCGCGATGGTCGAATCGATGTTGCCGGGCACGCCGAGATTGCTCGCGTGCACATGCAGCGGATGCGGCACGCGCAGTTCGGTCAACGCGCGCGACAGCGTATGCAGCACCTCGCGCGGCGTGATGCCGTAGTGCTTGTGCTGCTCGTCCACGTTGAGCGAACGCTGGTTGAACTTGAACGCGGAGATGCCGCCGGGATTGACCACCTTCACGCCGAGCGCCTTGCTCGCGTGAATCGTCCAGCCGACGTAATCGCGCAGCCGCTCGAAGTCGTTGCGCGCGGCGAGCATCTGCAGGAACAGTTCGTCGTTGCCGAGCATCACATAGGCGCCGTGATCGATGATCGGCGTGTCGCCCATTTCGAGGTGCGTATGGCGCGCGTTGGACGGCATCATCGCCGGCTCGAACGCGGCCGTGTAGCCCATCTCCGCGTAGCGGTAGCCGGTCGCGAGCGTGCCCGGCGCGCAGACGCCGCAAGACGGCAGACGCAAGTAGCGCCCCGCGCCGTCCTGCACCGATTCGTAGGCCGCATCGCGCACGGGATCGGCGCGGTGATCCTCGGGCAGCAGCAGGCGCGACAGATTCGTCTTGCCGCCGCCGATGTGCGAATGCATGTCGATGCCGCCCGCCATCACGATCATGCCGGTGGCGTCGTATTCGTGATCGACCGGCGTGTTCGCCGCAACGTCGACGATGCGGCCGTCGCGAATCGTCAGATCGCGGCGCTCGCCGTTCACGCCGTTGGTGGGATCGTAGATCGTGCCGCCTTTCAGCCGGACGAGGCTCATGGCTGCTCCTGAACGGCGGGGCGCGCATCGGGCGCATGAAGCCGCGCGGCCAGTTGCGTGGCGATCGCCTCGACCGAGGGCAGCGCGGCGCCGCGCGCGGCGGCGAGCGGCATCACGACCGAACTGTCGACCCGGAACAGATGACCGCCGCTGTCGATGCCGGGCGTCGCAACCGGGATGAAAACCGTCGCGGCGCCGCGCGACCTGGCCGCTTCGGCGAGAGCGGGATGACCGAGCACCACCGCGGGCACGGCCGGATCGAGCGAGGCCGGCCACGCATGCGGCCCGAAACTCGCGACCCACAACAGCGCGTCGACTTCACCCTCGGCGAGCAGCCTGCTGGTGCGGTAGCGATACGGATCATGATCGAGCGGCGCGGTGCCGGCGAGCCGCCCGGGCTTCGAGACATGGGTGCGCAGCGGCAGGCCCGAGAGCCATGTCACCGTCTGGTTGACCGTGAGTGCGCCGTCGTCGCCGCCGAGCGCGAGACAGCCCGCGCGAGCCGTGAGGTTCGTCGTCTTGACGATGCGGTTCAATGCTTCGATCAACAGCGCCGCGTGCGGACCGGGCAGCGCGGCGGGCTCATAAACGAACACCGTATAGCGCGCGGCGGCAATGCGCGCTTGCAGCGCGGCTAGCGTCGCCAGCGTCTCCGACGTGCCCGTTCCGTTATCGGGCAACGCGCCGGGCTCGCGTCCCACGCTCAACGCGGACCATTGCGCGAGCGTGTGATACGGATCGGCGTCCGGCAGGATCGCTTCGACGCGCGCTTGCGCGAACGCGCTCGCGGCAGGGTCCGGCTCGCAACCGACGAACACCAGGTCGCGCGCGCCTTCGGTGCCCTCCAGCGTGCGCGCGTAAAAGCGCGGATAGCGCCGCGACGGCTGGCAGCCGAAAAACACCAGCAGGTCGGCGCGGCTGCGCACTTCGGAGAGCGTCGTGAAGAACGAGCCGCGGTCCTGCAGCGCGAGTGTCGCGGCGCTCATCGCGTCGCCGTGCAAATGATCGAGGATCGCGCCGCAACCGGCCGCGAGCGTGTACAACGCGCGTGCGCCGGCGACGTCGGTGGCGAGCGCGCCGAACAGCGGACGGCGCGCGTTCGACAGCATCCGCGCCGCATGAGTGAGCGCGTCGTCGAGATTGGCGTCCTGTCCGTCGATGCTGCTCGCGCACTGCGCGTCGCTCGCGCCGTAGCACGTGAGCGCGTCGGCGAGCCGCGGGCAATCGGTGTCGGGCACGCTGAGCGTGGCGTCGTCGTGCGCATTGACGACCAGGTCGTCGCACAGCAGCGGGCAGAACGGACAGGTCCAGTCGCGCGTGGTCGACAAGGCGGGCACGTTGGCCGCGCCCGAGGGGCTCGTATTCGACGGATCGGTCGGTGGAAGGTGCATGGCTTCGTTTTAGCAAGCTCCATGCCGATGGCCGCGATAGTGCAACGACGCTCGCGCGGACCGAATCGCGCACCGCTAATGTGGCCGTGTGCTTAAAAGGATCGGACGGTCGTGGCACTCGCATTGCATGCGGCTTGCGTGCGTTGGCCGCTGTGGCATCGACAGCGCCGAAACCTCGGTGCGCCGCACAGGTTGTGTGCCGATCTGGAGCAGAGTGTCACACGCGGCCGCATTGCTTTCTGTTTCTTTCTGTTTGTTTACCGCCGTGCGTTGTCCCGCGATTGGCATGGATTTTGTATAGCCTGCTACGTGGATTCGAAGAGCGGGAGGCCGATCTGGCGATCATGCAGTGCGGACGCCACCAGCCATGCGGTGGCGCCAGTCCGCGCCGCCGCGCTCAGATCGGCTCGATCGCGAATGCCGCCCGCGCCGATCACGGCGGTGCCCGCGGGCGCATTCGAGCGGATGCGCTCGACGCTGCGCAAGTCGGGACCGTCGTAGCTGCCGACCTGGTCGAGCGTCATGGCGATCACCCGGCCGGGCCACCATGACGATGTGGGTTCGAACGCAGGGTCGGCAAGCAACTGGCCGGCGCGATGATCGAGCGAAAGAATGGGCGAGAGGCCGGCAGCCTCGGCCGCTTGCAGCGCGTGAAGGTCGCGCAGCGACTCGGTGCCGAACACGGGCACGAGGGGCGCGAGATCGTGAGTCGTGCGGTCGTTGGGGGCGTTGCGCTCGCCGGTGTGCGAGTGGGCCGGGCCGCTCTGCTCGATGTGCTGAATGTGATTGAGGCGCTCGATGCTGTCGAATAGCGCGCGCATCGACGCAAAGTCGGCATAGCCCGCATCGAGCCAGATGTCGATGCCGGGGAGGGCGGCACGCAGCATGGCGAGCGTCGCGACGTGGGCGCCGCGTTGAAGGATGGCGCCGAGGTCGGCGATATAGAGCGTGCGCGCGCCGCTTGCGGCAATGAGCGCACGGGCGATGTGAAGCGGCTCGCTGGTGGCGGCAAGCGGCGACTGGATCGGCAGATAAGCGGTCCGCTCGCCGCGCACCGCGCGCACCACGTGGCCGTCGAGCAGATCGAGAACCGGTATCACCTGCATTGGGGGCGTGCTCCTTTGACCAAGATCTTTGTCTATGAGTATCTCACTGGCGGCGGCATCGACCCGGCGCTGGCCGGCGCGGGCAGTCTCGCCGATCTGAGCGCGTTGATCGTCGAGGGGCGGGTGATGCGCGACGCGCTGGTCGCGGATCTGCGCGAACTCGACGGCGTGCAGGTGACGTTCGCCAGTTCGCGCTTCGAAACCGTCGACCCGGCGCTGGCCCATTGTAGGGCCGCGCCGGGTGAATCGATGACGGCCTTCGTCGCAAGGGTGGCGCGCGAACACGATTACGCGTGGATCATCGCGCCCGAATGCGACGGCTTGCTGCTGCATCTTTACGATGCGGTCGGCACGGCGCGCTGGCTCGGTTGCGCGAAGGAAGCGATTCGCGCGGCATCGAGCAAGAGCGTGACCGCCGCGTGTCTCGCGGCGCATGGCATCGCGACGACGCCCGCGCTCGAACCGGGGCAGGCCGATGCGCGTTCGGAGCGTCATCCGTCCGCCGGCCGCTGGGTCGTGAAACCGGACGACGGCGCGGGCGGTCTCGACACGTTCGTGTTCTACCGTTTCGCCGATGCCTGCGCGGAATACGATGCGCGTGCCGCCGCCGGACGCAATCCGGTGCTTCAGGAATGGGTCGACGGCGAGCCGCTCAGTCTCTCGCTGATCTGTCACGAGGACCGTGCCGAGCTCATCAGCATCAACCGGCAGCAGATCGGTTTGAGCGGAGGCGATGCAAGCGGACCGCAACCGCGGATCGTCGAATTCGACGGCGTGATGGTGAACCAGATCGATCGTCTCGGCGACCAGGGCCGTGTGCTCGGCGACCTAGCGCAGCGCGTGTATGCGGCGCTGCCCGGCTTGCGCGGCTTTGCCGGCATCGACGTGGTGTGGCATCCCGAGCGCGGCCCGGTGGTGATCGAGGTCAATCCGCGGTTGACCGTCGCGTATGCGGGGCTGTCCGCGTCGCTCGGCGGCAATCTCGCGCGCGCGTTGCTGGCGGCGCATGGGGCGCGCATCGACAGAAGCGCGGCGGCGCGCCCGCACGGCTCCGAGACGGCCTGTGGAGCGCGGCCGTGAGCGCGGCGCAGGCAGCGCATGCGAGCCACGCGGGCGTCGATGGCGCGATTTTCGGCTGGGATGTGGGCGGCGCGCACGTGAAGGTGTCGATGGCCGATGCCGGCGGCGCGGTGCTCGACGTCGCGCAATGGGCGTGTCCGCTGTGGCAGGGACTCGAACATCTGGAGCGGACGATCGACCTCGTGTTCGAGCGCTGGCCGGCCGCGAACACGGCCGCCGCGCGGCACGCCGTGACGATGACGGGCGAAATGGTCGACCTGTTCCCCGATCGCGCCGCAGGCGTGCGGGCGATTGCCGGCACGCTCGCGCAGCGGCTCGCGACGCGCTCGCATGCGCCGTTGCAGTCGCAAACGCACGCGCGGTTGGGCTCGCGATCAGATGCACGAGCAGGCGCACAGGCAGGCGCACAGGCAGGCCCACAAGCAGGCTCACAAGCGGGCGCACAGTTGCGTTTTTATGCAGGCGAAACCGGCTGGCTCGCGCCGCAAGACTGCGCCGCCAACTGGCGTGACGTTGCCTCCGCGAACTGGCTCGCCACCGCGCACTGGGTCGCCACGCGCGCAGCCGACGCGGTGCTCATCGACATCGGCAGCACGACCACCGACATCATTCCGATCGCTGGCGGGCGCGTCGTCGCGCGCGCCGCGACCGATGCCGGGCGGCTCGCGACCGGCGAACTGGTCTACCAGGGTGTCGTGCGCACGCCGTTGTGCGGGATCGCGCACCGCATCGAATTCGCGGGCGCGGCCGTCAACGTGATGAACGAATGGTTCGCGACGAGCGCGGATGTCTATCGGCTGACCGGCGAACTGGAGCCGCACTACGACCTCTATCCGAGCGCCGACCAGGGACCGAAGACGGAAGCCGCGAGCCGTGCGCGGATCGCGCGGATGATCGGCCGCGACGCCTACGAAACGGAGCCCGCCGAATGGCGCCGGTTCGCGCTGCGCTGGCGCGAACTGCAATTGCGCGAGATCGGCGTGAACCTCGCGCGCGTGACGGCGGCGCATCCCGAGCTGGCCGCCGCGCCGCTGGTGGGCGCGGGCTGCGGACGCTTCCTCGTGGCGGCGCTGGCGCGTGAGGAGGCGCGCGGCTATGTCGATTTCGGCGCGCTGGCGGGCGTGCCCGACGCATGCTCGGAGTGGGCCGCGACTTGCGCGCCGAGCGTGGCGGTGGCGCTGCTCGCGGCCGCGCACGACCGGCATGCGGGCCGCGACGGCGAGGGCGCGGTATCGCGGGCGGCATGAGCCGAAGCGTAATGAGCCGCGCGATGGACGGCACGCGGAACGGCGCGGCGTGAGCTTTTGGGGTGTGACAGGTAGGGCGCGGTATCGCGGGCGGCATGAGCCGAAGCGCGATGAGCCGCGCGTCGGACGGCACACGGAACGGCACGACGCGAGCTTTGGTCAGACAGTGCTCGAACGCGCGAGCCAATCAGCAGGTGAATGCACCCGCAACGAACATGCAGCGAACACACCAACGCAGTTAATCGGAAACGAGGACAACGGTCATGTGGGTGGTCAAGATCGGGGGCAGCCTGAGTCACGAGCCGACGCTGCGCAACTGGCTCGACGAGCTATGCGAGGTGGGGGGCGGGCGCGTCGTGATCGTGCCGGGCGGCGGCGATTTCGCCGACAAGGTGCGGCAATATCAGAGCGAGTGGCGTTTCGACGATCTCGTCGCGCACAACATGTGTCTGCTCGCGATGACGCAGTACGCGATCATGATGCAAGGCGTGCGGCCCGAACTCGTGCTTGCGTCGAGCGAGGCCAAGATTCGCCGCGCGTTGCGCGACGGCCATGTCGCCGTATGGGTGCCGACCGCTCTGATGCGCGACACGCCCGACGCGATGAGCAACTGGGACACGACCTCCGACAGCCTCGCCGCCTGGCTCTCGACGATGCTCAACGCCGAGCGGCTGATCGTGGTGAAGTCATGTCCGATCTTCGAGGACGAACGGCTTGAAACGCTGGCGGCAACGGGCGTGGTGGACCGCCGTTTCGTCGATTATGTGAACGACGCGAATTACGTGGTGGAATTGCTCAACAAGGACAACGTGGCGTTGATGCGCGACCGGCTGCTGAATATGCCGGTAACGTAGTCGGCAAGCTGACATCCGTGGATGAGCAGCATGGGCGGCACGAGCGCCGCACCATGCGCCGGGAGAAGAATCCTACAAACGGGCCGCGTCCGAAGAAACGCCCGAGCCCGAAGTCGCGCCCGCAAGACCCCTATCACCGCTTGCACTGTGCAGCGCGCCGGCCAGGTCGGCGACCCGTTGCGGATCGAGCCGCGAGCGGCGCCCATCCACGCACAAGGCCGTGCGAAAGCCCGCGAAATCCGGCGCCAGCGCCCTGATCTGCGCGAGCTGCGCCCAGCCGAGCGAACCGGCGATGCCGCTCATCGCGCCTTGCTCGCGGATCAGCCGCAGCCATTGCCCCAGCGATTCGCTGTCCACGTGATCGAACAGCGTGTTGCCGTCCTTGCCCTCGGTGTCGAACATCACGCCCACGAATCCGAGCGTGGCCGCGTAGGCGACCAGTTCGCCGTCCATGCCGCCGTCGCACAGCAGCACCGGCACGACGGTCGCCGGCAGATTCGCGAGGTGTTCGAGGCAACGCCGCGCGGCCGGTCCTCGCGCCACGCCCACTTTCACATAATCGACGCCCGCCTCGCTGACCTCGATGACGCGCGCGGCGATCTCGTCGAGCGCTTCGGCCGGCACGTCGCCGATCGTCGCGCTGATCGGCTTGACCGGGTAACGGGCGCGTAGATGACGCGCGATATTCGTGATGTCGCCGATCGACAGGCCGCCGAGCGCGCCCGCGTTCGGCTCCTTCAGGTCGATCAGCTCGGCGCCGGCCTGGGCAGCGTCGAACGCCTCCTCGTGCGAGCGGACGCTCGCGAGCAATGCGGTCATCGGGTTCTCCGAAAGACTAGTGGGACACGAGTTCGGCGGACGAACCGCCGGCGGAATCGAGGCTCGCGCGGTGTCGCGCGATCGCGGAGGTGAGCCAGCCCCAGGCGGTGCGCTCGGCATCGCCCGCGGTTTTGTCGATGGCGATCTGCAGGTAGGCCATTTCGCGGTCGACCTTGTCGGCCGGCAGCATGAAGAGCCGGCTCACCAGCACCGCGCCTTCGATCACCGCCGCCTGAGCGCGGTTGAAACCGGCGAACGGCGCGTGATTCTCGCGGTGCACGCACTTCATGCGCAGCACCGGGCGCTGGTTGTCGTCGCGCAGTTCATCGAGTTCGAGTTCGGCATGCGCGAGCGACTCCGCCAGCCGGATGCTCGCGACGCGAGTGGCGGCGACAGTGGGCCAATCGGTCGCGCAGTGCGTGACGCAGCCGGCGAAAACGCGGACGTCGGTGGTGAAATTCAGAACCGCCGCGCGCGACGCGACGATGTTGTCGAGTGTGGCCGACGGGCGAAACGGGGAAAGAATGACGAACTCGCCCTCGTAACGCGCCCCCATCGGCGCTATGTGAGGACGGCCATCGCACGCTGCCGTGGTGACGATCGTTTCGTGGATCATGATGGAACGTGAGTCGTGACAGCGCCGAAAGGCCGGCCGATTCAGCTAAAGAGAAAAGTGATCCGCGAAAGGGCCGCGCATGCGGCCCGTGCGGGCTTAACGCGTCGCGATATACATCGTGATTTCAAAACCAAAGCGCATATCGGTGTAGCTAGGTGTCGTCCATTGCATATGTGTTCCTCCATGTGGTTGACACATCGTTGCGCCGTGAACCGAGCGTGATGCCGGGCTGCATCGGCGTTGCTGACTACGCAAACTCCATGCCGGGCGCTGTACTGCAACGCGCGGGCGGCAGGCGGTTCGCGCGAAATACAGCATACGCCGAATTGCATCGGCATGCCGCTCGTGCGGGTTCGCAAATCGCCGGCCGCGCAGTGTCCCGATCCCGAAGCAAAGTGTTCCATTACGATTCGAAGGTTTCTGTCCTCCTGTCACGCCATTTGAAATCGTCGCGTGGAATATCGGCGTGGGTTGAAAACGCATTTCATGAAAACGTGTTTCGTGATGCGCAGTTGATAATGGATCGGTTAACTCTGCCAAATTAAATCGTGAATTCCCAATGATGACGCCCTTGTCTACAGTGCAACTCAAGCGCTTCGTTCTCCCGGCAGCGCGCTTGCCACAATCGAGGATACGTCATGAACGATTTCAGTCAACCGGTGATCGAGACAGCACTTGATTCGCAAAAACCGGGCAATCCTGGCAGTTCGGGCAAGCCGCGCGAACGCTACGCCGCGGGTGTCATGAAATACCGCGAAATGGGTTACTGGCAGCCGGATTACATACCGAAAGACACCGACGTGATCGCGCTCTTTCGCATTACGCCGCAACCCGGCGTCGAGCCGGAGGAAGCGGCGGCCGCCGTGGCCGGCGAATCGTCCACGGCAACGTGGACCGTGGTGTGGACCGACCGCCTCACCGCTTGCGACATGTATCGCGCCAAGGCTTACCGCGTCGATCCGGTGCCGTCGTCGTCCTCCGGCGAACCGCAGTACTTCGCGTACATCGCCTATGAACTCGATCTGTTCGAGGAGGGCTCGGTCGCCAACCTCACGGCGTCGATCATCGGCAACGTGTTCGGTTTCAAGCCGCTCAAGGCGCTGCGTCTCGAGGACATGCGCATACCGGTGGCGTATCTGAAGACCTTTCAGGGGCCGCCGACCGGCATCGTCGTCGAACGCGAACGGCTCGACAAATACGGTCGGCCGCTGCTCGGCGCGACGGTCAAGCCGAAGCTCGGCTTGTCGGGCAAGAACTATGGCCGCGTGGTGTACGAGGGGCTCAGAGGCGGACTCGATTTCCTGAAAGACGACGAGAACATCAACTCGCAGGCCTTCATGCACTGGCGCGACCGCTTTCTGTTTTCGATGGAAGCGGTGAACCGCGCGCAAGCGGAAACGGGGGAGGTGAAGGGCCATTATCTGAACGTCACGGCCGGCACGATGGAGGACATGTACGAGCGCGCCGAATTCGCGAAGGAGCTCGGCTCGTGCATCGTGATGATCGACCTCGTGATCGGTTGGACCGCGATTCAATCGATGTCGCGTTGGGCGCGCAAGAACGACATGATCCTGCATCTGCATCGCGCCGGGCACAGCACGTACACACGGCAACGCAATCACGGCATTTCATTCCGCGTGATCGCCAAATGGCTGCGCATGGCGGGCGTCGATCATGCGCATGCGGGCACGGCGGTCGGCAAGCTCGAAGGTGATCCATTGTCGGTACAGGGGTATTACAACGTGTGCCGCGACGCGCACAACGAAGTGGACCTGTCGCGCGGTATTTTCTTCGATCAGCCGTGGGCCGGCTTGCGCAAGATCATGCCGGTCGCCTCGGGCGGGATTCACGCGGGACAGATGCATCAACTGCTCGATCTGTTCGGCGACGACGCGATCCTGCAATTCGGCGGCGGCACGATCGGGCATCCGGCCGGCATTCAGGCGGGCGCCGTGGCGAACCGCGTCGCGCTCGAATCAATGGTGAAGGCGCGCAACGAGGGCCGCGACATCGTGAACGAGGGGCCCGAGATTCTCGAAGCCGCCGCGCGCTGGTGCACGCCGCTCAAGCAGGCGCTCGATACATGGCGGGACGTGAGCTTCAACTACGCATCGACCGACACGCCCGACTTCGCCGCCACGCCGAGCGTCGCGTAAAACGCCGCATTCACGGCAATCGTTATCGCGGGAACGACAGCAGTGCCGCCGCACTGCGTTGGAAAACTGTTGACCCGATTCAGGCCGTCACATCAATCAACGAGGTTCGCCATGCGCATTACACAAGGCACATTTTCCTTCTTGCCGGAATTGACCGACGAGGAGATCGGCTTGCAGATCGACTATGCGTTGAGCCAGGGCTGGGCCTGCTCGGTGGAATACACCGACGACCCGCATCCGCGCAATACGTACTGGGAAATGTGGGGCTTGCCCATGTTCGATCTGCGCGATGCGGCCGGCGTGTTGCAGGAGGTGAGGGCATGCCGCGCGGCGTGGCCGCAGCACTACATCAAGGTCAATGCGTTCGATTCGGAGCGCACCTTCGAGACGATGCGCCTGTCGTTCATCGTCAACCGGCCGGACGACGAGCCGGGTTTCCGTCTCACGCGGCAGGATGGCGCGGGGCGCGTGCAGCGCTATGGACTGTCGAGCTATGCGGGCGACCGGCCCGCGGGTGAGCGCTACGGCCCGGCACGGTAATTGGATGCGGTGCGGTGCATGAGTCGCTGTATCGATCACCGCATCGCTTACCGCGTCGATCACCGCGCGAATGGTATGAACAAGGAGATGCAATGACCGAAGCTGCCGTAGTGGACACGCATGCGCCGTCCGTTGCACGAGCCGGCGCGCAGGATTCGCGTCAGGAGCCGCCGCATATCGATCTCGCGGCGCTGTATCGCGACTCCGGCATCGGCGACGTGCTCGCCGAACTCGACCGCGACCTGGTCGGACTCGTGCCGGTCAAGACCCGCATCCGCGAGGTCGCCGCTCATCTGCTGGTGGAGCGCGCCCGCGATTCGCTCGGCCTCGCGAGCGGCGCGCCGACCCTGCACATGTGTTTCTCCGGCAATCCCGGCACGGGCAAGACCACGGTCGCGCTGCGCATGGCCGAAGTGCTGCACCGGCTCGGCTACATTCGCCGCAATCATCTGGTTTCGGTGACGCGCGACGACCTCGTCGGTCAATACATCGGCCATACCGCGCCGAAAACGCGCGATGTGCTAAAGCGCGCGATGGGCGGCGTGCTGTTCATCGACGAAGCGTATTACCTGTATCGCCCCGAGAACGAGCGCGACTACGGCCAGGAAGCGATCGAAATCCTGCTGCAGACAATGGAAAACCAGCGCGACGATCTGGTGGTGATTCTCGCGGGCTACGCGTCGCGTATGGAGATCTTCTTCGAAAGCAATCCGGGTTTCCGTTCCCGGATCGCGCATCACATCACGTTCCCCGATTACGAGGAAGCGGAACTGCTCGACATCGCCGAGCGCATGCTCGCGACGATGCACTACCGCTTCGACGCCGACTCGCGGCGCGCTTTCGCCGAGTACCTCGCGCTGCGCATCCGTCAGCCGAATTTCGCCAACGCCCGTTCGGTGCGCAATGCGCTCGACCGCGCGCGGCTGCGCCAGGCGAACCGCCTGTTCGCCAACGCGATGAAGGGCGGCGCGCCGATCGACGCCGCCGCGCTCACGTTGATCGGCGCCGCCGACGTGCGCGCGAGCCGCGTATTCGACGAGCCGTCCGCCGAGGCCGGGAGCGACGCCGCTTGTGCGTCCGCGTCCGCATCCCCGCCAGCGCCGCGCGCCTTTCAGGCGCCGCCAGGCTGAACGACAACAATCCTTCAGGAGATCGCCATGCAAGACGGACGTACGACCCTTTCGAAGTTCCTGATCGACACGCTCGACCGCCAGCCCTCTCCTGCGGGGACGACGGAGACGGCGGGGCTCTCGGCGCTGCTCATCGACGTGGCCGCGGCGATCAAGTCGATCTCGGCGATGCTCACCAAGGGCGCGCTCGGCGGCAATTACGGTTCGGCGCAAAGCATCAACACGCATGGCGAGGAGCAGAAGAAGCTCGACGTCGCGACCAACGAGATTTTCGTGCAGCAATGCGAGTGGGACGGTTTGCTCGCCGCGATGGCGTCGGAGGAAATGGAGACCGTCTACGCGATTCCGCCGGGCTATCCGCGCGGCGACTATCTGCTCGCCTTCGATCCGCTCGACGGCTCCTCGAACATCGACATCAACGGCGTGGTGGGCTCGATTTTCTCGGTGCTGCGCAATCACGGCGACAAGGACGCGCCGGTCGGCGAGGCCGCGTTCCTGCGGCCCGGTTGCGAGCAGGTCGCGGCGGGCTACGCCGTCTATGGTCCGTCGACCATGCTCGTGCTGTCGGTCGGCAACGGCACGCATGGCTTCACGCTGGAGCGCGACATCGGCAATTTCGTGCTCACGCATTCGAACATCCGCATTCCCGAGGACACCGTGGAGTTCGCGATCAACGCGTCGAACGAGCGCTTCTGGGAGCCGCCCGTGCGCCGCTACGTGCAGGAGTGCAAGGACGGCCGCAGCGGCTGCCGCGCGAGCGACTTCAACATGCGCTGGATCGCGTCGATGGTCGCGGAAGTGCATCGGATCCTGATGCGCGGCGGCGTGTTCATGTACCCGCGCGACTCCAAGACGCCGGCGATGGAAGGACGCCTGCGCCTGCTCTACGAAGCGAACCCGATGAGTTTTCTGATCGAGCAGGCGGGCGGCCTGTCGATCACCGGACGCGAACGGATACTCGATGTCGTGCCGGCCACGCTGCATGGGCGCGTGCCCGTGATCCTCGGTTCGAAGAACGAGGTGGAGCGCATCGGCCGGTATCACGGCGAATACGACCGTGGCGAGGACAAGCCGTTCTCGTCGCCGCTCTTCAACCGGCGCTCGCTGTTTTTGCCCGACTTCACGGCGTGACACGCGTGACTCGCATGACCCCGGCAACCCGCGTGCGCGCGTAATCCGCGCGGCAGCGGCGCAGCCAGCAGCCGAAAAGAACATCACCTTCCGGAGACAAGCGTATGTCACTCAAACACCCGATCATCGCGGTAACCGGTTCGAGCGGCGCCGGCACCACGACCGTCATGAAAAGCTTCACCCACATCTTTCGGCGCGAGAAGATCAACGCGCAGATCGTCGAGGGCGACGCCTTTCACCGTTACGACCGCAACGGCATGCGCGAGGCGATGAAGGAGCACGAGCGCGACGGCGCGCCGAACTTCAGCCATTTCGGACCCGAGGCGAATCTGCTCGAAGAACTGGAGACGCTGTTCGCCAGTTACGGCGAAAGCGGCTCGGGCAAGTTGCGCCACTACGTGCACGACGAAGGCGAATCGCGGCTCTACAAGCAGGACGCCGGCACCTTCACGCCGTGGGAGGACGTGACGCCCGGCACCGATCTGATGTTCTACGAGGGGCTGCACGGCGCGGCGGTGACCGACAAAATCGACGTCGCGCGGCATGCGGATCTGCTGATCGGCGTGGTGCCGATCATCAACCTCGAATGGATTCAGAAGCTGCACCGCGATCAGAACATGCGCGGTTACTCGCACGAAGCGGTGGTCGATACGATCCTGCGGCGCATGCCCGATTACGTGAACTACATCTGTCCGCAATTCTCCCGCACGCATGTCAACTTTCAGCGCGTGCCGACCGTGGATACCTCGAATCCCTTCACCGCCCGCGAAATTCCGGCGCCGGACGAGAGCTTCGTCGTGATCCGTTTCGCGCGGCCGAAGGGCATCGACTTCCAGTACCTGCTGACGATGCTGCACGACTCGTTCATGTCGCGCCCCAATGTGATCGTCGTTCCGGGCGGCAAGATGGGCCTCGCGATGCAACTGATTTTCACGCCGATGATTCTGCAACTGATCGACCGGCAGGCGCGCGCCTGAGCGCGGGGCGATCGGCAAGCCACGGCGGGACCCGTTTTTCTATTTCGTGCAAGGAGACACTTTCATGAGTGCCGTTGCAGAATCTGTTGGTGCGCCCGCGACCCGGCTCATGGCCGACGCGCTGCGCATGCTCGCGATCGATGCGGTGGAAGCGGCGAAGTCCGGCCATCCGGGCATGCCGCTCGGCATGGCGGAGATTGCCGTCGCGTTGTGGGACCGGCATCTGAAGCACAATCCGCGCGATCCGGCGTGGCCCGACCGCGATCGCTTCGTGTTGTCGAACGGACACGGCTCGATGCTGTTGTACGGCTTGCTGCATCTGAGCGGCTATGACTTGCCGATCGACGAGTTGAAGCGCTTTCGTCAGTTGCACAGCAAGACGCCGGGGCATCCCGAAGTGGGCGTGACGCCCGGCGTCGAAACCACCACGGGTCCGCTCGGGCAAGGTCTCGCGAACGCGGTCGGCATGGCGCTCGCCGAGGCGCTGCTCGCGCGCGAGTTCAACCGGCCCGGCCATGCGATCGTCGATCACCGCACCTACGTGTTCACCGGCGACGGCTGTCTGATGGAAGGCATCTCGCACGAGGCCGCGTCGCTCGCGGGCACGCTGAAGCTCGACAAGCTCACGGTGCTGTACGACGACAACGGCATTTCGATCGACGGCCACGTTCAGCAGTGGTTCGCCGACGACACGCCGGCGCGCTTCGCCGCGTATGGCTGGCACGTGGTGCGCGCGGTGGACGGCCATGACGTCGACGCGGTCGATCGCGCCTTGCAGGACGCGCGCGCGGCGGGCAAGCCGACGCTGATCTGCTGCAAGACGGTGATCGGCAAGGGTTCGCCGTCGAAAGCTGGCACCCACGACGTGCACGGCGCGCCGCTCGGCGCGGACGAGATCGGCGCGACCCGGCGCGCGCTCGGCTGGCCGCATCCGCCCTTCGTGATGCCGGGCGAGGTCCGCACGCTATGGGACGCAAGCGAGCGCGGCGCCGCCGCGCAAGCGGAGTGGACGCAGCGCTTCGACGCCTATCGCAGGCATTACCCCGCCGAGGCGGCCGAATTCGAACGCCGGACCCAGGGCACGCTGCCCGCGCAATGGCGCGACGCGGTCCGCGCGATGGTGCGCGACGTCGACTGCGCGGCGGAATCGATTGCGACGCGCAAGGCCTCGCAGCAGACCATCGCCGTGCTCGCGCGCGTCCTCCCCGAGTTTCTGGGCGGCTCGGCCGACCTGACCGGCTCCAATCTCACCAACTGGAAAAGCGCCGTCGACGTGCATGCCGACGACGGCGGCCTGCAAGGCGGCAACTATCTGCACTACGGCGTGCGCGAATTCGGCATGAGCGCGCTGATGAACGGCATTGCGCTGCATCGCGGGCATGTTCCGTTCGGCGGCACGTTCCTCACGTTTTCCGACTACTCGCGCAACGCTTTGCGCATGGCCTCGCTGATGAAAACGCGCGCGATCTTCGTGTTCACGCACGATTCGATCGGTCTCGGCGAGGACGGGCCGACACACCAGGCGGTGGAACATGCGGCGAGCCTCAGACTGATTCCGGGGCTCGACATCTGGCGTCCGTGCGACACGGTCGAAACGGCGCAGGCCTGGGCGCAAGCGGTCGAACGCGACGGGCCGTCGTGCCTGCTGCTGAGCCGGCAGAACCTGCCGTTCGCGGCGCGTAGCGGCGAACAGATCGACGCCGTCGAGCAAGGCGGTTATGTGCTGCGCGACTGGCCGGACGAGTCCGCGTCGCAGCCGCGCGTCGTGCTGATCGCGACCGGTTCGGAAGTCGCGCTCGCGCTCGACGCCGTCGCGCCGCTTGCCGAAGCCGGCATCGCCGCGCGGGTCGTCTCGATGCCGTCCACCAGCGTGTTCGACCGGCAGCCGCGCGCATGGCGCGATGCGGTGTTGCCGCCGGGTGTGCCGCGGGTCGCGGTGGAAGCGGGCGTGACCGCGTTCTGGCGGCAATACGTCGGGCTGGAGGGCGGCGTGGTCGGCATCGATTCGTTCGGCGAATCGGCGCCCGCCGCCGCGCTGTTCACGCACTTCAATCTGACGGCGCAGGCGGTGGTGGACGAAGCCCGCCGCGTCGCGCATGGCGCGCCATGATCCGTTTCATTCGATAAGAGCTCAAGGAGTTTGCGATGGCCTTCATAGCACTGCGGCAACTACTGGACCACGCGGCCGAGCACGGCTACGGCGTGCCGGCGTTCAACGTCAACAACATGGAGCAGATTCACGCGATCATGCAGGCCGCCGAGGCCACCGCGAGCCCGGTGATCCTGCAGGCGTCGGCGGGGGCGCGCAAATATGCGGGCGAACCGTATTTGCGGCATCTCGTCCTGGCTGCGCTGGAGGCGCACCCCGATATTCCGCTCGTGCTGCATCAGGATCATGGCGCGAGCCCGGCGTTGTGCCAGCAGGCGATCCGTTCGGGCTTCACGTCGGTGATGATGGACGGCTCGCTGCTGCCCGACCAGAAAACGCCGGCCGGCTACGACTACAACGTCGACGTGAGCCGCCGCGTGGTGGAGTCCGCGCATGCGGTGGGCGTTTCCGTGGAGGGCGAGCTGGGTTGTCTCGGTTCGCTCGAAACCGGCGAGGCGGGCGAGGAGGACGGCGTCGGCGCGCAAGGCAAACTCTCGCGCGACGATCTGCTCACCGATCCGCACGAGGCGCAGATTTTCGTCGAAGCCACCGGCGTCGATGCGTTGGCGATTGCGATTGGCACCTCGCACGGCGCGTACAAGTTCAGCCGCCAGCCGACCGGCGACATTCTGGCGATCGACCGCATCGTCGAGATTCATGAGCGGATTCCGAACACGCATCTGGTGATGCACGGCTCGTCGTCGGTGCCGCAGGAATGGCTCGCGATCATCCGCGAATACGGCGGCGAGATTCCGGTGACTTACGGCGTGCCGGTCGAGGAGATCCGGCGCGGCATCGCGCATGGCGTGCGCAAGGTGAACATCGACACGGACATCCGCCTCGCAATGAGCGGCGCGATGCGCAAGTCGATGGCGAATGCGCGTTCCGAGTTCGATCCGCGCGCCGCGTTGAAGGCCGCGACCGCGGCGGCGAGCGCCGTGTGCGTCGAGCGCTTCGAGGCGTTCGGCTGCGCGGGGCAGGCGCCGCGCATCAAGCCGCTGCCGCTCGAGGCGATGGCGCGCCGCTACCACTGAACCCACATCGAGAGGAAACGGCCATGCGCGACTTCCTGATTGCCCCGTCGCTGCTGTCGGCGGATTTCGCCCGTCTCGCCGACGAGATCCGCGACGTGAGCGCGGCCGGCGCGGACTGGATCCATCTGGACGTGATGGACAACCACTACGTGCCGAACCTCACGGTCGGGCCGCTCGTGTGCGCGGCGATCCGCCCGCATACGCCGGTGCCGATCGACGTGCATCTGATGACGATGCCCGTCGATCCGCTCGTGCTCGCGTTCGCGGAGGCGGGCGCGAACACGATCAGCTTTCATCCCGAAGCGTCGCTACACGTGCACCGCACCATCGAACTGATCAAGGCCAACGGCGCGCGCGCGGGACTGGCGCTCAATCCGGCCACGCCGCTCGCGGTGCTCGATCATGTGATGGAAATGCTTGACGTGGTGGTGGTGATGTCGGTGAATCCGGGGTTCGGCGGGCAGGCCTTCATTCCCGAAACGCTGGAGAAGCTGCGCAGCCTGCGCAAGTCGGTCGACGCGACGATGCAGCGCACCGGACGGCCGTTGCTGATCGAAGTGGATGGCGGCGTGAAGGCGTCGAACATCGCGGCGATCGCGGCCGCGGGCGCGGATGTGTTCGTTGCGGGTTCGGCTGTGTTCGGCGCGGATAACTATGCGCAGGCGATCGGCGGGATGCGCGCCGAACTGGCGCTTGGCAATGTCAACCTGGGTGTTGATCTGAACGATGCGGCGGGCCTCGCCGTGACGCACTGAAGCGGGTAGTCGAGGCTGGCACTTGGAGCGGCCACTTCACGCGGCCACTTCAAGCGAGTGCCCGAAGCGAGTACCTGCAACTCGCAGGCGCTAGCGTTTCTTCATCGTCTCTCCGGGTGCGCACCATGCGGCGAGATCCTGTTCGGGCCGGTCGACCGCGCAGCCCCAGTCGAGCGGCTGGTCCTGGTCGAAGCGCTTGCCGAGGCGCCAGGCGATTTCCGCGCGGGCGAGTTGCACGCCCATGTAGAACGCGTGGCCGCCGTCGCTCTCCAGATTCAGTTGCGGATAGAGCGCGAAGGGGTCGTCCGCCACGCGATGGCCGTCGCGGTTGTAGACGTGGATGCCGTCGTCGCTCACCTGTACGCGGAAATTCGGATCGCGCACCTCGCGGGCGAAGTCGTCGATTTCCGCGGCGCTGTAGGGAAACGGGCGTTTCGCGTGAACCGTGGCGAGATCGCCGTTGATGCCTTTCGGCAGCACTTGCGCTTCGCGTGCGGCATGCATCACGCGGCGCGCGACGTCGGCCTCGCGCACGGCGCGCCGCGCATGCAGGCTCACGGCGGTCGTGAGCACCGCGCTCACGCGAAGCTCCGCGGCCATGCCGAGCAGCACCGCGTTGATGCCGCTCGTATCGGCTTCGGTCAACTCGGTTACGTTGCCGATGCCCATCATGATCGCGATGTCGGGATAGCGCTCGCGCAGCCCGACATAACGCGCTATCGACGCGGCGAGCCCGAACGGGATCGGATCGAGAATCGGGTCGGCGAGAAACGCGCGTCCGCGCGCGGACAGCAGGTCGATCGCGGCGTCGAGCGAGGCCGGCTCGCGCTGATCGCGCGCGACCAGAATCGGCGTCGACGGGACTTCGTCGGCGATCCACAGCGTGTCGAGGTTCAGGCTCATCAGATAGTCGGCGCCCGCGCGGCCGCCGCGCAGCAGTTCCTCGCTGCGCATCGAATCGACGCTCACGCGATAGCCTTCGGCCTTCAGCAGACGAACCGCGTCTTCGAGATGAGGAAACGGTGTTTCGGGCAGGCAGCCGATGTCGATCACGTCGGCGCCCTGGGCGGCATAATCGCGTGCGCGCTTCGCGATGCCTTCCAGATCGAGGCGCGGCGCATCGACGATCTCCGCGAAAATCTCGGTCTCGTAGTGCGTCAGATCCATCGGCTTGGCCTCGCGGCCGAAGAACTGCGGCAGATCCTTGACCTCTTCGGGACCGCGCTCCACCGGCACGCCGTAGTGCGCGCTCAACGCGTCGAGATCGCCGCGGCAGCGTCCCGGCACGATCACCCGCTGCGCCGCGAGCGGCGCGGCCACGCGGCGGCGAATCATGTCCGCCGTCATCAACGCGGCCACCTGTAGCCCGATTTCGCGGATCTCCCAACTGAACGGCGTCGGCGCCATGCTGTCGAGCACGCGTGCGAGGCTCTTCTCGGCGAGCCGGCCAGTCAGGAAGACGATGTGGTCCATGTCGGTCAGGTCAGTACGCGCCGGGCCGCCCCAAGCGTGCTGACGCCCCTTCGGGGGGCAGCGACCGCAGGGAGCATGGGGGTCGTTTCAAGTACGCGCCGGGCAGCGACCGCAGGGAGCGTGGGGTTCGTCTCATACCAGATCGAGCGTCGACAAGCGTTCACCGAGCGCCGCTTTCAGCTCATCCAGCGAGCGAACGAGGGTCGTATATTCGAAGCGCGACAGGCGCTCGACGTTGTCGAGTTCGATCGCCCGCGGACGCAGTTCCACCCATTCGTTCGGGCTTTGCGTGATCACGGTCGGTTCGGTGTCGCATGCAAACACAATGCCCGGAATGCATTGCTTGCCCGCCTGCGCGAACATGTTGGTGGGCAGCGTATCGGAGATGCCGAACGCGCATTTGGCGACGGTGTTGCTGGTGGCGGGCGCGATCACCACCGTGTGATAGACGCCGTGATACAGCATGCCGACCGGCACGCCGCTCGCGCTGTTGTCGCGCAGCACGCGGAAATGCTTGCGCAGCTTCGGCAGCGGCCAACCGTAAAGCGGTAGCACTTCCTCGCCGGCCGCGGACAGAAAGAGGTCCACGCGCGGCAGTTCGAGCGCGAGCGCGATGGACTCCTCGATCATATGGCCGGAGCCGGTCACGCACCACGCAAAACGCGCATCGGGCTTGAACTCGTTGAGGTGACGCGCGGGTGCCTGGGTCATGCGGCAGCGGCGGGCGACGATCCGTTGTACGGCATGCCATCGGACGGATCGTCGGGCGACCCGTCGGGCGGCGCGCCATCGAGCGGCGTGCCGTCGTGCGACAGCCGGATATGCAGCCGGCGCATCTTCCGGTACAGGGTGTTGCGGCTGATGCCGAGCGCCTTCGCGACGTTGCTGACGTTCCAGCGGTGCTCGTCGAGCAGCGACAGCACGGTTTCGCGCTCGTTCAACTGGATCGCGTTGAGCGCGGAGAGGTCCGCGTCGTCGGTCAGGTGCGCTTCGAACTCCGCGGCGGCAACGTTCGGCGCCGACGGCATGCCGACGCTCGGCGCGCGCTGCGTGATTTCGACGGGCAGGTCCTCGCAGCGGATCGGTTGTCCGTCACTGAGCGCGATCGCCATTTGCAACACGTGCCGCAACTGGCGAATGTTGCCGGGCCACGCATAGGTCAGGAGCGCGTGTTCGGCCTCGGCGGTCAACTCGGGCGGTTCGTCGTCGCCGGATTCGTTTTCGAGCAGATGGTGGATCAGCGCAAGTTTGTCGAGCCGCTCGCAAAGCGGCGGCAGGTTCAGTTCGACGCCCTTGAGCCGGTAATACAGATCCTCGCGGAACTGCCCGCCATGCACGAGTTCGAGCAGATTGCGGTGACTCGCGCTGATGAGCTGAAAATTGACCTTGACGGTCGTTTCCGCGCCGAGCGGCGTCACCTCGTGTTCCTCGATCACGCGCAAGAGCCGCGCTTGCAACGCGAGCGGCATGTCGCCGATTTCATCGAGAAACAGCGTGCCGGTATTCGCCTGCACGATCTTGCCGCGACGCCCTTCGCGTTGCGCGCCGGTAAACGCGCCGGCGCGATAGCCGAACAACTCGCTTTCGATCAGATTCTCCGGCAACGATGCGCAATTCACCGGCACGAACGGGCCGGCCGAGTGCGGGCTGATGCTGTGCAATGCCTGGGCGAACACTTCCTTGCCGGTGCCCGTTTGGCCTCTGATCACGATCGGGATCTTGCGCTGAATGACGCGCGCGGCCAGCTGGATTTGCGAGGCCATGCGCGGGTCGCCGAATTCCAGATGCGCGATTTCGTCGAGCCGGGCGGGCGGCGGGCGCTTTTCGGGCGGCGCGGCGCGCGGCACGGGACTGGCGAGCGCCACGCGGGTGGCGCGCCCGGCGCGGTTCTGCGGCGTCTGCGCGACGAGAAAGAAACGGTTGGTCGCGTTCGCGCTGTAGACGGTGACCGGATGGAACGAGCCGCGAATGCTGCGCGCGATCATGTCTTCGAGCGAGGCGTTGAAGGCTTCCTCGATGCGCCGTCCGCGCAATTCGCTCAAGCTGCGAAAGCCGAGCTGGAACAGCGCGCTGCGGTTCGCGGCGAGCACGGTGCTGTCGTCCGCGACGGCGAGCTTGCCGCCGTGCAGCGTGCCGACGAATTCCGGGCGGCTATGGAAGTGAATCATGTTGGCATGCCGGTAACGCGAGTCCAGCAAGCGGTTTTCGATCATTTGCCGCGACATGCCCACCAGCACCAGCGAGTGCTGCTGCAACAGCTTGGAGCGGCTCGTCACGTCGAGCACGCCGGCAATCTCGCCGCTATCGTCGAAGATCGGCGCGGCCGAGCAGGTGAGCGACGTATAGCGCGGATAGAAATGCTCGTGCTGGCAGACGGCGATGCAGTCGCGTTCGGCGAGACAGGTGCCCATGCCGTTGGTGCCCGCCTCGCGCTCGCTCCACAGGGCGCCCACGCGAAAGCCGTCGGGCGCGACCGCTTCGGCGAACGGCACCGACGAAACCTGATGGACGATCACGCCGCCGGCGTCGACGAGGACCACCGCGAGTTCGGGATCGGCCAGTTGCTGATAGAGCGTGGTCATCTCGAGCTTCGAGCACGCGATCAGATCGCCGAGCGCCTCGCGGCGTTCACTCAGTTCGTACTCGGTGAGAATGGGGGGCGTGACAAAGCGTGAAGGGTCGAGCTGAAACTCGTTCATGCAGCGCGCCCACGATTGAGCGACGGGTTCGCTCGTTGGACGCGTCGCCAATTGATGATTGACTACGTTCAGAACTTCTCGGACGTGCAGACTGCTATCAGCAAGCAACGACATGGGGTTTGTCTCCGTTGCGTCAATTCGGGCACTTTGCTAAGCGTGCCGCGAGCGCCGCTTTTATCGATACTGTCATCCCCTGCGCCGCGAATTCTGACGTCCGCATGCGCACTGAAAACCGGTCCTGATGTCAGGCTGTCTTAAAACTCTACGCTCGATGACGTTTGCGATCAATACGGAGTCGCATTACTTGTGCACGGCGCGCCCGATTTTTGCTTTTATCGGGGGAGGGCTTCGGTGCGGCTGCTTGTGGCGTGCCTGTGCGTTCGCTTATGCGTTCGAATGTGCGTTCGCTTATGCGTTCGTTCATGCGCTTTTCATGCGCCGCGTCCGGAGCCGAACGCGGGAGCGTGTTGCAGGCGCGGCGCAGATTGCTTCGCGCCGTGGCTGAACTGTCCCGCATTCCGTTCCATTACACCTGACTTCACCTGTTCCACCACTTGCCGCGCCGCGGCGGAGCACATCATGGATCGTATCGACACCGTTCGTCTCGCCCGTTTCTCCGGCGCCCGCGCCGACGCCGACGCGTCAAGCCCGGCCGCGCGGCGCGACGCGCCCTCGGCGGGCGCGTCGTCCGGGCGCATGGACATCGTGTTCATCGAAAATTTCGTGGGACAGACGATCATCGGTATCGACAGCAGCGAGCAGCATGTGTTGCAGCCGATCCGCATGGATCTCGCGATCGGGGTGCCGTCCATTCGCGCCTGCACGACCGATCGCATCGAAGATACGATCAATTACGCGGCGGTGCGCGAGGCGCTGCATGCGCTGCTCGCGGCGCACGGCGTGCGCTTGCTGGAGGCGCTTGCCGAAGCGGTCGCGCGATTGCTGATTACCGACTTCGGCGCGCACTGGGTGCGCGTGTCGCTCGCCAAGCCGGCGAAGTTCGACGACGTGGCGGCGGTCGGCGTGCGGATCGAACGGCAACGCAGCGATCTGGCGACGACGGGTTCCGGGCTCGACAGCTACGCGTCGCTGGGGAAAGGGCTGATTCCGAATTGAACGGCTGGCGCGGCGGCACGGCGCGCGGCGCGGATCGCGTGGCCGCCGTCTAGGGGGCGGGTAGGTGCGCCGCTGGTCAGGGCGTTGGCGGACAGGGCGTCATTCGCTCGCGTCGGGCGTTGGCGTTATGCACGTCACGTCACGCGTTGAGGTTGCGCATCGACCTCGCGCGTTGACCTCGCGCATCGACATCACGCGTTGATCTCGCCCATCGACGTCACGCATCGACGTCATGCATCGACCTTGCCCATCGACCTCACGCCTTCACGTCACTTCGACGCCGCCGTCTTGTCGGACGCCAACCCGCAGCTTCGATACGCCTCTGCTTGCAGCGCGCGGAATTTCTTCGTTTGCGCCTTGGCGTGGTCGACGCGAAACTCCGAACCGCCTTCGCCGCCCAGCGTCGCGTACTTCGAGAACGTGGACTGATCGACAAAATCGTCGTAAGGCAGCGCCGCGGCCATCTTGTCGATCACGCACGAGCATTTGTAGACGTTCGCGAAGTCGTGTCCGTTGTCGTCCATGCAACTCAGCACGTATTCGACGCGGCCCTGCGTCGGGTAATTGAAGCCGCCTGCCGGAGCCGCCGCGCCCGGCGCATCGCCGGCGCCCCAGGCGAGCGGTCCCGCGAGTGCGAGACAGGCGCCGGCCACCAGCGCACGACATCGTTTGCTCATCTCATGCCTCGGGTAGAACCTTCCAACGTGACGAAGACCCGCGGGGCGGGCCTTCGCTCTCTCCACACAAAACCTGCCGCGCATTCTCAGTTAGGTGCGAACGGGTGCGCGACGGTGCTCTTCTTCGCCACCACCTCGGCGGCGTTGGGTTCGCCGTTGACGGCGCGCTTGATCGCCTCGCGCGTCGCCTCGTAGTTGAACTGCTGGATCTTCTTGTCGTCGTCCGCCTCCCAGTGAATGAAGACGCCGACGCACAGGAACAGGTCGTCGGCCTCGTCCTGCGGGATCGTGCCGTCCTCGACGCTGTCCGCGACCGCGAGCGCGACGCCGTGCTGGGCGGGGCCGAACATCTGCACCGCCTGCTTGGCGCCCTTGATCGTCACCTTGTTGAACAGGATCGTGTTCGGTTTGGTGAGCAGGTTAGGCGCGACGACGGCCAGAAGCGAAGTGAAGCCATCCTTATTGTTGGTGAGCGCGTTGCAGAACGCGGTTTCTGCAGCCGAACCTCGCGGTCCGATCAGCAAGTCTATGTGCGCGACCTCGTTGCCGTCGCCGACGAGCGACTCGCCTATCAGGACGCGGTTGATCTTGGCCATTCTATTCCTCCGATGAGTGGGGTAGGGGCTTGCTGAAGTCCGCCGCCGCAACGATCCTGGTCCGCGATCGCAGAGCGGCGTATTGATGCACGGTGGCACTAACTAACATGTTCCGTGCCAGTGCGAGGTCCGCGCGGCTCGATAGGCGCGTCACGGTGAGCTTCGAGGCAGCCGGCGACGAAGAGCGTGGCCACCGTCAGGTCCGCGCTGGTGCCGGGGTTGATTCCTCGGGCCTTCAGTTCGGTATCCCACGTATCGAGCGATGCGGTGGGCGGTTTTTGCGGTGATAGGGCGAGCGTTCGCCGCCATTCGGTGTGTCGTTCGCGGGCGGCGCGCGTGACACTCTGCGCCAGTGCGACACCGTGCTTGCGCACAATGTGTGAGTCGGGCCAGCCGCCGAGGAAGGCGAGGAATACGTTGAGGGTGGCGGTTTGCGCGGGGGTTCGGGTGGTGGTCTCGCTGGCGATATGCGCGTCGCGCCACGCCGCAAGGCCGGTCTCGAAGATGTCGCAAAAGCCGTTCGCGTACTGACGCGCGATGCTGTCGCGCCCGGCGGCGAGCGCCATCGCGTCGCGCAGGCCGACCGTGGGCGCGGCATGAACCGATTGCTCGGGCGCGTCACCCAGGCCCCCAGGATTGGCGAGCGAGATCGCGCGGTACGCGAGGCGTGTGTCGTCGAGATCGAGCCGCGCGAGCACGCGCTCGGTGGCGGCGCGCCAGGCATCCGCGGACAACGGCAGCGGGGTTTCTTCTAGCGCTGTGGCAAGCGGCGCCACAAGCAGCAGAATGCCGAGATTCGTATTACAGCCGACCGCCTCGCGCGTGCGCGTCACCGCATCGAGAATGCGCGAGCCGACTCGCGCGCCCGGCGCGAGCAGCGCGTCGGCGGCCACCTCGGCGCTGGTGAGAAACTGCGCCGCGCTCATCCCGTGTCCTTCGCTTTGCACGCTGACATTGCCGGGCTTGGGCGTCTCCACGTCGAGCCGGCATGCCGCGAGAAAAGCCGCGCGAACGCGTGCGGGCGGAATCGCGGAAAGCGGCTCAGGCATGGCGTCCGGGCAGCGTCGCGACGGCGGGCTCGCCGCCTTGCGCCAGCTCGCGGCGCGCGTCGGCGAGTTTGCGATCGAGCAGATCGTCGACGAGCGCCGCCGCGATGTCGACCGGCGTGACCGACTGCAAGCCGCGCCACGCCGCCACGCCATTGACTTCGAGCACGAGCGGCCGGGCCGGATCGCGCGGATCGGGAATCAGGTCGACGCCGGCGTAGTCGAGCCCCAGCGCATGCGTCGCGCGGATCGCCGTTTGCGCAAGCGGCAAATCGAGTTCGGCGGGTTGGCACTCGGCCCCTTGCGCGAAGTTATGAATCCAGCCCTTGCCGCCGATACGGCGCATCGCCGCCACCGCGCGCCCGCCGATCACCAGCACGCGCCAATCGAAACCGCTGCGGCCGCCGTCGACGTAGCGTTGCAGGTAAGCCACCTGCTGATACGGCTTGAGCGAGGGCAGCGGCGCCAACGCGCCGCCGCGCGCGCGGCTTGCGCCCAGGCGCTTCAGTCCGTGGCCCTGCGAGCCGAACAGCGGCTTCAACACGACCTGGCGGCCCGCGGCCGCTTCGCGCATCAACACGCGCTGCGCGAACGCAGCCGATTCGCCGGCCCATGTCGCGGGTGTCGGCACGCCGTTGCGATGCAGCAGAAAACTGGTCATCGACTTGTCGACGCTGCGCTCGATCGCGCGCGCGTCGTTGTAGACGGGCACGCCCGATTCGCGCAGCGCGTGCAGGATGCCGAGACGCAGCGTCACCTGCTCGAACGTGCCGCCGGCGATGCCGCGCACGAACACCGCATCCGGCAGCGTGCGGCCGAAGCCCGGCAGCACCAGCCCATGCGGCTCCCACGTCGTGTCGATCCGGCAATCCGCGAGGTCGATGCAGCGCGCTTCGGCGCCGCGCCCGCGGAAAGCCTTCTTCAGACGCCCGGTGTGCCAGCCGGTTTCGTCGCACATGATCGCGATGCGCAGGTTCGCGTGCGCGTTGACCGGATTCGGATCGGACAGCGCCAGCGTCATGGTTGGCCGTCCCATTGTTCGTGCAGCAACGCGCTGTTGAGCGCGCCGCCGTGATACGTCGCGCCGCTTTCGAGGCTGCTCACCCACACTTCGGCCGGCGCGAACAGCGCGGGATCGATCTGATAGAAGTCGTAGTTGAACGACGTGAAGATGTCCGCGAAGGGCCGTCCGTAATCGCGCGAGTTCGAAGCCGGCAATTCGGCGGCGAGCTGCTGCGCCGCCGCATCGTGCTTGACGGTCAGATGGACGCGGCCGCCGTAGAGAATCGCGTCGTTGGTGCGGCCCATCGCCTGAATGCCGTCCGGTGCGGGCGGCGGCAAGGGCGCCGAGCCGCCGGCTTCGACCACCTCATCCAGCGGCACGCCGAGCACGTGCGTTTTGTGCAATGCAACTTCCACCACGCGCGCCACCACCTGTACCGTTCCGGCGACAGAGTGGGTCGGCGTCATGACGAGCGTCAGCCGGTCGGGAGCGAGGCCGCAGTCGCGCAGCACCTTGTCGATCACGACTTGCGGCGGCAAGCGATCGACTTCGAGCACCAGCACGCCGCGCTCGTGGGCGTCCTTGTAGCCGAGTTCGGCGAACAGCGGCTCCTTGACGGCGAGCGCGCGCGCCGGGCCCGAACCGAGCGAGAAGAACTTCTTGCCGCCGGTCTGCTCCTTGGTCGCGGAAAGGCTCCAGCCGGCGTACTGGCTGCCGAGGCACGCGAGCACCGGCGACGAGGTGCGCACGTCGATCATGCTGGGCCAGAGCGGATGCGCGTCGAAATTCGTGCGCACCGCGACGTGCCCCAGACCGCCCATGCAGATGCGCGCGATCAGCACGCCCGCGGCGACGCTGCCCGGCGCGTCGATGCCCGCGTCCGCGAGCACGGTGCCGTCGTCGGTACGCGTGAGCGCCACGCCGAGGCGCGCCGCGTCGCCGACCAGCCGTGCGACGAGCCGCTCGCTCAGCGCGTTGACGCTCAATGGCGCGGCCGTCGCGCCGGAGGGCTGCGACGATGCATCAGGAATGGCACTGGATGAAGGCATAGTCGGGTTCATGGCAGGTTTCGATTCGTTCGAGGACCAACGCGCGCTGCCGCTCCAGCGCTTGCCGCACCCCACTCACGGATGCCGCGCGCACGAGCAGCGTGCAGACCGGCTGGCCCGCTTCCATCCAGGTGCCGGGCATCGGCACGTCGCGGCAGGCGGGATCGTGCAGGCACGCATCGCTGAACGCCTGCGAGACGGTGAACGGATGCGGCGCGAACAGCACCTGCTGACCGGCGCGCCACGAGGCCGGCGCGAGCGGTTCGGGCGGCAGGCGGCCGTAGCGGCACGCGTCGATATGACAGGCAAGCAGCCCGCGCGGCCACGCGTGAGGCGACGCGGTTTCGTACAGCGTCATCGTGGACGAGGGGCGGGCGTTGATTTCCAGCACTTCGAAGGTGTCGCCGTCGAGCAGAAAATCGCAGCTATTGATGCCGGTGAGGCCGGTGCGCTCGCACAGCGCCTCGATGGCTTCGCGCACGCGCGCCGCGACGCGCGGCGGCAGATCGATCGGGCCGATCGAGCCCGCATGCACGAACGGCAGATCGCCCATCGTGCAGGTCAATTGTTCGGCGAAGCCGAGCAGGCGTGCGCCGCCGCGAGCGCCGATGAACAGCGCCGACAGCGAGCGGCCGTTGCGCCGCCGCTGGAAGTAGGCTTGCGCGGGCAGCGGCGCATCGCGCGAGGCCGTGGCCGGTTCGATGTGCGTGCCGCCGCAGCCGTCGGCGCGCTTGAGCAGCCAGCCTTGCGCGACGGCCGGTCGCGTGGACGAGACCTCGGGATGCGGAATATGCAGCGCGTCGAGCAGCGGGAAGAACCGTTGCGGCTCGCGCACCGCGACGCTGGCCTCCAGCGGGTTGCCGATGAAGCGGGGCAAGCCGGGCGCGCGGCTCAGTTGCGCGACGAACGGTTCGAGTCCGCTGCCGTCGATCCAGCCGAGCATGTGCGGCAGGCGCGCGACGCGCCCGAGCGCGTCGACGAGCTTGGCGCCGTCGATCGTGAGCGGGCCGCCGCCGATGTCGAACCACAACTCGGACGCCTCGCGCGTGTCGCGGTCGCCGAATACGTCGAGCGCGACGACGCGCAGCCCGGCGCGCGCGGCGGACTGCGCGAGCATTCGCGCGGACAGCCCGGCTACCGCGACGAAGGGCGCATGCGCAAGCGTCGGGCGCGCGTTCATGATGGCGCAGAGCGGCGTGCCGGGCGTGACATCGCGCGCGCTCATTCGAGGCCGGCCGCGACGGCGCGGGCCTCGTCGAACGCTTGCGGGAAACCCAGGTAGACCGGCTTGCCGCCCGCGCGCATCCGCATGAAGAGCCGGTGCTCGACCTGATACTTGACGTTGCCGATCGCGAGCGCGCCGATGCCGATCGCATCCGCGTTCGGCACGCCCTCGATCGGCTTGCCGTCGTTCATCACGTTGACGCCCGCGATGCCTTCCGGCGGCACGGCGTTCACGTCGGCGGCGATCAGCAGATGTTTCGCATGGGCCAGGTCGGCGGCGCTCACCACCTGAACGCCCGCGATGGCGGTGGCGAGCACGATCTCGGCCTCGCCCAGCGCCGCGTGCAACTGGTCCGGCGTGGCCGTGCTGATGCCCTTGGTGACGATGCCGAAGCGCTGGTTGATTTCGTCGCTGACCCGCACGGCGCGCGCCTGCTCGGCATGGCTCGCGATCGACACGTCGGCGCCGAGCGAGGCGGCCATCGCCGCCGCCACGCGCCCGACCGCGCCGGTGCCGCCGAGAATCAGCACGCGCTTGCCGCCCAGCTCCATCCCATAGGCCTTGCTCAAATGCCGCTCGACGAGCGCGACGAGCGCGGCCGCGGTCGTGTACGAACCGCTCGGGTCGGCGAACACCGAGACCTCGAACGGCGGGACCATCGCGCGGCGCGCGGTGTCGAGCATGTCGGCGGCGAGCATCACGTCGCGCCCGCCGATGAAGATGCCGGTGCGCGACACGCCCTTCGGGCCGCGCGAAAAGATCGCGTCTTGCGTGAGGTTCGCGATCATCCCCTGATCGACGCTGCAATACGGGACGATGACCTGGTAGCCGGCGTCGGCGGCCATGTTCACGTCGAACGGACTCATCTGCGGCGTGGCCGTGAACATGTGCAGGATATAGGGCCTTTCTGCGGGCTTTTCGGTGGTGTCGGACATGGCGGAAGGCTCGTTTTAGTGGCGATCTCGTGGACGGCGCAAGGCACCCGTGCGGGCACTTGCGCGGACGTCGATAAGTGAGTGGCGCTGCGGCGGGGGGAGCGCGGCGGGGCAAATGCGGCCTGGCAATCGAGCGTCACCTGGCGTCGCTTGCGCGATGACGATGAACGCCGCGGGCTTCGCGGCCGGCCACGCCGCCGTGAGCCGCGTTGCAGTGAGCCGCGTTGCAGTGAGCCGCGCCGCGGCTAGCCGGATCGGGCCGCGCGGCGTCATGCGGCGTCGCTGCGCGGCTGGCGCGCTTCGGCGGAGCGGATCGTCGCGCCGCGATTGCGTCCCGCGACGACCGTGCATTCGATGTGCGGCATGCCGCGCGTCGCCTCGCGCGCGGTGGCGAGCGCGCGTTCGGCGTCGTCCGTGCTCGCGACGATGGCGAACCCCGTCGGTCCCCAGGATGTCTGGCCGATACCCGCGGTCCGCTGCGCGGCCACCGCGCGCAACGCGCGCTCGACCTCGGGACTCGCGAACACGCCGCCTTGCACCGGCGCGAAATATTCGCCGATGGTCTGCTGCATCTCGGTCAGCCCATGCGCGAACGGCACGATATTGCGCTCGGCGGCGCCGGGCAGAATCTTCATCAGAAGGAGGTGGCAAAGATGCGCGGCGAGTTTTTGCGGAAACGGCGCGAGCGCGGCGAGGCCGCGGCGTTCTTCCGCGCCGTGCAAACCTTCGCGCGAGTTGTCGCTCACGAGCAGCACGCGCCAGTTCTCGGGAAACGGCTGGCGCGCGAGCAGCGGCGGCACACCCGAGCGCAGTTCGCCGGCGGGGCCGCCGTCCACCAGCAGGCCGCCCGAATCGAATCCGAGAATGCCGATGCCGGAGCGCGCGCCGCGCCCGAGCAGGCTCGCGAGCTCGGTGCTGGTCGCGCTGTGGCCGAGCAGACGAACGAAGGCCGTGCCGACCGCCATCGCGAGTTGGGTGCCCGAGCCGAGGCCGGTGTGCGCGCGCGGAATATGCGCGACGTCGATGGCGACGGGGGTGGGATCGTAGGCCGCGTGCAGCCGCGCGAGACAGGTCGCGATGCGCTCGCGCTCGGCTTCGGTCACCGCGCCGTCGATGCGGTCGCGGTCCGCGACGCGCGCTTCGAGCCGCGTGCCATGTCCGTCGATGACGAGGCCGACGCTGCCGAACGCGCGCCCGAGCGACGCGTTCGGATCGAGAAAGCCCAGATGCAGGCGCGCGGGAGCATCGACCGTCACGACGGCCTGCGGCGGAAGGCGGCGAAACTGAAGCTGCATCGCGGATGTCCTCGTGTGTGCTTGAGCGGATCTCGTTGCGTGGCCGTCTTGCGGACGGCCGCGCAACCAGGCGAATAGGGCGAACGGGGCGTGCCGGGTGACGTCAAGCAGAAGCCGTACCAGGCGAACGCGGTGGCCGGCGGCAAGGCGGCGCACGAGGTTCACCGCGGGTCTTGCGCCGCAAGCATGGAGAGAACGGCGCGGCCTTTCCCGGGCGGGAGGTGCCGCGCTTTGCGCCGCCACAGGGGCACAGTGTCACCGTGGCGGCGCACGACGCGTGGCATCGCTGCCGGGTGCCGCGCTCAACCGCCTTGCGCGGGTTTCGGCGCGTCGTACTTGATATAGCGGAAGCGCTGGTCGTCGGTGGGCGTGCCTTCCAGCGCACCGCCCTCCAGACGCGGCTGCCACTGAATGAACGATTCCATTTTTTCGGCGAGCGTGAAGTCCTTGTCCGTGATGCCCTTCGCGGAGTGGGTCTTGAGCTTCACGATGACGAACGCATAGGAAACCGTCAGATCCGGGTGATGCCAGGCGGCTTCCGCGAGGTGGCCGACCGCGTTCACCACCATCAACGTTCCCTTCCAGCCTTCCGTCCGATACTTGCGCCGCAGCCAGCCGTCCTCCAGATACCAGTGCTGTAGCGGACCGACGAGGCGCTGCTGGATCTCGTCGTCGGAATAGACCTTTTCGGTGTTTGCCATGACCGTTGCTCCGCGCGTGATGGAACCAGTCAGCGCCGCAAGCTGCGCGCCAGCTTCGCCTTGCCGTCCGCGTCGCTATCGCAAGACGGCACAGGCGCGGCAATGCAAGGCGTGCAAGGCAAATGCGCGCGGCCGATTCACCGCGCATTCGCGCGCCAGGCAGGTGACGCATGCGACGGCTATCCCGGAAGTGACACAGTATGTTCCGCGTCGTTCGGCACAGGCGGTCACGCCGTGACACCGCGGCCTCGCGACGCGTGTGACCGCGAGCGCGCCGAAGGAGCCCCGCGCGCCGCGCGGCGTATGCCAACGAGCTTGTGGCCGCGAATACCGTGAAGCGCGCTTTCTTCCGGCATGGAATATGCGTTGGGGCTTCATGCGCCGCAAAGCCCGACGTCGAATCGGGAAAGGGCGCTTGATCGTTACCCGCATTGAGGAAGGCGCGCGCAGTGCGACGAGGTAGCGTGGGTCATTCGTGAGTTGAACAGCAAGACAATTCTGGAGGAGACATGAACTTACGCACCATGGTTCTTGGGCTCTCGATCCTCGCATCGGCAGCCTTCAGCTCTATCGTTGCACACGCCGATCCGCAACTGGACGGGCTCATCAAAAATCCATCTAACTGGGCTGCCCAGGCGGGCGATTATTCGAATCACCGCTACAGTCCGCTCAAGCAGATCAACGAAAGCAACGTCGGCAAGCTACAGGTCGCATGGACCATGTCCACCGGCGTGCTGCGCGGCCATGAAGGCGCGCCGCTCGTCATCGGCGACACGATGTATATCCATTCGCCGTTTCCCAACAAGGTCATCGCAATCAACCTGAAGGATCAGACATTCATTTGGCAATACCAGCCGAAGCAGGACGAATCGGTGGTGTCCGTGATGTGTTGCGACACGGTCAACCGCGGGCTGGCGTATGGCGACGGCAAGATCTTCCTGCAACAGGCCGACACCAAGCTCGTCGCGCTGAACGCCAAGACCGGCGACGTGGTCTGGACCGCGCAGAACGGCAATCCGAAGGCGGGTGAAACCAACACCAACGCGCCGCACGTATTCGGCGACAAGGTGCTGACCGGCATTTCGGGCGGCGAGTTCGGCGTGCGCGGGCGTTTGATCGCCTACGACATCAAGAGCGGCAAGATGGTCTGGACCGCATACAGCACGGGTCCCGACAAGGAAATGCTGCTGAACCCCGACAAGACGATGACCTATGCCGACGGCAAGATGGTGCCGGTGGGCGCGGACTCGTCGCTGAAATCGTGGAAGGGGGATCAGTGGAAGCTGGGCGGCGGCACCACGTGGGGCTGGTATGCGTGGGACCCGAAGCTCAATCTTGTCTACTACGGCACCGGCAATCCGGGCACGTGGAATCCGACGCAACGACCGGGCGACAACAAATGGTCGCTGTCGATCTTCGCGCGCGATCTGAATACCGGCGAAGCCAAATGGGTCTATCAGATGACGCCCCACGACGAGTGGGACTATGACGGCGTCAACGAAATGATCCTGTCCGATCTGACGATCGGCGGCAAGAAGGTGCCCGCCATCGTTCACTTCGACCGCAACGGCTTCGGCTACACGTTGAACCGTGAGACCGGACAACTGCTCGTGGCCGAGAAGTTCGACCCGGCGGTGAACTGGGCGGAACGCGTCGACATCAAGAGCGGCCTGCCGATCCGCGCAGCGGCGTATTCGACGCAGGCGGCGGGTTCCGATCATAACGTGAAGGGCATCTGCCCGGCGGCGCTCGGCTCGAAGGACCAGCAACCCGCGGCGTTCGATCCGGCGACCAGCCTGTTCCTCGTGCCGACCAATCACGTCTGCATGGACTACGAGCCGTTCGATGTCGACTACGTGTCCGGTCAGCCGTATGTGGGCGCCACGCTCTCGATGTACCCCGGCACGAAGGGCAGCAACACGATGGGCAACTTCATCGCATGGGACGCGGCGAAGGGCAAGATCGTCTGGTCCAAGCCGGAGCGCTTCTCGGTGTGGTCCGGCGCGCTCGCCACGGCCGGCGGGATTGCCTTCTACGGCACGCTCGAAGGCTACATCAAGGCGGTTCGCATCAAGGACGGCAAGGAACTGTGGCGCTTCAAGACCCCGTCGGGGATCATCGGCAACGTGTTCACCTACGAGTATCAAGGCAAGCAGTTCGTCGGCGTCTACTCGGGCATTGGCGGCTGGGCCGGCATCGGCATGGCGGCGGGCCTCGAGAAGTCCACCGAAGGGCTGGGCGCGGTCGGCGGCTATCGCGACCTCGCGAAGTACACGGCGCTGGGCGGCACGCTGTTCGTGTTCGCCATTCCGGGCGGCAACGGCTGACGCGCCGCATCAAACCGAAGCGCGCGGCCGGCGCGCCCTCGCAACGAGGGCGCGGACCGCGGCGGCTTCGGTCTTACGAGTGACCTGAGCCGCGCCCATTCGCGGATGCGTCGATGAAACGCATCGGGGCGCGGCCATTATTCAAGGAGACATGTGCATGAAAGGCCGATCAATCTTGTTGCGGGCGGCAGTGCCCGCCTTATTCGTCGTGCTGCCTGTGACGTACGCCCAGACCAATCCCGCGATTGCCCAGGTGGCGTACAAGGTGGTCGACGGCAGCAAGGTCGACAGCAACACGCTGCAAGGATGGAAGACGTGGCGTGCGCTCGCCTGTGAACGCTGTCACGGCGCGAAGCAGGAGGGGATGGTGGGTCCGTCGCTGATCGAGGGGCTCAAGACCATCGACAAGAACGAATTTCATCGCACTGTATTTGGCGGCCGGGTGGACAAGGGTATGCCCGACTTCAGTACCAGCCAGATGATGCAAAAGAATTGGGAGAATCTCTACGCCTATCTGAAAGGGCGCTCCGACGGCCAGATCAAGCCGGGCGATCTGCAGGCCATCGACGCGAAGTAATGCCCGTGCCGCAATTCCTTCGGAGGTTTTCGATGCGTCATGGCAAACGACTGCCCGCTCACGTCGTGCTCGCCGCGGCCACGCTCTGCACCGCCGCGCTGGCGAGCGCCGCGGTGCAGGCGCAGGGTGGCGCGCTACCCAATAACGACGGCGCCGACGGCGTGCTGAGGGTCTGCGCGGACCCCAACAACATGCCGCTGTCCAACAGCAAGGGCGAGGGCTACGAGAACCGGATCGCGAGCCAGATGGCGAGCGACTTCGGCTACAAGCTGGAGTACACGTATTTTCCGCAGCGCATGGGCTTCGTGCGCCACACGCTGCGCGACAAGGTGCCGAACACCGAGCAATACAAATGCGACCTGATCATCGGCGTGCCGAAAGGCTACGACATGACCTCGACGACGCAGCCTTATCTGCGCTCCACGTATGCGATGGTGTTCACCAAGCGGCCCGAGCTGGCCGGCATCAATACGCCGGACGATCTGCTCAAGCTGCCGCCCGAGCAACTGCACAAGCTGCGCTTCGGCATTTTCTCGCAGACGCCCGCGGTGGACTGGCTGCTCGCGCACAACCTGATCGATCAGGCGGTCTCCTACAAGGTGCAAAGCGGCGACCCGCAGGAGTATCCCGGCCAGATGATCGAACATGATCTGAAGGCGGGCAATGTCGACGTCGTGTTCCTGTGGGGGCCGATCGCGGGCTACTTCGCGACGCGCTCCGGCGACACGGTGAAACTCGTGCCGTTCCCGGCCTCGCCCGGCATCCGCTTCGACTATGCGATCTCGATGGGCGTGCGCTATGGCGAGAAGGCGTGGAAGGACAAGGTCGATCAATGGATCGGCGCGAACCACGACAAGATCGACAAGATCCTCACCAGCTACCAGGTGCCGCTTCTGAAGCCCATCGACGCGCCCGCGGGCAAGCCCGCGGATGCGTCGCCATGAGGGGCGCGCCGCGGCCGTTGCGCCGCGCACGGCCCTGGGCGATCGCGGCACGCGTCATGGTCGCCGCGTGCGTTGTCTGCATGCTGCCGGCCGGCGCTCGCGCGGCCGGCACCGACGACATCACGCCCGCCGAAAAGCTCATCTTCACGACGGATCATCTGCGCGGCATCGAGGCGCAGACCGAGCTCGACTATACGGTGCTGACTTCGGACCAGCCGGCGCAGAGCGCGAACGTCGTGAAGGTGCTGGTGGTCAGCAAGGACAACGCGAAAGGGGACGCGCAGGTCTCGGACAAAAGCGGCGGCGTGCCGCTGCCGAACGCCGGCTTGCAGTGCAACCCGGTGATCATCTATTTCCTGGAGCGCGACATCACCGAGATGCAGCATCTGACGGGCGGCCAGCGGCGCTACTTCCAGCAGCGTTTGCGGCTCGCGCTCGCGGCGGGCCCGCGCATCGAGACGGTGACGAGCCAGATCGGCGGCAAGCCCGTGAAGGCGCAGCAGATCGTCGTGCAGCCGTATCTCGGCGACCCCAATGCGGAACGCTTCGCTCAGTACGTCGGCAAGCGCTACACGTTCCTGATCGCCGATTCGCTGCCGGGGCAGGTGGCGTTGATTCGCACCGACATTCCCGGCGCGAACAACGATTTCACGCACCCGTTGCGGACGGAGACGCTGAGCTTTCAGGCGGTGTTGCGCAAACTGTCACCGCCGCCCAATGCGCCTCATGCGCCCGGTGCGCCGGCCGCGCCGGTGAATCCGTCCAACGCGCCGCGGGCGAGCCGCTAGCGCGTTGTTCTCGGGTTGTTCTCGGGTTTAGTCCTTGCCATCGGCGCATTGCGCACGGCGTTCAACGCATTTCACAGCGAGTCCCGCCAACGTGAATTTCATCCGCTCGCTCACCTTGCGTCAGTTGCAGATCTTCGTCGTCGCGAGCCGTTATACGAGCTTTGCGCGCGCGGCGGAGGAACTGCATCTGACGCAGCCGGCGGTGTCGATGCAGATTCACCAGTTGGAGGAAGCGGTCGGCATGCGCCTGTTCGAGCGCATCGCGCGCAAACTCACGCTGACCGAGGCGGGCGAAAAACTGTCGCATCACGCGAGCCGGATTCTCGGCGAGATCAAGGATGCCGAGGATGCGATGACCTCGTTGAAGCAGGCCGACACCGGCTCGATCGCGGTCGGCATCGTCAGTTCGGCGACGTACTTCGCGCCGAAGCTGCTGGCGCTGTATTCGCACCTGTATCCGAAGGTCGACGTGCATTTTTCGGTCGGCAACCGCGACGCGCTGCTGCGCATGTTGCAGGACAACGCGATCGACCTCGCCATCATGGGGCGCCCGCCCCCGGAACTCGACACCACCACCGAACCGCTCGCCTACCATCCGCAAGTGGTGATCGCGCCGTTGACGCATCCGCTGTGCGGCGCGCGGCGCTTCGATCTGCAGGAACTGCGCGGCGACACGTTCCTGTTGCGCGAGCCCGGCTCGGGCACGCGCATGGCCGCGGAGGAAATGTTCAGGCAGCATCTGTTCACGCCCGCCAAGGTCGTCACGCTCGGCAGCAACGAAACCATCAAGCAGGCGGTCATGGCGGGGATGGGCGTGAGCCTGATTTCGCTGCACACGCTGCTGCTGGAATTGCGCACCGGAGAAATCGCGTTGCTGGATGTGAACGGCACGCCGATCGAACGCACCTGGCAGATCGTGCATCTGCGGGCCAAGCAGTTGTCGCCGACTTGCAAGGTGTTCCGGCAATTCCTGCTCGAACAGGCAGCCGCGTATCTGGATCGCGAGTATTCGGCGTTCGCGACGTTTCCCACGCGGGCGGCGGCCAGTGAGCGGCTCGGGGCCAAGGCCAGCTCCGCTTCCGACGCGGGGCTTTAGCGCGCCCGGCGACATGGCGGTGCGGGAACGTGCCATGCTTCGATCGTCGACGGCGACGCATGCCGTCATGCGTTGTCGTGTGAACGATCAACCGAGGATGAGCGATGAATGCCGATACCGAACCCGTGGAACAAACCGGCGGCTGCGCGTGCGGCGCCGTGCGTTTTCGTGTGAGCGCCGCGCCGACGCGCGTTTCCCTCTGTCATTGCATGACCTGCCGGCGCGTGCACGGCAGCGCGTTCGGCGCTTACGCGATCTTTGCGCGCGACGCCGTGCGGTTCACCGGACAGACCCAGGGCTGGCAAAGCTCCGAGCTGGGGCGGCGATATTTTTGCCCGGTCTGCGGCTCGGTGGCCTTCATGGAATATGTGGGCCACGATGAACTCGATCTTCCGCTGGGCGCATTCGACAATGTGGGTATCTACGAACCTACGTATGAATTGTGGTGTTGCCACAAGGAACCGTGGTTGCCCAAAGGCGTGCGCACCGAGTATGACGAGGACCGGCCGGGGTAGGTTGATGCTGTTTTTTTGGTTGGCGCCGTAAGCTGCCTCACGGCGCATGACTCGTTGCCGGAATCCAGTGCGGCCGCGCGGCGGCGACGCGCTCCAGCAGATAGTCGTTGAACGGGGCGAGCTTCGTTGCTCGCGGCTCACGCTGGCTGTAACGGCTAGCCTGCTTGTTCCTCAGATAGTGAGTGTTGCGCGATAAGCCTGTTTGACTCGCTATTTCACGCACCGCTGTCCCGCGCCTGGCCAATACCTTGATTTCACTGCCTGCTCCTGAGTCAGCATTGCGGGCAAAAGCCGCCATCGTCTCCCGGGTAGGTCAGGTTTACGTCGGCGCCAGCACACGCCTACCCCAAACCGCCAACAAACCCATGCCCAAACAGCATTAAACAAATGACACCCATGCTCTCGTGAAACCAGTTCAAAACAACGAGAATGCCTTCCACCACGGCATCGAGCCGTATTCAAGGAGAGCGAGCATGTTCGCAATTACCGGTGTAACAGGGCAAGTCGGCGGCGCGGCGGCGCGCGCTTTATTAGACGCGGGGCATCCGGTGCGCGCCGTTCTGCGCGACAAAAACAAAGCGGCGCAGTGGACGAAGCGAGGCGCTGAAGTGGCGATCGCCTCATTCGAGGACGCCGACGCGCTCGCCGATGCATTCAGCGGTACGGCGGGCGTCTTCGCCATGATGGCGCCCAACTTCGCGCCGCAGCCGGGCTACCCGAGCGCCCATGCGGCCGCAGCCGTGCTGATCGAAGCGCTGACGAAGGCACGGCCACAGCGTATCGCGGCGCTGTCGTCGGTTGGCGGGCAGCGCGAGTCGGGCCTTGGCCTCATCACGCAAGTCCATATTCTCGAACAAGCGCTCGCGGATCTGCCGATTCCGACCGCGATCTTGCGACCGGCATGGTTCATGGAAAACTCGCTGTGGGACATCGCGCCGGCGCGCGAAACGGGCGTGATGCCGAGCTTTTTGCAACCGCTCGATCGCCCGTATCCGATGGTCGCCACCGCCGATATCGGCCGCGTGATCGCCGATACGCTCGCGCAGCCGTGGCAGGGCCGTCGCGTGATCGAGATCGAAGGGCCGCAGCGCTACACGCAGCTTGAGATCGCCGCGCTGCTGGGCGGCGTGCTCGGGCGCTCGGTCAAGTCGCAGGCGGTGCCGCGCGATCAGTGGGAAGCGCGCTTCCAGGCGCAGGGCACGGCGTGGCCCGCGCCGCGCATCGAAATGCTCGACGGCTTCAATTCAGGGTGGATCGATTTCGAGGACGGCGTGAACGAGCGGGTGATCGGCACCACCGCGTATCAGACCGTGCTGGCGGAACTGGTCAAGCGCGCGCAGTGAGTGAGGGATGAGCCGACTTTCTGCGGCGCGGTGGAAAGGCGCTCGCCTTGCGGCATCGCCAAGGGTTCGCGGCTGCGAGCGCCAACGCATCCGCGCCCCGCGCGCGGTTCGCCGTCAAAAAATCGACTGCCCCGTATAAGTCGTCAGCCATTCCAGCGCCAACACCCCCGCCAGCGAATTGCCGTTGCTATCCAACCCCGGCGACCACACGCACACCGCCATCTCGCCGGGCAGCACGGCGACGATCCCGCCGCCCACGCCGCTTTTCGCGGGCAAGCCCACGCGGTAGACGAAATCGCCTGCCGCGTCATACGTGCCGCAGGTCAACATCAGCGCGGACAGGCGCTTGGCGGAACTGGTGTCGAGAATCCGCTCGCCGCTCGCGGGCACCACGCCGTGATTGGTGAGAAACAGCGCCGCCTTTGCCAGTTCGACGCAACTCATCGAGATCGCGCACTGGCGGCAATAGGCATCGACGACCACTTCCGGCGGCATTTCCATGTTGCCGAAGCTCGCCATGAAGTGCGCCATCGCGCGGTTGCGGTGCGCGTGCTGCAACTCCGACTGCGCGACGCGCGAGTCGTAGTCGATGCCGGTTTCGCCCGTCAGCCGCCGCATGAATTCAACCAGCGCCGTCTCGGCTTGCACGAAGCGGCGGCACAGCACGTCGGTGACGACGAGCGCGCCCGCGTTGATGAACGGATTGCGCGGCTTGCCCTGTTCGGCTTCGAGCTGGACCAGCGAATTGAAGGCGTTGCCGGACGGCTCGCGCCCCACGCGCTGCCATAGCGCGTCGCCGAGCAGCCGGAACGCCATCGTGCAGGCGAACAGCTTCGAAATGCTCTGAATCGAAAAGCGCGTGTCGGCCTGGCCGGTGCGAAATACTTCGCCCGACGCGGTGACGATCGCCATGCCGAAACTGTCGGCGGGCACGTTGGCCAGTTCGGGAATGTAGTCGGCGACCTTGCCGGTGCCGAGATAAGGCTGCAGATCGCCGTGGATCTGTTCGAGGATGGATGCGTAGTTCATGGGGCTCGGCTCGTTGAAGCCGCGATTCTACTGGCAAGCCGCGGCGTAGGGTTCGCCTTGCGTCGCCCTGGCGGGATCGGGCAGCGGTTCCCCCGGCTATGCTAATCTTGCTGCCTTTCCTGCAACAACACGGCAAAACAGACACCATGATGGAAGCTTTTGATCCGGACGGCGTCGAGCATCCGGTATTCGTGATCGACCAGAATCACGACACGCTGGACGAGCCGTGGCGCGCCTATCGCCGCGCGCGGCTGATCCATGTGAACGCGGGCGTGCTGACCGCGCACACCGAAACCGGGCGATGGGTGGTGCCGCCGGGGCACGCGGTCTGGGTGGCGGCGAATGTGCTGCACCGCCTGTCCGCCGTCGGACCCGTGCGGCTCTATTCGCTGTACGCGGACGCCGAGGCGGCGCCGCTGCCCGCGCAAAGCGATGCGGTCGTACCCGACCGGCTGGTGGAAGCCTTGCTGATCGCCGCCGCCGATCTGCCGCACGATCAACCCTTCGACGAAGCGGCCGCGCGTCTCGTGCAAGTGTTGCTGGACCGCCTGCCGCGTTTGCGCGCCGCGCCGCTGAGATTGAACTGGCCGAGCGATCCGCGCACCCAGCGGATTGCCGATGCGCTGAGCGCCAACCCGGCCGAGCCCGCGATTCTCGAGGACCTGGCCGCGGCGGCGGGCGTGACGGCTCGCACGGCGGCGCGTCTGTTCGTCAAGGAGACGGGGCAGACCTTCGGCCAATGGCGTCAGCAATTGCGGCTGCTGGTTGCGCTGGAGCACCTCGGCGCGGGCGCGAGCGTCACGCGGGTCGCGCTCGACGTCGGCTACAACGACGTGTCGTCGTTTATCGCGGTGTTCCGCGATGCGTTCGGCGACACACCCGCGCGCTATTTCCGCTGACGCTGACGCTGACGCAGCGCGACCACGCCCTTAACGCCGCACGCGAGCGGTGACGCGACGCAAATGAGCCCGAGCGGACACTTCGACATCAATGCGCGCCCGCCGCATCCGGTCCGCCGCCGCCCTTGGCCGGCCGCGTGATCCAGATCAGCGGAATGATCAGAATGAAGATGATCGCCGACACATAGAAAATGTCGTTCAGCCCCATCATCGCGGCTTGCGTATTCACGGTGAAATCGAACAACGCATGCGCCGATTGCGGGTTCAGATGCAGCAGCGACTGCGTCGAGTCGATCTGCTGGTTGAACAGCGGGTTGTCGATCGTGGCGCGCTCCGTGAGTCGCGCGTGATGCAGCACCGTGCGGTTGTTCCATTCGTTGCCGGCGATCGAGGTGCCCACCGCGCCGCAAAACACACGCACGAAATTCGACAGACCCGCCGCCGCCGGAATCTTGTGCGGCGGCTGGCCGGACAGAATGATCGCGGTCAGCGGCACGAAGAACAGCGCCATCGGAATGCCTTGCAGCAGCGTGGGAATCACGAGGTGCCATGTGTCGATCTCGATCACGTACTTCGAGCGCATGTAAAACACGATCGCGAAACCGACGAACGCGAGCGTCGCGATCACGCGCGCGTCCGAGCGCGGCAGCACGCGGCCCAGCACCGGCGCGAGCAGCACCGCGAAGATGCCGAGCGGCGCGGTGACGAGACCCGCATCCACCGACCGGTAGTTCAGATACTCCTGCATCCATTGCGGCAGCAGCACCAGGTTGCCGAAGAACACGCCGTAAGCCACCGAAATCGCAATCGTGCCGCCGAGGAAATTGCGCTGCTGAAAGAGCCGCAAATCGACGATCGGATGGTCCTCGGTCAGCTCCCACACGAGGAAGAACGAGAAGCTGATCAGCGCGGTGATGCCGAGAATCACGATTACCGGCGACGAGAACCAGTCGAGATCCTTGCCCTTGTCGAGCATGATCTGCAGCGACGCCACCCAGGTAATCAACAGGCCGAGCCCGACCACGTCGATGGGCGGCTTGCGGGTGGGCGACTCGCGGGTGCGATAGATCATCCACGTGACGCCCGCCGCGAACAGTCCGACCGGGATGTTGATGTAGAAGATCCACGACCAGCTATAACTATCCGTGATCCAGCCGCCGAGCGCCGGGCCCGCGATCGGGCCGACGGTCGCCGTCATCGCCCACAGCGAGAGCGCGGTCGACGCTTTCTCCTTCGGATACGAGCCGAGCAGAATCGCTTGCGACAGCGGAATCAGCGGACCGGCCACCGCGCCCTGGAATACCCGCGCGACCAGCAGGATCGGCAGCGTGGGCGCGATGCCGCACAGCCACGAAGCCAGCACGAACATCAGGATCGCGCCGACGAACAGCTTCACCTGGCCGACGCGCTGCGTGAGCCAGCCGGTCAGCGGAATCGACACGGCGTTGGCGGCGGCGAACACGGTGATGACCCAAGTGCCTTCGTCGACCGAGACGCCGAGATTGCCCGAAATGGTCGGGATCGCGACGTTCGCGATCGACGTGTCGAGCACGTTCATGAAGGTGGCGAGCGCCACGGCGATGGTCGCCAGAACCAGTTGCCCGCCCTTGAGCGGCGGCGGTGGCGCGGGTGGCGCAGGGGGTGGGGAGGCGGGCACGGAAGTCGGCTGGCTCAAACGGTTTCTCCGATCGGGACGCTGCGAATGTTCTGCGTGACTGGGCCGTTCACCGCTCACGGCATGCTGCATGCGCGGTCGGCGGGTCCGTCGAATGCTCGCAAAAGCATACCTGTATTCAGGTTTTGGCGTCGTCGGCGCGGGCAGGCCGGAGGGCGGAACCTGGCGCGGCAGCGTATGCTCGCGGGTTGGGCCGCATGAAGCGGGCACGCGCGGCTGCATGCCGCGACACGAAGAACCATCACGAACCACGAATCGACACGAACAGGGAGCGGATATGAGCTGGGAGCAATTCGAACACGGCTGGCGGCGCGCGCCGGCGGCTGCGCCTGCCAAGGCGTTGGTGGTGCTGATGCACGGCGTCGGCAGCAATGCGCGCGATCTGATGCCGCTCGCGGACATCTGGAGCGAGAGCCTGCCCGATGTCGCATTCACGTCGCTCGACGGCACCGACGCGTTCGACGGCGGCTTCGGCGGACGCCAGTGGTTCAGTCTGCGCGACATCAACGAGGGCAATCGCGAGACGCGCGTCGCGGCCGCCTATCCGGCATTGCGCCGCATGCTCGAAGCCGAACTCGCGCACTGGCAGTTGCCTTTCGGACGGCTTGCGCTCGTCGGCTTTTCGCAAGGTTCGATCATGGCGATGCATCACGTGGCGACCAGCGCCGAGGGCGCGGCCGGCGTCGTCGCGTATTCGGGGCGGCTCGCCTCGGTGATCGTCGCGCAGAACGGCACGCCGCTCACGCTGATCCACGGCGAGGAAGACGAAGTGATTCCGGTGCAGGAACTGGAATCCGCCGCCGACGCATTCCACGGCGCCGGCTACACGGTCGACGCCTACGCGTTGCCCGGCATCGGCCACACGATCAACGCGGACGGTGTCGCGCTCGGCCAGGCGGCGCTGGCGCATACGGTGGGCGCTTTGTCGCGGGACTGACACGGCCCTGAATGAAAGAAGGCCTCAAGATATTTATCTGCTTGTCGTTAACTGCTCATTAGCATGAAAATCACCCCCGCCGCGCGGACCGCGCAACGCCCACGAGGCGCCACGCGGCTCGGGTGACCGGGGGCGCATTTTTCCAGACTGCCCGGCAAGGGCGGATAACGACACAACAGAGCCTTCCTATGGCCAGACCGACGCCGCATTACCCGCTTTTCGATCGACTGTTCCGTCATTCCGTGGCGGTGGACCTCGGTACGGCCAACACCCTCATCTATACCGACGACGGGGGCATCGTGCTGAATCAGCCGTCCGTCGTGTGTTTTCAGAAAGAGGCCGCTGCCGGGCAAAAGCGCGTGGCGGCCGTGGGCGTCGAGGCGCGCCAGCTACTCGGCCGCGCGCCGCGCAATCTCGAAGCCGTGCGGCCGATGCGCCACGGCGTGATCGCCAACTTTTCCGCCGCCGAGCACATGATCCGGCAATTCGTCGACATGGCGCGCCCGCGGCCGCTCTTCAGCCGCCGCGCCGCGTTCACGTTGTGCGTGCCGGCGGGCGCGACCCAGGTCGAGCGGCGCGCGATCAAGGAAGCGGCCGTCGCGGCCGGCGCGTGGAAGGTGAGCCTGATCGGCGAGTCGCTCGCGTCGGCGCTCGGCGCGGGCTTGCCGGTGTCGGAGGCGACCGGGTCGATGGTGGTCGACATCGGCGGCGGCACCACCGAGGTCGGCGTGATTGCGCTCGGCGGCATGGCCTATAGCGGATCGATTCGCGTGGGAGGCGACAGCTTCGACATGGCGATCGTCAGTTACGTGCGCAATCTGTACGGCGTGCTGCTCGGCGAGCAGACGGCGGAGCACGTGAAGAAGAGCATCGGTTCGGCCGTGCGCGACGTGCGGCTCGAGCACATGAATGCGACGGGCCGCAGCGTCGACGACGGCCTGCCGCGCACGGTCCAGTTGAGCAACCACGATATCGCCGATGCAATCGAAGGGCCGCTGCGCCAGGTGATCGGCGCGGTGAAGCGCGGGCTGGAAATGACGCCGGCCGAACTGGTGACCGACATCGCGCACAACGGCATCGTGTTGACCGGCGGCGGCGCGCTGCTCGGCAACCTGAGCCGTCGCCTGAGCAATGAAATCGGACTGGAGGTGCGCGTGGCCGATGAACCGCTGACCTGCGCGGTGCGCGGCGCCGGCACGGCGGTGGCCGCGGGTTTGCTCGACGAGCTTGCTTACGAATGATTCGGCGCGGCGCATTTCACGTCACGGGCGCCAGGAGCCATGAACGCGGGAATCCGCGCGCGATATGAGCCGCCACCGGGATTAATGGCCGTGTGACAATACGCGTCGCGTCCATCTTCAGGAATGCGCGCGCGCTTTCTTTCCAGATCATGTCCAGTCGGCGCGGCTGTAATCAGGCGCTGCCGCGCCGTCCGCGAACCATCCGTGAATCCATCTGTTCCCGCTTCGTCCCCGGCGTCATCGTCGTCTTTCGTCGAACTGCGAAGCGGCTTGCGCATGCCTTACGTGGAAGCCGGCGAGGGCGAACCGCTGCTGTTCGTGCACGGCTCGCTGTGCGACTACCGCTACTGGCAGCCGCAACTCGCGGGACTGTCGAAGCATTACCGCTGCATCGCGGTGAGTCTCACGCATTACTGGCCGGTGACCGACACCGGGCCCGATCTGCCGTTCAGTTGGAGCGAGCATGCCGACGAAGTGGCCGAGTTCATCGACCGTTTCGGCGCGGGACCGGCGCACGTCGTCGGACATTCGCGCGGCGGCTGCGTCGCGTTTCATTTCGCGCGGCGGCATGCTCGGCACGTGCGCACGCTGACGCTCGCCGATCCTGGTGGGCCGCTGCAGATCGCGGGACGGCCGCCCGCGCGCTTGCCGGAAACGGTCAACGCATTGCGTGCGAAAGCGGCGCAACTGATCGACGCGGGCGAGGTGGACGCGGGCTTGCAACTGTTTGTCGACTCGGTGAGCCGGCCGGGTTTCTGGGCCATGAGCACGCCGGGCTTTCGCCGCATGGCGACCGACAACGCGCACACGCTGGCACGGCAATTCCGCGATCCGTTGCCTGCCTACGTGCCCGAGGAAGCGGCCGAAGTGCGCTGCCCGGTTCTGCTGATCGACGGCGAAAAGAGTCCCGACATGTTCCGCCGTACCGCGACCGCGCTGCAATCCTGGCTGCCCGATGCCCGTCGCGAAACAGTGCGCGGGGCGTCGCACGGCATGAACCTCGCGCATCCGTCGGCGTTCAATCGCTACGTCGACGAGTTCATTCGCGCGATGAGCGGGAGGTGACAGAGAGGTATGTCGCCGGGGGAGCCCGGGGTTCGCGCTGGCGCGGCGGAAACCTTCCCATGAGTCTCAGCACATTCGGCGCTTTCCTGACGAACCTCAAGCCTTGCGATGCGCGTCCTTGTCGAGCGCCACTTCCGCTGCTTCGCCGACGAGCCCGTGGTAATACAGGTGCACGCCGATCGCGAGCGAGTCGTTGCGAATTTCGTGGAAGGCTTTCCATGCCTTCACCGGATCCTTGAACAGCAGATAGTGCGCTTCCTGCGAGATGAGATCCGCCACTTCATGCAGACCGTGGCCGTGCAACACGTTCACGAGCGCATCGAGACTGCGGTGGGTGCGCGCGTCCGTGCGCGGATAAAGCATGTGCAACACCGCCACGTCTTGCGTCTTCAGCGCCGCCGACAACGCGACGACGATGTCCTGATGATTCAGCGCGGTGACGATGCTGTCGTCGCTATGGACGTGATCGGGAAACAGCGTTTCGAGAGAGGCGTTCATGTGGTTTTCCTGTTCTTCTGGCTGATTAAAAAAGCCCGCCGCAGGACGGCGGGCCAAAGACAGCGATGTGTTTGCAGGGGAAGCAAAACACGGATTCAGTATCGCAGAAGCGGGGCTGTTGACGCAGGCTGGCTGGAGCAAAACATTGTTGCAGTTCGTGGGCTGGCTTTCATTTGGCTGGCGGGTTGGGGTGGTTTTTTTGCCTGCGCGGCGCTTTTAGTCGTGGCGTTGCTGGGTTGGCCTTTCCTTGGTTTGTTAGTGGTCTATTGGCGTTGCCCCTGTGCGGGGCGGCACTGTAGTGGTCAAGCAAACCTGGACACCCCAAAGGCGAATTTTTAAAAAAGCGAAGCTTCGCACCGTGCCGGTGGCAGACCGCCTGCCGCCGAATGGATGCGCCTGTAGTTATAAAAGTTGTCGATGTAGGCCCCGATGTCGCGCTCGGCCTGCGCGTGATCCGGGTACCCTTTCTCATCGATCCACTCGTTCTTCAGGCTTCTGAAGAACCGTTCAACCGGCGCGTTGACGCTCCTATGTCAAGAAGCCGGCGTCGAATCGGCCAGATCAGCCAGGATGAGCGGGTACAGCTCACGGACGATATAGCGCTTGAGGCAGCGGTGGATCTCCTTGTTCGACATGCCTTCTTTCGTCCGACGATCCACGTACACCCGGGTACGGGGATCACTGCGCATTCGAACCATCGCAATGGTCCATAGAGCATTGTTCGCAGCC
>NZ_FRAB01000083.1 GCF_900142195.1 Paraburkholderia terricola
CTATGGCAGTCACAAGCATCCCAAGGTCAAGGCGTGGCTCGCAGCAAAGCCCCGCTGGCACATGCATTTCATTCCTACCTACAGTTCGTGGCTTAACCAGGTCGAACGCTTCTTTGCGCTGATCACCGACAAGGCCATCCGCAGGGGCTCGTTTGGTTCGGTCAAACAACTGATCACGCGTATCGATCAGTTCGTTTCCCACTACAACGAAAACTGCAAACCATTCATGTGGACCGCATCCGCTGATTCCATCCTCGAAAAGCTACACAGACTTTGTTCGCGAATCAGCGGAACGGAACACTAGGCGGGGTTGGCCGTACCGCGGCACAACTCGCCATGACACTCGGTGCCAAGGTGACCGGCAGTTGCCGTGGTACAGCGATGAGCGAGGCGCGTTCGCTCGGACTGGCTCGCGTGGTCGACTATCAACAATTGAATGTCGACTCGATCAAACATCAATTCGATGTCGTATTCGACACGGCCGGAACACTGTCCATCAAGGAAGGCCGTGCGTTGCTGAAGCCCGGGGGAGTAGTTCTCGACATCAGCCCGTCCCCTTGACCTGCCAAGCTGTTCGGAACTATTTTTTCGGCGCGGCACAAGATGGTTATCGGTAAGCCGACACCGGATTTGCTGACGAAAGTGGCCGACATGGTTGCTGTCGGAAAACTACAGCCAGCGATTGGCAAGACCGTATCGCTTTCCGATGCCATCCCCGCGCTAACGGCATTGGAACAGCACGGCACCCCCAAGGGGAAACTCGTAATCACCTGGAACTGAAAAGTGAAAAATTCGTTCAACGCCCGTTCCACCACAGACGAGGTTCTCAAGGGCGTCGATCTCGCCGGCAAAACCGTGCTGTTGACCGGGTCCAACTCCGGCCTCGGATTCGAGACGCTCCAACAAATGACCTCCCATGGCGCTCACGTCATCGCAGCGGCTCGGACCCTGACGACGGCCCGGGAGGCTTGCGCAAAAATACGCGGCAGCACTACACCGCTGGCCTGCGATCTGAGCAGTCTCTCCTCGGTGAGACAGGCCATCGCTCAAGTCCGCGACAGTGGTCGCCACGTAGACATCGTAATTGCCAATGCTGGCATCATGGCGCCCCCAAAATTGGAGCAAATTTACGGGCTGGAAAAACAGTTCGTCGTCAATTACCTTAGCCACTTCATGCTCATCAACGGCATCCTGGACGTTATGCCGCAGCACGCAGGCGCACGCATTGTGATCCTCTCGAGCAGCGCTCATCGTAAAGCGCCGAAGGTCGGCATTGACTTCGACAATCTTTCCGGCGCGCGCAACTACAAGCCTTGGGTTTTCTATGGGCAATCGAACGTTGCACGCATTTTGTTCGCCCTCGCGTTGTCGCGCCGCCTAAGCAGCAATGGTATTACTGTCAACACGCTTCATCCAGATGTCATCGCCGACACGAATCTGTCGCGCCATCTGGGGCTGCTAGTGAAGGCAATCGTGCCGGTCATGCGGCTGTTCACAAAAACGGTCCCACAAGGTGCTGCTACGCAGTGCTATTTAGCCGCACATCCCGACGTGGCTAGCGTCACCGGCCAATACTTCAGCGACTGCAAAATCGCCGAACCGAGCCCGGCTGCACGAGACGATGCAATAGGCGAGCGCTTGTGGACGTTGTCCGAACAACTCGTTTCTGCTCACGGAGGTCATTGAGCCGATAGGCACGACTCGTTCCCTGAACGAGGGATACATGCGGAAATTGGCAAGTCAAAAGCTCATGCGGCGATATCAGCCTGACCTGGCGCGATCGGCACAATGGTCGCAGATATCCCCTCGCAGTACCGCGACCAGTGCTCCAACATCTTCCCGCGCCTCTCGAGCATGTCACCGCGCTGAGACGGATGGATTCGAACTATGCAGTACCCGGCATCGTGACCAAACGTATCGCGGCTTAATCAATCGATGCTTCGACTCAAGCCACAACCCATCTACCGGAGTCGCATTCGACCCACGAGTTGCAGCCACGTCCGCTCGTGGCGACTTCCGCTGGACGACAATTCCGCTCCGTTCCCACGAGAGCCGTCCGTCTTGTGGGGGCAAACGTGGGGGCAAAATCGGCCCTGAACGAAAAAGGCCCACAGAGCCGAAACCCTGAGAGCCTTATATCTATTGGTCGGGGCGAGAGGATTTGAACCTCCGACCACCTGCACCCCATTTCTTTACGCAAAACCATAAAAATCAATGGGTTAAACGAATTTGTCTAACTTGCTGCTCAGTTCTTAATCAAGCTCCGACGCGGGTCAGCGGGGTGTTTTCACCCCAAGTTAGACACAAGTTAGTCTCAATTAAACAGGCTTACGACGTTCAGATGGCACGCTTGAGTGGCACGGGCGCCACTCGTTCGACCTCGCGCGCCTTCGTGTAGTGCGCTGTCATCCCCTCGGTCGTATGGCCTCCAAGCGCCTGCGCCGCCGCGCCTCCCCAGATTCGTTTCGCATCGGTTAGCGCCTTCGCGCGCAAATCGTGGAACTGCATGTCTCGAAGAAAATTCAGATCGGGCGTCGCAGGAGGCGTGGCTTTCCGACACGCCTCGTAACGTCTGCGTGCGCGCCGGAAGGCGCGCTTCCACGCAGTTTGTGCACCGCTGACTGCCGTTTTGAGCGCAGATTACGGGACCTATTGCCTTCACCTTTCCAGGCAAGGCAAAGCGGGCGCAGTACTCGGTCGATTTCAACGAAGCGCTCAGACCGCCTGCGCGACGAACGAGGTCAACCGCGGCGACGTTACTCAGCCCGCCGCGCGGGAATATCCTACCCGGTCGGAAGCACACTGGCACGAACGCTGTGTAGTACCGCGATATAGGAAACATGGGAATTAGAGTCAGCGAGCGCACTGAGGCATCAGTGTCGGCATGGACCAACCGGCTCGAGCGGTGGCGTAGCGAGCCCGCTGTTCAAATCAGAAGAGTGGATTTCATTCGCTCCCGACATCCGGTTTGAAAACACTTGCCGCCGCAATATCGAACGGGTAGCCTTAGCCTGTTCTACAACGAAGCACGGGAGAGATCGTCCACCCGCGACGACGCCGACGGAGCAACCGCCCCGGAAACTCTCAGGCAGAAGGACCGTGCGGCGAGAACATCTGGAGAGCGGCGCACGCGCGCCCACCGAAGGGGAGCTATTGCCGTCACCGGTGCTAGCGAAACTCTCAGGTCCATGGACAGATGGGGCATTCGTGCCGGTCGACGTCGGCTGGCAATGCCCAACGCACACTGGACCATGTCATGTCCCATATTGCCATCATTGGCGCCGGCATTACAGGCGTCACCACAGCTTACGCCCTCGCGCGGCGCGGTTACCGTGTCACCGTTCTCGAACGTCATCGCTATGCGGCAATGGAAACGTCGTTTGCCAACGGCGGACAACTCTCAGCCAGCAACGCCGAGGTCTGGAACAGCCGCGCTACTGTACTGAAAGCCCTGCGTTGGATGTTTAGCCGCGATGCACCGCTTCTCATGAATCCTCGGCCGGATTGGCACAAGTACAGCTGGATCGGCGAGTTCCTGCGCCAGATTCCGAACTACCGCAGTAATACCATCGAGACAGTGCGGCTGGCCATCGCTGCTCGTCAGCATATGTTCTCGATCGCCGAGCGCGAACGGATCGATTTCGACCTAGAACGGCGCGGGATTCTTCACTTTTATGCTACCCGTAAAGAGTTCGAAGCGGCGACGAAGGTCAATGCATTGCTACGTGAGGGTGGCCTTGATCGGCGCGCTGTGACGCCTGACGAAATCCGGGCCCTCGAGCCCACGCTTCATGGGCACTTCCACGGCGGCTATTTCACAGACTCGGATTCGACCGGCGACATTCATAAATTCACGCGCGGTCTTGCAGACGCTTGCGTGCGTCTGGGTGTCGAGTTCCGCTACGACACGAGCGTGCACTCGATCTCCGAGGCCACAACCGGAGAACCAGAGATTGCATTCACGCGTGAAGGCCAGATGGATATGGGTAGCTTCGACCGGGTGGTTATTTGCGCGGGTGTCGGCAGCCGTGCTCTAGCCGCGCATGTCGGAGACCACGTGAACGTCTATCCGGTGAAGGGCTATTCGATCACGGTCTGCCTGGACGACGAAGGAAGCCGACAAGCCGCGCCATGGGTCAGCCTGCTTGACGACACGGCCAAGATTGTCACCAGTCGTCTCGGACCAGATCGTTTCCGTGTTGCCGGGACCGCTGAGCTTAACGGTATGAACCGTGACATCCGCTCCGATCGAATCCAACCCCTCGTCAACTGGACGCGCAAGCACTTCCCGTCCATGTCGACGGCTCGCGTGATTCCGTGGGCTGGCTTGCGTCCCATGCTTCCGGGCATGCTGCCCAAGGTCGGTTCCGGTCGCCGCCGCAACATTTTCTACAATACCGGTCACGGACACTTGGGATGGACACTTTCGGCGGCAACTGCGGAAGCGGTCACGGAACTCGTGGTCACCAGTACAACGTCCCTCAAGTAGGTTTGGTAATGAGGATGCCACCGAGACCGATGGCATCCGAACACGCACGCCTAAGACAAACGACTATTTCGCCCTGCCTGTACTGGATACACCCTCGAATCGAAAAACGAGCAGCAAAATCGGATCAGAAGGTGTGGCGAATTGCCGCCCGCGCGAGAACCTGACTCCGCGTTGTCGATGGATTGTTCCAAGTGAAAACCCAAGCGGAACCCGCATCGGCGTTGACTCGCTGATAAACGCCGTACACGTAGAGATCCGTTCGCTTCGACAAGAAGTAATCGACACCCGCCTGGACCTGGCTGTATTTCGGCTTCCGCCCAGTGTTATCGTCCGAAGACATCGTGAACATGTATGAGCCTGATACCAGCAACGCAGGAGTGATGTAGTAGTTTCCCGTTAGCTCGAAATTGTCGAACTTGATCTTGTCGGTTGAGCTTACAACCGAAGCTGTCAAGTTCGTGTGGGTGTACATCAATCCGACACGGCCGTTTCCGATTGCATAGGTCCCCGCGATGCCAAACGTATCGTGACGGGAGACGCTGTTCACAGTTCCATACGGCGTCGGCAAACCAACGAATCCGTAGCCAGTCGCTGAACCGGTACTATTGATGCCGGGATTGTTCATGTGTAGATACGTTGCGGCCAAATTCACCGGACCGTTCTGGTACTTGACACCAGCGCTCCAGGCGCGATTATTGCCAAACCCGGTGCCACCGCCCGAACTGGGCTGATTGCTGAACCCGTACATGCCACCGAATTCAAAGCCTGCATAGTCATTGCTGATGTACTTGACCACGTTGCTGAATCTCGTGAAGTCATCAACGTTGTCGTTGTCGAATGGATGGGCTTGGCCGGTATCCCAGACGCTTCCGAGCGGTTGGAGATAGTCGAACATAAAGTCATACTGACGGCCGAGCCTGATCGTACCGAATTTGCTATCGCTGAGGCCGACCCACGCTTGTCGCCCGAACTCTCTGCCACCTTGCTGGAGGGCACCGGTCGTGGCGTCGAAACCATTCTCGAGTTTGAAGACCGCCTTCAACCCTCCTCCAAGGTCTTCCGATCCTTTCAAGCCCCAGGCGCTGCATTGGATGCCACAACTAGTCAGGGAAGCACTGGACTTCCCACCATCGTTGTTAACGTAGTTGAATCCCGTGTCGATTACCCCGTACAACGTGACGCTGCCTTGCGCATGGGCAACGGCCGCCAAGCCAAGAACGCCGGCAAACACCAAGCATTTTTTCATGACATATCCTAAGTTAGGAGTCCTAAATTTACCAATTATGAGTTGCGGTTCGTACCCCAACTGCGCCTCAGTTCCATCGCTCCGGCAATTTCTCAGTCCCAAGGCTCAGGCTTGAAAGGCGGCGACACCGGCATCTCAAGCCTGCCATTCCTTTTTCTCAATTACAGTCCCTCGCCCTGGGCATTGTGACGGTCCTAGTTTTGAAGGAGCCAGCGGTCGAACCGATGCTGGATTTCATCCTGACGGTCATTCCAGAAATCGTGGTTTATCTGCAGTGCCGTCTTGAGGTTGTCGGGATACGTCGGCGTGTGAGATGCCACATTGACGTCCGTGCCCGGATATTTTCCGATCAACGGCAACGCCGAGTGACGGACCACACCGTTCGAGGTAAGAGTGGCGAGTTCGGCTAAACGCGCCGGCTCGCTCACGAACTTGACATACGCCAGCGCTTCTTTCATGTGTGGAGCGCCCTTAGGGATCATCCAGACGTCAGTCGACCACACCTGGCCATCCCAGACCGCCTTGTACGGAGACCCCTGCATCTGGCTGACGAACAAACGACCCGAGTAGGCCGACGTCATTGCAACGTCGCCCGAAGCAAGCAGTTGCAGCGGTTGCGCGCCCGCTTCCCACCAAACGATGTCTTTCTTGATAGTGTCAAGCTTACGGAATGCCCGGTCGAGGCCGACTGGAGTCGACAACGTGGCATACACATCGGCTGGCGCAACGCCATCCGCCATTAGCGCCCACTCCAGCGCGACGATCGGAGACTTTCTCAGGCCGCGCTTTCCAGGGAAGTTCTTTGTGTCGAAAAAGTCCTTAAGGGAAGTTGGCGCCTTGGCGATTTTGGTCGTGTTGTAAGCAATCACATTCCCCAACGTGATGCTACCAATGCCGCATTCCGAAGTCGTTCCCGCCAGAAAGTCCTTTGTCGCGGGGGTTCCGTCCGGCGCTGCACCAAGCGACGCAAGTGGAATGCGCTCGATCAGTCCCTCATCGCAAGCGCGCTTGACATCGTACATGTCGCTGACGACCACGTCCCACACGACCTTCCCTGCCTGTTCCTGGGCGCGGATCTCACCGAGCCCCCCGTTGTAGTCCTGCGACCTTACGGTCACTCCGGTCGTCTTCGTGAATGGTTCGTAAAACGCCTGTTTCTGTGCCGCAGTGTAGCTTCCGCCCCAAGAGACAACTGTGATCTCGCTCGCGGCATAGGCGCTGCCAAGCAATCCACAACTTGCTATGACGCACCCCATCGCCACCTTCTGCATCGTCTGGCCAATCCCGTTCATCGCACACTCTCCGTCACTGTAGGTCAGGAATCGCTTAATTCCGTTTTTCGGAATTTTCTGTAAATTACGGAATTATTGTTGGAAGCCGAAATTCAACTGTCAATGGGAATTTTCCAGCGTTGCTTGCTGGGCTTGCGCAAACCGTTCGTTCCCGGAGCAGGCGCGACGCCGCCGCGGCCAGGCGCCATATGCGTCTGACTTTCAGCCTGCAGGCCCTACCGACTGGCATGAATGACAACTATTCCCGCGATCACGACACCAACGCCACACCATTGAACGACGGTTAGCCTTTCGCGTAGGAGCAGCACGCCGAGCAACGCCGTCACGGTCCCGGACAGCGCACTGAGAACCGCCACCAGCGCCGTCGGTCCAATCGACAGTCCAACGGCAATGCATCCCCTCGCGCATAGACTAAGCGTGCATACGCAAAGCAGACGGCCTATGTTTCGCCTAGAGTACGCCTCGGTTTTCGGAGGGAGACGGGACAGCAACGGGATCAGGGTGGGCACGCCCACGAGATAGGCGATCCATAAATTTAACCAAGGACCCAAGACTGGAACGCTCCACCGCCCTTGAACCCAGAGACTCACGCCGAACGCAACTGAAGCGACAGTCGCGTACAAGGCGGCCGGCGTTGAAGAGGTCGACGTCGATCTTGCGCCCCGCGCAGCCAACGGTAGGCCGGCGACACACAGGACCGCACCCGTCAAAGTCCCAGCGCCGGGGATCTGACCATTGATCATCGACAGCATCGTCGCGACCGCACCGGAGTTGTTTCCTAGCGGACCGACGATGGCAGCAGCGCCAAGCGAATAGGCGCGGGTTAGCGCCAATGATCCAAGGAGGTAGGCAAGACCGCCAGCTACTCCCGCTATCCATGCGGCGGCAGGCGCCGAAGCGAATACCTGTTTCGAAGAAGGCAATTGGCAGAGCAGCATTGTCACCGCCAGCAAGCCAATAAGCTGGTTCCAAAAAGCCGCTCGTCGCACCCCGATCGACCTAGCCAAGGAGCCGAGAACGAAGTCCGAAGTCCCAAAACAAACCGCTGCGCCAAGTCCCATCCACATCGCATCTCCCCGTTGACTCCAGGCTGGCGGAGGTCGCCAGCCAATCCCACAGCCATGGATCTATCCGCGGGCCGTTAGTCCGCACCGACCCGTCGCTCCTTCCAGAAATGCTCTCCAGGGTTTTTGTGGTTGACACGCCTCGGTTCGCTGCCCTATATTTCATTTATCGAAATTTAAACACAATAACTGAAATTTTGCGAACGATACTGCGACAACGTCGGCAAGCACCGCGCCGCGCGCTTCCGTCCACGCCGCAGAACGGCGAGAAGCCCCCTCACCGCTGCGAGCGCCCGCGACTGATAAGCGCCCCAGCACGCAGCAAGTTGCGTCTCCCGGCATTGGGCTTTGCCGCCGTTCTCGTCCCACATTTAGTCAATTCGGAGTGCACGATGGACGAATCTAAGGTTGCAAGCGCATCCCTCCACGCGATCTCGGAAATGGTTGAACGCCCGACATCGATCGCCGAAGGTCTGCCGGGGCGCGCCTACTACGACGGCGATTTTTACCAACTCGAACGCGAACGATTGTTTGCGCGGGGGTGGATGGCGGTGGGTTTCGCGAGCGACATTCCCAAGCCAGGCGACATGGAGCCAATCACCATTGCTGAATGGGAGCTAGTCATGGTTCGGGGGCAGGACGGCATCGTCCGCTGCTTCCACAACATATGCCGCCATCGTGGAATGCGCGTTGTCAAGGAGAAGACCAACAGGCCGAGCATCGTGTGCTCATATCATTGTTGGGGTTACAAACTGAACGGCGCACTGATCGGCACGCCTAACATCGCAGGCATTCAGAAAGGCGATGCGCCCGGTTTCAACAAATCGGAATTAGGTTTACTGCCTGTGCGTTGCGACACGTGGAACGACCTGGTGTTCGTCAACTTGGACGGGAATGCCGGCTCGCTGCAAGACCATATGCAGCCTGCCGACGTACGCACGCAGCACTTTGATATGACTCGTGCGGTTGCATGGCCCGACGAGATCAGCTTCACGTTCGAGGCGAACTGGAAGATCGCGATCGAAAGCGGAATCGAGGATTATCACCTGCCGTATGTGCATAAAAAATGGCTGACCTATAGCGACGATTACGCAACCGAGGACGGCGGTGATACGTATCACGGCTTCAGCTCGAGACGCTCCCTCGCAGAGACGCGGGAGCGATACACAAAGGGGCTCGACTCGGGAGATATTCCGCTCAAGTCGTTTCCGTACTATGAGGTTAACGATAAGGCTGAAGCAATAAGCCTCTACCTGATGCCCAATGCAAACGTGTTCTACTCTCCGACCATGGTTAAAGTCCAATACTTTATTCCTCGCGGTCCGGAACGCACCATCAGCAGGTCAAAGGCCTACTTTGTCGACGAAGCCGCAACAGCACCCGAGTATGACCAGGCTCGCCAGACTGCCATGTCTTTTTTCAAGGAAGTCGTCAAAGAAGATATTGACTATATCCAGACGGTCCAGAGCCTGGCGCGAGCGCGGAACGCTCTGAACCTGAACACACGTTATTCCCCTCATTGGGAAGCGGCCTTACACGGGTTTCATCGATACATCGTCAGAAACCTTCAAAACCGTTGATCCAACCCGGGACGATCCTTGCCATGCAAAATTCCTCCCATTTCGACTTTGTCCTAGTCGGTGCGGGGTCAGCAGGTTGCGTTCTTGCAAACCGCTTGACAGAAGATCCCGATGTAACCGTGCTCCTTCTCGAAGCCGGTGGCCAGGATTCGAATCTCTTCATTCATATGCCCGCTGGTGTCCAGCGGGTTCACAAGAATCCAAGGCTCAACTGGAACTATACGACCGATCCCGAGCCCGGTTTGCTGGGGCGTCGTATCGCGGTTCCGCGCGGAAAAGTACTCGGAGGATCGTCATCGATCAACGCCATGGTGTACATGCGCGGCCACCCGCTGGACTATGATACGTGGGCCTCTCAGTTCGGACTTGAAACCTGGGACTATGCGCATTGCTTGCCGTACTTCAAGAAGTCCGAGTGTAGCGAATGGGGCGAGACCGAATACAGGGGTGGGCTCGGCCCCTTGAAAGTTAGTCGACGCTCAGCCACAGACCCCTTGTACGATGCCTTTATAGCGGCCGGCAATGACGCTCGCGTCGGGCAGTCGGATGATCTCAACGGGTACCGACCCGAAGGGCTCGCACCGTACGACGCAACGCGATGGAATGGAGCACGATGTTCCGCCGCCGGCGCCTACCTGAAACCAGTTCTTTCCAGGCCGAATCTTCACGTTCGAACCGGGTGTCTCGTGCGGAAGGTGATTTTTAATGGAAGACGCGCGATTGGTGTTGAGTTCTCGCGAAGTGGTGCTACAAGCCGCGCTCTCGCAGACCGGGAGGTGATTCTCAGCGGAGGAGCGATAAATTCTCCGCATCTTCTGATGCTCTCAGGCGTCGGCAGCGCAGACCATTTGAAGAGTCACGGAATCGACGTTATTCACGACCTCAAAGGAGTCGGTCAGAACCTTCAGGAACACATCGACGTCGCAGTCGCGTGGACGAGCATACAGCCCGTCCGGTTGACCGCGCTTAATCATCCCTTGTCTCAAATGGCAGCCGGCGCGCAATGGCTGACTACCCACCGCGGCCCCTTGTCTTCAAATATCTTCGAGGCTGGCGGACTGGTTCGATCGAACGACACAGTGTCGTTCCCAAATATACAGTTTCATTTCATTCCAGCGTTCTACGATTACACCGGGTCCAAAATCGTCCTCAAGCAGGGCTTTCAGATTCAGGTCAACCAAAGCAGACCCAGTAGCCGCGGAGCGGTGTCGCTCAGCAGTGCCGACCCGTCAGCCATGCCACGCATTTCTTTCAATCTTCTCGCAACCGAGCATGATCGACGGGAAGCCATCGAAGGCATCAAGCTTGCACGAAAAATTGTCTCGCAGAGTTCATTTCAGGCGTTTCGCGGCGAAGAAATTTCGCCCGGGCTTGATTGCGTGAGCGATGCTGACCTGCTTCGCTACATTCAGGAGACCGCCGGCACGGAATATCATCCGTCGTGCTCATGTCGCATGGGAACCGATGACTTGGCCGTCGTCGACGCGCAACTTCGGGTACGTGGACTCGATAACTTGAGAGTCGTCGACGCCTCCGTTATGCCGAACATCACAAGCGCCAATCTAAATGCTCCCACACTGATGATCGCGGAAAAGGCGGCCGACATCATCAGGCAGCGCACGCCATTAGAGCCATCGCGCCCGCGCTTCCACTTCGACGAGAATACGCGCGCAGAAACGGACGCCTAGTGTTCCGTTCTGTTGTTAACTAATCTATGTTCACGTAGCATGCTTGTATCGATGGAACGGGAGATACCAGCATGCCCATGGGACGACCGAAGGCCGAACTGGTGTTGAGTGAAGATGAGCGCTCGCAACTGACTTCGATAGCGCGTTCGCGCTCGATTTCGGCGGCGCTGGTGACGCGTGCGCGCATCGTGCTGGCTGCTGCTGCCGGGGAGCCCAACAGCGCAATTGCCCAGCGTCTTCAACTCACGCGCGCCACAGTGGGCAAGTGGCGTATCCGGTTCCTGGAG
>NZ_FRAB01000042.1 GCF_900142195.1 Paraburkholderia terricola
CTACGACTCCTGCGAAAAATGCGCGGCGCGGATCAAGGCCGAAGTCGGACCGGTCGACATCCTGATCAACAACGCCGGCATCACGCGCGACGCCAGCTTCAAGAAACTGGACAAGGTCAATTGGGACGCGGTCATCCGCACCAACCTCGATTCGGTGTTCAACATGACGAAGCCCGTGTGCGACAGCATGGTCGAGCGCGGCTGGGGCCGCATCATCAACGTGTCGTCGATCATCGGCTCCAAGGGCGGGTTCGGCCAGACCAACTATGCGGCGGCCAAGGCCGGCATGCATGGTTTCACGAAATCGCTGGCGCTCGAAGTGGCGAAAAAAGGCGTCACGGTCAACACGATCTCGCCCGGCTATATCGCCACGAAAATGGTCATGGCCGTGCCCGAGGAAATCCGCGAGACGAAGATCGTTCCGCAGATTCCGGTTGGCCGGCTCGGGCAGCCGGACGAAGTTGCCGCGCTCGTGCTCTACCTGTGCTCGCGCGAAGCGGGCTTCGTGACCGGCGCCAACATCGCGATCAACGGAGGGCAGCACCTGCAGTGAACCCGAGAGATCAGCAATGGAGGTTCCGATGAGTGAAGCAGTGGCAATCGTCGTAGGTTCATTCGTGCTGGTGACGGCGACAGCATTCGTCGTCGCTCACTATCGCCGGGAGCAAATGCGCCGAAAACTGCTTGGACGGCTGGCTTACCATCGCGACGCGTACGGCCTGGGCAGCGCCCGGCGTTGAGCTTACGCTCTCGCTAACCTGTGATGAAGATCGGGTTGACGGCGTTCCTCGCGCAGGCGAGGCGCCGTCGAAGGCCGTATTCGTGGCGCTTCATCCGAACAGGCCATGAAGGAACCATCGCTGCTCTTCTTCCGCATCGCGACTGCTCATGCGCTCGCGGTATATCCAGAAACAGCTTTGGTCTTCACCCTGAGCGACGAAATAATCGCGCGTGACGAGTTCGCCATCGAACCACCCGCTCTCGATGCGTTCGCCAGGCGACACGAGGCGCAGCGCCGAACCGTAAAACGGGCGGTGTTTTCGCATTAGCAGGCGCACGGGTTTCTCCAGCAGCCAGGTGGGCCGCGGAAGCGCTTTCGGCAACCGCGTGCTTTCCGACGTGCTGCGAACCGGCACCCATCGGTTGGCGATTTCGGGCCGGTAGTCCGCCGTTGGCGCGGGCCTGAGCACGTTGTCCTCGCCGAGCCTCGCGACCAGCAACTCGACGAGACGGGCGTGGTCCGCGGCGGAGCCGCCGGGCTCGGGAAACAGCGTATCGGATGCCGGTGCGGCGGGCTGCACGTTCGATGCATCGAGCCGCAGCGCGATAACGGGGGCGGTCAGTTCAATGCGGCCAAGACGCTCCCTGACGAGCCGGACCAGATGATCCTCCCGCCATGTCGGCTCGCCCAGGGCAATCTCGATGGGCGTCGGCTCGATGGCCTGCCTGCCGCGCTCGTGCTCGAGCAGAAGCGTCGCGCCCGTCAGCGCCAGTTGCTTCGCGCACAGCCAGCCGCACAGTTGCACGATGAGACGATGCGCACCGAAAAGCGCCGCTTCCGCATGCTCGATACGGTCGGGCATTTCAATGCGGGCGGAAAACGTGGGAGGGAGCGCCAGCCATTCGAACAGTTCCGGCGCCGTGCCGAAAGCGCGGTCGAGCGAGTCGAGCAGATGTTCGCCGCAACGTCGTTGCAGACCCGCGCGCGGCAGCCGTCTCACGTCGGCAATCGTTTCGCAGCCAAGGCCGGTGAACCAGTCGGCAAACGGCCTGATTTCCGGCACTGACTGCAACGGCAGCACCGACAATTGCCGTTCCAGCGAATCGACCTTGAGCACGCGCCGGTTCCGGTTCCTCGCGAGCAGCCAGGCGCCTTGCCCGGTCGGCGCGGCGCTTATCCGCGCGGTCAGCCCGATGGCTTCGAGGATCGCTTTCGCCTGCCGGCATACGGCGAGCAGTCCGCCAAAGAGACGCAGGCTCGCGCCGATGTCCACCACGACAACCGCCTCGTCGAGAACCGCGACATCGGGTGAGAACCGCATGAGCGCCACGGCGACCTCGCGTTGCGCGGCATGCTCGCGGCCGGCGTCGCGTTCGTAAATCTCGATCTCCGGCGCGAGCGTCAGCACGCCGCCGCGTTTCATGCCGACCCGCACCCCCGCGGCCCTGGCGACGCCATCCGCGATGAGCACCTTGTCCCGTTCGAGAACCACGCAGCCGTGCGCGGGCTCAGGCAGCCACTTCGGCCGGAAGACCTCGAGCTGCAACCGGGGCAGGTGAACGGCGAGAAATACGCGCATGGTGCGAAAACAGAACAGGTGTGGGTTGCAGGGGAATGGACAGAGGCTCTGCGCGTGCCGGACCTCGTCGCTTCGTGATGTCGACGGTCAGGCCGTCGCGTTCGGGCCGCAGCGCCAGCCGTAAAACCGCGGGAGAGGCATCCTGTGCCGACGCCAGCGGGCGGATCATGAAGAACAGCGTTTCCGAAGACTGGGCGGCCAGATGCAGCCGCCGCAGCGACGAGGTCTGAACGTGTTGCGCCCAGAACAGCAGTGCGCCGCAACTGCCGGCGCGCAGAATCTGCTCCGCGGCCCAGAGCGCGTCGGCTGTCTTCGGAGCCTGGACAACCATCAATTGTTCGGACGACAACCCGATGTATTCGAGGCCCAGGCCGTTCGGTACGTGCGGCGGCTGCACCATTGCAATCGGCCGCTTTTCCATTTCGCTGAGCGCGGGGCGCAATAGCCGCATTTCGCCCACGCCGGCCTGCTGCACCAGCAGGTCCACCAGCGCGCCGACCGGCCATCCGCCGCCGGGCAATTCCGCCGACAGCGCGGGATAGCCGGTATCCACGATATGCCCCCGGCTGCGCGCAAGCTGCGACGCCCGCCATAGCGACGGGTGGATGGCTTCGGGGACGGGCAGCGCGGTGGTCATTGGAGTTGCGGAAAAATTACTGTATGCATGTACAGTATCCTACACGGATTTTCGTAGCCACGAACAGGCACTTTTTTCGGGAAATTTTCAGGGAGAGGGGCGCTGGCACGGCCATTAGAAAACCTCACGCCACTCGCCACTCGCCACGCGGACTGCCCGAATGCCCAATCGCATCCAGACAAAATCGTCACGCCATGAACGCATGGCACGCCGCATGCAACGCATGCAGCACGAACCTGCCAACTCAAAACCCACGCGAACCCGCCCGCATTCACCGTCGACCGGAGGAACCATGTGGCGCAAGCTTGCTCGACCGCGAATCGTGGTGCTCACCGGCGCGAGCGCGGGCGTGGGTCGGGCTACCGCGCTCGCGTTCGCGCGTCGCGGCGCGCATGTCGCGCTGCTGGCGCGCGACCCCGCGGCGCTCGACGACACGGCAAAGCAAGTGCGCGCATGCGGCGTGCGCGCGTTGCCGATCGCACTCGACGTCAGCGACGCCGACGCCGTCGAGGCCGCCGCCGCCCGAGTGGAAGCGGAGCTAGGTCCGATCGACGTATGGATCAACAACGCCATGCTCACCGTGTTCGGACCGATGGCAAGCCTGACGCCGAAGGAGTTCGCGCGGGTGACGGACGTGACCTACCTCGGTTACGTCTGGGGCACGATGGCCGCGCTAAAGCGCATGAGCGCGCGCAATCGCGGTTGCATCGTCCAGGTCGGCTCGGCGCTCGCCTATCGCGCGATTCCGCTGCAATCGGCCTATTGCGGCGCGAAGCATGCGATCCGCGGCTTTACCGACGCGTTGCGCTGCGAACTGCTTCACGATCGCAGCCGCGTCCATCTGACGATGGTGCAAATGCCCGCATTGAATACGCCGCAATTCAACTGGGCCGAGAACCGCATGCCCCACGCTCCGCAGCCGGTGGCGCCCGTTTTTCAGCCGGAAGTCGCCGCGCGCGCGATCGTCTGGGCGGCAACGCATCGTCGGCGTGAGGTGTATGTCGGGATATCGACGGTCAAGGCGATTGTCGCCAACCAGGTCGTGCCCGGCTGGCTGGACCGATATCTCGGCCGCACCGGCTATCAGGCGCAGCAAAGAGCCGCGCCGGCAAGCGATGCCGCGCCCTCGAATCTGTGGCAACCGGTTGCCGGCGCGCATCGCGTTCATGGCCCATTCGACGGCGAGGCGAAGCGTCACAGCAGCGCACTATGGCTCGATACGCATCGTCCGCTTGCGCTTGCCGCCGCGCTGAGCCTGGCCGCGTTGACATGGCGGCGCTGGCCGCGCCGCTAGCCGGCGCGGCTGGTCGGCTCGTCAGTGCAGCGCGATCCAATCCAGCAGCCGCTGACCGTACCGGCCGCTCAACGCCAGATAAAGCGCGGCGACGCCGAGGTTCCACAGCAGGATCATCGCGGTCGCGTCGAGAGGATGGAAAATCGACAAGGCCACCGCGGTCATTGCAGCGACCGCGAGACTACCCGCCATCACGACCGGTCCCGGCGCCAGCCGGGCGGCGTGGCGCAGCATGATCAGCATCACGAGCGATAGCGGCATGCCGACCAGTACCAGGGTCGCGAAGCATCTTGCCGTTTCGCCGACAGACATGCCTTCCGGTCCGATCGCGATCCAATTGGTGAGGCAACCGTAGCCAATCGTGGCGACCCACGTGAGCGCAGCCGGTGCCGGCAACAGAAGCCAATGGCGTGACCGGCCCGGCACGCTGGCAATCAATGCCGCGACGGCGGCCAGAATGCCGGTGGCCGTGGCCGCGGCCATGCCGATGACGAACAGCGGCTGATGCAGCTTGACCGCCAGGTCGGCGCGCACTCCATGCGCGACACCGACGAAGAGCATCACAACCGCGGCAAACAGCAACCAGCACGCGGCTCTCGCCGCTGGCGAGCGCAGACGCCGCACCGGCGTGGCATCCGCGGCGAGCACGTCGATCAGGTCGGAGGTGCGGGTCATGATTTGCTACCTCGCTGCGGGAACATCTCCCGTAATCGTTTCATGGCCCGATGCGTGGCGACTTTCAACGCGGCAACCGACGTTCCGCTTGCAGCCGCGACTTCTTGCAGCGACATCTCCTGCAATTTGAGCATGCGCATCGCGTCGCGTTGTCCGACAGGCAATTGCTCGATCGCTTCCCTGACCAGGCGGGCATTCACCGTCTCTTCCTGTAAGTTCGCTTCATCGGCGGCAAAGGTTTCCAACTGATTTTCCATTGACGATTCATGCGAGCCAACACGGCCGCGCCGACGCAGACCGTCGACGACGCGCCGGTTTGCAATGGCGACCAGCCACGGCCCGAACGGACGCGAAGGGTCATACGTGTTGCGCACGGCGTGCACGGTCAGCAGCACATCCTGAACCGTGTCTTCGATGTCATCGGCGTTGCGGATGTGTCGTGCCGCGAGCGCACGAAGGTAGGGCGTGATGTCCTGGAGCAGCCGGCGATAGGCATCGGCGTCGCCCATTTGCGCGCTGGCCATCATGGCGGACCAGTCGAGTTTGCCGTCGGCGCGACGGGTCGGCGGCGCTTGCCGAGCGGCCGGCGCGATCGACGCCAGGCTCTCTCTTTCGGAACCAGGGACGGGACTCGGCGGGGGTGGATGCCGTTTCATGCCGAAATTTTGTGGCGGGGAGCCCGGATTGTCACGCGGAAAAAGTTTGAGCGGACCGTAACCTTTTGCGGCGCTCGGCCGAACCTTCCTGCACGGCCCACAATGTCCGGCCGCAACCCTCAGGAGGAAGCGTGATGAACAAACACAGGATGACGGCCTCGACCTTGTCTTCGGCAATCGGCCTGGCGCTCGCCATGCAGATCGCGCCTGTTCAGGCCCAGGCCATGAAGGACATGAGCGCAATGCCGCAAGCCGTGAAAGACAACATGGCCCGGATGGAAGCGAACAAACTGCAAAAGTGCTACGGCATCAACGCCGTGTCGAAAAACGACTGCGCTGAAGGCGCTCATTCCTGCGCCGGACAATCCACCCAGGCGCGCGACCCCAAGTCATTCGTTTTGCTGCCCGCCGGCGATTGCAGCAAGATCCAGGGCGGCAAGCTGAAGCCGGCGTGAGGAGGGAAGGGTCATGGATGCCGCTTCCGGCGCCTCGCACTATGCCCACGGCCTGATTCCGGCGTGCGCCGGCGTCGGGCTGCGCTTTCGGCACCATCACGAGGTTGTCGAACGGCATCCGCCCGCCGCCTGGTTCGAGGTGCATACCGAGAACTACATGGGCGGCGGCCGCGCGCCAGGATACCTGGATGCGATTCGCCGGGATTACCCGATCTCGCTTCACGGGGTGGGCCTTTCTCCCGGCAGCGTCGACGGCCTGGATGCACGGCATCTCGAGCGTGTGCGCGCCGTCATCGAGCGGGTCGAGCCCGGCCTCGTTTCTGAACACCTGTCCTGGAGCGTAAGCGCCGGCGTCTATCTCGCCGACCTGTTGCCGCTGCCGATGACGGAAGAAGCGCTGACCCTCGTATGCAGTCACGTCGACCAGGTGCAGACCTGTTTGCGGCGGCGCATTTCATTGGAAAACCCGTCCACGTATCTGCGTTTTCGCCACTCGACTATTCCGGAGTGGGCGTTTCTTGCCGAGGTCGCGCGGCGCACGGGATGCGGCATCCTCTGCGACGTCAACAACATCTATGTCAGTGCCGGCAATCACGGCTGGAACGCACAGGTTTATCTCGATGCCTTGCCGCCCGAATCGGTGACCGAGATTCACCTGGCCGGACACAGCGTGCGTCAGCTCGGCGAGGGCCGAATAATCCGCATCGACGACCACGGCTCACGCGTCGCGCCCGCCGTGTGGGACCTGTTCGAACTGGCGCTCAGGCGTTTCGGACCGGTTCCCACGCTGATCGAATGGGACACCGATGTGCCGCCGCTCGAGGTTCTGATGGAAGAAGCCGCGCTTGCGGATGCCGCTATCGGGAGGCAGGGAAATGACGACTTGTGCGCCAACGCTGCATGACTTGCAATGCGCGGTGCGCCGGGACTTGCTTGGGCTTGCCGATGGCGATGCAGCCGCGTATGTGATCGCCGATGGCCTCGCTCCGCAGGCGCGGCTCGGCATTTATCGGAACACGGCGAATAGCACGCTGCTTACGGCATTGCGGCTCACTTATCCGGCCGTGCGGGCTTTGGTTGGAGACGAATTCTTCGAAGGCGCGGCTCGACTTTTTATCGAGCAATGCCCACCGTCGAGCGCGCACCTGGATAGCTACGGCGACAGGTTCGCGGATTTTCTGGCGCGGATGCCGGAAGCGGCGTCGCTCGTCTATCTGCCGGATACCGCACGACTCGAATGGGCCGTGAATGAGGCGCTGCACGCAGCCGACGCAACGCCGCTCGATCTACGCCGCCTCGAACAAATGGATGAAGCCGCCATGCAAGCCGTACGGTTTTTGCCGAGTCCCGCAATACGAATGATGGAGTCGGCGTTTCCCATCGACGCCATCTGGCACGCGGTATTGTCAAAGGACGATAGCGCGTTGGCGGACATCGATCTGGCGGCTGATCCGGTCTGTTTGTCTATCCAACGGGCACCTTCCGGCGTCGACGTGAACCGGATGACGAAAGGGCAATACCGCTTCACGGCTGCGTTGCTTGCGGGACGCCCTTTGCATGACGCCCTGGCCGATGCGCCGGACGCTGAAACTTCCGTCTGGCTCGCACACCTTCTTGTATCTGGATGCTTTGTCGATATCCGTCTGTCGAACGAGGCATCCAGCCGAACAGCCGAGAGGTAGCCCATGATGCCGGAATCTCGAGCCGCTCATCGCAGTTCGATACTGACTGAGCGCATCCTGCGCACCGTGGGATGGCTGGAGCGCGTGCCGTATACGGTTCTCGCGCTTCCACTGAGGCTTGCTGTCGCCACGGTCTTCTGGAACTCGGCGATGACCAAACTGGCCGACTGGAATGCCGCGCTCCAGTTGTTCAGGGAAGACTATCGACTACCGTTGCTGCCGCCCGAGCTTGCCGCCTACATGGCTGTGTCGATCGAACTGACCGCGCCTGTGCTGCTTGTGCTCGGCCTCGCGACGCGACCCGTCGCATTCGTCCTGCTCGGCATGACAACGGTCATCGAGGTGTTCGTGTATCCGCAGGCATGGCCCACGCATATTCAATGGGCCGCGATGCTGTTGGTCCTGCTGTGCCGGGGCGCCGGCAAATGGTCATTGGATCAATGGTTATTCAGACGCTTTGGCAACCGCTGCGCATCACGGACATGACGTGGCATACGCCCGGCCGGGCGCCACGATAGCAATGACTTGAGCATGTCGCTGCGATGACCAGAAAGTCATTTCGGCGTCACGGCTCGTTCAGGCGCCGCGCTTCATCATCCAGAGATGAAGACACCATCCATAGCCCGTGTTCGCTTCGTCATTGCAATAGCGACGGCTGTCGTCGCGCTCGCCGGCTGTCAGAGCGCGGCCACGTCGAGCCGTTCAACCGTCGTGAGCGGCCTGGCCGTGAGCCCACGCTCGGGCGACTCGCCGCAATTGCCGAAGTCCTATCCCTGCCAGAACCTGCACGTGAAAATGCCGGCTTGCCCGCCGAGATGACATGGGCCTGGCGCGCGAATTGCATCGCCCAAACCCGCTGCCGGCTGCGTGCGACAAGTCACGCCGGCGATAAATTCCCCGAACATGGATGAGACCGCTCCCGTATAATTCCGGCCATGAAATTGCTCCGGACATTGCTCCTCCTGCTGCTTTGCGCCGTGCTGCCCATCAGTGGGCTGGCGGCGAGCGGGTTGACGGGAGAATGTCCAATGCAAATGAGCATGGGCGCCGACGAGGGCGGTGCGACGTCCGCGGAAATGCCTGGGTGCGAGACCATGAAATCGTCTCAACCGGAGAAAGCCAAGGGTTTCTGCAAGGCAACGGCGCAATGCCAGCTCGGCAGCCTGTATCACCCGGTCTCCCGTACTGAGGTCACCCGTCCCGCCGGACTCTCGATTCCGGTTGCTTTCCACTACGCCGACTCGCTGCCCGTCCGTGAACCGGCCGGCCCCTGGCGACCTCCTCGCGTCATCTAATCCCTTTCTGACAGGTTCACCGCGTTCGCGGTGAGGGTCGTCCTGCGTTCAGGACGTGGATTCCCTATGGGAGTCCGCCGTTGGGGTTCGAACATGCCTTTAACCATTGGCGCGCCGTCATGCCGGCGCGCACCCTTGCGCGCGCATTGGCTGTGCGCCGCACTGATTCTCGCGAGCGCCGCTGCGCGCGCTCAGCAAGCACCCGTCACGCTCGATGCGGCACTTCAGGCCGCCACCGACCGCTCCGCCGTCATGGCGGCGGCGCAGGCATCGGTGCGCGCCGGTTCGGAAGCGGCCGTGCGGGCCGGGCAGTTGCCCGATCCGATGCTCAAGGCCGGCGTCGATAACCTGCCGGTGAATGGGCCGCAACGATTCACCATCGGTCAGGACTTCATGACCATGCGCCGCGTCGGCATCGAACAGGAATGGGTATCCGGCGACAAACGCCGGCTGCGCTCCGCGCTGGCGAACGGCATGGTGGATCGCGAGCGGGCGGGCTATCTCGCGCAGCTCGCGAACACCCGTCAACAGACGGCCGCGGCGTGGCTGAACGCGGTCTATGCAAAGAAGGCGGTTTCGCTGCAGCAGGAACTCGTTGAGCACATGAGCCATGAGCTGGATGCGACGAGGGCGTCCTATCGTGGCGCGAAGTCGACCGCGGCCGACGTGACCCAGGCGGAGGCGCTGCTCGCTCAGGCCCAGGACCAGATGCTCAAGGCCCGGCAGACCTTGCAGACCGCGCTCATCGCGCTGTCCCGCTGGACGGCGAGCGCCGTTGCGGACGTGAGCGGCGAGCCGCCGGCGCCGCAGTCGTATGTGCCAGCGCTGCCGCCGCAGGAACTGAGCGAGGTGCAGCCGGTGCTGGTCGCCGCCTCGCGCGACATCGCCGTGGCCGACGCCGATACGGCCGTCGCGAACAGCAACCGCAGCCCCAACTGGACGTGGGAAGTCGCCTACCAGCAGCGCGGCGGCGGGTTCTCCAACATGGTGTCGGTCGGGGTCAGCATTCCGCTGCCTATCCATCGCAAGAACTATCAGGACCGTGACGCGGCCGAGAAAGCCGAACTCGGCACCAGGGCGCGCCTGCTGTACGAGGACGCGCAACGGCAAGTGACAGCGGACATCCAGACTCAGTCCGCGACGCTTGCCAGCGGCCGCGAGCGCATCGCCAATCTCACGCACGCGCTGTTGCCGCTCGCGGAGCAGCGCGTGCGCCTGGCGGTGGCGGCGTACAAGGCGGGCACCGGTTCGCTCGCGGACACGTTTGCCGCGAGACGTGCGCAACTCGACGCCGAGCTTCAGGTGCTCGACTTGCAGCGAGACGTCTCGCAGACCTGGGCGCAACTGGAATACCAGGTCGTGCCTGCCTCGATGTCCGTCAGTCAGTGAAGGAGAACACCATGCAAACGAAACCACTGGCGCGCGCGGTTCTGATGACGTTCATCGCCGCGGCGCTGTTAGGCGCGGGCTATCTCGCCGGCACGCGGCGCGCGCCGGCGACGGGCTCTGGCGCATCGGCGGCCTCCGCCTCCGCCTCTGCCTCCGCAAACACGATCGACCCGAAGACGGGCCGCAAGGTTCTGTACTGGCACGACCCGATGGTGCCGAACCAGCACTTCGACAAGCCGGGCAAGTCGCCTTTCATGGACATGCAACTCCAGCCGGTCTACGCCGACGAAGGTGCCGCGGGCGGCATCAGGATCGACCCAGGCCTTCAGCAAAACCTCGGCATCCGCTACGCCACCGTGCGCCGGCACGAAACGATGGAAGGATTCGATGCCGTCGGCACGACGCAGTTCGACGAATCGCGCTCGGAGGTGGTGCAGTCGCGCGTGACGGGTTACATCGATCGTTTGCATGCCAGCGCACCGATGCAGCGGATCGCGAAGGGCGCACCGATTGCGTCGCTGTTCGTGCCCGACTGGCTCGCGCCGCAGGAAGAATATCTCGCGCTCAAGCGCAGCGGCATCGATAGCGGCATGCTCGAAGCGTCGCGCGCGCGCATGCGTGCGCTGTCGATTCCCGATGGCGTCATCGCGGCTCTCGACCGGACGGGCAAGGCGCAGACGCATGTCGTGCTGTCGTCGCCGGAAACCGGCGTGGTGAGCGAACTGAACGTCAGGGACGGCGCGATGGTGACGCCAGGGCAAACGCTCGCCAAGGTCGCCGGTCTGTCGAAGCTCTGGCTCATCGTCGAAATTCCCGAAGCGCTTGCGCTGGGCGTGCGGCCAGGCATGACCGTCGATGCGACGTTTGCCGGAGACCCGGCCCGGCACTTCAACGGGCAGATTCGCGAGATCCTGCCCGGCATCAGCACCACCAGCCGCACGCTGCAAGCGCGCCTCGAAATCGACAACGCCGCGCTCGGACTGACGCCCGGCATGCTGATGCGCGTGCGCGTGGGCGCACAGAAGCCGGTCTCGCGTCTGCTCGTTCCGGCCGAGGCGGTCATCACCACGGGCAAGCGCTCGGTCGTCATCGCGAGGAACGGCGATGGCCGCTTGCAGCCCGTTGCGGTCACGGTCGGCAACGACATCGGCAATGAAACCGAAGTATTGAGCGGCCTGAGCGACGGCGAGCAGGTCGTCGCGTCCGGTCAGTTCCTGATCGATTCCGAAGCCAGTCTGAAGTCGGTTTTGCCACGGCTGGAGGCCGGCGCGGGCACGGCTCCAGGCGCTCCCGCGCCTGCGTCCGCAGCGGCAATGGCGGCGGCCCCAACCTACGAGACCACCGGCAAGGTCGAGAAAGTGACCGCCGAGGACATCACGTTCTCGCATCAACCCGTTCCGGGCCTGGGCTGGGGCGCGATGACGATGGCGTTCAACAAGCCCTCGCCCAATGCGTTTGCGAACGTGAAGCCGGGCGACATGGTGCATTTCGCGTTCAGGCAGTCGGATGACGGCTACCAGTTGACCAAGGTCGAACCGCTTGGAGGCGCCAAATGATTGCGCGCCTCATAAGATGGTCTATCCATAACCGCTCCCTCGTGCTGCTGGCGACGGTGCTCGTCACGGCGTGGGGCGTCTACTCGGTCACGCAAACGCCGCTCGATGCGCTGCCTGATCTCTCCGACACCCAGGTCATCATCAAGGCGTCGTATCCGGGCAAGGCGCCGCAGGTGATCGAGGACCAGGTCACGTATCCGCTCACCACGACGCTGCTCGGCGTGCCTGGGGCAAAAACCATCCGCGCGTATTCGTCGTTCGGCGATGCCTTCGTGTATGTGCTGTTCGACGACAAGACCGACCAGTACTGGGCGCGCTCGCGCGTGCTCGAGTACCTGAACCAGGTGCAAAGCCGTCTGCCCCAAGGGGCGACCGTCTTGCTTGGACCGGATGCGACCGGCGTCGGCTGGGTGTACGAATATGCGCTGGTCGACAGGACGGGACAGCACGACCTCGGACAACTGCGCGCGCTGAACGACTGGTTCCTGAAGTTCGAACTGAAGTCGGTGCCGGATGTTTCGGAGGTGGCGAGCATCGGCGGCATGGTGCGTCAGTATCAGGTCGTCCTCGACCCCGACAGGCTGCGGGCGTACGGCATCACCCAGACGATGGTGGCCGACGCGCTCGGCAAGGCGAATCAGGAATCGGGCGGCTCGGTGGTGGAAATGGCCGAGTCCGAATACATGGTCCGCTCGTCCGGCTACCTGCATACGCTCGACGATTTCCGCAACGTCGTGCTGCGCGCGAACGATGCCGGCACGCCGGTGCTGCTTGGCGACGTGGCGCGCATCCAGATCGGACCGGAGATGCGGCGCGGCATCGCGGAACTGAACGGTCAGGGCGAAGTAGCGGGCGGGGTGGTCGTGATGCGCTCCGGCAAGAATGCGCTGAAAACGATCGACGCGGTGAAGGCGAAACTGGCCGCACTGAAGCGCTCACTGCCGGCGGGCGTCGAAGTCGTGACGACCTACGACCGCTCGCAACTGATCGAACGCGCGGTGGATAACCTGAAGGACAAGCTCATCGAGGAATTCGTCATCGTCGGGCTCGTCTGCGCGGTGTTCCTGTTTCATCTGCGCAGCGCCTTTGTCGCCATTCTGTCGCTGCCGCTCGGCGTGCTGACCGCGTTCATCGTGATGCGCTATCAAGGCGTCAACGCGAACCTCATGTCGCTGGGCGGCATTGCGATTGCCATCGGCGCGATGATCGACGCGGCCATCGTGATGATCGAGAACGCCCACAAGCATCTCGAAGCGTACGACCACGACCACCCTGACAAGCCGATCACGACGGCACGGCGCTGGGAACTCATCGCCACTTCCGCAACGGAGGTCGGGCCGGCATTGTTCTTCTCGCTGCTCATCATCACGCTGTCGTTCATCCCCGTATTCTCGCTGGAAGGGCAGGAAGGCAAGCTGTTTTCGCCTCTGGCGTTCACCAAGACCTACACGATTGCGGCTGCGGCCGGTTTGTCGGTGACGCTGGTGCCGGTCCTCATGGGCTACCTGATCCGCGGCCGCATTCCGCACGAGAACGCCAATCCCATCAACCGCGTGCTGATCCGGCTGTACCGTCCGTGGCTGGAAGCGACGCTGCGCCGGCCGTGGATCGCGATCGGCATCGCCGTTCTCGCGCTGGTCATCACGCTTGTTCCTGTATCGCGGCTCGGCGGCGAGTTCATGCCGCCGCTCGACGAAGGCGACCTGCTCTACATGCCGACCGCGCTTCCCGGCATTTCAGCAGCGAAGGCGGGCGAACTCTTGCAGCAGACCGACCGGCTCATCAAGACGGTGCCCGAGGTCGCCACGGTGTTCGGCAAATCGGGACGCGCCGACACGGCCACCGACCCCGCGCCGCTGGAGATGTTCGAGACCACGATCCAGTTCAAGCCGCGCGACCAGTGGCGACCCGGCATGACGCCGGAGAAGCTCGTCGATGAACTGGACCGGACCGTCAAGGTGCCGGGGCTGTCGAACGTGTGGGTGCCGCCGATCCGCAATCGCCTGGACATGCTGTCGACCGGCATCAAGACGCCGGTGGGCGTGAAGATTTCAGGCAGCGAGTTGTCGCAAATCGACGGCATCGCGGCGCAGGTCGAGGCGGCGGTGAAGGACGTTCCCGGCGTGACATCCGCGTTGGCCGAACGCCTGAATGGCGGCCGCTACATCGACGTCGATATCGACCGGCTGGCGGCGGCCCGCTACGGGCTTGCCGTGGCGGATATCCAGTCGGTAGTTTCGTCGGCGGTAGGCGGTGACAAGGTCGGCGAAGTCATTGCGGGGCGGGAGCGCTTTCCGATCAACATCCGCTATCCGCGTGAAATCCGCGATTCGCTGGAGAAGCTGCGTGAGCTACCGGTCGTCACGGAGCGCGGCGCGCAGATCCGGCTCGGCGATGTCGCGCGTATCACGATTGCCGATGGCCCGCCGATGATCCGCAGCGAGAACGCCAGGCTCTCCGGTTACGTCTACGTCGATATCCGCAACACGGACCTGCAATCCGCCGTGAAGGCGATGCAGCGCGCCGTGGCGGAAAAAGTCGTGCTGCCGCCTGGCTACTCGATTGCGTGGTCCGGTCAGTTCGAGTATCTGGAGCGCGCGGCGGCGAAGCTGCGCACCGTCATTCCGGTGACGCTCGCCGTCATCTTCGTGCTGCTGTTTCTCACGTTCGATTCGGTGGCCGATGCGCTGCTGCTGATGTCGACGGTGCCGTTCGCGCTGGTCGGCGGTTTCTGGCTCATCTGGATTCTGGGGCATGCGGTATCCGTCGCGACCGCCGTCGGCTTCATCGCGCTCGCGGGCGTGGCGGCGGAATTCGGCGTGGTCATGCTGCTGTACCTGAAGGGCGCGCTGAACCGCAGGCTCGAAGCCGGCGAGCCGCTGAGCGAGGCGCTGCTGTTCGACGCGATCCGGGAAGGCGCCGTGTTGCGCGTGAGGCCGAAAGCCATGACGGTCGCGGTCGTGCTCGCGGGTCTCATACCCATCATGATCGGACACGGTGCCGGCTCGGAAGTGATGCAGCGCATCGCCGCGCCGATGGTCGGCGGCATGGTCACCGCGCCGCTGCTGTCGATGTTCGTGATTCCCGCCGCCTGGTTTCTGCTTCAGCGCCGTCGCGCGAGACAGGAATGTGATGCGCGGTCACACCATGCAACTTCCGGCATGAACGTGCCATCTACCCAAACTGGAGAGACTCAATGAAGACATTGATTATTGCATCCGTTGCTTTCGGAGCCATCGTTGCGGCGCCCGCGTTTGCTGAAGAAGGTATGGACATGTCCCAGCCGTCGACTTCGAAAACGTCATCCAACACTGCGCTCACCAATGCCGAAGTGATGAAGGTCGATCCGGCCACCGGCATGGTCACGCTAAAGCACGGAGCGCTGGAAAACGTCGGCATGCCGCCGATGACCATGGCCTTCAAGGCGAAAGATGCTGCAATGGTCAAGCAGGTTCACGAGGGCGACAAGGTCAAGGTCCGCGTCGAAAACGTTGACGGTACGCTGACCATCGTGAAACTGGAAAAGCATTGACGAGGTACTGATACGGCACTCGTCGAGCCAGCGCGCAACAGGTCCGGCCGCGGACCGTAGCGATGCGCCGCGGCAGCGCCTATACTGGGATTCATGAAAGTGTGGGCCAAATTCGTCGCGTGCTTTCTGATTGCGTGGTTGCCGCTGCTCGGCTACCCGGCGCAGGCGGCATTGTGTCCGATGGCGGCGTCGGTGGCCGCGCATCAACAGAGGCAAGCTTCGCACGCATCCGACATGACTGCGTGCGAGCAACCTGCAAGGCATCACACCATGAATGCCCAAGCTGCGTGCCACGGCGGCATGGGCGGCCTCGCCTGCGGCGTGCCCGCCATACCGGCGAGGTACGCCGTTATCGTCGTACCTTCCGCGCCTGTCTACTGGGCTGTCGCCCGTACCTTCACGGAACAGTTCATCCCCGAACTGCCGGCACCTCCACCGCGCTTGCTGTAACTCCCTCGTCGGCAGGGACGAATGGTTCCGCACCGTGGCTCGCGCACGTCCGCCACGCACGAAACTAGCGTCGCGCCGCACGTTGGAGACTGCTTTCTCGGCGATACGATCGAACCGAATCCGGAGACTGACATGATCACGAAATTTATCCGAGCAGCGGCGCTGTCGGCGCTGCTGTCAATGACAGCCACTGTCGCCGTGTCGGCTGGTGGCGCGCGCAACGACGGAAGCTCGCCAGCGCAAACACGAGAACGCGGCGATTCCATGATGGGAATGGGAGGAATGGGAGGAATGGGCGGCGGCATGATGGGTAGCTGTCCAATGATGGGCGGCAATATGGGCATGGACCCCAAGACCGCGATGCGCATGCACGCCGACATGATGCGCGCGATGAGCGACATCATGCTCAAGTATGCCGATCAGGCCGGAGCGACCCCGTCGAAATAAGCGCTTCGGCATTCATCTTTTCTGACGGCATGACACGGCGGGTGCGACATGGGCGGTCGTCGCACCGTTTCTCGCTGTTTTCCTCGGTCATTGAGGGCAACATGGAACTGAAATGCGTTGTTGCAATTGTTCGGCCTGAAGTCCTCGAGGTGCTGGAGCGCCGGTTGGGCGCAGTACATGTTCATGGACTGACCATCACCCAGGTAAAAGGATTCGGCGCGCACCCGAACCCGTTCTCTAACGACTGGACAACCGGGCATATCAAGATCGAGGTCTTCACGCAGAGCGAAGCTGTCGATGCGCTGGTTCGGGAAATCCTGAACATTGCATACGGCACTGCGGGCGAAGACGGAATCGTCGCGGTCCTCCCGGTGGAGCGCTTTCTACGCGTGAGTACCGCGTCCGAGGCGGCTCCGTGAACCAGACGGCGGTGGATGCGGCGCATCGCCGCGCCGCCTTCGCCGGCAGGAGGCGCGGCTACGTGCGCGCCGCCCGCAAACGAAGCGCGTTGCCTATGACCGACACCGAGCTCAGCGCCATTGCCGCGCTCGCGATGATGGGGCTGAGCAGGATGCCGAGCCAGGGATACAGCACGCCTGCCGCGACAGGAATGCCAATGACGTTGTAGGCGAACGCGAAGAACAGGTTCTGCCGGATGTTCTTCATCGTTGCGACGCTCAGGGTGCGGGCTCGCGCGATACCGCGCAGGTCGCCCTTGACCAGCACGACGCGGGCGCTGTTCATCGCGACGTCCGTGCCGGTGCCCATCGCGATCCCGACATTGGCCTGAGCGAGTGCGGGCGCGTCGTTGACGCCGTCGCCCGCCATCGCGACCACGTGCCCTTGCTGCTGCAATTCCTGCACGTGCTTGTACTTGTCCTGAGGCAGAACGCCCGCTTTGACCCCGTCGAGCGACAGCGTTTTCGCCACCGCGTTGGCCGTTACCGGATTGTCGCCGGTCAGCATGATGATCCTGATGCCCGAGGCCTTCAGCAGTTGCACGGCCTCGGCTGTCGTGCCCTTGACCGGATCGGCCACGCCGATATAACCGGCGAGTCTGCCGTCCACGGCCAGATACATGATGGTTTGACCCGCTTCGCGCAGCCGGTCCACGTCCGCGTCGACGGCCACGCAGTCGATCTTCGCATCGTCCATGAGCCCCGTGTTTCCCAGCAGGGCGGCGTGACCGTCGATCTTGCCGCTCACGCCTTTGCCGACGATCGCGTCGAACCCGTCGACCGGCTTCGTCGCCGCGTTGTTCTCCTGCGCCCGCGAGACGATGGCCTGCGCCAGGGGATGTTCGCTCGGTCCTTCGAGACTGGCCGCATAGCCGAGCACCGATGCCTCGGTGTGGTCCGCCAATGCGACGACCGTCTGAACACGAGGTTTGCCCTCGGTGAGCGTGCCGGTCTTGTCGACCACCAGCGTGTCGACTTTCTCCATCAGTTCGAGTGCTTCCGCGTCCTTGATGAGCACGCCTTCCTTCGCGCCGCGCCCGACTCCCACGATGATGGAGACGGGCGTCGCCAAACCGAGGGCGCAGGGGCACGCGATGATGAGCACGCTGATCGCGACGACGAGCGCGTTCGCGAGCGCGGGCGCTGGACCGATAACCGCCCAGACGACGAACGACACCGCGGCGATGCCGATGACCGCCAGCACGAACCAGCCCGACACCTGGTCAGCCAGTTTCTGAATCGGCGCGCGCGAGCGGCCGGCCTCGGCGACCATCTGGACGATTCTTGCAAGCAACGTGTCCGCGCCGACCTTTTCGGCGCGCATCAGAAACGTACCGGTCTGGTTGACCGTCGCGCCGGTCACCTTGCTGCCGGCCATTTTTTCCGAGGGGATGGATTCGCCGGTAATCATCGATTCGTCGACGCTCGAACGGCCTTCGGTGACGACGCCATCGACCGGAACCTTCGAGCCGGGCTTCACCCGCAACGTGTCGCCGATCGCGACGGCTTCCAGCGGCACGCTTTCTTCCGCGCCATTCGCGCCGACGCGAACCGCCGTGTGCGGCGCGAGGTTCAACAGATCCTTGATCGCGCTCGACGTGCGCGAGCGGGCGCGCAACTCCAGCACCTGCCCGAGCAGTATCAGCGTCACGATGACCGAGGCGGCCTCGAAGTACAGCGGCAATTCATGCCCGCGCCGGAACGCGTGAGGCAAGGCATCGGGGAAAAACAGCGCGAACACACTGAAGAAGTACGCAGCCGAGACGCCCAGCGCGATGAGACTGAACATGTTCAGTTGGCGCGTGCGGAACGATTTCGCGCCACGCTCCAGAAAGGGCCAGCCCGCCCACAGCACGACCGGTGTGGCGAGTACGGCCTGCACGCACTGCGACCAGGTCGCCGGCATCCAGTGGGGCAGGGCCAGCCAGTTGCCGGTCCGGTCGATAACCGCGCTCACGTCGTAGGACGTCAACATCGGCCCCATGGTCATCACGAGCAGCGGTATCGACAGCGCGAGCGCGACCCAGAACCGGCGCGTCATCGATTCGAGCTCGACGTTGCGTTCCTCGACCGCGAGCGGCGTGACGGGTTCGAGCGTCATTCCGCAGATAGGGCAATTGCCGGGGGCCGACGCGCGTATCTGCGGATGCATCGGACAGGTATAGACCACGCCAGGCGTGTTGCCGCTGTCGCCGCGATGGCGAGCCGGAAAGGCAGGGCGGCCGTGGACCGGCGCCGGCGCGTGAGCATGGGAATGCGACATGGAAAACCCTCCACTAGGAGTCAGCCGGCGTGCGCGGCATGAGCGTGGTGAACCTCGAGACAAAGCACGGCGTGCGCCGCGCGTCATCGCGCCGCGCGTCGCCGTGACAACGAGCCCCCAAAAGTTCTATCCGCTAGTGAGGGCGTTCATCGTTTCCCTGGTGGGGCTTCGCATGCTGCGTGCCACCCCCTGCGCCGTGATGCCCATGATGCATGAACAGATGCATCAGCGGACATGCGAGGAGGAGCACATAGGGCAGCGCACCCAGAAAATGCGCGCGATGCCCGGAAAACATGAAGAAAGCGGCCACCGCGCCGAAACCCACCAGGGCGATCGCGCCGCGCGACTTCCAGAAGGGCCGCGCCTGCTGAACGGGGATTGTCATGCCGGGCTCCTTATGCGCGCCGTATCACTTTGCGGCCGGCGGGTTCTCGATGGCCTCGCGGTCCATCATCATCTGCATCATGTCCATGCGCTTTTCCATCATGTCGTGCTGCGCGCTGCCCGAACCCATGTGTCCGTGATGGTCTTTCATGCCGTTCATCATCGCCATGCCCTGCTGCATGGCCTGCATCTGCTCATCCATCAGCTTCGCTCTTTCCTCGGGCGTGTTTGCCGCCATCATGCGCGCGTGCAGTTCCTGCATTTTCTTCATTTGCGCATCGGCGGCGCCTGGCGTTGCCGTGCCGTGCGCGTGTTCATCGACCGCGGGCGCGGCGCCGCTCGAGATCGCGGGGCCGAACGAAAGCGACAGGGCAATGAGCGACGCGGCGAGCCATGCGAGCGTTGGGGTTTTGCGCCGGCTGTTCATGATTCTCTCCAGGTTGTTGTTTTCCCTATCGTTGACTGTACTGGCGGGAACGTCGGGTCCGTTGATCTGGCGCAACGAAAAGGCATCCTGGACGGCTGGCTGACGGCTACCGATCTGGAGCGGGCAAAAAGTGGCGGCGTGGGATTGGCTGCGGCGGTTTCCGCTGCACGCGTCAGGTCCAGTACTTCGAATCGGTGACGGACGTGCGGTAGCCGGGAACGAGGCGGGGCGGTCGGTGCGGCGAACCGGACGCACCGAACCCGTTTTCAGATGCGTCGAGACGTGCCGCTCCCGATTGGGCGGAAGCTGACGGCTGAATTAACGAACGCGCTCCGTCCTCGATAACGCGTTCCATCGCGTTGTCCGCTGCAATGCGTTCCAGCGGTAATTCAGAGGCTTTGCCCACCGTCGTCAACACCTCGATGAAGCACGCCGACTGCGCCCCATAGCCTGCCGAGACCGCCAGCGCAACCATTGCGGCGAAATACAGTGTCCCGGCGGCTTTCATGGGCATCGGCCTGACATGCGGGCGTCGACCGAATGATGAACTTCGCACTTTGCCCTCAGCTACCGAAGTACGGATTGCAGTAGCTCGCCGGGCCCACGCAGGACGATTGCATCGCCGTATGCGTGGATGCCCGCTTGCCGGCCGCGGATTTGCCGTGTTGCGTGACGCCGCCGTATCCCTGAGTGCCCGATTGCTGTCCGTCTTGCGCGGCGATCTTTGCCTCGGCGGCCTGAATGTCGGCCGGATAGTTGATGTCGTTGGCCACCGACGGGTTATAGCCGGCCTGTTCCACGCGAACCAGATCGGCGCGCACTTCGGCACGCGTGATCGGCCCATTGGTTTGCGCGAAGCTCAGTGCGGGAGCGGCGAGTGCGCCGGTTGCGATAGCGAGGAAAAGTACGATCTTTTTCATGATGAAGCTCCTTGATGGATGAGAGAAGGCGAATCGTTGGTGAATCGTTTGCGAATCGTTTATCGAGCCGCGATTGAAATGTAGTCCCGCAAGCTCCATCGAAATAGACATACATCGGTACGCCGGCCGGCCAACGGCCGGTGCGTTCGCTGAACCTTCGGATGAGCCATGCGCCGCGCGATAACCGGTCTGACGAACGGGTCTCGTGCCCGCGCATGAGCCACCCTGCTCCGAGGTCCGGTCCGTTCATATGAAGGTGTTATGCGCCCGGTGAGGCCTGCGGAGCGCGCTGCGCTCGCCGCGGCTTTCGCACCTATACGGAGGTATGAGCGATCCATTCGAACGTTTGGTGCGGCGCTTGCGTTCGTAGAATGGTTCGCGAGGCGTGCGGCGCGTATAGTCGAACCGGAGCGGGTGGCAGCCCATGTTGCACCGCCGTTTTTGCACTCAAGGCCGAGGACCCGTCGCTTGTACAACAATCCAATCGTTTCGATCATCGACGACGACGAGTCTGTCCGCGTTGCGACGTCGAGCCTGGTTCGTTCGCTTGGCTGGGACGTCCGGCTCTATGCGTCGGCGGAGCAGTTCCTCGCGTCCGACTCCATCGGCGCCGTGACCTGCATCATTTCCGATGTGCAGATGCCGGGTATTTCCGGGCTGGACATGTACCGCCGTCTCATCGAGCGCGGGGTGACGCTGCCGGTCATCTTCATCTCCGCTTTCGCGTCCGATGCGGTGCGCCGTCAGGCGCTCGACATCGGCGCGATGTGCGTGCTGAGCAAGCCCGTCGATGCGGCGGAGGTGTCGCGCCGTCTGGAAACGATTAGGGCGGGCGGTGACGGCATGCCGGCTTGAGGGCCTCCGAAGCGCGCATGCGCAAGCATCGGCCAGCCCTGTCTCCGATAGAATCAGAGCCGGATAAAAAAGGTCGACGTCCCGCATCCCGGACCGATATGCACGACCGGTCCGACAAAAGCAGGGACGCGCTGCTTACCAACAAACGCTTGTCTGGAACACCTATGCAAAATTCGTGTCCTTCCATCCGTATCTTCTCCGCGCGGCGCGCTCCCAGACCGTGAAATTCAACCAGGGCGCCGGCAGGCCGCTGCGAGACAACGCACGGGCGCTATACGCCTGTGCGGCCGTGATCGGTCTTGCCGTTTTCGTTATCGACGCATTCACGCCGCTCGATATTGCAATCGCCGTGCTGTACGTGGTGGTCGTGCTGCTGGTGGCATCGACCGGATCGCGGCCGGCCGCGGTCGCCGCCGCATGGACCTGCGTGGTGCTCACGCTGTTCGCCTTCGTGCTGTCGCATGACGAACACTATTCGGGCGGCGCGGTGGCGCGTTGCGCGGTCAGTCTGCTCGCCATCGTCACCACCTCGGTGCTGGCGCTGCGCAACCAGGCCAACACGGCCACATTGCGCGAACAGCTTCAGTTGCTCGATCTCACGCACGACGCGATCGTCGCCTACGACATGAACGACCGCATCACGTTCTGGAATCAGGGCGCGGAGGAACTGTACGGCTGGACCGCGCAGCAGGCGCTCGGCCAGCCGATTCACGAACTGACGCAGACCCACGCGGCCATTTCCCTCGATGAGATCCGCGACGAAGTGCTCCGCGTCGGGCGCTGGCACGGCGAGCTCGAACGCGTGCGCAAGGACGGCGAGACCGTCGCCATTTCGAGCCGCTGGGCGCTATGGCGCGACCGCAACGGCAAGCCGCGCGCGATCCTCGCGACCAACAACGACATCACGTTGCGCAAGCGCATGGAAGGCGAGCTGCGGCGCCAGCAGGAAGAACTGCGCGCGACCATCGACGCGATTCCGGGCATGGTATGGAGTTCGTCGCCCGACGGCCGGCTCAGCTACATCAACCGGCGCTGGAGCGAGTTCGGCGTGACGGTCGCCGAGGACGGCGGCGACATCTGGCGCTCGATCGTGCATCCCGACGATCTGCCCGCGACGGAGGCGGCATGGCAAAGCGCGGTCACGACCGGCGCCTCGTTCGAAAACGTCGCACGCATCAGGCGCCGCGACGGCGTCTACCGGTGGATGCACATCGGCGCGGAACCGTTGCGCGACGCCGCCGGCAAAATCTTGCGCTGGTACGGCGTGAATACCGACATCGAGGAGCGCAAGCGGGCCGAACAGGCGCTCGAGCGCAGTGAAGCGTTTCTGTCGGACGCGCAGCGCCTTAGCCGCACGGGCAGCATCGCCACGCGTTTTCCGGGCGGCGAGATGTGGTGGTCCGAAGAGGCATACCGGATTTTCGATTATCCCGAGGACGCCAAACCCGGCATCGATCTAATCGTCGCGCGCACGCATCCCGACGATCTCGCGCTCGCCCGCGAGGCCTACGAACAGGCGATGGCGGGCGAGCCGTATATCGACACCGGGCACCGTTTGCTGATGCCGGACGGCAGCGTCAAGCATGTTCACTACGTCGCGCATATCGCCGCGCCGCAGTCGGGCAATATCGAGTACGTGGGGGCGTTGATGGACGTCACCGAGCGCGTCGTCGCCCAGGAAGCCCTCGACCGTTCGACCGCCGAGCTTGCCCATACCACGCGCGTGACGATGCTGGGCGAGCTGGCGGCATCGATCGCGCACGAGGTGACGCAGCCGCTTGCCGCGATCGTCACGGCCGGCGACGCGGCGTCGCGCTGGCTCAACCGGCCGCAACCGGAACTGTGCGAAGCGGCGCAATCGATCGATCAGATGATTCGCGACGCGAAGCGCGCGACGGACATCATTCGCCAGATACGCGCGATGGCGCAAAAGCGCGATCCGAGCCATGCGGTATTCGACTTGAATGCTATCGCTAGGGAATCCGTCGAACTCGTGCGCCGCGAGCTGGATGGTGAACGCGTCGAAGTGGAAACCGCTTACGAACTGCCGGCCCTGGAGGTGTGCGCCGACCGCGTGCAACTGCAGCAGGTCATCATCAATCTCGTGCTGAACGGCGTGCAGGCGATGACGGGTGTCGCCGGGCGCGCGCGGCGTCTGCGCATTCGCACCCGGCGCTTCGACGGCCGGCATGCGCAGGTGATCGTCGAGGACTCCGGCACCGGCATTAGCGAGGAGAACCTCGGGCGCCTTTTCAACGCCTTCTTCACCACGAAGAAGGACGGCATGGGAATGGGGCTTTCGATCTGCCGGTCCATCGTGGAAATGCATGGCGGGCGGATCTGGGCCGAATCGAAGCAAGGCGAGGGTGCGGTGATGCAATTCATACTACCGCTCGATGGAGACACGTGTGATGGACGTTGAAAGCGCAAACGCCACGGGACAATCCATTGCTTATGTGGTCGATGACGACGATTCGATGCGAGCCGCGGTGAGCATGCTGCTGCGCTCGGTCGGCTTGCGCGTCGAAACGTTCGCGTCGGCCCAGGAGTTTCTGGCATTCGAGATGCCCGACGTGCCGAGTTGCCTGATCCTCGACGTGCGCCTGAAAGGGCAAAGCGGGCTTGCCGTGCAGGAGCAGATCGCGGCGGGGCATATTCACGTGCCGATCATCTTCATGACGGCGCATGGCGACATCGCGATGACCGTGAAGGCCATGAAGGCCGGCGCAATGGACTTTCTGGCCAAGCCGTTCCGCGATCAGGACATGCTGGACGCCGTGGCGAACGCGCTCGCGAAAGACGAAACGCGGCGCAATGCGGACCGCTCGGTGGCCGACCTGCGCCGCTGCTACGAACTGTTGACGCCGCGCGAGCGCGAGGTGATGGGATTCGTCGCGCGCGGCTTGATGAACAAGCAGATCGCCGCCGAAATGAATCTGAGCGAGATCACCGTGAAGATTCATCGAGGGCAGGCCATGAAGAAAATGGAGTCGCGCTCGCTCGCGGATTTCGTTCTGAAGGCGGAGGCGCTTGGCGTCAAGGCGCCGCAGGAGTCGGGAGTGGCGGCGCGCGTCTCGCGTAGCTGATCGATGGCGAGTGCTAGAACGTGACGAACTGGACGCGGCGGCGCCGCCGTCCACTCGCCCCAACATTCCGGTTCATTGCGTTGCAAGTCGGCGCCCGTTAATAACGGAACGAGCGAACGGAACCGAGCACTAGAAATCGGTGACAGTTCGACGCCCCGGTGCCGTTGCGAGCCGTCGGTTTCATAGCTATTCGTCGTGCTGTTGGTAAAGGCGACCGGCTGCTTGATCTGATAGACGGCGAGGACCGCGCCGTGACCTCGCAAAGCTCGAGCGGCTCCGCGCAGATCGTGTTGTAGTTCGATATGGATCGAGACGTCGACGGCGCGGCGCGCGACGTGCAGGCGGCGATCAACGCCGCGCGCGGTTCGTTGCCCACCACGCTCACGCAAACGCCGACCTACCGCAAGATGAACACGGGGGACGTTTATCTTCAAGGCGTGTATCAGCACGTGAGCGGCACCGGCGACAGCGGCATTCACGCGGTGATCAACGGCTTGAGCGCTTCCGATTCGAATCAGCAAGCCGCCGTTACGGTGGGTATGCGCGTCCGGTTCTGATCGCGGATACCCGTGGAGCCGGTGATGGTTTCACGGGTATCTATCGCGAGCATTTGCATGACGGCATTGCCGCGGGCTGATTCTTACTGTGCCGCGAGCTTCGCGCTGTGTTGCCGCAGTCCATTAAAGATCCTGTCTGACACGTCCTTCGGGACAGCGGCCGGCAGCAGCGGCTCGACCTCGGCGACGACATCTTCCGTCATGTCGGTCAGGGTGGTGATCATCTCATCGACGTCGGCCGGCGCCAGCGTGACTCGTTGCCCTTGCGCTATCCAGTGACGACGTCGAATATCGTTGATCAGGTAATGCGCGTTCTCACCACGTACCGCCATTGCCAGTTTCGCCCGGCGCGGGGAAAGCAGGTTCGGTCCGTTTCCAATGATCGGATGCGCGGAGAGAACGTCATAGATTGGAGTGGCCTGATAGCGGTTGGACTTCAGGTGCGCAATGCTGAAATTTTTCGCGTGGCCGTCGATGGCTGCAAGCATCCAGAAAACGATTTGCGTCATGAAGAAATTACGTTGATCGATCGCGGACCGCTCTGAACCGGCCAGGACTTCCATGATCTTCTGTATGCCGGGTCCGCTATCCGATTCATATTTGGCTGCGGCGGGCGTTGCGGTGGCCTGGCACATGTCCTCCTGGGGAAGCCTCAGGATCCATGAGCCGTCGCTCGCATACCTGCGATCGAAGCGCTCGACCACGAGTACTTTCTGGTCCTCAAACGTTGCAATGTCGCATCTGACGATGGGCAAACCATACGCGGCGACGATTTTCGAGCACAGCCACTCGTTTTCCACCGATGTGCGCATGTCGGCGCGCATGTTTCCGACCAGTCCGAGGGGCAGCTTCAGGATATGCGTGGTCGGCGTGCTGCGTTCAGGGATAAACCACTGGTCGCCGTGCCATAGAAGGGCGGTCTTTTCCTGCGCGCCGGCGATGGACAGACGCAGATCGTCGATGGGCTCGTGTTGACCCAACGCAGGCGGGGCCGTTACCTCCCGCAGTAGCCGCGCGATTTCCGCCTCGTCGAGGCGGGCGCCCGCTGATCTTCTCCAGGTCCACCGGGGTTTCATCCGGAGGCAGCATCTGGATAGCGCCTACGCAGTCTCTTCCCAACTCGGCCAGCAACTCGAAGGGTGATGTGCCACCGGTTCTGTAGCGCGTTGCGATGCGCTCGCGGATAGCCCTGCTATCAGGCAGCAGGTTACCAGTCCGAAACGAGCTTGCCCCGGTAGGGTTGGTTACCGGCCGTGAAAGGTAGCGAGAGCGATAGGGGGCGCCCCTGTTCGTCTGCTATCCAATCTTCGAAGTAAGTGAGTTTCTCCCCGTCCCGAGTGGTCTCCCAGGTACCTACAGGCAACCCGTTCATCCACAGAGTCAGGCTTTTTCCTTGTGCGCGGCGGCCCATGTGTTACCAGTCCTCCCGCTTCCTGATGACAGCGGCGATTGGCGCCGCTCGCTTCCGTGTGACCGGCTTCGATGAGCCTTGCTCGCCACCGCGCGCGGATGTGGCGGCGGGTTTCCGGCTGCCAGCCGTCTTTGCTGCGCCGGTAGTCGCTCGTTTTTTTGCCACGCTCTGCTTCGCCGCGACTGGCGGCTTCGCTGTCCGCGGACGTTCGGGGACGCGGCTTTCGAGATTCGCCGACGCCAGCGCCTGGTTCAGAACGATATCGACCTTCAGCACCTTCAAAACATGAAATAACCGATCCATGCTCGCGGCTTCGGGCTTCGCCTCGAACTGGGCGTAGGTCTGCTGAGTGACACCCAAATGGCTGGCCATGCGCGCCTGCGTGAGTCCGGCGGCCTTGCGGAAGCCGACAAGAAGCGGCCGCAACTGGCGAGGGGTTTTGACGGGATAGTCCACGGGCGACCTCGGGTAGTGCGAGGAAAGAGGCGGTCTGCAACGGTCGGAACAGTATATCTCCTGTATCGGGCGAATACAAGTTTTGTACTGTAATTGGTAGATACAGGAGATATCTTGTTGAGATAGCTTCGGCGGTTGGAGGATAGCCGCCGACTCACGAAGTAGAGGCGATGCCGACCCGCCGCGCAGTGGGCTCGAAATGGCAACTGCCAGCCCCGATCGCTTTGCGCCCCTTCCTATTCAACCCGCATCAAATATTTGCGAACGTCGCTCCCTTTTCGCCAGCGCGGAAACCTTACGTTCTTGCAACGAGGACCATGAAGGCGTTCGACGCATTTCAGACGTCGCCTACATTGAGAGAATCTCCGACCATGCGCGCCATCCGCTTTTTTCGCGGCAGTACAGCCGAGGCTTCCTCGACCAGGGACGCCAGCACACCACAGTCTCCCCAGACAGGTGGCAGGAAGGGCCTGTCTTTCCACTTTTCATTGCCGGGCCTGACGGGGCGCGGCGCGAAGTTGTCCGCATCTGCTGCGAAATCGTCGATGCCGCCTCGCGGTGTGCTCAAGCGCAAGCCGCTTCCCGAGAACGCGCTCGGCAAACTGATGCATGCCGAGCAGCCGACGAAACTCACCACCGAGTTTCTTCGTCGCGAGGAGCAGACGCATGCTCCCAAAAGCGTGACGTTCGCCGCTAAGGCGAGGGTCGTCGATGGAGCCGGCAAGCTTCGCAGGGTGGACTCCAAGCGGTTGGACACACACAAGGTGGTGGAGGAGCGATCGCCCGAATTGACACGCAGCAACACCGCGCGACGGCAGAGCGCGCAGCATGTCGCGCAAAATCTCTCCGAGCTCATCGAAAGCCATCCTGAGGGGACCTTCGACGCCACCATTCAGCAAGACCTCTTGCCTCATGAAGCGCTCGAAGGCGCGGACCTCGACCATCTCGATCACGCGGACGTGGTCCACGAATTGGGAGAGCTTCAGAGAAGGCAGAATCAGGGTCTGCTGCGCCAGATCGCCTTGAGTCTGAAGACACTCGCAGCCACGTCCGCCGATGAGGTGAGAGAAATCCTTCCCGCCATCGTGCGGAATACGCACGTGCACGAGGCGCATGATCACGAAGCCGACGGAATCACCGAGGAAAAAGCATCTCCGGAAGAGACGATCCGGGCAGCGTTCGCCAGGCTCCCGGAGCGGCTGCGCGGAGAGGACGTGATCGAGATGTTCGAAAGCCTCGATGCGCCGCATTCTCGGCAGGTGATGGCCGCGCAGGCTCAGACTTACCTCGATACGATCGACGAGCGTCTTGCGGAACTCAACGCGAAAGGCGTTCAACGGTAGCGCATGCGCGAGTTTCATGGCGTTCTCCCCGACGGACAACCGCCGTGACGAACCAGATGATAGTTACTGTTCAGAAACACAACAAAGACAAGTAAGCAATTGTTTTTATTTAATAGTTTTAGTTTGGGAGGTCCAAAAATTGCGTTTTTACCCGCAATTTACCCGCGCTGAAGGATTGTGAGTCCGCGCGAGCCGCGGCAATTACGAACACTATCGACGTCGACGAACCTGTCAGACTGACGAGGCGCTCGAGCAGTACACGCAGCGGCCACGTTTGCAGCGGATGAGCATGCAGCCCATTTCGTCGAAAAGGCTTACGGGGAGGGCTTTCCGATGCGTGTTCAGTGGCGGTTCGATCGTTTCCGCGGGACTGTCGGGGCAGCGGAGTCTTCGTTATGGGCGCTCTACAACAGTGTTAACCTGCGCTGCCCGACGGCGAAACATCCGCATCCATGAAGGCCCTGAAGGCCCTGAAGGCTCAGGACGGTCTCCCGGCACGCGCACTCGCGCTGCTGATTCCCACTGCGGGCAGAACGAATGAGGTAACCGGTGCAGTGCGCGGCGAATTCGACCTTGACGGGGCCACGTGGACGATTCCCGCAGAACGGATGAAGGCCGAACGTCCGCACCGGATTCTACTGTCCGCATCGGCCCTCTCGCTCATGCGCACGCTGCTTGATGAGGCTGACAGCGATCTGGTCTTTCCGGGCGCGAAGAAAGGCAAATCACTGTCCAACATGGCAGTGCTCGGCGTGCTTCGCGCATGAAACGAAACGACCTCACGGTGCATGGCTTTCGTTCGATCTTCCGCGACCGGGGGGGCGGAATGTACGACGTCCCCAAACGAAATAGCCGAGATGACGCTCGCTCATGCCGTGGATGACAAAAGTCGAGGCCGCGTATCGTCGGGGGACATGTTCCGGCGACGCAGACAGATGATGTGCGACTGGGCGCTGTACTGCGCGAGAAAGGCAAAAGCGGCCTGATGTTGTGTAGGCTCTCCGCTCGGATGGCGCGAAACGGTGCGGCAGGGTGCACAGGCCGTGCGTTCGCTTGCGGCTGGATTTCATCTGCATAGGCCCGATAGTTGCATCCCTACGAATCGCAAGGTCCTGCTCCCTGCCAGCATTGTGAGAGCAAGGTTTAACCGGTCGTCACTGGGTGCGGGAACCGCAGGGAATTCTGGGTACATCGTCTTCGGGCGATCAGTCCGGATTCCAGCAATTTTATTCCGCACAGCGCATTTGCGATGCCGTCAGCAAGAAGCTAGATTGGTGGCATCTGGGGTGATCCGAGTCTAGTCAGGAGGACCTGGTGTTCCGTCCCAGAAATAACTTTGCATAGCCGGGCCACTTTCTGGAGAATGGAATCGGCTGTCGCGGTCCATACGAACGGACGCTTGTGCTGGTTGTACTGCTCGGTATAACGCTCGATGCTGGCGATGAGCTGGCGCACGTTTCTGAATGACCCGCGACGGATCGCCTGCTCCGTAATCAGGCCAAACCAGCGTTCAACCTGATCCAGCCAGCTGGAGTAGGTCGGCGTGAAGTGCATGTGGTAGCGCGTATGCCTTGCGAGCCACGCCCTGACCCTCGGATGCTTGTGTGTCGCGTAGTTGTCGACGACCAGATGCACGTCGAGATCGGCCGGCACCGCCTGGTCAATATGCCTGAGGAACGCCAGGAATTCCTGATGCCGGTGGCGTGGCTTGCATTGAGCAATGACTTCGCCCGTTGCTGCATTGAGCGCAGCGAACAGGGTTGTAGTGCCATGCCGGACGTAATCATGCGTCACCCCTTCGAGATAGCCCAGCCCCATCGGCAGCATCGGCTGCGTGCGCTCCAGCGCCTGACACTGGCTCTTCTCGTCGACGCACAGCACCAGGGCGTTGGTGGGCGGGCTCAGGTACAGCCCGACAATATCGCGCACCTTCTCGACGAAGAATGAATCGGTAGACAGCTTGAAGCTCTTTGAACGATGGGGCTGTATACCGAACAGCGACAGATAGCGGGCAACCGAACTCTTCGAAATCCCTGTCTGCGCGGCCGCAGAACGCACGCTCCAGTGCGTTGCCCCGTCCGGCTTCTCGTGCAACACCCTGGCCAGTAATTCCGCGACCGCCTCGTCGTCATGTGTGCGCGGTCGGCCTGGGCGAGCTTCATCATGCAGACCCGCAAGCCCCTGAGCGACAAACCGCTTCTTCCAGTGCGTGATCGCCGGTGGCGTCACTTCGCACTGCATCGCAATTTCCTTGGACGTGCAACCGTCAGCGGCCATCAGGACAATCTTTGCCCGACGGACCAGAGAATGAGGCAACGAACGCGAGCGACTCATGGACAGCAACTGTTCTCGCTCCAGTTCCGACACGACAACCTCGATCCCCTTGCGTCCCATGATCGCCTCCTGTCCATTACGACTCGATCATAGAACAATCCAAATTTACGTAAAGTTATTTCTGGGACGGAACACTAGCGATGGCTGAACAGATTGTTGAGCGCGCGGGCGCGAACGCGCGCCTGATTCGCCTTCGCGAGGTGCGTACCCGCGTTGGTCTCGGTGCGAGCACGGTCTACCGCTATCTGGCAACAGGGAAATTCCCACGGCCGGTCGAGATTGGTGGCGGCAGGGTGGCGTGGCTTGAAAGCGAGATTGATGCGTGGATTGCCAGTCGCCTGGAAGCCGAACGGCGCGAGGCGGGATAATGCGGTTCATTCTGTCACTGCGATACGACCTTATTACCGGGCGCCACGTTGTACCCATGCTTCGCAGCGCTAGTGCGGTGTTCCGTTCTGACGGGAACTTGAGCGGCTGTTGGCGCGAGTGACCTTCTGCAGGATATCGCGAGCGCTCCTGGTCCAGATGGACGGCTTGGGGTTGATGTCGCGATGTGCAACGTACCCATCGACGGCGGCGACAGTTCGGGCATGCTGGTGAACAAACCTCAGCACAACCGCTCGGCGGTAACCTCGCGGAAGAACCGCTCGACCATGTTCGGGCACGACGCCGAAGTCGCCGTGAAGTGCATGTTGACGCGCGCATGCCTGCGCAGCCACTCCTGAACGGCCGGCTGCTTGTGCGTGGCCTAGTTGTCGGCGATCACACGCGGCGTCCTGTCGTTGGCGTTTGGGGATCGATCTGGCGAAGGAATTTCAGCTACTTGATGTGGGTATGGTGCTGCGGCACTGGCCGATGACCTGGCCGTCCGGCACATTGAGCGTGGCAAAACAGCGTAGTCGTGCCAATACCCTTGTTGTCGGGGGCATGCTCGGGCGGAGACATACAAAGGCCCACGATGTCTTCGAGTTTCTCGGCGAACTTCGGGTTGCGCGAGACTTTGAAGCGTCGCTAGACGTGCGGCTTTAGGCCGTGGCCGTGCCAATGCCGCATGACGGTGCTGACGCTATCGCCCGACCCGGCGCTCACCTGCGCGTGCCCCAGTGCTTGACCGTTTGGGCGATCTTTGAGCATTGCTGTGGCAAGTCATAGAGAGGTCTTCCTGCCACAACCTTCCGCGAACTATGCCGGCCTTTCGACAGCGGGTTCCGCATGTTTGCGACTTAATGGCAGGATAGTGCACGCTGCCTGACGGTGGCCCCGTCGATCCGGTGACCGGCGGTCACCAGAACTGTCGGTACTCCTGCTGCATATCCGTGCTGATTCCGATATGGCACGCCCTGTCTTTTTTCGCAGTTGATATTTCGTCTGAGAAAACCGAAAAAAGATACGTGGCTGAAGCCCGATGACTTTGCCGCGATTAACGGTCACGATTGACCGGTGGTGAAGACTCCAGGTGCCTTCCGTGCGCGTCTGACGGCGGGGAAGGGGCGCAGCCGGAACGGTACAGGCATGCGCATTTGAGGCAGGGAACATCATGAAAGAACTCGATGCATGGCCAGTCACTGGCATGGAGCACGCCCCTCCGATGCTACCGGCAAGCGCTACTCCCGATCAGCGTTTGCAGCGGGCAGAAGCCGAAGTCCGTCGGCTAACCAGATGCATGGAGATGAAGGACCGGCAGCTCTGCCAGTTGCGCAAGGCGCTTGCGCATTCGGCGACCGTTCACTACTCATTTGAAGATCGTCTGCAGCGTGAACTCGATGCCCTGCGGATCATGATACCCGTGAACGGGTTCCAGGAGCATTGTGGCAAGTTTGCTAGCGACCAGCCAGAGGAAGGCATCGTCGTGAAACTGCCCTACGTGACGTCGATACTGTCCGTTCTGTTCGATGCGATGTGTACGTTCTGGGCGGACGGCGATCACGATCATCCTCCGAAGTCTGCGACCGTCGCGCACGCGATCGACGATCGCCTGGGCTTGAGTTCACAGCAGAATGGAGAGGCTTCGCGCAGCGGGCAGGCCTACGCATCGGCGATCAGGCCGGACTGGATGAAGGAGGCCGACAACCGGCACCATTGCCGGCCTGCAGGCATGCGCTAATGTCAGGGGCCAGTCGTCCAGACTGTCGCTTGTGTGTGTACCGTACTGTTGTCGCAAACTGCGAGGGGCACGTCGCCATGAGGGCGCACAGAGGGCGCATTCGCTTCAGTCGGAGGCGAATGAGCCGGCATGCCAGGTCCGAGGAGCTGGTGCTGTCCGACGCGGGTGATCGAATTCAGCAGCGTGACAGGATCGCACTGGAGTTTGTGGAACGTGGTAGGGGCTAGATCGATTGAGCACGCAACGATATTCGTGCAGCCCGGCGCCGTGCCAACGCCGATATCGAGCAGATCGAGCCCGAAGCGTCGGTACAGGCGCGCAACGGAGCGGGAGACCACGCCGATCACGCGTGTCGCGCCCAACGAGAGGGCGAGCGCCATTGCGTAAGGGAACAACGACATGCCCGACATTGAGCCAGTTCGATGGTCCGGCAGTCCAGATCCTGCGAACCGCGACATCTCCCATATCGAAGGTGATGACGGCAAGGAATCTGGCCTTGCAAGTTCCTGAAAGACGTCACGGAGCAGATAGGGTCCTGTAGTGGGCATGAGCCGCGCACATCCGCACAACTCTTCGTCTGCGGACAGCGCGGCCAGGTGGACCGTAGCGCCTCCGTCGAATTCATCCCACTCGCCCGTCGCATCGTGTGACACGCCGGGTATTTCCCAGTGCAGGCGCTGGACAAATACCCTGTGACGGAAGACTCCGAGATGGTGACGGATATCTGATGGCAGGTCATCAAGCCGGCCGGCAACGATGTATGACATGGGCTCCTCCTCGTGTTAGCCGTTGACGTGACGCTATCAGCGTGTCTCTGGCCCAGAAACTCGGAGCTTTGGGAGGGTGTCGGCGCGCACGCGAGCGTGCACTGGCCCAGGCCGCTTACGGCGACGGGCAGGGCATGCGGTGGAATTGCGGGAAAAGCGGAGTCAGGGTTTGATGATGCCCTGTACGGTCGCGTGGACTGCGGCGGCCGTCCTGCTGCGGATGTTGAGCGCCTCCATCGCTTCTTCGATGTGGTAGTCAACGGTATAGCGCGAGCGCCCGAGGATCTCGCCAATCTCGGCCGAGGTTTTCCCCCGGGCGACCCAGGTCAGGCATTCGAGCTGACGCGGTGTCAGCAGGTGGGCCGCCCTTTTCGGGGACATTTGAGCGAGGCGATGCAGTTCGAAGTGAAACTGCGCGCTGATCAGGTATGCCAGCCGGGAGTTGATTGCGTCGTTGACGGAGCGCAACGGGCCGGACAGGTTGAACAGCAGGATACTGCCATCGGACTGGTGGACCGGGATACTGAGTCCCGCGCGCAATCCGGCCTCTCCTGCTTCGTCGAGTAGACGACGCTCGGCTTTGCTCAAGCCGATGATGTCATGCCACCGGTAGGGAGCCGACTGGAGGAACGCAGCCCGATGAACGGGGTCGCTGGACGCATAATCCCGACGCTGGTAGTGCCGCACCCACTCCTGCGGATAGTGGGAGCCGATCATCTCGAGCGCCGTTCGCCGGGTGCAGGTCGAACGGCTCCGGGTAACGCGGCTGATCACGTAATGCGGGAAGCCGAGTTTCCCGGCCGCATGGCCGAAAGATTCGACGAGGGAAGGGATATCGGCGGCACATGCAAGACGCATCACCGGTGCCGGTGCGCCGGTTTGCAGACGATTAGATATGAGTGATGGCCTGTGCTGACGCTCGTTCAGACGGCGTCCAGAGACATGTTTCATGTTCACTACCCCGCCGCTGCCCCAACAGAGTCAGGAACTCCAGGTGCCGCATGAGAACGAGGCCCGCGCGCAACGACGGTGCGATTCATGCGACACGCGTTTCAGGAGTGAGGGGCCAATCAGAGTCGCGCATACGATTGCCGCAGATTGCGACACCGGTGATGGCCAACTGGACGCGTACTATGCACGGGCCCGAATGCATTTAAACATTTATTATAGTGTGCCGATTACCGCCCGACGATTCATATAAGGGATAGAAACATACCCACTGCATGGGGTTGGGGCAAGCGGACGAGACGGGGCTGAGTCGGCCGGCTAACGGACCAGCAAGGCTGCCGCTGAAAACCCTCCGATGCCTCGCGCGAAGAGCAGGAGCGGCCTGCCCGTCACGAGCCCCTCACACTGGGCGAGATTGATGAATGCATCGCTGACGGTGACGTGGCCGACGCGGGCAAAATTCTCCGCGAACAGCCGGTCGTGCGGAACCTGAAGTGAATCGAGCAGGCGGTGCCACGCGGGCAGGTCCAGATGGTGGGGCAGGATGCGCTGGATGTCGTCCAGTGTGAAACGTGCCTGCTGGACGGTCTGCCTGATCAGACTGCGCGCGGTGAAGAAGTTCTGCGCTGCCAGGCGCGATTCGTCATTTGCCAGTACCCCTCGCCAGCCCAGCCCGCTGGCGTGCATCCCGATCGCGAGCAGGCGGTTGACGGCAGCACCGCGTTCGATGAATGCAGCAAACGCACCATCACCCAGAATCCCCTCGGCTCGCATTAACCTTTCCGATGCCAGCGGCATGACGTCGGCGCCGACAAGCAGGACCCGTTTCATGTAGGGTCGGGCGATGAACATCGCGCGAATCACGCGCAGTGCGGCGAGGGCGGACGCACAGTGCTGCTGCGCGAAGGAAAACGCCTCTGCGTTGGTGAATCCGAAACGGTCACAGAGCAGGCCGGGTAGCGAGTGCGGCGGCGGAGCAACGCTGCCCTGCAGTGTATGCACGTACACGATGCAGTCGACTTCGCGACGCGCAATACCTGAGGTAAGCAGGAGACGCTGGACCGCGCTGGCCGCGAGACCGATCGCAGTTTGCCCATTCGCTTTCCGGTAATAGCGCATCCCCGCCCGTTCCAGCTGCACGACGGTAGTGGCGCTCTGTCCGGTCCGTTGTCCCCAGCTGCGGACATCGTCGACGCATTGAGGAAGATGGAAAGCGACGTGCGTTATGCCGAGATCAGGGATCATGAGACGGACTGGACCTCGTTTTGCTGATAGGGAGGGAGGGTGCGCCGTGCATCCCCAGCAGTGCTGTGCCGATAAAGCCGCCTGTCCCGTAGCCCCACAGCAGCGCGCGGTGTCTCCGGCCACAGGCGGCGCGGTTGAGTATCTGTGCGAGGCGCACGATGGATTCGGCAGCGCCGAGATGAACGCAATCTTCATGCTGCACACCTGTGTCCGGCCGGCCGAGCAGGTCGGATACTGCGGCCGTGAGCGACGGAATACCTGGGTGCCCCACAACGTCGTTAACATTCTCGTCGTGAAGGCCGTGTCGCGCGAGGAGCGAGTCGATCATCGATAGCAAGGGGAATGTCCGGGCATCGGCGACTCCTGCGTCACCGCACACCATGTCAACGGGAACGTGCCGGGCTGCGACATCAAGCAGGTGCACACCACCTGTGCCGGGGTCGGTTCGTTCAACGAGCATCGCGCCGGCGGCGTCACCGTGCACCATGCAAGTTCCGCACATTCTGGAAAACGGTGGGCACCATTTCTCCGCTGCTACGATAAGTATGGTATGGATGTGCGGCTCAGCGACGAGCAGGTCGGCCGCAAGCCTCAATGCCGTGAATGGCGACACGCCATGCTGTTGCGAGACGGAAAATGGAAAGCACGGTGTGCCGACTTCGGCACACAGCCGTCCGGCAACGGTGGTCGAAACGTGTTCATCGAGGCTGCTGTGACAGAACACGATGACATCGACCGGGCGGGCGTCCGGGGGGCGTGCAGCGCAGAGCGCATTCGCCACTTTTACGGCGAGTCCGGAAAGATCGGTACCGGTTTCGACCGGCACCATGCAGGTCACGTCGGGTGTTGGCACACCGGAATGCACAGGGCGTGAACCACCGGTTTCCTCGCCTGCCCCCGCCTCCAGCCAGTGGCCGTAGTCGGGATGCCACGATCTCATCCACGCATCCCAGCCTGGATGTCCGGTTGCGCGCAGTGCCGACTCGATCGCCGTCCATCGGGAGAGCGGTATGGCCTCAGGCACCCAGGCCGTCACTGCGGTGATGACGGGCGGCTTCATGCGCCCCCCGCGGGCGGGCCCGAGCCGTTGGCGAGATCGGCTGGTAGCAGGTCATAGAGTACGCGCCCAAACCGCGACCCACGCATGACATGGCAATCGCGCTGCAGGCCGGCCGGCCGAAACCCGATCCGCTCGAGCAGGCGTCGTGACCGCACGTTGCAGTCCACGGCCCACGCCGTGACGCAATGCAGCCGGTCCGTTGCGAACGCCTCGTGGAGAAGCGTGGTCGAGGCCACAAACGTCATGTCACTGCACGCTGGGCGCCGGCTGTCGCGCAATACCCAGAACGAGGCGGTGCCAAAGGCATGCGCGAGATCGCTGATGGCCACAAGGCCGCTTGCGACCTCATGGCCGGCCGGTCCGAACATGCGCAGGCGGTGCCGACCGCTTTGCACCATGAGCTGCACGGCAAGCAGGGGTAGCGTTTGGCGGCCCTGCCCAAAATCGAACCACTGGTTGATGTCCGGTTCGGAGAGCCAGGCAGCGATGTCGTTCACATCGTTGCTGTCAGGTTCACGAAGCCAGCATGAGCCGGATCCTCCATCCGTCTGGTGGGATCCTTCAGTCTGCTGCGCGGGTGTTCGCGACTGGCCCTGGCTGTCCACGTCGAATCTCCGGCCGGTGAATGCCTCATGCAGACGCGATGAACGTACGCAGCGCGGCCTCGACCTTCATCAACAGCATCGCAAACCAGTGCACCGTCTGGAACCGTGCCGCCGGCGGGGGGCCTTCCACGTAGCCATGGCCACCGCAAAGCTGCACAAGCTCGCGCGCAACGTCCATCGCTTCGGTGGCAACGTGGCGAGCCATCTGCGATACGGGGGCGATCTGCGCCTGCGTATCCTGCGCTGCCACCGACCGGAGCACGAGATGGATGGTGTGCGCGGACACGAGCATGTCGGCGAGCCGGGCAGCGACGAGCTGATGGGCAACGATCGGCTTGCGGAACGTCTGTCGGGTCACGCTGTAGGCAAGGGCGAAGTCCACACACTGCTGCACGGCGCCCGAAAGCAGCGTGGCGAAGTAGATCGCTGTGTCGACGAGCGACTGCCGAACCGGATCCGGGCCGAAGTTGTCTTCGTCCCGGGTCGCCACCGGGATCGGGGCATCGTCTGCAGGCACGGCGGTATATCGTTCGATGGATAGCGCGCCGAGCACGGCAACAGGTGCGGCACCGCGGATTTCCTGCCCTGCAGGCAGCGTCGCGAGCACGAGCTGCGGGCGTTTGTCGTCCATGCGGACCATCATTACTGGCGAGGCTGGGTGCCGGCGCAATATCCAGAGACCCGAGGCATCGATGTCCGGAATACCCGGTGCGATCGATGTGCTGCCGTCGAAATAATGCCGGGTATCCCGGTCGGATAGCCGGTCGAGCGCATCGTATTCGCGCAGTGTCATCAGTGCCGGGCTGCTGAGTGTCAGTTCGGCCGCGCGTTCCAGCGGACCCGCCGCGAACTGTTCAACGACAAGCGCCAGGTCGTGCCGGTTGATTCCCATGCCTCCTTTCTGCTCCGGCAGGATCATGGCCGCGAGGTCGAGCGTCGCAGCGAGCCTGACCGTTTCGCTCCATAGGGCAGCGTCTGGCTGATGGACGAGCAGCGGTTCGAGGCGTTCGCGCGCAAACTGTCTTGCGGTCGCACGCAGCCCCTGCTGGTCGTCGCTGAGCGCCCACGATGCTGGCGTGAGGTCCGTTACGACGGATCGACTGGATGGCATGATGTTTCTCCTGCTGTTGCGGCGTCACACGAGCATTTCGACGGGTTCGGGATGGCTCAGGAAATGCAGCGGGCTCGCCGAGCGCCCATACGCGCCCGACTGTTTCACCACGACAAAGTCGCCGATATTAGCTTCGGGAAGCTCAATGTCGTCCGCCAGTCGGTCGAGCGGCGTGCACAGGCAGCCCACCACGTGGCAGCGTTCGCGTGCCACACCATCGGGACGGTTTCCGATGACGACCGGAAAGTTACGCCGAAGGACCTGGCCGAAGTTGCCGGAGGCAGCGAGGTGATGATGCAGGCCGCCATCCGTGATGACGAACGTTTTGCCGCGCGAGACCTTGTGGTCGATCACGCGGCACACGTAGATGCCCGCTTCTCCCACCAGGTAACGCCCGAGCTCCAGGATCGGCGTCGTTCCGGGCAGACCTGCGCGCATCCCTGGCAGCCAGTCGTGCATCGCTTCGCAGACTGCCTTCACGTCGAGCGGTGTTTCGCTTGGGAAGTAGGGGATACCAAAGCCGCCGCCAAGGTTCACGAACCGGAGCGGCTCGGTCAGACCGCCGGCTAGCCGGAGGACGAGTTCAGCACTCTGGCGCTGGGCCTTGACGACGGTTGCCGCATGCAGGCACTGTGAGCCCCAGAAGACGTGGAAGCCGGCGAGTGCGACTTCCCGCGCTTCGAGTTCGCGCAGCAGCGCCGGCACCTGCTCGACATCGACGCCGAACGGCGCCGCGCCGCCACCCATGCGCATGCCGCTCTGCCCGACCTGAAAGTCGGGATTGACGCGGATCGCCACGCTGGGCTGCACGCCGAGTTCCCATCCGAGCGCCGTGACGAGCCGTAGCTGGGTTTGCGATTCAACGTGCACGTTCACACCGCTGGCGACGGCGCGCCGCAGGTCGTCATGAGACTTGCCGGGACCGGCAAAGCCAATATCCGCCGGGGCGGCGCCGGCGTTGAGCGCGACGGCCATCTCCTGCGCCGAGGCGACGTCGAACCCGTCCACCCATGCGGCCAGATAGTGGACCAAAGCTGGCATCGGATTCGCCTTGATCGAGTAGTGCAGATGCATGCCGGAGGGCAGCAGGCTGCGCAGTTCCCGGATGCGGGCGTCGATCGCTGCGCGGTCGTAGGCGAAAAACGGCGTACGCCCTGCGCGGTCGGCCAGCTGACGCACGTCCACGCCGCCGAACTGCAGCCCGGAGGGCCGCCGGATGAAAGTCAGGTTCACGATGCTTTCTCCCCAGAACCGCCTGCGAGCGAGGCAAGCCGGGTACGCAGCGCCGCCCTGTCGAACTTCCCGTTGGGATTGCGTGGAATTTCCGGACAACTCACGATGTCCCGGGGGACCATATAGCGCGGCAGGCGCTGCATGCACCAGTCGCGCAGATCGCCGACACGTGTTGAACCACCTGCCAGGACGACGAGCAGCGCGATCGCTTCGCCAAGCCGATCATCCGGGATACCCAGGGCAACCGCTTCCACGACGAGGCCGCTTGCGTGAACCGCTTCCTCGATTTCCTCCGGGCTTATCCGGTAGCCGGAACTCTTGATCTGGGCGTCGTTGCGGGCGATGAAATAGAGAAAACCCTCGCTGTCGCGCCGCACCAGGTCGCCAGACCAGACCGCCATATCGTGCGGCGCTCCGCCCGGTTTCGTTTCGGGCGAAGGACGGTAGCGTTGGGCAGTGCGTGCCGCGTCGTTCCAGTAGCCAAGTGTGACGCATGCGCCCACATGCACGAGCTCGCCGGCTTCATCCGGGGAGCACGGTGTGCCGTCCTCCCGGACGACGAGCACCCGCGCATTGGGCACGGCTGTACCGATCGAGTCGGACCGCCGGTCGATCTGCGCAGGGTCGAGATATGTGGAACGGAACGCCTCGGTCAGCCCGTACATCAGGAAGGGTGTGGCTCGCGGAAACAGCGCCCTGAGTTTCTGCAGCACAGGCAGCGGAAGGCGACCTCCGGTGTTCGCGAAGTAGCGCAGATTGTTGCGCGACCCGTCGGGCCACGTTGCGGCTGCGAGCTGCATCCATAGTGGCGGCACACCGGTAATCGCAGTGATGTGCTCGCGCTCGCACGCGCGGACGGCATCGTGCGCGCTGAGGTAATTCAGAAGGACCGCTGTTGCGCCCGCAGACCAGGCCGAGGTCAACTGGCTCAGCCCCGCATCGAAGCTCAGGGGCAGAACGGCGAGGATGCGGTCAGACGGCTCGTGGCGCAGATAGTCGGCTACGCTCCAGGCGCCTTCGAGCAGGTTCCGGTGGCTGAGCATCACGCCCTTGGGCAGCCCTGTCGAGCCGGATGTGTACAGAAGGGCGGCGAGGTCGGTATCAACGTACGATACCGCCGGTCCCGCGATATGGGCATCGTCGGGGCGGCCGCTGTCACGGCCTGGCCAGCGATGAATCCTGACCGTGTTCCCGAGGCTGGAGAATGCCAGTTCAGGCTCATCCACGATGATCAGCTCGGATACTGGCTCAAGGCCTTCCGCAGCCAGTGAACGGGCGCGCAATGCGGTGGTCACGAGGCACCGGGCACCGCTGTCGCGAAGCACGTGGGCCACCTGGTTCGGTTTCAGGAGCGGATTGAGGGGGACGAATACGTAACCCGCCGCGCAGGCGCCAAGCATCGAGACGACGGTCTCGATACGCTTGTCGAGAAAGATCGCGACGCGCTCCCCCGCAGCGATGCCGAGGGTAGGCAATACCTGCCCGAACGTGTGGCTGCGTTGCAGCAGTTCGTCGTAGGTCACGCGGACATCGCCGCAAACGAGTGCCTGCGCATCAGGTGTGCGGTGGGCTGCCGACTGCACAAGGTCAAGGAGGTTTCTCATGGCCGGATCGCTATGAAGTTCAGGATCAGTGGCGGATCACCATTGCGCCAAAGCAGCCGGCAAACCCGCTGGAGAACAGCAGGGAGTGCGAGCCCGGTTGCCCGCGTGGCGCGGTGTGGAAGTTGATGAACGGGTCTGCACCGAACACATGGCCGAGGTGCCCGAAGTTCACGGTGAAAAGGCACTCCTGTGGTACGGACAGCATGGTCACGAGGCGAGACCATCCGGGAAGGTTGACGTGGTGGGGCAGGACATGGACGAGTTCGTTACCCGTGATGCCCGCCTGTCCGAGTGCCGTGCGCATGGTGGTGAATGCCGACCAGTAGTACCGGTCATCAGGCACGGGCTGCAGATCGTCGTCGGTGCCGCGGAAGTAGCGACCGTCCGTATAAAGATGCAGTCCCGCGATGCAGTTGCGGTCGGTGCCGCGCTCCAGCAGGATTGCGCATGCGCCGTCGCTGTGCAGGGCGAGGTCCTGGATTGCGCGCAGATGATCGCAGCCCGAGCCCATCACATCTGCGCAGACAACAATCGCCCGCCGGATGGGCCGACCTCTGACGGCGAGCACTCGCAGCATGCGGATGGCTGCGATCGGCGAGACGCAGTTCTGCTGCATCACCGAGAACGCGAGTGCGCGGGTCAGGCCCATACGGGACTGGATGAACGAGGCAGTACCGGCAGGCGGCGCCATGACGCTGCTCTGGATCGTGTGCGTGCACACGAGCGCATCGATGCTTGCGGGTGTCGTGCCGGTATCCTCGAGCAGGGCGGCAACCGCTTCGCATGCAAAGATGACCGGTGACTGCGCTGCAGCATCGTGGAACTGCTGCACACCGTTGCGCAGCAGTGCGCTCGCGCGCGCCTCGGGCAATCCGCAACGACTGGCCCACGTGATCGCATCGACCGTGCGGGACGGAAGGCTGAATGCGATTCCGGACAGGGACAGCATGGAGTCGGGCAGGGGCGCAGACATCGCTAGCTCCCGCGAAACTCGAGGATCGCGCAGGCGGCCTGTCCCTGGAAGCCGGCCGACCACATCAGGATGCGTTGACCGTCCGCCGGAGCAACTGATTGCAACAGCAGGTCGAGTTGCGTGGGCGCGTCTGCGGCACACAGGTAACCGATGTCTCCCGGATCCGGATACCACATTCGCCCGGCAGGCAGTCGGGCCTGGGCGCTGACCTCGCATGCCAGGGCCGCGTTGATGCGCGGAGGCACGATCCAGTCCAGTGCAGCGGGTTTCAGGCCCGCCTGCGCACACGTCTTCCCGATGACTTCGACCACGGCCGCTTCGTCGACAAAGGTCTCGTGCGGCGCAATGGAAACGGCGGTGGAGGGCGTGCATACCATAACGCTGCGTAGGTGCCATCCGGGTCCGGCGTGGCGCCTGACCAGCACGGCGGCCGCCCCATCACCCAATGCGGTGAGCGTTCCGGTCCGGCGGGAGAATGGCGGCAGCCACCGTTCAGCCGCGACAATCAGCGCGGCGTGCATGCGCTCGTCGCTGGCCATCATGTCGGTTGCCACCTGCAGCGCCAGGAAAAATGACACGCCCTGGATCTGTCCGATCGCACACGGCACGCTCGTTGATCCGAGTTCGCTGTGCAGGCGACCCGCGCACGAGAGCGAGAGATCATGTTCAAAACTGTTGGCACATACGATGATCTGGTCGGGTGCACGGTTGTCCTTCGGGGGGCATCGCCGGACAGCCTCCCTGGCTACGGCTGACGCCATTTCCGAGAGGCTGAGGCGTGGCTCGCTGGTGACGCGTGCCGGCATTGTGGCGCGCCCGGACGGATGATCCACGGCAACGGGAGCTGTCGCCTGCCGGCGCCAGCGCAGCGTGTCGGCATAGACTGATTGCATGACGGCTTCCCGCACGGAGGTGGGCGTGGCCGCCGGCTCCCGTACCAGCACTTCGGGTCGCACACGCGTCCGGGGTACGTACCGCGCCGTTGCCGCGATGCAGAATTGCCCGTGCCCGTGCCCGTGCCCGTGCCCGTGGTCAGTTGCGTCGTACATGGGATTCCACGAAGGTGACCAGATTGCCGAAACGCAGAAAGAGGTCGGATGAGAGATCTTCGGGCGCGAGCGTGAAGCCGAAGCGCTGTTCGAGTTGAAGAAGCAGGTCTGTCATGTTCATTGAGTCGACGCCGACGTCGAACAGGTTCGTGTCATCCGCGACCAGTTCCGCAGCCGTGGTGCTGCCGATGGCCGACAGCAGGCATGACTTGATGGTGGCGGCGATTTCCTCGCGTTCGGGACCGGAGGTGGTATGGGTCATGGGAGTATCTCCTGATCAGGTCTATGGACTTTGGTCGCCAGGCATGGCGATGCAGTCGCTAGGCAGGTTCCGCGATGTTCCATGGACGCGACGTCGATCGTTGCGCGGCTCGCGCGATCATGAGCCGCTGCAGGTCGCCGGTGCCTTCCATGATGTCGAAAGCCCTGGCGTCACGGTAGCCCTGTTCGAGCGACGGACAGGCGGTGACGCCATCGATACCCGCAAGGTCAATTGCAGCGCGTGTCACCCGTGCGGCCACGCGGGAGGCAAAAGCCTTGGTCATTGAAGAATCCATCGACGTGGCGGTTCCCTGGTCGGTCTTCCAGGCCGTGCAATGGCAGAGCAGCCATGCGGCCGTGATCTGGCGGTCGATGTCGAGCAGGGCTGCTGACACGCCGGCCGAGCCTTGCCGGTTGTCGGCGGGCTTGCCGCCCGCGTCGAGCCAGGCAACGAGGTCCGCGCGAATGCGCCGGCACGTACCGACCATGACTGCGGAAAGCAGCGGCCTGAAGTAGTCCCAGGACCGCTGCGCACCCGAGAAGGCATCGTCGAGCGGCTTCTCGTCGCCGCGGACAAGCAGCGCGTCATCGGTGAGCTCGCAGTCGGCGTACGAGAGCACGGCAAGCTGGGTGGCGCGTAGGCCAGCCATCCGCTCGATGCGCGACACCATGAACCCCGGCGCGCTGCGTTCCACCAGGAATGCACGGATACCGTAGCGTCCCATCTGCCGGTTGATGGTTGCAAACGTGATCACGCAGTCGGCACGCGCGCCGTTCGTGATGAAACACTTCGTGCCGTTCAGTACCCAGCCACGATCCGTCTTCCTTGCGCTGGTACGCATGGCGGTGGCGTCGGAGCCGCAGTCGGGCTCGGTGATGGCGAAGGCTCCCCAGCGCGGCGTGTCGGACTCGAAGCGCCGGAAGAACTGCGCTCTCTGCTCCGCCGAAGCGAGCGCGAGGACAGGTGGCGTGGCGAGTCCCGGGCCCGGCAACGCAAGCGCGAGGCTTGCGTCGGCCTCACCGAGGTAGGCCATCAATGTCGCCCGCGCCACGAGAGACTGGAGGGCCGGGCAGCCTCCGTGGTCGGCTGGCACGAGGTTCATGTTCAGAGCTCGCACGTCACCCGCACGCCAGGGGGGACCGTCGATCTGGCCGGTTACGTCCGATTCGCTACTGACGGCGCGCATGCTCTTGGCAAGCCGTCCGATATCGAGTCCCCGATCCGCGAGGGCCCTACCGATGCCCTCGATCGTATGGACTTGTTGTGACGTCTGTTCGTCTCGGGTCATGAGCGGGTCTCCCATATGGGGCGCGTGCGCTGAGGCGTCGCGCGCACCGAAATCACGGGGCAGTTGCCCGCGTGCCGTTCGTCTAGAGCGTAGGAGCAGGTACGTCGCATCGCCACCCCCGAACATTAGGAGGGTGCCGGCCAGCGTGACGTGAGGCGGCCAGGTCGGCAGTAGATGAACGATAATGACGTCCATACCGAACGATGACTGGCCAACTACGGATGTGACGAATGGCAGGGCGAAAACAGACGACAGCAAAAAAGCCGTTGCTGCAGCCGGACAACAGGGGGCCGCGCACGACCAAGCGCGGCGATCAGGTGGCCGAGCTCATAAAGAGCTGGATTACCGATGGAAGGCTGCGCTCCGGTATGCGATTGAACAAGGAGGCCGAGCTCCAGGAAATATTCAGTGTTAGCCGGGGTTCCATACGGGAGGCCCTCAAGGCACTGGAGGTGCAGGGGCTCGTGCGTCTGAGTACGGGACCGGATGGCGGCGCCACGATCACACGCGTGCCGTTTGCCCGCGCATTCCAGGCGCTGCAGAACTACCTGTTTTTCGAGAGCATCAGTCTGGAGGACATTTACGCCGTGCGGCGTGTGCTGGAGCCGTTACTTGCCGCGGGCGCGGTGGAACATCTGACCGATGCGGATATTGATGCGCTGGAGCGTAGCGTGGAGGCGTGCGAGCCGTTTGTCGCAAGTCATGAGCATGCGCTTGACCAGCGACATGAGGACATTCACTTTCATGATGTGTTCGCGGCGGCCAATCCCAATGCATTCCTTCGCTGCGCGTGCCAGATCATCAACCAGATGCTGCACAGCCTCGTGATCGTGGCCGGTAACGTCACGCAGCAGGAGTACCAGGCGTTCGGGCGGCAGACCGTCGCCGCGCACCGGGCGATTCTGGATGCCGCAAGGCGGCGCGACGCCAGCGCGGTCGGACAATTCATGGCCGCGCACATGGAAGAAGCGGAAGCGCAGCTTCGCAAGGTGCATGCAGCCTTACGGCAAAAGCTGGTACTGGATTCGGATCTGGGTCTGCATGCGGGCAGGAAGGGCGGGTCGTGATACGACGGCTGGACCCGCGTCCGGCAGGCCCGGATGTCCGCCAGATACGAGGTCTCAGTGCGTTTTATGGCCGGCAACGGATGAGGAAAACGTACGTGCCAGCTCGGCTAACGGAGCCCTTCCAAAGGCGAGTTCGAGGATGTGGCTTGCCCAGAGCACAAGTGCATCCGCGTGACGACCACCGACGATCTGTATCCCGACAGGCAGGCCTTCGGCCGTTGTGCCAGCGTAGAGGCTGGCAGCGGGAAGCCCGAGCTGATTGCACCATGCAGTGAAGTGGGGGAACAGTTCGTCGCCGGCCTGGAGTTCAGTGAGTCGCATCGCCACGCGCGGATAAACCGGACAGATGACGAGATCGTACCGTTCGAAGAATGCGTTGACGCCGGCGCCGAGTTCGCCCCTCTCGATCAGCGCGCCGAGCAGCGCCTGGCGCGAAATTCCGGCGCCCGCGTCGGAGTAGGCCCGCAATGACGGATCGAGTGCAGCACCGCCGTCGACCATGCCTTCGGTGAGCTGGCGGCAACATGCCGGCCAGAGAGTCGCGTGGATTGCATTACAGCGATCGATACCGGGCGGGTCTTCCGGCTGGACTCGCGCACCGAGTTGACGGAAGGTATCGGCCGCCTGCATGACCGCCTCGTGGATAGCGGGTTCCGGCGTGACGGCGAGTCCGAGAGACGGACTGTACGCTATGCGGATGCCGCCGGGCGTCGGCTTGCATTTGAGACCACGTTCATAGTCGCTGGCGTCGAATGGCAACGCGTACCAGTCGCGGCTGTCAGGCCGGCTGATGACGGTCAGGATGCGGGCGGCGTCTGCCACGCACCGGGTCAGAGGGCCGATATGGCTCAACAGGCCAAACGGGCCGCGCGGGGCATGCGGGACACGTCCGAAGCTCGGCTTGAAGCCGAACGTGCCGGTAAAAGCGGCGGGAATCCGGATGGACCCGCCACCGTCGGTGCCGATCGCGGCTGGCGCCATGCCGAACGAGACGGCGGCGGCGGCACCGCCGCTGCTGCCGCCCGGTGTGCGCTCCCTATCCCAGGGATTGCGTGTCACGCCCGTCAGTGGGCTGTCGGTGACGATCTTGTGGGCGAAATCGGGCAGGGTGGTCTTGGCAAAGCAGATCGCTCCTGACTCGCGAAGTCTCGCCACGCACGGACTGTCGTGAGACGCCGGTACTTCGTCTGTAACGCGTGAGCCGTATCGCGTGGCGAGGCCCGAGACGGCGACGTTATCCTTGATGCTGACCGGCACGCCGTCCAGCGGGCCGAGGGGCCGTTTGCGATGCCATCGTGTCTCGGACGCCCGCGCCATATCGAGTGCATCTCCGGCGATCTGGCAGAAGGCATTCACTGCCGGGTCGAGCTGCTCAACGCGATGAAGTACGGCTTCCATGACTTCCACTGGCGAGGTGCCGCCAGCCTCATAAAGCGCGTGGACCTCCTGTACTGTCAGATCGCAAAGATCACTGCTCATGTCGTCTCCAATTAATCATCATAAATAGACATTAGGTGCAGCTATCGCCTATGTCAAGCATCCGGAGATATGACAAATTACAGGGTAAACGAGCAATTCTGCGACGTTGACACACTCATTTTATGGACGTAAATTTAATCATCATAAATAGCGATGACAAGTGCGGTGCCACCGGAGTGATAGTTTCGGCTCAGGACATGACGGGAGTTTGACGGACATCGCGTTGGAGCATCACGAAGGATTTCGCACGGGTTGCTGGTGGATCAGGGTTGATGTTCCGAACGAGATAGGGCGCCAGTCGTGGTGTCGCAGGTGGCTGGCCCCAAGACTCAGGAATTCTTAGTTTATTCCTGCGCCAGCTTTTCTGCACTAGCGAGGAGTGCCTTTTTCTTTTCCTTGCTGAGCCTGCCCGCGATCGCCAGCAGGTTCGCGAGCAGGTCGTCCTCCTCGTAGAGGAAACCGGTGGGGACAAGCAGGGCCCGCGCCAGACGCTGACTCGTCTGTATGGCCGGGGTGTGCTTGCCCTTTTCGTACTGGTTGACGCGGGTACTGGCGGAAAACTCGTCAATGCCTGCCTGGATGCCAAGCTGCTCCTGGGTGAGGCCCGAGCGCAGCCGCGCCTGTTTCAGGCGTCTGGGGAAAATGGCATCAGGAGTGGGTATATCGCGCGGCATCCGGTGAGTTTCCCGGATTCGCTCAGGGATTTTACTAAGTAACTCTTAGTCGAAAGACTAAGTATTACCTTGTCTTTCGGGTTGTGGAAGTTGATTGTGTCAGCGTCTCGGCATTTGCGAGGAGGATTTTCTTCTTTCCCCGCGTGAGTCCGGCCGCAGTTACCAGGAGGGCTGCAAGCAGGTCGTCCTCCTCGTAGAGGAAAGACGTCGGGACGTGCAGAGCTCTCGCCAGACGCTGCCCCATCGCGAGATGGGGCAAGTGCTTGCCTCTCTCGTACTGATTGATGCGGGCACTGGCGGAAAACTCGTCGATGCCGGCGTGGATGCCAAGTTGCTCCTGGGTCAGGCCCGAGCGTAACCGGGCCTGTTTCAGGCGTATAGCAAAAACGGAGGATGTCGTGTGGTTACCCGGCATCCTGCGAGTCTCTGGGAATTTCTCGCCGTTTTTACTAAGATTTTCTTAGTAGCGGTTCTAAGGAATTCTTCGGGCGATGACCGGCGGGGTGTCTGGACCGAAAAGCCGCTCGTTTGCCAGTTGTACGGATGGGGGTGACGCCCTCGCAGATATGAAGACCTGGACCTATGCCAATGACGACAATTCTGAACATTCTTGGTTACGTGAGCATTCTGGCGCTGGTGGCGCTTGGCCTTGCCATCGTGTTCGGCATGATGGACATCGTGAACCTTGCACACGCCGAGTGGGTCACGATCGGCGCGTACACGCTGGCTGTCGTGCAGGCGATGGCGGGGAAGCAGGCGTTCTGGCTCGCCTTGCTGGCGGCTCCCTTAACCGGGGCACTCCTCGGATGGTGCCTCGAGCGTTTCATCATCCGATTGCTCTACGACCGGCCACTGGACACCCTTCTCGCGACTTACGCCGTCAGCCTGATCCTGCAGAAGGCACTGGAGCTTATCTTCGGCACGCAGCCGATGCTGGTGTACGCGCCGTTCGGCGGAGCGGTTCCGGTCCCCGGGGGGAGCTATCCGGCCTACCGGATCTTTGTGATCGCTGTTGCGCTCATCGTAACAGCAGGGTGCTGGCTGCTTTTCGCCCGTACGCGCTTTGGTATGCAGTTGCGTGCCGTGATCCAGCACCCGGTGATGGCTCAGGCCACCGGCATCGACACCCGGCGCCTGAATCGTATTGCCTTCTGCGGCGGCGCGGCGCTTGCTTCGCTTGCCGGCGTACTCGTTGCGCCCATGGTTTCGGTGGAGTCGCATCTGGGCGTCTCCTATCTCGCCAAGGCGTTCTTCGTGATCGTGCTGGGCGGCATCGGCTCGATTGCGGGCAGCATTCTGGGCAGCGCAGTCATCGGTACGGCCGAGACGTTACTGAGCTATCGCGTCGATCCCTCTCTCGCTTCAGCGGTGGTGCTGGTCCTCTCCATTGTGGTGATCCGGTTCAGACCGCAAGGGCTGATTCCAGGATTCAGCGCGGCTCATCAGCTTCTCGGTAAAGGATAAAGCGTATGTCTGGAAAACACGCAGGCTGTCTGCGGCTCTGGCTCTCACAGCCCGCCCTCGGCCCCAGGGATGTTTCGCCGTTATTGATGTGGAGCGTGGCAATGGCAGCCGTGGCAATCGTGCCTTTTTTTGCCGGACCCTGGCTGCTGTCGACGGTGCGCGATGCGCTGGTCATGGGGATCCTCGCATTGAGCTATGACCTGCTCTGGGGGCGGGCCGGGGTGCTCACGCTCGGGCACACGACGTTCCTGGGTCTCGGTGCTTACGGATTTGCCATCACGACCGTACAGTTCGGACAGGCGGCCGTGACAGGGTTGGCGGTGGGTATGTTCTGCGCTGTGGCAGTCGCCGCGGTGATTGGGTATTTTCTGCTCTTTGCGGGGGTGAGGCTTCACTTCTTCGCCATCATCAGCCTCGCCGTGCTGATCGTCGCCCAGCAGCTCGCCGTCAGCTGGCAGTCGATTACCGGGGGCGACACGGGCATCCTGGGTATCCCGGGACTGTCATTCAGCGTGGGTAGCCACACGCTCGACATGAGCGGTCCTCGCGCCTCCTGGTACACGGTAGCCGTTGTACTGCTTGCCGCGACTGCCCTGATATGGCTCGTGTGCCGCAGCCGCTACGGCAAGGTGCTTGATGCGATCGCGAGCAACGAGTGGCGCGCAAAAGCGTGTGGCTATCACACGTCGTTTCACCTGCTGCTCGTCTTCGTCGCCTCGGCGGCGCTTGCCGCAATCGCGGGCGCGCTGATGGCGGCCTGCTCCGGGGTGGTGGCCCCGGACGTGTTCTCGCCGCTCCTTGCGACCGAAGTGATCCTCTGGGTGGCCATCGGCGGCCGGGGAAGAATTGGCGGTCCTGTCATTGCCGCGGTCGTTCTGACACTGGTCAGGCAGACCGTCTCCAGCTACAGCACGGACGGCTGGCCCCTGATCCTCGGCGGTCTGTTTCTCGCCTGTGTGCTGTTCATGCCGAAAGGACTGCGACTTCATGAACTGGTGGAGGCCGCGCATCGGGCTGGTCGAGCGGTCTGGGGCAGGCCGCCGGTTCACCGCGCCGGACACGCTCAGGAGGAACGGTAATGGACGGCCAGTTTCTGCAGGGCACCAACCTGTCGCGCGCATTCGGTGGAATCAACGCCGTGGCGGGCGTCGACATCACCATCGCGCGACGCGACCTGCTGTGCGTGATCGGTCCGAACGGGGCGGGCAAGAGCACGCTCGTTGGCCTGCTGTCGGGCGCGATCGCCCCCGGCTCCGGCGAGCTGACTCTCGATGGCGAACGGATGACCGGCCGCCCGATGCACGCGTTTTGCCGGCATGGCGTGGTGCGCAAGTTCCAGGGGACCAACACCTTCCTCACGATGACCGTGCGCGACAATCTGGTGGTGGCCGGTCTTGGCGTCGCGGCTTACCGGGCTACGCCGATGCCGGATCCCGACGCAGTGCTGGAAGAGGTGGGTCTGGCGGGGCAGGCGAGCGAGCTCGCCTCGCATCTGCCGCATGGTGAGCGCCAGTGGCTTGAGATCGGCATGGCCATCATGTGCCAGCCCGCATTGCTGCTCCTCGACGAACCCGCAGCCGGCCTGTCCGCGAAGGACGCACAGCGGCTGGTGCGGCTTATTCACCGGTTGCGTGAACAATGCGCAGTGCTCGCCATCGAACACGACCTCGGCTTCGTGCAGTCCCTCGCATGCGAGACGTGGGTGATGCACCGGGGAGAGGTGGTTCGACGGGGATCGTATGCGGAAATCGCGGACGACGAGGAGATCCGCCGCATCTATCTGGGGCGGAGGGCGACACATGCTGCACATTGAAAATCTGTGCGCCGGATACGGCGACGTGGATGTGGTTCACAACCTCACGCTGGACGTGCTGCCGAACGAGGTGGTCGGTGTGCTCGGCTGCAACGGTGCCGGCAAGACCACGCTGGTGAAGGCAGTCATGGGGCTGCTGCCGCGTGTGAGTGGAGAGATCGCTTTCCTGGGCCAGCCGTTGAAGGGCCTGCGCACGCACGAGATCGCACGCCGGGGTATCGGGCTGGTGCCGCAGGGGCGCTGGATCTTTCCGAAACTGACCGTGCGCGAGAACCTGCTGATGGGCACGCAGGCCGCCGGTGGGGCGGACATTCTCGACGAGGTATTCGACTACTTTCCGGTGCTCAGGACGCGTCTGTCGCAGCAGGGCGGCACGCTCTCGGGCGGCGAGCAGCAGGTCCTCGCCATCGCACGCGCCCTGTGCGGACGGCCAAAACTGCTCCTGCTGGATGAGCCGTCCGACGGCGTGCAGCCCAATCTGGTCGAGCGTATCGGCGAGGTGATTCCCGAGCTCTGCCGTCGCTCGAAGCTGGCGGTGCTCCTGGTCGAACAGAACCTCGATCTCGTCCTTCAGAGCGCGCGCCGCTGCATCGTGCTCAGCAACGGGCGGCTCGTGCATGCCGGCGCCGTTGAGCCGCGACATGGCAGAAAGGGCGAACACCCGCTTGCGCGCTATCTCTCTCCGGCCGCCGTGGTCGTGCCGGACTTCCGCCCTGAAAACATCCAGTGAAATCCAGTGATATCCAGTGAGAAAAAGCATGAACCGACGTGAATTTTCCCGAACCCTGCTGCTTGGCGCGGCTGCCTCCCTCGCCACATCGGCTGTCGCTCCGTTCGCGCGTGGCGCCGAGCCGTTGAAGATCGGCCTGCTCGCGCCGCTTAGCGGTCCCCTGACGCGCGTGGGACAGACCAACCGTAACTGTGCCGCCCTGGCGGTGGATGAGATCAATGCGGCGGGTGGGCTGCTGGGACGGCCACTGCAACTGAGCGTGGAGGACACGCAGATGTCGACGGCCGTGACGCTGGAGAAGGCGCGGCAGCTTTTCATGCGTGACGACGTGGCTATGATCACGGGCATGGTGCTGCCGTCTGAGCGCGAGGCGGCCCTTCAGGCTGCGAGGGCAGCGCGAAAGCTCATCGTCTATCCCAACTTCGATGAAGGGCGGTGCGACCCGCAACTGCTCACGACAGGGCTCGCTGCGAGCCAGCGGATCGAGCCGCTCATTGCGTGGCTCATGCGTGAGGGCGGGCGGTCCGTCTGCGCAGTGGTGTCGGATATCGGCAGCAACCGGAAGGTGCTGGTCCCGCAACTGCAGGCGGCGGTGGCCCGCCACGGCGGCAAGTTCCTCGGCGTCTACTGGCTGCCCTTCGGCACGCGCGACTATGGGGCCGTCCTGCAACAGGTCGCCAGCGCGAATCCGCAGATCGTGTGGCACAGCATCGGGGACGACCCGGTGACGTTCGTGAAGCAGTACCGCTCGTTCGCGATGAAACCGCAACTGGTGACGGACATCGCGCACGAATCTCTCTCGATTGCAACTACAGGTGCATCGACCGGAACGATCGGCGTGTCGTCGTACTTCATGAGCATCGACAACCCGGAAAACCAGGCGTTCCTCACGCGCTATACAGCCCGTTACGCCGACGCACGCGACCCCCGCCTCGGCCGCTATGCCGTGGTGCTCCCGCACGGCGAGAACACCTACGCGGGCATTCGTCTTTTCGCCGAAGCCGTCCGGTCGGCGGGAAGTGTCGACGCCGGGCGCGTGAGGGCTGCGTTGGCCGCCGTCTCCGTTGCGCTGCCGCGTGGCAAAACCGGTGTGAGTCACGACGGGGGCCATGTGCTTTGCCAGACACGGATCGGGCAGGCGCTTGCCGATAACAGCTTTTCGATCCTGGAATCCACTGGCCCCGTTACACCGGTCTGTGAAGGATAGACGTGCCCTCCTCACGCTTTGGAATGTTGTGTGCTAATAGATAAGGACTACAGAATGAGCGAAATTCTCACGCTGAATGCAGGTCAGCTGGTTGTCGGCTTCCGGCAGCGCAGCCTCTCGCCTGTGGAGGTCATGTGCGCGGTACTGGACCGGGTCACGAAGCTCGATCCGGTAGTCAACGCCTTCTGCGCGCTCGACGAGGAAGGGGCGATGTCGGCGGCCGGCGAAGCCGAGCGCCGGTGGATGCGCGGCGAGCCGTGTGGTCCGCTCGATGGCGTACCGGTATCGGTCAAGGATCTCGTCGCCGTGGCCGGTCTTCCGACGCGGCACGGGTCAAGGACCGCCTCGCCGGACCGCGAATATGCCGATGCGCCGGCCGTCGCACGGCTGCGTCGTGCGGGCGCCATACCGTTTGGCAAGACCACGACCTCTGAGTTCGGCAACAAGATTGTGACCGACTGCCCGTTGACAGGCGCGACGCGCAATCCGTGGGATACGCGCCTCTCACCGGGAGGTAGCAGCGGCGGATCGGCGGTCGCGGTTGCGCTGGGCATGGGGCCGCTATCGCTTGCGACCGATGGGGGCGGATCCATCCGGATTCCGGCCTGCTGGAGCGGTGTGGTTGGGTTCAAGCCTACGTTCGCGCTCGTGCCGGCGGGCAATACGGCGTCGTGGACTGCACTGTCCACACTTGGCCCGATTGCGCGAACCGTGCGCGATGCAGCGTTGATGCTTGATGCGGTGACCTGGGCGAATGACGACAGGCCTCCTGGAGCGGGCAGTCCGTCCGGCTATTGCGACGCGCTCGACAACGGCGTCGCGGGTCTGCGGGTCGCCTGGTGCCCCGTCCCGGACGGTGTGTCGGTGGCGTCAGAAATCGCGGAGTGTGTCGAGAGGGCAGCGGGCGTATTTAGTGCACTCGGCGCGACGGTCAGTCAGGCCGATGTCGGGCCGATTGCGGACTACTACGGCAATGGCCGCATGCATTCGGTCCAGTGGTCCGTGTTCTTCGCGCAGCGAGTCCGGCATATGGAGGAGGCGGACAGGACACTGCTCGATCCCGATCTGAAGGCACTGGCGGATGCTGGAGCACAGGTGGACACCGCAACGTTTGCCGATGCACTGCTTGCCCGTCACGCACTCGGCGCATCGATGGAAACGTTCTTCGGCCGTTACGACCTGCTGCTCACACCGACGTTTCATTGCGGGCCACCTCCGGTTCCCGGTCTGCCCGCCCATCTGCGTCAGGCACCCGTCCTGACAGCGTGGTGCAACCAGGCTGGCGTGCCTGCGATATCCGTACCGTGCGGATTCGCGGGGGGCATGCCTGTCGGCCTGCAGATTATCGGGCGTCGGGGCAGCGATGCCCTGGTCTTGCGCGCAGCGCGGGCGTACGAACTGGCGAGGGGGGAATTTCCGGCACCGGGTCCCGAACTGCAGAACGCGGGCGACACGGAGATCGCGCCATGAACGCCGGGATCACGCGGATTGTGCTCCATCTCGTTGAACGGTGCGCGGAACTCGGCACGCCAGTGACTCCGCCGCACCGTCAGATAGTGGCCGCTGCCGTACTGAAGACGACCGGCCCGGATGCCGCCTGCGAGCTTGAGGCGCTCTATGCGACGGGCGCCGAACTCGGCCAGCTGCTCACCGCACGCGCGCTGCTTGCGCTCGGTTGCACGGGGCAAGACATCCAGGGTTACGGGAAGGCGGCGCTTGTTGGGACAGGGGTACCGCTTGAATGGGGAGCGGCGCTCCTGCATCCACGACTCGGCAAGGCAGTACGCGACTGCCTGCCTGGCGCGTCTTCGATCATGCCATCCGTCACGAAGCGCGGGCCCGCTGGCGCATGCGTCGATATTCCCGTGCACAGCGTCACAGACATGTGGAGCTTCGACCACTTCGACACGGTGTCGCTCTGCGTACCCGACTCACCGGCACCGGGCGAGCTGCTCATCGCCATTGCACTGGCCGAGCGCGGAAGGCCGCTCGCACGCGTCAGGCCGGGGTGACGCGCGGCGATAAACCGTGCTGTCAGGCAGGCGCACTTCAAACGAAGAAACGAACACTCACAAACGATGAAGGAGAAGAAAATGTGCAGGGACGTGCGGGGAAGATGGAGCAAGGGGCTGGCCGCGCTATCGTTGTGCGCCACCGTGGGCGTGGCGCACGCGCAGTCGTCCGTTTCTCTCTACGGACTGGCTGATGCCTTCGCCGGGGTGGTACGTACACCGGGCTCGGTGGGCAACGCGTGGGAGGTAGGCTCAGGAGGGCTTTCGACATCGTTTTGGGGCATGTCAGGCGCCGAGGACCTGGGTGGTGGCACAAAGGCGATCTTCACGCTCGAAAGCTTTTACCGGATCAACGGTGGCCAGTCAGGAGCATACAACGGACAGTCATTCTTTGGGCGCAGGGCGTTCGTTGGCCTGAGCGGGGAATCTGGTCAGCTGACACTGGGGCGTAATGATTCACTGCTGTTCGTCTCCACGCTGCTGTTCAACCCGTTCGGCAACTCGTTCGTCTTCTCGCCCATGGTGGTCCACACGTTTCTGGGTTCCGCGATGGGAGCCGCGCCGGTACAAAGCGATACGGCGATTGACGATTCGATCGTCTACCAGTCGCCAGAGGCGGGCGGCCTGACAGCAAGTGTGCTGTACAGCAATGCGGGCATCGCCGGGCATGTCGGGCAGGCGAACTACAGTGCGAACGTGCTTTATTTCGCGGGGCCGTTCTCTGCGACCGCCGCCGTCCAGAGTCTTCACACCGCGTCGCTTTTCCTGAACGGCGCCACGGAACAGACCGCGTGGCTGGCCGGAGCGGCATATCGTCTGCAAACCGTCAAATTTTATCTGCAGTACGAACGGGTGACCAACAACAACGAGCTCACCGACGATACCATTCAGGTGGGGCTGAGCGCCCAGGCCGGCACGGGTAGCATACTGGTGTCCTGGGCGGGCACGCTCCGGCGGCCTGCACAGGGCGCCGATATCCGCTGGTCGACGGTGGTGCTCGGATACGACTACCCGCTCTCGAAACGCACGGACGTCTACGCCGCATGGCGGTACGACACGATGACCAGCGTGTCGTCCGGCAATAGCGTGGGTGCGGGCATCAGGATGAAGTTCTAGCCGACCCTGTCCAGCATGCCTGGATGCCCGGAAAACCGGTGACGACACTGGCAGGTCGGCGCATCGGGATCCATAACGCGGCAGATGACGCCGCGGATCCCGGCGGTGTGTGTTGCAACGTGTCACACTCAAGCCGCGAGGGCAGTCGGAGCGTGACGAAAAATCTCTGGAGCGCATGCCGCGCAGCCGCCCGGCGTCGCTGGAGATTTCCTCCCAGGCACGGTTGAGTCGCTTCGGACGAGCGCGCGCCAGCGGCTCTGCAGGACCGCAACGCCTGCATGCCTGTAACCGTATCCCGGGTTCCAGGCCGATGTACTCAGTTGCCTGCTGGCGGAACAATGCCTCGCGCATCGTCGTCCTGGTTGTTGCTTCCGGGCACGCACCCGATCAGGCCAAACATGGCCTGGAATTCGTACCCGCAGTCTTCGCACACGTACTCCTGGTAGACGGTGTACGTGCCTACAGCAGAAGCCCCCATCGTCACATTCAGCGACTCGCATGCCGGGCAGCGCACGACGCCATCCTCAACCGTACGCTTTTGCCATTCATCGGAAGACAGCACGAACGTCTCTCCTGGTCGATGCGAGGGTACGACCTTTGCCAGACTACCCCCGTACGTCTGATGCTGGCCATTCTACGCTTCGCATTCGCGAGATTGACCGCGATAATCACCGCCGTCGATGGCTGATACGTTACGCGTCGCCCATACGTCGTTCGCCACGCCCGACGGGTGCTTCCCGTCGATAAGACGGGTTTGGAATCCGGACGCGACTGCTGCTTGAATGCCCTCATGTGCCGGCAACCCGAGACCGGCATCTTTTCTGGGGGAAGGCCATGTCAACTGCGAACAGTGAGGCGCACAGGATCCTGCGCCGCCGTCAGGTCGAAGAGATAACGGGGCTGTCACGTTCAACGATTTACCGGCGTATGCAGGCCCGAACATTTCCACCGGCCGTGCCACTGGGTGGTCGCCTGGTGGGATGGCGCGCGGCGGACATTGAAACGTTTCTCGAGAATCCCTCGCGTTACCGGGTGCCTGTGCCAGCGCGCGACGACGAAATGGGGCATGCGTCAGGAGGCGCGCCATGAGCCGCGATCTCGCTTCTGCACCTCTGCGCCGGCGGCTGGAGAATTGGGGTAACGCATCGCGCGGCGCCTACGATCCGGTCGATGCGGCGCGGATCACGAAAGCATGGCGGACCCTGCATCCCCGGCATCGCGACCTGCTGCGCATGGTCTATCTCTGGCATGCGCCTCGGGAGGTAGTCTGCCGTCGGCTGCGTATACCGCGGCGCCCGGCTCAATGCCTTGAGCTGGAACTTGCCGCTGCACGGACGGCGCTCGCACGGGTCCTGGATGGCTGGACCCAGGATTACCCAGGATCGTGAAGATGGCTGATCGACCGGGACGGAGGCAGATAGTGGGCGCATCGCCGAGCCGGTTCGTGCTGGTCCGCAGCCGGCACGTTGTGTTGTTGAGCGACGCCGCTGCAGCAAGGAACGTTGAGGCGAACGGCTGGACGTGAAAATTTTTTTGGGAACAAGTGGGAACACCCGGGAACACATGGGTAAATGAAAGGACGACGCGGCGCCTGAGGTCCCTTGCATTGAGCGACGTACTCGCCTAGTGTTCCGTTCTGTTGTTAACTAATCTATGTTCACGTAGCATGCTTGTATCGATGGAACGGGAGATACCAGCATGCCCATGGGACGACCGAAGGCCGAACTGGTGTTGAGTGAAGATGAGCGCTCGCAACTGACTTCGATAGCGCGTTCGCGCTCGATTTCGGCGGCGCTGGTGACGCGTGCGCGCATCGTGCTGGCTGCTGCTGCCGGGGAGCCCAACAGCGCAATTGCCCAGCGTCTTCAACTCACGCGCGCCACAGTGGGCAAGTGGCGTATCCGGTTCCTGGAGCATCGCATCAACGGGCTGTATGACGAGGTACGTCCTGGCAAGCCGCGCACGATTGACGAT
>NZ_FRAB01000027.1 GCF_900142195.1 Paraburkholderia terricola
CGCCGAATAGCGCGTCAAGTTCGGCCTGCACACTGGCGCACATGCCGGACATCATCAGCGCGGCCATGCGCGGCAAGGTCAGTGTGCGATTGCGGGTAAAGGCAGTGGGAGAACGACGCACGCGATCGGCGAGCGCCGGATCGAGCAGGAAATCGGAGAACTCAGCCAGAAGCCGCGAGGACGCTGGTATTTGAGTTCATATCGTTGATTTATCAGTGAGTTATGCGATGAAGTTTACAGGGGCAATGCCTCGTTTACAAGCTCTTTGAGGCTTAAGTTGAGAGCATTGCCCCGCACAGGGGCAACCCCAATAGACCACTAACAAATCAAGAAAAGGCCAAAAACAACAAAACCACAACCCAAGCCGCCGAGCAGGCAAAAACCTTCAAACATCCGCCCCACCCAAAGCCCGCGACTCATCCGCCGAATCCCCTTCCTCCCGCGCATCATTCCCATACTCGACAAGCCGGTTATACAGCGTCTTAAGACTGATCCCGAGAATCTCCGCGGCACGCGTCTTCACGCCACCGCATTGCTCGAGCGTCGCGAGAATCAGTTGACGATCCGCCTCGGCGAGCGACGTGCCAAACGGTATCGTGATCGCCGTGCCGGCGGTAGGCTTCGACAACGTGATCTGCAACGGCACGGTCGCCGTGCTATCGGAGTCGGTCCCCGACATGATGTGCGCGCGCTGCACGTAGTTCTTCAGTTCACGCACATTGCCCGGCCACGGGTACGACAGCAGCATTTCCTTCACCGCCGCCGGGAAATGCTTCTTCGTACCGTGGCGTTCGTTCAGTTCGTCGAGGAATGCCTGCGCCAACAGTTCCACGTCCTTGCCGCGCTCGCGCAGCGGCGGCAGACTGATCGGGAACACATTCAGACGGTGGTACAGGTCGAGCCGCAGTTTGCCTTCGAGCACGGCCTGCTCGGGATCGCGATTCGTGGCCGCGATGAGGCGCACGTCGGTTTCGATTTCCTTCGTCGTGCCGACCCGCATGAACATGCCGGTTTCGAGCACGCGCAGCAGCTTCACCTGCAACTCGATCGGCATCTCGGTGATTTCGTCGAGGAACAGCGTGCCGCCGTTCGCGCGCTCGAAATAGCCCTTGTGCTGACGGTCAGCGCCGGTAAACGAGCCGCGCTCATGACCGAACATCTCCGATTCGATCAGGTTCGGCGAAATCGCGCCGCAGTTCACCGCCAGAAACGCATGCTTGCGGCGCAAGCTCAGTTCGTGCAGCGTCTGTGCGGCGACTTCCTTGCCGGTGCCCGATTCGCCCACCAGCATCACGGAGGCCGCCGTCGGCGCAACGCGGCCGATCTGGTCGTACACCTCCTGCATGGCCGGCGAGTTGCCGAGCATCAAGCCGAAGCGGCCCATGCGCCGCAACTCGCCGCGCAACGTGCCGATTTCCGCCTTGAGGTCGCCCGCGCGCGGCAGGCGCGACAGAATCGCCTTCACGCGCTGCATGTTGATGGGCTTCACGAGGTAATCGGTGGCGCCCATTTTCAGCGCGCTGACCGCCGACTCCACCGTGGCATGCCCAGTGATCACGATCACTTCCACGCCCGAGCGCGGATCCAGATCTTCGAACAGATCGACCCCGCTGCCGTCGGGCAGCTTCAGGTCGGTAAAGACGACGTCCGGCATTTGCCGGACCAGTTGAATGCGCGCTTCGCGCAGATCGCCCGCGGTGGCGGTGGTCAAGCCGTCTTCCCCGATGATGGCGGAAAGCGCCTCGCGGGTACCGGCATCGTCATCGACAATCAGTACATGTGGCATCGCGTCTCGAGAGCCTGAAAGCGTGAGTGAAGAAACATGCTAACGCGCATGCCGGAAAAACGGGTCGCGGTCCGTTGCCTCGCGACGCTGCGCCAGCACCGAAGCGCGTCAACGTGTCGCAAAAACGCAGAACCTTCGACTTAGTGCAATAACGCAACAATGACCAGATAAATTCGCATGCGCGATGGGTCATTGTTGCTTATTTGCCTATTATACGGCTTTATCGAGACAAACCGGCAATGCGTGCCCGAGCGCGCTCGACGCTCGGCACGCCGGCCGAGCACTGCGTGAAGGCGTGGTCAGCTATGTGGAAACGGCCACGCACCGCCGTTGCCGTTCGGATGCGCCGAGCCGTTGCCGCCATGCGTGGCCGGCGCGGTCGCCGCCGCCGTGCCACCGGCGGGCGTGGCAGGCGTTTCCGCCACCGCGCCGCCCTCGCCCTCCCAGCGGCTCAGTTCACGCGCCGCCGGAATCTGCGCGGCGCGGCTACGCTGCACGTAGCGGACCGCGAGAAAGCCGCCGAGCGCCATCAACGCGCCGAAGATGCCGATTTTGGGTCCTGTCATCGCGAACTCCTTTGTCGTCGTGAAGCGGATACGTGCCGAACCGGGCGTTAGCGCGCGCTCAGCACGCCGAGCAGGAAGCCGACGCCCGCGGCAATACCGATCGCGCGCCACGGGTTGTGCCGCACATACTGTTTCGTGTTGACCGCGGCAACCCGATAGCGCCGCTGCGCGCCTTGTTGCGCATCGCCGAGCGCGGATTGCAGCGTCTCCACATGCGTGCCCAGCTTGTCGCGCAACACGCCGACGCCCTCGCCCGGCACGTTGGCCGCAAGCCGCAGCATTTCCTCCGAATCCTTCAGCAGCACTCGCAGGTCCTCGACAATCTTCTGCCCGCCGAGCGCAAGCTGTTGCGTGGTGTCAGTCATCATTCACTCCTTGTCTGAGTTCAGCGGTCGCGGGTGGTTCCGGGTCCGTCATCGCCGATGACGACGCGCATTCGTCGCACACCAAGCCGCGACAGGTCATCGCGCGGGAAACACATGCCTATCGGCTGCATTGCGCAAGGCGCGTGCCCGGTAAAACCATCGCGCGCTCGCGGCGCGGCCGCGCTTCAGGCAGTCTCGACCGACTTCGCACGAATGTCGCGGCTCGTCGTTACACGGATTGCCGTAAGCGGCCTGCAAGTGGTTAAATCGACCTTTGTGAGAGACGGCTTCGGCCCATCTCGTTCCCAGGCCTGCGCGCCGCAACAACGAACCCCCTGGCACAGGACTCCCCGTTTATGACGTCAATCGATGTGGACTCGCCCAGCGTCTCCGCCGGCGGCGGCGCTTCGGCAAACGCGAAGCAACGCGTCGCGGACGTCCCGGGACTGAAATCGTATGGGCTGCTCTACGGCTCGTCGCCGGTGATGCTCGATCTGTACGAGCAGATCGAGCGCGTTGCCGGCACCGACGCGACCGCTCTCATCATTGGCGAATCCGGCACGGGTAAGGAATTGATCGCCCGCACGATTCACGATCAAAGCGGCCGCAAGAACGCACCGTTCGTCGCCGTGAACTGCGGCGCGATCCCCGACGAACTGATCGAAGCCGAACTGTTCGGCCACGAGAAAGGCAGCTTCACGGGCGCGGTTCAAGGCCGCATCGGCTACTTCGAACACGCGAACGGCGGCACGCTGTTTCTCGACGAAGTCACGGAAATGGCGCCGGTGCGCCAAGTCAAGCTGTTGCGCGCGCTCGAGACGGGCACCTTCTATCGGGTCGGCGGCAACCAGTTGATCAGCGGCGACGTACGCGTGATCGCCGCCACCAATCGCGACCCCGCGGTGGCCGTCAAGGAAAACGGCCTGCGTGAAGATCTCATGTATCGACTCGCGGTGTTTCCCTTGCGCGCGCCGCCGTTGCGCGAGCGCGAAAACGATCGCGAACTGCTCGCGCAGCATTTCCTCGCGCAGTTGAACCACCAGGAGGGTGCGAACAAGAGCTTCAGCAAGCGCTCGATCGAAACGCTGCGCACCTGGTCGTGGCCGGGCAACGTGCGCGAGTTGAAGAACGCGGTTTATCGCGCGTTCATTCTCGCGGAGAAGACGGTCGAGCTGCCGCACCCGCACCTCGCGTCGCGTGTGAAGAAGCCCGTGACCCAGGGCGACGCGATGAGCGTGTGGATCGGCACGCCGCTCGCCGACGCGCAAAAGCAGATCATTCTCGGCACGCTCAAATATTGCGGCGGCGACAAGCGGCGCGCGGCCAAGGCGCTCGGCGTGAGTCTGAAGACGCTGTACAACCGCCTGAGCGCTTACGGCGGCGAAGACGGCCCCGAGGAAGAAATCGAGCCGTAAGCCTCGGCTGCAACGCTCACGTGATTCAATCGCGTGAGCGCGCCTTTGGTTGGCCGGTGCCGGAAGTTCGCACGCTAGATGCAACGGAAGGTGCAACGAGCGCGTTCAGCGCGTCACGCAATCTCTATCGATCCCTTCGCATCGCCAATCAAATCGGCCGTCACCGCAAGCAGAAACCGATTTGCCTCGCATCATCTTTTGCAATTCCTTGCACTTTCCCTCTGCCAATTACAAATGGCATCCTGCAAAATGCGGCAGCGCATATTGCAACGATGGAAAGGCGTGCCGCTCGTTCACACATCGGTTTCGAGTATGAGCGCGCGACACTTGCAGGAGCACGGACAGGGACATGCAGAAAAGTATCGTGTGGGCGGCGGGCGTGAAACAAACGACGAGGCGCGGACGCATCAATACAACAGCGCTCGTTGCGTTGGCAGTGGCGGTGACGTCGGCGCTGAGCGGCTGTAGTTCGCTCTATTCCGAAGGCGCCACCACAAGCGCCGGTATCGCGGGCGCCGCGCTCGCGGCGAAGGTCACCAGCAATGCGGCCGTCGCCACCGGCATCGGTCTCGGCGCGGTGGCCGCGGCCCGCGCCGGCGTCCAGTACTCCGAGCGCGTGGTTCACAAGAACACGCAGGACGGCATCGCAAGAATCGCCGGGCCGCTCGAGGTCGGCGCGGTCGCGCCGTGGAGCGTCACTCACTCGGTGCCGATCGAGGACGACGAACATGGCCGCGTCACGGTCAGCCGCGCGATCAGCACGGGTGCACTCGACTGCAAGGAAATCGTTTTCTCGGTCGATCAAACCGCCACCAAGAATGTGCCGGCAAGCAGCGCGTTCTACGTCGCGTCGATCTGCCGCGACGGCGACAACTGGAAATGGGCATCGGCTGAACCCGCCACCGAACGCTGGGGCGCGCTGCAATGACGGCGCGCTTGCATCTGCGTTCGCTGGCGGATCGGCGCCAGCGTCCGCTTTTCCGCACGGCTTCGCTTTCCGGCAACCGGCTGCGGCTTCTGCTGGCCGGCGCGGTCTGTGTCGGGGCGAGCCTGTTGACGAGCGGCTGTTCGTCGGTCGGCGCGGCGAGCGGCGCGGCGGCCGGCGTCGCGTCCGGTCTCATCACATCGAATCCGGCGGTGGGCATTGGCGTCGGCATTGCCGTGCAGGCCGCGACCGACGAAGCGATCGGCCGCTACATGCGCACCATGCACACCGACCAGCAGAATATGATCGCCGCATTGGCGGGCGCGATGCCGGTCGGCGAGACGCGGCCGTGGGCGGTCAAGCATGCGCTGCCGATCGAGAACGGCCACGGCCAGGTGCGCGTGACGCGCGCGTTCGGCTCGGCCCTCGCGCTGTGCAAGGAGTTCGTGTTCTCGGTGCAGGACGGCGACGGCCCGAACGCACATGAAGACTGGTACACCGCGAGCGCCTGCCGGCAGGACAAAGGCTGGAAGTGGGCGTCCGCGGAACCGGCGGTCGCGCGCTGGGGTGCGCTGCAATAAGCGCGCGGCAAAACTCGGGCGGCAATGAAAAAACGGCAGGGAGACCCTGCCGTTTTTACTTGAAACGCATCAATCGGCCGGAACGCCCTTAAGACTCCACGTCTTCCAGGCTGAAGATTTCCGTCTGGTCGTTGTACGAGAAGATCTCGCCATAACGGCCCCAGTTGATGACCGCGTCGAGCGTCTCTTCCGCGGCGCTGTCCGACAGGAAATCCTCCAGCTCCTGCTCGAAGCGCACGCGCGGCGCGCGATGCCCCGGCCGCTCGTTCAGCACCTTCTTGATCCGCGCGGCGAGCGGCACGTGCCGCAGCAGATGCTCGGCGAACATCATCTTGCGTTCCTGGGTGCCGAACTCGGCGAACACACGCGCCGGCGGCGTCAGGAAAATATCGCCCTCGCGCACGTCCGCGAAGCCCAGGTGTTGCAGCACTTCGGCCACCGGGAACAGATCGTCCACTTCCAGATGCAGCGAGCGCGCGATCTCCGGCATGTCGGCGCGGCCATGATACGGCGCGGCGGCGAGCGTCTCGATCAGACCGGCCATCAGGTTGGTCGACACGTGCGGCAGCCAACTGTGCAGCTCCAACCCCTTCTTGGTCTTTTCGTCGGTCTGACGCGCGGTCATCTTCGCGTAGATTTCGTCGACCAGCCGCCGGAACGCCGGATCCAGCCGGTTGCGCGGATGCTTGAACGGCACCTTGATCTCGGCGATCACGCGGCCCGGATTGGACGACAGCACGAGAATCCGGTCGCACATGAACACCGCTTCCTCGATGTTGTGCGTGACGATCAGCACCGCCTTGATCGGCATGCGGCCTTGCGTCCACAGATCGAGCAAGTCGGTGCGCAGCGTTTCGGCCGTGAGCACGTCGAGCGCGGAGAACGGCTCGTCCATCAGCAGCAGCGTGGGATCGACCACCAGCGCGCGCGCGAAACCGACGCGCTGACGCATGCCGCCCGACAACTCGCGCGGATAAGCATTCTCGAAGCCGTCGAGACCGATCAGGTCGATCGCGGCAAGCGCGCGTTCGCGGCGCTCGCGCGCAGCCACGCCCTGCGCCTCGAGACCTGCTTCGACGTTCTGCAGCACGGTCAGCCACGGGAACAGCGCGAAGGTCTGAAACACCATTGCGACGCCTTTCGCGGGACCGTCGAGCGGCTTGCCCATATATGTCACTTCGCCGTCGGTCGGTTCGATCAGACCGGCGATGATGCGCAACAGCGTCGATTTGCCCGAGCCTGAGCGGCCCAGCAAACCGACGATCTCGCCTTCGCGCAGCGACAGGTTCGCGTCGTCGAGGACGAGCAGTTCGCCCTGCGACTTGTTGAACCCGCGGCACACGTCCTTGACGCGCAGGATCTCTTCGCCGAGGCGCGGCGGCTTCGGCGGCGTCTGGATCGGCGCGGCGGTCATAGCAGCTTTAGGATTTTGCATCGCGTTTTGCCTTATTACTCAATCGAGCCGGAGCTTGGCTTCGGCATAGGCGTACATCGGACGCCACAGCAGGCGGTTGAACAGAGTCACGAACAGGGACATCACGGCGATGCCCACGATGATCTTCGGGTAGTCGCCCGCCTCGGTGGACTGCGCGATGTAGGCGCCGAGTCCGTGCGCCATCACCCGGGTGTCGCCCCACTGAACGAATTCGGCGACGATGCTCGCGTTCCACGCGCCGCCCGAGGCCGTGATCGCGCCCGTCACGTAGTACGGGAAAATGCCCGGCAGAATGGCCTGGCGCCACCATTGCCAGCCGCGAATGTGGAAGTTCTTGGCCGCCTCGCGATAGTCGTTCGGATACGAGGTCGCGCCGGCAATCACGTTGAACAGGATATACCACTGGGTGCCGAGCACGATCAGCGGCGACAGCCAGATGTCTGGGTTCAGACGGAAGCGCACGATCGCGATGACGAACACCGGGAACAGCAGGTTGGCCGGAAACGCGGCCAGAAACTGCGCGAGCGGCTGGATCTTTTCGGCAAGCGCCGGACGCAGCCCGATCAGCACACCCACCGGCACCCACACCACCGACGCCAGCGCGATCAGCAACACCACGCGCAACAGCGTGATGAGACCCAGCACGAGCACATGGCCGACTTCGTCGAGCGAGACGCCGGTGCGCACATAGATGAACACCCGATACACCACGTACACGGTGCCGGCCAGCACCAGCGCCGCCCACGCGATGTCGCCGACGCGCGAGCGCTTCTGGATCCGCGGCATCTGAAAGCGCCGCCCCTGGATCGCCGGCAAGCGGAACGGCACGCGCGCGGCCTTCGCGAACATCCAGCCGAGCGGCACGAGCAGGCGGTGAATCAGACGCGTGCGGCGAATCAGGTCGAGCAGCCACGATTCGGGCGCGTCGCCCGAACTGGTGGTTTCCATGCGGAACTTGTCGGCCCATGCGACGAGCGGACGGAACAGCAACTGGTCGTAGGCGAGAATCACGACCGTCATCGCGAGGATCACCCAGCCGATCGCGTGGAGGTTCTGCTCGACGATCGCCTGCGCCAGATAGGCGCCGATCCCCGGCAGCGTGATCGAGCGGTTGCCGACCGTGATCGCCTCCGAGGCGACCACGAAGAACCAGCCGCCCGACATCGACATCATCATGTTCCAGATGAGGCCGGGCATCGAGAACGGCACTTCCAGCTTCCAGAAGCGCTGCCACGAGGTCAGGTGAAAGCCGCGCGAGACTTCGTCGAGATCGCGCGGCACGGTGCGCAGCGACTGATAGAAGCTGAACGTCATGTTCCACGCCTGGCTCGTGAAGATCGCGAAGATCGCCGCGAGTTCTGCGCCGAGCACGCGGCCCGGAAACAGCGCGAGAAAGAACGTGACCGTAAACGAGATGTAGCCGAGCACCGGCACCGACTGCAGGATGTCGAGAATCGGCACAAGCACGAGACCCGCGCGGCGGCTCTTGGCGGCCAGCGTGCCGTAGGCCAGCGTGAAGATCAGCGAGGCGACCATGGCCGCCAGCATGCGCAGGGTCGTGCGCATCGCATATTCAGGCAGGTTCGAGGGGTCGAGCGAGATCGCCTGGGTCTTGAGCGTCGACATCGGCGCAAGCGTCTCGTGAAAGCCGATCGCCGCCATCGCGATGATGCAGATGATCAACGGAAAGGCGACGAAGTCCCAGCGATTGGGCAATACCCGCCATGCCGACGCATTGGCGGTGCGCTTCAGGTTGAAGTTGAAATCCATCAGGCGCGCTCCCCGTTCATGCAGGCGTTCGAACGCGGGAAGGCGGCCGCGGCTTCGCCGCGGCGGTCTGAAGATCGGTCCGGAAAGCGGAAATCAGGCATGGCAAAACGCGTGTGCGCGGTAAATCGTTAGCGTGGGTGACACGTGGACCGGTGACGGACGTGTCCGTGGACGAGTCGCCCAGGACCGCAACCATCAACCCGGACTCCCGTCGCCGCAGGCGCCGCCCGTGGGCTGGCGAGCTTTCCTTCTTTTGGACGGCACGACACTACACCATCCTATGTTTCAGGCACAACCTTTCATGGCAAATCGCGGCGAATAACAGCAGCGCTCCGCCGCCGGTCCTTTCACTAACGCCGCCCATGCCTTGCCGCGAGCCGTTGCTCACGGTGCGAACACCAACATGTCCGATAAGAGCCAAGGCGCGGCGGCCGAAGCGATCTGGAAAACCCGCATAGCCATTCAGAAACCGGTGGCCTGGCCGTTAAGAACCTGATCGGTGCGCCGCGCGCACTTCGCATTCCCGGAATAAGGGTGGCGTCTGTCCCCACGACGGTTAAAATCAGGAGGCGAGGCGCCACATCGCGGTTTATCCCGGACCACGGCGGCGGCCTATCGCCAACCGCTTCAACAGCAGCGAAACGGCGCGGGCGCGCTGCCACGAATGAGCTAGTTGCATGTCACAGCCAGACGGATCAGAGGGTCGATGAACAGGACAACCTTGCGCCAGGCAACCGGGCCGATCAGTTTCGCGCTGGTCATACTGGTTTGCTGGTTCGTGGCCGGCATGGTCGCGGACCGGATGGTACAGCAAGAGCTGGGCGCGGCCTTGCGCGCGCAGCGGCAAATGTCCACCTCGATCGTCGACAACATGGCCGAGGTGATCGCCAGCGACCTCGCCATGTCTCGGGCCATTCCCGCGACCATGGCCGAAATGGACCTGATCCAGCACGCGCTGGTGCAATCGCAGAATTATGCCGCGAACGGCGAAGCGACGGAACCCGCCCGCCGCGCCGCGTTGTTGAAAGACGCGCGGATCACCGCCGTGAGCGGCTTCCTGCACGACGCGCAAGGCTTCTCCGGACTCGACCAGATCTGGCTCGTCAACGCCAACGGCATTTGCGTCGCATCGAGCGACTCGATCAATAACGCGTCAGCGGCGGAGCGTTCGTTCGTCGGCGTCGACATGCGCTCACGCAGTTATTTGACGAGCGCGCTGGTCGGCGCGTTTTCGGAAGCCTACGGCGTCGGCCGCACGAGCGGCGAGCCGGGCATCTTCATTGCCGCGCCGGTGTACGCGGACGGCGTGCTGGTCGGCGTGGTGTCGGCGAAGGTCGGGATCGCGCGGCTGCGCCACTGGGTCGCGCATGCCGGGACCTTCGTCGCCGACGAGAACGGTGTCATCATCATGGCCCACAACAGCGAACTCGAAGGCCACGCGCTGCCGAATTCGCGCGTCACGCAGATGAGCGTGTCAGAGCGCAGGCTCATCTATCGCCGCGAAACCTTTCCGGACATGCGCATCAAGGTCGATGCCCAGGTGCGCGAGCAGGCGCCCTGGGTGCCCACGGCCGTCGCCGGGCAACTGTTCGGCATGACCGAGCAGCCCACGCCGTCGCTCTATCAGGCTCGCGGCGGACTGAACTCGGGGCTGTCCGCGCATCTGGTCGACCCGCTCGCGGCGTGGCCCGAACTGCTGCGCAATCATAAGCGCGACCATCTGCTGGTGTTCCTGACGCTGGCCGGCACGGTTGCGCTCGCGTGGGTGATCACGGTCTCGTATGTGCGCGAGCGGCGCCACCACCGCGCGACGCGCGATCTGGCCGAGCAACTGCAATCGGCCAATACCTTGCTCTCGGCCGAGGCGCGTCACGATGCGCTGACGGGCGCGCTGTCGCGGCGCTATTTCCTCGATCTGCTGCGCCACGAGATCGAACGCGCGCGTGCGAACAACGAGCCGCTGTGCATGGCGATCGCCGACCTCGACCACTTCAAGCAGATCAACGACCGCTTCGGCCATGCCGCCGGCGACCGCGCGCTCGAGCATTTCGTCGAGACGTGCCGCACCGAACTGCGCGGCGCCGATGCGATCGGCCGGCTCGGCGGCGAGGAGTTCGGCTTGCTGCTGCCGGCCACGGATCTGGCCGGCGGGCGCGAGGTGGTCGAGCGACTGCGCCTGCGTCTGAAAGCGGTGCCGTCGCCCAAGCTGCCGCCCTCCGTGGGCTTGAGCGTGAGCATCGGCATCACGGAACTCTCGCCCGACGATCTGCCCGAGCGGATCATGAGCCGCGCCGACACGGCGCTGTACGCGGCGAAAACAGGCGGCCGCGACCGCACCGAAGCGCTCCCGCCCGACGACACCGCGCCGCCCGCGCGCACGGTGGCCAGCGTCTGGTAAAGCCGTCTTGCCGAGCCGGCGTCCGATCGAGCGCGTTCGCCGATGCAACGCAAGTCCCGGCCTCGGGGTCCCGTGGCGAAGCAGGTATCATCGACCTGAATATCGAGGTTGCCGCTACCGCTTTAACGGGAGATTTGCATGAAGGGAAATCTGGTCATTGTCTGTCGCGATCAGGATGCTGACGCGTTCGACCATCTGCTGGCCGAATACGGCGCGTTCCAGACGCGCCTGTCATCCACGACGTGGTATCTGAAACTGGATGTCGCGCCGGAACTGATTCAGGAAGAGATACTCGCGAGGTTGGGCAAATACACCACGCACTACATCTTCGAAGCCGAAACGGTGACGTGGAATACGGTGGACAGCGAAGCGGCGACCGCGCTGAACACGCTGTTCTCCGACTAACGCGCACACAGCGCAAGCGCGCCTGCGATACCGCCACAGCGGAGCGGGCGCCAGCCGAATCTACCAGGCGCTTTCCGAGGCGGCCGCGGCACGCGGCACCGCCTGAAACGGAAAGCTCATCGACACCCGCAAACCACGCCCGCCGTGGTTGCCGATTTCCCACTCCCCGCCCGCACGCCGCACCAGCCGCTCGACGATGGCAAGGCCGAGGCCGCTATGGCCGTTGCCGCCGCGCGCCGGATCGAGCCGCACGAACGGCCGGCTGGCATTGATGACATCTTGCGCGGCGATGCCGCCGCCGTTGTCGCTCACCGACAGCGTGAAGCCTTGCGGCGTACGCGCCGTGGCGACGACGATCGGCGGCGCGCCGTAGGCGTGCGCGTTATCCAGCAGGTTCGAGAGGATGCGGTCGAGCGTGGCGGCGGGCAGCACGAATCCCGGCCCCGCGTGCAGTTCGGTCTGCACGGTGGGCGCACCCGCGGCCACCGCGCGATAACTGCGCACGACCCGCTCGCATTGCGCGTCCACTTCGACCGCTTCGCTGCGATCGGCGCCGTCGTGCGCGAACACCAGGAACTGCTCGACGATGTGCGTCATCGAATCGACGTCGCGCACCACGCCATCGCGCATCTTCGGCTCATCCATCATTTCGGCGCGCAGGCGCAAACGCGCCAGCGGCGTTTTCAGGTCGTGCGCGACGCCCGCGAGCATCACCGCGCGGTCGTTCTCGGTTCGCTCAACTTCACGCACCATCTGGTTGAAGCCATGCGTGAGCTGACGCAATTCGCGCGGACCGCGCTCGGGCACCGGCGGCACCGGCAAGCCGCGACCGAAGCGCGCCACCGCCTGGGCGAGCGAGCGCAACGGCTGCTGCAACGCCCACGCGGCGAACAGCGCCGCCATCACGGCGAACGAGAAAATGATGGCGAGCCACAGCACCATGCGGTCGATCGAGCGCGGCGGGCGCAATGGCTGCAGCGGCACGACGATCCAGCTGCGGTCCGTGGGGGCGCGCACCCACAGCGTAGGCGGGTGGCCCGGCCGGTCGATCCGCACCTGGGTGCCGGAGGGCATGCGATCGCGGACGTCATCGAGAAAACGGCTGGGCGACGGCGGCAGATCCGGGTTATCCGCGGGCACGTCGGGGCTTGCCGGATCGACCAGCTTGACGCGCGACGGCAAGGGCTGATCCGGCGAACGGGCGACGTGCTGGCGCACCGCGTCGACGAGAAAAACGGCTTCCTCGACGGCATAGCGCGTTTGCGACTGGCTACGCTCCAGACGCATCAACGCGTACCAGGCGAAATGCGACAGCAGCAGCACCGCGACGACTAGCAGCGCCAGCCGCCCGAACAGCGAATCAATGGGCCGGCGCATGCTGGTCGCCGTCGGGGACGAACACGTAGCCGCGGCCGCGCACCGTCTGAATGAAGCGCGGCGTGGACGGATCGGTTTCGAGGATGCGGCGCAGACGCCACACCTGCACGTCGATACCGCGGTCGGTGCCGTCGTATTCCGGACCGTGCAGCAGTTCGAGCAGGCGCTCGCGGGTGAGCGTGCGCATGGGGTGATTGACGAAAATCTTTAGCAGCGCGAATTCGCTGCCCGACAGCGTGAGCGGCTTGTTTTCCATATGCAGCGTGCGCGACTGGAAATCCAGCGTGAAGCGGCCGAAGCTGAACGGCTCGCGCTGCTCCGGCGCCGCCGACGACGGCAGCGTGCGGCGCCGCCGCAGCACCGCCTGCACGCGCGCCAGCAACTCGCGCGGGTTGAACGGCTTGCCGAGGTAGTCGTCGGCGCCGAGCTCGAGCCCGACGATACGGTCGACGTCGTCCGCACGCGCGGTGAGCATGATCACGGGAATGTCGTCGCCCGAGGCGCGCAGCTTGCGCAGCGCGGTCAGCCCGTCGACGCCCGGCATCATCAGGTCGAGCACGATCAGGTCGGGACGCTCGCGTTCGAGCCTGCGCTCGAGCGAGGCGGCGTCATGCAGCACCGACACCTCGATGCCCTGACGGGCCAGATAGTCGCGCAGCAGGTCGCGCAATTCGACGTCGTCGTCGACAACAAGTATTTGAGTAGCCATGGAATGAAGTTTAACGCGCAGCAGGAAGGGTTTCTGTTTCGATAAGGCCCGCAAGGGTTACCGGGTGTTACCGTGAAAGCCGCACGTAATGGCCCGTAATAGCGGCATCGAGCCGCGTAACACAGCCCGAGGCGCAGTTCTCTACGCTGTGTCTTACCGAATGCAGGCCGCCTACTTTACCGGTTGCATCGTCGGCTATTCCATTACAAGGAGCCTCATATGTCCACCAAAAAGATCTCGCGCGTTCTCGCCGTTGCCGCCACCGCCCTCGCCATCGGCGCCGGCGCCGCCTATGCCGCGCAACCCGCTCACGAGGCCCGCGGCGGCCCCGGCGGCTGGCATGGCCACTTCATGAAGGAACTCACGCAACTGCACGATCAGTTGAAGCTGAACGCCGATCAGGAACGGCAGTGGCAAGCCGCGCTCGACACCATGAAGCAGAACCACGAGGCGATGCGCGCCGATCACGAGCAGATCAAGAGCCAGTTCAAGGCCGCGCAGCAACAGCCGATCCTGGATCTGAACGCGATGGCCGCCGCGCACCAGCAGATCGAGCAGAAAGACGCGCAACTGCGCCAGCAAACCACGGATACCTGGCTCAAGTTCTATAACGGCCTGAACGACCAGCAGAAGACCACCGTCAGCACGGCGCTGAAGCAGCGCTTCGCGAAGATGGAAGCGCGTCACGAGAAGATGCGCGAGCGCTGGGAGCATCGCAAGGGCGCGGCGTCGGCGCCGGCCGCCAGCCAGTAAGCGCACCGGGCGGGAAGACCGGCCGCCCGCGCGGCCGTCTCGCGAATGCAGAAACGCCACGGAGGTATTCCGTGGCGTTTCTGTTTGGCCTCGCGGCTGCGCGTCCGGCCATTCCGTCGATGAATGCCTCGCGAGCGATCCGCGTCGATCCCTGCCCGCGCGCCCCGTTGGGCGTTTAGCCGTCGAGCGGGCCGAGATCGAACAGCAGTACTTCCGCGTCCTCGCCCTTCTCCAGCGTCACAGTGTCGACGCCGGTCAGCTTGGCCGCGTCGCCGGCCTGAAGCGCTTCGCCGTTCACGGTCAGCGCGCCGCGCGCCACGTGCACATAGGCCTGGCGACCCTGCGGCAACGCGAAGCGGGCCTCTTCCGCGCCGTCGATCAACGCCGCGTGGATCGACGCATCCGCATGAATCGTCACCGAGCCGTCGCGGCCGTCGGGCGAAGCGATCACACGCAGACGGCCGCGCTTGTCGGCGGCGTCGAAATGTTTTTCCTCGTAGCCGGGCGGGTCGCCCGCGCGTTGCGGAATCACCCAGATCTGCAGCAGATGCACCGGCTCCTCCGGCGACGCGTTGAACTCGCTGTGCATGACGCCCGTGCCGGCGCTCATGCGCTGCACGTCGCCGTAACGGATGGTCGAGCCGTTGCCCATGCTGTCACGGTGAGCAAGCGCGCCGTCGAGCACATAGGTGACGATCTCCATGTCGCGATGCCCGTGCGCGCCGAAACCCTGGCCGCCCGCGACGCGGTCTTCATTGATGACCCGCAGCGGGCCGAAATGCACGTTCCGCGGATCGGCATAGTCGGCAAACGAGAAGCTGTGATACGAGTCGAGCCAGCCGTGGTTGGCATGGCCGCGTTCGGCGGAACGGCGAATCTCGATCATGGTGTACTCCGATGAGTCAATAGCGATGCACGGAATGTATGGGCACGGCCGCCGCTAAACAATCGGCGTGGGCGCACTGGAGCGTTCCATAAATCGGCGCAATCGGGCGCCGACGCGGCGCGTGGCGCTTGCGGTCCCGTTGCCGTAGCCTCCGCCACGGCCGGCTGAGGACCGGCGGGCGACAGAACCTCGTTCCGATGTCCGGCCGCCACGGCGGACCACGGTCTGCGAAACCGAAACGGCGTCGCGCTCGCACAACGCCCGCGCCGGCCTGGTTGCCGCTGTCGCGCTGCGGACTGGCGTCGCGTGTCTGTTCGGGTAAAATACCGCGCTTTTCAAGCCGTGTGGGCACGCGGAAGACGTAAGCGGGCGGCATCGGCATCCCGACCGCGCCGGGGATCGCCGCGCTCTTCGGGCCACGCCCTCGTGACGTCAAAAGGCCGCCGGCGCGATGCAGGCCGGATTTCCCCGGCGCGGCGCGACAATTTTGACCGCCTAGAATAGCGACGGCCAGCCACGAGCCGGCGGGTCGCCGGGATCGGCGCATCACGACGATCAGTTTGATCCAGGAGAAACATGAAGAAGCTCGCACTGCGCGTGGCGCTTGCCGTCACGGCCGGGAGCGCCGTGGCAACAGAATGGAAAACCGTGCGCATCGGGGTGGACGCCAGCTATCCGCCGTTCGGATCGAAGGCGGCGGGCGGCGAGCCGCAGGGGCTGTCCGCCGGCTGCGGAATACAGTCGACATAGCTTCAGGACCAGTTTCAAAACGAGAGTCGAAAAGCGCGCACGGCCGGCAACGGCCATGCAGTCATGATTTGCACAGCGGTGCGCTGTGCGCCGCAGGTCACGGCGAGCCCTAGCTCGCGGCAAACGCGGCGCAGAGCCGGCCGCGTCTTTCGCCGGTGCGTCGCAACGCATCGTCAAGGACCCCCATATGTTCCTTCAAGGCTACGGCCCGCTGCTTCTCAACGGCACCTGGCAAACCGTCAAACTGGCGGTGTTGTCGCTGGCGTTCGCTTTCGTGCTGGGCCTGCTCGGCGCGGCGGCGAAACTGTCGAAGAACCGCTTGTCATACGGCGCCGGCACGGTCTATACGACGCTCGTGCGCGGCGTGCCCGATCTGGTGCTGATGCTGCTGTTGTTCTACAGCATCCAGATCTGGCTGAACAACCTGACCGATCTGCTCGGCTGGGAGCAGATCGACATCGATCCGTTCGTGGCCGGCGTCGCGGTGCTTGGCTTCATCTACGGCGCGTACTTCACCGAGACCTTCCGCGGCGCGTTTCTCGCGGTGCCGCGCGGCCAGCTCGAAGCGGGCGCGGCCTACGGCATGACCGGCTGGCAGGTGTTCTCGCGCGTGATGTTCCCGCAGATGATGCGCTTCGCGCTGCCCGGCATCGGCAATAACTGGCAGGTGATGGTGAAGGCCACGGCGCTGGTGTCGATCATCGGTCTCGCCGATGTCGTCAAGGCCTCGCAGGACGCCGGCAAGGGCACGCTGCGGTTCTTCTTCTTCACCCTGTTCGCGGGGGCGATCTATCTCGTCATCACCACAGTGTCCAACTTCGTGCTGATGTACCTCGAAAAGCGTTACTCGACCGGCGTGCGAAAGGCGGATCTATGATCGAGATCATTCAGGAATACTGGCGCAACTATCTCTATACCGACGGCTATCGCTTCACCGGCCTCGCGATCACGCTGTGGCTGCTGGTGGTGTCGATCGGACTCGGCTTCTGCCTGTCGATTCCGCTGGCGGTGGCGCGCGTGTCGAAGAAGAAGTGGCTTGCCGGCCTCGTGTGGCTCTACACGTATATCTTTCGCGGCACGCCGCTCTACGTGCAGTTGCTGCTCTGCTACACCGGCTTGTACAGCCTCGAGATCATTCGCAATCACGAGCTGACCAACGCGTTCTTCCGCGACGGCATGAATTGCACGCTGCTCGCGTTCACGCTGAACACCTGCGCGTACACCACGGAAATTTTCGCGGGCGCGATCAAGGCCACGCCGTATGGCGAAATCGAAGCGGCGCGCGCGTATGGCATGTCGTCGTTCACGCTGTACCGGCGCGTGATTCTGCCCTCGGCGCTGCGCCGCGCGCTGCCCTACTACAGCAACGAAGTGATCCTGATGCTGCATGCCACCACGGTCGCCTTCACCGCGACCGTGCCGGACATCCTCAAGATCGCCCGCGACGTGAACTCCGCGACGTACCAGTCGTTCAATGCGTTCGGCCTCGCCGCCGTTCTCTATCTGCTGATTTCCTTCGCGCTCGTGTGGCTGTTCCGCCGCGCCGAGCGCCGCTGGCTCGCCTACCTGCGGCCGCAAGGCAAGTAACCCCGGGGCGTGACCCGCTCCCAAGCAAAGAAGCCCGCCAAGGACTCCGATGAACACCAGGAAGCAAAAGCTCTTCGTCGACGAGCTTCACAAACAGTACGGCGACAACGAAGTCCTCAAGGGCGTGTCGCTGAAGGCCAACGCCGGCGACGTGATCAGCGTGATCGGCTCGTCCGGCTCGGGTAAGAGCACGATGCTTCGCTGCATCAACTTTCTCGAGCAGCCGAACTCGGGGCGCATTTTCGTCGACGGTGAGGAAGTGCGTACGCAGATCGCGAAAAACGGCGCGTTGCGCGTGTCCGACCCGAAGCAGTTGCAGCGCGTGCGCACCAGGCTGTCGATGGTGTTTCAGCACTTCAACCTGTGGTCGCACATGAACGTGCTCGAGAACATCATCGAGGCGCCGGTCAACGTGCTGGGCATGAAGCGGAAAGACGCCGAAGAGCGCGCGCGTGAATACCTGGAGAAAGTGGGCCTCGCGCCGCGTCTCGAGAAGCAGTATCCATCGCATCTGTCGGGCGGCCAGCAGCAGCGCGTGGCAATCGCGCGCGCGCTCGCCATGCATCCGGACGTCATGCTGTTCGACGAGCCCACTTCCGCGCTCGACCCCGAACTGGTCGGCGAAGTGCTCAAGGTCATGCAGACGCTCGCCGAGGAAGGCCGCACGATGATCGTCGTCACGCACGAAATGGCGTTCGCGCGCAACGTGTCGAATCACGTGATGTTCCTGCATCAAGGCCGCGTGGAAGAAGAAGGTCACCCCGACGAGGTCTTCAAGAATACGAAGAGCGAACGCCTGAAACAGTTCCTCTCCGGCAGCCTCAAATGAACGCTGCGCGGCTCGCGCGCAACCCGGTATTTGGGTTGTAGTGAATGTAGTATTACAAGGCGCTTACGAGCGCCTTTTTTGTTTCGCTCACCTTTGCATTCAGGTGTTTTTCGCCGCGAAAACGGCCTTCGAGCCGCTCCCCAGCTACAACTCCCCGCCTACCCCGCCACGTTTGCAGCGTCAATAGTGGCAATCCTTAAGGTTGCTCCCGCCGAACCGTGGTTCCCTTGTCGCATAAGGGTTTTCGGTGTTTTTGTGGGCCCCCGAACCCTTTATTGCGCACATTCCTATTGCAATTTGGAGACATCGAACAATGGAGGTACTAATTTCTTCTCCCACAGAAGTGTATTTTTGATAAATTAGTAACCAAAGTAGCAAAACAAAGTCCAGTAAAAGTAGTTTCACTTCAAAGCACAGAGGAGAACCGGTCGGCGAGGGATCGGCATGACGACCAGATAGCCCCAAGGCTACACGTCACGGCAGGAGACCCAATCCACCCGCTAATCTCCCTGGTACCGATTTCTGTTCGGCGCTGCTGGCGTCCGAACACCACTCGCAGTACTGGGTTTCACTTTTTGACAGGGTATGGAGGAGAAGATGAAGAAAGCTTTGCTCGCCGCTGCGCTGATGACAGCCGGTGTTGTTGCGCACGCCCAAAGCAGCGTCACGCTGTACGGACGTCTTGACGCTGGCCTGGAGTACATGTCGGGCGTTCCGCAAGGCACTGGCGCAGCCGGCCAGGCAACTGGCAGCACGAACCGTTGGCGCGCGGAAAGCGGCGACTGGGGTACCAGCCTGTGGGGCTTGAAGGGTGTTGAAGACATCGGTGGCGGCAACAAGGTCCTCTTCCAGTTGGAAGGCTCCTTCAACACGATGACGGGTTCGGGCCCTGGCGGCGGCGGTCTCTTCAATCGTTGGGCAACCATCGGCTTGGCGAACGACCAGTTCGGTACGTTCACGATGGGCCGCATGCTCTTCATCTCGAACGGCGTGTGGGACTTCGACCCGTTCGGTCAATCCAACTGGTCGTCGGCATCGCTGGTGCGTGGCCGCAACTGGCCGCAATCGAGCAACAACTTCGCGTACCAGTCGCCGAAGATCGCGGGCTTTGACTTCTACGGTCAATACGCGCTGTCGAACGCAACGAGCTGGAACGGCAACGGCACAACTGCTCAAGGTCGCGAAGCCGGCGCGCAGATCACGTACACGAACTCGTTGTTCCAGATTCGCGGTCTGTATGACGAAATCCGCAATCCGGCTAACGGCAACCTGTACGGCGCGAACCTCGACACCATCAATACGGCCAACGCAGGCGGCGGCGTGTTCTCGGCATCGCGTGAATACTCGGCGCTCGTGAACGTGTTCCTCGGCCAGTTCAAGATCCAGGCCGCTTACCAGGCTATCCGCTCGGCGGGTGCCCGGGGCGTTCTGCCGGGTCAGCCGACCACGCTCGACCACGAGTGGGGCGGCGTGACGTGGCAAGCAACGCCGGCTGCCGCGCTGATCGCAGCGGTCTACCACGTGAACGGCAACAACGGCGCGGGCAATGCGACGATCTACACGGTTGGCGGTACGTACAACCTGTCGAAGCGCACGCTGCTGGATATGCAGGTTGCACAGGTGCGAAACAGCAAATCGGCCAACTATGGCCTGAATGCGAACAACGCAGGTCTGGCAAGCAGCACGGACAACCCGCTGCAAGGTCATAACCAAACCGGCGTCTACGCAGGTATTCAACACTCGTTCTAAGCGAACGGTGCGCCCCGAGGGGAGTTCCTTCGGGGCGAGTCAGAAGTTCTTCGAGAGAATCTTTTTCACGCTGCTGCGAGAGGCGCGTATCGGTGCGATGTCCGCAAGGGTATCGCACCGTTTTTTATTCTGAAGAGCGGTATTGCGATTGCCGCAACTGCCCGCGATGCACCGCCTCGGTGCGAAGCCGGCCCGCTCAAACCGCCGCTTCGTTTTCCTCGCCGGTGCGAATGCGGATCACACGCTCCACTTCCGCGACGAAAATCTTGCCGTCGCCGATCTTGCCGGTGCGCGCCGCGCCGATGATCGCGTCGATCACCTGGTCGCATTGGCTGTCGGCCACCACCACTTCGATCTTCACTTTCGGCAGAAAGTCGACGACGTACTCTGCACCACGATAGAGCTCGGTGTGGCCTTTCTGCCGGCCGAAGCCCTTGACTTCGGTAACGGTCAGCCCCGTCAGGCCGACTTCAGCGAGCGCCTCGCGCACTTCGTCGAGTTTGAACGGTTTGATGACTGCGGTGATGCGCTTCATGGCGAACCTCGTCTCGTGTCTGGAAGAGTGAAAGGAAATTGGGTGATTTTTATTCTACGCCGCGCCGGATGCGTTGCGGCAATCCGGCTCGCTTCAGTCTCTTTCGGGTAATCGGCAGCCGTTCTTCCCGAAGCTCACTCCACGGGCTCGGTGTAGCGCGAAGTGATCGGATAGCGCCAGTCGCGGCCGAACGCGCGATGCGTGACGCGAATGCCGATCGGCGCCTGACGGCGCTTGTACTCGTTGATCTTGATGAGGCGCGTGACGCGCTTCACGTCGTCGACCGCATAGCCCGCGGCGATGATTTCGGCGAGGGAACGATCCTCTTCCATGTACATGCGCATGATCGCGTCGAGTACTTCGTACGGCGGCAGACTGTCCTGGTCGGTCTGATTCTCGCGCAGTTCCGCCGAGGGCGCGCGCGTCAGGATCCGCTCGGGAATCACGTTCTGCTTGCCGAACCCGGTGGCCTGGTTGCGGTAGTGGCACAACCTGTAGACGAGCGTCTTGGCGATGTCCTTGATCACCGCAAAGCCGCCGGCCATGTCGCCGTACAACGTGCAGTAGCCCACCGCCATCTCGCTCTTGTTGCCGGTGGTCAGCACGATCGAGCCGAATTTGTTCGACAGCGCCATCAGCAAGGTGCCGCGAATGCGGGCCTGGATATTTTCTTCGGTGGCGTCTTCGGCGCGGCCCGCGAATTCATCCGCCAGCGCGTTGCGGAACGCGTCGAACATCGGCGCGATCGCGATCTCGTCGTAACGCACGCCGACGCGGCGCGCCATGTCGGCGGCGTCGGTGGTCGAGATGTCCGCGGTGTAGCGCGACGGCATCATCACCGCGCGCACCCGCTCCGCGCCGAGCGCGTCGCACGCGACCGCCAGCACCAGCGCCGAATCCACGCCGCCCGACAGGCCGATCAGCGCGCCCGGAAAGCCGTTCTTCTCGATGTAGTCGCGCACGCCCATCACGAGCGCGGCGTACACCTGCGCTTCGAGCGACAGCTCGGGCGCGATCGCGGCCGGCAGCGGCTTGCCGCCCTCGAACTCGACGATCGCGGTGGCTTCCTCGAACTGCGCCATCTTCGCGACCAGTTCGCCCTTGTCGTCGAGCACGAACGAGCCGCCGTCGAACACCAGTTCGTCCTGCGCGCCGACCATGTTGACGTAGACCATCGGCAAACCGGTTTCGCGAATCCGCCCGCGCAGAATGTCGAAGCGCACCGCTTCCTTGTTCAGGTGGTACGGCGAGCCGTTGGGAATCAGCAGCACTTGCGCGCCCGCCGCCTTCGCCATTTGCGCGGCCGACGCATGCCATGCGTCCTCGCAGATCACCACGCCGTACTTCACGCCGTCCAGTTCGAACACGAAGGGCTGCGGGTCGGACGCGAAGTAGCGCTTCTCGTCGAACACTTCGGTATTGGGCAAATCCTGCTTGCGATAGGTGCCCGCCACTTCCCCGCCGACGATCAGCGAGGCCGCGTTGAACGTGTCGACCGGCGGCACGCCGCGCTCGATCGGCGCGTTTGCATTACCATGACCGTGCCCCGCGCTGTGCGACCCGGCGTGCGCCACCTCGCGCAGCGGATGGCCGACGATCACATGCAAGCCGGCGAACGGTTTGAGTTGCGTGGCGAGGTCGGCCAACGCCGCCGCGCTCGCGGTATAGAACGCGGGGCGCAGCAGCAGATCTTCGGGCGGGTAACCGGACAGCGCGAGTTCAGGTGCGATCAGCAGCTTCGCGCCGCCTTCGTGCGCGACACGCGCGGCGGCGACGATCTTCGCGACGTTGCCGGCGAAGTCGCCGACGGTGACATTGATTTGAGCAAGAGCGATTCGGGTCTTCATGGCAGGATCGGCAGGCAAGCCACGAGCGGCTTGCGAGTACCGCGGCCTTGCGGCTCGACGGAACGGACAAATCGAATAAACGAACGACGCGCCGCCTGAAGCGCCGCGTCGCTCATTGGGAACAGTCACACAGATTGAATCAGGAACGCTTTGATTATCGCACGGGCATTCTGGCGTCGCCCTCCGAGGTGGACGCCGCGGAATGGAATGCCCTCCTCGCGCGGCAGCAGCAGCCCACGCCGTTTCTGCGGCATGAGTTCCTGAGCGCCTTGCATGCGGCCCAATGCGCGGTCGCCGATACCGGCTGGGCGCCGCAATTCGTCACGCTGACCGATCCGCGCACGGACAAGCTCGCGGCGGCCGCGCCCGTCTATCTGAAAGGACACTCGTACGGCGAGTACGTGTTCGACTGGGCCTGGGCCGACGCCTACAAGCGCAACGGCCTGCCCTATTACCCGAAGCTGCTGTGCGCGGTGCCCTTCACGCCGGTGCAAGGCAACCGTCTGCTCGCCGCCGATACGCACGCGTTGCGGCATCTGGCGGCGACCTTGATGGCGTTCGCCGAGCAAAGCGACGTCTCGTCGCTGCACGTGCTGTTTCCCACCGAAACGGAAGCGAACGCGCTCACCGAGATGGGCATGATGCAGCGCGAGGGCGTGCAGTTCCACTGGCTGAACGACGGCTATCGCGACTTCGACGATTTCGTCTCGACGCTCGAACAGAAGAAGCGCAAGAACATTCGCGCCGAGCGCCGCAAAGTCCACGAGGCCGGCGTGACGATGCGCCGGATTCGCGGCGAGGACATCCAGGACGCCGACTGGCGCTTCTTTAGCAAGTGCTATCGGCAAACCTATCGCGAGCACTTTTCGAGTCCGTATCTGAATCTGGATTTCTTCCGCATGATCGGCGCGTCGATGCCGGAAAACCTGCTGCTCGTGATCGCCGAATACGAAGGCAGGCCGATCGCCAGTTCGCTCGTGGTCTACCAGCGCGATGCGCAAACCGGCGGCACGCTGTACGGCCGCTACTGGGGCGCGCTGGAACACGTGCCGTGCCTGCACTTCGAAACGGCGTACTACCAACCGCTCGAATTCTGCATCGAGGAAAAACTCGGCGCGTTCGAGGGCGGCGCCCAAGGCGAGCACAAGATGGCGCGCGGCTTTCTGCCCACGGTGACGCGCTCGGCGCACTGGCTCGCGCATCCGGCCTTCGCGGATGCGGTCGGCCACTTTCTCGCCAACGAAAAGAACAGCATCCACGCGTATGTGGACGAGCTGCGCGAACACAATCCGTTCAAAGGCTGAAGCGCGTTTATGCCGTGGTTTCTCTATCTGCTCGAATGCTCGGACGGCAGCGTTTATACGGGCATCGCCGTCGACGTCGAGGCACGTTTCGATAAACACATGAGCGGCATGGGCGCGCGGTATACACGCTCGCGCAAGCCGGTGCGCGTGCTGGCGTCGTTCGAATTGGCGGACCGCTCGAGCGCTTCGCGCGCCGAGTATTGGGTCAAGCGTTTGTCCGCTGTTGAAAAGCGGGCGCTGGCGGCGGGGCTGCGCACGCTGGAATCGGCGTTGCCGTTGCCCGAGCCGGAGCCGCTCGCCGATGACGAAACGGAACAGGAAACCGGCGCTTCGTGACGGCGCTTTGCCTTCGCTGCGGGATGCGTGCTCGCGCTTCGTGCTCCGCGCGAATCACGCATCAGATCGCCCCGCCTACCTGCTCGCGACGGCTCGCTACCCTCTCGCCTCACGCATCCGCTCAGTCAACAGCCGCTGCATCAGCGCGAGTTCACCCACCGCATCGGCCTCGAGCGACGTCAGCTTGTCCCGCGCCGGAAGCTCATGGCGGATCGGCCGTAGCGTCCGCTCCAACGCGGCGTCGATGTCGGCGCTCACGGCGGCGATCCACATGCCGAGTTCATCGTGCCTGTCGCGCCGCGTCGTACTCAGGCGCAACTGCGTCGCGGTGCCCGCCATTCTTCGCAACAGACTCAGCACCGTCAGCGTCACGGTGTCGATCATCGAGTCCTCGAGTTTTTCGAGGCGAACGCGGCCGATCGCTTCCTCCGCGTTATTGCTGCCGAGGCCCGCGGCTCTGCGCAAGCGCTCCATGTCCTTTTCGCTGCGGCGCGGCGACTCCAGCGCCGCGCTCAGATACTCGACGTTGGCTCGCACCGCCCCGCTCAGATAAGCGCGGTAGTCGGCCTTTTCACGCGTCGGCCACAGATAGAAGGTTGCGACGAGCGCCAGCACGCAGCCGAGCACGTTGTTGCCGAGCCGCGTGAGCGCGAAGGCAAGTTCGCTCGCGCCAGGCGTCGCGAAGTCGGCGACGAGCACGAAAGTCGGCGTGAGAAACAGCACGAAGAGGCTGTAGCTGACGGGGCGCAGCGCCATCGTCGCCACCACCAGCGGAAAGACCGCGAGCGAAATGCCGAGCGGCGAATGAATCGCATAGCCGATGCCGGCCGCCAGCACGCCGCCGACGATGCTCCCCGCCGCGCGCTCGATACTGCGCGGCCAGGTCGCGGCAATCGACGGTTGCAGTATCAGCAGCGTCGCCATCGTGGCCCAGTAGCCGAACGGCAGCCCCAGCGCGCGGATGACGAGAAAGCCCGTCGTCGTCGTCACGCCGACGCGCGCCGCGTGGCGCAAGCCGACGGACTCGGTCGTGAGATTGGCCTTGAGCGTCGACCCGGTGCGCGTCAGCAGTCTGATGGCGCTGTCGGTCCAGCGTTCGGGCGGCGCGTACGCCGGCGCGAAATCGACCAGTTCGAAGTCGGACTTCAGTTTCACCGGCTCGATCAGCGCGGTTTCGAGACGCCGCGCGAGGCGCCGCAAACGCTGTTGCATATCGGCGAGACGCTGCCATTGCCCTTCATTCGCGTCGGCGCCGATTCTGCGCAGCACGTTACCCATGCCCGCGAGCAATCGCGCCGCGCGTTGCGCGCGCCGGGCGTCGCCGGGGACTTTTTCGCTCGCGCCCGAAACGGCGATCAGATAGGCGAACAGCGCCTCGCCTTCGGTGAGCAAGCTGAGAAGCGTGTCGTAGGTTTCGCGCCCGCCCGTTCTCGACGCGGGCACGTTCGCCACCGCCTTGCGGGCGCGCTCGAGCGCGGCGCGGGCATCGGCGCGAAATTTCGCGGCATGCGTGGCCCACTCGCCGGGCGCCGCGCGCTGTTCGAGCAGACGGGCGCTGTCCAGAGCGATGTCGGCCAGTCGCAGATAAACAGCGCGCAACGACGCCCGGCTCATGGCGAACGGATGAATCCGCCAGATGGTGAGGCTGAGCACGACCGCGAACAGGCAGCCGATCAGATAGACGCCGAGAAACGCCAGGCCTTCGCGCACGTCGCGCATCGGCCTGTCGACCATCACGACGCAAGCGGTCGCGGCGAGGATCGTCACCTGCGAGGTGGCCGCGCCCCAGATGCGGCCGAATCCGCCGAGGCTCGTGAAGATCAGCACCGCGAGCGCCGCCCAAATCGCCCCGGCGCCGGAAGCAAAGGCCGTCAGGCCGCCGCATACGGTGGAGAGAAGCGCGAAGCCCATCATCGACGCGAAACGCGCGCGATTCGAGCCGGCCGCGTCGGCGAGACAGGTCCAGAAGGCGCCGATCGCGGCCCACGCGAAGGTCGGATCGTGCAGCACATTGCCGACGGCCAGCATCGCCGTGGACGCGCAGGCCGCTCTCAGCCCTTCCGACAGATTGGCCTCGCTCGCGGAAAACGACACCATCCATACCGGACGCTTGCGGTAGATCGCGGTGACGATGGCATACAGCCGGTTCGACCCGCGTGGCGACGATGCGTTGGACTTGCGATTCAGCATCCGGACAGTGGGCTCCTAAAACACGCATTGGCGCGACGTCTGCGCGGGGTGATGCCGCGCGATTAACGAAGCTGCGACAGGCGACAGATCATAAGGGTTTACACCTAACTATAAAAATGGCTTCGGTTCATGCGGGCGATGCAATACGTCTATGTGCGTCGCGCAAGGCCAGGCGGGCGGCACGCGCATGCCTGGCAAGCCCATTAAAAAACCGCGCGGCCCTTTCGGGCCCGCGCGGTTTTCGTCATGCCAGCAGCGTGGCGACGCAGCTTACTTCTTGTAGTTCGCCACGCCTTCGCTGATTTCCTTATGCGCGGCTTCGAGGTCCGCCCAGCCCTCGACCTTCACCCACTTGCCCTTCTCCAGCGCCTTGTATTGCTCGAAGAAATGCTTGATCTGATCTTTCAGGTACGCGGGCACGTCGTCGATCGACTTGAGGCTCGCGGTCATCGGGCAGACCTTGTCGTGCGGCACGGCGATCAGCTTCGCGTCCACGCCCGATTCGTCGGTCATTTGCAGCATGCCCAGCGCGCGTGCGCGCACCACGGAGCCGGCCAGCAGCGGGAACGGCGTGATCACCAGCACGTCGACCGGGTCGCCGTCGCCCGACAGGGTTTGCGGAATGAAGCCGTAGTTGGCCGGATAGCGCATGCCCGTGCTGATGAAGCGGTCGACGACGAGCAGGCCCAAGTCCTTGTCGGCTTCGTACTTCACCGGGTCGCTCTGCGCCGGGATTTCGATGATGACGTTGAAATCTTGCGGAAGGTCTTTGCCTGCGGGGACGTGATTGAAGCTCATGGGCGCTCTCTGATCAGGATGGAATTCGGAACACGGCGTGCGGTGCGTGAGCCCGGGCGGCATGGATCGTGAAGCTCGCCTGGAGCCGCGGCCCCGCGGCCGGACAGTGCGGAATGCGCCATTATAGCCAATCGGCCGGTGGCACCCGTCGCCGGATCGGCGCGATAATCGTCCCGCGTCTCTCGATTGTGCCTCTCGTTTGTGAACACCGCGTATCCGGCCCCTCGTCAGTGCCGGCTGCGCGATCTCAAGGAGCATGCATGGAAGAAGCCCGACACTTCATCGGCGGCGAATGGTCCGCGGGATCAGGCGGCGAGACGATCGCCGTGCTCGATCCCTCGGACGGCCAGCCGTTCACCCAGCTCGCGCGCGGCACCGCCGCGGATATCGACCAGGCGGTGCAGGCCGCCCGCCGCGCGTTCGAAGGCGCATGGGGCGAGGCGAGCGCCGCCGAACGCGGCCGCGTGCTGTACCGGCTCTCGATGCTGGTCGCCGCCCGCCAGGAGGAACTTGCGCAACTCGAAGCCCGCGACACCGGCAAGCCGCTCAAACAGGCGCGCGCCGATGCGGCCGCGCTCGTGCGCTACTTCGAGTTCTACGCGGGCGCGGCGGACAAGCTGCACGGCGAAACGCTGCCTTATCAGGCCGGCTACACGGTGCTGACGATCCGCGAGCCGCACGGCGTGACCGGCCACATCGTGCCGTGGAACTATCCGATGCAGATTTTCGGCCGCAGCGTGGGCGCGGCGCTCGCCGCCGGCAACGCGTGCGTCGTCAAGCCGGCCGAGGATGCGTGTCTGTCCGTTCTGCGTGTCGCCGAACTGGCGGCCGAGGCCGGTTTGCCGGCGGGCGCGCTGAACGTCGTCACAGGTTATGGGCACGAGGCGGGAGCGGCTTTGGCATCCCATCCGGGCATCGATCACATCTCGTTCACCGGCTCGCCCGAAACGGGCAAGCTGGTCACGCAAATGGCCGCCGAAAACCACGTGCCCGTCACGCTGGAACTGGGCGGCAAGTCGCCGCAAATCGTGTTCGCCGACGCGGATCTCGACGCGGCGCTCCCCGTGCTCGTCGCGGCGATCGTGCAGAACGCCGGGCAAACCTGCTCGGCGGGCAGTCGCGTGCTGATCGACCGGGCCATTTACGAACCCTTGCTCGACCGTCTGAGCGACGCGTTTCACGCGTTGCGCGTCGGTCCTTCGCATGCCGATCTCGACTGCGGGCCGCTCATCAACGCGAAACAGCAACGGCGCGTGTGGGACTTCCTCTCCGACGCGCAGCACGACGGCATTCCGATGGCGGCGCACGGCGAAGTGATCCCCGAAGCGCCGCAAAGCGGCTTCTATCAGGCGCCCACGCTGCTGCGCGACGTGCCCGCAGTCCACCGACTCGCGCGCGACGAAGTGTTCGGCCCGGTGCTCGCCGCGATGTCGTTCAGCGACGAGGACGAAGCGCTCGCGCTCGCCAACGGCACGCAGTTCGGCCTCGTGGCCGGCATCTGGACACGCGACGGCGCGCGGCAGATGCGTCTCGCGCGGCGCTTGCGTTCCGGTCAGGTGTTCATCAACAACTATGGCGCGGGCGGCGGCGTCGAGTTGCCGTTCGGCGGCGTCAAGCATTCGGGCCACGGGCGCGAAAAAGGTTTCGAAGCGCTGTATGGCTTCACGGTGCTGAAAACCATCGCCATTCGTCACGGCTAGGCGTGGTTGATTAGGCACTGGGTTCATCGCAAACGCATCACCATTCACAACAAACAGCGGAGACATCATGCGGTTGACAGGTAAGACAGCCATCGTCACAGGTGGCGGATCGGGTTTCGGCGAAGGCATCGCGAAGACCTACGCGCGCGAAGGCGCGAACGTCGTGGTCAACGATCTGAACGGCGCGGCCGCCGAACGCGTGGCGAGTGAAATCGCGCTGGCGGGCGGCAAGGCGATCGCGGTGCCGGGCAACGTCGCGCAACAGGACGACTGGCGCAAGCTGCGCGAAGCCGCGCTCGAAGACTTCGGCAGCGTGCAGATCGTCGTCAACAATGCGGGCACGACGCATCGCAACAAGCCGGTGATGGAAGTGACCGAAGCCGAGTTCGACCGCGTGTATGCGGTGAACGTCAAAAGCATCTACTGGAGCGTGCAGGAATTCGTGCCGTACTTTCGCGAGCAAGGCGGCGGCTGTTTCATCAACATCGCGTCGACGGCCGGCGTGCGGCCGCGGCCGGGCCTCGTCTGGTACAACGGCAGCAAGGGCGCGGTGATCATCGCGAGCAAATCGCTTGCCGTCGAACTGGGCCCTGACCGCATTCGCGTGAACTGCGTGAACCCGGTGATCGGCGAAACGGCGCTGCTTTCCGAATTCATGGGCGTCGAGGACACGCCGGAAAATCGTCAGCGCTTTCTCGCGGGCATTCCGCTCGGGCGGTTCTCCACGCCGCAGGATATCGCCAACGCCGCGCTGTATCTGGCTTCGGACGAAGCAGAGTTCATCACGGGCGTGTGTCTCGAAGTCGACGGCGGGCGCTGCGTGTAGGTGACGCGCAGGTGGCGCGCAGGTGACTTGTAGGCGGCGCCCAGCTTGCCGCCGCGGGCCGTCGCACGCGCGGCCCGCTTGCAATGTCAGTGTTTTCCCCCGGTATCTATTCGTCATGCAAGCCATTCCGCGCGGATAGAATCGGGCGACAGCGGCACTTCATTTCCACAAGAAAAGAGGAGACATCATGGCCAGTCCCGCAGATCCGCTTCACCATCCCGGCGCGGGTGCGCCGCCTTCCAGCTTCGAAGAGGCCACCTACCGCAAAGTCGGCTGGCGGCTGACGCCGTTCTTGATGCTGTGCTACGTGGTCGCGTATCTGGACCGCGTCAACGTCGGTTTCGCCAAGCTGCAAATGAGCGCGGACCTCGGTCTGAGCGACGCCGTATATGGCTTCGGCGCGGGGATTTTCTTCCTCGGCTATTTCATCTTCGAAATTCCGAGCAACGTGATCCTGCACAAAGTGGGCGCGCGCGTGTGGATCGCGCGGATCATGGTGTCGTGGGGCGTGATCTCGATGCTGACGATGTTCGTCACCACGCCCACCATGTTCTACGTCATGCGCTTCCTGCTCGGCATCGCCGAAGCGGGCTTCTTCCCCGGCATCATCCTGTACCTCACCTATTGGTATCCGTCGCACCGGCGCGGCCGCATGACCACCTGGTTCATGACGGCGATCGCGCTCTCCGGCGTGATCGGCGGTCCGATCTCGGGCTACATCATGAAGAGCTTCAACGGCGCGAACGGCTGGCACGGCTGGCAGTGGCTGTTTCTGCTCGAAGGTATTCCGTCGGTGCTGGTCGGCATTCTGGTGTTCTTCATCCTCGACGACCGCATCGCGAAGGCCAAGTGGCTTACCGCCGAAGAGAAGGAGTTGCTCGAGCGCCATGTGTCCGCGGAGGAAGCCACCAAGCACGACATGCCGATCCGCCAGGTGCTCACGAGCGGGCGCGTGCTGATGCTGAGCCTCACGTACTTCTCGTTCGTGATGGGTCTTTACGGCGTGAGCTTCTGGTTGCCGACCATCATCAAGACGACCGGCGTGACCGACGCGTTCGCGATCGGTCTGTTGTCCGCGATTCCGTTCGCGGCGGCGGTGGTGGCGATGGTGCTCGTGTCGCGTAGCGCGGATCGCCACCGCGAGCGGCGCTGGCATATCGCGTTGCCGGCGTTCGCGGGCGCGATTGGTTTGATTCTCTCTGTTGTGTGGACGCACAACACGGTATTGGCGATGGCTTCGCTCACGCTCGCCACGATGGGGATTCTCACCACGCTGCCGCTGTTCTGGAGTTTGCCGACCGCGATTCTTGCGGGTACGGGCGCGGCGGCCGGGATTGCGATGATTAATTCGATTGGGAATCTGGCGGGCTTTCTCAGTCCGTATGCGGTGGGGTGGCTCAAGCAGGCAACCTCGGCGAATGATTCGGGGATGTATATGCTGGCCGGGTTTCTCGTGCTTGGCGGGTTGCTGGCGATTAGTGTGCCGGCGAAGATGGTCAATAAGTAAGTGGCGGCGGTTTTTGCTGGCGCTTCGCTGGTCCAGATACCCGATTGCGGTTCTGGACCAGCGAGCTAGACGCGCTCGCCGTCTTCATCAGGAGCGAGGCGGCTCGCTCCTCGATGGACCTACTTCCCGCTTAACAGATCCTTGGTCCGCAGCGTAATCGCCGACAGGCCTTTTTCCACGATCTCCTGCCAGTCGCTGGCAACCACGACCTTCTTGGATTCGCTAACGCGCGTCTTGACGGTCTGCTCACCATGAAGCGCGCCGACATCGCCTGACAACTGCAGTTCCGACTTCTGGTTGGTTGAAATGGACCAGAAGCCGGGCTGGAACCAGGCCCAGAAATCGATGATTTGCGCCGTCACCGGAGTGGCGGCGGCAAAGTTGGGGTCGTCCTGCTTCACGACGATGTAGCCGGCCTCCTGAAAGCCTGTAGCCAATGCGCTTTCAACGAGGCCAGAGACCGTCTTGCCTTCGGGAAGCACCACGTCGCCGAGCGCCTTGCCATAACTGTTTCTCTTCCGACCGATCGCGCGAGCTTTCGACGCATCGCCAGAATCTTCAGCCGGATCCAGTGACGCCATGTCGGCGCTGGGAGGGGCGACCGTGAACGTGCGTTTGTCCTGTACGGAATCAATGCGTACGTATTTCCCCGTTGCAGGATTTTTGCCTTGAGGCGCGGAGACGTCGACAGTTGTCCGGCCTGCCGCGCATCCGGCGAGAATGGACACGGCGAGACCATAGATAGCGATTCGACCCAATAGCATGATTGTTTTACCCCTAGTTGAAGATTGATTGTTTTAATTGCCAAACCAAACGTTCGACGGTGCGGCGCGAGAAGATGGATGCGCTTGAGCTGATTCCGCCGGATCGGAAGAATATCGTGATTCTCGTTCGGTAATCCAATGGTTCGGCATTATTCCAACTTCTGGAGGTCTTTTTGAAAAGAAGTGTCGAGGAGAAGCTTCTTGCTCAAAATCTCTCTGGAGCATTGATATGCGTCGGCTGTTTATGCTTGCGCTGTTTCTGATGTGTTTCCCAGCTTGCTCTCGCGGAGCCGCCGAATTTTAATGCGGGAGTGACTTGCGTCATGGTTGCTGGTGGATGCAGTGGTCTGGAAAGTTGATGCTTCAGGTCGCACTGCATCCGACATCGCATCTTTTCATGCCAGGGCTGCAGCGGTCGTTTTATGACTTTCGCATAGACGCCCGGACGTGTGCTGCGATCGTCCAACGTCAACATACAGCCATTCGCCCTTGCGCTCAGCGCCGACGTTCAAGTGACCGCTTTGCAAAGAAATTAGCCCCTCTTCCCCACGTCGATGCGGAGCCCTATCGTGACCTTACCGCCGTGGCGCCACGGTAGTACGCGCGACGCAGAAAGTGAAGTGCGGTGTCCAGCATCAGCGCTTGCTGTGATGCACCGCGCAGCTGGGCAACCGCTACTTCAAATCAAATGGGATGATTCAGATCGGCCGCGAGTTGGGATGCGATGTTGTTTGCCCCTTCCGTCAAATCGAGTTTGATATCGGTGGCTACCACATTCAACTTCGAGTAGTTGAACGTTTTCCTGTATATAGCATTGCCGGCATCGAGCGGGTCGGAATCGTTCGGCTTTCTTCTGAAGTGCAACAAGTTGTCGGCCTTCGGATACATCACGGCATTAGCAGAGACATAAAGATTTCCCGACTGCAACTGGTAGCCAACATCGACGAATAGGACTGCGCTTGCCGAAGCATTGTCAAAGACGATTCTTTTCTGCGTGCTCGAGTTGACAGTCTCGACATCGAGCGGCGCGGCAAATTTGATGGTCTGAAGCATGCCAACTGCACTGTTGGACGCCTGCTTCATGACGGCGCGGAAGTCATAATCGTGGAGTTGCTCAAGCATCGGAGCGGCGGTGCTTTCCGCCGAAGAGCGCCGGGCCGCATCGATTCCCGCTGCAACCAGAGCTCCGAGGAGGCCCGTGGCGCCAGCATTGGTAGGCGTCACTGTCACCAACAAGCTATTCTGGGGAATGAATAGCGCACCGGCTACCGGTCCGAGTTCATGCTGCTCCTGCTTCGTTACCGACATGGGTGGTGTCGTCGCACATCCGGCCAGCGCTGCGATAAACAACAACAAAAAGAGGTTTCTCAGGTTCATTTCCGGGATCAGTTCCGAGTTAGCGTGTGATTAAGATGGCAGCGCCCGTAAGCCATATGGCCTTTCCATCAATCGTTTCGGCGGATTCAGCGCGGCAGTGCAGAGGGCTGAACAGACGAAGTCGAATGATCGCGCGCTGCGATAACATTAACGACAGATTTTTGATTAACTTTAGCGAACGGCGACATTAAGAGGTTCGTCGATGACCGGAGTGGCTAAATACGGAGACGCCTGAGAAGGCCATGCCATCAACCGCTAACTCGCGCGAAGTTAGCGCGAACATCCCGTCAAGCGCGAATGAGGGTCTTCCACTGGCAAGCAATGCAATAGACGCTATCACCCGCTTCGTGATAATGGGGCAATAAATCGCATATGTTCTGCCGCCGGACGCTGCTGGCTTCCCTATTTCCACGGTGAACGGCGCACCGCATTTGCCGAACCATGAGCGTCCGCTTCGGCGAAACTGGAGCGGCTTAGGGTCGGTTGATCGGAGACTGCCGCGATTTGTCTCGGTTCGGCCAGGAAGAGACGTCGCTCGACGGAGCTATATGGCTGAAACTCATCGCGTTTCGGTCACATCTTCTCCATGTTACGATCCGCAGCAATTCAAACGAGCGTACGAGGGCGAGCGGCCGTGGCTGAGAAGAAAACGGATGAAAAAAATTTCAAGGAAAAGAAAGGTTGGAAGGACAACCTATTGTCCTCCAGCGTGCCGATGGAATTTGAAGTATCCAAACTGTTAGTGAAGCATGGCTTTTCCACCAGTGCCGATTATTCCTATACCCGGCACGGCGCACAGGGAAGAGACGACTTCTCCGTTGACCTTCACGCGTCAATCTACCTGCCGTATCGCAGGCCGAACGAGATCACAACAGAATTCCAGTTGTTGATAGAGTGCAAGCATCGGCATCGCAACAACAAATGGTTGTTTTTTCCGGACCCGAACCTCAGCGACTTCTCATCGTTTACCCTGGGCCATACGCTACGGGTTGTAGACGATTTCGCGCCCGTGATGCTGGATACCCAGCCCTCTACCGCTTTCGACAACAAGGAAGAGCTCTGTATCAAGGGTGTCGAGATTGATCTGAGCAATGGAACAGTGCATGACGCAGAAATAAGAAGAGGCCTAGCCCAACTGCAATACGCTCTGCCGCGCCTAGTAACAGAAGCAATCGAGTGGAATTTGGGCATGCACCCGGAAGAGTGTTACCCCTTCCTCTACTGCCCAATCTTGCTGACGACATCGGAAATACTGGTCGCAAAACCAGACACGACAATCGCAAGTGTGGAGAATGCAAACGCGCTAACGGACCTTGCAACTCCTGCCTCTTGGGTGGTGGTCTACTGCGAGCAGACGCAGGACTTCCAGCGGCATCGGCAGGTCGCGTGCGAGCCACTGTCCGGACTGGCCGAGTCAGGTGCCACTGACTGGATAGACGCGGTGCGAAAGAGCGCAGGAGTTCACGATTACGGTCTTCCGTCTGCGGCATGTGAAGAACTGACCGACGGATATTCACGCGGGAGACTTAGCAAATACTTTGGGCAGTTCATCGTCTGCTCATTGCCACACTTCGAGTCACTGCTAGGCAAGCTGAAGACGGTCGCCAGCAAGACGGACAAGACGCGAAAGGAATTGTGGGTCAAACCGTCGTCAGAACTATCGGTATGATGAGGTCGGCCGCCTTAAGACAGGCGGAGCAAAAGGTGGACAGGTGTTTGGGCTCGCCCCTCTGCCATTTTCTCGCAGAAATGCGACTTTACGCGTCTAGTATGCCTGCTATGAAAGGGTAGACGAGCGGTTACTTTGAAGAGGCTTCTCCATGCCTCTCATGCCATTCGCCGGTAGCTTGTCGAAACGCTTCGCCGTGAGAAGTAGTGCCGTTATGAAGCATCGCGCTTGCAAATTCGGCAAACCCTTCGAGCACATCGAGCGGATCGGCGCTCGGCTCTCGGTCAGTGCCTTTTGCATCTTCCTCACGCATCGCCCGAAAGATTCCTTGGGACAGGAAGACGTTAGCATCCTCTTCCGTCACTGCCGCTCGCAGGTTGTGCGCTAGGCGATTGCGGATCTTGTTCAAGTGGCGGATGCCGCCAATGATCATCTCAATCACTGGGGCATCCGACCTTAGCAAGTTCGCCTTTTGTGCAAAGGTTAAGCGGGCTTCATCGAGATCGCCGAGAGCAGGATTTGCGTGCTGAAGGTACTCCGTGAGGTAGTGTTCGAGATATAGATGCGCGCGAAGAATGCGTCCAATACTGTCAGTGTCTTGATTCCAGCGTTCCTTCATCGCGTCGTAATCCGCTTCCATTGCAGCGAACGCTTTCTCACGACCGCCCATAAGTTCAAGGGCGCGCGTGGCAATGAACTTGACCTCGTTGGGGGGACTCGTTTCAGTCATGACCGTCTCCTTGTATCTGTTTTGCTGTGCAATATGCACTAGTAGATGCGCTGATGGAGTTCGACTCACGCGGGCTATTCGCATCGACAGTGCTGAAATTTACGCCCAATGTCTGCGGTGAGCGCGACGAACCACCATGCGGCGTCATTGCGCTGCGAGAGGCGTTCTGATGCTAGCGACGGCAGCGCCGCGTGACAACGTCTCATATCGGGGAGACTTCGAACCGGCGTCGATGCTGCCTGAGTGACTGAAATGGGTCCGGTTACTGCCGCTCGGCAACGGACAAAGCGGCAGTTCACCAGGTTTGCTCGACTACGGCCGGTTAGGGGCCGAAGCTGCGCCCCTATCCGACTCCCTACGCCCGATATTTGAGCGAAACCCACGTTTGGATATTCGTTCCATCTCGGCCGAACCCGGCCGTCTGCTGATTCCCCCTATCCGGCCAGTTCACGATGCAAGGCCCGATACTCCTGCGAAAGTTTGTGTCCCGGATCGAGGTGAATGACGGGGGTCGCCTGCTGATGCGATTCGCGGATCTTCACGGACGAAGACAGCCGTGAAGCCAGCACCGGCAAGCCTTCACTGACGAGTTCGTCGACCAGCTTTTGAGGCAGGCTCGCACGAGGCTGAAACTGGTTGATGACAATCCCTTCCACCTCCAGTGCGACGTTGTGATCCTGCTGGATCTCCTTCACGTTTTCCAGCAACGTGTAAAGCGCGCGACGGGAAAAGTCATCACAGTCGAACGGGATCAGACACCGCTCGACGGCGATCAGCGCGGAGCGGGTGTAGAAGTTCAACGCTGGCGGCGTGTCGATATAAATCGCGTCATACATGTCGAGTTCGTTGAGCGCGTCACGCAACTTGTAGATCTTGTAGCGGGATTCCAGTTTGCCGTGCAACGCGTCCAGGTCAGGATGAGCGGGCATGATGTCCAGATTCTCAAACGGCGTCGGATGAATGAACGACGTTACTTCTACGGGCCGGAAGCTGAACGTTAGCGCGGTTTCAAAGAAGCCAGCGACGGTGGGATGGGCCTCGCTGGCCTGCGGGCCGAGCAGGTATTGAGTTGAATTCGCCTGGGCATCCAGGTCGATAACCAGAGTGCGCAGACCTTCGCTGGCGCTGATGGCCGCAAGGTTGCAGACGATGGTCGATTTGCCTACGCCACCTTTCTGATTGAATACGACGCGCCGCATATTCTCCCCTTGAACGGAAGCTGTCCCAAAGGCGCCAGCATACCTGAGTCAGTCGGCTGGGATGGATGTGGGCGGCTATTTTCCGGCATGGGTCGTTGTGTCGTTGAAGGGGAAAGCGCGTCAGCGCGGTCGATGGTCTGACCGTTTGAGAAGATTAGTTGTTACTGATGGGCAGACACCTTGCCGTTGGCAGGTAAGCCGCGGCTGGAAAAGTGTGGCGTCGCTTGGTGTTAAGACTATCGCATCGGGCCCTGTTCGGCCAACAACGGTCGCTCAGCTTGGCCGCCTAAATCAGCTAGCCGAGGCATAGCAGTGGTTACACAATCATCAGTTTGTGTGTCAATATTGACGCCATGGAACTTCGTAACATCCTGAGCAAGTCTCACCACCATCACGGTCGCTATTCGATGCGCCGTGGTTCGTTACGTCCATAGCAGGAAATCCGGGATCGCATTTCCTCTTTCCATGCACAAACGACCAAGGCGCCTTAGGCGCCTTTTTTATTTTCAACACCAAAGAGGATTCTCATGACCATGATTCGCGGAACACGTTTCATCGTTGGCAAGGAAGCCGCGCAAATTCGCGCTCTGGAAACTCGATTCCGGAGCTATCTTCATTAACGTTGGAGCGGAAGAGGCTATCGTCCCCGCCTTGTGGTCGCAGGATACGTTCATCCAGAAGGCTGGCGGTAGCGAGATCATCGGCCAAATGTGGGCCTTCTCCGATAAGAAGGGACGGGCTTGCTGCCTGATTCCGGAAGCGACAGCTCTCTTCCAGGAACGATGTAGTGAGTTGCTGGGTCGCCAACAGGAGCGGATGTTGTTTTATATCGCTCGATGTTATCGCTATGAACGACCGCAAGCCGGCCGTTACCGTGAATTCTCCCAACTGGGATTCGAATATCTGTGCCCCGATCCGGAATTGGCGATCATGCGCAGTAAGGAAATAGTGACTGGCTTTTTTGACTCACTTGCACTTCGCTATGAAATCGACGGTTCGGCCCACAGGGGCCTCAGCTACTATCTGAACGGGCGGGGCTTCGAGATGCGCTGCACCGAACTCGGAGCACAACAGCAGGTGGTGGGCGGCGGCGCATATCGGGAAGGTGCCGGCTTCGGCATCGGCGCTGAACGACTGCTGCTGGCGATGATCGCCCAAGGGCTGGTGTAGCGACACGCACGCTGGAGAGGCTTGTGTTTCGCAACTATCGCAAGCCTCAAATCGCGATTGATAGACTGCTGAGTCGGGACGCGAACGTCCGCCTCCTATTACCTCGACCGTCCCCTTTGGGTGGGCATATGCCGATCGTAAAGAACAGCGACCCGCATATCGCGACAACAACGTTGCGCCGTGGAACTAGACATCCTTCTTATCGGTTTGGAGCGGCCCATGGCGTTCGAGCGTCTGCTTTTCGGCCAAGCGAATGTCCCGAATCGGTCCGCGGCCGACAACCGCCCTTCACCTGCGGGCCGAGGCCCCCTTATGCACATTGCATGATGACCGACCGGGCAACAACGGCCGTTCGACACAATGCTTCAGATCGTCGACAATCTCTGTTGAAAGTGGATAACGATGCGGGGGATGGCTGTCCCGCTGGGACGCGCTGCCCAAGTGTCTGCAAAGGTGGCGTGATTTCCTAGGCTCCGATATCAAAATAGAAGATTCTCCGGGGATAGTGAATGAAGCTAACGCTGCCGCCATTACTTGGCTTAGATACTAAATTTGCAAAAGGAACGGTCAAGCAGTTGAAGGAAACCTCCAGGACATTGGAGGCTGAAATGACGCGGTTTACGCTTCCATCTGCGCTCGGATGGATGTTCAAAACCAATGCAAGTGAGGTCATTTACGTGTTCCAGCGCTTACCGGTGGCGGCGCAGATACCTTCGGATGGCACATCGTTGGTTGGCAATATCCCGGAAGGCGCGGACGAAATTGATCTTCAAACTGCCAAATGGATACCTTGGAACGCGTCAATGGTAAGTAATTCCGCCGCCGAGGCACTAGATAGTTGGCGAAACGCATTCAGGTATATCAGCGAAGAGGACGCCGGTTCCGGAAAACTTGGTCTTCGCAAGCCGCAGATTGGCGCGCTCCATGCGATACATGCGCATTGGTCGACGACTTCCAGTGTTGCGACTGTCGTGATGCCGACAGGGACGGGGAAGACTGAGACCATGTTGGCAACTTTGGTCACGGCGCGCTGTCCGCGTCTGCTTGTTCTGGTTCCAACGGACGCGCTCCGGCGACAAATTTCCGAAAAGTTCTACAGCCTAGGAATTCTTAAGCGCCCGGATTGTGTGGTCTTGGATCAAGCAGCGATCAGACCCGTGGTGGGTACACTAGTGAAGCTTCCGTCTACTCCGGACGAGGTCGACGAATTCTTCAGCCAATGCAACGTCATTGTAACCACCAGCGCATTGGCCGGACTTTGCTCCTCTGATGTTCAGGACCGAATGGCGGAGCAATGTTCGCACCTATTCATCGATGAGGCACATCACGCGGAGGCGCCGACGTGGAAACGGTTCAAGTCCCACTTCAAAGCACGCGAACGGCCTATTTTGCAGTTCACGGCGACTCCGTTCCGAGAGGATGGTCTTCCACTCGACGGGAAGATTGTCTATGTCTACCCCCTCAGAATGGCACAGCGCGAGGGATACTTTCGTTCAATTCGCTTCAGAAATGTCTTCGAATTCAGCACGCCGCGAGCCGATATAGAAATCGCCAGAGCGGTTGTGGAAGAATTGCGCGCAGACGCAACAGGACTTCACGTCGCCATGGCGCGTGTTGCTACGAAAGCTCGTGCCGCTCAGGTGCTTGAGATCTACCGCAGTATCGGGGAATACAAACCTGTCATGCTCCACAGCACCATGTCTACGAAAGAAGCGAATGCCTCTCGGAGCTTGCTGGACTGTGGACAATCACGGATCGTAGTCTGTGTGGACATGCTCGGAGAAGGCTTTGACATGCCCGAGCTGAAGATTGCGGCATTCCACGATCTTAAGAAGAGCCTGGCGATCACCCTGCAGTTGGCTGGCCGTTTCACGCGAGCGAGAGAAGATCTAGGTGGCCCTGTATTTATCGCAAACACTGCGGATGTAAATCTTCGCGAGGAGCTTCGAACACTATATTCCCAGGATCCTGACTGGAATCGTCTCCTACCAGGCCTGAGTGAAGGAGCGATCGACCAAGAAGTGGAGGCGCAGGAATTCCTTGCTGGATTTGTTGGACAGCTCGACGATATTCCATTGCACGAAATTCGTCCATCCGCAAGCATGGTCGTGTATCGCACCCGATGTGAGATGTGGAAGCCTGAGAACTACCGAAAAGCTTTTCGAGGAGGATCGAAGGAGGAGCGGATTTATCCTATTCTTAATGCGGCCGAACACACCCTGGTAGTTCTAGCGCCGCGACGCCAAGGTGTACCGTGGACCGATATCGCGTCGGTTGAAAGTATCGTCTGGGAACTCTGTATCGCTGTATGGGATCAACAGCGAGCGCTCCTATATGTTCACGGATCAACTAACACCGGTACTTACGCCGATTTCGCTAAAGCGCTTTGCGGAGACGACGCTTCCTTGGTTGTCGCACCGGAAGTGTTTAGGGTGATGGCTGGAATCAATCGGCTAATGCTCACGAATGTCGGACTCAACGAACAAATTGGCCGTCAAATTCGATACACCGGCCGCATGGGCCCCGACGTAGGCGCGCGTCTATCTGAAGCAACCCTAGGCACTTCAACGAAAGCTGTTCTCGCAGGGGTCGGATTTTCACGTGGGGAGCAAACATCCATCGGTGCAGGAAAGCGCGGGCGTGTTTGGTCGAATTTGCGCTTGCGTGTAAGCAACTTTTCTGATTGGTGCAAGCAGGCTGGCGAGAAGATTGGGAACGACGATATCGATCCGGAAGAGGTTCTGAAAGGCACCTTGATTCCGCGCATGGTCATGGCGCGCCCATCCGCCGTTGCTATTGGAATCGACTGGCCGGTTGAACTCATCGACTTCAATGAGTCCGTCACAGCCTTTTCGTTTGAGTACATCTCAGAAGTCTTTATGACTCATGTCGGCATCGAACTTGTCGAGTACTCGGCAACGGCGCCGCTGATCATCCGTATATTCACCGACAAGCGGGAGGTCAAGGTCCGTTTGAAGTTCGTAGGATCTGGTGCCACGGCCGACTTCGCTTTTGTCTATGAAGGCACGGGTCGCGCTTCGATCCGGCGTGGGAAAACGGTCGACGTTTGTGACTTCCTCACTGAGTTCCCTCCGACTATTTGGTTCGCGGACGGATCGAGGTTGGACGGAAACATGCACACTGAGTTGCGTACTGGCTCAACGCTGTTTCCGCGGGACAAGCTAGAGGTAGTCGATTGGACGGACGTTGATATCAAAAAGGAGTCGCAACGTGAAGAGCGCAGGAAGGACTCGGTACAGTACAGAACCATCGAGGTTTTGAAGGATCGGTACGCATATGACGTAATGGTCGATGATGACGGGGCGGGTGAGGCGGCGGACATTGTAGGAATAGCTCTCGATGATCCCGTTGCGCCGAAGCTTATTACGGTCGATTTGGTGCATTGCAAGTATTCAGGCGGGAATACGGCGGGGGCGAGAATCGACGATATGTACGTCGTATGCGGGCAGGCACAGCGCAGCGTTATGTGGCTGCATAACAAGGACAGACGGACAGACCTTTTCGTTCACCTTCTAAAGCGCGAGTCTATACGTATCGACGAAGGGAGACCTTCACGTATCGAAGTTGGCAGCCGTGATCGGCTAGCATTGATCAGAGACATCAGCCGCACGTGTGCAGTAACGCTCAGAGTTTTCATTGTTCAACCGGGACTTTCCAAGACGGACGCAGCTGAGCATCAGCTGGCACTGCTTGGTGTCACTGAGAAATTCTTGAGCGAGACTTACCAACTTCCGTTATATGTCTTTTGCGGTGACATTGTGAGGGTTGAATAGGCGGGTTTATCGTGTATCGTAATCTTGGAATTTTTGTAGACCCTAAACCGCATCCGACACCACCAGAATCCCGCACACCCACCTCGCGCCCTACCCGCCCTTATCCCTTCAGCCAACCCGAGACATTTAGCCCACCAGGTTGAATGCAACCAAGGTCGCCTCCCTTATAATTACCGAGTCGCCGGGAAACACCCAGCGACCAGGTTTGACAGCCTGACGTTCCAACCGCACACCCGCTCACGCGGGTCGTGCGTCTATCTCCGCACGTCTATATTTCTATGGGCGGGCTGTGGTGGGGGAGCCGCGAGGCTCGCCGGAATGTTGGAACGCCGGTCTGTCAACCGCATCACGTGCCCGCTCACCCCTTCCACAAAAAAGGCAAGTGTCCGGGCGATCCAAAGAAGCAACAGGGAGATCGCACCATGACCAGGTCCGTCAAAAATCAACCGGCTTCGCGTCCGCCTGTCGACGCACTTCAGTACGAAAAGCTTGCCCTTTCCGCGTTCGAGCTATGCGACCGACAGGTCGGTCAACTGGACACGTTGATCACGCTCGCGGCTTCGATAGTGAGAAATCCCGCGATCACGCGCGACGAAAGACAGCGACAAAGAACGCTCATCGAATTGCTCGTGGACACGGCAGAGCAGTATCAACAGGAACTCGAATGCGACCGTGAGCTATTCCAGGTCATTGCTCTAGATGCGAAAGGCGTCCCGCATAGGCGCATCACGGCACATCACGCAGCGAAGTTGCTGGCCGAGGCATCGCAGAGAGGAAAACCACCTGTCGCCGAGGCGAACGCAAAAGCAAGCGCAACCGCTTCCCAGCGTAAAAGCCCATCCGCGAAAACCGCCGTCACGTTAGCCACCGCCACCGTGCAGTAACCGGCTGCCGTAAAAAAAGACCGAAAAAAACAATGGCCGGCAACGCCGGCCATTCAAAATCGCATCCATCGCGCAACGCAACCGTCAAACGATATTCATCGCCAACGCACTCTCGCGATAATGCTGGCTCGCCTTCTCCGCATCGCCGAGTTGTTCATGCAAGCGCGCCAACGCGCGATGCGAACGAATCTTCAACGTCTCGTTATCGGCGAGTTTCAGCGCGCGTTCGAGGAACGATTGCGCCTTGCCCCACAGTTGCTGATGCAGACACAAGCGGCCCAACGCGAACAGCAAGTCCGCATCTTCCGGGCGATCCTTCTGCCATGCCTCGGCCTTCTGGATCAACGGCAACGCATCGCCTCCGGCCGTGTCGGGATAACGTCGCAGCAAGCGCGCGTCCCAGTTCTGCGCGAGCGCCTCCTCGACGATCTTGCGCGCCTCCTGCGGACGATTCAGCGCCACCAGCAGTTCAGCGGCGAGATCGGCGAGACGCGGCGAATGACGCTCGGTAGGCGTGAGCGAATGCCACAACTCCAGCAGCGCATCGGCGTTATGACGCCGGTCGCGCAACAAATTCTCCGCCGCCAGTTGACGCAAACGCACCGCCACCGCCGGATGAATTGCCTCACGTTTTTCCAGCGTCTTGACGAGCTTGAGCACCTCGCCCCAGTTCTTCAACTGCTGTTGCGCGCGCAGCATGATCTGCTGCGCGTGAATCCGCCGCGCGCCCTGCGACTGCATTTCGGTGAGCGCGGTGAGCGCGCCGTCCGCGTCGCGGCCGTCGGCGCGCATGTCGGCGGTAGCCATCAGGCGCGCGTCCTGCCAGTCGGCTTCCTCGATCTGCGCGAGCCATTCGTCGCGCCGCGCATATTCATGCATGCGGTGCGCCGCGGTGGCCGCGATCAAGCCGGCCGCGCCCTTGTTGTCGCCGTTCGCGAGCGCATCCTTCGCGGCCTTCTCGGCGCGCGAGAAACGCCCGGCGTACAGATTGCCGATCGCGTCACGCAGCGCGGCGTGCGCCTTCGCGACCCGCGAGCGCGCACGGTAGGCGGCCACCCGCTGCGGCATGCGCCAGATATTGCGGACAATGCGCAGCAGCGCGTAGAGCAGGATGAACAGCACCACCAGCCCGACCACGAACAGATTCAGCGAGATGTCGACGCGGTACGGCGGATAGATCAGCAGCACCTGCCCCGTGTCGAAACGACCGACCACCGCCAGCACCACCGCGACGGCGAACAGCAACGCGAGCCATAGAAGTCCCCGGATCGCCATGATTAACCTCGGCTCCGGTATTGATTGACGGCTTGCAAACTCGTGTTCAGATTCGGCAGTTCAACCGCGGCCGAGCCGGCATCCACCTGTTTGAGCAGATCGGCCACGGTCTGCGTGTTCTTCGACGAATTGTCGAAGTAGCGCGTGAGTGCGGCATCCGCCGCGTGCAGGTCGGACTTCAGCGTGGTCTGGTTGCGCGAGAGCAGCGCGAGGCGCGCCGACAGCAAGCGCATCTTCAGATTCTCGCGCATGAAGTAGCCTTGATCGGGCGCGACCAGCATCGCGTCGGCGTTGTCGATGCGGCGCACCTGCACGAGGCTCGTCAACTGCTGGCCGATGCCGCTGGAGACTTCGCGCCACCACACCTTCCAGCGCGGCTCGCCGGTGGCCGCGGCCACCTTGGCGGTGTCCGACCACGTGGCGGCCTTCGGCGTGGCGCGAGCGATCGGCGCCTCGCCGGAAAGCGGCAGGCTGTCGACCTGGTCGATCGCGTTGTCGAGCTTGATGGCGAGGCCGGTCAAGTCGGTGGAGGGCGCCGCCTTCAGCTTGTCGATGTCTTGCGCGATCGCCTTGCGCACCGCCACCACTTGCGCGTTGTCCGACGCGGCGAGTCGCGTGTCGGCGCTTTGCAGCGCGAACAGCGCGAGTTGCGTGTTGCCGGTGAGCTGCAACTGCTGGCTCGCGGCCGAGAGCATCTGGCCGACTTCGGCGAGCGTCCAGTCGTCGCGATTGCGCGCGAGATCGGCGTATTGCTGTTGCAACGCCTGGTGCGCGGCTTGCGTATCGGCGAGCTTGCCTTCGAGCTGCGCGACGTGCGCGTCCGCTTGATGAACCGTGGCGAGCGCCTGTTCGGTCTTGATGCGCAGTTCGTTGGTCTGCGTGTCGTTGGCTTGCTGGCGCTGCGCGAGCTGCTGCTCGGCGCGCTCCACCTTGCGGTTGAGCGCATAGCCGCCCACGCCCGCGGCGCAAGCAATGATCACGACGACAAACCACAGCAGCGGTCCGCTCGCGCTGCGGCGCTTTTGCGCTTCATAGGGCGTGAAGGGTTGATTCGGCGGCAGCCCGCTGCTCGCGGCGGGCTGGGGTGAAGCGTTCGTGGATGCGTTCGTTTCTGTCATGCGTGATTTAGCCGGTGAGTGAGCCGGGTTGGACGGTACCGGTTTAACTGCGGAAGGTGCGGCTGCGGGTGCGGCGGCCGATGCGGCTGCAAGCAAGGCGCGAGCGATGCGCTCGTCGCCCGCGCCGGACACCGTAATGCTATCAAAACCCAATGCCCGCGCGGTCTGCGCGATACGGGGATGCGGCGTGACGAGCGCGGCGTGTTTGAGCTGCGCGAGTTCGTCGGCGGTGAGATGTTCCTGTGCGAGTTCGTGCAGATTGCGCACGCCTTCCGAACTGGTCAACAGCCACGCATGCGGCGCGCCGGCGAGCAGTTCGTGCACGCGCGCCCATGCGCCGATCGACGGCTCCGGCACGAGTCGCCGATACGCCGCGACCGTTTCGACTTCGGCGCCCGCTTCGCGCAGACGCTCGGCCAGCCACTCTCGGCCGCCGTCGCCGCGCACGATCAGCACGCGCTTGCCTTCGAGATTCGCCGCGCCGAGCGCGGCATCGATCGCCGCGAACAGGCCCTCGGAATCGAAGCGCCCGTTGTCGTCATCGGCGCCGGAGGCCGGACTGATCACGTTGTACGCCGGCGCGGCGACGCCGTGGCGCACCAGCGCCTGCACGCTGCCCGGCCCGACCACGCCGATCGGCAGCGCATGCGGCCAGATCGCGCCGCTTTTGGCAAACGCATGATCGATGGCGTTCGGCGAGACGAACACGACCAGCGCATAGCGTTCGAGTGAAGCCAGCGCCGCGCGCAACGGCGCTTCGTCGGCAACGGGCGCGATGTCGATCAGCGGGAAATCCAGCGTGACGATGCCGGCCGCCGCGAGCCGCGCGGCGAGCTCGCTCGACTGACCGGCCGGCCGTGTAATCACAGCCGTGAACGCCGCGCGCGCGGCGGATGATGAAGTGTTGCCGAAAGTGTCGGCGGTCATCACTCGCCGGTCACCGCGCTGTCTGTCGAACCGGAGGCCGACGCGGGACCGCTCGCCGTGCTCAGCGCGCGGACGATCTCCATCGCGCCTTGCTGTTCGAGCGCGCTCGCCACTTGCTGGCCGAGCGCGATCGCGCGTTCGACGTTGGGCGCGGGCGCCGAGGCCTGCGCGCTCAACACGCGTTGCCCGTCGGGCGTGGCGACGATGCCGCGCAGATGCAGCGCGCCGTCGTGCCACATGGCATAGGCCGCGAGCGGCACCTCGCAACTGCCGCCGAGCACGCGCGACACCATGCGCTCCGCTTCGACGGCCAGCGCCGTATGGTCGTGATGCAGCGGCGCGAGCCAGGCCGCGAGGTCGGCGCGATCGGCGCGAATCTCGATGCCGAGCGCGCCCTGACCGGCGGCGGGCAAGCTGTCCTCGGGGTCGAGCAGCGCGCGGATGCGCGCCTCGAGACCCAAACGCTTCAAACCGGCCGCGGCCAGAATGATCGCCGCATAGTCGCCGCGATCGAGTTTCGACAGACGCGTATCCAGATTGCCGCGCAGCGGCCGCACCACGAGGTGCGGATAACGGATGCGCAGCATCGCCTCGCGGCGCAGGCTGGAGGTGCCGACCACCGCGCCGGCCGGCAGCGCGGCAAGCGAGCCGTAATCGTTGGAGACGAGCGCGTCGCGCGGGTCCTCGCGTTCCATGATGGTGGACAGCGCGAAGCCCGCGGGCAATTCCATCGGCACGTCCTTGAGCGAGTGCACGGCGAGGTCGGCGCGGCCGTCGGCGAGAGCGGCTTCCAGCTCCTTCACGAAGAGGCCCTTGCCGCCCACCTTCGACAAGGTGCGATCGAGAATTTGATCGCCGCGTGTCGTCATTCCGAGGATTTTTACGTCACAAGATGGATATAATTTGTGCAGCGCACATCGCACATGCTCCGCTTGCCACATGGCCAGGCGGCTCTCTCGCGACGCAATCACAAGCGTGTGGGGTGGCGTGGAAAACGTCTCGGTGTTCATTAGCTTGCTGATCGAATGACGGGGTGTAATAACAAACAATGTTAGCACGCGCCCTGGGGTCCGCCCCGGCCTCTGCCCCTGTTTCCAGCCTTATGTCATGGGGCGCGGCGGGGCGCCGTGCTGGCGCGGTATCGATGGAGGAGACGGGCCTCACGCGGCGCGCACCTGCCCCATTCCCGCCTGATCACGCACGGTCGTTCGCGCACCGGAGCTCAGCATGCGGGATGATGCAACGCGGCGCAACGTGCCGATCGCGCAAGTGCAAGCCTCATGAAAGCAACGAGGCGCGCCGCATGTCGCGCAACGCGCGGCCACCCTCTCCGCGTATCGCCATCGGCGCATACCGTTTCGCGCAGTTCAGATTGCTGTTCACGTTGCAGTTCATAGTGCAGTTCCGCAGTAGCAGTTCATCACTCAACAGACCCTGGCTTCCCTGAGGAAACCCATCGTGACGTCTTCCGGATCGGCGCGCCCTGCCCGCCGCAACACTGCATCGCCCAACGCTTGCGCGGCCGACGCCCCCACGGCCACCGCCGCTTCTTCCACTTCCGCCGCCGCGACATCTACCGCCGCTCAGTCGATACCGGCCAAACGCGCCCGCCACACCACGCTGGCCGCCAATACCGCTAAAACGCCGAAGGCCGCCAAAACCTCGGTGCCCGTCAAGACGGAAAAAGCAGACAAAGCGGTGAAGACGGTCAGGACCGCCAAGGCGACGCAAGCCGCGAACGCCGCCCACGCACTGAAACCGGCCACGACGAAAGCCCCGAAGGTCAAAGCGGTGGCCAACGGTGCCGACAAAGCACCCATGCTGGAAGCGGTGTCGACCGAGACGATCGCGCCCGCGCCGAAAAACAACGGCCGCACGCGCGACGACAAAGACCACCCGCTGTTCCAGGACATCCGTTACCTCGGGCGCCTGCTCGGCGACGTGCTGCGCGAGCAGGAAGGCGACGCGGTGTTCGACGTGGTCGAAACGATCCGCCAGAACGCCGTGCGCTTTCGCCGCGAGGACGACAGCGCCGCCGCGCAGACGCTCGACAAGAAGCTGCGCTCGCTCAGCCCCGAGCAGACGGTCAGCGTGGTGCGCGCGTTCAGCTACTTCTCGCATCTCGCGAACATCGCCGAGGACCGCCACCGCAATCGCCGTCACCGGATTCACGAACTCGCCGGCTCCACCTCGCAACCGGGCACCATCGCTCACGCGCTGGAACGGCTCGTCGAGGCGGGCGCCGCCGCGACGCCGGTATTGCAGCAGTTCTTCAACGAAGCGCTGATCATGCCCGTGCTGACCGCGCACCCCACCGAAGTGCAGCGCAAGAGCATTCTCGACGCGCAGCACGACGTCGCGCGTCTGCTCGCGGAACGCGATCAGCCGTTGACCGACCGCGAGCGCGCGCACAACGAAGCGATGCTGCGCGCGCGCGTCACGTCGCTCTGGCAAACGCGCATGCTGCGCGACTCGCGCCTGACCGTCGCCGATGAAATCGAAAACGCGCTGTCGTATTACCGCGCGACCTTCCTCGAGGAAATCCCCGCGCTCTACGCCGATATCGAAGACGCGCTCACCGAGCACGGCCTCGCCGCGCGCCTGCCGCCGTTCTTCCAGATGGGCAGTTGGATCGGCGGCGACCGCGACGGCAATCCGAACGTCACCGCCGAAACGCTCGAACACGCCATCGACCGTCAAGCCGCGGTGATCTTCGAGCACTATCTGGAGCAGGTGCACAAGCTGGGCGCGGAGTTGTCGGTGTCGAACCTGCTGGCCGGCGCCAGCGACGCGCTCAAGGAACTCGCGGCCGCCTCGCCCGACCAGTCGCCGCATCGCACGGACGAGCCGTATCGGCGCGCGCTGATCGGCATGTACACGCGGCTCGCGGCAAGCGCGCGCGTGCGCCTCGGCGAAGGCAGCGTGCCGCTGCGCAGCGCGGGCCGCGGCGCGGCGCCGGTGCGCGCCAAGCCGTATGGCGACTCCGCCGAGTTCGTGCGCGATCTGCACGTGCTGATCGATTCGCTCGCCGAGCATCACGGCGCGCCGCTCGCGGCCCCGCGCCTGTCGCCGCTCGCGCGCGCCGCCGAAGTGTTCGGCTTCCATCTGGCGAGCATCGACCTGCGTCAAAGCTCGGACATTCACGAAGCGGTGATCGCCGAACTGTTCAAGCGTGCCGGCGTCGAGAGCAACTACGCGGCGCTTTCCGAGGACGACAAGCTCAAGGTGCTGCTCGCCGAACTGGCCCAGCCGCGTCCGCTGCGTCTGCCGTATGCCGAGTACTCCGACCTCGTGAAGAGCGAACTCGGCGTGCTGGAAGAAGCCCGCATCACGCGCGAGAAATTCGGCGCGCGCGCGGTGCGCAACTACATCATTTCGCACACGGAGACCGTCAGCGATCTGGTCGAAGTGATGCTGCTGCAAAAGGAAACCGGCCTGCTGCGCGGGCGTCTGGGCGACGCGCACGCTCCGGCGAAAGCGGGCCTGATGGTGATTCCGCTGTTCGAGACGATCCCCGACTTGCGCAACGCGCCGCACATCATGCGCGATCTGATCGCGCTGCCGGGCGTCGATGCGCTGATCGAACACCAGGGCAACGAGCAGGAAGTCATGCTCGGCTATTCCGACAGCAACAAGGACGGCGGTTTCCTCACGTCGAACTGGGAGCTGTATCGCGCCGAACTCGCGCTGGTGTCGCTCTTCAACGAGCGCGGCATCACGCTGCGCCTGTTCCATGGACGCGGCGGCACCGTCGGCCGCGGCGGCGGTCCGACCTATCAGGCGATTCTGTCGCAGCCGCCGGGCACCGTCGACGGGCAGATCCGCTTGACCGAGCAAGGCGAAGTGATCGCCAGCAAGTTCGGCAATCCGGAAATCGGCCGGCGCAACCTGGAAATCGTGGTGGCCGCGACGCTCGAAGCGTCGTTGCTGCCGCATGGCAACGCGCCGGCGCAACTGCCGGTGTTCGAGGAGACCATGCAGCAATTATCCGACGCGGCGATGGCCTCCTATCGCGCGCTGGTCTACGAAACGCCTGGCTTCAAGGAGTATTTCTTCGAGTCGACGCCGATCTCGGAGATCGCCGAACTCAACATCGGCAGCCGTCCGGCGTCGCGCAAGCTGCAAGACCCGAAGCAACGCAAGATCGAGGACCTGCGCGCGATTCCGTGGGGCTTCTCGTGGGGCCAATGCCGTTTGCTGCTGACCGGCTGGTACGGTTTCGGCAGCGCGGTGGCCGCGCACCTGGACAGCGCGCCGAGCGATGCCGAACGCACGCGCCGCCTCGCGCTGCTGAAGAAAATGTATAAGACGTGGCCGTTCTTCTCGACGCTGCTCTCGAACATGGACATGGTGCTGGCGAAAACCGACCTCGCGGTCGCGTCGCGCTATGCGCAACTCGTGTCGGACAAGAAGCTGCGCAAACATGTGTTCGAGCGGATCGTCGCGGAATGGGAGCGCACGTCGAACGCATTGTCGGAGATTACCGGCAAGAGCGAGCGGCTCGCGGAGAATCCGCTGCTAGCGCGTTCGATCAAGAATCGCTTTCCATATCTCGATCCGTTGAATCACTTGCAAGTGGAGTTGCTCAAGCGTCACCGCGCGGGCGATACCAACGCGCGCGTGCGGCGCGGGATTCATTTGTGCATCAACGGGATTGCGGCGGGGTTGCGTAATACGGGCTAAGCCCGCGTTGAGGCAGGCGGCGGCCGTTCGAGGTCGCTCGTAGCGGCTGCAATGACAAAGCCGGGTGCGAAGCAGTTCGCGTCCGGCTTTGTCGTTTGTGGAGCGGCGGCACGCTCGATACGCTTTTAGTGCGCCTCCACCATCAGCGCGTCGAGCTTGAACGAGCCATCTTCCCGCACGTCGAAATACTCGCGCACTTCATCGGGCGAATGTGTCCACAGCGAGCGAATCGCCACCACGCGCGGTTCCGGCGTGCGCATGCGCGCCACCCATGAGCCGAACTCGATGTCGATGCGCCAACGCTCGCGAATCGATGCGCTGAAACCCGCCGCTTCGAAAAACGCGATCCATTCGTCGGCGCGGTAATCGCGGATATGCGAGCCGTCACGCAACAGTTCGACCGCCTGGATATGCGTGTCGAGCAACGGATGATCGCTGCCGGCGATGTCGACGAACAACACCTTGCCGCCCGGCTTCAGCACGCGCCGCACTTCGGCGAGCGCGAGCGGCACGTCGTGCCAGTGATGCGCGCTCATCCGGCTGATCGCCCAGTCGAACGAATGGTCGTCGAACGGCAGCGTTTCGGCGGCGCCCTGCCGCGTGCGGATGTTCGGGAGACCGCGTTCCTTCGCCGCGCCTTCCACCGTCGCCAGCATGGGCGGCGCGATGTCGTAGGCGACGACCTCCCTCGCGTGCGGCGCGACCGCGAAACTCGCGTGGCCCGCGCCGCAGCCCATGTCGAGCACCGTCGCGTCGGGCGTCGCCGCGATCGCTTCGGCCAGCGTCCGCAGATCGGCGCCGCTCGCATGGGTCGGACTCGTCAAATACGCGGCGGCGGTCGAGCCGAAGGCGTCGGCGACCTGATCGTGGTGCTTCATGGAAGACTCCGTTTATCCAGGTGGGGTTGCTCGGGACGGCATCGCGCCGTGCCTGCCGCTACAATAGAGCCCGCCATGTACCAGTACAAGTTAAGCAATTATTCTGGTATCAATCACACCCCCTAATGCCTCCACGCGCTGCCCGATCAGAATGACCACGCCGTCCACCGCCGACACACCGCCGCCGCTCGACGCCACGCCAGCCCGCGCGCTCGGCGACTTCATCCGCGCTCATCGCGAACGGCTCACGCCGCAAGCGGTCGGCCTGCCGCCCGGCCCGCGCCGCCGCACGCCGGGCTTGCGGCGCGAGGAAGTCGCGCAACTGTGCGGCGTGAGCCCGACCTGGTACACGTGGATCGAGCAAGGCCGGCCGGTTTCCGCCTCCGCCGACGCGCTCGCGCGGATCGCCGTCGCGCTGCAACTGTCGCGCGCCGAGCGGGCCTATCTGTTCGAACTGGCCGCCCAGCGCGATCCGGCCGAGCCCGATCCGGCCGCCGCCGACGCGCCCGCCACGCTGCTCGAAACCGTGCAACTCGTGAACGCGCCGGCCTACGTGCTCGACCGCCAGTGGAATGCGCTTGCCTGGAACGAGCGCGCCGCCGATCTGTTCGTCGGCTGGCTGGACGGCGCGCACGACCGCAATCTGCTGCGTTTCACCTTCACCGAGCCGGCCGCGCGCGAGCTGATCGTCGACTGGGAAACGCGCGCGCGGCGCCTCGCCGCCGAATTCCGCGCCGACTCGATCCGCCACCTGAACGACGCGCCCACGCGCGCGCTGATCGACTCGCTCAGCGCCGCCAGCGACGCGTTCGCACGCTTCTGGGCGTCGCAGGACGTGGGCGGCCGTGAAGGCGGGCGGCGTGAGTTCAATCATCCGCGCGAGGGCCGCATCGTCTACGACCAGATCACCTTCAAACCCGCGCATCGCGAGGACCTGAAGCTGGTGGTGCTGGTGCGGGAATAGGCGAGTGTTAAAATCTTGGCCTTTGCCGGTTTCTTCGTTTCGGCGGCGCATTTAGCGTATCCGGCGTGCCTAAGGTACGTGTATCCAACCAGGCGCCGTCAGCCTCTCACCGCTCGTTCAACTGCCCAACACCATGACGTCCCAACTGCACAAAAAAGGCGAAGCCTGGTCGGCTCGCTTCTCGGAGCCGATGTCGGAACTCGTCAAACGCTACACGTCGTCGGTTTTCTTCGACAAGCGTCTTGCGCTCGTCGACATCGAAGGGTCGCTCGCGCACGCCTCGATGCTGGCCGCGCAGAAGATCATCGCCGCGGACGACCTCGCCGCGATCCAACGCGGCATGGCGCAGATCAAGGGGGAAATCGAGCGCGGCGAGTTCGAGTGGCAGCTCGATCTGGAAGACGTTCATCTGAACATCGAAGCGCGCCTGACCGCGCTGATCGGCGACGCGGGCAAGCGCCTGCACACCGGCCGCTCGCGCAACGACCAGGTCGCGACGGACATCCGCCTGTGGCTGCGCGGCGAGATCGACCGCATCGGCGGCCTGCTCACGCAATTGCGCACCGCCCTGCTCGACATGGCGGAGAAAAACGCGTCCACCATCATGCCGGGCTTCACGCATCTGCAGGTCGCGCAGCCGGTCACGTTCGGCCATCATCTGCTCGCCTATGTCGAAATGTTTTCGCGCGACGCCGAGCGCATGCTCGATTGCCGCAAGCGCGTGAACCGTCTGCCGCTGGGCGCGGCGGCGCTCGCGGGCACCAGCTATCCGATCGACCGTCACGCGGTGGCGAAAACGCTGGGCTTCGACGGCATCTGCGCGAATTCGCTCGACGCTGTCTCCGATCGCGACTTCGCGATCGAATTCACGGCCGCGTCGGCGCTGATCATGACGCACGTGTCGCGCTTCTCGGAAGAGCTGGTGCTGTGGATGAGCCCGCGCGTCGGCTTCATCGATCTGGCCGACCGCTTCTGCACCGGTTCGTCGATCATGCCGCAAAAGAAGAACCCGGACGTGCCGGAACTCGCGCGCGGCAAGACAGGCCGCGTGAACGGTCATCTGATCGCGCTGCTCACGCTGATGAAAGGCCAGCCGCTCGCGTACAACAAAGACAATCAGGAAGACAAGGAGCCGCTGTTCGACACGGTCGATACGGTAGCCGACACGCTGCGCATCTTCGCTGAAATGGTCGCCGGCATCTCGGTCAAGCCGCAAGCGATGCGCGACGCCGCGCTGCAAGGCTTCTCGACGGCAACCGATCTGGCCGACTACCTCGTCAAGCGCGGCCTGCCGTTCCGCGACGCACATGAAGCGGTCGCGCTGGCCGTGCGCGTGTGCGCGGATCGCGGCTGCGATCTGGCGGATCTGACGCTCGACGAAATGCGCGCGGAACTGCCGAACGTTGCGCAACTGATCGGCGAGGACGTGTTCTCGTATCTGACGCTGGAAGGTTCGGTGGCGAGCCGCAATCATCCGGGCGGCACCGCGCCGGAACAGGTGCTGGCCGCCGTGAAGGCTGCGCGGGAAGCGTTGAAGTAACGCAAGTCTCGAAAGACAAGCACCAAAGCGCAAGGAAAGGCGAACTCATCGACGGGTTCGCCTTTTTCGTTTGTGCGCCGCGACGCCGGACCGATTGCGCAAGGCGCCGCACAAAAGAAAGCCCGCGCGAAGCGGGCTAAATGAAAGACTTCCACCGATGCCTCCCGAAAGAGGCCATCGCAGTGTAGGCGCGTTTGCGCCATACACAAATCCGGCCAAATTTCGGCGCGTTACAGCACGCGCATTCAGCTAAAAACCGGCCGGAAAAAACTGCGTTCGTAACTGACGATACAGCGCGTTTGTTCCGCATACGCAAATGCGGCCTGGCACTCGGGATCGTCCATCGACTCGATGCGGTAAGCCTCATACGCCGCGAGCGATTCGAACGTGAACATCGCGAGCGCGACATTGTTCGTGCCTTCGGACGGCAGGAAGTAGCCGTGATGCCGTCCGCCGAATTTCTCGACCAGCGGAATCCACAGCTTGCCGTAGTGCTCGAACTCTTTCAGCTTGTACGGATCGACGATGTAGCGCAAATAGCAAGTGACCATGATGTCGGTTCGTTCGGTAATGGACAGAACCGGATGGTATGTCAATTCGTGCGCGAGTTGAATCGTTCAGCCGCTTTCGCGGCATGCGACAGAACGATATGCCAGGACTTCGCGCAGCAATCCGCGAGCCCGCACCATGCCATGAACCTGCGCCGGCATACAGGGCGAACGCCAATTGAATCCTCGCGCGTTTTGGCTACCATCAACTTTAGAACAATCACTTGTCGTTGCCACGGCCATGCATACCCGCTCACGTTATCCTCGGCGCGTCACCGGATGCGTCGCTTCACACGTTTGCGCGGTGGCTGCGCCGCGCGTCTCTTCACTGCATGTGCGCGGTTCCGCCGGGGCTCATGCGCTAACGGCGGCTTTGGCCATCGTCGTGGCCGGCTGCACGTTCACGCCGCCGCAACGTCCCGTCGTCACCACGCCGGCCGCGGCGGTCAACAGTTTGACCCTCGACCAGTATCGCGAAGCCGTCGCGAAACGCATCGTCGAACGCAATCCTTCCTATGTGCTGCGCGGCACGCCGCAAGCGATGCTGCGCTCGCTGGTGGTCGTGTCGTTCACGGTCGACCGCAACGGGCATGTGGTGCAATCGTCGGTCTATCGCAGCAACGGCGACGACGAAGCGGAGAGCACCGCGCTCGCCACCTTGCGGCGCGCGGCGCCATTCCCGGAGCCGCCCGGCAAATTGCTGAACGGCCGCGGGCAACTCGAACTGTTCGAAGACTGGCTTTTCAACGACAACGGCAAGTTCCAGTTGCGCCAGCTCGCATCGCCGCAAGCGCTCACCATTGATTGAACACGCTGTCGGCATGGCAACGCGCGCACGGCAAGTCGCGCGCTGCCTTGCTGCGTGGCAGTCACGCTCGCTATAATTTTTCGATTCCCCGCGCCGGAGTCTTCCCGGCATTGGCTCACGCCGCCCGCTCATCCGCCGGCGCGGCGCAAGCCCGATTGCGGCGTTGCCGCGCCATCCGCGCGCCGCCTGCTTGATGACGCTTCCCGATGTACGCACGATGCACGACGCATGCGAAGCCTGATCGCGGCGATCCGTGCCGTGCATCGACCGGCCGCCTCACAGCCTGCACGCGTCGCGCACCTCGCCGGGTTATTTCCCTGGTATGGCCGCTTTCGTGGGCGAGTTTTGCCGGCTGCCGTTGTAAGCTGTTGCCGCATTGCCAGCGCCACGCGTGGCCGCACGTCGCCTTGAACAAACCGGCGCGCGACGCGCAAGCGCACGACCCGAAAAACCGCCGAGCGACCGCGCCAGCGTGCGACGAAGCGCGGCGCCCGACGGCATCACGACCCATGGAGACCCTGCATGTCCACTTCGCCGATTTCCGCGGCCCAGCCCGATGCAGCCGGGCAGAACAATAGCGCGCGAATCATCTTCGCGAGCTTCATCGGCACCGCGATCGAGTTCTACGATTTCTACGTCTACGCGACCGCCGCGGCGCTCGTCATCGGGCCGGTGTTTTTCCCGCACGGCTCGGCCACCGCGCAGGCACTGTCGGCCTTCGTCACGTTCGGCATCGCGTTCGTCGCGCGGCCGATCGGCTCGTTTCTGTTCGGCCACTTCGGCGACCGGATCGGCCGCAAGTCGACGCTGGTCGCCTCGCTGCTGGTGATGGGCGTGTCGACCACGCTGATCGGCTTCGTGCCCGGCTATGACTCGATCGGCAGCCTGGCGCCGATCCTGCTGTGCATCTTGCGCTTCGGCCAGGGCATCGGCCTCGGCGGCGAATGGGGCGGCGCGGCGTTGCTCGCCACCGAGAACGCGCCGGCCGGCAAGCGCGGCTGGTTCGGCATGTTTCCGCAACTGGGACCGTCGGTCGGCTTTCTCGCTTCCAACGGTCTGTTCTTCGCGCTGGCTTTGTCGCTCACCGACGAGCAGTTCCGCAGTTGGGGCTGGCGCGTGCCGTTCATCGTCAGCGCGGTGCTGGTCTTGCTCGGGCTGTACGTGCGTTTGAAAATCGCCGAGACGCCGGCCTTCCAGGCGGCGATCGAGCGCAAGGAGCGCGTGAAGGTGCCGATCGCCACGCTGCTCTCGCAGCACTGGCTGCCGACGCTGCTCGGCGCGCTCGCGATGGTGGTCTGCTACACGCTGTTCTACAACGCCACGACGTTTTCGCTGTCCTACGGCGTCTCCGTGCTGCATATTCCGCGGCAGACGTTCCTCGGGCTGCTGTGCATCGCCGTGGTGTTCATGGCGCTCGCCACGCCGCTGTCGGCCTGGGCGAGCGACCGCTATGGCCGCAAGCCGGTGCTGATGGTCGGCATCGTCGCGGCGATCCTGTCGGGCTTCACGATGGCGCCGCTGCTCGGCAGCGGACAGACGCAGCTCGTGCTGCTGTTCCTCGTGATCGAACTGTTCCTGATGGGCGTGACCTTCGCGCCGATGGGCGCGCTGCTGCCCGAGCTTTTCCCCACCAACGTGCGTTATACCGGCGCGGGCGTGTCGTACAACCTCGGCGGGATTCTCGGCGCATCGGTCGCGCCGTATATCGCGCAGATGCTGGCCGCGCGCGGCGGGCTGCCGTGGGTCGGCGCGTATGTGTCGATCGCGGCGGCGGTCAGCATGATCGGCGTGCTGTGCATGCGCGAGACGCGCGACACGCGGTTGATGTAACGACGAGCGCCAACGTGCTTCGCCGTCTTGCGCGTCTTCTTGACTTGCCTATACTCGTTTCCAAAGACCCTAAGGCAAGCAGGGAGGCTGGATGAATATTCATCTCCACAACGCGGATATCGTGATAATCATCGCGCTGGCGCTGCTATGCGCATTATTGCTGGCGTTGCGCTTTCGCCCGGCGACCTGGAAGGGCATCGTCGTCGAGGCGCTGGCGGCGAACGCGGCGGCCGTCACGGCCGTGCTCGCATTCGAAATGCTGCTGGCTTGACACGCTTCGGTGCTGCGGCGCCGCACGGGCTTCGCGCCGCATCTGAACCTCGGTTCAGATGCGCGCCAGCCATCTTTACGCCATACCCTTACCGATAGTAGTAACCGCCGTGATGGTAATAACCGCCACCGCCGTAGTAGTAGCCAGGCGCGGGGGCGACGATGCAGCCGCCGAGTGCCGTGGCGAGCAGCGTGCCGGCGATCAGGGTAAGGATGAGGCGTTTCATGTTGTTCTCCGTCGAGTCAGATTTCATTCGAGCTGAAATCCCGAATGACCCGATTGGACACGACGACGCCCCACGCGGGCGTTGCGATTTGTAAGCGAACATCACGAAGGTGTTACACGCTCCGAACACGTGACAGCGGCGGGGGAAGATGGCCGCCGCGCGCTCACCTCGTAGGGGAACACAGCCTATACTGATTTAAGGACGTTCCAGCGGCACGAACCCCGCCGGTGGCCGTTTCGCCGCCAGGAGTCAAGTCGGCAAGCGGCGGGTCAGCGCGTTCGCGCACCATGCGCGTGCGGACGACCCGGCAAAAGAAGTCCGCGCGGCTCATACCGCGCTCAACGAATAGCGACAGATTTAACAGGCGTGTAATGCACGGCGCCTGATCTGAACCGCCCGGCGCGATCGGCTGACTGACGGCCTATCAATGCCTTTGCGCCCGTAGTTCCCCGACGCGGGCGCTTTCTGGAGGCGTTACGCGGCAATGCCCATTCGGGCTGACTGCGCGTCGCGCCTCTATTTTTTGGCAAACGATTGCCGGACCCGGCGTTCAGGCGGTGGTCGAGCCGTGCTGTAAATCGGCGACACGCGGCTCGCCATGCACGTAGTCGATCGCCTCGAGCGCGGCGCTGATCGGCGGCACCGAATGGCCGTCGCCGATCGAGATCGAACGGAACGGCGACTCGATCCCGCAGTGCGCGGGCGACGTCGACACGAAAATCATCACCGTGCGCTTCTGCAGCGCGTGCGCAAGATGGACGAAGCCGGTGTCGGTGCCGACCACCAGCGCGCACGCGTCGATCATCTGGGCGATGCCGGTCACGCTCATTTTCGGCAAGACGGCCGAGCCGGGCACCTGCGAGGCGATTTGCTCCGCCTCGGCGCGCTCGCCTTCCGAACCCCACGGCAGCACCACGTGGAAGCCGCGCTGCGTCAATTCACGCCCGACCGCCGCCCAATGGGTCGACGGCCACTTCTTGTCGTCCTTGGAGGTGGCGTGAAAGAGCGCCGCGACCGGCGCGCTAATGGACTCGAACGGCGGCCGGGCCGGCTCGGGCAAGCGCAGGTTGTAAATGGGCGGGCCTTCGACCTCGTAGCCGAGCGCTTCACCCGTGCTGATGCGCATGCCGTGCCACGCATTGCATTTCGGACGCGGACCGAAGCGCCCCGTGTAAGCGAACGCCGCGCCGCGCTCGCCGAGGTCTTGCGACTGATAGCCGATCCGCCGCGACGAACGCGCCAGAAAGGCGATGATCGCGCTCTTGTATACGCCGTGAATGTCGATGATGAAATCGTAACGATAGGCGCGCAGTTCCGCGATCGACGCCGCGATCGCCCGGAAATCGCCCCACCGGCGCGCTTTCTTGAAGCGGCGCAACGGCGCGCAAAGCACGCGGTCGACACTCTGGCTCCATTGCACCACTTCGGCGAATGCTTCGTCGGCTGCCCAGTCAACCTGAACGCCGGGATATGCGCGTTTGATGTCGGCCACGACCGGCAACGCCTGCACGATATCGCCGAGTGAGGTGACCTTGACGATAAGGACTCGCTTCATTAATGACCTGTTGGTTGTTCGAACGTCGAGGCATTTTAGCCGACGATTGAAATGTTCCTTACCGAACGCCGCAGCGCGCCGGGCCTGGCATCACTACGGCGTATTACACGCGATGCCTTACAACCAGCCCTTTTACTCCATTTCTAAACGCTTTCACACCGTTTCGCCGATTCAGCGAGCGATATAATTTTCCCTTTTGCGCCAGCACACCGCCATGTCCAGGGCATTGCCTCCGCTTTCTTCCGCCATCGTCCGTCGCGCAAGACGTTTGTGGCGGCAATACGGCGTGTTCTGGCTCGGCGCGATCGCGGTCGGCCTCATCGCGGTGCTGTACGCGAGGCTGATCGATTGGGGCTACGGCGAATTTCGCGCGATGCAGCAACGGCACGTGTGGGCGCCGTTGCTCGTCACGCCGGCGGTCGCGGCGCTCGCCGTCTGGCTCACGCGCAAGTTCTTTCGCGGCGCCGAAGGCAGCGGCATTCCGCAAGTGATCGCCACGCTGCATGCGAAACCCGGCGAATACGGCGCGCGGCTGCTGTCGTTCAGGATTCTGTTCGGCAAGATCGCCGTGTCGTTTCTGGCGATTCTGGGCGGCTTCACGATCGGTCGCGAAGGGCCCACCGTGCAGGTGGGCGCGGCGCTGATGTTCAATCTGCGGCGGCTCTATCCGCGCTCGAACGCGCTGATCGAGCGGCAACTGGTGCTGGCCGGCGCGGCGGCGGGCTTGTCGGCGGCGTTCAATACGCCGTTGGCGGGCATCGTGTTCGCCATCGAGGAATTGACGCGCAGCTTCGAGGCGCGCGCGAGCGGCGTGTTGATCACCGCGATCATCATCGCCGGCGTGATCGCGCTCGGGCTGAACGGCAACTACACGTATTTCGGCACCATCCAGATCGGCGCGCACTTCCCCGATCTGCTCGCGCTCGCGGTGCTGCTCACGGCGATCGTCACCGGCATCGCGGGCGGCGTGTTCGGCTGGCTGCTGCTGAACACCGCGCGCTGGATTCCGGGGCCGCTGCGTCAATTGCATGGCGAGCGGCCGGTCGTGTTCGCGGCGCTGTGCGGTTTCGTGATCGCGGTGGTCGGCCTGATTTCAGGCGGCACGACCTTCGGCAGCGGCTATGCGGAAGCGCGCGGCTTGCTCGACGGACACGCGCAGTTGTCCGTGTTCTATCCGTTTCTGAAGATGATCTCGATGGTCGGCTCGTATCTGCCCGGCATTCCGGGCGGCATCTTCGCGCCTTCGCTATCGATCGGCGCGGGCTTCGGCAATCTGCTGCACATGGTGTTCGGCTCGATGCAATTGCCGATGCTGATCGCGCTCGCGATGGTCGGCTATCTGGCCGCGGTCACGCAGTCGCCGATCACGTCGTTCGTGATTGTCATGGAGATGATCGACGGTCACGCGCTCGTGATCTCGCTGATGGCCACTGCGCTGATTGCGAGCCGCGTAGCGCGCTTTTTCGCGCCGCCGCTGTATGAGTCGCTGGCGGAGCGTTATAGGGCGCCGCTGCCGCAGCCGGCGCCCGCCCCTGTGCCGGAGGTGCCCGAGGTCGAGGTGCCCGGACCCGTCGCCGAGGAAATCGCCGGCGACGCGTCCGCTAACGACGACGCCGGCGCCCCGCGTCAATAGACGACTACCGCAGGCGCGCGCAGATAAACCGGCCGCGCCGGCACCACCACGCAACCGGCGAGCACGACAGCCAGTGCGGCGAGCAGAAGCAGATTCTTCTTCATCCATGATTCCTCGGTGACCAGGCAGGCGGGCGCGGCGCGGGCCGCATGCCGAACACGCCGCGCCCGCCGTTCATGCGTTCATGTCAGGCCCAGTGGCCCTGTACCCAGCGATAGTGCGGTCCGTGCGCGATCCAGTGGCCCGGCACCCAGTGATAGCCGACGCGCTCGGCCTGCCAATGACCCGCGACCCACACATAGCGGCCGTGCTCCCAGCGCCAATGCCCGTGATCCCACACGTAGCCGACGCGCGGCGCGGGCACCGCTTCATAACGCACCGGCGGCGGCGCCGACGGCGCGATCACGACGACTTCAGCGGCCGACGCCGATGCCACGGCGGATGCGCCGGCAGCGATCAGCACGGCATTGGCGAGCAGCAAGCGAAAGGTTTTGTTCATGTTTTCCCTCTGTGGAAAGACGCCGCACGCGGCGTTACCCGTTTAATGCGCGAGGGGACGAACACGCTGACCGCGGACGTGTTACGGCGCGGCCTGAAGTGCTACGGATTATTTCGACGCGCCGAGCGCGCGTGACGAGGCCCATGCACGCGCGCATGAACATGAACCACGGAGGGAAGAGGAACGGCGAGGCGGGGAAACGCGAAAACGGCAAGCGCGGCGATAACCACGCGGCGAAGGCGGCGGACCCGGCGCAGCCGCAGCGCAGGCCCGCGCTTCGTCACGTCAAGTCACCACGACTCAACGAAGCGAAGCACGCGCCACCTTGAATAAGACCCCTCGCGAAACGAATCGCGACGGATCAGGCCTGCGGTATTTCGATCTTGACCTCGAGCACCTCGAGATCGTCCTGGCGCTCGAGGCTCACGCGAATATCGTCATGGGAAATCTTCACGTACTTCGAAATCACGGCCACCAGTTCGCGTTGCAACGCAGGCAGGTAATCGGCGGGCGCATGGCCGCCGGCGCGCTCGTGCGCGATGATCAACTGCAGGCGTTCCTTCGCTACCGACGCGGATTTCTTCTTCTCGCCCAGCAAAAACGAAAGAATCGACATTACGTGCGCTCCCCTTACTTGGTGCCGAAGAGGCGCTGCAGCAGCCCGGGCTTCTGGTAATCGGTAAAGCGAAGCGACTTCTGCTCGCCGAGGAAACGCGACACGACGTCTTTATAGGCTTCGGCCACATCGGTGCCGTCGAGGTGCACCGCCGGCAGACCCTGGTTCGACGCGTGCAGCACCGCTTCCGACTCGGGAATCACGCCGATCAGATCGATACGCAGAATTTCCTGGATGTCGGTCAGCGAGAGCATTTCGCCTTCGCTCACGCGCTTCGGGTTGTAGCGGGTAATCAGCAGGTGTTCCTTGATCGGCTCCTTGCTTTCGATCGCGCGCTTGGTCTTGGAGGACAGAATGCCGAGAATGCGGTCCGAGTCGCGCACCGACGAGACTTCGGGATTGGTCACGATCAGCGCTTCGTCGGCGAAATGCATCGCGAGCAGCGCGCCCGATTCGATGCCGGCCGGCGAATCGCAAACAATGTATTCGAAGTCCATCGCGATCAGATCGTTGATGACCTTCTCGACGCCTTCCATGGTCAGCGCGTCTTTGTCACGCGTTTGCGAGGCCGGCAGGATGAACAGGTTCTCGCACTTCTTGTCCTTGATCAGCGCCTGGTTCAGGTTGGCTTCGCCCTGGATCACGTTGATCAGGTCGTACACCACACGGCGCTCGCAGCCCATGATGAGGTCGAGGTTGCGCAGGCCGACGTCGAAGTCGATCACGGCGGTTTTGCTGCCGCGCAGTGCGAGGGCAGATGCAAAACTCGCGCTCGTGGTCGTCTTGCCCACGCCACCCTTGCCCGAAGTCACCACAATGATTTTTGCCATTACCCTTACCTTGTGTTCGTCAAATTCGTCAATTATGTGCGGCCATATTTGCCGTGAAGCGCCGCGTGCCGAAACCGTTCGGGACAGCCGCGCGCTTCACGCCGCTCAAGTGAGCCGCAGTGGTTCGATCATCAGTTTTTCGTCTTCGAGCCAGATCTGCACCGGCTTGCCGAGCACGTCGGCCGGCAGCGGGTTCTCGGTCGTTCGATAGATGCCCGCGATCGAGATCAGTTCCGGTTCGAGACACGTGCAGAAAATGCGCGCGTCGTGGTTGCCCTGCACGCCGGCCAAGGCCCGGCCGCGCAACGGCGCGTAAATATGGATGTTGCCTTCCGCGATCACTTCCGCGCCGTAGCTCACCAACCCGAGCACGACGAGGTCGCCCTTTGCATAGATGCGCTGGCCCGAGCGCAGCGGCTTGTCGACCACCATCGTTTGCGACGAAGTGGCGAGACGTACCGGCTCCGCGGCGGGCGCCGGGTCGGCTGCGGCTGCGGCTGCCGAGAACAGATCGTCCGCCGGCGTGGCGTTCGTGACGGCGGCATCCGGTGCCGCCGCGGATGCGTTGGCGCTTTCCTCGTCCGCGGACCTGGCGGCGGGGCCGCGGCGGTCGCGCGCTTCGAGCACCGGCAATGCCGATTCGGCCGCCCACGCCTGCTGCGCGTTGGCGACCACGCCGACCGGGCGCATGCGCACGCTGTCGAGCAGTTGCGCGATGTCGGCGAGCGGCACGCGTTCGTTCTCCGCGAGACGGCGCACGTCGATCGCGACGACATCGTTGGCAAAAAATTCGGGGGTCGCCTCGAAGCGCCGGGTCAATTCGGCACGCATGGCGTCGAGGTCGGTTGTCTTGACCACAAACAGGAGCGTGTCGACAGAGCCGCTGCGGAGTTCGAAAAAGGGCGATTTCTTGGGCGACATAGCGTTCGGCAAAAAATTTTGCGTATTTTACAGGCGTCCGCGCGTGCGGCCAGCTTTTTTGCCGGGAGAGCGACTGCCGCGAACACGCCGTTACCATGAGGACGGCCACGCGGTAGCCAAAGAGGCTGCGCTCGCACCGTCGAGCCGGCCGAAAACGCCGGACAGACGCAGTTGGGCACACGCGGAGGGGAATCGAGCGGCAGCTTGTTGCGCCGCTCGCGAGATCACTGCTGGGATGCCTGTGAGGTGGTGGGCACGTGCCGCACCAGCAGACTTTCGGCTTGCTCGGGCGCGCGCGCGACGCGCCGGTGTTCGCCGGTGGGACCGAAGCCGAGCGCCTCGTAGAAGCGCATTGCATTGCGGTTGGCGTCGGCGACCCACGCGTGGATTTCGGTGGCGCCCTGGTTGGCGAGCCAGGCGCTGGCCGTATCGACCAGCAACTCGCCGCCCCGCAGATGACGCACGGCCGGCGCCACCCACAACTCGCAGACGAACGCGCGGCGCGGCGTGGTGTCGTCGAAATGCGCTTCGATCAAGCCGGCGGGATGGCCTTCGGTGTAAAGAATGAAGGTGGTGATGCGCAATGAAACCGCGTGTTCCGCGGCGGTGGCGTCGAAACTCGCGGCGTCGGCCGACAACGCGTCTTCTAGCGTCGCGCCGAAGGCATAGGGCGCCTCGCGCAGCGATGCGGTACGGAGTTCGCGAAAAACGGCGCCTTGATCAGCGGCGATACGGCGAACGGTCAGTGACGGACTCATGCAGACGAAAACCCCTTAAAACCTTAAGGCGTAGCTTTAACCGAACCGGCGCGCGAGTCAAATCATTATTTACTGGCGCACAGATACGGCGCGACGCAAGGGCACGCGGCAAAGCACGCGCTGCGCGCAAACCGAGCAGCATTTCACGCGCCCGGCATAACTGCGTCATGCGATGCAGTGCACAAGCGCGGCTCAAGGTGCCGCGTAGCTGCCGGTGCCGTCCGGCCAGGGCGTCAGCAGCTCGTAGCCTTCGTCGGTCACGGCGATCATGTGCTCCCACTGCGCGGACAACGAGCGGTCCTTGGTGACCACTGTCCAGCCGTCGCGCAACACTGTCGTGCCGGCGCGGCCCGCGTTGATCATCGGTTCGATCGTGAAGACCATGCCGGGCTTCAGACGCACGCCCTGCCCCGGCTGACCGTAGTGCAGCACTTGCGGGTCTTCGTGGTAGACCTTGCCGATGCCGTGGCCGCAATAGTCGCGCACGATCGAAAAGCCATCGCGTTGCGCGACCTGCTGAATCGCATGACCGACGTCGCCGAGCGTTGCGCCCGGCCTAACTTCGCGGATGCCCGCGAGCATCGCTTCATAGGTCGTGTCGATCAACTGGCGCGCGACGGTGCTCGGCTGGCCGACGCAATACATGCGGCTGGTGTCGCCGAAATAGCCGTCCTTGATGATCGCGACGTCGATGTTGATGATGTCGCCGTCCTTGAGGATTTCGCTGCGATTCGGAATGCCGTGGCAGACCACCTGGTTGACGGAAGTGCAGACCGTCTTCGGAAAACCCAGATAGCCGACGTTGGCCGGAACCGATTTCTGCGTGTTGACGATGTAGTCGTTGCACAGCGCGTCGAGCTCGTCGGTGGAGACACCGGCCTTGACGTGTTCGCCGATCATCGCCAGTACGTCGGCCGCGAGGCGGCCGGAAATGCGCAGCTTCGCGATGTCATCGGGAGTCTTGTAGGAAATGGCCATGAGTTCGGTCGATGGGAGTCGGTGTTTGATGGGCGCGGCGCAGCCTTTCGATCGCGCAATTGTACAGAGGATCGTTGGCGGGGCCTGGCGAGCCGGGTCGGGTTTGGCGGTTCGGCGAGTTTTCAGCGGTGTTGATCGACGATCTGGATAGCCGACTGACCGCGACCATTGCCGGAGCGGAATTCATGCGGCACGGACACGGGTGCTGCGACGGTATGGATACCTTGCCGCCTTTGCCACTGACTAGCAGAAAGCTATCACTAGCATTGGCGATAACGCGCTGTGAGGCATCGGATTTTTGGTCCCATTGGACGGCGTCGCTCCAGTTTCGACGAAGCCATCACGGCTAGCTCGCTCTAGCTGGAACAACATTCTTTGGCGAGCGTTTTTCACAAACTGAGTGGCGTTACCACTTGCAACTGCCACCAACCATTACGCTCGTATTGGCCAGGAATGCGGTCTTCTGATTTTTCTTGTTGTTGGTGTAGACCATGGAGGACACGAGAAGCACCTTGCCATTTCGTCGGCATTCAACCAACCGCATCTCGTTGCGCGCACTGTTCGATTCGCTCGACGCCTTGCAGATGAATCCACCCCGAGTGCAGGTGCGAACGCGACTATGGGCGGACTATCACTGCCCCGCCTTGGTCTTCAGATCATGCGTTTGATAGATGGCGTTTGATAGATGAAATGTGAGCCAAAAAACAAGAACCCCGCGAGTCTTTCGACTTCGCGGGGTTCTTGATGAATTCTGGCGGAAAGGGTGAGATTCGAACTCACGGTACCCCTAAAGGTACACCGGATTTCGAGTCCGGCGCATTCGACCACTCTGCCACCTTTCCGGGTCTTCCAACTCGACAACAACGGGGCTGTTTCGTCAGATCCAAGCGGGTCGTTGCTTGGGAGAAAAAGATTATAAAACAGCCGAATCTGATTTCCAAGCCCCTCGCTTAAAAAATTTCAACGAGGCCACGCAACCCAACGCGACCACAGCCACGCGCCAGGCAGTGGATCAATCAGCCCGCCGTCGCTTCCAGCCGTTCGAGACCACCGAGGTAAGGCCGCAGCGCCGCCGGCACCGTTACCGAGCCATCGGCGTTCTGGAAGTTCTCCAGCACCGCGACGAGCGTGCGGCCCACGGCAAGACCCGATCCGTTCAGCGTATGAACCAGCTCCGGCTTGCCCTGCGCATTGCGATAGCGCGCCTGCATCCGGCGCGCCTGGAACGACTCGGTATTCGAGCAGCTGGAAATCTCGCGATACGTGTTTTGCGCGGGCACCCAAACCTCGAGGTCATAGGTCTTGGCCGCCGAGAAACCCATGTCGCCCGTACACAGCGTGATCACGCGGTACGGCAGTTCGAGCTTCTGCAGAATCGCCTCGGCATGACCGACCATCTGCTCCAGCGCGTCATACGACGCTTCCGGCGCGACGATCTGCACCATCTCGACCTTGTCGAACTGATGCTGACGGATCAGCCCGCGCGTGTCGCGGCCATACGAGCCCGCTTCCGAGCGGAAGCACGGCGAATGCGCGGTGAGCTTGATCGGCAGCGCGTCCGTTTCGACGATGCTGTCGCGCACGGTGTTGGTCAGCGAGATTTCCGACGTCGAGATCAGGTACTGCGTGACCGTGTTCTCGTCGCCGCCCTTCTCGACGCGGAACATGTCGTCGGCGAATTTCGGCAGTTGGCCGGTGCCGTACAGAATCTCCGGATTCACGATGTACGGCGTGTAAATCTCGGTGTAGCCGTGCTGCTGCGTATGCGTGTCGATCATGAACTGCGCGAGCGCGCGATGCAGCCGCGCGATCTGTCCGCGCAACAACGTGAAACGCGCACCGGAGAGCTTGGCGCCGGTCTCGAAGTCGAGCCCGAGCGGCGCGCCCACGTCGACGTGATCCTTCACGTCAAAATCGAACTGGCGCGGCGTGCCCCAGCGGCGCACTTCCACATTCCCGGTTTCGTCGTCGCCCACGGGTACGCTTTCGTGCGGCAGGTTCGGCACGCCGAGCAGCAGATCGGACAAGCGCTTCTGGATATCGTCGAGTCTCGCCGCCGAGGCCTTCATCTCGTCGCCGATTCCGCTCACTTCGGCCATCACCGCCGAAGTGTCCTCGCCCCGCCCTTTCATCGCGCCGATCTGTTTCGACAGGCTGTTGCGGCGCGCCTGCATCTCTTCGGTACGGGTTTGGGTGTCGCGGCGTTCCGCTTCGAGCGCGGTGAACGCCGCCACGTCGAGGGTATAGCCGCGGTCGGCGAGGCGCCTGGCAACGCCGTCGAGGTCTTTGCGCAGCAACTGGATGTCGAGCATGGGATGGGGCGGGTGTTCGTTGTATGAAGCTGGGATTTTAGCGCACCGGCGCGGGCGGCCGGTGCGTTAGATGGTCGAGGCGGGCCGAATGCCGACATGGCATGCGCCGCGGCGACACGGCAAGCGCCGCAACGAACCGATCCGGCTCAACCCTTCTTCGGCTTGTTCTCGCTGCGCCACTGCGCGTCGAGTTCCGCGAGACGCGCCATCTTGTCGGCGATCTTGCCTTCGAGACCGCGCGGCGTCGGCTCGTACCAATGCGGGTCGCGCATGTTGTCCGGCAGATAGGTCTCGCCGGCCGCATACGCGTCGGGTTCGTCGTGCGCGTAGCGGTATTCGTGGCCGTAGCCGAGTTCCTTCATCAGCTTGGTCGGCGCGTTGCGCAGATGCACGGGCACGCCGCGCGACTGGTCCTTGCCGACGAAACGGCGCGCTTCGTTGTACGCGTTGTACCCGGCGTTCGACTTCGGCGCGACCGCCAGATAGATGATCGCCTGCGCCAGCGCCAGCTCGCCCTCGGGCGTGCCGAGGCGTTCGTAGGTTTCGGCGGCGTCGAGCGCGATGCGGGCCGCGCGCGGGTCGGCGAGACCGATGTCCTCCCACGCCATGCGCACGATGCGCCGCGCGAGATAGCGCGGGTCCGCGCCGCCGTCGAGCATGCGGCAGAACCAGTACAGCGCGCCGTCGGGACTGCTGCCCCGCACCGATTTATGCAACGCGCTGATCTGGTCGTAGAACGCGTCGCCGCCCTTGTCGAAGCGGCGCAGATTCTCCGCGAGCGCGCTGCCGAGCAACGCGCCGTCGATTTCCGTGGTTTTCTGCTGCGAGGCCGCGCGCGCGACGATCTCCAGATTGTTCAGCAGCTTGCGGCCGTCGCCGTCGGCGGAACCGATCAACGCGTCGCGTGCTTCGTCGGTGAACGTGAGGCCGCCGAGTTCCTGCTGCGCGCGATCGAGCAGTTCGCGCTGCTCGTCGTCGTTCAGGCTCTTCAGCACGTAGACCGCGGCGCGCGAGAGCAACGCGCTATTCACCTCGAACGACGGATTCTCGGTCGTCGCGCCGACGAACACGAACAGCCCCGACTCGACGTGCGGCAAGAACGCGTCCTGCTGGCTCTTGTTGAAGCGATGCACTTCGTCGACGAACACCAGCGTCTGGTGCCCGTTCGCGCGATGGATCTGCGCGGTCTCGACGGCTTCGCGAATATCCTTCACGCCCGACAGCACCGCGGAGAGCGCGATGAACTCGGCGTGAAACGCGTCGGCCATCAGGCGCGCGAGCGTGGTCTTGCCGACGCCGGGCGGACCCCAGAGGATCATCGAGTGCGCCTCGCCGGATTCGAACGCGACCCGCAGCGGCTTGTTCGGGCCGAGCAGGTGCTTCTGGCCGATCACTTCGTCGATATTGCGGGGCCGCAGGCGTTCGGCGAGCGGCACATTGCTACGGGTTTCTTCAAACATGACGTTTTGGGGATAATCTCGGCTTTTGCGGACGCGGTCCGTATGAAGGCGGCGTGCTGCCGGATGAACAAAGCCGGCACGCGAAGGCGCGGGCCACGTCCTGCATTATGACAGTGGCCGGGGCCCGGCGACGAGCGGCCCGGCGTGGCGGAGCGATCCGCGCGGCGAAGCCGGAAACGCAACGCCGGCGTGACGGCGCCAATCAGCGCGCAACGCAGCAGACGCATGCGCGGCCAACATCGCACGCGAATCGACAGCCACACGCAGCGTCGCGGACAACATCGACAGGAACACTATCCAGATGGCACAAGACCCACTCGCCGGCGACGCCGGTTCCACCTACGCACCGCTCATGCCGGTGCCCGACGCCCGCCGCGCGTTTCGCACCGGCGACGCGTTCGCGCTGTGGTTCTCGCTCGGCATCGGCCTGCTGGTCGCGCAAGCGGGCGCGCTGCTCGTGCCGGGGCTGTCGCTGCCGCATGCGTTGCTCGCGATCGTGATCGGCAGCGCGATCGGCGTCGTGCTGCTGGCCCTGGCCGGCGTGATCGGCACGGACACCGGGCTCGCGGCGATGTCGTCGCTGCGGCCCACGCTCGGCGTGCGCGGCGCGTCGGTGCCGGCGGTGCTGAACGCGGTGCAACTGGTCGGCTGGGGCTCGTTCGAAGTGATCGTGATGCGCGATTCCGCCGACGCGCTCGCGAGGCAGTCGTTCGGCCTCTCGATGCCGCTGATCTGGACGGTGATCTTCGGCTTGCTCGCGACGCTGCTCGCGATCAGCGGCCCGCTCTCGTTCGTGCGGCGCTTTCTGCGCACCTGGGGCATCTGGCTGCTGCTGGCGGGCGCCGCGTGGCTCACGTGGAACCTGCTCGCCAAACACGATCTGGCCGCGCTGATGCGCCGCCCCGGCACCGGCGAGATGCCGTTCGGCGGCGCGATCGACCTCGTGGTGGCGATGCCGCTGTCGTGGCTGCCGCTGATCGCCGACTACACGCGCTTCGGCCGACGCCCTGGCGAAACCTTCCGCGGCACGCTGCTCGGCTACGGCATCGCGAACATCTGGTTCTACGCGCTCGGCGCGATCTACGGCCTCGCGGCGGGCGGCGGCGACACGCTGTTGACGAGCGCGCTGGCTCAAGCCGGCGGCGGCCTCGCGCTGCTGCTGATCCTGATCGACGAGGTCGACAACGCCTTCGCCGACATTCACTCCGCGGCGGTCTCGACCGGCACCTTCTGGACGCGCGGCAGCGTGCCGTTGCTGTCCGCGGCATTCGGTGCGCTCTGCACGCTGATCGCGTTGATGGTGCCGATGGCGAAGTATCAGAACTTCCTGCTGCTGATCGGCTCGGTGTTCGCGCCGCTGTTCGGCGTGGTGCTGGTGGATCACTTCATCGTGCGCAAGCGCCGCATCGAGGCCGCCGCACTCGCCGACGTGCGCGGCCGTTATGGCTTCTCCGGCGGCTGGCATCTGAGCGCGTTCATCGCGTGGGCGATCGGCATCGCCGCGTATCAGGCGATCAATCAATGGCTGCCGAATCTCGGCGCGACGCTGCCCGCGCTGGTGATCGGCGCGGTGTGTTATCTGGTGTTCGTGTCGACGCGCAAGACTGCGTACGCATGAGTTTCAACATCCGCGCGATGGATGGAAATGGCCCGCATTCGCGGGCCATTACGCCAATACAACTCAGGAGCGCATCAGCCTAACGCGTGGCCGCCCGATATTCGACGCCCGGCAACACGCACAGCAATTCGAACGCGAGATTCGCACCGAGCAACGCGGTCGTGCCGAACGGATCATACGGCGGCGCGACTTCAACCAGATCGCAGCCGACGATGTTCAGTCCGTGCGAGCCGCGAATGATTTCCAGCGCTTGCGGCACCGTCAAACCGGCGATTTCCGGCGTACCCGTACCCGGCGCAAACGCCGGATCGATCCCGTCGATGTCGAACGTGATGTACACCGGCGCGTCGCCCATCCTTTCGCGCACGCGCGCCATCAGCGGCGCGAGCGACTGGTTCCAGCACGCCTCGGCCTGCACGACCTCGAAGCCCTGATCGCGGCACCAATCGAAATCGTCGGCCGCGTAACCCGTACCGCGCAAACCGATCTGCACGACGCGCTCGCAATCGAGCAAACCCTCTTCCACCGCGCGGCGAAACGGCGTGCCGTGCGCGATCTTCTCGCCCATCATCGTGTCGTTGACGTCGGCGTGCGCGTCGACGTGAATCAGCCCGACCTTGCCGTGCTTGCGATGAATCGCGCGCAGGATCGGCAGCGCGATGGTGTGGTCGCCGCCCAGCGTGATCGGCTTGCAATCGTGCTGGAGGATTTCGTCGTAGGCGGTTTCAATGCGCGCGATCGAATCGTGCAGGTTGTACGGGTTGATCGCGACGTCGCCGAGATCGGCCACCCGCAGCGAATCGAACGGCGCGGCGCGCGTGGCCATGTTGTACGGGCGCAGCAGCACCGATTCACTGCGGATCTGGCGCGGCCCGAAGCGCGCGCCGGTGCGGTTCGACGTGCCGAGATCGAACGGCACGCCGACGAAGCAGGCGTCGAAACCCGCGGCCGAGCCGACGTTCGGCAACCGCATCATCGTCGCAATGCCGCCGCAGCGGGGCATCGCGTTACCGGACAGCGGTTGCGGCCGTTCGCCGGCTTCGGGGGAAATGAAGGAAGAGGGTTTCATCGTGGCTCGGCAATGAAAAGGCGCACAGGCGAATGCGTGCGGACCGGCGCAAGGGTAAGCACTTGGCCGGATGAGCCTTGATTCTTGAGCAGTTTCCCGGAACGTCAAATGTGAACAGAATAAAGTTCACATCGATTCCGAGCGATGTATCCTCAAGCATGTTTTCTCAACTCACCGATCTCGATCTGCGGCTGATCCGTGTGTTTCTCGCCATCGTCGACGCCGGCGGCGTCTCGCCGGCGCAGGCCACGCTCAATATCGGCCAGTCGACCATCAGCACGCAGCTTGCGACGCTGGAAACGCGCCTCGGCTATCGCCTCTGCGCGCGCGGCCGCGGCGGCTTCAGCCTGACGGCGCGCGGCGAGCAGTTCGTCGACGCCGCTCGCGCTCTGCTGTCGGCCGTCGATACCTTCGGCATGCAGGTCCGCAACGTCGGCCGCAAGCTGGTGGGCACGCTCGATATCGGCATGATCGGCCACACGCCGGTATCGGCGAGCGCGCGCATCAGCGACGCGATCGGGCGGTTCCGCGCGCGCGATCAGTCGGTGCGTTTTTCGATTCTGGTGCGCTCGCCGGGCGAGCTGGAAGAGTTGCTGCTCAATGGCCGGATTCAGATCGGCATCGGCTATTTCTGGCATCGCGTGCCGTCGCTCGACTACACCGAAGTGTTCGCGGAAGATCAGTTCGCCTATTGCGCGAAAGGGCATCCGCTGTTCGCTTCAGCCGGCGAAGTGTCGCCCGATGAAGCCGCGGCACATGAATGGGCGTGGCGCAGTTATCCGCTGCCCGAAGCGGAGAACTCGACCACGCCGCCCAACGTGACCGCCGTCGCGGACAACATGGAAGCGGTCGCGATGCTCGTGCTGTCCGGGCATCATCTCGGCTATTTACCGGGGCATTTCGCGGCGCCGTTCGTCGAGCAAGGACTGCTCGCCGCGTTGAACCCGGCGCGGATGCGCTACCGCGTCGTGTTCCATATGGTCACGCGGGCGCGGCAGCACCGAACGGAGATCGTCGAGGCGTTCATCGACGATATGAAAGCCGCGCATGCGGCCGAACTTCCGAAAGCGAACGAGTAGCGCGTTCGCTTAACCGTTGATCACATCCGCGCCCTTCGGCACCGTGAACTTGAACGCATCGGCCGGCAACGGCGGGTTCTTCTGAATGTTCGAGAACGTCAGCAGCGTCACGTTGCCGAACACGTCGTGCAATTCCATCGCTTCGAGATTGCCGTCCTTGAAGCCGATGCCCACGCGCTGAAACTGCGTGTCTTTCGCCTTCGGCGTCAATTCGAGCCAGTCGATGCCGGCCTTCATGCCCGCATCGTGCAGCGTGAAGTTCTTCTCCAGATCGTTGCTGCCGAACAGGATCGCCGCCGGGCTCGCGCCGAGCGCGCCGCCGAGGCTGCGCACCGTGACCTGATTCAGATCCTTGTCGTACACGTAGAGCTTGTCGCCGTCCGCTTGCAGCAGTTGCGCATAAGGCTTCTCGTATTGCCAGATGAATTTGCCCGGCCGCGCGAACGTGAAGGTGCCGCTCGACGTGCCGCGCTTGCCGCTACCCGCGGTGGACAGCACGCCGCTTGCGGCGCTGGCGCCTTGCGCCTTGCCTGGCGCCCGCACTTCCTGCTGCACGAACGTGCCGCGCGCCGAGTGGACTTGCGCGACGAATGCCTTCAGTTGCTCGGTGCCGCCAGCGAATGCCTGCGACGCGACCAGCATCGACGCGCCGATCGCCACGCTGCCGATGCGACGCGCGATGGTCCCCGCAAGCTGGCCGAAGCGGCTGGATTCAGCACGCTGTCGAGCGTGCCGCTGCGTGAATAGCTGCATGTTGTGTTCTCCCTTGATTGAATTCGTTGAGCGGTCGCGGCGGCCGGCGAATAAACCAGCGGCTGCGGGACCGCGGCGGCTGTGCGTGCCGCGAGGTCGAGAGCGCCGCCCGCGACCTTGCCGTATCAGCTTAGTCGCCGAGGCTTAAACGGGGCTTATTGGGGCCATGCGGCGCGATGCTGCGGTGGATGGGACACACCGGTCATGCGCGCATGCGCAACTTGCGCCGCCATCCAGGCGGACCAGGCCACGCACCCTACTCCGCTTCGCGCGCCGGCGCGAGAATCTCGCGATTGCCGTTCGACGACATCGCCGACACCACGCCCGAGTTCTCCATCTGCTCGAGCAAACGGGCCGCGCGGTTGTAGCCGATGCGCAAATGCCGCTGCACCAGCGAGATCGAAGCGCGGCGGTTCTTCAGCACCACGTCGACCGCCTGATCGTATAAGGGATCCGACTCGCCGTCGCCGGACCCGGCTCCGCCTGCGCCCGCCGATCCTTCGTCGCCTTCGCCCGTCACGCCGCCTTCGAGAATGCCCTCGATGTAGTTCGGCTCGCCCTGTTCCTTGAGCTTGTCCACCACGCGGTGCACTTCCTCGTCCGACACGAACGCGCCGTGCACCCGCACCGGCAGGCCGCTGCCCGGCGGCAGATACAGCATGTCGCCCATGCCGAGCAGCGATTCCGCGCCCTGCTGGTCGAGAATCGTGCGCGAGTCGATTTTCGACGACACCTGGAACGCCATCCGCGTCGGCACATTGGCCTTGATCAGCCCGGTAATCACGTCGACCGACGGACGCTGCGTGGCCAGAATCAGATGGATGCCGGCCGCGCGCGCCTTCTGCGCGATTCGCGCGATCAATTCCTCGACCTTCTTGCCGACCACCATCATCAGGTCGGCCAGTTCGTCGATCACGACGACGATGTGCGGCAGGCGCGTGAGCGGTTCCGGCTCGTCCGGTGTGAGGCTGAACGGATTCGGCAACTTTTCGTCGCGCTTGGCCGCTTCGTCGATCTTGTTGTTGTAGCCGGCGAGATTGCGCACGCCGAGCTTGCTCATCAGCTTGTAGCGGCGCTCCATTTCGGCGACCGCCCAGTTCAGCGCGTGACCGGCCTGGCGCATGTCGGTCACCACCGGACACAGCAGATGCGGAATGCCTTCGTAGACGCTCATTTCGAGCATCTTCGGGTCGATCAGGATCATGCGGACCTGGTCGGCGCTCGCCTTGTAGAGCAGCGAGAGGATCATCGCGTTGATACCCACCGACTTGCCCGAGCCGGTCGTACCGGCCACCAGCAAGTGCGGCATTTTCGCGAGGTCGGCGCACACCGGCTTGCCGCCGATGTCCTTGCCGAGGCCCATGGTGAGCGGCGAGGCGGCGTCCGCGTAGACCGCCGAGCCGAGAATCTCGGAGAGGCTCACGGTTTGCCGGCGCTGATTCGGCAACTCCAGCGCCATGTAATTCTTGCCCGGAATGGTTTCGACCACGCGGATCGACACGAGCGACAGCGACCGCGCGAGGTCCTTGGCCAGATTGACGATCTGGCTGCCCTTCACGCCGGTGGCCGGCTCGATTTCATAACGCGTGACGACCGGACCGGGATAGGCGGCCACCACGCTCACTTCGACGCCGAAGTCCTTGAGCTTTTTCTCGATCAGACGCGATGTGAATTCCAGCGTATCCGCCGAGATGCTTTCCTGCGCGACGGGCGCGGGATCGAGCAGCGAGATCGGCGGCAACGTGGAGTCGCCGGGCAGATCGGTGAAGAGCGGCACTTGCCGTTCTTTCTCGACGCGCTCGGATTTGGCCGGCGAAACGACCGGCGGCACGATCATGACCGGTTCGTGCTCCTCGATCCGCACGCGGCCCTTCTCGACCTTGCCTTCGCGCTTGACGGCGGCCGCCTCGCCCAGCTTGCGGTCGCGGCCGGCCTCGCGGCGCAGCTTGGCGAACGTCACCGCGGAGATGATCGATTCGCCGACCTTCTCCGACACCGACAGCCACGAAAAACGGAAATAAAGCGACAAGCCGATGCCGAGCACGATCAACAGCGCCAGCGTGCCGCCCGTGAAGCCGAGCGCATGCGACACGCCGCGCGCGACCGCCTCGCCGATCACGCCGCCCGGCGCGCGCGGCAACTGCACTTTCAGCGACCACATGCGCAGCGCCTCGATGCCGTCGCAGGCCAGCAGCACGAGCATGAACGCGAACGCGTCCGCGAGCCAGCTGGCGTCGCGCGGCGCGTCTTCGTCAAGATCCTCGTGACGGGTGATGCGCTTGTAGTTGGCGGAGATATGACGGCCGAGCAGCACGATCCACCAGTAGGCGGACAGGCCGAACAGCAGCAGCAGGATGTCGGACGTCCACGCACCGACGCGGCCCGCCCAGTTGGCGATGTGGTCGACTTGCGCCGCGTGCGTCCAGCTCGGGTCGCGCCTGCTGTAACTGACGAGCGCCATGAGCAGGAACACGCCGAGCGCCACCTGCAGGATCCAGCGGATTTCGGTGAAAAGGCGCGACATGCGGTGCGGCAATGCCTGCGCGCTCGCGGAATAGGGAGCTTTTGCCATTGATCCTGTTGCGTGTGTGGCCCGAGTGTTGCCGCTTTCCGGCGTGGCGCCCGGCTTGGTGCCTGGCTGATCGCCCGGCTCGTTTCCCCGCCTGAGTCGAGGCCGAAGCCTCGCCCGGCGCGGCTTCGGGCCCGATCCCGGCGACCGGGAAGTTCGATCCGGCCTATTGTAAACGCAGTGTCGGACGCGAGGCTGTAAATGACGGTAACTTGGCCGATTGGCCACGCAAAAGCGCGCCGCCCCCGCGGGCGACGCTATCGCCGCGATCAGAAAGCTTCATGAAGCAGGCCGGCGCCCCGCCCTTTATAATGCCGCACTGACACCCATCTACAGTTTCAGCCCAAGTCGCGCGGCCTCGCATGGGCGAGCCGGGCGCCGTATAAGGATTTCGATCATGCCCGCTACTTCCACGAAACACGCCAAGGTTCTGATTCTCGGTTCCGGCCCCGCCGGCTATACGGCGGCGGTCTACGCGGCGCGCGCCAATCTCGCGCCGGTGCTCGTCACGGGTCTCGCCCAAGGCGGCCAGCTGATGACCACGACCGACGTCGAAAACTGGCCTGCCGACGCCAACGGCGTGCAAGGCCCGGAACTGATGACGCGCTTTCTGGAGCATGCCGAGCGCTTCAACACCGAAATCATTTTCGACCACATCCACACGGCAAAACTGGATGAAAAACCGATCCGCCTGATCGGCGATTCGGGCGAATACACGTGCGACTCGCTGATCATCTCGACCGGCGCATCGGCGCAATACCTCGGTCTGCCGTCCGAGGAGGCATTCATGGGCAAGGGCGTGTCGGCCTGCGCCACCTGCGACGGCTTCTTCTACAAGCAACAACACGTGGCCGTGGTCGGCGGCGGCAATACCGCGGTCGAGGAAGCGCTGTACCTGTCGGGCATCGCGAAGAAGGTGACCGTGATCCATCGCCGCGACAAGTTCCGCGCCGAGCCGATCCTGATCGACCGGCTGCTCGCGAAGGAAAAGGAAGGCGTCGTCGAGATCAAGTGGAACCATACGCTCGATGAAGTCACCGGCGATCAATCGGGCGTGACCGGCGTGCGCATCAAGCACACGCAAAGCGGCGAAACCACCGATATCGCTTTGCAGGGTCTGTTCGTCGCGATCGGCCACAAGCCGAACACGGATATCTTCGAAGGCCAGTTGGAGATGAAGAACGGCTACATCATCACCAAGGGCGGCCTGAACGGTTTTGCCACCGCCACCAGCGTGCCGGGCGTGTTCGCGGCGGGCGACGTGCAGGACCACGTGTACCGTCAGGCGATCACCAGCGCGGGCACGGGCTGCATGGCCGCGCTCGATGCGCAACGCTATCTGGAGAGCATCGAGGAAATCGGCGAGCACGTAATGAGCGCGGAAGCCGAGCGTTGATCCAGGACGGCAAGCCGCACCGCCGTCAACAACGCTGCTTCGTATTAGGCGCAACGGTAAAATAGCGGCTGGGCGTGAGCCCGGCCGCCTGCATGAGCAAAGGCCGCGGCTGAGAAGCCGGCGGCCTTTTTTGCGCCCCGCGATCGACTTACTTTTCTGCGTGTATTAGCCGATATGCCGAAGAATCAGCCTCACCCTAACGAGCCGAAACGCGTGCGAGCCGTCGCCAGGCCCGCGCCGGAACCGGCCGCGGCCGTGGACAAACCGAAGCCTGAACCGGCGGCGGGTCTCGCCGGCCTCGGCGCGCTGCGCGATGCGTTAAAGGTCGACGCGCAACGGCGCGAGCGCGAACGCGCGGCGGCGGCAGCCGCGCAGCGCGAGGCGTCGGCGGACGCCGATCTGTTTCGCCGCGAGATCGGCGCGGTCGCGCCGCTCGCCGTCCCGCCGCGCGCCACTTTGCCGCGCAATCCTCCGCCGCCGCTGCCCGTGCAGACCAGGCTCGACGAAGAAGCCGTGCTGCACGAAGCGATCTCCGACGAGTTCGATCCCGAGATACTGCTCGAAACCGACGAAACGCTGTCCTATTGCCGTCCAGGCGTGAGTCAGGAAGTCGTGCGAAAACTGCGGCGCGGCGACTGGATCGTGCAGGCGCAAATCGATCTGCACGGCATGCGGCGCGAGGAAGCACGCGAGGCGCTGGCCGAGTTCATTCGCGAATCCGTGAAGCGCGGTTTGCGCTGTTTGCGTGTGATCCACGGCAAGGGTTTGGGGTCGATCGGCAAGGAGCCGGTGTTGAAGGGCAAGGTGCGCGCGTGGCTCGTGCAGAAGTCCGAGGTCATCGCGTTCTGTCAGGCGCGTCCGCACGACGGCGGCGCCGGCGCGGTGGTCGTGCTGCTGCAGCCGGGCGCGATGCCCGCTCAGACCAAGCCCTGACGGAGTCGCGGTGATCCATCCCAGGTTGACGCTGGCGCTGACCATCATGGAAGCGCTGGCTATTTTCGCGTACGCCATTTCCGGCTTCATCGAAGCACGAACCCGCCGGCTCGACGCGGTGGGCACGTTCCTCGTGGCGATCGCCACGGCCTTCGGCGGCGGCACGTTGCGCGACGTGCTGCTGGAGCGGCGGCCGTTCTATTGGGTCGAGCATCAAGGGTATCTGATCGCGATTTTCGTGATGTCGCTGTTTGCGCCGGCGATTCTTAAGATGACCTCGCGGCTGATCTCCGAACGGGTTCTGCTGGTGGCCGACGCAGTCGGGCTGGGCTTGTTCAGTATCGCCGGCACCTCGATCGCGCACGACGCGCAGATGCCATGGTTCACCTCCGTGTTGATGGGCGTGTTGACCGGCGTTTTCGGCGGCGTGATTCGCGACGTGCTGTGCAACGAGGTGCCGCTGATCTTGCGCGACTCGCGGCCGTATGCGACGTGTGCTTTCGTCGGATGCTGGCTGTACGTGCTGCTGGATTATCTGAACGTCGACACGGTGTATAGCGTGCTGGGCGCCACTGCTTTCATTCTGCTGGCGAGGCTGGTGACGTTCAGGTTCGACGTTCGTTTGCCGCACTAGCCGCGAACGCAAACAACGGCATCGGGTGAATTTTCACGGCTGTCGATTTCCGCCACCGCCGTTCGTCGTGAGGTAAACGGCCCTAGCGCCGTCGTTGCGCCACAGCGCGCTCAGCAACCGCCCCAGGTGACCACGATGCCCCTCAAGCTCTACGCCCATCCCTTCTCCTCTTACTGCCAGAAGGTCCTCACCGCGCTCTACGAAAACGGCACGCCGTTCGAACTGCGCCTGCTCGCTCACGACGACCCGCAAGTCATGGCCGAATTCGCCGCGCTGTGGCCGATCAAGCGTTTTCCGCTGCTGGTCGACGGCAGCCGCACGGTGATGGAAGCCAGCATCATCATCGAGTATCTCGGCTTGTACCATCCCGGGCCGGTGCCGCTTCTGCCCGCCGATGCCCGTGCCGCGCTGGAAGTGCGCGGCATGGACCGCTTCTTCGACAACTACATCTCCACGCCGCAACAAAGAATCGTCTACGACAGCCTGCGGCCCGAGCCGGAGCGCGACCCGCGCGCCGTCGCCGAAGCGCGCGCAATGCTCGACACCGCCTACGGCTGGCTCGACAACGTGATGGCCGAGCGCGAATGGGCCGCCGGCGACACCTTCAGCCTCGCCGATTGCGGCGCTGCACCGTTCCTGTTCTATGCCGACTGGACGCACCGCATCGGCCCGGCTTTCAGGCACGTGCTCGCCTACCGGAAGCGGCTGCTGGCGCGACCGTCGTTCGCCCGCGCGGTGGACGAGGCGCGCCCCTATCGGCCGCTTTTCCCGCTCGGCGCACCTGACCGGGATTGATCGCGGCGCGGCGGCTATGCGACAACAATATTTCCAACCTATACACTTCACTCCGCAAGCCACTTCCGCCAATCACTCATAGGGCAAAAGATGGACCGTTTCGAAGCCATGGAGATATTCACGCGCGTGGTCGAGGCGAACAGCTTCACCAAGGTGTCGGAATCGCTCGACCTGCCGCGCGCCAAGGTCAGCCGCACCATCCAGGCGCTGGAGGAACACGTCGGCGTGCGTCTGTTGAACCGGTCGACGCGCCAGGTCAGCGTCACCGAGGACGGCGCGCTGTTCTACGAGCGCTGCGTGCGCATCCTCGCCGAAGTGACCGACGCCGAATCGTCGCTGTCGAACAAGCGCGAGCATCCGTCCGGCACGATCCGCGTGGATACCTCCGGCACGCTCGCCCGCGCGCTGCTGCTTCCCGCGCTCGATGATTTCTACCGCCAATACCCCGAAATCGACGTGCGGCTCGGTCTCGCGGACCGCAATATCGATCTGATCCAGGACGGCGTGGATTGCGTGATCCGCATGGGCACGCCGGAAGAATCGAGTCTCGTCGCGCGGCGCATCGGTCAGGCGCGGATCGTCACCTGCGCGTCGCCCGCGTATCTGGAGCAGTACGGCACGCCGACCACCCTGGAAGAGCTCGGCGAGCATCGCGCCGTCAATTACGTGTCGGCGCGCACCGGCAGGACCTTCCCGTTCGAATACGAAGTGAACGGCGAACTCGTCAAGGTCGCGATGAAGAGCGTGCTCGCGGTGAACGACGGCAGCGTCTACATCGGCGCGGGCGCGCTCGGCCACGGCATCATTCAGCCGTCGCGTTACATGGTCGCCGATCTGATCGAACAAGGCGCGCTCAAGGAAATTCTCTCGGACTATGCGAGCCCCAGCACGCCGCTGTCGATTCTCTACGCGCATCGGCGAAATCTGAGTTCGCGGTTGCGTGCGTTCACCGAGTGGGTGACCGAACTCGTGCGCAACAATCCGGATCTGCGCATTCCCGACGCGTAGAACGCACCTACGCCAACAGCAAAAAGCCCCATGCGTTTCGCAACGCATGGGGCTTTGCCGTCGAATGGAACTTCGCGCTCAGGCTCTCGCCATCAGGCAATCCGCTCCTCATTGGACGGATCGAACAACACCGCCTTCGACGTATCGAACAGGAGCGTCGTGTTCGACAGCGGCTGCGGGTTCGACGCCGGGTGGACGCGGCTCACGATGCGCTTGCCGTTGACCTGCGCGAACACGAGCGTATCCGGGCCGGTCGGCTCGATCACGTCGACCTTCACTTCGATCTGTTGCAGCTTGCCGTGGTCGCCATGCGCGCCGCGCGAGTCGGTGATGCGCTCCGGGCGCAAGCCGAGAATCACCTCGCGGCCGACGTGCGATTTCACCTTCGCCGAGTCGAACGGCAAATTCAACGCAGTGCGTGCGACGCCGGTATCCAGCTCCACGCCGACGCCCGAACCCTGTTCAACCAGCTTGCCCTGAATGAAGTTCATCGGCGGCGCGCCGATGAAACCGGCCACGAACAGGTTCGCCGGCGAGTCGTAGATTTCCTGCGGCGCGCCGAACTGCTGCACGATGCCGTCCTTCATCACCGCGATGCGGTCGCCGAGCGTCATCGCCTCGATCTGATCGTGCGTCACGTAGACGATCGTCGTGCCGAGGCGTTGATGCAGCAGCTTGATTTCCGAACGCATTTCGATGCGCAGCTTCGCGTCGAGATTCGACAGCGGCTCGTCGAACAGGAACATCACCGGATCGCGCGCCAGCGCGCGACCCATCGCCACGCGCTGACGCTGGCCGCCGGACAACTGGCCCGGCTTGCGATCGAGCAGGTGCGTGATCTGCAGCGTATTCGACACGCGATCGACGATCTGCGCCTGCTCCTGCTTCGGCACCTTGCGGATGTTCAGGCCGAACGAGATGTTCTCGCGCACCGTCATGGACGGATACAGCGCGTATGACTGGAACACCATCGCGATGTCGCGATCTTTCGGCGACAGGTTGTTCACCGTCTTGCCGTCGATCTGGATCTCGCCCTTGGTCACGGTTTCGAGGCCGGCGATCATGTTGAGCAGCGTCGACTTACCGCAGCCCGAGCCGCCGACGAGAATCAGGAACTGGCCGTCTTCGATGTCGATGTTGACACCCTTCAGAACCGGCACCCCGTTCGGGTAAGTCTTGTACACGTCACGGATGGAAAGGCTTGCCATGCTGTGATTCCTCTTGTCTCTGGTACTGCTTGAAAACGTCTTGTCGGGTGACGGCGGCGCTTCGTGCACACAGGCAGAAAGCCCCGCCGCGCTCGGATGGTCTAGCCTGGGTTCATCAGCCCTTCACTGCGCCTGCCGTCAGGCCGCGCACGAAATAGCGTCCGGCGATGATGTAGACCAGCAAGGTCGGCAATGCGGCGATGATCGCGCCGGCCATGTCCACGTTGTATTCCTTCACGCCCGTCGAGGTGTTGACGAGGTTGTTCAGCGCCACCGTGATCGGCATCGAATCGACGCCGGAGAACACGATACCGAACAGGAAGTCATTCCAGATCTGCGTGAATTGCCAGATCAGGCACACCATGAAAATCGGCAGCGATACCGGCAGCAGGATCTTCGTGAAGATCGTGAAGAAGCCCGCGCCGTCGATACGCGCCGCCTTCACGAGTTCAGCCGGAATGCTCACGTAGAAGTTGCGGAAGAACATCGTGGTGAAGGCGATACCGTAGATCACGTGCACCACCACCAGACCGGTGGTCGTGTTCGACAGGCCAAGAAAGCCTTCGAAACGCGCCATCGGCAGCAGGATCGCCTGGAACGGAATGAAACAGCCGACCAGCAGCATCGTGAAGATCGGATCGGCGCCGCGAAAACGCCAGTGCGTGAGCACATAACCGTTGAACGCGCCGACGATCGACGAGATCAGCACGGCGGGAATCACCATCCGCACCGAGTTCATGAAGAACGGCTGCATGCCGTCGCAACGCACACCCGTACAGGCGCCGCTCCATGCCTTGATCCACGGCTCGACGGTCCAGTGAGTGGGCGGCGTGAGCAGATTGCCGGTGCGAAGCTGATCGATGTCCTTGAACGACGTGGACAGCATCACGTAGAGCGGGAACAGGAAATACAGGGCGAACAGAATCAGGGCCGCATAAATGACGGCACGGCTGATCGTCATCTTAGGCTGCATTGCGGGTGCTCCTCGATTCCAGATACATGAGCGGCACGAGCACGGCCACGACGGTGGCGAGCATCATCATCGACGATGCCGCGCCGACGCCGAGTTGCCCGCGATTGAACGAAAACGTGTACATGAAAATGGCCGGCAGCGACGATGACGTGCCAGGACCACCCGCCGTCAACGCGACAACGAGGTCGAAGGTCTTGATCGTGATGTGGCAAAGAATCAGCAGCACGGAGAAGAACACCGGGCGCATGCTCGGAATCACGATCTTGCGATAGATGGTGGGGAGGTTCGCGCCGTCCATCTGCGCGGCCTTGAAGATTTCACCGTCGACGCCGCGCAAGCCCGCGAGAAACAGCGCCATCACGAAACCGGTGGATTGCCACACCGCCGCGATCACGACGCAGAAAATCGCCTTGTCGGGGTCGCCGAGCCAACTGAACGAAAAGCTCGTCCAGCCCCAGTCGTGAAACACTTTCTCGAGGCCGATGCTCGGCGTCATGATCCATTGCCACGCGGTGCCGGTAACGATGAACGAGAGCGCCATCGGATACAGGAACACGGCGCGCAGCGCGCCTTCGTTGCGGATCTGCTGGTCGAGCAGAATGGCGAGGAACAGACCCAGGCCGATGCAGATGCCGATGAACGGAATGCCGAACCAGCCGAGGTTGGCGGCGGAGGTCCAGAACACGTCGTTATCGAACAGTTCGCGATAACGGTCGAGGCCGACGAAATCATAGCGAGGCATCAGCCGCGAATTGGACAGCGACAGATAGCCGGTGATGGCAATGAAGCCATACACGAAGACCAGGCTGATCACGACGCTGGGTGCGAGCACCAGCTTCGGAATCCAGCGATCGGCAAGGGCCGCCATGGGCGACGCGCGGCGGGAGACGGTGGCCGTTTTCCCGTTTCCGCTGATAGAAGCAGTCACTACTCGACTCCTGCTGAAACTGTACCGGGGGTGGCTCGCGCTTGCGATGCACGAGGCCGCGACGGCATAGGTGTGACTCGATGAAACCAGGGGTGAAGGCGCCTGCTGCCGGTCTATTCAACGCATCCGGCACATGCGGCGCGATCAGCGTCCTGAAGGGCGCGCCCGGCACCCGTTGCCGCAACGGCCGGGCGCGCCGCTTCACTCAAACCACGACGTGCGACTTACTTCGTCTTCGCTGCCTTCGCGAGCGCGGCAACCGCGCTCTTCGAATCCTGCTGCGAGTTCATGAACTTCGTGACCACGTCCGAGATCGCGCCGGCTGCTGCATCCGGTTGCGCCATGCCGTGCGCCAGCGAAGGCACATAGCCGCCCGACTTGATCGCCACCTGTTCATCCGCGTACGACTTCTTCGCGCAGTCGTCGAACTTGGCCATCGAGACGCCCAGACGCACCGGAATCGAACCCTTGTTCAGGCTGAACTGTTCCTGGAACTCCGGCGACATGATCGTCTTGGCGAGCGCCAGTTGACCCGGCGTGGCTGCCTTTTGGCCCTTCTGCTGGAAGAACACGAACGAATCGACGTTGAACGTGTACGACTTTTCGGTGCCCGGCACGGCGGCGCAGATGTAGTCCGAACCCGACTTCTTGCCGGCGTTGGCGAATTCGCCCTTCGCCCAGTCGCCCATGAACTGCATGCCGGCCTTGCCGTTGATGACCATGGCCGTGGCGAGGTTCCAGTCACGGCCCGTGCGGCCCGCGTCGAAGTAACCCTGGATCTTGCGGACCGTGTCGAACACGCCGACCATCTTGTCCGACGTCAGCGTCTTTTCGTCGAGATCGACCAGCGCCTTCTTGTAGAAGTCGGCGCCTTGCGACAGCACGACGTCTTCCCACAGCGTCAGGTCTTGCCACGGCTGACCGCCCATCGCGACCGGCTGGATGCCCGCGGCCTTCATCTTGTCGGCCACCGCGAAGAACTCGGGCCACGTGGTCGGCGCCTTGCCGCCCGCCTTCTCCAGTGCCGCCTTGTTGATGTACAGCCAGTTCACGCGGTGCACCGAGAAAGGCGCCGCCACGTAGTGGCCTTCCGCGTGCATGATCTTGTCGATTTCCGGCGGCAGGTTCTTCTTCCAGTCGCCTGCGACCGAATCGATCGGCACCAGCACGCCTTGCTGTGCCCAGTCCTGAATCAGCGGACCCTTGATCTGCGCGGCGCTCGGCGCGTTGCCCGAGATCACCTGCGTCTTCAGCGCCGTCATGGCAGCCGCGCCCGCACCGCCCGCCACCGCAAAGTCCTTCCACGTGTAACCCTGCTTCGTCATGTCGTCCTTGAGGACGCCGACGGCTTTCGACTCGCCGCCCGAGGTCCACCAGTGCAACACTTCGACCGACTCGGCGGCCTGCACGGCCGAGACGCCACACATCAGACCCGCGGCGCACAAAGCGCCCATGATCGCGCGAAATTTCATTGCTTATCTCCTCCAGACACCTGAACAAAAAACGAATGGCCCCTGATGTCGCCAGGGTGCTGTGGTTGGTTCAAACAGGCAAAACACTGGGCGATCGAGCACGGTCGGGCGCATGCGTGACGCATGTGCCGGCGGACCGATGTTCGTCCGCTGGAAGCTCAAGAGATGAGTGGTTCGGGATGCAACTGACTGTCTCCTCTTTTGATTTTTGCCTGCCCGCTTCGCGCGGCAGACTCGAGGTGCCTCGCATGTCAACCTGGTGCGGCGCCCTGCCGGCTGCCCAGATATCCGGCTTTCCGAAAGGCCGCCGGCGCATGCTGGCAAGTGCCGACACGTAATGTCCGTTAACATGCAGGGGACGCCCGCCGATTGCGAAAAACGCATGTTTTTGCCTTGCAGCCACACGCTTTTTTCATCGAATTAGCGCTACCTCTTGATTTGGATTGTAGTTAAACTACAATTCAGTGTCAAAAAATATTTTATCGGACTACGGCCGCTCTTTCTGCTGACCGCGGCGGCCCCAGGACATCGACGGAGACTCATGCAAACCGACTCAAGCTTCACCTTCGTTCTCTTCGGCGGAACTGGCGATCTGTCGATGCGCAAGATCCTTCCGGCACTGTTTGAAGCGCACCGTGCGGGCGGCATGCTCGCCGCGAGCGGCAAGATCGTCGCGGTGGCGCGCCATGTGGCCGATCGTGGCGGCTACCTCGAATGGGTCGATACGCACGTCAAGCCATATGTGTCGAAGAACGGTCTGGATGAAACGGCATGGGCGAGCTTTCTCGAACGCATCGAGTTCGTGAAGCTCGATCTCGGCAATCCCGAAGACTTCGCGCTGCTGCGCGATGCCGTGAGCGACTTGCCCGGCATTCGCGTGTTCTATCTGGCAACGGGTCCGTCGCTGTTCGTGCCGATCTGCCGCGCATTGGCGTCGGTGGGGCTGAACGAGAACGCGCGCATCGTGCTCGAAAAGCCGCTCGGCTATGACCTCAAGTCGTCGAATGCGATCAATGATGCGGTTGGCGAAATCTTCGCAGAGGAACAGATCTACCGGATCGACCACTACCTCGGCAAAGAGCCGGTGCAGAACCTGCTGGCGCTGCGCTTCGGCAATGCGCTGTTCGAGCCGCTGTGGCGCCGCGAATGGGTGGAGAGCATTCAGATCACGATCGCCGAGGAACTCGGGGTCGAGGCGCGCGGCGACTTCTACGACAACACCGGCGCATTGCGCGACATGGTGCAAAACCATTTGCTGCAACTGCTTTCGATCGTCGCGATGGAACCGCCCCATTCGATGGATTCCGACTCGGTGCGCGACGAGAAGCTGCGCGTGCTGCGCGCATTGAAACCGATCGATCAGCGCGACATCAGCAAGGTCGCCGTGCGCGGGCAATATCATTCGGGCGTGATTCGCGGCACCACGGTGCCCGCCTATGCAACCGAGCCCGGCGTGAAGCCGGAGAGCACGACGGAAACCTTCGTCGCGCTGAAGGTCGAGATCGAGAACTGGCGCTGGGCCGGCGTGCCGTTTTTCCTGCGCACGGGCAAGCGGCTCGCCGACCGCGTCGCTGAAATCGTGGTGAATTTCCGCCCGGTGCCGCATTCGGCGTTGGGGGCGTCCGCGTTGCGCGCCGGGGCGAACCGCCTCGTGATCCGCTTGCAGCCGAACGAAACCATTCGCCTCTACTGCCTCGCCAAGCAGCCGGGCGAAGGCATGAATCTCGCCAGCGTCCACCTCGACCTCGCGTTCGATCGGTTCTTCCGCGAGGGCCAGATGGAAGCGTATCAGCGCCTGTTGCTCGACGTGATCAACGGCCGCCTCGCGCTGTTCGTGCGGCGCGACGAGCAGGAAGCGGCCTGGCGCTGGGTCGAACCGATCCTGAACGAATGGGCGGCCTCGAACAAGCCGCCCAAGCCGTACGCGTCGGGCACGTGGGGGCCGGCCGCGGCGAGCGCGATGCTGGCGCAGCACGGCACCTGCTGGCTCGAGGAAGAGAATTGAAGCACGGCGGCGCGGCGCGCCGCCCGTAAGACCCACCGACGAATTGAACGGAATGGCGCCGGTATCACGAAGGCGCCTGCAAGTCATCCCAGCTTGCAGGCGTCGAACGGGAGCAGTACCGCACGTTCCGCGGATCTAACAAGAAAGCAGCACGGAGGAGAAGTGATCGAGCTTCACGCTTTCGACGACCAACGCGCCCAATCCGACGCGTTGGCGAAAGCGGTCGGCGACGCGTTACATGCGTCGCTCGCCGCATCGGCGGCCACGGCCGCCACCGGCACGTCCACCGGCACGCGCCCTGCCCTGCTTGCCGTATCCGGCGGCAGCAGTCCGCGGCCGTTTCTGCAGACGCTGTCCACGCAATCCTTCGACTGGGCGCGCATTGCCGTGACGCTGGTCGACGACCGCTGGGTGCCCGAGACGGACAGCGCGAGCAACGCGCAACTGGTACACGACACGCTCTTGCAAAACGCCGCGCGGCACGCCGCGTTCTGGCCGCTCGCCGATACCGCTCAGGATCTGCACGCGCATGTTGCCGCGCTGAATGCCGACCCGCGCTTTAGCGTCGCGCCGGACGTCGCGATTCTCGGCATGGGCGAAGACGGCCACACCGCGTCGATCTTTGCCGACGCGCCCGAATGGGATCACGCGATCACCACCGCCGAGCGCTTCGTCGCCGTGCATCCCGGCAATGCGCCGCATGCGCGCGTGAGCTGGTCGCTGTCCGCGTTGAAAGAAGTGAAGCATCTGTTCCTGCTGATCGCCGGACCGCGCAAGATGGACGTGCTGAATGCCGCCGCCGCTTCGCTACAAAAAAATGCCATCTCGCAGTTGGCGAACGACAAGGGAGTGAGACTCGATGTCTACTGGTGTGCAAACTAAGGCTGTTCCGGGCGCGGGCCAGCACGCCGATGGACCGAGGCTGCTGGCCGACATCGGCGGCACCAATGCGCGCTTCGCGCTGGAAAACAGTCCGGGGGAGATCGGCTCGGTGCAGGTCTACCCTTGCGCCGACTATCCGGGCGTGGCCGAAGTCATCAAGAAGTACCTGAAGGACACGAGGATCGGCCGCGTGAATCATGCGGCCATCGCGATTGCCAACCCGGTCGACGGCGATCAGGTGAGCATGACGAATCACGACTGGAGCTTTTCGATCGAAGCCACGCGCCGCGCGCTCGGCTTCGACACGCTGCTGGTGGTGAACGATTTCACCGCGCTCGCCATGGCACTGCCAGGACTCACGGACGCGCAACGCGTGCAGGTGGGCGGCGGCACGCGCCGTCCGAACAGCGTGATCGGCCTGCTCGGCCCGGGCACCGGCATGGGCGTGTCCGGCCTGATCCCCGCCGACGACCGCTGGATCGCGCTCGGCAGCGAAGGCGGCCACGCCACCTTCGCGCCGGCGGACGAACGCGAGGACATCGTGTTGCAATACGCGCGCAAGAAGTGGTCGCACGTGTCGTTCGAACGCGTGGCCGCGGGTCCCGGCATCGAGGTCATCTACCGCGCGCTGGCGGGCCGCGACAAGAAACGCGTGGCGGCGAGCGTCGACACGGTCGAGATCGTCAAGCGCGCGCTGGAAGGCGAGCCGCTCGCGGCCGAATCCGTCGACGTGTTCTGCGGCATTCTCGGCACCTTCGCCGGCAATATCGCGGTGACGCTCGGCGCGCTGGGCGGCATCTACATTGGCGGCGGCGTGGTGCCGCGCCTGGGCGAGTTCTTCGCGCGCTCGTCGTTTCGCAAGCGGTTCGAGGCCAAAGGCCGCTTCGAGGCGTATTTGCAGAACGTGCCGACCTATGTGATCACCGCCGAATACCCGGCGTTTCTCGGCGTTTCGGCGATTCTCGCCGAGCAGTTGTCGAATCGCGCGGGCGGCAGTTCATCGGCTGTGTTCGAGCGGATTCGCCAGATGCGCGACGCATTGACGCCGGCTGAGCGCCGCGTGGCCGATCTCGCGCTGAATCATCCGCGCTCGATCATCAACGATCCGATCGTCGATATCGCGCGCAAGGCCGACGTGAGTCAGCCGACGGTGATCCGCTTTTGCCGTTCGCTTGGCTGCCAGGGTTTGTCGGATTTCAAGCTGAAGCTCGCGACGGGTTTGACCGGCACGATTCCGGTGAGCCATAGCCAGGTGCATCTGGGCGACACGGCGACGGACTTCGGCGCGAAGGTGCTCGACAACACCGTGTCGGCGATCTTGCAGTTGCGCGAGCATCTGAACTTCGAGCATGTCGAGCGGGCGATCGACCTGTTGAACGGCGCGCGGCGCATCGAGTTTTACGGGCTCGGCAATTCGAACATCGTCGCGCAGGATGCGCATTACAAGTTTTTCCGTTTCGGCATTCCGACGATTGCCTACGGCGATCTGTATATGCAGGCGGCGTCGGCTGCGCTGCTCGGCAAGGGTGATGTGATCGTTGCCGTGTCCAAGTCGGGACGCGCGCCCGAATTACTGCGCGTGCTGGATGTGGCGATGCAGGCGGGGGCCAAGGTGATTGCGATTACTTCGAGCAATACGCCGTTGGCCAAGCGGGCGACTGTCGCGCTGGAAACCGATCACATTGAAATTCGCGAGTCGCAGTTGTCGATGATTTCGCGGATTCTGCATCTGGTGATGATCGATATTCTTGCTGTGGGGGTGGCGATTCGGCGCGCCGTGCCTAGCGCGGATGTGGCGGAGACGGTTGCCAGGGCGCGGCAAGGTGCTGATGATGATGCGAGCGCTGTACTGGATTGGTTGAGTCATGGGGCCGCTTCTTCGGCGCGGGATTGATGTGGTGTTTTTTGCTTGGTCGGCGGGTTGGGTTGTGGTTTTGTAGTTTTGGCTTTTACTTGATTTGTTAGTGGTCTATTAGCGTTGCCCCTGTGCGGGGCGGCACCTACTTTTCTTTGCCGGCCGCAAAGAAAAGTAGGCAAAAGAAAGCGG
>NZ_FRAB01000029.1 GCF_900142195.1 Paraburkholderia terricola
ACCTGGATCAGCATGGCTCGCAGCAACTTCTCCGGCGCGATGCTCGGCCGCCCACCCTTGAGGTCGGCCTCGTACATCCCGGCAAACAACCGATCCATCTTCACCAGTGCTTCGTTCGCCATCACCCGGATCGAACGCAACGGATGCGACTTCGGAACGAAGTCGTCCAGCTTGCGCATGGAAAACAAACTCTCGGTGAATGTGTCGGCGCCGCGCATGATCTCCAAGGGGCAAGTGGGGGTCTTCCATCAACGCTTCAGGGGCCTTCAGCGATGACATTACCGCCGATACTTCAGCAGCCTGTTAGTCGTCGATGCGAATACCCGCGATGATTTTTCAATTGCCAGTCGGGAAAAATCAACAAAGGCGTAGCCGAAATATGACCGTGACACGCACAACGGCATCAGCAAGGACGGGACGGGCGACTCCGGCGCCACCGATACGCTGCGGCTCGCGCTCCACGGCACACGGCAAGATTCGACGACCGGCGCGCAGGTCGAGGCCGTGCGCGCCGTTCATTCGGAGATGCTCACTTCGCAAGCGGCGCGATCGGAATCATCCACGGGAACACATACGCCTGCAGCATCGCGATCAGGCCGATCACCGCGGCCCCGGCAATCGAATGAAAGAACACGGTTCGGAAGATCGGCCCCAACGCGAACGAGCGCTCCTTCGGATCGTCGTAGCAGGCCGCGCACGCCACCATGATGGATTGAGCGTCGATCATCTTGCCCATCACGCCGCCGGTCGAGTTGGTCGCGACGATCAGGATCGGATTGAGGTTCAGTTGCTGCGCCGTGATGCGCTGCAGGCTGCCGAAGAGCGCGTTCGACGCCGTGTCGGAACCGGTCAGGAAGACCCCGAGCCAGCCCAGGTACGCCGCGAAGAACGGGTAGAGAAATCCCGCGTTGGTGAACGCAAGACCGAGGACCGCGTCGGTGCCCGAGTAGCGGGTCAGGAATCCCAGGCCCAGCACCTGAGCGATCACCAGCACCGGAATCTTCATCCGGTGCATGGTCTGCATGAAGGCATCCTTCCATTGCGCCGCGTTCAGCCTGAGCACGAGGCCGGACAGGATCGCCGCCACGAACACGCCCGTGCCGGCGGCGGACAGCCAGTTGATCATGAAGCGGGCCGCTTCGGGTTTCGCGTTGACGGGCGCGACGGGCGGCATGCGCTGCACGAGGTTATGCAGCGCCGGCATGTCCCAGACCGGAAGCGACAGCGACCCGCTGAACTTCGAGCCGAGCAGCGTGGTGCTGAAGGTGATTCCCGCGAACAGGTTGTTGAGGAATTTCTTGAACTCCGGCACGCCCCAGAGCGCGCAGCAGGCGATCAGAATCACCCACGGCATCCACGCATAGGCGGTTTCGGCGGCCGAGTATTTGTATTTCCATTCGCTCGTGTCGGTGGTTGCGGCGGCCGTGGTCTTGCCGGCTTGCGCGAGTGCTTCACGCTCGGAGCGCAGCAAAAAGCGGGTCTTGGGATGCCAGATGAAGCGCAGGAACAGCGCCGTGCAGATCACCGAAAAGACGCCCGATACCACGTCGGTCATCAGGTGCAGTGCGTTGGTTCCCGACGCGAAGAACTGCATCAGCGCGAACGACCCGCCCGCGCATAACATGGCCGGCCAGACTTCGAAGACTTCCTTCCAGGTTCCGCCTTCCATCTTCACGAACGTGGCGACCAGCCAGAAGGGCACGAAGATCGAGACGAACGGCAACTGGTGACCCGCCATGGCGGAAAGCGTGACCTGATCGAGGCCGCTCACGGCCGCCAACGTCACGATCGGCGTGCCGATCGCGCCCCAGGCGACCGGGGCCGTGTTGGCGAGCAGGTTCAGCACGGCGGATTGAAACGGCTTGAAGCCGAGGCCCACCATCACGGCGCCCGCGATGGCGACCGGCGTGCCGAACCCCGACGTGCCTTCGATGATCGCGCCGAACGAAAAAGCGATCAGCACGCATTGCAACCGCCGGTCGAACGAGATATGGACAATCGATTCCTTGACGATTTCGAATTTGCCCGTCACGACGCTCATCGTGTAGAGGAACATGGCCGCCAGCACGATCCAGATGATGCCCAGAAACCCCGACAGCGAGCCGAGCGCGAAGGCCGAGACGGCCGATACAACCGGCATCCTGAAGACCAGACACGACACGGCGAAAGCGGCGATGACGCCGAAAAAAGCCGCGTAGGGCGCGGAGATGCCCAGGTGCACGTTGCCCTGGGTGTCGCGGTGGCGGTGCAAGGCGATGAAATAGAGCAGCGTCAGGATCGGAATCGCGGCAACGAGCGTGGAAAGGAATGCATTGCCTAACGGGTTATAGGTCTGCTGGTACATGGCGTCTCCCTTTTGGTATTAGGGTTCGGGACTATTCGCGCGGCGTGAAGGCCCGATCATGCGCCAGAACAACGCAAACCGGCTCAGGAGGGCCGGCAGCCGATTCACGGCTGCCGCATTGAGGTATAGCGGGGGCAGCCGTCGATTTCAAGGTTGGGAGCGCCGTGGGCGGTCAATGCGCGTTCAGATACCTCGCGATGACCGGGTAAACATCCACCGCCGCATGCTTGCCGAAGATGCAGTCGATGTGCCCATAGCCGGGAATCAGATGCCGCTCGTAAGGCTGCTCCGGGAATTCCCTTGTCAGCAGGTCATAAGTGAGTTGGGTGCTCTTCGGCAGATAGGTTTCGTTGCGATCGCCGTGGATAAATCCGATCGGCATACGCATGCCTTCCAGGCCTTTTGCGCCGTTCGTCCCGCTGAGGTAAATGGCTCGCCCTTCGGCGTCGACGACTTCGCCTGCCCGCGCCATCGCGGCCAGATGCCTGAACAGCTCGACGTCGTGCATGCCGAACAATTCCTGCAGATTCGAATGCAGCAATTCGTTCAGTTGCGCGTGTTCATAGAGCAAGCCGTACAGGAACGTGGAGCGGTGACAGATGGCGTTGCCGCAACCTTCGTCGTGATCGATCGGGTAGAGCCGCAAGGCTTCGTCGAACAGATTGTGCGGCCACTTTTTGTGCTGCGTATAAGCCGTCAGATCGGACACGCCGAGATGCTGGATGAGGTCGGGAATATGCAAGCCAGCCTTGATCCGTTGCAGGGTGCCCGGCACCGGATGCGCCGACACCTGCGAAATGACCGCCGAGCGCACGCCTTCGAGTCCGTACAGCAGCGACATGCTCAACGCGAGGCCGCCGAGGCAATGGCCCAGCACCTGGATGTTCGGCGCGCCGGTCAACTCGCGCACCTTGGCGACGGCGGCCGGAATGTCCTCGCGCGCGACCTGGTCGACGTTGGTCGGCACCAGCACGCTCGGCATTTCGATGCTGACGCGCAGATCGACGAGCCATACGTCGTAGCCGGCCGCGCATAGATATTCCACCAGGTTGGTGGCGATCAGATCGGTCGAATAGATGCGGCTCGATACGCCGGAGCCGTGGATCAGCAGCAACGGACGCGCTTCCTTGTTGGCGTGGTCCAGATAGCGCGTGAGTCTCAGCGTCGTGCCATCGGGCGTATCGAAGAAGAACAGTTGCGGCGCCGGCGCGCGCAAGGGCCGCTTCATGCGCGGCTTGGCGTTCGGATCGAAAAACTGTAGCGGCGCGGCCACGCCGCCGTATTCGGTGAACAGCACGCCCGCAAAAAACTTGCCGAACTTCAGTGTCCATTCGAGGCGGGTCGTCAAATCGGGCGCGTGAGTGACTTCGAGCGTGCGTTGCTGCTTGAGGAAATTCTCCGGCGTGATGACGAGCGTCGCCTTGCCGATCACGGGTGCATCCGCTTGCGCCGAGCCGCGAATCTCGGCGTACAGCGTGTTGGTCTGCTCCCATAGATTCAGCGGCGAACTGCGCGTGATGATCTTCTGCCCGCTCAGATAGTACGTTTTGCCTTCGGTGGCATTGAGCGTCATGCGGTAGTTCATGTTGCGTTCGTCGACATCCGCCGGATCGACGACGAACAGATTGAAGGTGCCGTCGGTGATCGTCATCGGTTGCGCCGAGAGGGCGGGGCAGGTCAGCGTGCCGGCCGTCTGCGCCAGATGCTGCGGATTGACGAGCATGTCGGCGAGATCGTCCGATTCCACGGTCAGCGTGAATTCGATCGGGCTCGTGGCCGCCTCGCCCGCGACGGCCGGCGTATAGGTGCCCACCATCGTTTCGGTGAAGCGCAGGCCGATGCGCTGCGGCGCTGGCACGGCGGCCCCGCCCTTCGACTCGTAGTCGATCGTCCAGCCTCGCGAGGCGGCGAGCAGCGCGCAATTGCGTTCGGCCAGCGCCGAGATCGTCAGCAGCGGATTCACGCCGAGCGACATCGGCATCACGGCGCCGTCCATCACGAAGAGGCCCTCGTGCACCGCGTCGCCGGAGGCGCCGCTAAACACCCGGCCCATGTGATCGACCACGCCGTGTGCGGCGTCCTCGCCCATGCCGCAGCCGCCGAGCGGATGAACGGTGACGGTGCGGTTGTCCATGAAGTCCGTCGAAATGGGATTGCGCAGATACTTGCCGCCGAGCGGCGCCGTCGCCTGCTTGAGGGTGGCCTCGATCGTTTCGAAGATCGGCTGCTTGCCGGCGTTTTCCCAGGTGATGCGCGCGCGGCCGTTGTCGTCGATGCCGATGCGGCCGCTTTCGTCGTCGTGCGCCATCACGAGGTAGCTTTGCGTGTGGTTGAGCGCGCCGTGATACGGGCCGCGCAGCACGCTTTCGATCACCCGCGCGTCATAGGCGAACGGCTTTTCGGGCGAGCCTGGCTCAGCGACCTCCTCGCCTTCGAGCGGCGCGGCCGCGCCGAGCAGGGCGACGAGCGCCGCGCCGACCGGTCCGGCGAGCGAGCCCTCCTCGATCACGAAGCCGTCTTTCACATCGGGCGTGTTGCGATGGTCGATGAGTCCGGTGATGGTCGGCCCGACCGGCGCGATCTCGCCCGGCTCGTGCGCGCCCCAGCCGACGCCGTTGATGGCCGCGTCGGTGTTGTACGCGAAGGCGAGCACGTCGCCGTTGCCGGTGAAGCGTTGGCCGAGCATCGCGGAAACGCTGAGCCCTTGCGGCGCCTGGCTCGAACGCAGCAGCAGCGCGGTCGAGCCGATCGTGCCCGCCGACACGATGACGATATCGGCGCTCACGAACAGATCGGGCGCGCCATAACTCTCGCGGCCGACGCTCACCAACTGGTAGTTCACCCGCCACTTGCGCGTGGCGGCGTCGCGCACTACGGAATGCACCGCCGCGCCCGTGAAAATCTGCGCGCCGTGCGCGACGGCGTCGGGCAGATAGTTCATGTGCGTCGAATTCTTCGCTTCGTAATTGCAGCCCGAATTGCAGTCGCCGCAGCCGACGCAAGCCTGCTGCGCGACGCCGGCGGCGTTCACGCGGTTCTCGAACGTGACGGTGATCGGCGGACGGCTGAAGCGATCTTCCATGCCGAGCGCCTGCGCCGACCTCTCCAGGGCCTGCAATTTCGGCAGCGGTGGAAAGTCGCTCGGCACCGGCGACGGTTGCAGCATCGCGAAGGCGCGCGCATAACCCTTGTCGCGGCCGTCCTTGTCGGCGCGCAGCGCGGCGGGCCAGCGCGGGTCGTCCCATAAGCGCGGGTCGGCTTCGAGCGCGACATTCGCGTTGATCAGCGAAGTGCCGCCGAGACCGCAGCCGACCACGGCGTTCACGTCTTCATTCACGTGCACTTCGAGCAGCGCGAGCGGCGAGCCGATGCGCGCGACCGAAGTGTTGTACTGCACCTGCGCGGCGCCCTGGAACGGCGTGCGCGGAAATTCGCCGGCCATGAATTCGCGCCCGCGCTCCAGCACGCACACGCTGCGGCCGGCGCGCGCCATGCGGCTCGCGGCGATCGCTCCGCCATAGCCCGAACCCACCACGACCACATCGTAATGCGACTTCATCGCCGTCACGGCGCTCGATAAGCGGTTCATCAGGACCACCTCGTCAGGAATGGCAATGCGGGGGGAGGGAAGCCGGACTTCGCAAGGAAGACGGCGTGCGGCGGCGGCTTTTTTATCGTAGGCGGTGCGCGATGACAAAAAAAGGCGCATCGTACGGGGCGCGCGAGATGTGGCGCGTGTGAAAAACCGTGTGGGACCCGTGTGAGGCGTGGGGCATCGTGCGGCGCGGCTGCCGCCCGTGAGCGACGCGTCATCATGAGCGCTTGTTACGCCGCTGCTTCATTCATTTCGCTGTCGCTCGATTCGGCCGCGAGCAGGTTCAGCGCGACGAGAATCGCCGCGCGATTGTCGAGGTCGATTTCGATGCCGAGCACGTCGCTCAGCCAGCGGCCGATCTTGGTATTGGAAAAATCCGCGGCGCCGGCCGTCTTTTTCATGGTGACGCCGAGTTTGACGGCGCGATAGTGATACGAGGGCACCCGATGCTGAGCTGCGACTGCCGACAAACCGCCTTTGCCTTCCGAACACCAGCCGAGGCTGCCGGCGAGCACGATGCGCTCGGGCTCGTCGAGGCCGTCGATGAACGTGCGCGCCGCGAGCCGCACGCGCTGTTCGTCGAGGCCGTATTGCAGCAGCACGCTTTCCACCGGGTCTTCCAGCGCCTGGGCATGCAGATCAATCTCCTGCGCCATGCCTTCGTTTTCCATCGACACGTTGCGCTGATGGCCGGCGCTGCGCAAACAGTCGATCAGGTAGCGGCGAAAATACGCGCACAATGCGTAGCCGTTGGACGGCGCGCTATCGGCGCAGGCGTGCGTTTCGGTGTGGCCGGGCGCGAGGCGCAGCACTTTCGAATAGATGAACTGGGCGACCAGTTCTTCCTTGTCCTCGCCGAGCGCGTGAAGTTCGAGCGGATGGTAGGTCCGCAGCGCCCGCTTGACCAGCTCGACCATCGACACCATTTCATCGGCGGACAAGCGGGTACGCCGGCGCCACAACTCGGGCAGGATCGCATCGTCGAGATTGCGGACGAACTCGTGGCTCGGAACAGCGCCCATGAAAACCTCCATAAGGGGGAAGGCAGAAGCGCGGCGAGCCTCGAAGGCAGGCGGTGAAGAGTGGCTGGAATGTCGAAGCCGCGCTGAATGTGAGGCCAGTATGCGTTTCGCAAATGGCTTCGCCTATATGGATTAAGTGGTAGCTGATGGGTAAACTGCCGGGTAAACCGTCCGGCGCGCGGTACGTCATTCGTCTGAACAGTGACGCGACGTGGACCGCGGGACCAACGTGGACCGCGAGCTGCCGCGCAGTGAAGCAATACGCAGCACCGATGCCGTCCCTTCGCGCGGCACGCCTGGGCTCCCAAGGCCCGCGTCGCCGGGCGCCCGCGCCTTATCACCGTATCCGCCATGCCCGATGCCGTGCACCGGACCGGAGTCAGCGCTGAAGCGCCGAGGCCGAACGATAAAGGAGACCGCGCAATGCGGGCCGAGCCTATCCAGCATGCAATCGACGAAGATCTGGTGCGCGTGCTGTACGCGCAAGATCCGATTGCGTTCTTTTCGCACTGGTTCTCGATCGCGGTGCTGGTGGCGATCTACTGGCCGGAGATACCGTCGCCGCCGCTGTTCATCGCGTGCTTCGGGTTTTATGCGGCCGCCAATTGCGGCAGCCTCGCACTGTGGATCTGCAACCGGCGCTATCCGCAACTCGTATCGCCGCGCGGCTGGATCTATCTGCATGCGGTGCGCGGCGTGTTGCTCTACAGCGCGCCGGGCCTCGCGGTGTGGTTCGCGTTCCAGAGCCCGCAAACGGATTTGCCGCTGCTGCATACCGTGTTGCTCGTCACGCTGGCGGCCGGCGTGTTCATGTCGAACGGCTTCGACCTGCTCAATTTTTCGACCGCCATTCCGTTCCTGCTGTTTCCGTCGATCGTGCTGCATGTCGGCACGCATACGTTCGACCGCACGATACTCGCCATCGTCCTCGCGTTTTTCTTCTTCGCGATCAACGTCTATGCGTTGAGCTATCGCAAGCTGTTCCGGCAGGTCGTGCAGGCGCGGGTCGATCAGCAGTATCTGGCGGAGTCGCTGGCGGTGCAAAAGCACGTCGCCGAAGAGGCGAGCCTCGCCAAAACCCGCTTTTTCGCCGCGGCGAGCCACGATTTGCGTCAGCCCTTGCACGCGATCGGCCTGCTCGCGGCCTCGCTCAACGATGCGGCGGCGACACCGGCGCAGCATGCCAAAACGGCCGAGCACATCGTCTATAACGTCGAGGCGTTGAATCAGCTATTCAACCAGGTGCTCGATCTCGCGCGGCTCGAAAGCGGCGTGACCCAGGTGATCCGGCTGCATTTCCGGCTTTCCGAACTGTTCGAGCGCGTCGGCAGCCAGTACCGGCCGCAAGCCGCCGCCAAGGGACTCGCGCTGCGGATCGCGCCGACCACGATGGTCGTGCACGACGATCCGGTGTTGCTCGAACGCGTGCTGAGCAACCTGCTCTCGAACGCGGTGCGCTATACCGAGGAAGGCGCGATCTGGCTGGGCTTTCGTCGCGCGGGGCGGCAAGCGGGCGGGTATATCGAAGTGCGTGATTCGGGCATCGGCATTCCCGTCGAGGAACATGAACGCATCTTCGAGGAGTTTTATCAGGTCGCCAATCCGCAGCGCGATGCACGTCAGGGGCATGGCCTGGGGTTGCCCACGGTGAAGCGGCTGGTCGGCATGCTGGGCGGCGAATTGCAACTGCGCTCGGCGCCGGGGCGCGGTTCGGTGTTCCGCTTTCCGGTGCAGGCGGGCGACGCCCGCGGCATCGTGGCGAGCCTGAATGAAGCGGTGGCGGGCGGTCCTTCGGCGCAAGGGCGGCGCGTGCTGTGCATCGACGACGAACCGTCGATTCTCGAAGGCCTCGCCAGTTTGCTGGGACGCTGGGGTTGCACCGTGCGCGGCGCGCGCGACGAAGCCGCCGCGCTGGCGGCGCTCGAGGACGGCTTCGTGCCGGACGCCGTGCTATGCGACTACCAGTTGGCGCATCACCGCACCGGCGCGCAGGCGCTGACCGCCGTGCGCAACGTGCTCGCGCGCGCGGGGCATGAAGGCGTGGTGACGCTGCTGATCACGGGCGATATGGCGTCGGCGGAACTGGCGGCGCTGGCCTTGCAGGGGATTCCCGTGCTGCATAAGCCGGTCACGCCGGCGCGCTTGCGGCGCACGCTGGAAATGCTCTGGCAGCAGGCGGAACTGGATAAGAGACGGGCGGCGGCCACGCCGGAATTGCGCGCGGATGGAACGGGAAATGAGCCGGGGAGTTGGGCGGCGCCGGGCGGGGTGGGGCAAGTGGCGGGCCAGTCGGCGAGCGGCGCGAGGTTGGGGGCGTAGGGATAGTCGCAGGGATTGGGGAGTGGAGGGACGCGGGAGGGAAGCGGATGCCAGGCGCGGACGCAAGCGGCAAGCGCTAGCCGGAGCGTTAAACAATGCGCCGCTCGCCGGCGTTCGCTGCGCCGATTGCTGCCGTTCGTCGCACCGCTCGCCGGCGTTCGCCGCGCCGCTTGCTGCCGTCCGTCGCACCGCCTGCCGGCGTTCGCCGCACCACTTGCCACCGCCCGACACCCGCCCGCCTACAACGTTTTCCCCGCTTCGAGCCAGCCGTTGATCACCGCGATCGCCATCGACCGGTTATGTACGCCGAGCGCCCGGAAGATGACCGACAGGTGCACCTTGACCGTGCCTTCCGCGACGCCGAGTTCACGCGCGATCATCTTGTTGGTCCAGCCGCGATGCACGAGCCGCATGATGTCCTGCTGGCGCGGCGACAGGTTTTCCAGCAAATGCTGTTGATGCGGCTGCAGCGCCGGCAGTTGCGTGATCGGCTCGGTGAGCGCCGTCGCGCCTTGGCCCGCGCCCCGCGCGCTTGCCTGAATGCCCGCCTGAGCGGTAATCGGCATGCTGCCCAGGCTGGATGACCCGGCGGCGCCGTCGGCGCAGACCGGCGCGGCTTGCGCTTCGCGAGAGCCCAGCAGACTGAGTGCTTCCATCGGCACATACGCGCCGCCGGAAAGAACGAGTTCGATCGCCTTGAGCATCACGCTGGCGGGCTGCCGCTTCGGCACGAAGCCGAGCGCCCCGGCGGCCAGCACCGCACGCATCTCGTCGGGCGACTCCTCGGCGGACAGCACGACCACCGGCAACGCGGGATTCGCCGCCAGCAGCGTCTCGAGCGACGACGCGCCGCTCATGCCCGGCATATGCAGATCGACGATCGCCAGATCGTGATCGGCGTCGGGCCGCGCGGCGGTGGCGAGCGTTTCCCAGCTATCGGCTTCGTCGAACTGGGCGTCGGGATCGAGACCGCGCAGCATTCCCTTGACGCCTTGCCGGATCAGTTCATGGTCGTCGGCCACAAGAAACTTCATGATGTCTCCGCGAGTCGAGCCTGCGCGTTGTGGGCTACCGCCGTTGTAGCGTCTCGTTTTACTTCTATTCTCGTGAATTGCATCATTGCCGGCTACCCCGCGATCCTATACCGATCGGCGGCGCGGCGAACCTTCCGGCCCGCCGCGCACGTGACTATTTATTTATATGATCGCCGGCTGTTTAGATGCACCACGTTGTCGCTAAGGTTGGTCTCCCGCGCACAGGTTCCGGCTTGCTAGGTAGACGAGCCGCGAGCGCCGTTTTTGAAGCCGTGCCTAAGGGATTCCGCAGGTTATGCGCGCCGGATCGAGGCGCGCGACAACGGGCCTTTATTTAACGGCAAATAGCGTCGCATTCATCAGGAGCTTGAACGCGAAGCCGAGCGACATCGCCGAGGCCACGCCGAAGCACCATAGCGCGATGAACCACAGCCAGCCGGGCAGCTTCTTGCGCGCCGGCGTTTGCGCGCCGGCGCCGCCCTCCGCGTGCTTAGTGATAGTGATGTTGGTCGTCATGACGCACCTTGCCACGAAATACCCAGTAACCCATCGTCGTATAGGCGATGATGATCGGCAGAATCACCGCCGCGCCGACCAGCGTGAACATCTGGCTCGAACGCGGCGCGGCGGCCTCCCATAGCGTCATGCTCGACGGAATCGCATACGGCCACAGGCTCACCAGCAGCCCCGCGTAACCGAGCAGCACGAGCAGCAGCGCCAGCACGAACGGCGTGTTGTCATGCCGCTCACGCACCGCGCGGCGCATGAAGAACACGCAGACCGCAACCAGGAACGGCACCGGCAACAGCCGATAGAAGAGGCCGTCATGAAACCAGCGTTGCGCGATATTCGGGTCCTGCAGCGGCGTCCACACGCTGACCATCGCGATGAAGCCGAGCAGCACCATCGTCAGCGGCCATACCACGCGATGCAGGCGGCGTTGCAGATCGCCTTCGGTCTTCGCGACCAGCCAGCAGCAGCCGAGCAGCGCATAAGTGACGATGAGCCCAAGTCCCGTGAGCAGGCTGAACGGCGTGAGCCAGCCGAAGGCGTCGCCGGCATAACCGCCGTCGATCACCGGGATGCCTTGCAGGAACGCGCCCAGTGCGATGCCCTGGAAGAACGTCGCGCCCGCCGAACCGCCGATGAACGCGAGGTCCCACATAGGTTTCGTGCGATTGGCCTTGGCGCGAATCTCGAACGAGACGCCGCGAAAGATCAGGCACACGAGCATGAAGATCAGCGGCAGATAGAGCGCGGACAGCACGGTCGAGTAAACCACCGGAAACACCGCGAACAGGCCGGCGCCGCCGAGCACGAGCCAGGTTTCGTTGCCGTCCCACACCGGCGCGACGGTGTTCATCATCAGATCGCGTTCCTTCTCGTCGGGGAAGAACGGGAAGACGATGCCGATGCCCAGGTCGAAGCCGTCCAGCACCACATACATGAAAAGGCCCAGCGCGATGATCGCGGCCCACACTACGGTTACGTCCATTGTCTTTCTCGCAAGCAGCTAGTGAAGCGGGTGGGTTCAGGCCGCGTCGATCATGTGATCGGCGGCGGAGAGCGGGCGGCGCGCGGTCTGGTTCGGCGAATGCTCCGGCGCGTCGTGCGGCGTTTGTCCGGGTAACGGCGGACCGGAGCGCATCAGCTTGAGCATGTAATAGACGCCGGTGCCGAACACCAGGAAATAGACCACCACGAAGGTCATCAACGAGATGCCGACCTGCTGCGTGGTGAGCGGCGACACGGCTTGGGAAGTGCGCATCACGCCATAGACCACCCACGGCTGACGGCCCGCCTCGGTGGTGACCCAGCCAGCCAGCAGCGTGATGAAACCGGTCGGGCCCATCAGCACGGCGAGATGCTGGAACCACCTGGCCTCGAACAGCCGTTCACGGCGGCGCAGCGCCCAGCCGATCAGCGACATCAGGATCATCAGCATGCCGAGGCCGACCATGACGCGAAAGCTCCAGAACACCACCGTCGAGTTCGGCCGGTCTTGCGGCGGAAATTCCTTCAGGCCGCGAATCTCGCCGTCCCAACTGTGCGTGAGGATCAGGCTGCCCAGGTGCGGAATCGACACCGCGTAGCGCGTGGTCTCCGCCTGCATGTCGGGAATACCGAACAGGTTCAGCGCGGTGCCGCCTTTTTCGGTTTCCCACAGACCTTCTATCGCCGCGATTTTCGCGGGCTGATACTCGCGCGTGTTCAGACCGTGCTGATCGCCGACGACTGCCTGGAGCGGCGTGAGGATCAACAGCAGCCAGAGCGCCATCGAGAACATCTTCTTGACGGCCGGATCGCGCCGGCCGCGCAACAGGTGCCATGCGCCCACCGCCGCCACCACCAGCCCCGCGACGATGAACGCGGCGAGCGCCATATGCGCGAGCCGGTACGGGAACGACGGATTGAAAACGATCTTAAACCAGTCGAGCGGCACGACCCGGCCGTTCACCACTTCGAAGCCTTGCGGCGTTTGCATCCAGCTATTGGACGCGAGAATCCAGAAGGTCGAGATCAGCGTGCCGACGGCGACCATCAACGTGGCGCCGAAGTGTGCGCGCGGACTCACGCGCTGCCAGCCGAACAGCATGATGCCGAGGAAGCCCGCTTCGAGAAAGAACGCGGTCATGACTTCGTACATCAGCAGCGGTCCGGTGACCGGGCCGGCGAAGCTCGAAAAACCGGACCAGTTGGTGCCGAACTGATAGCTCATCACGACGCCGGAGACCACGCCCATGCCGAAGGCCACCGCGAAAATCTTCGACCAGAACAGGCAAAGATCCTTGTAATACGTCTTGCCGGTTTTGAGCCAGCGCCATTCGAGCACGGCGATGAAGCTCGCGAGGCCGATACTGAGCGCCGGAAAAACGATGTGAAAGGAGACGGTGAACGCAAACTGGATGCGGGCGAGGTCGAGTGCCGAGAGAGCGGAGTTCATGAGCGTGAAGTGCGTGATGCCCGCGAGGGCGGACTACGCGCGTCGACCGGTGTCGGTGCGCACTGCGCTGGGCAGATGGGCGCAAGAGTAGGGGATGAGCGAATTTTCTGCTGCGACGCGACGTGCGTCAAAAAACCGCCTTGTTTTGCGTGAGTTTCGGATTCTTATGCCGCAAGCCTTTGATGGGCATCAAGTTTTTCTTATAGCGTCGTTGCTGCTGCTTGACGCGATCAGGCGAAAACTGCGGCAATCGACCGCGCTGCAACAACGCCGCGAAGCCGCGTTCGCGCATTCAACCGCGCCGGATCAGATCCGCTCCCGCGGCTTATGCGATCGAGATGAACAACTGCTTGCCGCACGCGGCCGCGTACCTGCGCAATGTGTCGATGGAAGGCGAGTGCCGCCCCGAGGCCAGCGCCCGTTCGAGCCGCGTGATCGCCGGTGCTTTCGTGCCCATGCGCTCGGCGACTTGCGCCTGCGTCAAGCCGGCCTCCCGGCGCGCCGCGAGCATCTGGTCGAGCAGCGCGAATTCCTCGCGGTTGAGCCGTTCATACTCGGCGCGTACTTCGGGGTCGGCGAGCGCCCGTTCGCGCATGGCCTTATAGGTTGCCATTTCTGATCTCCAGTAGTCTTTTGCGCGCCACGTCCAGTTCGTTGCGCGGCGTTTGTTGCGTCTTCTTCACGAAGCAGTGAAGCATGACGATTTTCTGTTCCACGATTGCGCAGTAGAACACTCTGGCGATTCCCTCCGCGCCTTTCAGGCGCATTTCGAACAAGCCGCCGCCCATTGAAGCGGTGTGCGGCTCGCCGAGATTCGGGCCGTATTCCTCCATGCGGTCGGCCAGCGCGATGAAGCGCGCGAGCAGCGTTTTCGGCAGCGAGGCGACGTTGACTTTGACCTTCTCGTTGTAGAAGTCGATCGTAAATGCCATTGAACTTGATAATAACAAATATGTTATTGACGCGCAAGCTGACGGCTATGACGGTTGCCGTGAGCAAGCAACCACCGCCCGGCATTGCGCGGCAAGGAATCGAACGACAGGAGGAGGGCGAAAGCTGGACCGCGATGAGCGGTTACGACGGCGTCGGCGCAACCAGGTGTTCGGTGTCGGCTAGATGGTTTCGTGCGGGACGCGACGGCGGCGCGGCACGAATGCGGATCTCCTTTTTTGCAGCGGCAAACTCGATAGGAAGGGATGGCTGATCGAGGCCAGCTCGCCACCAACCGACGATAGCCAAATCCGAACCGGCTTTCCATTAGCCGGTTAGCTAGCCAATCGGCCAGTGACAGCGCGTGACGATTGCGACGCGCTTCCTAGTTATACGATGTCACATCAATTTATGTGGTATCAGCCGTTTATCGGCAACGGCGCAACCGTCGAAAGCCCAAAAATAATACGGGTAAATGCCTAGTTGAAATCCGTCTTTCCATCGTTGATAGTACGTCGTCGTACAACAAGCACGGAAATTTCATCGAGGCCGTCGTGGCCTTCCCGCTTGCTGTCTCAAGTCTGCTCGCGCACGGCGCAGTAAAGGAAGGAAGCTTATGAAGAAGATTGCCCTGAGTGGGGCCGGTGGCCAGCTGGGCTCGGTAGTGCGTGCGGCATTGGTCGCGCGCGGCACGCCGTTGCGCTCGGCCGCCGGTTCGAAGCCGCTGGTTCCCCTGGTGGAAGGCGAGGACGTGATGCACGGCGATCTGCGCGATTCCGCCGTCGTGGATCGCCTGCTCGATGGCGTCGACGTGTTGATCCATTTCGCGGGGACCAGCGTGGAGCGCCCGCTGCCCGAAATCATCGAGAACAATCTGCGCGCGCTCGTCGAAGTGTACGAAGGCGCGCGCTGGCAGGGCGTGCGGCGCGTGGTGTTCGCCAGTTCGAACCACGCGATCGGCATGTATCCGGTCACCGAACAGCTCGGCCTCGACTGCGCGCTACGCCCGGACGGCTTCTACGGCTTGAGCAAGGTGTGGGGCGAAGCGCTGGCGAGAATGTACTGGGACAAGCACGGCATCGAAAGCGTTTGCGTGCGCATCGGCAGTTGCCTCGAGCGGCCCACCGAGCCCCGGCATCTGAGCACGTGGTTCGGACATCGCGACCTGCTGCATTTCATCGACCGTTGCATCGAGGCGGAAGACGTTGGGTTCCTCACCGTCTGGGGCGTCTCGGCCAACACGCGTAGCTGGTGGGACAACAGCGGCGCCGAGCGCCTGGGCTATCGGCCGACGCAGAACGCCGAGGACTACGCCGCGGAAATCCTCGCGCGCCCGAACCCGCTCGACGCGTTGGGCCAACGCTTCCAGGGCGGCAGCTTCGTGGGCATCGATTATTCGCGCGACGACGCCGGCCCGGATGGCGCGGCTTCGCGCGCAAGGTCCGTCTGACCGGTTAAAGATCAAGGAGACGTAGTCATGAAAATCAAGGGCATCCGCTGGTGGATGGTCAGCCTGGTCGCCGCCGGCCTCATCATCAATTATCTCGCGCGCAATACGCTGTCCGTCGCCGCGCCGACCTTGATGAAGGACCTTCATATCACCACCGAGCAATACTCGCATGTGGTGGTGGCGTGGCAGCTTTGCTATGCGTTCATGCAACCGGTCGCGGGATATCTGCTCGACACCATCGGAACCAAGATCGGCTTCGCCGCCTTCGCGATCGCGTGGTCGCTGGCCTGCGCCGCGGCGGCATGGTCGACCGGCTGGCAGAGCCTCGCGTTCTTTCGCGGCTTGCTCGGCGTCGCCGAGGCGGCCGGCATTCCGGCCGGCGTGAAGGCGACGAGCGAGTGGTTCCCGGCCAAGGAGCGTTCGGTGGCGATCGGCTGGTTCAACATCGGCTCGTCGATCGGCGCGCTGCTCGCGCCGCCGCTGGTGGTGTGGGCGCTGCTGCACGGGCAATGGCAATGGGCCTTCGTGATCGTCGGCGTGGCGGGGATCGTGTGGAGCGCGGTGTGGATGCTGCTGTACAAGCATCCGCGCGACCAGAAACTGCTGGGCGACGCCGAACGCGATTACATCCTGAGCGGGCAGGAGGCGAAGCACAGCGACGCCGGCGCGCCGAAGCGCAGTTGGGGTGCGATGCTGGGCAGCCGCGACTTCTGGGCGATCGGCATTCCGCGCATTCTTTCCGAGCCGGCCTGGCAAACCTTCAACGCATGGATTCCGCTGTACATGATGACCGAGCGGCACATGAACCTGAAGGAAATCGCGCTGTATGCGTGGATGCCGTTTCTTGCCGCCGACATCGGCTGCGTGCTCGGCGGCTACCTCAGTCCGCTGTTTCATAAGTACGCGAAGGTCTCGCTGTTCACGTCGCGCAAGATGGTTTTCGTCGTCGGCGCGCTGTTCATGATCGGGCCGGCATGTGTCGGGCTGGTCGAGAGTCCCTATGTGGCGGTGGCGCTGCTGTGCGTCGGCGGATTCGCTCACCAGACGTTGTCCGGTGCGTTGTACGCGATCACGTCCGACATGTTCGGCAAGAACGAAGTCGCGACCGCGACGGGCATGGGCGGCATGGCGGGTTACCTGGGCGCTGCCGCATTCACGGCGCTGTTCGGCGTGCTGGTGACGCAGGTCGGCTACAGCCCGCTGTTCGTCGTGCTGGCGGTGTTCGACATCGTTGCGGCTGCGGTGGTGTGCCTGCTCGCGAGAAGCGCCGACAAGACGTCCGAGCCGCGTTGGGTGGCGGCGAGCGCGGCGGCGAAGTGAGTCGCGAGCGGCGGATTCGTTAGCGGGTCCGCGGCGTGACGGAAATGAAATGGCGGCGTCCTCGGACGCCGCCATTTTTTTAGCTGGGCTTCGGATCGATGACTCGCTTAGCGCTGATCGACCACGGTGGTGTTGTAAGTCGTCGATCCGATCACCACGTTCTTCAACGTGATGCCGTTGACGTTGTAGGCATAGATCGGTCCGGGCGCCGTCGAGGTCGCAGGTCCGGCGGCGACCGCCGTCCCCAGGTTGCAGTTCGAGATCGTGACGCCGCTGATCGGCGGAACCGCCGGCGCGGGAGCCGGGCCGTTGTAGTCGAAGGCGACGGGCCCCTGGGCCACGATCGCCTGAAAACACGAGCCCGTTACACCGTTGAGCGTGACGTTGCTCGCCTGCACGTTCGAAATGTTCACGTTCTGCACGACCGCCGGACGCGTGCGAATGGCGTCGTTGGCCGGCTGATAATCGCAGTCGAACGTGATGAGGCCGCCCTGCGCCGCGGAAGGATTGGCCGCCGTCGCCGTGACGACGCCCAAGGGCACCGTGCCGTTGATCGGACTGCCGGCGAGCAGCGCACTGCCGTAGCCGCTGGCTTTCAGGCTGACGCCGTTGGGCAGCGTGACCGTATCCACGTAGAAGTTCTTCACGAAGCCGCCGCGATTCATGTTCGTCTTGATGCGAATCGCGATGTTCAGCGGATTGGTCGCCCAGTTCTGATTGAGCATCTGCAGATTGCGTGCGTAGATGTTCTGCACGCCGCCGCCCATTTCGCTGCCGAGCGTGATGCCGCCATGCCCGCTGTTCATCGTGCAGTTCTGGATCACGTGATTCTGCGCGGGACCATACTGCGTATCCTGGTCCTTGCCGGACTTGATCGCGATGCAATCGTCGCCGGTGTTGAACGTGACGTTGTCGCACAGGACGTTGTCGCACGCGTCGGGATCGAAGCCGTCGTTATTCGGGCCGATGCTGTTGGTGGTCACCCCGCGGATCACGACGTTCTTGCAATCGGTGGGGTGGTGCTGCCAGAACGGCGTGTTGTTGGTGCAATAGTTTTCCATCAGCACGTTCGTGCAGCCGATGAATTCCACCATGCACGGACGCAGATAATGCCCGATGCCGAAGATCCGCTGGGCGATCGGAACGCCTGCCTCCGAGAGCGCGGGCAGATAGTTCTGATCTTCCTGCCACGGTGTCGTGGGGCTGGTCAGTTGCGCATAAAGCGCGTCGGAAATACCCGGCGCCGCGATCTTGAGGTCGACATTGTTCGGGTTGAGATAGACCTGCGAGGGCGTCGACGAATTCACGCAGCCGTATGCGCCATTCGATCCCTTGTAGGTCCACCAGCAGGTGGCTGTGTTGCCGCTGCCGGCGAACGGCGTCATGGCCTGGCCGTTGAGCACCGAGGTGGCGTCTTCGCCGGTGAGCGCAATGTTGGTCTGGTTGCGCGCGTAGACCGGTGAGCCGTAATTCAGGCAATCGTTTGCCTGCCAGCGGCTGTAAAACAGCTTGCCGTTCGCGCCGCAGTCGACCGGGCCGTCCTTTGCGTAGTCCGCCGGGTTCGGGCTGAAATAGATCGTGCAATTCGCGCTGAGATGAAAGTTCACGTTGCTGAGCAGCACGATCGGCCCGGCGCAGTACCAGGTGCCCGACGGCACGACCACGCGGCCGCCGCCGGCCGCATTGCAGGCCTGAATCGCGGCAAGAAACGCGGGGCGGGAGTCGAACGACGCCGCGGCGTTGGTTTGTCCGGAGCCGGGGCTGGCGAGCGAGGCCGCGCCTGTATAGGGGTTGGTCGCGGCGACGACCGCGCAAGGCTGCGCGCCGTATTGCGTGACGACATAATCGCGCGCGGCAAACATCGATTGAGTGACGCCTTGCAACGACGCGATGATCCGCGTCGCGGCGCCCGACGTGCCCCAGATCGGGTCCTGCACCACCGGCGGCGCGGACCCTGCGCTAACCGAGCCGCCGCAGGCCGACAAGCCGCCGAGCAGGGTTGCGCCCGCTGACGTTCCTGTCAGCACGATAAACGCCCTGCGTGTCGGCGAATCGGGTCCGCGTTGATTGTTGGCTCTCGATGCTGCCGGCTTGCCGCTGTTTTTATTGATGATGGCCACGCATGTCTCCTTGCCCTTTGCGGGCGTTGTCGGTAATCGCCAGAAATGAAAGCGCCGCCCCCTTTCCCTGTCGAGAAAGCGAGGCGGCGCTGTACATGAGGGTTTGGGGCTTAAGCGGTTTGCTGGCCGATTTCGTGATTGGCGAGCACTTCGAGCGCACGCACCATCGCGGAGTGGTCCCAAGCCTTGCCGCCGTGCGCCGCGCACGCGTTGAAAAGCGCCTGGCAGGTGGCCGTATTCGGCAGCGAAACGCCGAGCGCTTGCGCGGTGGAGAGCGCGAGATTCAGATCCTTCTGGTGCAGTTCGATCCGGAAACCCGGATCGAAGGTGCGCTTCGTCATCCGCTCGCCATGCACTTCGAGAATGCGCGACGACGCGAAGCCGCCCATCAGCGCCTCACGCACGCGCGCCGGATCGACGCCTGCCTTCGACGCGAGCAGCAAGGCCTCGCCGACCGCCTCGATCGTCGCGGCGACGATCACCTGGTTCGCCACCTTGCACACCTGTCCCGCGCCCACGCCGCCGATCAGCGTGACGTTCTTGCCCATCATGTCGAAGAGCGGCTTGACGCGCTCGAAGCTCGCCGGCTCGCCGCCCACCATGATGGTCAACGAAGCCGCCTTGGCGCCGACCTCGCCGCCCGACACCGGCGCGTCGAGATAGTCCGCGCCGCGCTCGCGCACGCGGGCCGCGAACTCGCGCGTCGCCATCGGCGAAATCGAGCTCATGTCGACCACCGTTTGCCCCGCGCGCAACGCGGCGGCGAGTCCGTGTTCGCCGAACAGCACGCGCTCGACGTCCGGCGTATCGGGCACCATGATGAAGATCACGTCGGCGTGCGCGGCCACCGCAGCGGGGCTATCGCACGCGAGCGCGCCGGCCTGCCCGAGGTCGTCCGGCACGCCGCTGCGCGTAAACGCCGCGAGGCTCACGCCGTTCTTGAGAAGATTCGCGGCCATGGGCTTGCCCATGATGCCGAGTCCGATGAAACCTGCTTTTTGCATGGAATTCTCCGTGGATGTCGTGGCGGCCGTGTCTATTGCTGGCCGGCCTGTTTCTGCATGAAGTGTTTCTGGACCGTCTGCGCGGCGTTTTTCAAGAGCCCCATATCGGCACACACGGCGATGACGCGGCAGCCCATCGAGAGATAGCGTTCCGCGTCGGCCTGCACCGGGGCGAGAATGCCGCTCGCCTTGCCCGCGGCCTGCGCGCGTTCGAATACGCGCGCAATCGCCTGCTGCACGTCGGGATGAGCGGGATTGCCGAGGTGGCCATACGCCGCCGCGAGATCGGACGGTCCGACGAAGACCGCGTCGACGCCGTTCACGGCGAGAATTTCGTCGATCGATTCGACGGCTTTGCGGCTTTCGATCTGCACGATGACGCAAACGTTGTCATTGGCGATGTTGAAATAATCGGCCGCCGTCGCGTAGCGATTGCCGCGGTGGCTCACCGAGACGCCGCGAATGCCCTGCGGCGGGTAGCGCGTCGCGGCGACGGCGCGGGCCGCGTCTTCGGCGCTGTCGACGAACGGCACGAGAAAGTTGGAGAAGCCGCTGTCGAGAAGCCGTTTGATGAACACGCTATCATTCGCCGGCGGCCGCACGACCGGGGCGCTCACGCTGTCCTTGAGCGCCATCAACTGGGGGATCAGCGTCAGGACGTCGTTGGGCGCATGTTCCGCGTCCAGCAGCATCCAGTCGAAGCCGACCACGCCGAGCAGTTCCGTGACAATCGGACTGGCGAGCGATGCCCAGCAGCCGATCAGGGTCTCGCCGCCGCATACGGCGCGACGAAAACTATTGGGTAGAGACTGGTAAGGCGTGACGGCTGGCATGGGACGTTTCCTCGAACTGCGATTGATCGGGCGGGCGCTGATGTCTGCAGGACGACATGTTATAGGTCGTCGTACGTCTTGGTGAAGATTAGCACTGGTCCCATTTATTGTAACGGTCACGTAAACCCGAAGTCCTCGCCAGATGGGCGTGTCCGGTTGCATGCGCATCTCGATATGTTGTAGGATGACTTATATCCAAGCGTTCATTCCAAGGAAAGCGAAATGTCTATTACCGGCGAAATGCTGATCGGCCGCCAAGCAGTGCGCGGCGACGAAAAACCACTGTACGCGTTCAATCCCGCCACGGGTTCCAACATCGCCGAGCCGGTTTTCGGCAGCGGCACGGTGGCCCATGTGGCGCAAGCCTGTGAGCTTGCGCAGAAAGCGTTCGACCCGTACCGGCACTTGCCGCTCGCGGTGCGCGCGGAATTCCTCGAACGGATCGCCGACGGCATCACCGCACTGGGCGACGCATTGATCGAGCGCGCGCAGCAGGAGTCCGGCTTGCCGAAGGCGCGCCTCGAAGGCGAGCGTGGCCGCACGACGGGTCAACTCAAATTGTTCGCGCAAGTCGTGCGCGCGGGGCAATGGCTCGCCGCCACACTGGATTCGCCGCTGCCCGAGCGCAAGCCGTTGCCGCGCTCCGATTTGCGCATGCAAAAGATTCCGCTCGGCCCGGTTGCGGTGTTCGGCGCGAGCAACTTCCCGCTCGCGTTTTCGGTGGCGGGCGGCGACACGGCGGCGGCGCTGGCCGCCGGTTGCCCGGTGGTGGTGAAGGCGCATCGCGCGCACCTCGGCACCTCGGAGATGGTCGGCCGCGTGATTCAGCGCGTCGCGCAGGAAATGGACTTGCCGGAGGGCGTGTTTTCGCTGATCGTCGGCGCGGGCAATTCCGTCGGCGAAGCGCTGGTCGCGCATCCGGCGATCAAGGCGGTGGGTTTCACGGGTTCGCGCGCGGGCGGCACCTCGCTGATGCGCGTCGCGGCGGCGCGTGCCGAGCCGATTCCGGTCTACGCCGAAATGAGCAGCATCAACCCGGTGTTCCTGTTGCCGAACGCGCTGGCTCAGCGCGGCGACAGCATCGCGCGCGGTTTCGTCGATTCGCTGGTCCTCGGCGCGGGGCAGTTTTGCACCAACCCCGGCTTGGCGATCGCCGTCGACAGCGACGCGCTCAAGGGTTTCGTCGCGGCGGCATCGGAGGCGCTCGGCGGCAAGCCCGCGCAAACCATGCTCACGTCCGGCATTCACGCGGCCTATGAAGAAGGCGAGGGCAAGCTGGCGGCGATCAAGGGCGTGGAGACCGTTGCGCGCGGCGTCGACGTAACGGGCCCGACACAGGCGCGCGCCGCGTTGTTCGTGACCGACGCGCAGACGTTCCTCGCCACGCCGGCGCTCGAAGACGAGGTTTTCGGACCGGCGTCGACCATCGTGCGCTGCAAGGACGAGCAGGAACTGCTCGCGGTCGCCGAACATTTCGCGGGGCAGTTGACCGCCACGGTGCAGATGGGCAGCGCCGATCTGCCGGCGGCAAAAAAGCTGGTGCCGATTCTCGAACGCAAAGCTGGCCGGATTCTCGTCAACGGGTTCCCGACGGGCGTCGAGGTATCGCATGCGATGGTGCACGGCGGTCCGTTCCCGGCCACGTCCGACAGCCGGGCGACCTCGGTGGGGACGACTTCGATCGAGCGCTTCCTGCGTCCGGTGTGCTATCAGGACTTCCCGGCCGATCTGTTGCCCGAGCCGCTCGTCGACGGTAATCCGTTGAACTTGTGGCGCCGTCGCGATGGCGAAATCACGCGCGGCTAAGCTCGCGGAAGAGAGCTCGCCAACGCGCTTCGTCTGAAAAGCAAATGGCCGGGGAAACCCGGCCATTTGCTTGTGCGCCAACCGCTGCTACGAACGCGCCAATCAGCTATTCGTCTCGGCGGCTTCGTTCGCGCGCCTCAACCGCTCGCGGCTGTTGGACAGATGCATGCGCATTGCCGCGCGCGCGCCTTCCGCGTCGTGCCGCGTGATCGCCTCGAGAATGCTTTCGTGCTCCAGATTGACGAGCGACAGATACGCATCCGGCTCCGCGCGCGCAATGCCCGCCGAGTCGAGGCGGTTGCGCGGAATCAGCGCGCTGCCCATTTGCGTGAGGATGTCGACGAAATACCGGTTGCCGGTGGCGCGCGCCACCGAGATATGAAACTGCAGGTCGGCGTCGACGCTGTCGAGCCCGTTGTGGCGCGTGGCCTCGATCGCGTCGAGCGCGGTGCGCATGCGCGCGAGGTCGTCGGGCTTGGCGCGTTGAGCGGCGAGACCCGCGCATTCCGTTTCGAGGCTGATGCGCAGTTCGAGGATCGACAGCACGTCGCGCAAGGTGGTGGCGGGCACCATGTCGATGCCCAGCTTTTCGCGCTGCGGCTCCAGCACGAAACTGCCGATGCCGTGGCGCGTCTCGATGATCTTGCCGGCCTGCAAACGCGAAATCGCTTCGCGGATGACGGTGCGGCTCACGCTCAGCGTGACCATCAGTTGCGATTCGGTGGGCAGCTTGTCGCCTGGCTTCAAGGCGTTGGACGCGATTTGGTCGGTGACGTAGCCGACGACAAACTCGGCGAGATTGCGAGCGCGTCGTGGCGGTGCCGCGGACGCCAGTGGTGTAGCCATCGAAAACGCCCCTTAAATCAGATAGATGCAGATACTTCCTGCTATCTATTATACCGTCGTCTGACGACTGATTATATAAACGCCGGATCATTTTCAGCGCCGGCCTCAGGCCTGAAGCCGGCGCGTGGATTCGGGCGTCGCGGCCGGCAGGCCATCATGGCCATGCCGGCCACGCAAGCACGCCGGAAGTACGATCGCTAGCCGGCCGCTCAGCGCGGACGCAACTCCACCCGCTTGATGTCCTTCACGATCACGAGGTAGCTGAACACGGTGAGCAACGCGTTCACGCCGACGAACACCAATGCGCCGTTGAACGAACCGCTCTTCGCGACCAGATAGCCGATCACGATCGGCGTGACGATGCCGGCCACGTTGCCGAACATGTTGAAGATCCCGCCCGACAGACCGACTGCTTCCTTCGGCGACGTATCGGCAACCACGGCCCAGCCGAGCGCGCCGATGCCCTTGCCGAAGAACGCGAGCGACATGAGCGCGACGACGATCCAGTCGGTCGAGACATAGTTGCAGCCGATGATGCTGACCGACAGCAGCATGCCGCCGACGATCGGCACCTTGCGCGCCACGGTGAGCGAATGGCCGCGCCGGATCAGCGAGTCGGACAGAATGCCGCCGAGCACGCCGCCGGAGAATCCGCAGATCGCGGGCAGCGAGGCCACGAGGCCCGCCTGCAGGATCGTCATGCCGCGCGCTTGCACGAGGTAGATCGGAAACCAGGTCAGGAAGAAGTAAGTCAGCACGTTGATGCAGTACTGGGCGAGATAGACGCCGAGCAGCATCCGGTTGGTCAGCAACTGACGCACGAGAGACCAGCCGCCGGCGCGCGCGACGTCGTCGGGGCGGGCTTTCGCGTGGCCGTTCACCACGCCGCCGCCCTGTTCGATGTATTCGAGCTCGGCGGGCGACACGCCCGGATGATCGGCGGGGTTCTTCATCACCTTGAGCCAGGCGAGAGCGAGCAGCAGCCCTGCGCCGCCCATCACCACGTACACCGTGTGCCAGCCGAACGCATGCGTGAGCCAGGCCATCAACGGCGTGAACACGACCGCGGCGAAGTATTGGGCCGAATTGAAAATGGCGGACGCGGTGCCGCGTTCATTCGTGGGGAACCAGCTCGCGACGACCTTGGCATTGGCCGGGAACGCCGGCGACTCCGCCGCGCCCATCGCGAAGCGCAGCACGAACAGACCCGTGACGGCGGCAGCGGCGCTGCCGAGCAAACCGATCGAGCTTTGCAGCAACGTGAAGAGCGACCAGAAGAAAATGCTCGCCGCGTAGACGCGCCGCGCGCCGAAGCGATCGAGCAGCCAGCCGGCCGGCAACTGCGACAGCACGTAGGCCCAACTGAACGCGGAGAAGATATAGCCCATCCGGATCGCGTCGAAGCCGAACTCGGCGCGCATCGCTGAGCCGGTCACCGAAAGCGTCGCCCGGTCGGCGTAATTGAACGTGGTAATCACAAAGATCAGCAGCAGGATCGCGTAGCGGACTTTGGTGCGCTTCGCGACTTGGACGGAACTCGCCGTGCGGCTCATTTCCATGGTCATCTCCTGAATTTTTATACAAGGGAGCGGGCTCCCTGGCTCTATTGCTTCGCCGGCGGCGCTTCATTCAGAAGCGCCGCCGGCGCATTCGTGTTGCACAAAGCGCCCGGTAACGTTGCCGTCCCGGGCGCTCAAAACGATGCGTGTTGCGCCGACTGGGTTATTGCGGGCCGAGCGCCTTGATGAGCGCGTCGAGCCGGGTCATTTCTTCTTCGGTCAGATCGGTCAGCGGTGCGCGCACCGGACCGGCGCTATGGCCGACAAGCTTGGCGCCCGCCTTCACGATGCTCACCGCGTAGCCCGCGCGGCGGTTGCGGATCGCGAGGTACGGCAGGAAGAATTCGTCGATCAGTTTGCCGACGGTGGCGTGGTCGTCCGAGGCGATCGCGCGGTAGAAGTCCATCGCGGTCTTCGGAATGAAGTTGAATACCGCCGACGAATACACCGGCACGCCCAGCGCCTTATAGGCCGCCGCATAGACTTCCGCGGTCGGCAGGCCGCCGAGATAGGAAAAGCGATCGCCCAGACGGCGGCGGATCGTCACCATGTTCTCGATCTCGCCCACGCCGTCCTTGAAGCCGATCAGGTTCGGGCAGCGCGCGGCCAGCCCTTCGAGCATATCGGCGTTAAGCTTGGAATTCGCGCGGTTGTAGATGATCACGCCCATGTTCGGCACGGACTTGCAGACTTCTTCGGCGTGCGCGGCGATGCCTTCCTGGCAGGCTTCCGTGAGGTAATGCGGCATCAGCAGGATGCCGTTCGCGCCGTGGCGCTCGGCTTCCCGCGCGTATTCGATCGCAACACGCGTCGGGCCGCCCGCGCCGGCGAGAATCGGCACCTTGCCCTTGCAGACTTCGGTCGCGGTGCGCACCACGTTCGTGTAGTCGCTCCTGGTCAGCGAGAAGAATTCGCCCGTGCCGCCCGCGACGAACAGCGCCGAAGCGCCATAAGGCGCGAGCCATTCGAGACGCTCGGCATAGGTGTCGGCACGGAAATCGCCATTGGCGTCGAAGTCGGTAATGGGGAAGGACAAAAGGCCTTTTGAAACGATCTGCTTCAGTTCCTGCGGTGTCGTCATGATTTGAGTATCCAGAGCGTCGAATAGAGGTAAATAGACAGAAATCAAGATTTCTTATACGTCATCGTACAACAAGAAATCGGCTAACTCAACGCTGATTTCGCGGCATAATGCGTGTCCTAGGGTAAATACGGAACGTCTGCGCGATATTTCATGTTGTAGGATGACGTATGAATCTGGCGCAGCAGGCGTGAAACGCCATTAAGGATCGATGCAATGGAACAACCCCCGCTCTATATTCGCGTTCACCCCAACGACAACGTCGCGATCGTCGTCAACGACGGCGGCCTGGGTGAAGGCGCAGTTTTCCCCGATGGTCTCGTATTGCGCGAGCGCGTGCCGCAAGGGCACAAGGTCGCGCTGGCCGATCTGGCCGAAGGCGACGAGGTCATCCGCTATAACGTGGTGATCGGCTATGCGCTCAAGGCCTTGCCCAAGGGCAGTTGGATCAACGAACACGTGATCCGCATGCCGAACCCGCCGGGGCTCGAGGATCTGCCGATCGCCACGATCAAGGCGCCGGAGATGCCGCCGCTCGAAGGCTTCACGTTCGAGGGCTACCGCAATGCCGACGGCTCGGTCGGCACGCGCAATATTCTGGCGATCACGACCACGGTGCAGTGCGTGGCCGACGTGGTTGAGCATGCGGTCACGCGCATCAAGGCCGAATTGCTGCCGAAGTATCCCAATGTCGACGACGTGGTGAGCCTCGGCCACACCTACGGTTGCGGCGTCGCGATCGACGCGCCCGACGCGATGGTGCCGATTCGCACCGTGCGCAACATCAGCCTGAATCCGAATTTCGGCGGCGAGGTGATGATGGTCAGCCTCGGTTGCGAAAAGCTGCAGCCTGAACGCCTGATGCCGCCGGGCACGATTCCGATTGCCGCGGCCGCCAATGTGGCCGAGGTCGCGGACATCGGCGACGTCGCAGCCGATCTGAACGGCGACGTGGTCGTGCTACAGGACGAGGCGCACGTCGGTTTCCAGTCGATGATCGAGTCGATCATGAAGATGGCCGAAGGTCATCTGAAGCGGCTGAACAATCGCCGCCGCGAGACCTGTCCCGCGTCCGACCTGGTGGTCGGCGTGCAATGCGGCGGCAGCGACGCGTTCTCGGGGCTGACCGCCAATCCCGCCGTGGGCTTCGCAACCGACCTGCTGGTGCGCGCCGGTGCAACCGTGATGTTCTCCGAAGTCACCGAGGTGCGCGACGGCGTCGATCAACTGACGGCGCGTGCGGCCAACGCGGACGTGGCGGCGGCGATCATCCGCGAAATGCAGTGGTACGACGATTATCTGAAGCGCGGCGGCGCGGACCGCAGCGCGAACACCACGCCGGGCAACAAGAAGGGCGGCTTGTCGAACATCGTCGAAAAGGCGATGGGGTCGATCATCAAGTCGGGCAATTCGGCGATCTCCGGCGTGTTGTCGCCCGGCGAAAAGGTCCGCCAGAAGGGCCTCATTTACGCGGCCACGCCGGCGAGCGATTTCATCTGCGGCACGTTGCAGGTCGCCGCCGGCATCAACCTGCATGTGTTCACCACCGGCCGCGGCACGCCGTACAGTCTCGCGGAAGTGCCCGTCATCAAGGTCGCCACGCGCTCGGATCTCGCGCGCCGCTGGCATGATCTGATGGACGTCAACGCGGGCACCATCGCAACCGGCGCCGCGACCATCGACGAAGTGGGCTGGGAACTGTTCCGCCTGATGCTCGACATCGCCAGCGGGCGCAAGGAGACTTGCGCGGAGAAGCTCAAGCTCCACAATGCGCTGACGCTGTTCAACCCGGCGCCGGTGACCTGACCCGACAGCCGTTAAGAAACAACGAAGACATCGACTAGAGACATGACCGATTCGAATCCTGACCGCGCCGCGGCGCGAAAACCTTTCCGCCGCCTTCTGCTGACCGGCGCCGCCGGCAATCTGGGCACGCAGTTGCGCGGCGCGCTCGCGGCATGGGCCGATATCGTGCGCGTGACCGATATCGCGCCGCTCGGCGACGTGGCGGCGCACGAGGAAGCATCGACCGTCGACCTCGCGAATGAAGCCGCCGTTCATGCACTGCTCGAAGGGGTGGACGCGGTGATCCATCTCGGCGGCATTTCCGTCGAGGCGCCGTTCGAAGCTCTGCTCGAGGCGAACATCCGCGGGCTGTACAACCTGTATTCGGCCGCGCAGAAGCAGGGCGTGAAGCGCATCGTGTATGCGAGCTCGAATCACGCGGTGGGTTTTCATCCAGTGACCTCGGTGGTCGATATCGACGCGCCGTTGCGCCCCGACAGTCTGTATGGCGTGACCAAATGCTTCGGCGAATCGCTGTCGCGCTACTACTTCGACCGCTTCGGTCTCGAGACGGTGTGTCTGCGGATCGGCTCGTCGTTCGAGCAGCCGAAGAATCCGCGCATGCTCGTGACGTATCTGAGCTATCGCGACTTCATCGAGCTGGTGCGTTGCTCGCTGTTCACCAACCGGGTGGGACATGCGATCGTCTACGGCGTGTCGGATAACCGCACCAAGTGGGTGGACAACACGAAAGCGGCGTTTCTCGGTTTTCGTCCGCAAGACAGTTCGGTCGAGTTCGAGCACCTGTTTCCGGTCACGGCTCCCACTGCTGATTTCGACGATCCGCCCCAGCGTTTTCAGGGCGGCGCGTTCGTGCTTGCCGGTCCGATGGAGCCGAAGCGGTGAGCATGACGGCGAACCCGCGCGTGGAACGAGTCGAGGGAGCAGGGCAGGCGCCCGCGCTGGTCGGCGAGAGCCCGGTGTGGCGCGCGGCGGAGCAGGCGCTTTACTGGGTGGATATCCCGGCGCGGAAGATCGTGCGGCTGCGGCTCGACTCGGCGGAGCGTTCCGAATGGTTGCTGCCGGAGAAGGTGGCCTGCATTGCGTTCGATCGTCGCGGCACAGTGCTGGCCGGCTGCGAAACGGGCCTTTTCGCGGTCGCGCTCGCCGAAGCAGCGGCGAGCGATACACCTGGCGGCGAACCGCTAAAGGCGACGGCACGCAAGCTGGCCGCGCCCGCATTTCCGTTCGATGACATGCGTTTCAACGACGGCCGTTGCGATCGTCAAGGGCGCTTCTGGTCCGGCACGATGGTGCAGGACATGGCGGCCGCCAATCCCGCCGGCGCGCTGTATCGGTTCGATGAGCGCGGCGTGTTGTCCGAGCCGGTCGTCGACAGGCTGATCACGCAAAATGGCCTCGCCTGGTCGCCGGATGGCGCGACGATGTACCTCTCCGATTCGCATCCTCTGTGCAGGCAGATCTGGGCGTTCGACTACGACGTCGAGTCAGGCGAGCCGCGCAACCGGCGCGTCTTCGCCGATCTGAACGACCACGCGGGCCGTCCCGACGGCGCCGCGGTGGATGCGGACGGCTGCTACTGGATCTGCGCGAACGATGCGGGTCTGCTGTTGCGCTTCACGCCGCAAGGCAAGCTCGACCGGCGGATCGCCGTGCCCGCCACCAAGCCGGCCATGTGCGCGTTCGGTGGGCGCGAACTCGATACGTTGTTCGTCACGTCGATTCGTCCCGCAACGGGCGCGAGCGAACATGACGGACACCTCTTCGCCGTGCGTCCCGGAGTGGCGGGGTTGCCGGAGCCTGAATACGCTGGCGACCTGTAAGCGGCGCTTGCATCGGTGTTGCGTCGGGAGTCGCCCTGGCGCAACACCTTCACCCATATTCATCACTCGTCGTACAACATCGTGGCGTAAAGCCCCGATCGTATCTCTCGACTTCGCTACGAAAAACATAGCGCATCTCATGCGCTGTATTCGCTATCCATTTCTCCCTGCCAAGCGTACAGGCACGCCTTGAGTGCCTTATCGGTCATTCATGCCGAGCGCGTTCGCTGTGCGGGTAACTACCGTCTGTACAAGTCAAAACTCGTTTTATAGACTTCGTGCGTCGTCGTACAACGTATAAGCCCAAACAGATTCCTTTCTTCGAATTTCGAGACAGACAGGGCGGGCAACGTATCTATCTCGTGCGCGAGCCTTCGCGAATGAGCTGCATGCCGACGCAGTAGAAGTAAAAGAAGTCGAGTTGTCTGACAGGAGTGTTGGGTATCCGTGCCGGGGACGTTGCGCGGGCCAGCACGGCGAAACGCGCGTCATACCCGCCAGGGCCGAGCGCGTGAGCCGGGAGACGCATCAAAACCATGTCACATCCGGGAGCGGCCTCAACGAGCGGCCCTCCGCGATTGGATGATCTATTTTCAAGGAATGTCACGATGAACAAGAAGTCTGCCTCTTCTCGCATTTGCCGCCTTTCGCTGCTTGTCGCGGCCTCCGTGCTGGCATTTAGCACCGTGTCGGCGCAAGCGCGCGTGTTCCGTGTGTCGGACGTGCATGGCGACACCTATCCGACCAACATGGCCGTGAAGTACATGGGTGAGCAGATCAGCAAGGCGACCGGCGGCAAGGATTCCGTGAAGGTCTTCGGCAACAGCGCGCTGGGCTCCGAGAACGACACGATCGACCAGGTGCGCATCGGCGCGCTCGACATGACTCGCGCCAACGGCGCCGCGTTCAACGAGATCGTTCCCGAATCGATGATTCCGTCGCTGCCGTTCCTGTTCCGCGACATCGACCATTTCCGCAAGGTGATGTACGGCCCCGAAGGCCAGAAGATTCTCGACGCCTTCAAGGCGAAGGGCATGATCGCGCTGACGTTCTACGAGAGCGGCGCGCGTTCCATCTACACGAAGAAGCCGATCCATTCGCCTTCCGACATGAAGGGTCTCAAGGTGCGCGTTCAGCCTTCCGATCTGATGGTCGACGAAATCAGGGCGATGGGCGGCACGCCGACGCCGATGCCGTTCGCCGAAGTCTATACGGGCTTGAAGACGGGTCTCGTGGATGCCGCGGAAAACAACCTGCCGTCGTACGAAGAGACCAAGCACTTCGAAGTCGCGCCGGTGTACTCGGAAACCCAGCATTCGATGACGCCGGAAGTGCTGGTGTTCTCCAAGAAGATCTGGGACACGCTCACGCCGCAGCAGCAGGAGATCATCAAGAAGGCGGCCGCCGACTCGGTGCCGTACTACCAGAAGCTGTGGACCGCGCGTGAAAACGACGCAAGCAAGGCCGTCACCAAGAACGGGGCGTCGATCGTCGCATCGTCGCAGATCGATCGCGCGGCTTTCGTCAAGGTGATGCAGCCGGTGTGGGCGAAGTACGAAAAAACCCCGCAAATGAAGCAACTGGTCGACGAGATCCAGGCAATCAAATAAGGCTCGTATAGCGGATACGCCATAGCGGAGAAAAGCCCGATAAACAAGGGCTTTTCTTCGTGCGATCCGCTGAACCGGCGACGTCCAGCGGGATGACTGGATATTAAAGACGGATGCGTCGTATGCAAGGATGGGGTCAATGAAATTCATGAAGCGACCAAATGATTTTCTATTCCGCGTGCTGGTGATCGTGGCGTCGGTGAGTCTCGCCGTGCTGAGCCTGCTCGTGATCTACGGCGTCGTGATGCGCTACGTATTCAGCGACGCGCCCGATTTCGTCGAACCGATCGCGCTCTTGCTGGTGATCGTGATCGCGATGTTCGGCGCCGCGCTCAAGGTCCGTGAGAGCGGCCATATCGGACTCGACTCGCTCGTGAAGAGCCTGTCGCCCAAGGGTCAGGTTGTTGCGGAGGCGTTCCAGCATCTGTGCCTGATCGCGTTGGCCGTGGCCATTTTCTTCGGCAGCCTGCAGATGGCGGAGACCACGATGGAAGACCGGATTCCGATTCTGGGCCTGCCCGAAGCGCTGCGCTACGTCATTCCGGTCATCGCCAGCGTCTGCATCGCGCTGTTCTCGTTCGAGCATCTGCTGGCGCTTTTCGCCAGAAAAAACAAATAGAACAATCATGGAACTTGCCCTTCTCTCCATTAGTTTTCTCGTCTTCCTCGTTCTCGGGGTGCCTGTTTCGTTCGCGTTGGGGCTCTCGTGCGTCCTGACCTATCTGTATGAGGGCTTGCCCGCGGCCACCGCGATGCAGTCGATGGTGTCGGGAATGAACGCGTTTTCATTCCTCGCGGTGCCGTTCTTCATTTTCTCCGGCGAACTGATGCTGCACGGCGGCATCGCCGACCGCATCCTGCGTTTCGCGCAGGCCACGGTGGGGCATTTCCGCGGCGGGCTCGGCATGGCCAACGTGGTCGCGTGCACGCTGTTCGGCGGCGTGTCCGGTTCGCCCACGGCGGATACGTCCGCGATGGGCGGCGTGGTCATTCCGTTGATGAAGCGCGAAGGCTACAGCGCGGCGTACGCGGTCAACGTCACGACCCATTCGTCGCTGGCGGGCGCGTTGATGCCGACCTCGACGAACATGATCATCTACGCGTTCGCGGCGCAGGGCATCACGGGGACGCTGAACGGGCATCAGATGAGCGGCGTCTCGATCGGCGACCTGCTGTTCTCCGGTCTGCTGCCGGTTCTGTGGGTGATGGGTTTCGTGCTGATCGCCGCCTACTGGCAAGCGGTCAAGCACGGCTATCCGCGCCGTCCCGACGGCTCGACCGGCGTGCAGCGCTTTCCCGGCTGGTTCGCGGTATGCCGCACGTTCCTCGGCGCATTGCCGGGCTTGATGGTGATCGCGATCATTCTGGTCTGCGTGGCCAAGGGCATTGCGACGGCGACCGAAGCGGCGGCCATCGCGGTGGCCTATTCGCTGGTGCTGACCATCGTCGTGTATCGCACCATGACGCTGAAGAAGCTCTCGTTCGCGCTCGCCAAGGCCGCCAAGACGACCGGCGTGGTGCTGCTGCTGATCGGCGTGTCGAACATGCTGCGTTTCCAGATGGCCTATCTGGAGATTCCCGACGCGATCGAACACATGCTCAACGGTGCGACGAGCATCCCCTGGTTGATGCTGCTGTACATCAACCTGATTCAGATTTTCCTCGGCACGTTCGTCGACATGGCGGCGCACATCCTGATCACCACGCCGCTGTTCCTGCCGATGGCGATGCACAGCGGCGTGGGTCCGGTGCAGTTCGGCATCATGATCCTGCTGAACTGCGCGTTGGGCCTCGTGCACCCGCCGATCGGGTCGGTGCAATTCATCGGCTGCGCGATTGGCAATGTGTCGATCGGGGAAACTACCAAGGTGGCGTGGCCTTATTACCTGGCTATCTTCTCCGCGATCAACATCGTCACGTACGTACCGATGTTCTCGACCTGGTTGCCGAGTGTGATCAATGGGCATCCGGTGTTTTGAGCTGAATTCCCGAATTTGTCGATTGCGAAGCCGGCGCGCCGCACAGGCGACGCCGGACATACAGAATAATTTTTTAAGAGGAGCAGAAATGAAAAAGGTACTAGCAACCTCGGCCCTTGGGTTGGTCGCCCTCGGCGCGCACGCTCAGAGCAGCGTGACGCTGTACGGGATCGTCGACGCGGGGATCGGCTATCAGAGCAGCCAGACGTCGCTCGGTTCGACCTCGGGCGGCCGCTCGGTCGTGAAGATGGTCAACGGGGTGTGGGCGGGCAGCCGCTTCGGCCTGAAGGGCGGTGAGGACCTGGGCGGCGGCACGAAGGCCATTTTCCAGTTGGAACAGGGCTTTAACAGCGCAACCGGCGCGCAGGGCGTCTCGGGCCTGGCATTCAACCGCCAGGCTTGGGTCGGCGTGACCAATACCACCTACGGTACGCTGACGGCCGGCCGCCAGTACACGGCCTATTACACGCTGCTCTCGCCGTATAGCCCGACCACGTGGCTGACCGGCGCCTACGGCGCGCACCCGGGCGACATCGATTCGCTCGATACGGTGTATCGCACGAATAACTCGCTGGTGTACACGTCGCCGAAGTTCTACGGCTTCACGGCAAGCGGTTCGTATTCGTTCGGCGGCGTGCCGGGCAGCCTGAACGCGGGTTCGACCTGGAGCGCGGCATTGCAGTACCTGAACGGTCCGTTCGGTATCGCAGCCGGCTTCCAGCGCATCAACAACTCGACGCCTGGCGGCGGCGCGTGGGGCGCGGACTCCGCCACGTCGAACAACGGCGCGCAAACGGGCGTGTCGGCGATCAACAACGGCTATCGGACCGCGCAGGCGCAGCAGCGCGTTGCCGTGACGGGTGGCTACGCGTTCAACTCGCAGTGGGACGTGTCGTTCTCGTACTCGAACGTGCAATACATTCCGGGCGTGGGCTCGGCGTTCCGTCATCAGGCGACGTTCAACACGGCCGGCGCCGTGGTGCACTTCAAGCCGCTGACGGCACTCGACCTGGCCGCTGGCTATAGCTACACGCGCGCAACCGAGTCGAACGGCATTTCGAGCGCGGCTCGTTATCAGCAGTTCAACCTCTCGCAGTACTACAGCCTGTCCAAGCGTACCGGCCTGTATGCGCTGGAAGCCTATCAGCGTGCGAGCGGCCAGACGATTGGAAACAACGGCACGAGCATCATCAACGCAACGGCCAGTATCGGCGACGGCCAGAACAGTGCGCCTTCGTCGTCGCGCAGCCAGTTTGCTGCCGGCGTGGGCATCATTCACCGCTTCTGATCGGGCTCGTATGGCGGCGGTGTGTTGTTATGCCGCCACAGCGACGCGTTTAAATACGCGTCGCTGACCCTCCTCCGGCTGCGCGCGCAACGCGCGCAGCATCTTCGGCGACGCGCGCTTTGCGGTAACGCGCGTGGCGGCCCGACCAGCGCATTCAGTCATACAAACGTCACCATCGGCAGATCGCGGGACTTCGCATCGGCAGCCGTTTCCAGTGGCAAATTCTCCCGCGCTCAGCGCCGTTATCTGTCGATAACGTGAAAACCGCGCACCGCGCCGCGATGTACTCGAACGTTCAAGCGTCCGCGTCGGACCACAAGCGCCCACCCGTTGCCCAGTTTTCGCGTTTGACGTCGGTGAGAATGATGTCGACCGAATTCGGTTCGACGCCGAGCGATTCGCAGGTCGCCTTGGTGATGGCTTCGACGAACTGGCGTTTCTGCTCCAGCGAGCGGCCTTCGAACAGTTCGATATGAAACGTGGGCATTGCGTGACTCCGTTTGATTAATGGATTGAGCCGAAGGTCGGCGTGCAGAGCGGCTTCAATCGCGATAGCCGCGATCGATCCGGTCGAGCTTGCGCAGCAAGGCGGGCCATTCGAGCGCGCCCTCGATCGCGTCGCCGTCGTACAGTTGTTCGGCCGTGCGTGCGGCGATCGCATCGCCCGGCACCACCAGTTCCGCGCCGCACGCTTGCGCCTGCAACTGGATTTCGCAGGCCTTGATCAGCGTCGCCATCAGCACATAGGCCTCGGCGACGGTGCGGCCGACCGTGAGTGTGCCGTGATTGCGCAACAGCATGGCCGGCTTGTCGGCGAGATGCGCGACGAGACGTTGGCCCTCGGCCCGGGTGAACGCGAGACCCTCGTAGTCGTGATAGGCGAGGCAGCCGTAAAAGCGTAAAGCGTGTTGCGACGCGGGCAGCAGACCCGCCGGCTGAATCGAAACCGCGACACCCGCCGTATTGTGCAAATGCATCACGCAGAAGGCGTCGGCGCGCGCGGCGTGCACGGCCGCGTGCAGCGCGAAACCGGTTGCGTTGACCGCGTGCGCGCTTTCACCGACAAGCTTGCCTTCGATGTCGATCTTCACGAGATTGGATGCGCGCACTTCGTCGAACGCGAGGCCGAACGGATTGATCAGAAAGTGGCCGGGTTCGCCGGGGACGCTCGCCGAGATATGCGTGTAGATCAGATCGTCCCAGCCGTTGAGCGCCGCGAGGCGATAAGCGGCCGCGAGGTCGACGCGGGTCTGCTGTTCCGCGTCGGACAGCGGCCCCGTTTCGGCGACGCGTCCGGTGGGCGTGTGAGTGAACGACATGTTCGTCTCCAGGGATGGCTTGATGAGCGCTGACCGCACGAACCGAGTCGCGGCCGAGGCGCATGACGCTAATTCGCGTACCGGCAAAGATTGGCGGCGTTGGCGGTTGCCGCACCTTCAGCCGCTTCGGACCCGAGCGCAACGATCACGCCGCCAAGGGCACATGCCATGCCGCAATCGGCCAGTGCGTTCGTTGAATCCTAGCAGGCCCGCCGGCACTCGCATATGAAGAGCGATACCGGTGGACCACAAGCTTTCGCGCTACGATAAGAGCCCGGCGCGCACACGCTGCGCCGCTTCACGAGGAGACAGGGTAATGCGTGAATTACGCTGGGCATCGGAAGAGGGCGACGGCATCGAACATCTGGCGTTCGAAACGGGCGAGGACGGATTCGCGGTGGAAAGCGCCGTGGTCGGGCAGCGCTACGGCAAGGCGTATGGCCTGCACTACGTGGTGCGCTGCGACGCGCAGTGGCGCACCCGGTATGCGTGGCTCAAGATCGTCGGCGGCGGCGAACTCGAATTGCATGGCGACGGCGCCGGCAATTGGCGCGACGGTCACGGCCTCGTGCTGAGCGCAATCGAGGGCTGCGTCGATATCGACATCGCCGCCACGCCGTTCACGAACACACTGCCGATCCGCCGTTTGCAACTGGCCGAGGGCGAGCGTCAACCGATTTCAGTGGCGTACATCTCGACGCCGGATTTGCAGGTCACGCGCGTCGAGCAGGCGTATTCATGTGTCGAGGTGAATCGCGAGTATCGCTACGAGGGCATCTTTCGCAATTTCACCGCGAACCTGTCGGTGGACGAAGACGGCTTCGTGATCGACTATCCGACCTTGTTCACACGCCTGCCGCGTGCGCGTTGAACGACGCGTCGCCGCCACCGTCACGACTCGCTTCGCGCCGTGCGGCAAAGCGTTCGATGCAGGCCGCGATACGCTCGGGTTCGCGCGGCACGACCCAATGGCCCGCGTCGATTTCGATGCGGTGATACGCGCCGAGCCAGCCTTCCAGTCCAAGCGAGCGCGCGCGGGCCCAATCTAACGGTCGCGCAACGGCACGATGAATTGCACCGGCGCGTACGCTCGCCGCTTGCGCCGGTGCCGCAGCCTGTCGATGAAATTGGCGCGGTAGAGGTTCAGACCGTTGACCGCATTGCGCATCCGCGCCGGATCGCGCACCGCGCTCACGCGTTCGGTCAGGCGCAACCACAGCGGCCACATGCGTGCGCACGGATTTAGCCGTGTGAAACACGGCCGGTGGCCGCGCGGAAGAATCACTTGGCGACCAACGCCGCGGCGACTTCGCGGTTTTGCCAGACGTTGTCCTTCACGGTGATTTTTTGCGGAATCAGATGCGCGCCGTAAAACGCGTCGGCGACCACTTGCTGGGCGCGCGCGATTTCGTCGGTAACGGGCGTGGTGCCGTAGGGGTAGCGGCGCACCCAGGTTTCGACCAGCTTCTGATCGAGGCCGACCTTCGGCGCGATCAGTGCCGCGGTTTCAACCGGATGCGCGTTGACCCACAATCCTGCGCTGCGCAACTGACCGAGAATCGCACCGACTACATCGGGATGCTGCCGCGCGAAGTCGCGCGTCGCTTCGTAGAAGTTGTATGGACCGTCGAGTTCGGAATAGTCGGCCAGCGTGCGCGCCTTCAGCGCTTGTTGTGCGGAGGCATAGTAAGGGTCCCAGATCACCCACGCATCGACATCGCCGCTTTCGAAGGCCGCACGCGCATCGGCGGGCGGCAGATAAACCGGCCGAATGTCCTCGTAACGCAGGCCCGCTTTTTTCAGCGCTTCGAGCAGCAGATAGTTCGCGCTCGAGCCTTTTTGCAGCGCGACGCGCTTGCCTTTCAGATCGCTCACGCCGCGCAGCGCCGAATCGTTCTTGACCAGAATGGCTTCTGAATGACGCCCGGCCGGCTCCGCGCCCACGTACACGAAGCGCACGCCGCCGGCTTGCGCGAACACCGGCGGCGGGGCGCCGGTATAGCCGAAGTCGATGCTGTCGGCGTTCAGCGCTTCGAGCAATTGCGGTCCTGCGGGGAATTCGAACCACTTGATGCTATAGCCGAGCGGCTTGAGCTTCTCGTCGAGCGAGCCTTGCGCCTTGAGCACCGCGAGCAAGCCCGATTTTTGATAACCGATGCGCAGCACCTTGGCCGGCTCGCCGCCGCTGCTGCCGTTGGTTTGCGCGGCGGCGCTCAAGGTCGTGAACGCCGCGAGCAATGCGGCGGCGAGATGAAGTGACAAACGGGTGTGACGGTGCATCCGGTGATTCTCCGTTGCGTTCGATTGGTTCGTTGGGCGATCGTCGCATGGACGTTGCGCCCGTCAAACGAAGCAATGGAGATTTGAATATGATGCGCGCCGCGTGCGCTACTTCTTGCGCTTGTTCTTTTTCGCGCTGGCGCGCTCCGTCGCCGCGCCTTCCAGCGGATGGCCGAGCTTTTTCGCCATGATTGCGGCGACGCGGTCGCCGAGATAATCACCGGAGGCTTCTTCCAGCGCGCCGGTCATTTCGCTTTCGGTCAGCACCATCGCCAGCGGCCGCACGCGCCAGATGGCGTCGGCCAGGGCGGGCACGTCGGCGCGGCAGCGCGTCGGCATCGTAGCGGTCCAGCCGCCGCGTTACCGCGCCACGTCGTCCGGCGGGATCGAGTCGCCCACGCCCAGCGTGCGTTGCATCAACGTCGTGTCGAGCCATCGGCCATGCTTGAAGCCGACCGCCTTCAACGTGCCGGTCAATTCAAAACCCAGTTGCGTATGCAGCGACAGCGAACCGCCGCTGCCGCCGTCCGCGATCACGGCCACCATCTGGCGCCACGGTCCGTGTTCGCAGCGCTCGATCAGCGCTTGCAGCAGCACACGCCCCAGGCCGCGCCCACGATAAGCGTCGCTCACGTAAATCGAATCCTCGATGGTGTTGCGATAGGCGGCGCGCGGCCGGTACGGCGTGGCGTAGCAATAGCCGGCGACCTCGCCGTCTATCTCGGCGATCATGTACGGCAAGCCGTGGCTGCGCACCGACGCGAGCCGCGTGCGCAAGTCGTCCACGGAAGGCGGCGTTTCCTCGAACGACGCGACGCCGGTCAGCACGTGATGCGCATAGATGGCCTGAATCGCGGGCAGATCGGCTTCGGTGGCGTCGCGGACCAGTGCGGCGCCGGGCGGCTGCGCGGCGCTTGCTGCGTCGGAAGAGGACGGCGCGGGCGCGGGGTGGGTGGTGCTCATACGGGTCCTGTGGTGGCCGGTGGGTCTGAGGATAGCTTTGACTATGCCCGTCCCGCGCGCGAATTTGAAGGGAGTCAAAAATCGACGTGCCCGGTATGGTCACACCGGCTTGGCGTTGACGTTCACTGTCTCAGACCGCCGACCGCACCGGCGCGGCTCGCGAGAAACGCCGCGCGCCCGCCACGCATGCCACCACCACGACCGTGACCAGGATCATCGCGGGCGGCACCTGTTCGTGCAAAAGCAGCCCCGCGAGCAGCAAGCCGAAGAACGGCTGCAGCAACTGCAGTTGCCCGACGCCCGCGATGCCGCCGAGCGCGAGTCCGCGATACCAGAACACGAAGCCGATCAGCATGCTGAAGAGCGACACGTACGCGAGTCCCCACAGCGCCGCATGACTGACGCCGTCGAACGAGGCGGGCCGCGCCCACCACGCGAGCGGCGCCATCACCGGAAGCGACAGAACGAGGGCCCACGAAATCACCTGCCAGCCGCCGAGGTGGCGCGACAGACGCGCGCCTTCGGCGTAGCCCAGGCCGCAGACGATGATCGCCGCCAGCATCAACGCGTCGCCGACGGGCGAAGCATCGAGGCCGTGACGCAAGGCGAATGCAACCACCGCGCCGCTGCCCAGCGCCGAGAACAGCCAGAACGCCGGCTGCGGACGCTCGCCGCCGCGCAGCACGCCGAAGATCGCGGTGGCGAGCGGCAGCAGCCCGACGAACACCACCGCATGCGCGGCGTTCACATGACGCAGCGCGAGAGCCGTCAACAGCGGAAAGCCGACCACGACGCCGAGCGCGACGACTACCAGCGGAATCAGGTCACGCCGGGCCGGGCGGGCTTCGCGAAACACGAGCAGCAGCACCAGGCCCAGCGTGCCGGCGATCGTCGCGCGCGCCACCGTCAGAAACACCGGATCGAGCCCTTGCACCGCGAGGCGCGTGGCGGGCAGCGAGCCGCTGAAGATCAACACGCCAATCATGCCGCTGATCCAGCCGTTCGTTGTCTTGTCCATTGCCATGAAGTCCATGCACGTGAAAACGGAATTCGTAGCATCCGCTTTCCGGCCGTAAACGGTAAGCTACGGATCAGTACAATTCGTACAAACTGTACCGAACATGGAGCAGTACAGATGGCGGAAAGTCGAGGTATGCAGGGGGCGTCGGGCACGCGTGTCGGCACGGTGATGGACAGCTTGCGCGAGCGCATTGCGAGCCGTTCGCTCATGCCGGGCGCGCGCGTGCCGTCGATCCGGGTGATGACGGAAACGCTCGGCGTATCCAAGTCGACGGTGGTGGAAGCCTACGACCGGCTGGTCGCGGAGGGCGTGATCGTGGCGCGCCGCGGGTCCGGCTTCTTCGTGTCGGGCCATGCGCCGCCGCTCGCGCTTGCCGATCTCGGGCCGAGCCTCGATCGCGAGGTCGATCCGTTGTGGCTGACCCGGCAGTCGCTGGAAGCGGGGTCAAAAGTTCTCAAGCCGGGTTGCGGCTGGATGCCCGCCTCATGGCTGCCCGAAGACGGCGTGCGTCGCGCGCTGCGGGCGGTGGCGCGCGACCCGCAGTCGCCGCTCGCCGATTATGCGAGCCCGTATGGTCTGCCCGCGCTGCGTCAACAGCTCGCATGGCGGCTCGCGCAGCACGGCGTGGATGCGCCGCCCGAGCAGATCGTGCTCACCGACGGCGGCACGCACGCGCTCGATCTCGTGTGCCGTTTTCTGCTCGAGCCCGGCGATACGGTGCTGATCGACGACCCGTGCTACTTCAACTTTCAGGCGTTGCTGCGCGCGCATCGCGCCCGCATCGTCGGAGTGCCCTATACGCCGTCCGGGCCCGATCTGGCGGCGTTCGAACGCGCGCTGACCGAGCACCGTCCGCGCCTGTATGTGACCAATTCGGCCATTCACAATCCGACCGGCGCGACGCTCGCGCCGGCCGTCGCGCACCGGCTGCTGAAGCTCGCGGGCGAACATGATCTGCTGATCGTCGAGGACGATATTTTCGCGGACTTCGAAGAGGAAGCCGCGCCGCGTCTTGCCGCGTTCGACGGGCTCGCGCGCGTGGTGTCGATCGGCAGCTTTTCGAAGACGCTGTCGGCGGCGGTGCGTTGCGGTTACATCGCCGCGCGCGCCGAATGGATCGAGCCGCTGATCGATCTCAAGCTCGCCACCTCGTTCGGCAACGGCCAGCTCGCGGCGAGCGTCGTGCATCGTTTGCTGGTGGACGGCGCTTACCGGCGGCATCTGGAGTCGATGCGCGCGAAGCTCGCCGACGCGATGGGCGAGACGGTCAGGCGGCTCGGCTATGCGGGCCTGGAAATATGGACGCGGCCACGCGCCGGCATGTTCGTGTGGGCGCGTTTGCCGGACCCGCTCGACGCCGCCGACATCGCGCGTCACGCGCTAGCCGGCGGTGTGGTGTTCGCGCCCGGCAATGTGTTCAGCGCATCGCAATCGGCGGCCGGTTTTCTGCGCTTTAACGTCTCGCAATGCAACCGCCCGAAAGTGTACGAGACGCTGCAACGGGCGATGGAAGCGTCCGCTGTTTCGAAGGAGCGGGCGCGCGCCTGAGCAAACGCGTCCCGCGCGCCGATTCATTTGCACAGCAGAAGCAGCCGTTCCTGATCCGTGCAGGCGGCGAGGGGTTTTTGCGCAGGCTGGGCCGCGGTTGCCCTTGCCGTCGTCGCCGCCGCCGTCGCGCTGAGCGCGGCGTTCCGCTTCGCGAGACACGCGCGAAGATGCTTCTCGACCGGCGGGTAGTACTTCCATCCACGCACGAGGCCCGGCAATTCGAGCTTCACCTGCTTCCACTTCGGGTGGCCGTGTTCCTGCAGCGTGTCGAAGTTCGCGCAGAGCGAGTCGGCGAAGTGATTCAGATTGCCGACCGTGTCGCGCAGACCGTAATCGTAGGTGACGAGAAAGGCTTTCACGGTCAGCGTGGGCACGTCTTCCTTCAGCCAGTTCGGATAGCTGCTCGCACGGATCGTCGCGGGGAAGTACGTCTGTTTGGCGCGCGCCGTTTCGGGCGCGGCGGGATCGACTTTCAGCAGGCGGATCTGTTGCAGCAGTTCCGGATTCATGTCGTTGAACAGTTTCGCCGGCTGCCCGACCACGATGATCGCCACGTCCACTTTCTTCACGATCAACGCGGCCAGCGCGTCCTCGTTGCTCAGGTGCTCGACGTTCTGTTCGGGAATCGCCGTGCCGAACATCAGGTGATAGAGCGTCGTGGCCGATTGAGCGGTGCCGCTGCCGATCAGGCCGACGCTGATGCGCTTGTTCCTGATGTCCGCGAAGGTATTGAACGGCGAGTCCGCACGCACCACGACGTTAATTTCCTCGTCGTAAAGCGGCATGATGAGCCGCAGCGGCCGGATCGCCGTGCCGGCGTCGGCGTTGCCCGCGTTGGCCATGTCGATGTAGGCCTGGTAGACGTCGGATTGCACCAGCGCCAGCTTCACGCCGGGTTCGAAGCGCATGCGCTGCACGTTCTCGGCCGAGCCCTTCGAGGCCACCGCCTCCAGGTCGATGCCCGCCGGTTGCGCGACCCATTTCGACAGATCCTGACCGATCTGTATGTACGTGCCTCGTTCGGGACCGGTCACGATCTTGTAGTGCGCGGGCTCCGCGAAAACGAACGAAGACACGGCCAGCAGCACCAGCCCCAGCCACCCCGTCAGAAGTCTCTTCAGCATGGTCTCCTCCGCCTATGGTTCAGGTTAGAAGCGCTTCTCGCGCGAGTGCGCGCCGCCTTTTGGTAAACGCGTTGGCAACCGGGCTTGCTGCGATGGTGATGGCGACGGCGATGCGGCTTGCGCTGGACTGAGCGGCTTCCAGCCGGTCTCGCGAATCACGCGCTGCAAAATGGTTTTGGCGGTTTCGCTGCCTGTGTCGATAGTGAGCGCCTCGTTGGCGTGCTGGCGTGCGCAGGTCCACGACTGTTGCGCGGCGCAGAGCTGCGCCGCTTGCAACGCGATGTCGCGGCGCGCGGTGAGCGGCTTCAGTTCGGCCGCCAGGTTCCGTGCGTCCGTATTCTCCGGTCGCAGCGTTTGCGCGGCGCCGAGCGCGGCTTGCGCCGCGGACAGATCGTTGGCGTCGAACGCGAGGCGCGCGGAACGCATGGCTTGACCGGCATCGCTAAAACGCGGCGCGGCAGGTTGCATCACCGCTTCAGGCGCGAGCGGCGTCGCGGGAGCCGCCGGCGTTGCCTTCATCGCATCGTCAGCCTTGGCCGGCTCGACAGCGGCCGCCTGATTCGTCGACTGAGCGGGTGCATAGCGCGCGATCGTTCCGGTCGTCGTGGTCGTTGTCCTCGCATCCTGATCGGTTTCGGCGATCTGCGCGTTGTTGCCGTTGCGCGCTTCATGGCTGTCGCCGAATAGCGCATAGCCGACATAGGCGAGGCCGATTCCGACAATCGCCGCGATCGCCCATAGCAGCCCGCGAATCCGGTGCGCGGCGCGGCCATGCGAATCAAGCGCGCCGGCGAGAGAAGGGATCGACGTATCCGGCGACACCGCTATCGGCGCATGCAGCGCGACCTCGGCAGACGCGGCCGCGCCGACGCGCGCGGCACCCGCCGCGAGTTGTACTTCTCCAGGTGCGAGGGGATCGAAGCCGCTGTTGCGCGCCGCTCCGCTCGTGGCGCTGGCGCGGCTGCCGGGAATGACGGTGCGCTTAGGTGGGCTGGTATCGAGCGGATGCGCCGCGCCGCAATACGGGCAATAGTCGACCTGGCGGTACAGGGCGCCGCCACACCGATTGCAGGGCATTGGAAAACTATGTCCGGCTGCTGACTGGGTGGACATGCTGTGGCCCCACCTGTGGAAAACAATGCCATACGGCATGCCCCGGATCGTGCTGAGGCAGGAGCGATGTCCGCGGAAATCACGATCCACATGCGCCGGGGAGTGTCGGGGCGCAAGCGCACGCTTGCGATGCCGCCGCCTGCAATATGTGGCGTTTCGTTGCGAACGTCAATCGAAGTTGCTACCTACCTTATGTGCGTTAGCGCACATTCATAGTATGGCGAAGCATCTCGCATGTCGGAGGACGAACGGACGCGAGTGCTTCGCTCACTGCTTGCGCAGCGGATGATCCTTTAAAAGCCACGCGAGCGCAAAGGCAACCAGCACCACGCAAGCCGCCGCGAGGTACACCGTGTGCAGCGCGCCGGCGAACGCATGCAGGTAATCGTCGCGCAACGCTTGAGGCAACGCGTGAATGGCAGTGGGCCCGAGCGCGTGCGGCAATTCGGTGTCGGGCGGAAGCAGTTTTTCGAGGCGCGACGCAAGGCCGTTCGAGAACACCGCGCCGAACGCGGCCACGCCGATCGACCCGCCTATCGAACGGAACAGCGTGGCGCCCGACGTGGCGACGCCCACATGCCTGAATTCGACGCTGTTCTGCACGGCGAGGATCAGCACCTGCATCACCATGCCGAGGCCGCAGCCGAGAATGCCCATGTCGATATACATCACATGGATCGGCGTGCCGATCTGCAGGCGTGCGAGCAGCAGCATGGCGACGGCCACGAGCAACGTGCCGGCGATCGGGAACATGCGGTATCTGCCGATCTTGCTGATCACGCGGCCGGTCACCATCGACATCACGAACAGGCCGCCCATCATCGGCAGCATCTGGATGCCGGCTTGGGTGGGCGTCGAACCCTTGACCACTTGCAAATAGAGCGGCAGGAACGTGACCGCCCCGAACATCGACACGCCGATGATGAAGCCGATCAGGCTGCTCAGCAAAAACGTGCGCTGTTTGAAAAGCTCGAACGGCATGATCGGCTCGACCGCGCTGCGCTCTTCGTGGATGAAGCCCCAGGTCGCCACCAGCCCCATACCCAGCGTGAACCACAGTTGCGGCGACGACCACGGCAGGATCGTGCCGCCCTGGCTCGTGAACAGGATGATGCAGGTGAGCGCGCCGGCGAGAAAGGCGGCGCCCATATAGTCGATGGTGTGCTTCACATGACGCGCATGCGGCTTGAACACCGCGCCGATCACGAGCAGCGAGACGATGCCGAGCGGCAGGTTGATGTAGAAGATCCAGCGCCACGTGAGATGCTCGACGAGAAAACCGCCGAGCAGCGGCCCGACCGCGGTGGCGAGGCCGAACACGCCGCCGAACACGCCCTGATAGCGGCCGCGCTCGGCCGGCGGAATCACGTCCGCGATCGCGGCCATCGTCACGACCAGCAGGCCGCCGCCGCCGAGCCCTTGCAGCGCGCGCAGCACGATCAACTGGGTCATGTCCTGCGCGACGCCGCACAGCGCGGAGCCGACGAGGAACACCACGATCGCTGTTTGCAGCACGATCTTGCGGCCGAACAGGTCGCCGAACTTGCCGTACAGCGGCACGACGATGGTCGAGCTTAGCAGGTAGGCGGTCACCACCCACGACAGATTGTTGAGCCCGCCGAGTTCGCCGACGATCGTCGGCAACGCGGTGGAGACGATCGTCTGATCGAGCGCGGCGAGCAGCATGACGAGCAGCAGCGCAGGGAACAGCAGGCGGATCGGCGGTTGATCGGCGGCCGCGGCTGGCTGCGCCCCGGTGTCCGCCAGTTCGATAGGTTGAGTCGTTGTCGATTGATCCATGGCGACACGCTATTGAAATTAATTAATGTGGCGATTAATATATGCGACATCGCCGCCCCGGTCAAATTGAATGCAATGGCAAGAATTCCGTCCGATGAGCACAAGATGAAAGTCGCGCCACGTAATGCGGCGACTGCGAAACCGCGCAAGCCCGCGAAGCAGGGGCGGCTTGAAGCCGCTGGTGAAGCCGGTGGTGGAGGCGCTGGCGGAGACGTCAACCCCGCAAGCGTGGCGGCCGGAGCGCCCGCACGGCGCCCCGGCCGGCCCTCGGGCGCCGCGCGCGGACCGGAGCAGCGCGGCCGTTTGCTGGAGGCGGCGCTCGCGCTCTTCGCGCGGCAGGGCATCGTCGATACCACGCTTGGCGAGATCGCTCGCGAGGCGGGCTTCACGCCGGCAATGATGCATTACTACTTCAAGACGCGAGATCAGCTACTGGACGTGCTGATCGACGAGCGTTTCGCGCCATTGCGCGCCGGGCTCGGCGTGCCGTTTCAGGAGCACGCCGACGATCCGGTGGCGGCGATCACCACGCTCACGCGGCGGTTGGTGCAAGTGGCGAGCGAGAATCCGTGGTTTCCGTCGTTATGGGTGCGCGAGGTCATCAGCGACGGCGGCTTGCTGCGCCAGCGCATGCATGAACGGTTCGGCAACGTGCAACAGAAGGCGTCGCTTGAATGCATCGCGCGCTGGCAAAAGGAGGGGCGCCTGAACGCGGCGCTGGAGCCGTCGCTGGTCTTCGTCACGTTGCTTGGTCTGACGATTCTGCCGTTGGCCACCTCGAAGCTGTGGCGCGAGGATCCCATGCGGTGCAACGTCGGCGGCGAGGAAATCGCGCGGCATGCGGTGGCGCTGCTGGTGCAGGGCATAGGTCCGAAGAAAGCCGGTTAAAGCGCGGGTTCGCCGCAAAGTGCGCCGATGCCGCGAGCCGGAAGCCGCCGCGGCACGCGGCATGCTACCTGTCGGGTGGAAGTGAGCGCCGGGCGGAATAAGCAATGTCGCCCGCGCCGCAAGCGGAATACGAATTCGAGAAACGACGCCGGGCGAGAATGGCCGTGCCAACGGGGGCACGAACCGCCGCGGCGAATCGGATGTCGGCTATCGCGTTGCCATCGTCACGGCGTCGAGGGCCGTTTCTTCATCCGCGTGCAATTTTGGCGCGTTACTGTGCGCACGCGTTGCGCCAAGGCCATGTTTTAAAATCGTGTGCCTGTCTGCAACTCGGTGCGCGAAGCCGGGTCGGAATCATGAACAGCAACAACCCAGCCGCGCAAATCGGCGGCAAGCAGCAGGGCGATAAGTTGGCCAAGTCTGACGGCCTAACCGGTTTTTTAGAGCAACAACAGAACATGAACGGAGCATTGAGACTCGATCAGGCCACGATCGTGCTCGTCGAAGACGACCCGGACAGCCGGGAATCGCTGACCTTGTTACTCGAAGCGGAAGGTGCGCATGTCGTCGCGGTGGCGGATGCGGAAGAGGGTGTCGAAGCGGCACTGCGTTTATTGCCCGACGCCGTGGTATGCGATCTGGAATTGCCGGCCATGGACGGCTTCTATCTGATCCAGCGGCTGCGCGATCACGAGATTCGCGGCGATCACGCGCCTTCGGTGGCCGTGGCGCTCACGGGTCATACCGACGACGCTTATCGCTTGCGCAGTATCGGCGAAGGCTTCCAGCATTTCATGACCAAACCGGCGCTGCCGGAAGATCTGGTGACCTTGCTGCACGACGCGATCGACGCCCGCTCGGCGGGTTGATCGGACCGCTGCAAAACGGGCGTCGCCGTTATTTCGCGGCGGCGACGGATGCCGCTGAACCCGCGGCGGCGGTCGCCGCCGCTTCCGCTGCCTGACAGGCGGCACACAGTCCCTTCAACTCGATCTCATCGCTGGCGAGGCGGTAGCCCGCGTCTTCGATTTGCGCGACGAGCGCCTGGCGCAGCTTCGGCTGATGCAATTCGGTGACGGTGCCGCATTGCTGGCAGACCACCAGAATGCCGTGCTGGCATTGCGTCAGATCGTGGCAGACGGTGAACGCATTGATCGATTCGATCCGATGCACGAGCCCCGCCGACAGCAGAAAGTCCAGTGCCCGATAAACCGTGGGCGGCGCCGAACCAGGGTGAATCTGGCGCATCTCGTCGAGCAGCGAATAGGCCTTGGTGGCGCGGCCCGAATTCAACAGCAATTCGAGCACCTTGCGGCGGATCGGCGTGAGTTTTTCGCCGCGTTCGCGGCAGTATTCTTCCGCGAGGGTCAGTGCGGCTTCCTGCGAATCGCCGTGCATGTGCCCCGCTTCATGAGAATGAGCGGAGCTGGCTGTAGTGGATTGCGCGGTGGATTGCGCGGTGGATTGCGCGGTGGATTGCGCGGTGGATTGCGCGGTGGATTGCGCGGTGGATTGCGCAGCGGCTTTCACAGCGGCGGTCGCGGTGGGCTTGGCGGTTTTCATGCGTCGATTATAAGGGCCATCGCGCCGCGCCGTGCCGGTGCATGGCACGGCTGCCAGCCACGCTTCACGTCAGCGGAAAATCAACGTATTTCTTGAAGCCCGGCCGCGTGGCGAGGCGCGAATACCAGCGCTCCACGTTCGGTAGCGGCGGACGCTCGACGCCGTCCACCCCGAACCAGCGTTTCGCGTATGCGCCGACCACGATGTCGGCGAGCGTGAACCGTTCGCCCTCGAGGAAGAAGCGGCCTTGCAAGTGGGTGTCGAGCATGCGCCATAGCAGCGTGACCGCGCTGAAGTCGGCCGCGAGTTTGGCGGCGTCGCGCTCGGCGGCCGGCGTGCGTACAAGCGCCCAGAACACCGGACGCTCGGTGGGTTGCAACGTGGAGAGCGACCAGTCGAGCCAGCGGTCGATGCTCGCGCGCAGCCTGGGCTCGGACGGATACAGCAGGCTCGCCTCGCCGTATTGCAGCACCAGATAGCGCAGGATCGAGTTCGATTCCCACAGCACGAAGCCGTCATCGACCAGCGTCGGAATCTTGCCGGTCGGGTTCATCGCGAGATAGTCGGGTTCGTTGTTGCGGCCGAATTGCAGACCGGCGTCGATGCGCTCGTAGGGCAGCACGAGCTCATCGCAGCACCACAAGACTTTCTGAACGTTGACCGAATTAGTGCGTCCCCAGATCGTGATCATCCGGCAAATCCTCTTCTTTACAGTTGGCAAGCCGCGCCCGGCGCGCGGCGTTCAGCCAGTAACGATACACGATGCGCATGGTTTTGCACGCGGCGGGTCGCGATCGGCCCACGTCGAGGCGCATGCCGGAAACATCTGCGCGTTGCGTACAATGAGCGCACCCGAATACGACGAGGCACCGCATGGCCCGCATTGTCCCCGACGACTGGAAGAGCCTCGCCGCCACCGGCGCGGCGGCACGCGAACGCGAAACCCTCGCGTTGCTGGAAGACACGCTGCCCGACGGCTATACCGTCTATCACGGCGTGCACTGGACGCGTCTGAACCAGAACTTTTCGGTGTTCGGCGAGGCCGATTTCGTGATCGTCAGTCCGGCCGGGCGCGTGATGATCGTCGAGCAGAAAACCGGTTTCCTGCGCGAAACGCCGAAGGGTCTCGTCAAGGTCTATCTGCAAACGGAGCGCAACGTGGCGATCGCGCTCGCGCACACCATCGAGGGGCTGCACCGGCGTTTTACCGCGGCATTCGGCGCGGGCACGTATTTCATCGAGGAACTGCTGTATTGCCCGGACCACATCGTCAAGGACGCGGCGATCGCGGGCGTGAACCCGGCGCGCATCGTCGACGCCACGCGCAAAACCCGGCTCGCGGCGATCATCCGCGAGGCGTTGCCGGCGGACGAGCCGCGCCTTGCCTGCGCGCCGAAAATCCATCACTTTCTCGCCGACGAACTCGCGCTCACGCCCGACGCCAGCGCGCTGGTCGGACAGGCGGGCACGCTCGTCACGCGCCTCGCCGGCGGTCTCGCGACATGGGCGCGGCGGCTCGAATTTTCGCCGTTCCGGCTGCGCGTGATCGGCACGGCCGGCTCCGGCAAGACGCAACTCGCGGTGCAGGTGATGAAGGACGCGGTGGCGCGCGGCCAGCGGCCTTTATACGTGTGCTTCAACCGGCCGCTGGCCGATCACATCGCGCGAGTCGCGCCGCCCGAGGCGAAGGTGGCGAACTATCACCAACTGTGCGACTGGATTGCGCGCGATGCGGGCCGCGAGCCGGATTTCCGTTCGGGCGACGTCTTCGACCAGCTCGAAACGGTTTTCGCGCAGACGCCGATCGGCGCGCGCTGGCAATTCGACGTATTGATCGTCGACGAAGGGCAGGACTTCCAGCAGCCGTGGGTCGCGGCGCTCGAGCGGCTGCTGCGCCCGGGCGCGGCGTGGTGGTGGCTCGAAGACCCGCTGCAGAATCTGTACATGCGTGAGCCGGTCGAGCTGCCCGGCTGGACCACGCTGAAGGAAACCACCAACTACCGCAGCCCGCGCGACATCCTCGACTATGTGCGCGACGTGGTCGGCGCCGCGGTGCCGGTCGCGGCGGCGCTCGCATCGGGCAGTCCGTTCGACGGCTCGGACATTGCGCTGTCCGTCTACGACGAAGCCCATGCCGTCGAAGGCAGCATCGAGGCCACCAAGCGCGCGATCACGCAGGCGCTCTCGCTCGGCTTTCGCAAGCAGGACATCGTGGTGCTGTCCTTCCGCGGCCGCGAAGGTTCGGCGATCACCGCGCAGGATCATCTCGGTCCGCACCGGCTGCGCAGTTTCACGGGCAAATACGACCTGTTCGGCAACCCGGAATACCGCGAGGGCGACGTGCTGTTCGAGTCGATCTACCGCTTCAAGGGGCAAGCGGCGCCGTGCGTGATTTTCACGGAGATCGACTTCGCTACGTTCGACGAGCGCATCGCGCGCAAGCTGTTCGTCGGCGCCACCCGCGCGACCATGAAGCTGATCGTGGTCGCTTCGCAGCGGGCCGCGCGGCATCTGCATCTGCGCGACGGTAAGGAAATCAGAGAAGCACGGGAAGTTGGAGAAACGTAGCGCGCCGCAAAAAACAACGGAAAAAAACATGACCAAGGTGACCAAAAAAATGCAGGGTGGGAAACGCGCGTACCGGGGTGCGCGCTGGGCAATGGGCCTGATGTTCGCGCTGGCGGCATGGAGCGCGCACGCTCAGCAGGACTCGGTGCCCTTCTCGCTCGACGTGAAGGGCAAGATCGCGAGGACCACCGACGCCTCGCGCCAGTCGTATCACTTCACCGAGGCGCAACTGCTCGCGCTGCCGGTGCATGCGATCACGACGAGCACCACGTGGACTCCGCGCTCTACCTTCACGGGACCGCTGCTCGCGGATATTCTGAAGACAGTCGGCGCGTACGGCGATCACGTGGAGATCCATACGTTCGACGACTACACCTACACCGTGCCGGTGTCGGACTGCGATCGCTATGGCGTGATCGTCGCGTACAGCATGAACGGCCGGCGTCTGAAGCTTAGCGACTTCGGGCCGCTGTTCCTTATCTATCCGCGCGATGCGTTCCCCGACGAACTCGTGGGCGCAGCGAGCGATTCGAAATTCGTATGGCAGATCAAGGCTCTCATCGTCAAATAGCGCGCCGTCCGTGGCGCCGCGTTCTCTACGTGCTGATCTGGCTCACCGCGCTCGCGGCGCCGGCCGGCGCGATCGGCTATCTGTTGTACGCGAATCTGCTGAACCCGCGCGCCACCGAGCAGTTGACCGGCACCTACGACGGCTTCTACTGGGACGCGGCGCAACTGCAGATCGCCTACGCGCGTTTCGAGAATCAGTTGCTGCTGTATCAGTCGGGCGTCGACGACGACTATCCGCGCCTGCTGCTGCGCTATCAGCTGCTGCAATCGAAGCTGCACGTGCTGGCCGGCTCCACGAGCAGGCTGACCGCGCAAGTGCCTTTGCTGCAGCGGCAACGCGACGAAGTGCAGTCGCTCGATCGTCTGCTCACCGGCCTCGCGCCTGAGGTCGCCGCCGTGGCGAAGGACCGCCGCGGCGCCAATCAGATCGTTGCGCAGTTGCGCCTGCATTGGAACGAAGTCAACGACCTCGCGTTGAGCCGCCGTTTCGCCGATGTCGCCGATCGCGAGGCGATGAGCCGCGATTTCATCGACAAGCGCCGCTTGCTGTTCGCGGGCGGCATGTTGATGCTGTTGCTGTCGGCGGCCGCCACGCTGCTGCTCGTGCTCAATGGCCGGCGCCGCACGCGTCTGATGCTTCAGCAGCACGCGGCGCTCGAAGCCGAGCACCAGGCGAGCCGCGCGGCGCGCGAGGCGAGTCTCGCCAAGGACGCGTTCCTCGGCATGATCAGCCATGAACTGCGCACGCCGCTGCACGCCATCGTCTCGTCGATCGAATTGCTGGGCTTCAACTACCATTCCGAAGCCGACCGCAAGGTGATCCAGCGGCTCGAAACCGCGGCGCGGCATCTCGAGGCGCAGATGAAAGACCTCACCGACTACGCGCGCCTCGGCGCGGGCAAGCTCGAATTGCGTCACGAGCATTTCGAGCCGCGCGAATTGCTGGCGTCGATCGTCGACGAGCACGCGATGTCGGCTGCCGCGCGCGGGCTGAAACTCGAAAGCGAGGTCATCGAGGCAGGCGGCGTGAGCGGCCTGGTCGACTCCGATCCGCACCGCATCCGCCAGATCGTCAACAACCTGGTCACCAACGCGATCCGCTACACCGAAACCGGCACGGTGCGCGTGCGGTTGAAGCAGCAGCCGGAGACGCTGACGTTCATCGTCAGCGATACGGGACCGGGCGTGCCGCATGCGCAGATTCCGCTGATCTTCCAGGAGTTCACGCAACTGGACGCGTCGCGCACGCGCCGCTTCGAAGGCGCGGGGATGGGGCTGACGATCGTGCAGGGGCTGGTCAGGCTGTTCGGCGGCACCGTCGACGTCGCGAGCACGGTGGGCCAGGGCACGACCTTCACGGTGACGATTCCGGTCACGCCGGTCGCGGCTGTCGCGCCGGCAGGCGTGAGCGTTCACGCGCAAGCGGGCGGCGAGCGGCCGTGCGTGCTGATCGTCGACGACAACCGGCTGATCCGCGAGTCGTTGAGCGAAATGGTCGCGCACATGGGTTTCGACGCGCACGTCGCCGCCAACGCCGACGACGCGCTCGCGTGGCTCGACACGCGCCGCTGCGACGTGGTGCTGCTCGATCTGCATATGCCGGAGCGCGACGGCTATGCGTTTCTCGCGGACTTCGCCGTGCGCGGCGGACCGTCGGCAGGCGTGCCGGTGATCGTGGTCAGCGCGTATGCGCCGGAGGCGGATGTGGCTGGAACGAAAAACGTCGTGGCCGAAGGCGAGGCCGATTCGAAGCCGTTTTTTGAAGCGTTGTTAAAGCCGGTGCATTACGAGGATTTGCGTCAGGCGTTGCAGCGAGCGCTGGCGTCGCGGCATACGGTGTGAAGCGGGGGGAGCGGTTGCAAGGCGGGTTGTGAAGCGGGTTGCAAAGCGGGTTGCAAAGCGGACGATGAAGCGAGGCGCGTGTGATACGGCGCATGGAAGCGCGCAATGGAGGCGATGGAGGCGGGCATCAACCTGAGCACACACCTTCAGCCGCTGACCCGCGCTTGACGGTCGTCGCTTGACGGCCGACGCTTTACGGCCGATTCAGCCGCTTGGAGAGATCGGCGACCAGAATCGCCATGCGCGCGGGCTTTTCGTAGCACGCCACGTCGTAGTTGCGTATCACCTGGCTGATCTCCGATTCGCTGGCCTTGCCCGTCAGCAATTCGCCGGTCAGCACGAAAATCGGCGCGTCCGGATTCTCCGACGCGCGCACCGCCCGAATCGCCGCCGCCGAAGTCTGCGAGCCGAACAGCCAGTCGATCACCACGCCGTCGAACACCTGGCTTTGCAGTTGCTCGGCGAACGACGTCAGGCCGTAGATCGCCACCGCCGTAAAGCCGCTGCGCTCCAGATAGTCGCGCAGGTTGTCGGCGCTGGCCTGATCGTCGTCGACTACCGCGATGGTCGGCTTGTCGGTCTCGGCGCGGCGCGGATAGATTTCGATCTTGTGGACTTCGTAGGCGCTCTGATAGAGCGCGCCGTCGTGACGCGCAACGCGCCATTGGCCGAGCTTGGAATAGGCGACGAATTCCGGGCGGCTGCCGGGTTCGAGCGCGGCGCCGACCCAGGCGGTGCAGGCCAGTTCGGTCGCGCCGATGCTGAACACGGCTTCCTGCGCGATCGCGCCGACCATGCCCGGATCGAGCGATTGCGCGCCGAATAGCTGGGCGGCGGGTTCGCCGAACACCTCGGCGACCTTCTTGATCTGCGAGAGGGTCCACGGACTGTTGCCGCGCAGCTTGCGGTGCCCCTGCGAAAAACTCAGATCGAGGATGCGGCAGAGTTCCGTGGTTTGCTGGCGTTTGCCGATTCCGTGCCGGCTCATCAACTCGCGCACGCGTTCGGCGACTGCGATGGAGTCGGGTGAGTGTGTTTCGTTGGCCATACTGCGTGAAAATCCGCCGTCGTAAAGGGCTGTGGGGAATGCGATACGCCACTCGCTCATGCATTCAATGTGCATTGACACGGGCAACGCGAGGGACAGCAAATGTACCGTAAAGTATCGCGACCTGTGTTTTTGTAGGACGGCCGCTGAACCGGTCCGCGCGCGGCGCGAACGGACAGATTCGGCGATCTGTTTATGCACTCGGCATTAACGGTATTTTACCGATGTGACGCGTCGTATCTGTAGGGAAATACATGGAGCCGCTCGCAGCCCTTGCGGCGCGCACCGTCCGAGCGGTGCCCGGCAAACGAAAAAAGATGGCGGACTCGCCTTTTCATGAGCAGCCGGTAAGCGTATTGCACGCGAGCTTAAGGAAGGCTTAAGCAAGTGTCCTCGAACCGCATCGAGCCAGAAGCGCTCAAGCCGCCGCCTGCAATCCGAAGCCTACGTTGCCGGCATTTTCTCCAGCCTGGCCGCCGAGGTTCTCAGTCCTTTGAAGATCCGCTCGGCCACCTTGGCGGGGAACCGCTCCGGCAATTCGGCCGAGACCTGTTCGATCACTTGCGGCGTCTGTTCGATCAGCCGCCGGATCAGCGGCTCGGCGTTGGCGCCGTGCGAGCACTTCAGCGCCATCGTGTTGAAGTGACGCCGCTGCACGTCGCGAAACGCATCGTGTTTGCTGCGCGACCACATCGCCATCGCGAGTCTCGCCTTGAACCACGACCACTGGTTCGGACCGTTGCCTTCCACCGGCCAGATCGACATTACGTCGTAGAGCGGCGTGAGCCGATACTGGCCGCCCGCCAGCAGGCGAATGCTGAAGTTCTTGGCGTGGCCGTCCGGCGCGGCCAGCATCCAGAACAGGATCTGGCTAGCCAGCAGCGTTTCGATGTCCTGCTGGGCCGTGACCGACTGCTGAAGAATTCGCGCGAGGTCGAGCAAGCCGGGGCCGCCTTCGTTTTCGTACTTGCGATGCGACGGCACGCCGTACACCTGGCAGAAGTCCTCCTGCGGCAACCGTAGCAGCCATTGCCCGCTCGAATGCAGTTGCCGGTCGAAGCGCTCGACGCTCAGCACGCGCTGCTTGCCGAAGGTCAGCATGTCGGTGTTCGCGACCGGCAAGCCATAGGCGCGCAGAATGCGCAGGCATAGCCACTCGTTTTCAACCGACGTGCTGAGGTCGGCGAGCTTGTTGCCCACGAGGCCAAGCGGCAGCTTGAAAATGTGCGTGGTGGGCGTCGCGCCATGCGGGCGCTGCCACTTGCCGTCGTGCCGCAGCAGCGCGGTTTTTTCCTGCGCGCCGGCGAGCGAGATGCGGAAGTCGTCGGCCTGGTCGGGCGTGCCGAGCGCCGGGTTGCCGACCGTGCGCGCCAGCATGGCCTCGATCTCGCTGTCCGCGAGCGGCGTGCCCTCGATCTGTTCGACACCGGTTGGCGCGTCGTCCTCGGCGAGCAACTGGACGGCGCCCACGCAATCGCGGCCGATCGCTTGCAGCAGATCGAACGCATCCAGCGTCTCGGTCTGGTAGCGTTGGGCGATGCGTTTTCTGATTGCCTCGCTGTCGGGCAGCAGGTTGTCGAAATAGTTGAGCACGCGCGAGCCTTTCTGCGGCAGATTGCTCGGCGTGAACGGCAGCGACAGCGAAAGCGGCCGGCCCGCGGGCGAGGCGACCCACGCGGGATCGTAGGCGAACTCCATCGAACCGCGCGTGGGAAGGCGCCACACGCCGACGCGCTCGCCATTGGCCCACACTGAAAGCGCCCGTGAATGCGTTTGCCGACCCATGCTCACCACTCGATCAACGGCGCCGGATCAGACACCGGCTGGTTCTTGTCGCGTACCTGCAATTGCAGGCCGTAGGCGCCGCACAGCGCCAGCAATTGCGCGAGGGTAATGGCCGCTGCGTCGGTTTCGAGCGCCGAAATGCGGCTTTGGCTGATGCCGACCCGCGCCGCGGCTTGCGCCTGCGTGAGGCCGGCCTGGCGCCGGCCGGCGGCGAGCAGCAGGGCCATTTGACCCGGCGTGGCGATGAGATGGAGCATGGCAAAATATCCGCGAGACGAATAAACGCACTTTATGCGTCACACGGATATTTGTCAAATATTCGTGTGACGCATATTCTGCAAATATCTGTCTCGCGAATAAAAGGCGAATATGCGTGTAGCGAATAAACCGCGCGGGCGTGCTCCCGGCAGACGGCATACGGCAAACCGCAAACCGCAAACCGCAAACCGCAAACCGCAAACCGCAAACCGCAAACCGCAAACCGCAAACCGCAGACCGCAGACGCAACGACGCCGCGAGCCCATGCGCCCCGAGCCTCGCGACCGCCGCGGCATTGCGGACAACGCTGCCGCCTGCGAAGATTATTCCCCCACTTAAAACCTTTCCTGCCCGATGACCACGACCTATCCGCTGCATGCGAGCTTCACGCCCGCCGATCAGGCGTTCCCGAAACGTGCCGATGTGGTGATCGCCGGCGCCGGCATCATGGGCTGTGCGGCCGCCTACTATCTGGCCCGCCGCGGCCTGTCGGCGGTGGTGCTCGACAAGTCGCGGATTGCGGGGCAGCAGTCGTCGCGGGCATGGGGTTTCGTGCGCCAGCAGGGCCGCGAGGCTGCTGAAGTGCCGCTGATGATGGCGGGCATCCCGCTGTGGAAAGGGCTCGAAAGCGAGCTGAACTTCGATCTCGAATGGCGTCAGGGCGGCTGCCTGTACGTGGCAACGAAGGAGAAGGACTGGAGTTCGTTCCAGCAATGGATGGACGTCGCGCGTCAGCATGGGCTCGACACCCGCATGCTCGACCGCAAGCAGATCGACACCATCGTGACCGGCATGCAAGGCCCGGCGCTCGGCGGCCTCTACACCCCCAGCGACGGCCAGGCGGAACCGCGCCGCGCCGCCGCGGCCTTTGCCGCGCGGGCGGCGCAGGCCGGCGCGCTGTTCTTCGAAGGCTGCGGCGTGACCGGCGTCGAGCGCGCGGCCGGCGCGATCGCCGGCGTGGTGACCGAGCGCGGCACGATTCGCACGTCGCGCTTCATCTGCGCGGCCGGCGCGAGTAGCTGGCGTCTGCTCGACACGCTAGGGCTGGCGTTGCCGCAGCAAGCGGTGCGCGGCACCTGCATGCGCACCAATCCGCTGCCGCGCGTCACCGCATCCACTTTCTGGGGGCAGGGGCTCGGCATCCGGCAACGCGCGAACGGCGTGATCAATCTCGCCGACGACATGCAGGTCGACGTCGACATGACCCTCGGCCATTTCCGCGCGCTCAAATGGTTTCTGCCGGAACTGTGGAGCCAGCGCGAGAAGTTCAGCTTCCATCTGAACGGCGCATGCCTGCGCGATTTGCGTGACCGTCTGCCGGGCGCGGTGCCGCAAGGCGAACGCGTCCTGCATCCGCGCGACCCGCATCCGCAGCCGAACGCGAGCCACGCGCCGCGAGCGTTGAAGAAGCTGCGTGCGCTGTTTCCCGCGCTGAAGGAGGCACAGGTGGTCGAGGCATGGGCTGGCCTGATCGACGTGCTGCCCGACGGCCTACCGGTGATCGACGCGCCGCCGCAGGTCGGCGGCCTGACCATCGCCACCGGTTTTTGCGGCCACGGTTTCGCCATGGGTCCGATCGTCGGCAAGCTGCTCGCCGAGATGAACGACGGCGGAGAACCGTCGCTCGATCTGTCGGCTTTCCGTTTGCAGCGTTTCTTCGACGGCACGATGCAACGGCCTCGCAGCATGTTATGACTTCGCTCCCGCTTACGACGATGAACGACCCGACACTGCGCCACGCCGGCGTGCCGTACTACTCGCAATGGGGCAGTCCCGAATGGGTTCGCCATATCGTCGAGCAGCGGGGCGACCCGTGCGACGATCCGGCCTGGCGGCGCAGCGGCTTCGACGATCCCGAGCGTTATCGCTTCTGGGCGAAGCGCCTGTGCGGTCTGACGTGCCTCGAATCCGCGCTCGACTATTGGCGCATCGGCCACGCGCCGCGCGCCGCGCTGCTCGACGAAGCGTTGCGGCATGGCGTGTACCGGGTGCGCGCGGACGGCGGCGTGGACGGTCTGATCTACCGGCCGTTCGCCGACTGGGCAAGCGCCGCCTTCGGTCTTCACATCGAGGTGCTGCCACAAGCGCCGCTAGAGGAAATCGCCGCGCGCCTGAACGCCGACACGCTGGCGATCGTTTCCGTGAGCCCCGAGATTCGTTATCCCGCACGGCCGAATCAACGCCGGGGCGGCCATCTGATCCTGCTGCACGGGCGCGATCGCGAGGGCGTGTGGTTTCACAATCCGTCGGGCATCGCGCCGCATCAGGCGGATGCCTATCTGCCGTTCGCGACCATGACGCGTTTCTACGCGGGGCGTGGCATGACGCTCACGCACGGGCGCGCGGCGCGCTAAGCGGCTCCGGTTGCGCGATGATCGGGCCCGCTTTCTGCTGAACCGCTTGCACGGAGCCTTGCGCACCTTTGCGCGCCTTTGCGATATGGGAGATACGGGAGCCCGACATGAATCGAACTTACGCGCTCTTTGCCGGCAGCCTTCTTGCGCTCAGTGCGGCCGCCGTCCCGGTCGACGCCGCCAGCCGCGACCAGCAAGCCAAGGCCTGTCGCGGCGACGCAATGCATTTCTGCGCAGCCCACATTCCGAACAAGGAAAAGATCACGGCCTGCATGAAGCAGCACATCGACGAACTGAGCCCGGCATGCCGCGCCATGTTCAAGAACGGCAAGAAAGACGAGGACAAAGCCGCGACGCAGTGAACCGGCGGCGCGGCTTGCAACGCCGCGTCGGCGTGGAGCTTGCGATCGGGGCCAACGGCGCACCGGGCGTCGTAGAATCGCTTGTTTCCCGACTCCCGGAGCCGCCGCGTGCCCGACGTGCCACACCCGCAGCTCAAATCGAAACCGCGTGCGCCGCGCTTTCGTCTGCCGCGCCGCGCTCGCTCGGCCTGGCAGGCGCCGCGCGCCCGCATCTTGTTCACGCGGCCGGCGGCGTCGCCGCAACGTGTGCTGCTGCAACGCATCGGTCTGGTGGCGGCGCTCTGCGTGCTCGCTTTCGTCGTGCTCTATCTCGACCGCGACGGCCTGCGCGACGCCAATCGCAAGGTGCTCGGCATCGTCGATCTGATGTACTTCACGATGGTCACCGTCGCCACCGTCGGTTACGGCGACATCGTGCCGGTCACCGCCCGCGCGCGTCTCATCGACGCCTTTTTCATCGTGCCGATCCGCATCATCATCTGGTTCGTGTTTCTCGGCACCGCCTATCAGTTCGTCATTCAACGCGTCATCGAGGAATTCCGCATGAAACGCCTGCAAAAACAGCTGCGCGATCACGTCGTCATATGCGGCTATGGTTTGAGCGGCTCGGTCGCGGTGCGCGAGTTGCTCGAGAGCGGCTTCGCCGCGACGTCGATCGTCGTGATCGATCCGCAGCAGGCGGCGCTCGAAGCGGCCGCCTCGCTGGGCGTCGCCGGCCTGCTCGGCGATCCGTCGCGCGAGGACCTGTTGCAGCAGGCGCAAGTGCGCATCGCGAAAGCCGTGATCATCGCCGTGGCCGACGACGCCACCGCGATCCTGCTCACGCTGACCGTGCGCAGCGTCGCGCCGCAAACCAAGATCGTCGTGCGTATCCGCGAGCAGACCTACCAGCGCCAGTTGCGCCAGGCCGGCGCGAACGTGATCGTTTCGTCGACGCGGATCGGCGGGCTGCTGCTCGCCGACGCCGTGGACAGCGACTACATCGTGCCTTTCATCAACGACCTGTTGTCGGCGCGCGGCCGGGTGAACCTGATCGAGCGCGAGGCGTCGGCAGAGGAAGTGGGCCGCTGGAGCAACGCGCTGCCGGGCGCGGTGGTGGTCGGCCTCGTGCGCGCCGGGCGCATTCTGTCCTTTTACGATGACGAGCCGTGTCCGATCGAGACCGGCGATCTGCTGATGCTGATCCAGTCCGCGCGTCAGACGAGCGGGACGCCCGTTGCCTAGCGCCGTGCGCGAGGACGCATGAAGAACAATGCGTCGTCGTGCGCGTCGCAATCGAACTCAACCTTCACAAGAATCGGAACCGCCCCGCTCATGACCCGTTCGACCACGCAGATTTTCGACGCCGCCGCGACCGCCCGGCTGATTCCGTACGCGACGCTCGTCGATGCGTTGAAGCGCGCGAGCATCGACTATGCACGGCAGCGCATCGCGAGTCCCGAGCGGCTCGTCGTGCCGCTCAACGAAGGCGGCGTCATGCTGTCGATGCCGGCCACCGCGCCCGATCTCGCCATTCACAAGCTGGTCAACGTATGCGCGAGCAACGGGCCGCGCGGCTTGCCGACGATCCACGGCCAGGTGATGGCGTTCGACGCCGATACCGGCGAGACGCTTTTCATCCTCGACGGTCCGACCGTGACCGGACGCCGGACCGCTGCGATGTCGATGCTCGGCGTCGAGACTTTCGCCGCGGCCGCGCCGCGCGAGTTCCTGCTGATCGGCACCGGCACGCAGGCGCTCAACCATCTGGAAGCGATCGGTGAACTGTTTCCCGGCGCGCGCGTATGGGTGAAGGGCAGTGCGCCCGCGCGCGCCGAGGCGTTTTGCGCCGCGCATCGCGGCAAGGCGCACGAACTGCGGCCGCTCACCGAACCTGACGCGACGATCCCCGCTTCGATCGACGTGCTGATCGCGCTCACCACCAGCAAGCAGGCCGTCTACGACGAAGCGGCGCGGGCCGGGCGGCTCGTGATCGGCGTCGGCGCATTCACGCCGGCCATGGCCGAGATCGGCGCGCGCACCATTGCCGGCAGCGCGCTTTTCGTCGACGACCTGGCAGGCGCGAGGCACGAAGCCGGCGACTTGATTCAGGCCGGCGTCGACTGGGCGAAAGTCGGCGGGATTGCCGCCGTGGTGGAAAACCCGGCGTCGCTGCCAGGGGAGAAGCCGGTCGTGTTCAAAAGCGTCGGTTGCGCGGCGTGGGATCTGGCGGCCTGCCGCGTGGCGCGCGAGGCTTTGTCCGGCGCTTGACGCTCACGGCCGCGACGCCGCACATTTGAAAGCGCCTCAAAAACAGGGGTTTAACAGCGCCGGTTGGCATATTGCGCCAAGCTGCGGCAGATGTTGCCGTGCAAACAATCTCAAAACGTTGCACCATAGGCGTTTGCCAGAAAAAAGTGCCGGTCCCCGGCGCTCGTGCTTCGCTTTTTCTGCCCCTTGACCGACGCCTTCTCCATCACGACGCTGCGATTCGCGCTATGACGACCCAACACGCTTCAGCCACTCCCGACCTGCCGCTCGACATGATCATCTTCGGCGGCACGGGCGACCTGTCGTTCCGCAAGCTGCTGCCGGCGCTTTACATGGCGCATCTGCACTGCAATCTGCCGACGGATACCCGCATTCTCACGATCGGCCGCAAGCCCTGGTCGCGCGAGGAGTACATCAACGAATTCATGGAGCTGAAGGCGAAGCCCTTCATCGAAAAGAAGGCGTTCGATGCCGCCGCCTGGGACAAATTCATGGCGCTGTTCGAGTACGTGCGCATGGACGTCGACTCGATCGAAGACTACACACGCCTGAGCGAAGCATCGCGCCCCGGCGTGCGGCGCGTGTTCTATCTCGCGACCTCGCCGGATCTGTTCACGAACATCTGCGACAACCTCTCGGCCGCCGGTCTCGTCGACGAGCATTCGCGCGTCGTGCTCGAAAAGCCGCTCGGCCACGATCTCGCGTCGGCGCAGGAGATCAACACGGCGGTCGGCAAGCACTTCAGCGAAGCGCAGATCTACCGGATCGATCACTACCTCGGCAAGGAAACCGTCCAGAACCTGATGGTGCTGCGCTTCGGCAATCCGATTTTCGGGCCGCTGTGGCAGGCGCCGTATATCAAGCGCGTGCAGATCACGGTCGCGGAAACGGTCGGCGTGGGCAGCCGCGCGGGCTTCTACGACAAGACCGGCGCGTTGCGCGACATGGTGCAGAACCACTTGCTGCAATTGCTGTGCATCGTCGCGATGGAGCCGCCGGTGTCGCTCGACCCCGATGCGGTGCGCGACGAAAAGCTCAAGGTGCTGCGCTCGCTGCGGCCCATGACCCCCGAGGACATCGCTCGCGATACCGTGCGTGGCCAATACACCGCGGGCGCGGTGGACGGCGAGGCGGTGAAGGGCTATCTGGAGGAAGAGAACGTGCCGGCCGGCAGCCGCGCCGAAACCTTCGTCGCGTTGCGCGCGCATATCAACAACTGGCGCTGGGCCAACGTGCCGTTTTTCCTGCGCACCGGCAAGCGGATGCAGAAGAAGGTGTCGGAGATCGTCATCGAGTTCTCCGAGTTGCCGTTCTCGATCATTCCGAGCGGCGGGCGCAACTACGGCAACCGTCTCGTGATCCAGTTGCAGCCGGAAGAGTCGATCCAGTTGCAGATGCTCGCGAAGGAGCCGGGCAGCGGCATGCACATGCTGCCGGTGAATCTGAACCTGGATTTGCAGCAGGCTTTCACCGAGCGCCGCGCCGAAGCGTACGAGCGTCTCCTGATCGACGTGATTCGCGGGCGCCTCACGCATTTCATGCGCCGCGACGAACTGGAAGCCGCCTGGGCGTGGGCCGAGCCGATCCTGGCAGGCTGGAGCAAGTCGGGCGAGCGGCCGCGCGGTTATACGGCGGGGACGTTCGGGCCGGCGGCATCCACTGCGCTGATGGCGCGGGAAAACGCGGTGTGGGCGGAAGAGTCGCAATAAGCGGTTCGCTGGCGCAATAAAAAAGGGCGGCCCGCATCGAGCGGGCCGCCCTTTTTGCTGTGACCGGCCAGCGTTATTTCGCCGGCGTCGTTCCAGCGTCGTTACGGCAACGAGATCGTCAAGGTAGCCGATTGCGGGCCGAGCTTGACGACCTGCGAATACGGCGCGAGCGTGCGCAACGTCTGATCGCGCAGATACGTATTCAGGCCGAGATAAGCCAGCAGTCCAACCAGCGCGAACACCGCGCCGATCGACCACAGCGGCACCTCGCGCTTCAGGCGGTGCGCGACCTGATCGGGCAGCGGCCAATGCGGCGCGAACGGCGCGCGCTTGCCTTTCAAATGCGCGATTTCGTCGCCGATGCGCGCGGTCAGATACGCGAGCTTCTCCGGCCCTTCCAGCAGATACTTGCCCTGAAAGCCGAGCAACAGGCACATGTGAAACACCTCGAGCGATTGCAGCCGCGCCGCGCCTTGCGCGCGGCATTCCTCGAGATACTGGAAGAACTTCTCGCCCGCCAGTTGCTCGCCGAACAGCACCAGTTGCAGCGGCCGGCGCTCCCACTCGGTACGAATCCTGAACGTGGACGACAGCACCGCTTCGTCGATGGCGGCGCAGAACGCAAACTTCGACGCGTAGACGTCTTCCGCCGATGCGTTGAGCTTCTTCGCGCCGCGTTCGAAGTCGCCGAGAAACTGCTGGATACGCTGGCTGAATTCATGCGCCTCGCCGGGCTCGCGGCCGTTCTTCAACAGGAATAGCATGAAGAAGCCGTCGTACAGCAGATCGAGCAGCGAGCGCACCTGATAGGTCGGCTCGGCGGCGGGGGCGGGCGTCGCGGCAGGCGTGCTGCCGCCAAACAGTGAGGGCGCGTAGCTCATGATGTGACGGCGATCAGTTCGAGTTGAAGATCGTTGATGCCCGACGGCGCATAGATCATTGCCGATTGAGCCTGCAACATGCGGTCATACAATGCGCCGCGCGATTCGAAGGAGAAGTAGCACGCGCCCGGCCGCACCGGAATCGCGGGCGGCACTTGCGGCGTGTAGACGAGCCGCACGCCCGGCATGGCCGAGAGCACCAGCTTGTCGACGTCGTCCGGCGCGCCGACCTTGAAGCGCGCGGGCACCGCCTCCACGAGTTCCGCGGTCGGCAGGTCCGCGGAGACGGCGATGTAGAACATGGTCTTGTCGTCGATCTTGCCGGAGTCGAGGCGACCGGAATGGAACGACGGGCGCACTTCCTCGAGCGCGATCGCGAAGTAGCGCGTGGAGATCACCGTTTCCAGCAGATCGCGCAGGATCGTATCGAGCCGCGCGAAGCCGGGACCCGGATCGTCATGCCGGTAAGCCGGCAAGTCGGACAGCGCATAACCTTTCGAAAACGTCATCAACTGGCCGGCCAGGCGCAGCAACTCCTGGAACAGACGCTCGGGATGCAGCGCCGAATGCTGATACAGATGCGCGAGCGACGCGAACGCCGCGCTCGCCGTGTGCAGCAGCCAGAACGAGGCGATGTCGCCGGAACGGAACTCGATGATGTTCTTGGTCGGCTCGCGATGAAAGCCGTACAACGCATTCACCTTGGCCTGCAACGCGTCGATCAGTTGACGCAGCCGCTGATGCAGGATGGGCGATGCGTCGATGGCGAGGCAGGGCGGCACGAAGGTGTCGTCGATTTCGAAGCCCGAGGTGGCGGTGCGGCGCACGCGCACGAGCGGCACGGAGAGCAGTTGATCGCGCGGCTCGCTATGCGCGATGAGTTTGACGCTGGTTTTCAGGAAGGTGATGTCGGCTTCGGCGGCGTCGGTGAAATGATCGGCCACCGGCGTTTGCTCGCTGACGTAACGCGACACGAAACCCGCGTTGCTGTCTTGCGAATAGTTCGCGCCGGTCTCGCGCAGCGGATGCAGCGCGAGATAAAAAATGAATTCGTTGATGCCGTCGGGCAATGTATCCAGCGCGATCGGCGGCGGCAGGTCGTCGGCTTGCGGTGCGGAGTAGAGCGCGCCGTCCGGAAAGACCAGCGACAGTTCGCTCACGCGCAACACGTTGCTGCCGAGCGCGTCGCGGTCGAAGCGCGCCGAGCGCACGCCCCAGTTGTATGGCTGGATCGCCTGGATCGATTCGAACAGGCGCGCCTCGTGATACGCGTCCTGACGCTGAAAATGCTGCGGCCTCAGAAACAGGCCTTCCCCCCAGAGCACTTTTGCGGAATAACTCATCTCAAACCTGTTATATGCGTTCAGCGTGTGGCGCGCCCGGAGATAACCGATTCGGGCGCCGCAGGGTTAATTCTCTAAGAACTGTTAAATGCCGTATTTCCGACATCTTTTATCCGCAACTCACCGAAGAAAGCATATTCAGCGGCTGCGCGGGCAATCCCTGTTCAGGTGGGATCACAGTGCCGTTGGTGACTGTCATTGCGCAGTTATGCAGGCCAATCATTATGCCGGATTTCTCCGACTTCGCCGGGTCGAAGGCGAATTTCCAACGCTGCAGCGCCGGATCGCGAAATAGGGCGACGATACCGAATGCCTGCGCTTCACGCGAGACTTTTTCGGTGACGACATAACGTTGGCCCGGGATCAGCGTCACTTCGCGCACGCCCAGCAAATCGCCGCCGAGCGCGGTCTTTTCTTTTGTTGGGTCGGTAAAGGCGTCGAATGGCGCCTGCTGGAATGAAGTGGGATCTTTCAATGTGTAAAGTCGAACCACCAGCGCGAATGGACGCCTGTCATTGGCGGCATTCAGATTGGGCGCGGCATATAACGTGAGGCCGACATTGCGCGGCGGTTTTTGCGCGTCCGGCAACTCCGGCTTGCCGAGCCCGCTTGCCTGCAAAGCCGCGTTGGCGGCGGCTCCGAGCACCGTCACGCCGGCCGCGCAGCCCCCCAGAAGCGCGCATGCGGCAACGTGTGTAATCAATAGCGATGCATGGCGAACAAAGCGCGAATTCATATACATCGACCGGCTCGACGCCGCCCCCGTCAAAACACAATAACGAAATCGATCCGGCAAATTTTCAGCACCGTAATGCCGCCTAATGCCGCTTTATGCGAGCCGCATGGAAGTTGCGACGCTTACCGCCGCTAACTCATTGCCGCACTTGCCTTTCTTTCCCATGACGGAAATTTTTTCCGCTCTTTGCATTGCCTCTATTGCACCAGGAAACAATTTCTGCCTGCATTGTTAAAAACATCCCGGTGCATTTTTTTTGTGCAATCCTTCTTCAAACGAAAGTTGAATTATCGAAAATTGGCCTGTACTATACCCGCGCACTTGAAGCAAAGCAAAACTCCGGTTTCTCCTTGAAATAAAAAATTCGCACGTCGGTGAAAAACGATGAATGAGCGTCTGTTAGTAAAACTATCTGGGGTTGTGTTGGCATGCGGCGTGATGGCCGGTTGCGCGACACAGGGCAACAACGTGGCGACCACACCGGAGGCTTTTAATAAGCAACTCGCGGATGCGGATACCGTTGCAAAGGGCGGTGATCAGGACCGCGCCATCGCGCTTTATCAGCAACTCGCCAAATCCGATCCAACGCGTGAAGAACCGTGGTCGCGCATTGCGCAGATCCAGTTCGCGCAGGCGCATTACGGTCAGGCTATCGTCGCCGCGCAAGAAGCCTTGCAACGCGACCAGACCGATCGTCAAGCGAAGAGCGTTCTGGCGGTAGCCGGTCTGCGCGTCGCCACGCAATCGCTCGGCGAGTTGCGTCAGGACGCGTCGCTCGCGGGCGACGCCAAGTCGGATGCGCAAGCGCTCGCCAGGCAGTTGCGCGACACGCTCGGCGAAGCCACGCTGTTCCCGCCCGACCCGAGCGACAAGCCGGCGAAGAAGCGCCGCGTGGTTCGTCATGTCGCGAAGGCCAAGTCCGGCGATACGCCGGATGTGACCACCAGCACGGCGGCTCCGGCCGCAACGCCCGCGGCGGCGCCCGCGCCTGTCGCGCCGGCCGCGCCCGCGGCCTCCGCCAAAGCCGCTCAAAGCGGCGGCGCGTCCGATCCGTTCAGCGCGCTGCGCTGATCCACACGCCTGATCCATCAGCATCCGGGAGCCGACGATGGCGAAGAAAGAAAGTATCCAGAAACGCTTGCAAAAAGTGCGGCCGCCCCGCGTTCAACTGACGTATGAGGTTGAACTCGGCGATGCGATCGAGGTGAAGGAACTGCCGTTCGTCGTCGGCGTGGTCGCCGATCTGGCGGGGCAGTCCGAAGTCGAGCAGCCGAAGCTGCGCGACCGCAAGTTCGTCAACATCGACCGCGATAATTTCGACGACGTGATGAAGGCGATCGAGCCGCGCGCCGCGTTCCAGGTGGAGAACCGCCTGAGCGAAGCGGGCGGGAAGTTCGCCGTCGACCTGCGTTTCAAGTCGATGGCCGATTTCAATCCCGACGAAGTGGTCGCGCAAATCGAACCGCTGCGGCAGTTGCTCGAAGCGCGCTCGAAGCTCGCCGACCTGCGCAACAAACTGGCCGGCAACGACAAACTCGAAGACCTGCTGAGCGAAGTGCTCAACAACACGCAGCAGTTGCAAACCCTGGCGAAAGACCAGGGCAACGCGGCGGATCAGCATGCCGGCGCGCCGGATCACGACAAGCAGGGCGAATAAGCACGGGGTGTGAGATGAACCAGCAAACGGCAGCAGCCCAACTCGCCACCGCGCAAGGCGGCACGGAATCCACGCTACTCGACGAAATCGTCGAGAAAAGCCGCGTGGCGAAGTCCGAGTCCGAGCATGCGCGCGCGAAAGACCTGATCGGCGAACTCGTGCATCAGGTGCTCGACGGCACGGTGGTCGTGTCCGACAACCTGTCGGCCACGATCGACGCGCGCGTCGCGGAACTCGACCGCCTGATCTCCGCGCAACTGAGCGCGGTGATGCACGCGCCGCAATTCCAGCGCATGGAAAGCACGTGGCGCGGTCTGGACTATTTGTGCAAGGAAAGCAATACCGGCGCAACGGTCAAGATCAAGGCGCTGCACGCGCCCAAGCGCGATCTGGTGCGCGACTTCAAGACCGCGATCGAATTCGACCAGAGCGCGCTCTTCAAGAAGATCTACGAAGAAGAATTCGGCACCTTCGGCGGCGCGCCGTTCGGCACGATCATCGGCGACTTCGAAGTGACGCGTCAGCCGGAAGACGTGTACTTCATCGAGCAGATGTCGCACGTCGCGGCGGCCGCGCATGCGCCGTTCATCGCGTCGGCGTCGCCCGAATTGCTGGGCCTCGAAAGCTTCGCCGATCTCGGCAAGCCGCGCGATCTCGGCAAGGTGTTCGACACGGTCGAATACGCCAAGTGGAAGTCGTTCCGCGACGCCGAAGATTCGCGCTACGTCGGCCTGACGTTGCCGCGCTTTCTCGGCCGCCTGCCGTTCAATCCGAAAGACGGCGCGACGGCGGAGGGCTTCAACTTCGTCGAAGACGTGGACGGCACCGATCACAGCAAATACCTGTGGTGTAACGCAGCGTGGGCGTTCGCCGCACGCCTGACGGCCGCGTTCGACGACTTCGGCTGGTGCGCGGCGATTCGCGGCGTGGAAGGCGGCGGGCTGGTGGAAGATCTGCCCACTCACACCTTCAAGACCGACGACGGCGAAGTCGCGCTGAAATGCCCGACCGAAATCGCGATTACCGATCGCCGCGAAAAGGAACTGAGCGACCTCGGTTTCATTCCGCTCGTGCATTGCAAGAACTCGGATTACGCCGCGTTCTTCGCCGCGCAATCGGTGCAGAAGCCCAAGAAATACAGCACCGATAGCGCGAATGCCAACGCCGTGCTGTCCGCGCAACTGCAATACATCTTCTCGGTATCGCGCGTCGCGCACTACCTGAAGGCGATGATGCGCGACAAGATCGGCAGTTTTGCGTCCGCGCAGAACGTCGAGGTATTCCTGAACCGTTGGATCTCGCAGTACGTGCTGCTCGACGACAACGCGACACAGGAGCAGAAGGCGCAGTTTCCGCTGCGCGAGGCGTCGATACAGGTCTCGGAGATTCCCGGCAAGCCTGGCGCGTATCGTTCGGTCGCGTTCCTGCGTCCGCACTTTCAACTGGACGAACTGTCGATTTCCTTGCGTCTTGTCGCTGACCTGCCGAAACCGGCAAATTCATAAACGAAGTCAAAAAACCCGTGCGGGCCGCACGGGTTGGCTGTTAAAACCACCTCTTTGGGGAGTCGATGAGTCATGAAGGATATTTATTTAAAATTCGGCAATCCGGCGATCAAAGGCGAGTCCGCCGATAAAGATCACGCTGGCTGGATCGAAATCGATTCATGGAGCCACGCGATCACGCAACCGCGTTCGGCAACGGCCTCGACGGCGGGCGGTCACACGTCCGAGCGGTGCGAGCACGCCGACATGCAGTTCACGAAAGACATCGACGTGGTCAGCCCGCTGATCTATCAACACGCATCGGGCGGCACGACGTTCGACGAAGTGACGATCGACTTCATGCGTTCGGACGGCGAAGGCAACCGCATCAAGTACCTGGAAGTGAAGCTGAAGTACGTGATCATCTCGAGCGTGACGCCGAGCGTGGTGGGCGAAGGTCTGCCGAGCGAGCAGTTCTCGCTGAAGTACGCCGCGGTGCAATGGAAGTACACGCAGCAGAAGATCGGCGGCAACCAGGGCGGCAATGCGCAAGGCGCGTGGAGCCTGACGAAGAACGACAAGACGTACGCGGTCTGATGCAGGGACGCACGCGGCGCGCGCAACGCCTTGCACGAGGTGACGTACGCCGCGCGCGTCAGGCAGCGCTCCGCTTCTTCGATCTCTGATGAAACGCTTCGAACCCAGCTTTCTCGACAAGCTGTTCGACGACGAACCGCATCTGCCGGCTTCCCCGGCGATGCGGCAATTGTCGTTGGAGGAATTGAAGAGTACGGTCGCGCGCGACGTCGAGGCGATCCTGAATACGCGGATCGCGCTAACCGAGCACGAACTCGCGGCGTTGCCGGAATGTCAGCGCTCGGTGCTCACGTATGGCTTGAACGATTTCGCGGGCTTGAGCCTCGCGAGCCATTACGACCGCACGTTCATCTGCAAATCGATTCAACAGGCGATCGCGCGGCATGAGCCGCGTCTACAGCAGGTCGCGGTCACGCTCGAACTGAACGAACAATCGACCAATGCGCTGAACTTCGCGATTCAGGCGCTGCTGGTCGTGCATCCGGCGGAAGAACCGGTGAGCTTTGACGCGCTGTTGCAGCCTTCCACGTTGCAATACTCGGTGACGCGCGCACGCGCGAAGCTGTAGCAGCGGTTTTTTTAATCGCTGCGTTGAAGTACTTTTAGCACCGCATTTTTAGCACCGCGCTTTTAGTACCGCGCTTTTAGTACCGCGCTTTTATTACCGCTTTCACCGCCGTTACGCGCAACGGCGGCGCCAGATCAGGCGGAGAGGGTTCAGGTCCGGGGATAGATCGATGGAAGAATTGCTGCCGTATTACGAGCGCGAACTGTCATTTCTGCGGCGCTATTCGCGCGACTTCGCCGAGCGCTATCCGAAGATCGCCGCGCGTCTCGCGATGTCCGGCGAGCATTGCGAAGATCCGCACGTCGAGCGGATGATCGAATCGTTCGCGCTGCTGGGCGCGCGCATCAACAAGAAGCTCGACGACGACTACCCCGAATTCACCGAAGCGCTGCTGGAAGTGCTGTATCCGCACTATCTGCGGCCCTTTCCGTCGTGCTCGATCGCGCAGTTGGGCACGTCCGCGGCACTCAGCCACCTGACCGAACCGGTGCTCGTCGAGCGCGGCACGGAACTCAAGTCGCGGCCGATTCGCGGCGTGCAATGCCGTTTTCGGACCGCCTACGACGTGACGCTCGCGCCGGTCCGCATTTCGGAGGCGAAGTACACCTCGGTGGCGATGGCGCCGAGTGCCACCGTCTTGCCCGGCAACGCGACGGCCATCGTGTCGATCACGTTCGAGTCGACCGCCGCGCAACTCGATCTGTCCGCGCTGAAAGTCGGCACGCTGCGCGCGCACCTGCACGGCGAGCAATCCTTTATCGCCGCGCTGGCGGACTGCCTGTTCGTCAACGCGATGGCCACCTATGTCGAGCCCGACCGGCGTGGCGCGTGGACGCAATTGCGCACATCGCCAGTGGTGCAAGCGGGGTTCGACGAGGACGACTCGCTCATCGACTATCCGGCCAAATCGCATCCGGCCTACCGGCTGCTGACCGAGTACTTTGCGTTCCCCGAAAAATTCAACTTCGCCGACTTCGACCTCGCGGCAATGACGCGCGCGAGCGGCCGCTGCCAGCGCCTCACGCTGCATGTCGTGCTGAAGGAAGTGCGCAGCGATTCGCACATGGCGCGCCTGCTCGATTCGCTCTCGTCGCATCATTTCCGGCTGTTCTGCACGCCGGTGGTGAATCTGTTCGAGCAGCACGGCGAGCCGATCCGCGTCAGTCACCAGGCGATTTCATACCCGGTGATTGCCGAGGCGCGCCGCGCCTTTGCCTACGAGGTGTATTCGATCGACTCGGTGAAACTGGTCCGGCAGCAGGCGCATGAAGAATCGGTGATCGAATTCCGGCCGTTCTATTCGTTGCATCACGGCGAAGCGGCGCGCGCGGGGCACTACTGGTTCGCGCGGCGCAACGATTGGGTCGCGCAGAAAAGCCCAGGCTACGAGACCGAGATTTCGATCGTCGATATCGACTTCGAACCGGCCGCGCCGCAAACCGACACGCTCAGCATCGACCTGACCTGCACCAATCGCGACTTGCCCGCCGGGCTCGCCGTGGGTCTCGAAGGCGGCGATCTGTTTCTCGAAGGCGGTTCGTTGACCGGCAGCATCACGATGCTGCGCAGGCCCACGCCGAGCGTGCGTTTCGAACGCGGTCGCGCGGTGCATTGGCGGCTGATTTCGCATCTGGCGTTGAATCATGTGTCGCTCGCCAATAGCGGGCTGTCGGCGCTCAAGGAAATGCTGGTGCTCTACGATTTGCGGCGCACGGCGGTGTCGGCGCGGCATATCGACGGGCTCGTCGGCATCGAGCAGCGCGCGGCCGTGCAATGGCTGCCGGGCAAACCGTTCGCAACGTTCGTGCGCGGCATCGAGATTCGCCTGACGATCGACGAGGAGCATTTCGTCGGCACGAGTCTCGCGTCGTTCGTGCGAGTGATCGACACGTTTTTTGGGCTGTACGTGCATCTGAACAGCTTTGTGCAACTGGTCGTCGTGTCGAAGCGCACCGGCGAGGAGATTCTGCGATGCAAACCGCGCAGCGGCGAATCGATCCTGGCGTAGTCGAGCAACTTCTCGACGAACCGCATCGCTTCGAATTTTTTCAGGCGGTGCGGATTCTGGAGAAGTGGTTCGCGCAGCAAACGCCGTCACATCGCGGGCGTCCCGGCGAAGTCGTCGCGCGGCGAATCGCTTTTCGCAATTCGCTGTCGATGTCGTTTCCGCCCAGCGAGATCCACGGCGCGCAGTCTTACGACAATGAAGGCGCGGCGCTCAAAGAGAAGCCGCAACGCAGCGCGGCGCTCGAAGCCGGTTCGCTCGACAAGGTCGACATCACGCCGGCATTTTTCGGTTTGCTCGGCGGGCAGGGCGCATTGCCGCTGCATTACACCGAGCAGATCATCGCGCGCGAGCAGATCAAGCGCGACCGCGCCGCGCGCGAATTCTTCGACGTGTTTTCGAATCGCGCGACGGCGCTGTTCTACGCGGCGTGGAAGAAATACCGCCTGCCGTTTCACTACGAGCTCGATCGCGACGAGCGCTATCTGCCGCTATTGCTGGCGTTGGCCGGCGTCGCGGACGACGACACGCGCAACAGTCTGCAAGAAGGCGAAGGCGCGCTGTTCGACGAAGCGATCGCCGGTTATGCACTGGCCGCGCGGCATCGGCCGGTGTCGGCGGCCTACTTGCAACGCACGCTGTCGGAGTACTTCCAGGTGCCGGTGCGCGTCGAGCAGTTCGTCGGCAAATGGTACGACGTGCCGCGCGATCAATTGACCGTGCTCGGCAGCATCAATGCGACGCTCGGCGCCACGGCGCTGGCGGGCGAACGGGTCTGGCAGCGCGACATGCGCGCGCGGCTCGTGATAGGACCGCTCGGCAAGGCCGACTACGAAGCATTCTTGCCCGGCGCCGACCGCGCCGTGGCGCTGGAGCGCATGCTGACGCTGCTTGCCGGCGTCACGCTCGAATACGAAGTCTCGCTGGTGTTGCGCCGCGAGGAAGTGGGGCCGAGCATTCTGAGCAACGGCGCGCGCCTCGGCTGGGACGCGTTCCTGTGCACCCGGGAAGCCGACTGCGACCGCGCGGATGCACGCTACGAATTGCACGTGATTCACTGACCATAACGATAGAACCTGGACCGGATCGCACGACATGAGCACGTCCCTCAATACCCTGATCGCCAAACTGAATCCGACCTGCCGGCAGGCGGCATTGCTGGCGGCGAACAACTGTCTCGCGCGCGGTCATTACGAAGTGGACCTTGAGCATCTGTTGCTCGCGCTGCTGGATGAACCCGCGAGCGACGTCGCGCTCGTGCTGCGCGCGAGCCGGGTCGATGCTCATGCATTGCGTGCCGATCTGGAGCGCGAATTGCAGCGCCTGAAGACCGGCAATACGCGCACGCCGGTGTTTTCGAAGCATCTGATCGAATTGCTCGAACAGGCGTGGTTGATCGCGTCGCTCGATTCGCAGATAGGGCGGATCCGTTCCGGGCATTTACTGCTCGCGTTGCTGACGGCGCCGGATCTCGCGCAGTTCGCCGAGCGCATGTCGCCATTGCTGCGCGACGTGCGGGTGACCGATCTCAAGCACAAATTCGATGAATTGACCGCGGGCTCGCGCGAAGTCGAGCGCAGCAATGCGGCGCAAAACGAAGACGAAAGCACGAGCGATACGGCGGCGGCCGACAGCTTGCCCGGCGCGCCGTCCAAAACACCCGCGCTCGATACGTACACCAGCAACCTCACGCAGCGCGCGCGTGACGGCAAGATCGATCCGGTGATCGGCCGCGAAGGCGAGATTCGCCAAACCATCGACATTCTGATGCGCCGTCGGCAAAACAATCCGATCATGACGGGCGAGGCGGGCGTCGGCAAAACGGCGGTGGTCGAGGGTCTCGCGCTGCGCATCGCCGCGGACGACGTGCCGGCGCCGCTGAAAGGCGTGGCGCTGCACGTACTCGACATGGGGCTGCTGCAAGCGGGCGCGAGCGTGAAAGGCGAATTCGAAAACCGCCTGAAGAACGTGATCGACGAAGTGAAGAAGAGCCCACATCCGATCATTCTGTTCATCGACGAAGCGCACACGATCATCGGCGCCGGCGGCCAGGCCGGGCAGAACGATGCGGCGAACCTGCTGAAGCCCGCGTTGGCGCGCGGCGAATTGCGCACCATAGCGGCGACCACGTGGAGCGAGTACAAGAAGTACTTCGAGAAAGACGCGGCATTGGCGCGGCGTTTCCAGGTCGTGAAGATCGAGGAGCCGGGCGAAACGCTCGCCGCCTCGATGCTGCGCGGCATGGCGGCGTTGATGGAAAAACACTTCAACGTCCGCGTGCTCGACGACGCGATCACGGAAGCGGTGCGCCTGTCGCATCGCTACATCAGCGGCCGGCAACTGCCGGATAAGGCGATCAGCGTGCTCGACACCGCCTGCGCGAAAGTCGCGCTGGCGCATAGCTCGACACCGGCTGCGATCGACGACACGAAAAAGCGCCTCGAACGTATCGACGCTGAAATCGCCGCGCTGGAGCGCGAAGTGGCGAGCGGCGCGCTGCACGACGAGCGGCTCGCGGAACTGCGCAGCGAACGGGAACAAGACCTCAAGGATCTCGCCGAAGACGAAGCGCGCTACGACAAGGAGCGCGCGCTCGTCACGGAGATCGTCGGCCTGCGCGCGGAAATCGACGCGGCGCGTGTGAGCAGCGCCGCTGCCGCGCAAGCCGAAAAAGCGCAGCAGGCGCGCGAAACGCTCGCCACGCGCGTGGCCGAATTGCACGCGTTGCAAGGCGGTCAGCCGATGGTGCCGTTGCAGGTCGACGGCCACGTGGTCGCTGAAATCGTCGCGTCGTGGACCGGCATCCCGCTCGGCCGCATGGTCAAGGACGAAATCCAGACCGTGCTGAACCTGCAACCGCTATTGAGCGCGCGCGTGATCGGCCAGGACCATGCGCTCGATGCGATCGCGCAACGCGTGCGCACCGCGAGCGCGAATCTCGAAGATCCGAACAAGCCGCGCGGCGTGTTCATGTTCGTCGGGCCGTCGGGGGTCGGCAAGACCGAAACTGCGCTCGCGCTTGCCGATGTGCTGTACGGCGGTGAACGCAAGATGGTCACGATCAACATGAGCGAGTATCAGGAAGCGCACAGCGTATCAGGCCTGAAAGGCTCGCCGCCGGGCTACGTCGGCTACGGCGAGGGCGGCGTGCTGACCGAAGCGGTGCGGCGCAATCCGTACTCGGTCGTGTTGCTCGACGAAGTCGAAAAGGCGCATCCCGACGTGCTCGAAATGTTCTTCCAGGTGTTCGACAAGGGCACGATGGACGACGCCGAGGGCCGCGAGATCGACTTCCGCAATACGTTGATCATCCTGACTTCGAATGTCGGCTCGCAAGCGGTGATGCAGGCGTGCCTGAACAGGAGCGCCGAAGAATTGCCGAGCGCCGACGAACTCGCGCAAGCGTTGCGCCCGCAACTCTACAAGGCATTCAAGCCGGCGTTTCTCGGCCGCTTGAAAGTGGTGCCGTACTATCCGATTTCCGATGACGTGCTCGCGGAAATCATCGAGTTGAAGCTGGAGCGGATTCGCCGCCGCATCGAGTCGAACCATAAGGCGGTGTTCGAGTGGGACGAGTCGCTGGTCGACGCGGTGCTCGCGCGTTGCACCGAGGTGGATTCCGGCGCGCGCAACGTCGATCACATTCTGAACGGCACGCTGTTGCCCGAAGTCGCGCAGCAGGTGCTGGAGCGCATCGCGAACGGCGCCGCGCTCGAACGTATTTCGGTGCGCGCGAGCGAAGCGGGCGAATTCGAATACGTGGTTGTGTGAAGCGGCGCGTCGACGCGTCGTTCGCCAGTCGATCTGTTTTAACGCCGTACCGGATACTTATCGCTTTCTGCCATGCCGACTAATCTGACTACGCTGCTGGCTCCGATCAGCGAAACCTCGCCCTGCGGCGACGATCTGCTTTTCTCCGCCGACTTCGACGCGATCCAGCACGCGCGCCGTTTCGAGGACCCGTCGCTGGATCAGGGCGAATGGGTCACGGACATCAAGGAGGCGGACTGGCCGTTCGTGGTCGAACGATCGAGCAGTCTGCTGCAAACGCAGACCAAGGATTTGCGGCTCGCCGTATGGCTCACCGAAGCGCTTGCCATCGAGGAAGGCGTCACCGGTCTCACGCAAGGCTATGCGTTGCTGACGGGGCTGTGCGAAAAGTACTGGGACCACGTGCATCCGCTGCCGGAAGGCGACGACACCGAGTACCGTCTCGGCAACGTCGCGTGGCTGGTGGGCCGCACCGGCGATCTGCTGCGCGCGATGCCGCTCACGTCGTCGCAAGGCAACTCGTATAGCACGATCGACTGGGACGTGGCCACGCATGTCGCGCAAGCCGTCAAGCGCGATCCGGATCACGCCGACGACATCGCGCGCGGCAAGCCTTCGATCGAGCAGATCGAGGCATCGAAGCGCAGCACGCCGCCGGCGTTTTATTCGACGCTGCTGGTCGACCTCAAAGCGTTCGAAGCGGCGATGCTCGCGCTCGAACAGGAACTCGATCGCCGTGCCGCCGATTCCGCGCCGAGCTTTCGCCAGGTAAAGGACGCGTATGAAAGCGTCTACCGTCTGGCCGAACGCTTCGCCCGCGACCTGGGCGTGGGCGTGGAAGCGGCGCCCACGCCGAAAGCCTCCACGCCCAACGAACCCGAACGCGCCGAGCCCACCTTCAAGACCGCCGCGCAACGCGAGGAACCCGTGTTGACGACCATGCCGACCACGTCGATTGCAGGAATACAGAGCCGTGCGCAAGCGGTTGCGCAATTGCGCGCGGTGGCGAAATTCTTTCGCGGCACCGAGCCGCATAATCCGGCCGCCTATTTCGCCGAGAAGGCCGCCGAGTGCGCGGACATGCCCTTGCATCAATGGCTCTCGACGGTGGTGAAAGACGACGGATCGCTCGCCCATATTCGCGAGCTGCTGGGCGTGAAGCCCGACGAGAAAAGCTAACGCATCCGCAAGGGAAACAAAAAAGCCTGGCTTCGATTTTCAAGGAAGCCAAGCTTTTTTCATGCGCGGCGGCGCGGAGGCGCGCAAGCAACGACTCACGACCCCGCGCGAAACTCGATGCGCCGGTTGCGTGCCCGCCCATCGCTCGTATCGTTCGATGCAATCGGTTGGTCCGGGCCTACGCCGGTTGTGGTCATTTGCTGCGGCGGCAGGCCCTTGGCGACCAGATAACCCTTCACCGCATCCGCGCGCGCCTGGCTCAGCGCGATGTTCGACGTGCGGTTGCCCGAGTTGTCGGTGTGGCCGATGATCGCCACCATCTTCGTGGTCATTTTCAACAGCACCGCGGCCATCTGATCGAGAATGGCGCGGCCTTGCGGCGTGAGCGTCGCGCTGCCGGTTTCGAATTCGATCGTGCGGTTCGCGAGCGTCTGATCGAGCAGACCTTGTTCGGACGCGCTCACGCGCAAGCCGTTCTTGATCGTGTAGGTTGGATTCAGCGCATTCGCCATGTCGCTCGCGAGCTGCTGCCGCTGCGATTCGTTGTGCACTTCGCCCTTCACGTCGATCTGCGTGCCGTCGATCTTCAATTGACCCTTGCTGATCTGCTTCAACTGCGGGCCAATCAGTTTTTGCACGTTGGCGGACCAGTTCGGCGGCGTCGCCACGTCCGCCACCTCGATCTGATCGACCACGTTCGCCGCGCCATACGTGTCGCGCAGCTTGGTCAGCACGGCGGATTTGGTCGCTTCATCCGGCACCTTGCCGCCCACCACGACCTGGCCCGGCGCTGCATTGGCGGGCGGCGGGGCGACGGTGACCGCGCCGGTGCCCGCACCCGTCGTGCCGCTGGCGAGCCCGGCTGTGTTCACGGCGGGTCCGGCAGTTCCGGCAGCGGCCGCCGACGCCGGCAGGACCGTGGTGCGAATCGACACGCCGCTGTTGTCGACCGGCGTGACGCGCGCCGGGCCGTCATTGTCGGCATGGGCGAGACCGCCGATCATGAGACCCGTGAGCAGCGCGGCCATGCGAGTGTGTTTAATCAGCATCGTGTCACGCTCCCGTGAATGCTTCGCGGAACGTGTCGATGCTGACGCGCAGCGACAGTTGCGGTTGGTCGAGGTAACTGACGAGCTTGCTGATGCCATGATCGTTCTGTGCGTGTTCGTCGATCCACTCGGGATCGTCGATATCGATGTTGTGTGCCGCATACGCCTGCGGATCGACCACGCTGTGCAGCGTTTTGGCCGAGGCGCCGTTAAAGCCGATGATGAGCCGCTCGCGCTCGGCGATCGTGCCGATGAAAATCGCCAGTTCGAAATCCGCCTGCGCGACGAACGGCGCGATCAGTTCGAGCCAGAATGCGGCGACGAGACTGCGATAAAACGGATCGTTCGGCAACGGCAACGTGAGCCCGCGTTCGAGATGCGACGAGCCGCTTTGCATGACCGGACGCAGCAGCGAGCCGAGCGCCAGCATCGCGCCGCGCAAGCGCACCGGATGACCGCTGGCGAGCAGCATCTGTTCGAGGCCGGCGAGCGTCTGGTGCTCGACGAAATCGTTGAAGGTGCCGTCGTGCGGATTGTCGGGACCGCCGCCGATTTCGATCGCCACCTGCGTTTCCCCGAGCGCCTGCAACGCGCCGGGCGGCTCGCTCGCGCCGAGCAGCGGCTTCATCTGCGAGGCGACCCGCGACCACAGCCGCGCGAACGCGAGCGGACTGTGCGCGAGGAAGGTCAGCGGCTTTTCGACTTCCAGCGCGGTCGCGGCCAGAAACGGAAAGCGCCGCGACGACTGATCGTGACTCGCCACCATGTGCCCGGCAATCGCCAGCTTGCTGCGCGAACCGAGGAACGCGAAGTGCATGGGCTTGGCGTTTTCGTAGACGATCTTCCAGCGCGGATCGTCGCTCAGCAATTCCATGGCCTCGGCGATCCAGCGATCGAGCGTGGCCAGCAATTGCGGGTTATGCGCGCTTTTGACAAAGTCGCCGCGCGACGGAATCTTGCCGAAGTAGGCGATCTGCGCCTGCACGGTTTGCGTCATTGCGCACCCCCTGTGTTCGAAACCGCGGCGGCGGCCGTGGCCGGCCGAGCCGCCGGCGAAGCCGGCGCGGTTGCGGGCGCGCCGCCCGCTGCCGTTGCATTGACCGGGTTGGCTGCGGAGCCCACGTCCGCCACCGAGGACGGCAGCCGCAAGCCGCGCAGGCTCTGTTGCTGCGGCGCGTCGCCGCCGCTCGATGCCTGCGACGTGCTGATGATGCGCATGCTGACCGCCACCGTCACGTTGCCTTGCGTCCACGACAGATCGAAGGTGCCGTCCGGACGACGCTTGCGCTGCGCCGAGTTGATCAGCTTCTCCAGACCGTAGCGGCCCGGCTCGTTGACGAGTTGCAGCGTGCGGCCGTCGAACGTGGTGGCGCTAAGCGTCGCGCCTGGCGAACCCGACGGATTCGGCCACACGAAGTTGGTCCACTGCGGCGGCGTGTTGCGATAGCGCATCTGCTGACCGTCGATCGCGAGCGTGTATTCCGTGGTGCCGCTGCTCGGCTGCGGCAGGATCTGGAACACGGTCTGCGGTTCGGACGAGCTTTGGCCGGTCGAGGCCGCGCCGCCGGCGAGCGGCGCCACCCAGCGCGCGAAGCCGTTGGTGAAGTCGGGCGTGAGCGCGAGACCCATGTCGCCCCACGTGCGAGCGGTGAGGGTATCGCCGCGGCGCACCGCGAGCGGTCCGAGCGTGGTGCCGACGAATTTGGCGATCGCGCCGTCCGGTCCGAACACCTGGGCGATCTCGCCGGCGCCGGCCTCGACCTTCGCATCGCCCGCGAACGGGTACTTGTTCGCGAGCGATCCCTGGAAGGTCTGATAGACCTGCGCATTCCACACCTTGTTGACTTCGACGCTGGCCGGCTGGATCACCACCGAATACGCGGCCATCAGCGGACGCACCAGCAGCGGGCGCAGCGCCTTGCGTTGCGAATCGGTGAGGCCCGTGAGCATCTGCTCGTCGACGTACTTCAGCGAATCGGCCAGCTCGGAGCCGTTGCCGTCGAGCGTCTGCTGCATCAACTGACGCGCGCCCGGTCCCGGATCGCCCTGATTCTTGATGACGTTAAAGCGCGTGCGGACCTTCGAGAGCGTATCCATGTAGCCCTTGAGCATCGAGCCGTTGTCGCCGCTCACCACGATACGGCCGAGTGCCGAGAACTCCTGGCCGATCGGACCCATCGGCATTTCGACCGGATTGCCGTTGATGTCGATGTTCGCGTTCAACTGGCCGGTCGGCGCGCGCGAGAACCATTGCTTGACCCAACTCGTGACGCCGCTTTGCGCGCGCTTCAGATTCGCATTGAAGAGCGACGGGTTGTCCCACGAGGTTTGGTCGTAGGCGGTTTGCAGCACCTTGCGGATCGGCGAGTCCTGCGGATCGCCCAGGCGGTTCATCGCATCCACGGCCTGGCCGAAGCTGCCGAAGCTCTGCACGGCAATGCCCTGCATGAACTTCTGCCAGTGCATCGCGTACTCGGTCTTGTACATCGTGACCAGCGCTTTCTGGATCTGCTCGGGGCTGCCTTCCAACGTCAGATCGTCGTGCGCGGAAGTGTTGAGCACCCAGTCCTTCGCCTGCAATTCCTTGGTGGCGGCGTCGCGGATCGCGGGCTGCACGTACTGGAACCACGCCTCACGCGTGAAGGTGCCGGGGATCGCATAGCTGCCCGCCACCAGCCCCGTATTGTTCTCGCCGACGATGCGCGCGATCGTCATCGGCGCGAAACGGGTCGACGCGCGCGCCTTGATTTCCTCGTAGACGCGCTGACGGGCCGGCATGCCGCGCACCACGCGGCGCAGGTTCTCGCGCGTTTGATCGACGAGGCCGAGGTTCTGGTCGATCATCGGCCAGTCGTTGTCCGACACGCGCGACAGGTAGAACGTGATCATGCGCTCGGCGCTGCGGATCATCTCGTCGCGAGGCATGTTGCCGCGATTCGTTTCGAGCCAGCCGCGCCAGAAGCGCGCCACCTGGTCGGTCAGGTGAGCCGTTTCCGCGTGACGCTTGTCGCTCAGCATCAGGTAGGTCTTGAGCGCGTTGTAGGCGTCCTCGACGTTGGTCGGCGACGCATCGCTATAGAGTCCGCCCTGGCTGTTGGTCGCCATCGCCGTGTGCGCGGACACCGGAATCGCGGCGGCATCGGGCGTGCGGTTCAGCGGCGCGAGCTGATCGGGATGCGCGTTGACGTCCTTCAGGAACGACGCGAGATTCTGTGAGACCGGCGCGAGCAGGATCTGGCGCACGCCGTTGTAATACTCGGTGAGCAGATGCTGTTCGAGCCGATCGCCCTGATACAGCCCGAGCGAAACGGCCAGCGGCTTGTCGCGGCGGAACTGTTCGAGCTGGTCGATGCGGTCTTCCAGAATGTCCATGGCCTGCAGGCGCGATTGCAGGTCGTTGCGGTTCTGCTGCAAACGCACGACGTTGTCGAGGTCGGCCTTGACGTTGTCGGCGAGTTGCTGATTGCCGATCGTCGACCACGTCCAGCCGCCGAGCGCCAACGCGAGCACCGCGACGAAGCCGAAGAACGTCGCATAGCGCATGCGCGTTTTCGCGGGGCTGGCGAATTGCCTGACCGTCTGCCGGTCGGCGAAGATCACTTTGGAGAACAGGTCGCGCAGGAAGAAGCCGTTCTTCGAGAACGCGCTGTGCGGCTTGGGCAGGCTCTCGGCGGAGAGGCCGAAGCGGTTGGCGATGCGCGTGGCGGCGGCGCTATTGGTTTCGCCTTCCTGCAACGCGCTGGTGAAATAGAAGCCGCGGAAAATCGGCTTGTACTGGAACGGGTTCGTTTCGAACAGCGTGGCGAGAAACGCGCGCAACGCCGGTTTGATAGTCGAGAATTCGAGCGGGAAACTCAACTGTCCCGGCGAGAGCTTGTTGCCGCGATTGATCGACATCTGCGCGACGCTGATCTCTTTCAGGCCGTCGTACAGTTCTTCGAAGTGGTCGTCGAACAGGCCGACCACGTCGCGCTTCTCATCCGGCTCGTAGGGGAGGGTGGCGCCCCACACGCGGTCGTATTCATGGCGGTCGCTGCCGCTGAAAAACTCGGTGAAGCCGGTGATCAGATCGGCCTTGGTGAACATCACGTACACCGGCGCGAACACTTCGAGCTTCTCGGTCAACTCCTGCACGCGTTGGCGCAGGTTCTTCGCGAGGTTGATCGCGAACTCGGGCTTGCTGCTGGTCAGTTCGGCAATGCTGGCCGTGACGATGATGCCGTTGATCGGCGCCTTCGGCCGGAAGCGCTTGAGCAGGCCGAGAAAGCCGAGCCATTCCGTGCGGTCTTCCTCGTGCACCGAATAGCGGCCGGCCGTGTCGAGCAGAATGCCTTCGGTCGTGAAGAACCAGTCGCAATTGCGCGTGCCGCCAATGCCGTGGATGACCGCGTTGTTCTTGTCCGCGAACGGGAACTGCAAGCCGGAGTTCAGCACCGCGCTGCTCTTGCCCGCGGCGGGGTTGCCGATCACGATGTACCACGGCAACTCGTACAGCGCCGAGCCGCCCGAGACCTGACCGATCTTCGAGGTCTTGATGGTCTTGACCGCGTCGACGAGGCGCGTGCGCAGCACGTCGAGTTCGGCCTGGCGCGCCGGCGTGGGCGCGGGGCCGCTTTCCGCCTGCTTCTCGGCCTGCTGTTCGAGCATTTCGCCGAGCTTGTTGTTCGCGCGGCGCGCGCGCAGGCGGCGCACCGCCCACACCAGCAGCCACAGCGCGACGATCGCGCCGAGTGCGATCGCAGGCCACAGCGGGTCGATCTGCAAGGTATCCGCGCCGATGAATAAAACAGCAGCGAGCGCGAGCAAGCCGATGATCGAGAGCGTGCGTGTGTGGGTCAACACGTTGAGAATGCGTCGCATAGGCCGTTCAGGTCTTGATGAGATGTGTTGTGGCGCGTGGTGTGGCAGGCAGCGCGGCGCGCGTATGGCATTTGAAATAAAGCGAAAGCATTTTCAGGTGACAGCGAAAAAGGCTGAATTGTTAAATCGACACCGACCGCTGCCGATCACGGATGGCCCAATGCGGATATGCTCGCGGGATTGCCGCTCTTCGCCAGAGAAATTGATTGAACGCCCCATTGTCAACCCTTTTAACCTTCTTTATTACCTGCTTCGCCTTAATGACCGCGCCCGAGGACGAAGCCCGGTTTGTGATATTCGACGTGCCCGAGATCCATCAATTTCCAACGGCCGCCCCATGTCAGACCGACCTGTTCGGCCGTCTGTCCGTATAACTGATAGCCGCGCATGGCCCAGGGATCTTTTTCTGAAATGACGAGCTTGCCTTCGCGCAAAAACGCGTTGTCCGCGGCAAGGCCGTATTGGTGATAGCTCTGGAATGCTGCGGCATTGGTGACGTTGCCCCCCATTTGCGCGAGCCGGTTTTGCCGCTCCGGACTGCGATAACCTTCCAGCAAAGCCATTTCGTACCCGTACTGCTCGTGCATGATTTTGTAAACGAGCAATAAACGCGTTCTGAAATCGGCATCGAGCAAATTCCAGTCGCGGCTCGCGTCTTTTAGCGCGGGCCGAATCTGCTCGACTTCCCGCGTTGCGAATACCTCGGGAGGCAGCGGCGGCGGGGGCACGAGCTGTTCGCCGTTCAATAACGCAGCAATTTTCTCGTCCGGAACCCGTGCGGTGTCATCGAATTGGAATAATTGCCGGCCGCGTAATGCCAATGCCACCAATGGCGGCGTCGCAAGAATACCCGCGGTGGTAAAAATCAGCAAGCGCCGCTTTGCCAGTAAGTTTTGCATATCGACTACGGTCGATTGCGAAATTTTTGCCGAGCGTACTAATTGACCACGAGCGCGCGATGCGCGACGCGATGCCCCGCGCATAACGCGGGCATGAATAGCGAGTGCCGCGCCTAATAAATAGGCACGCACCGGCGGCAATAGCAGCATTGCGGCGATTACGACGGCAACGGCGAAATAGGCGAGAAGTACTACGGCAATCAAAGGCGACCCCGGAAATTGGAAACAATTGTATTTTGTAATGCTTGCTCTTAGAATCAGGCCTGCTCGAAGACGAGTCGGAACGGTATTATCACGGCGAAATAATCCAGGATTCAATGAGACAGTGAATGAGTGCGCCGGAAAGTTCGAATTCCAAAGCCCCGCCCAGCCTGTTATCCGATAAGGCTAAAGGCGCCGATGGCAATGGTTCGCGAATTCTCGCGAACCTCGAAGGCCGCGTCGCGCCGCCTACGGATAATCCACGCCGGTCGAAAACGCCGCTCGTGCTGGTTGCCTTGCTGGTGATCGCGGCCGGCGGCTGGGCCGCGTGGCATCTGCAGCAGCGCACGCAAAGCGCGTCGTTGGCTTCGGCCACGCCGGCCAACGTCGAGAAAGCGGCCGCCGCCGCGAGCGGTGCGCCGCCAGCCGTCGCGAAGGTCGAGGCGCCGGCTGCGGCGTCGTCGCAAGCGGCGACGATCGTGGCCGACGATAGCGACAGCAAAGCCGCGGCGGCGTCCGCCGCAACGCCCGCTAGCAGCGACGAAAACCGCTTGTCCCGCGCGCTCGCCGAGGGTGCGGAACCGAGCAGCGCGTCGGCATTGGTTGCATCGGCATCGGCGGCCCCCGCCGCCAGCGTGCCGGCGGCGAAGCACGGCAAGAACGCCACGGCTGTCGCCGGCAACGCGAAGCACGAGACGGCGGCCCACGGCAAGAAGGAAAGTGCGGCGGCGAGTGCGGGCAATCATCGCGAGAGCACATCGGGCACGGTCGCGCAGTCGAAGAAATCACGCAGCGGTAGCGCTTCGAAAGACGATTCGGATGCGGATCTGTTGGCGGCGCTCGTTGCGCGGACCAAACCGGCGGACGCGAAGGCGGCCGGCGGCAACACGGCCACCAAGGTCAGCGCATCGGCTGCGCCCGGCAACGCGAAGCTCGCCGAGCGCGTGAAAGAGTGCGGGCAGCGTGGCTTTTTCGAAGACCAGTTGTGCCGCTGGCGCGTCTGCGATGGTCATTGGGGTAAAGACCCCGCGTGCCCCGGCTCGTCGGCACAGGCTCGTCAGCCTTGATTTCAGATCGCCTTCACGGCGAGGCAGCGCGTCGAGCAAAACGATGACGCCTGCCGTCTTATCGCCACGCTGATTCCACGAATCACGCCGCGAACATGATGATTCTGCTTCGCTAGTTTTGCGCCTATGATGGCCTCCTCATTCCGGCAGCGCAGCACAGCGCTAAAACAAGGAGGCATCAGTGAAGCGACTTCTCCTGGCATCGACGTGGCTGGCAACCGTGGCGACCGTCTTGTCCATCTCGGCATGTGGCGGCGGTCATCTCAACCTGCCCGCCGACCCTCCCAAGGTCATTATCGACAGCGACTACAACACACTGAGCGACGACGGTCAGCTCGGCGTGATGGCTGCGCAATTGCAGGCGCAAGGTTCGCTGAAAGTACTCGGCATTACGGTCGTCTCCGGTAATCAATGGTTGAAGCAAGGTGTGGCGGATGCGTTGAAATCCGTCGAGCGCCTCGGCGTTGAAAATCAGATCGGCGTGTACGCCGGCGCCAACCGCGCTTTGTCGCATGACTTCACGACCATTCAGGCTGAACTGGCGCAATTCCCCGGCGGCGACGGTTATCTCGGCGCATGGGGCACACCCGAGCCGCAATCGGATAGCGACCTCGTCGCGCCGCCGGACGGCTTCGCCACGCATACGAAAGTGCAGGGCAAAAGCGCGGTGGATTTTATCGTCGATTCGGTCAAGCAGTATCCCGGTCAGGTGACGATCCTGGCGATCGGGCCGCTGACCAATATCGCGCTCGCCACGCGCCAGCATCCGGAGATCGTTCCGCTGATCAAGCAGATCGTCTACATGGGCGGGGCGATCGACGTGCCGGGCAACACCACGCCGACAGCGGAATTCAACTGGTGGTTCGATCCCGAAGCGGCGAAAACCGTGTTGCGTTTGCCGATCAAACAGGTGGTGATTCCGCTCGACGTGACGGATACCGTCAAGATGGACAAGGCGCTTTACGATCGTGTCGCGCACGATCCCATGAAGCAGACCATCATCACGCAGCTGTTCAAAACGTTGAACGGTTACGGCTTCGACGGCAAGAACGGTTTCGAGACCAACCCGAATTACACGACGAACATCTGGGACACGCTGACGCTCGCGTATCTGATGCGCCCGTCGTTCGCGACGCAGACAGTGGAGGAGTGGGTGGACGTGGACACGAGTTTCGGCGCCAATGACGGCAAGTCCACGGGTTATACGAGTTCGCCGCCGGCGGGTTTGCAAAAGATGACGATCGTCAAACGCTTCGACAATCCGGACTTTTTCAACTTCTACGTCGATCTGCTAACGCGGCCGGTGCCGGTCACACTACGGAACTGACGCACCTGTCGCGGCGTTGCGAGCGGTCTGCATCGAAACCGCCTCAGGCGGGATGCAGGCCGCGCAACAACTGACGCACGCGCGAGAGATCCTGATCGACGTGCTCCGTTTTCTCGAACAACTCCGCGAGCCAGTCGACGAACGCGCGCACGCGCGGCGACACGCGGCGGTTCTTCACGAACGCGACCGAGACCGGCATCGGCACGGGTTTCCATTGCGGCAGTACTTCGCGCAGCAGTCCCGAATCGAGGTACGGTTGCGCGGCGATCCGCGCCGGCTGAATCAGACCGAGACCTTGCAGTCCGCAGGTGAGATAGGCCTGTTCGTCGCTGACCTTGACGAAGCCGCTCACCTTGACCGTTTGCGCCTCGCCGTTCACCTCGAAGTCGAAGTCCACTTCGCGACCGTTATGCGGCGACATGCAATTGACCGCGAGATGTCCGCGCAGATCGTCCAGATCGGTGGGCGTGCCATGGCGCTCCAGATAGGCCGGGCTCGCGCAGGTCACGTGTTCGAGCGTCCCCAACTGCCGCGCGACCAGATTCGAATCGGGCAATTCGCCTAGCTGGATGCTGCAGTCGATTGCGTCCGAGATCAGGTCGACTGTGCGGGGGCTGATGCCGATGGCGAGATCGAGATTCGGGTAACGCGTGTGGAAGTCGTCGAGTGCCGGCAGCACGATGGCGTTCGCGACCGCGTTGGGCATTTCGATGCGCAGACGGCCTGTGAGGTTGTCGGTTGCGTGGCGGATGCTCGCTTCCATGTCGTCGATGTCGGCGAGGATTTGCGCGCAGCGCTCGTAGTAGGCCGCGCCTTCTGGGGTGACGCTCAGACGCCGCGTCGTGCGGGCGAGGAGCGCCGTGCCGAGCAGGGCTTCAAGATTCTGGACGATCGTGGTCGCCGTCGCGCGCGGGATGTTTAATGACTCCGCTGCGCGGGTGAAGCTGTTGGTGTCCACGATTCGGATGAATGTGCGCATGGCGGTTATTCTGTCGATCATGGTGGGCTCCTGGGGTTAGGTGTTCGGTTTTTTTTTGCCTGTGCGGCGCTATTCGTTGGTTGCCTTGGGTTTTGGCCTTTCCTTGTGGTCTTAGTGGTCTATTGGCGTTGCCCCTGTGCGGGGCGGCACCTACTTTTCTTTGCCGGCCGCAAAGAAAAGTAGGCAAAAGAAAGCGGCTCACACCGCTA
>NZ_FRAB01000062.1 GCF_900142195.1 Paraburkholderia terricola
AAAGTCAATGAAATCAACGATCTACCAACACCACCTCCGCGCCAGTGCTAGCTTTTCGTACCGTCACTTATTGCACTGAAAACGAGGAGACCCCGTTTCCGGGGCCTTCCCTGCCCTGCCCCACCGGCGCGGCCGTTGTGGACAGTTTCGGGACAAGTCGGCCGAGGCCGGCCGGCGCAGCCCTGACGTTGACACTTGAGGGGCAGCGGGGCCGGCGCGATGTTGACACTTGGGGGGCAGCGGCCGATTTCGGCCTGGTCGAGCCGTCCAGGCGGCCGCCGAGGCGGCCTAAGTGCCTGATCGGCATGGAGTTATCCACCGAAGTTGTGGATAACCCTGTTAGGAACCCTGCCCCGGTATTGACACTTGAGGGGCGGCCCTACTGACACTTGAGGGGCGCGGTTCTTGACACTTGAGGGGCAGCGTATTGACACATGGGGGGCTTATCCATTGACACTTGAGGGGCGGCCTCTTCGCGCTTTTCCTTGGCGTGACAACGGTTTACGCGCGTTTTTCGGTCATGCTAACCAGGTTTTTAACCGTCTTTATAACCTTTTTATATAACCAGGTAGTTTTAACCAGAGGCTGGCGAAAAAAACGGCAACACGGCCCAAGCTACCGCGCAGCATGACCGGCCGCCGAAGGGGGGAAACCCCCCTTCTCGATCCCACCCGGCCGCAAGCGGCCTCCCATCCCCCCAGGGGCTACGCCCCTCGGCCGCCTTGCGGCCTCACCCCACAATGGAGCGCCTTCGGCGCTACGGCTTAGGAGAGCCAGGCGCAAGCGCCTGGCGGAAGGCAGTAAGTTCGAGAGCTTGCGAGGGGGCAAAGCCCCCTCACACTCCCCAACCAGGTCGCCGCGGTTCGACCGGCCGCGCGATCCTCAAGCATCGCAGCAGCTCCACCGCCGCAGGTTTTACGCCAAGGAAGGGGGTCGGCCAGCTCGGCCGGTGGCGCGGAAAGCGCCCCTCAAGTGTCAATGAAACGTGAGACGCGGGGCCAGGCCCGCGCCGATCACAAGCCGAGTTCGGAGTGAGAGCCGAGGCGCACCAGGCGCAGCGTGTCGGCGTCGGGCTTCTGGTAGATCAGCACCAGGTCGGGCTTGACGTGGCAATCCCGGTGATCCTTCCAGTCCCCGGTCAGCGCGTGGTCGCGGTGCCGAGGTTCCAGCGGCTGGTCGTCGGCGAGCGCGACCAGGACGGGCACCAGGTCGGCGTCGAGCGTGGCCCGGTGCTGCCCTTTCGCCTCGCGCTTGTAGTCGCGCTTGAACTGGCCGGTGCGCTCAATCTGCCGCATGCAGATCGGCCATCAGATCGTTGACGGTGGCGAAGCGCGGCAGCTTGCCCTTGCGGGCTTCCTTCATCGCCTCGATGGTGGTGGCGTTCGGAATCAGCGGCTCGAAGGGCAGCGCCTTGTCCTGGGCCACCTTCGTGAGCAGCAGCCGCACCGCGTCGGACACGGTAAGGCCCATCGCGGCCAGGACGGCCGCCGCTTCTTCCTTGATCGCGCCGTCGATGCGCGTTTGTACGAGCTGGTTTGCAGCCATGATTGGTTCTCCGGTTGGGTTCGTGAATTACATTGTAATGCACGCCAAGGGAAAGGGCAAGGTTTAGCGGCTAAAACGTTTAGCTAAAGTGCTTGACGATTAGGACATTTTGCCCTAATATAGCACTTGAAGGCCGGGCATTTCGCCCAGGTCAACTACCGGAGAAAGTCCGATGAACACCCAAGAGCAACCCGTTACCGCTTCCCTGGTCGCCGAGGCCCAGCGCCTCGACTTCCTGCCCGCCTACTTCGGCCCGCGTCTGATGATGCGCGGCGAGGCCCTGGTGTATGCCTGGCTTCGCCGGCTCTGCGAACGCTACAGCGGCGCGTATTGGCACTACTACACCTTGTCGGACGGCGGTTTTTACATGGCCCCCGACCTGGCCGACCGCCTGGAGATCGAGGTGGACGGCAACGGCTTCCGAGGCGAGTTGTCGGCCGACGCCGCCGGCATTGTCGCAACCCTGTTCGCGCTGGGTCAGCTCGCGGCCGAGGCCGCCGACACGGACGCCGGCGATGCCCTGATCGACCGCTATCACTTCCTGCGCGGCTTCGCAGCCAGCCACGCCGAGGCGGCCGCGATCTACCGGGCTATTGACTGATGAGGGGCGGCCCCGGCTTCGGCCGGGGCTTCCAGGAGGCGACCATGACCAGGAACAACGCTCCCCAGGCACCGACGAACAGCTACGCGACGGACGGCAAGTGCCACAACGCCGAGCCGGGCACCTACGGCCACGAATGCGGCAAGCCGGCCGCATGGATCGGCACGAACCACAAGGGGTTCAGCTCGGGATTCTGCGACGACTGCAAGCGCCACGGCTACGAAGCCCGCGACGTGATCGCGTGGCGGCGTGCTGACACTTGAGGGGCCGGCCGATGGCGAAGAAACGCAAGACGCCGGCCCAGCCGGGCCAGGACTGGAACGCGCCGGCGGCCGAGCTGCTGGCCGAGCTGCCCACCGACCGCGACGAGCTGCTGGCCGCCGCCGTGGCGGCCGTGGTGGAGATCGACGCGGCGATCATGCGCGGTGACGGTGCGGCCGCCGAGGCGGCCAGCGACCGATACGAGGCCGTCATCTGGAAGATGAACGGCGGAACGCACGTGGGCAGCATGGCCGACCACGACGCGCCCGGCCAGGTCATCGAGCGCCATTGCGCGGCGGTGCCTGGCGACGTGCCCTTGTGGGGCCAGCGCGGCCAGTTCCTGGTCGCGGATGGCGACATGCGCGCCCTGGTGGAGTACGAGGCCGGCTACGGCGGGCCGCTGGGTGCCCACTTCCAGTTCCACGTCATCGACCTGGACAGGCCGTTTATCTCCGAAACGGGCTACCGCTCGCACTTCGACACGGCGCAGGGCTGCATGACGGTGGACGAGGTTGCGCGCGGCATCCTGGCTGCGCAGCGAGCCGAGAAGAAGCGCCCGGTGATGGTCGAGGCCAGCTACCGCGACCGCCTGGCCGATGCTCCCCTGCCCGCTTGGCTGGCCGGCTTGGAGCCGCCGGCGCGGCGCGCACCGGCGACCGTCCTGGTGCCGCCGGGGTTCGTCCTGGTCGATGTGGTGCTGCCCTCGCATCGGGCCTTCATCGCCAGGCGCTGGGCGGCCGAGGCCGCGACCAGGATCAAGGCGGCCAGGGCCGCCGGGTTGGACGCCAAGGGAAAAATCACCGGCGCAGGCCCGGAGCGAGATCCCGCATCGCCAGAAACGACGATGACCTGCAGCATCGTCAAAGCCGACGATGCCGAGCCGGGCGAGGGCGGGCCTGTATCGCCGGAAACAACGATGCCGCGAGCGAGCGCGGCAACCTGCAGCATCGCCAGGAATGGCGATGGAGGCCCGGCCGACCTGGTGGAGTTCAAGCCCGGCCAGCGGTGCGAGATCGTGAGCGTCCATCACCCGGTTTTCGACCGCTACATCGGCAAGCGCATCATCATCGTGAAGGTGCATCCCGACACCCGCCAGGTGTGGGCGCACGACGACAGGCCGGTAACGTACAAGACCAATCGCGCAGGCCGGCGCGTGGTCGATTCAGACCCGAGCTGCATCCAGTCGATCTACGGCTTCGACCAGTTGCGGCTTATCACTTGACCAGGAGAACGAACGAATGACGAACGACGCCAATATCCGGCTGGAGTGCTTGAAGCCGGCCGAACGCTGGGCGCAACCGACCGGCGAGGAAGTCCGAGAGGTGCTGCGCCTGGCCGGGTTCAGCGGCAGCAAGGCCGCGAAGGCGCTGGGGCTGGGCGCGAAGGGCGACCGCACGATCCGCCGCTGGATCGGCGAGGACACCCCGATTCCCTATGCGGCATGGGCGATCCTGTGCGACCAGGCCGGGCTGGGCGTGATCTGGAAAGAGGATTGACGCCAAGGGAAAGGTTTTAGCGGCTAAAGTTTAGCCTTCGGATTCCGGTAAAGCGAAAAAAGTTTAGCTAAAGTGCTTGACAGGTTAGGGCATTTTGCCCTAATATAGCACTTGAAGGCCGGGCACATTGCCCAGGTCAACTACCGGAGAAAGTCCGATGAGCGACAACAAGATTATGCCCTGGATTGACGAGCTGGAGGGCGCGGCAGCGACCGACTTCCCGGCCCGCCGTGACGAGATCGCGGCCATGATGGCCGAGGCGGCCGAGCTGGTGTGCAAAGCCGAGGAACTGCGCGGCAAGGCGTACTTCGCCGGATGCTCCCTGGAGGGGCAGGCCAAGGGCCATTGGTCGATGGAAGCCGTCGAGCAGGCCAAGCGCCGGGCCGGCTGGTAAGAGCACATGGCCCGGTCGGCAACGGCCGGGCCTATCGAGGACGCCAAGAAGGAGTATTGCGTGAGCCGAGGCAAGATCAAGGGCGGCCCCAGGTGGAGGAACGCCCCGGAGTGATCCGGGGCGCTTGGCCTGGTGCTGGCACACCGTAACCATGCTTCCGAGTGGGAGCACCCAGCATTCAACACGTAAGCGCGTGGAGGGTCAAGCTATGTCCAACATCATCAAGTTCCCCAAGGAGATCGAGCAGCCCGCCGCGCCCGCGCCGGTGGAGCCTGCCGCCGCGTCTGCTGCCCCCAACAAGGCCCCCGGTGCTGGCCTGCTGGCCGGCCTGGTCAAGTTCGTATGGGTGGCGACCGTGCTGGTCTGGCCGATCCTCAAGTGGGTGCTGTCGATTGCCACCTTCTTCCAGTTCGTGCGGATGCTCTACCACTGGAACACGCCTGGCGTGTATGCCGGTTGGTCGTTCCTGGCGTACTTCGCGGTGCTGACCGCGATCACCTACTTCGTTTCGATCTACAAGCCGAAGGGGCTTTGACATGAAAAAACAGACCCTACCCTACCCGCCGGGATTCGTGGAGCCGAACACCGGCCGGGTGGCCGTCCTGGTGCGCGAGTACGCGGCCAGCGACTTGAACGGCGATGCGCCGGCCTATTGGTACAGCGCGCAATCCGAGGAATGGGGCCTTGACCCCTGGCGACTGGTGGAAGGCGTCGATCCGCACACCGCCGGCGGTCAGTTCGACGTGTGCTTTGCCAACGGTTCGAGCCGCACGGTCGGCCCGCTGATGACGTTCTTCATGAGTGCCGCTGACGCGGCCAGGTTGAACGCCAAGAAAGAAGATCACGCGCCCATTTTTAGCCGCTAAAACGCTTGACGCGGGCGGCGAGTTTAGCTAAACTTCTGCACATGGTCGGCGGCTGGCACCGCCTTTTGTTCAACAACCGGGTGTGGAGTTTATATGGGTGTTCTCCATGAAGAAACGGCTAACCGAAGCCCAATTCCAGGCGGCGATCAAGGGCCTGGAGATCGGGCAACAGACCATCGACATAGCGCGCGGCGTGCTGGTCGATGGAAGGCCCCAGGCCGAGTTTGTGGCCTCGCTGGGGCTGACCAAGGGGGCGGTATCGCAAGCGGTCAGCCGCGTGTGGGCAGTGGCGGGGGAAGTGCTCCCGCAGGGCTTCGAGCGGGTGACGGCGGTACTGCCGGAGCATCAAGCGTTCATCGTCAAGCGTTGGGAAGCCGACGCCAAGGGAAAGAGGAAACAGGAACCCAACTCATGAAAACACTGGTCACGGCAATTCAGAAAGGCGGTCAAGGCAAGACGTTCGCAACCTGCCACCTGGCGTTCGACTTCCAGGAGCGCGGCCTTCGGGTTGCAGTGATCGACCTGGACACCCAGGGCAATGCGAGCTGGACGCTGGCCGGCCACGACTCGGGCTATCCCGCCAGTCGCATGTTCACCGCCGGCGGCGACGAGCTGCGCGCCTGGTTCGCTGACCGGGAGGATGACGGCCTGGCGCTGATCGCGGCAGACGCCAACCTGGCGAACCTGGACAAGATGGAGCTTTCCCAGGCGGCCGCCGCGCTGCGGGCCAGTGTGGCCGCGCTGGGCGAGTTCTTCGACGTGTGCCTGATCGACACGGCCCCCTCCCTTGGCGTCGCCATGACGGCGGCCGTGCTGACGGCCGACTACATGCTGTCGCCCATCGAAATGGAGGCGTACAGCTTGCAGGGCATGAAGAAGATGGTCGCGGTCATCAGCAACCTGCGCAAGCAGAACCCCAAGCTGCGCTTCCTCGGCATGGTGCCGAACAAGGTGGACGCGCGGAAGCCGCGCCACGTCAACAACCTGGCGACGTTGCAGCAGGCATACCCGCAGCTCATCTTGCCGTTCAGCATCGGCGCGCGTGACAGCATCGCCGAGGCGCTGGGCGAGCAGATGCCGGTGTGGAAGATCAAGAAGACCGCCGCGCGGAAGGCCACCCAGGAGGTGCGTGCGCTGGCGGATTACGTGTTCACGAAGATGGAGATCGCGCAATGAGCGCCAAGACCAACGCCAAGAAGAAGGAGCAGGACAAGCCGCAATCGTCCGGGCTGGGCCTGGACGGGCTGGGCGACCTGGCCGGCCTGCTGAACGAGCAGCCGGCGGCCAACGCCGGCGGCGCAGGCCCGCAGGAGCTGCCGCTTGACCTGATCGACGAAGACCCGCACCAGCCGCGCACGGCCGACAACCCCGGCTTCTCGCCGGAGAGCATCGCGGAGATCGGCGAGACGATCAAAGCGCGCGGCGTGAAGTCGCCCATCAGCGTGCGCGAGAACCCGGACGCACCGGGGCGCTACCTCATCAACCACGGCGCGCGGCGCTATCGCGGCTCGAAGTGGGCGCACAAGACCACGATCCCGGCCTTCATCGACAACGACTACAACGAGGCCGACCAGGTTATCGAGAACCTGCAACGCAACGAGCTGACGGCGCGTGAGATCGCCGACTTCATCGGCCGCGAGCTGGCGAAGGGCAAGAAGAAGGGCGAGATCGCCAAGGAGATCGGCAAGTCGCCGGCCTTCGTCACGCAGCACGTCACGCTGCTGGACTTGCCCGAACCCATTGCCGAGGCGTTCAATAGCGGCCGGGGCAAGGACGTGACTGTCATCAACGAGCTGGTGACGGCCTACAAGAAGAACCCCGACGAGGTGGCCGCCTGGCTGGCCGACGACAGCCAGGAGCTGACGCGCGGCTCGGTGAAGCTGCTGCGCGAGTTCCTGGAGGACAAGCGCAGTCACGAGGACGGCGACCGTGATCCCAACACCGTCGATGCGCTGACCGGCAAGACCGACGCCGAGGCCGGCGACGGCGAGCAGGGGCCGCAGGATGATGACGCCAAGGGGAAGAAGGAGCCGAAGGAGGCCGACCCCGACAAGCTCAAGAAGGCCATCATCCAGGTCAAGCACGACGACCGGCCGGCACGGCTGATCCTCAACCGCCGGCCCCCGGCCGAGGGCTGGGCCTGGCTCAAATACGAGGATGACGGCCAGGAGTTCGAGGCCGACCTTGGCACCGTGCAGCTTGTCGCGCTGCTGGAGGGCTGACACGCCCAGCGCCGGGCATCGCCGACCACCGACCCCCACCCATCGCCCCGCCATCGAGCGGGGCTTTTTTTGCCCGCGTTTTAGCCGCTAAAAAAAGTTCAGCTAAACCGCTTGCGTAGTGTTGTATGTTGTAGTATGCTTCACGCTACAACATACAACCGGCCAAAGGAGGCCCGACATGGCGATCTCGAAGGAGCAGATATTTGCGGTGGCCGACGAACTGGACGCGGCCGGCCAGAACCCCACGCTGGCGAACGTGCGCAAGCAGCTCGGCAGCGGCAGCTTCACCACCATCAGCGAGGCGATGAACGAGTGGCGCGCACGCAAGGCCAGCCAGGCCGCCCCGATCCGCGAGCCGGCACCGCAGGCGATCACTGACAAGCTGGCCGAGCTGGGCGGCGACTTGTGGGCCGTGGCGCTGGAAATGGCGAACAACCGCCTGGCCGCCGAGCGCGAGGCGCTGGAGGCCGTGCGCCAGGAGACGGAAGCAGCGCGCCAGGAAGCCGCAGAGCTGGCCGACCAGCTCACCGGCGAGCTGGACGAGGCCAAGGCCCGCATCGCGGCCCTGGAGGCCGTCGAGGCGGCCGCCAAGGGCGAGGCCGACGAGCTGCGCGGCAAGCTCGCGGCGACCAGCGAGCGCGCGGCCACGGCCGAGGCCAGGGCCGGCGAGCTGCGCACGGAGCTGGATCACGCCCATCAGGAAGCCCGCCAGGCGCGCGCAGAGCGCGACAAGGCCCAGGAGAGGGCCACGGCCAGCGCCGACCAGGTGGAGGCCCTGCGGGCCGACCTCGCGGCCGCGAACAGCCGTACCGCCGAGATCGAGCGCCGCGCCGGCGAGCTGCGTGCCGACCTGGAGCGGGCGAACCAGGCGACCGACCAGGCGCGCGCCGCTCAGGCCGAGCAGCGGAAGGCCACCGAGGCGGCCGCCGCCGAGCGCGACCAGGTGCGCGCGGAGCTGGTGAAGGTGCAGGCCAAGGCCGAGGCGGCCGAGCAGGCCCACCAGGAGCAGCGCAAGGCGATGGCGGCCGAGGCACACCGCCAGGCCGAGCGGCTGACCGCCGCCCAGGGCGAGCGCGACCAGGCGAAGCGCGACGCTGCCCAGGCCCGCGAGGAAGCGGCCGGGCTTCGCGGCCGGCTGGAGGCCCTGGAAACCGTCATGGCGCAAGGCCGGGCGGCCGATCCGACCAGCGGCGGACGCAAAAAGACCTGATAAATCGGTTGGTTTTCCTTAAAATTACCCTGGAACCCTGACAAAACGCACAACCCGGCCGCTGGGAAGAGCCGGCCTCGCTTTGCCGAGGTCGGCTTTTTTGTGTGCGCCAGGCATGGCGCGTTGCGCGTATGCGCAACCCGCTTGGTTGTGGTGGCCAAGTGGGTGACTTGGAGGTGAAAGTCCTCTACACACCCGGCAAGGGGAAGTGTTAGCCGGAGGCAAGGGTGTCGCGGGTGACCGCGAATCTGAAGGAAGCCCGAGGCAAAATGCTGGCCTGACGAACAGGAAGCGGATAGAGGCGGCACAGCGGGGTGAGGTGGCACAAATCGCCAAAGCCCAATACTTGCACGGAACGCTGTGACGTAGATCCGACAGGCATAAGCAGGAAGGTCGCGCGAATTACCCTGGGAGATCTGTACGTTTGCCATTGTGCTACCGCGCGTCGAAAGGCGACGGGATGAGCGTGCAGAAGTCAGCCGAAGCCGTAGTAAGTGGCGGTTAACCGCGCCACCAAGGGCCGAACAGGTTATGCCGCCAGTAGGCGTCGCCGTCTCGTTGGTAACCGTAATGCAGAAATTTCCCACAGCGGAAACTGTCATCCCGAGCTCCGGCCAGAAGCCGAGGGTGACGCCTGACAGTGCAAAGGTATCGACGGCGTCCGTGACGTGGACGAACGCGGAGCCGGACACGCTGATGGAGCGGGTGCTTGCACCGGCCAACCTCAGACGTGCGTATCAACGCGTGGTCAGCAACAAGGGAGCACCGGGTGCCGATGGCATGACGGTCGCTGACTTGGCGGGCTACGTGAGACAGTATTGGCCAACCCTCAAGGTCAGGTTACTGGCCGGTGAATACCAGCCCCAAGCAGTGCGAGCGGTTGAAATTCCCAAGCCGCAGGGCGGCACACGGCAACTGGGAATCCCCAGCGTCGTGGATCGCCTGATCCAGCAAGCACTGCAGCAGCAGCTCACACCTATCTTCGACCCACTGTTCTCGGACTACAGCTATGGTTTTCGTCCGGGCAGAAGTACGCATCAAGCCATCGAGATGGCCCGTGCTCATGTGACAGCGGGACACCGCTGGTGCGTGGAACTCGATCTGGAGAAGTTTTTCGATCGGGTCAATCACGACATCCTCATGGCCTGCATCGAACGTCGGATCAGAGACAAGTGCGTACTCAGGCTTATCCGCCGCTACCTTGAAGCCGGGATCATGTCGGGCGGTGTCGTCAGCCCACGGCAGGAGGGGACGCCGCAAGGCGGCCCGCTCTCGCCGTTGCTGTCGAATATCCTGCTCGACGAACTCGACCGCGAGCTGGAGCGGCGGGGCCATCGCTTCGTACGTTATGCCGATGATGCGAACATCTATGTACGCAGTCCCCGGGCCGGCGAACGGGTGTTGGTCAGCGTCGAGCGCTTCCTGAGAGAACGTCTGAAGCTGACGGTGAACAGGAAGAAAAGCCAAGTGGCAAGGGCGTGGAAGTGCGACTACCTAGGCTATGGGATGAGCTGGCACCAGCAGCCAAGACTGCGCGTGGCAAGGATGAGCCTAGACCGCTTACGCGACCGGCTCAGAATGCTGCTGCGCAGCGTACGGGCTCGCAAAATGGCGACTGTCATCGAGCGGATCAACCCCGTCCTGAGAGGCTGGGCTAGCTACTTCAAGCTCAGCCAGAGCAAGCGGCCGCTTGAGGAACTGGATGGTTGGGTCAGGCACAAACTCCGCTGCGTCATCTGGCGTCAATGGAAACAGCCTCCCACGAGGCTGAGAAACTTGATGCGCCTGGGGTTGAGCGAGGAGCGTGCCAACAAGTCAGCCTTCAATGGCCGAGGTCCATGGTGGAATTCGGGAGCGCAACATATGAACTACGCGCTGCCAAAGAAACTGTGGGACCGGCTCGGGCTGGTCTCGATACTGGATACGATTAACCGGCTTAGCCGCGTAACCTGAACCGCCGTGTACGGAACCGTACGCACGGTGGTGTGAGAGGACGGCGGGTGTGAATCCGCCTCCTACTCGATTGGAGCGCGGCTTGCATGGGGCCACCATCACCCTTTTGAGAACTACGGCAACCATAGGAGTGCCCGATGAAAGAACGCCTCTTGGTCATGAACGGTCAACGCATCGTTCAGGCCGAAAAGGACGGCGCTTGGACGAATCAGAAAGTAGACAAGGCGGGCGCGTTGAAGCCCGGCATCTACAACCTGTACACGGCCCAAGCGGCCGACAAGAAGCAGACCCACGCCGGCGTGATCGTTCATGCCGACGCCACCAACGTGTACCAGCAGATCGGCAAGAACTTTGTCATGCACGCTCGGTCAGATTTCGATAAAGTACCTGAAATTGGGAGCGCAAAGAGCATCAGCTACAACGCCCAGGGCAAGGCGGCAGTCGCCGCAGAGGCCCCGAAACTGACGCGGGGGCGCTCCATGTAGCTTTAGCGGCTAAAAAGGAGGCACGCCCTTGAAACGACTCACCATCCCCGGCAGCGGCACCGAGAGCCGCGCCACCAAGCCGGCCCGCGTCAGCGCGCCGGCCACCCTCGGCGGTGCCGCCTTCGGCGCTTCGCGCGAGGACACCGGAGCCGACTTGCTGGAGGCCGCCCAGGCGGCCGAGATCGAGCAGCAGGCCACCCTAGAGGCGGCCCCGGTCGAGCAGTCCTACCCCGAAACCCTGGCGCTCTACGTGCAGGCCAAGCACGACCAGGTGGAGCACATCGAGGACAGGCTAGAAAACCTGATCGACCGGCAGCAGGCCCGTTTGCAGCAGACCCAGGCGTCCGCGCCTGGCCGGCTTTCCTTGCCCGGCTCTAAGCGAGCCTGGCAGAACCAGCAGGCGCAGCAGCAGGCCCGCTTGCAGACGCTTCACGCGCGCCTGGAGGCCGTCCGCGAGATCAAGGAAGGCATGGGCCTGCACTCGCCGAAGATCGAAGAGCTGGCGACGCGCAAGATGCGCGCCGAGAACCCCGAGCTGGCTTCCGATTGGGATGCCATGCGCGAGGCCGCCCGCCGGCATGAGCTGCTGATGCGCAAGCAGGAGCAGGAGCGCAAGCAATCCCAGGCCCAGGAGCGGCCAGGGAGATCGCAGTCCTTGGGCCTGTCAGCCAGGCCCGCATAAAAACGAAGCCCGGCGGTCGCCGGGCTTTTTTCTCGAGCATCGCCATTTCTGGCGAGGGAGGCCCGCCGAGGGCCTGGTGGAATCATCCTGCAGCATCGTCACAAGCGACGATGCCGGGAGCTGGCCAGCATCGCCGAACCTGGCGATGCCGCCGGCGCGGTCGACCATCGCCAGTTCTGACGATGAGATCCCGCATCGCCATCTACAGCGAGGCCCACAGGGCCAGGCCGGCGGCCACGACCGCCATGCCGGCCGCGACCATGTTCATCATGGCGACGCGCCGCGCCTCGCGGATCGGCGCGACGAGCTGCGCCGTCACCGCCTCAACCTCACGCCGCACGGCCTCGGCGGCCGCCTTCGCGCCCTCCTGCATTCCCCGCGTCATGGCGTCCTTGCTGGCCGCCAACGCCGCGTTGAGCGTCCTTTCCGCCTTTCCCTTGGCGTCATCACCCCATCGGTGGGCGATGGACTCCAGTTCCGACTTGAAGGCGTCCAAGATTTCCTGCTGGGCCGATGCGCTGTCCTGCATCAGCTTCATGTTGATGGTCTGGAGGATCAAGATCGGATCGTCGCGGCCCACGGCGATGCCGTGCTTGGCCGCGATCTCCCGTATCAGCTCCTCGATCTTGTCGTCGGCCGCCATCAGAGCACCGCCGCGTTTTCGAGCTGGGCGAAGAGCTGGGTTTTCACGATCTTGAGCCGCTGCCGCGTCATGATCGTGAGCGCCGAATCGGCCAGGGCCTCATCGAAGGTGCGCCGATCCTGGAGCATTTCGGCGAAGTCGCGGCCGTAGGTTTCCTCTTTCAGCGCCGGAATCTGGATGATGGCGGACACACGGCCCTTGTTGGTCGTGTACGCCTTCAACTGCTCGAACCCCTTGCCCTCGTGCTCGATTGGCCCCCAATACGGGTTCAGCCAGACCACGAACAGGCATTCGGCCGGGAACTGGCTGGCGAGCTGGGCGAAGCCGCTCACCGTGTCCACCAGGGCCTGGCCGCCGGTGACGACCGTATGCACCACGAGTTCGTGGCCCATGTCCTGGAGCAGCGCCGGCACCTGGTTGCTGATGAGGTAGTGCGACAGCGGCACGAACGAGCTGGCCCCGTTGTCGATGATGACGTCGCCCTCGGCCGACGCGATCATCTCGACCAGGGCGTCGAAATTCCGGGTGTTGATCTCGTCGCCGTCCATGATGTTGAGCCGGCGCACGTTGAGGGCTTTGTAGCCCTCGAACGTCGCGTTCACCGGATCGGTGTCGATGCAAAGCGGCTTCTGTCCCTTGCCGGCTTTGTACTGCGCGATGGTGGCCGCGATCATCGACTTGCCGACGCCGCCCTTGCCTTGCAGAACCATGTGAATTTTCGCCATTACAGTAAATCCTCTTTCTTTGGAGTCGCATCAAACGTGAAGCCGCCGATCTTGGGCGGCTCACTCTTGGATTCCGAGGCCGGCGGGGCGGCCTTCGGCTCGGGCTTCGCGCCCTTGGGCTGGCTGTCCGGGGGAGTGGCGGGAGGCGGCGGGGAAGCTACCGGCGCGGCCTTGATGTACCGCTTCACGTGCTGGGTGAAGGTTTCGTACCGACAGCGCAGCCGGCCGGTTTCCTTCATGTGCTCCCAGATCGTTTTCATCGCATAGCCCGCATCGAGCGCCGCTTGAACGTCGCTCTTGACGGCCAGGAACGCGACCACGTGCTTGTCCTGGCGCGGCTTCTTGGCTTCCCGTCCCTTCACCCATTCAGCCAGCTCTTCGGGGTAGGTCTTTGGCATCGTGTTCGTCCATCTAATCCTCTCATCGCAAATGTAACGCTACTAAGCGGCGCTACGGAAACGCAAAAAGTCCGCTATCGGCGTGCATTGGCACGCTTCGATAGCGGCATTATGGGCCATTGTGGCGGTTTTCGCTATATCCGTTGCTGCTTTTGCGGCCTGATAGCGCGATAGTTGCGGATAAATCGTAATGGCTGGTGTAGACTTTCCTTGGTGTTATTAACGCCGTAAGGCGGGCAGGATGTGTGAAGTTAGCTAACCGGCGAGCCGGTTATCTATCTTCACTGTCCCTTATTCGCGCCGGGGGCGCTCAACGGGTCATCCTGCTCTGCGAGGCAGCCGGCTACCGCCGGCATGAGAGACGAGGCGAGGCATGGAGAACGACGAAAAGGAACACGGCCGCCGGCGGCGGCAGCACCTGCGGGTGCCGGTGTTCCCCGAAGAGAAAGACGAGATCGAGGCGAACGCCAAGAGGGCGGGCGTCAGCGTGGCGCGCTATCTGCGCGACGTGGGCCAGGGCTACCAGATCAAGGGCGTCATGGACTACCAGCACGTGCGCGAGCTGGTGCGCGTCAACGGCGACCTTGGCCGCCTTGGCGGCCTGCTCAAGCTCTGGCTGACCGATGACGTGCGAACGCTCCAGTTCGGCGAGGCGACCATCCTGGCCCTGCTGGGCCGGATCGAGGCCACCCAGGACGAAATGAGCCGGATCATGAAGGCCGTGGTTCAGCCGAGGGCCGAGCCTTGACTTCTTTAGCGGCTAAAAAGCCGGAGGGGCGGCCATGATCGCCAAGCACGTGCCGATGCGCTCGCTTGGCAAGAGCGACTTCGCGGGCCTGGCGAACTACATCACCGACGCCCAAAGCAAAGACCACCGGCTGGGCCACGTGCAGGCGACGAACTGCGAAGCCGGTTCCATCCAGGACGCCATCACGGAGGTGCTGGCGACCCAGCACACGAACACCCGCGCGAAGGGCGACAAGACCTACCACCTGATCGTCAGCTTCCGGGCCGGCGAGCAGCCCAGCGCCGACACCTTGCGCGCGATTGAGGAACGCATCTGCGTCGGGCTGGGTTATGGCGAGCATCAGCGAATCAGTGCCGTCCACAACGACACCGACAACCTGCACATCCACATCGCCATCAACAAGATTCACCCGACGCGGCACACGATGCACGAGCCGTACTACCCGCACCGGGCGCTGGCGGAACTCTGCACGGCCCTGGAGCGCGACTACGGCCTGGAGCGCGACAACCACGAGCCGCGCAAGCGCGGCGCGGAGGGCCGGGCCGCCGACATGGAGCGGCATGCCGGCGTTGAAAGCCTGGTCGGCTGGATCAAGCGCGAGTGCCTGGACGAGATCAAGGGCGCGCAGTCCTGGCAGGAACTGCACCAGGTCATGCGGGACAACGGAATGGAGCTGCGCGTCCGCGCCAATGGCCTCGTGTTCGAGGCCGGCGACGGAACGATGGTGAAGGCGAGCACAGTAGCCCGCGACCTTTCCAAGCCGAGCCTGGAGGCGCGGCTTGGCCCGTTCGAGGCTTCGCCCGAACGGCAGGCGCAAACCACCGCGAAGCGGCAGTACCGCAAAGACCCCATCCGCCTTCGCGTCAACACCGTGGAGCTGTACGCGAAGTACAAGGCCGAGCAGCAGAGCTTGACCACGGCGCGCGCCCAGGCCCTGGAGCGCGCCCGGCATCGCAAGGATCGGCTGATCGAGGCGGCCAAGAGGTCGAACCGCCTGCGCCGCGCCACGATTAAGGTGGTCGGCGAGGGCCGCGCGAACAAGAAGCTGCTGTACGCCCAGGCGAGCAAGGCCCTGCGCAGCGAACTCCAGGCGATCAACAAGCAGTTCCAGCAGGAGCGCACGGCCCTCTACGCCGAGCACAGCCGGCGCACGTGGGCCGACTGGCTCAAGAAGGAGGCGCAGCACGGCGGCGCCGACGCCCTGGCCGCCCTGCGCGCCCGCGAGGCGGCCCAGGGCCTCAAGGGCAACACCATCCGGGGCGAGGGCCAGGCGAAGCCCGGCCACGCGCCGGCGGTGGACAACATCACGAAGAAGGGGACGATCATCTTCCGCGCCGGCATGAGCGCCGTGCGCGATGACGGTGACCGCCTGCAAGTCTCCCGCGAGGCCACGCGCGAAGGGCTGCAAGAAGCCCTGCGCCTGGCGATGCAACGCTACGGCAACCGCATCACCGTCAACGGCACGGTGGAGTTCAAGGCGCAGATGATCCGCGCCGCCGTCGATTCCCAGCTACCCATCACCTTCACCGATCCGGCTCTTGAGAGCCGGCGGCAGGCGCTTTTGAACAAGGAGAACACCCATGAGCGAACCGAAAGACCAGAGCATCGAGGACGAACTGGACGCGGCGCTGGCGGCCCTGGACAGCGGCCCGCTGCCGACCAGCACGCTACCGGAGCCGCAGCCGTCGCCCGAGCAGGCGACGGCCGGCCAGCCGCCGGCCGAGGCGACCGCGCCGACGCCGGCCTTCACGCCGCCACCGTCCACCGGAAGCCCGACGTTGGACGCCTTGGAAGAAAACCGCCGCCCCAAAGCCAGCACCGTTTGCGAGCACTGTCCGAACTCGGTGTGGTTCGCATCGCCGGCGGAAGTGAAGTGCTATTGCCGCGTGATGTTCCTCGTCACGTGGAGCAGCAAGGAACCCAACCAGATCACGCACTGCGACGGGGAATTTCTCGGCCAGGAACAGGAGTAGGCCAGACGCCGCCGGGCGTCGCCGCCGCCGACAAGTACATCGCCGAACGCGAGGCAAAGCGCCTAAAAGGTTTCGATATACCGAAGCATTCCCGATATACTGCCGGTGATGGTGCGCTCACGTTCCAGGGCACCAGGACTATCGAGGGCCAGGCGCTGGCCCTCTTGAAACGAGGTGATGAGGTCATGGTTATGCCCATCGACCAGGCCACGGCCCGGCGCTTGACGCGCATCGCGGTCGGCGATGCCGTCTCGATCACCGCGAAAGGCTCCATCAAAACGTCGAAAGGAAGGAGTAGATGAAGATCAAGATGAACAACGCGGTAGGGCCGCAAGTCCGAACCGCCAAACCGAAGCCGAGCAAGCTGCTGCCGGTGCTGGGCGCGGCCTCGATGGTCGGCGGCCTCCAGGCCGCGACGCAGTTCTTCGCCCACACGTTCGCCTATCACGCGACCCTCGGCCCCAACGTGGGCCACGTGTACGCGCCCTGGTCGATCCTGCACTGGACGTACAAGTGGTACAGCCAGTACCCGGACGAGATCATGAAGGCCGGCAGCATGGGGATGCTGGTTTCGACCGTGGGCCTGCTGGGCGTGGCCGTGGCGAAGGTCGTCACGTCCAACAGCTCGAAGGCGAACGAGTACCTGCACGGCTCGGCCCGCTGGGCCGAGAAGAAGGACATTCAGGCGGCCGGCCTGCTGCCACGCGAGCGCAACGTCCTGGAGATCGTCACCGGCAAGGCCGCACCCACGGCTACCGGCGTGTACGTGGGCGGCTGGCAGGACAAGGACGGCAATTTCTTCTACCTGCGGCACAGCGGCCCCGAGCACGTGCTGACCTACGCGCCCACGCGCTCGGGCAAGGGCGTCGGCCTGGTGGTGCCCACGCTGCTGTCGTGGGGCGCGAGCAGCGTCATCACCGACTTGAAGGGCGAGTTGTGGGCCTTGACCGCCGGCTGGCGGCAGAAGCACGCCAAGAACAAGGTGCTGCGCTTCGAGCCGGCCAGCACCTCGGGCGGCGTCTGCTGGAATCCGCTGGACGAAATCCGCCTCGGCACCGAATACGAGGTGGGTGACGTGCAGAACCTTGCCACGCTGATCGTTGACCCGGACGGCAAGGGCCTGGACTCGCACTGGCAGAAGACCGCCTTCGCGCTCCTGGTCGGCGTGATCCTGCACGCGCTGTACAAGGCCAAGGACGATGGCGGCACCGCCACGCTGCCGTCCGTCGATGCGATGCTGGCCGACCCGAACCGGGACATTGGCGAGCTTTGGATGGAAATGGCGACCTACGGGCACGTAGACGGCCAGAACCATCACGCCATCGGCTCGGCGGCCCGCGACATGATGGATCGGCCCGAGGAAGAAGCCGGATCGGTGCTGTCCACGGCCAAGTCGTACCTGGCCCTGTACCGCGACCCCGTGGTGGCCCGCAACGTCAGCCGGTCGGACTTCCGCATCAAGCAGTTGATGCACGAGGACGACCCGGTAAGCCTCTACATTGTCACCCAGCCCAACGATAAGGCCCGCCTGCGGCCGCTGGTGCGCGTCATGGTGAACATGATCGTGCGCCTGCTGGCCGACAAGATGGACTTCGAGGGCGGCCGGCCGGTGGCGCACTACAAGCACCGGCTCTTGATGATGCTGGACGAGTTCCCGAGCCTCGGGAAGCTGGAGATCATGCAAGAGTCGCTGGCCTTCGTGGCCGGCTACGGCATCAAGTGCTACCTCATCTGCCAGGACATTAACCAGCTCAAGAGCCGCGAGACGGGCTACGGCCACGACGAAAGCATCACGTCGAACTGCCACGTGCAGAACGCCTACCCGCCCAACCGCGTCGAGACGGCCGAACACCTGTCCCGCCTCACCGGGCAGACCACCGTGGTGAAGGAGCAGATCACGACCAGCGGCCGCCGCACGGCGGCGATGCTGGGCCAGGTGTCGCGCACTTACCAGGAAGTGCAGCGGCCCTTGCTGACGCCCGACGAATGCCTGCGCATGCCGGGGCCAAAGAAGAACGCCCAGGGCGAGATCGAAGAAGCCGGCGACATGGTGATCTACGTCGCGGGCTACCCGGCGATCTACGGCAAGCAACCCCTGTACTTCAAAGACCCAGTGTTCTCGGCACGCGCCGCGATCCCTGCGCCCAAGGTCAGCGACCGCCTGCGCGCCGTCGCACAGGCCGAGACGGAAGGGGAGGGCATCACGATATGAGCCGCATCCTGAAACGCATCGCGGCAGGCGTCGTCATCGCGGGCGTGGCCGCCCTGCTGCTGGCCGCCGGCGGCTATGCCGCCGGTGCCCGCGTGAACACCACCAAGAGCATTCCGGTCGGCCTGTACTGGACGAGCAGCGCGCCGGTGGAGAAGGGGGCCTACGTCCTCTTCTGCCCGCCGCAGCTCGGCGTGTTCGATGACGCCAAGGAGAGGGGCTACATCGGGGCCGGCTTCTGCCAGGGCGGCTACGGCTACATGATGAAGCGCGTTTTAGCCGCTAAAGACGATGCCGTCGCCGTCGCCGATGACGGCGTGCGCGTCAACGGCGAGCTGCTGCCCCTCAGCGCGCCGATCAAGGCCGACAAGGCCGGTCGGCCGCTGCCGCGCTATCAGTCCAACAGCTACACGCTCGGCAATTCCGAGGTGCTGCTTATGTCGGACGTGAGCGCCACATCCTTCGACGGCCGCTACTTCGGCCCGATCAATCGTTCGCAAATCAAGACCGTGATCCGTCCGGTCATCACCTGGTAGGGAGACACACCATGCGCCTTTTCATCGCAGAAAAGCCGTCCGTCGCCAAGGCCATCGCCGGCGAGCTGGGCGCGACCGGCAAGGGCGACGGCTTCATCGAGTGCGGCACCGACAAAGTGACCTGGTGCTTCGGGCACATGCTCGAACAGGCCGACCCCGACGAGTACACGCCCGATGACGTGCCGCGCGGCCAGTCCGGCAAGAAGGTCTGGCGCGTCGATGAGCTGCCCATCATCCCCGAGAGCTGGATTCTCAAGCCCAAGGACGACGCGAAGAAGCAGCTCGCCGTGATCGGCAAGCTGCTCAAGGAGGCCAAGGAGATCGTCAACGCCGGCGACCCCGACCGCGAAGGCCAGTTGCTGGTTGACGAAGTGCTGGAGCACTTCCGCAACAGCAAGCCGGTGCGCCGCTTTTGGGTGAGCGCGCAGGACTCCGTTTCCGTCAAGCGCGGCCTGGCCGCGTTGAAGGAGAACACCACCTATGCAGGCTGGGCCGACGCTGCACGCGGGCGGCAGCGCGCCGACTGGCTGATCGGCATGAACCTCAGCCGCGCGTACACGCTGCGCGCGCAGCGCGGCGGCTCGCGCGCCCTGCTGACCGTGGGCCGCGTGCAGACGCCGACGCTGGCCCTCGTGGTCGCCCGCGACCGCGAGATCGAGGCATTCAAGGCCGTGCCGTACCACACCATCCGGGCGGTGGTGCAGCACGCCGGCGGCAGCTTCGCCGCCGCATGGAAGGCGAAGGAGGATCAAGCCGGTCTGGACAGCGAAGGCCGCCTTGTCGATACCGCCGTCGCCGACGCCCTGGTGGCCGCCGTCAAGGGCCAGCCGGGCACCATCGCCGCGTACAAACAGGAGGCCAAGAAGCAGAACCAGCCGCTGGCCTTCGCCCTGTCCGACATTACGGCACTGGCCTCGGCCAAGTTCGGCTACAGCGCCGAGGACGTGCTGAACACCTGCCAGGCGCTCTACGAGACGCACAAGCTGACCTCGTACCCGCGCACCGACTGCGCCTACCTGCCGGAGTCGCAGCACGCCGACGCGCCGCGCGTGCTGGAGGCGATCAAGCACGTCAACCCCGAACTGGCCGGCCTGGTCGATGGTGCCGATCCGCGTATCAAGTCCAAGACGTGGGACGACTCGAAGATCACCGCGCACCACGGCATCGTGCCGACCATGCAGAAGGGCAGCAAGGCCGCCCTCAGCGAGCGCGAGCGCAACATCTACGACCTGATCGTGCGCGCCTACCTGGCGCAGTTCTACCCGCTGCACGAGTACATGCAGACCACCGTGGGCGTCGAGATCGCGGGCGAGAACTTCGCCGCGAGCGGCAAGGTAGTCACGCGCAACGGCTGGCGTGACGTGTACAGCCAGGCCGACGAGGAAGGCGAGAAGGACGAGGACGACGACAGCGGCACGCAGGCCCTGCCGTCGATGGCCCAGGGCGACGCCGTGACCTGCACGGACGCCACCCGCAAGGACGCCAAGACGAAGCCGCCAGCGCGCTTTACCGAGGGCACGCTGATCCGCGCGATGGAGAACATCCACAAGTTCGTCAGCGATGCCGAGCACAAGAAGATGCTGCGCGAGGGCGACGGCATCGGCACGTCGGCCACCCGTGCGTCGATCATTTCCGAGTTGAAGCGGCGCGAGTTCCTGGCCGTCAAAGGCAAGCAGATCATCAGCACGACCCTCGGCCGCAGCGTCATCGACGCGCTGCCCGAGGTTGTGAAAAGCCCGGTGCTGACCGCGCTCTACGAGCGGATGCTGAAAGGCGTCGAGCAGGGCACGGCCGCCCTGGACGCCTTCATCACGAAGCAAGAGACGTTCATCCGCGACCAGGTGGCGAAGGCCAACAGCGGAGCCGTGACCATCGCCGGCGGCAAGGAAGCCGCGCCGGTGTCATCCCTTCACAAGTGCATGGCCTGCGGCAGCGGCTTGTCGCGCCGGCCGAGCAAGAAGAAGGGGCAATTCTGGTGGGGTTGCAGCAACTTCCCCACATGCAAGCAGACCTACCCCGACCTCAAGGGTCGGCCCGACTACAGCAAGGGCCGCAACGGCCCGGCATCCGAATGACCACAGCGAAGGAGATCGACCATGAACGAGCAAACCACCACCAACACCGCCGCCCACGACGAGCCGCTGGCCGTCCTGCCGCCGGTTGACGACGACGCCGCCGGCCGCGAGGCCGTGCGCGAGAAGATGGCCGACGCGCTGACGCCCGGCTTCCAGGTCGAGTTCGACCCCGACGAAGCCGAGCGCGTGGGCGCGTTCGTGGAGGACGCGCTGTCCGAGCAGGACGCCGCCGCGAGCGGCGACGACCTGGTGGAAGTCGATGGCGCGCTGGAGCCGGCATTCCTGGACGACGAAGGCCCGAGCGCCGACATCCCGCCGTTCATCACCACCACGAACGCCCGCGAGCTGTACGACCTGCGGCCCGGCGAGACGGTTGCCCAGGCCGCCGCGCGCAAGGCGTCGGAGGGCTGACCCATGCCGATCACGAAAGCCGAGGCGCAAGGGGTGACGCGGGCTTTCGTCCGCGACTACCCCGGCGCGCTGGAGCTGGCCTACAAGTTCCGCGAGGACGCGGCCGAGCTGTACGGGCCGCGAGCGGCCGAGGTGCCGGCCGACATGAAGGGCGGCTACGTGCCCAAGGAGACGCTGCACGCCGGCCGCGCCTACCGTGGCCGCGTGGACGTGCCCTTGCAGAACGTCGAGAGCGCCGGCGACCTACTGATGACGCTGCGGCACGAGGTGCTAGGCCACTACGGGGCCAACACCTTCGCGCCGGGCGAGAAGCGCGCCTTGCTGGACGGCCTGGCGGCCGCCCGCAACGAACCCACCCTCAAGCCGCTATGGGATGACGTGAACCGGCGCTATGCCGGCCAGTCCCTGGACGTGCGCGCCGAGGAAGTGTTTGCCCTGCACTGCGAGGGCATCGAGCCGAGCCAGCACCAGGTCGCCGACCAGGTGCAGCAGCGCGGCCAACAGTCATTCACGGAAACCTGCATCGCCCGCGTGCGGCCCATGCAGGCCGACGACCTGCACAACATCGTGTGCATGGTCGCCCAGGGCCTGCGCGACCGTTCCCGGACACAGCAGAACTTCCCTCAGTTCAACGAGCTATTCCGAAGGGACGAGAACATGGAGCCGAAGAAGCCGTTTCACGAAGTCGTGGCCGAAAAGCTGATCGAGCAGCTCAAGGCCGGCACCGCACCGTGGCAAAAGCCGTGGGAGCCGGGCGAACCCAACGCCTACCTGCCGATGAACCCGACCACCGGCAAGCGGTACAAAGGGATCAACGCCATCCACCTGATGGCCCAGGGCCGCAGCGATGCGCGCTGGATGACCTACAAGCAGGCCGCCGCCGTGGGCGCGCAGGTTCGCAAGGGCGAGAAAGGCACGCCGGTTCAATACTGGAAGTTCAGCGAAGAGCAAGACAAGCTGGACGACAGCGGCCGGCCCGTCCTCGATGCGAAGGGCCAGCCGGTCAAGGAAACCGTCATGCTGGAGCGGCCGCGCGTGTTCTTTGCGACCGTGTTCAACGGCGAGCAGATCGACGGCCTGCCGCCGCTCCAGCCGAAGAAGGAACAGACTTGGAACGCCGTCGAGCGCGCCGAGCACATCCTGAAAGCCTCGGGCGCGACGATCACCCACGCCGCCGGTGATCGGGCGTTCTACCGCCCTTCGACCGACAGCATCACCCTGCCGGAGCGCGGCCAGTTCCCCAGCTCCGACCGCTACTACGCGACCGCGCTGCACGAGCTGGGCCACTGGACGGGCCACGCTTCGCGCCTTGACCGCGACCTGGCGCACCCGTTCGGGAGCGAGGGGTACGCCAAGGAAGAGCTGCGCGCCGAAATCGCTTCCATGATCGTCGGCGACGAGCTGGGCATCGGCCACGATCCGGGCCAGCACGCCGCCTATGTGGGTTCGTGGATCAAGGCGCTGCAAGACGAGCCGCTGGAGGTGTTCCGCGCGGCCGCCGATGCCGAGAAGATTCACGACTACGTGCTGGCCTTCGAGCAGAAGCAGGTTCAGGAGCAAGACCAGCAGCAGAGCCAGGCCCAGGACGAAGCCGTGGCCCAGGCCCTGGCCGTGGACATTGCCGAAGTCCTGGACAACCCGGACGTGTCTTTCAGCCACTACCAGGCATTCCAGGGCGACACCCTGGAAGACGCCTTGCGCAGCCGTGGCCTCGAAACCGTGGGCAGCATCACCGGCACCGATCCCGAGCAGTTCTACGCGGTCGCGCATGACCGGCTGTCGCCGGTGTTCGGCATCGACCCGAGCCACACCGACACCGACAACGCCTACCTGGAGCGCAAGGGCTTGGCGCAAGAGTTCGCCAACATGGCCGAACAGCTCCACCTCGCGCAGCAGCTCCAGCAGCACGGCGAACAGATCGTGTCGAGCATCGACGCCGAAGCCAGGTGGAGCGACGGCCAGCGCATCTTTGCGTTCCACGACCAGGACGGTGAACCCCACCAGGTTCGCAGCCTGGACGAGCTGAACAACTACGCGCCCGACCAGTTGATGGCCCTGCCGGCGCTGACCCAGCAGCAAGCGGCCGTCGCAGACCAGGAGGCGAACATGACCCCACCGACCAACGACCAGGCGGCCGCCCTGCTGGCCGCCCATCCTGCCGACGCGGTGCAGGGCATCGAGCAGGCCGCCGCCGCGCGCCGGCAGCTCGCCGCCGGCGAGATCGACGGCCAGGCGTTCGCCGACGCGACCCGTCAACACCTTGGCGTTGAGCTGCCGCCCGACTGGAGCGGAGAGCTGCGCATCGTCGGCGTGGCCGAGCAGGACGGCCAGACCGTCGATGCCGCCCAGGCCGGCATCGAGCCGCAGGCGTTCCAGGTCTACGCGCGCAAGGCCGATGCGCAGTTCGGCGAGGACGCCTTTGCCTTCGTCGCCGGCACCCGCACCGAGGGCCAGGCCGAGGCTCTGACCGAGCGCCTGCACCTGGTCGATGCGCTGGGCACCGACAACCAGCACGAGCGCGCCGCCAAGCTGGCCCGCGTGCAGGAAGAGCGTGTACGGCGCGACCCCAACGCGACCGAAGAGGACATTTCAGCCGCTAAAGAGGCACGCAAGACCGCCGAGGCGTCGGCCATGCTCAACGACAGCGACGCGCAGCGCCGCGCGGCCGAGCTGGAGCGCCAGGAACGCGAGCGGCAGCAGGCGCAGCCGCAGGCCGAGAAGCCCGAACGGCAGTACATCAACGTGCCGTACAAGGAGAAGGACGAGGCCAAGAGCCTCGGGGCGCGTTGGGATCGGCAGCAACAGTCCTGGTACGTGCCGCCGGGCACCGATGCCGCTCCCTTCGCCAAATGGGCGCAGGGAGCCGCTACAGCGGCCGTAGAGCCGCGTTCGGCCCAGCCGGCACCCGAAGCCCAGGGCGAGGCGCAGAAGCCCGCGCAGCAGGCCCAGCAGGCCCGCCAGTACCTGGCCGTGCCCTACGAGCAGCGCAACGCGGCCAAGGCCGCCGGCGCGCTTTGGGACAAGGCCGCGAAGTCCTGGTATGTCGGCCCGCGCGCCGACGCGGCGAAGCTCGAACGCTGGAAGCCCGAGAACGTGCAGGCCCAGCAAGGGCCAGCGATGACGCCAAGGGAAGAGTTCGCCGAGGCCATGCGCAGCGCCGGCCTGTTCACCGGCAGCAACGCCCAGGGCGATCACCCGATCATGGATGGCAAGCGGCACCGCGTGCCGGTCGAGGGCGGCAAGAAGGGCGCGCTCGATGGCTTCTACGTGGGCCACCTGGACGGGCACCCGGCCGGGCGGATCATCAACAACAAGACCGGCACGGACATTACCTGGAAGAGCAAGGGCTACGCCTTGAGCGACCAGGAGAAGGCCAAGCTCCAGGCCGAGGCGGCCGAGAAGCTGGCACAGCGAGCCGTCGAGCAGGACAAGGCCCAGGAGGCCACCGCGCAGCGCGTCGGTCGGCAGATGGCCGACCTCGTGCCCATCGAGCAGCCGACGCCCTACCTGCAAGCCAAAGGCATCCAGGCGCAGGCCGGCGTGATGACCGACCGCGAAGGCCAGAAGACCTACATCCCGGCCTTCGACGCAGAGGGCAAGCAATGGACGATGCAATACATCCAGGAGGACGGCACTAAGCGGTTCGCCAAGGACTCGAAGAAGGAAGGATGCTTCCACCCGGTCGGCGGCATGGACGCCCTGGCGGCCGCGCCGGCGCTGGTGATCTCGGAGGGCTACGCCACGGCGGCCCAGGTGGCCGAGGCCGTGGGCCACGCCACGGTCGCCGCCTTCGACAGCGGCAACCTTGAGGCCGTGGCGAAGGCGCTGCACGCCAAGTTCCCGGACAAGCCGATCATCATCGCCGGCGACGACGACCGGCACCTGGTCATGACCCACGGCAACAACCCCGGCCGGGAGAAGGCCGAGGCGGCCGCCCAGGCCGTGGGCGGCAAGGCGATCTTCCCGATCTTCGCGCCGGCCGAGAACACCTACCCGCGCGACTTGCCCGCCATCACGCCCGACAGCTTCAAGACCCACCTGCGCGCCGAGCAGCGCCTTGCCGACGCCGCCGCCGGCAAGGTCGAGCTGGCCGGCGACGAGGCGGCCAAGCTCAAGGCGTCGATGTTGAGCGGCGCGCAGATCGCGGCGCTGTCCACGATGAAGCAGCACACCGACTTCAACGACTTGGCGCACAAGAGCGAGCTGGGCATCGAGGGCGTGAAGCGGCAGATCGGCGCGGCCATCAGCCAGGTGCAGCGCGACGAGCAGCAGCACCAGGAGCAGAAGCACGTCGAGAAAAAGCAACAGCAGATCGAGCAGCGCCCACGGCGGGCCGCTCGCATCGGATAAGTCGAAAAATCCGGCTAAAGTGGCCGAGCTGCACATCAGGCCGCGCGGTTTTCCTCCCTGATCGCCGGCGCGGTTTCTTCCTCCCTGAACCGCATGCAGACTTGCCGCCTCGGACACCCCGAGGCGGTTTTTTTTCGCCTCGCTCGAGCATCGCCGCATCCGACGATGCCGAGACGACCAGGCCGCGCACGTCGAGCTGCAGCATCGCCATTGCCGACGATGGCACCAGGTCGCCGGCGGTGGCCACCGACCTCGAGCTCGCATCGCCACATCCGACGATGCGCGCCGGCGTCGACCATCGCCAGGTCTGACGATGGCGGCCGCCCTGCCCTGGATCTCGCATCGCCATTTCTGGCGATGAGATCCACGGAGCGGCCATTTAGACCCGCCAATAACGACCCGGCCAAGATAAATCGCATGACGGCCTTTTTGGCCGGGGGTAGCATGACCGGACACTTTGCGTATACCCAAAATGACCGGAGGAACCCATGACCAGCCGCAACGGCTACTTCCCAGGCAAGACCAAGGCGAAGCGCAGCGCGATCATCACGCCGCGCACCGCCCAGGAAACACAGATTGCGGCCATGCCGCGCCAGTCACGCGCAGCGCGCCAGGCGCTCGCCAAGACGCCACCGCTGCGCGTCGGCGGCGATGGCCTGGTCGAAGGTGCCGACCGCATCATGCGGACGCCGACCGAGCACCAGGCCGCCGGCGTCGCTTTCAAGGTCGCGCGCATCTACTTGCGCGTCAGCACCGACGAGCAGGACTTGACCAGGCAGGCCGCCATCGTGGAGAGCACCAGGGCCGCCGGCTTCTACGTCGCCGGCATCTACCGCGAGAAGGCTTCGGGCGCTCGCGCCGATCGCGCCGAGCTGCTGCGCATGATCGGCGACCTGCAACCCGGTGAAGTCGTCGTTGCGGAGAAGATCGACCGCATCAGCCGCCTGCCGCTGCCCGAGGCCGAACGCCTCGTGGCCTCGATCCGCGCCCAGGGCGCGCGCCTGGCTGTCCCTGGCGTGGTCGATCTATCCGACCTGGCCGCCGAGGCGAAGGGCGTGGCAAAGGTGGTGCTGGAGTCGATCCAGGACATGCTTTTGAAGCTGGCGTTGCAGATGGCCCGCGACGACTACGAGGATCGCCGCGAGCGGCAGCGGCAGGGCGTCGAGCTGGCGAAGGACGCCGGCCGCTACACCGGCCGCAAGGCCAACACAAAGGTGCATGAACGCATCGTGGCGCTGCGCAGCGCAGGCCACAGCATTCCAGAGACGGCCAGGCTGGCCGGGTGCAGTGAAAGCCAGGTCAAGCGCGTATGGGCGCTGCACAACCACTGTCTCTTGATCAGATCTGGCCGCCTAGGCCGAATTCCCGGGGATCCCGTCGTTTTACAACGTCGTGACTGGGAAAACCCTGGCGTTACCCAACTTAATCGCCTTGCAGCACATCCCCCTTTCGCCAGCTGGCGTAATAGCGAAGAGGCCCGCACCGATCGCCCTTCCCAACAGTTGCGCAGCCTGAATGGCGAATGGCGCTTTGCCTGGTTTCCGGCACCAGAAGCGGTGCCGGAAAGCTGGCTGGAGTGCGATCTTCCTGAGGCCGATACTGTCGTCGTCCCCTCAAACTGGCAGATGCACGGTTACGATGCGCCCATCTACACCAACGTGACCTATCCCATTACGGTCAATCCGCCGTTTGTTCCCACGGAGAATCCGACGGGTTGTTACTCGCTCACATTTAATGTTGATGAAAGCTGGCTACAGGAAGGCCAGACGCGAATTATTTTTGATGGCGTTAACTCGGCGTTTCATCTGTGGTGCAACGGGCGCTGGGTCGGTTACGGCCAGGACAGTCGTTTGCCGTCTGAATTTGACCTGAGCGCATTTTTACGCGCCGGAGAAAACCGCCTCGCGGTGATGGTGCTGCGCTGGAGTGACGGCAGTTATCTGGAAGATCAGGATATGTGGCGGATGAGCGGCATTTTCCGTGACGTCTCGTTGCTGCATAAACCGACTACACAAATCAGCGATTTCCATGTTGCCACTCGCTTTAATGATGATTTCAGCCGCGCTGTACTGGAGGCTGAAGTTCAGATGTGCGGCGAGTTGCGTGACTACCTACGGGTAACAGTTTCTTTATGGCAGGGTGAAACGCAGGTCGCCAGCGGCACCGCGCCTTTCGGCGGTGAAATTATCGATGAGCGTGGTGGTTATGCCGATCGCGTCACACTACGTCTGAACGTCGAAAACCCGAAACTGTGGAGCGCCGAAATCCCGAATCTCTATCGTGCGGTGGTTGAACTGCACACCGCCGACGGCACGCTGATTGAAGCAGAAGCCTGCGATGTCGGTTTCCGCGAGGTGCGGATTGAAAATGGTCTGCTGCTGCTGAACGGCAAGCCGTTGCTGATTCGAGGCGTTAACCGTCACGAGCATCATCCTCTGCATGGTCAGGTCATGGATGAGCAGACGATGGTGCAGGATATCCTGCTGATGAAGCAGAACAACTTTAACGCCGTGCGCTGTTCGCATTATCCGAACCATCCGCTGTGGTACACGCTGTGCGACCGCTACGGCCTGTATGTGGTGGATGAAGCCAATATTGAAACCCACGGCATGGTGCCAATGAATCGTCTGACCGATGATCCGCGCTGGCTACCGGCGATGAGCGAACGCGTAACGCGAATGGTGCAGCGCGATCGTAATCACCCGAGTGTGATCATCTGGTCGCTGGGGAATGAATCAGGCCACGGCGCTAATCACGACGCGCTGTATCGCTGGATCAAATCTGTCGATCCTTCCCGCCCGGTGCAGTATGAAGGCGGCGGAGCCGACACCACGGCCACCGATATTATTTGCCCGATGTACGCGCGCGTGGATGAAGACCAGCCCTTCCCGGCTGTGCCGAAATGGTCCATCAAAAAATGGCTTTCGCTACCTGGAGAGACGCGCCCGCTGATCCTTTGCGAATACGCCCACGCGATGGGTAACAGTCTTGGCGGTTTCGCTAAATACTGGCAGGCGTTTCGTCAGTATCCCCGTTTACAGGGCGGCTTCGTCTGGGACTGGGTGGATCAGTCGCTGATTAAATATGATGAAAACGGCAACCCGTGGTCGGCTTACGGCGGTGATTTTGGCGATACGCCGAACGATCGCCAGTTCTGTATGAACGGTCTGGTCTTTGCCGACCGCACGCCGCATCCAGCGCTGACGGAAGCAAAACACCAGCAGCAGTTTTTCCAGTTCCGTTTATCCGGGCAAACCATCGAAGTGACCAGCGAATACCTGTTCCGTCATAGCGATAACGAGCTCCTGCACTGGATGGTGGCGCTGGATGGTAAGCCGCTGGCAAGCGGTGAAGTGCCTCTGGATGTCGCTCCACAAGGTAAACAGTTGATTGAACTGCCTGAACTACCGCAGCCGGAGAGCGCCGGGCAACTCTGGCTCACAGTACGCGTAGTGCAACCGAACGCGACCGCATGGTCAGAAGCCGGGCACATCAGCGCCTGGCAGCAGTGGCGTCTGGCGGAAAACCTCAGTGTGACGCTCCCCGCCGCGTCCCACGCCATCCCGCATCTGACCACCAGCGAAATGGATTTTTGCATCGAGCTGGGTAATAAGCGTTGGCAATTTAACCGCCAGTCAGGCTTTCTTTCACAGATGTGGATTGGCGATAAAAAACAACTGCTGACGCCGCTGCGCGATCAGTTCACCCGTGCACCGCTGGATAACGACATTGGCGTAAGTGAAGCGACCCGCATTGACCCTAACGCCTGGGTCGAACGCTGGAAGGCGGCGGGCCATTACCAGGCCGAAGCAGCGTTGTTGCAGTGCACGGCAGATACACTTGCTGATGCGGTGCTGATTACGACCGCTCACGCGTGGCAGCATCAGGGGAAAACCTTATTTATCAGCCGGAAAACCTACCGGATTGATGGTAGTGGTCAAATGGCGATTACCGTTGATGTTGAAGTGGCGAGCGATACACCGCATCCGGCGCGGATTGGCCTGAACTGCCAGCTGGCGCAGGTAGCAGAGCGGGTAAACTGGCTCGGATTAGGGCCGCAAGAAAACTATCCCGACCGCCTTACTGCCGCCTGTTTTGACCGCTGGGATCTGCCATTGTCAGACATGTATACCCCGTACGTCTTCCCGAGCGAAAACGGTCTGCGCTGCGGGACGCGCGAATTGAATTATGGCCCACACCAGTGGCGCGGCGACTTCCAGTTCAACATCAGCCGCTACAGTCAACAGCAACTGATGGAAACCAGCCATCGCCATCTGCTGCACGCGGAAGAAGGCACATGGCTGAATATCGACGGTTTCCATATGGGGATTGGTGGCGACGACTCCTGGAGCCCGTCAGTATCGGCGGAATTACAGCTGAGCGCCGGTCGCTACCATTACCAGTTGGTCTGGTGTCAAAAATAATAATAACCGGGCAGGCCATGTCTGCCCGTATTTCGCGTAAGGAAATCCATTATGTACTATTTCAAGCTTCGGCCGCCTAGGCCGCGGCCGCCGCGTTTAATGACCAGCACAGTCGTGATGGCAAGGTCAGAATAGCGCTGAGGTCTGCCTCGTGAAGAAGGTGTTGCTGACTCATACC
>NZ_FRAB01000038.1 GCF_900142195.1 Paraburkholderia terricola
GATGGCGACTGCGACAGGCCGCTCGTCACGGGCCGGGTGTATAACGGCGCGACGCAACCGCACTGGCATTCGAACGGTCTGCTGTCGGGCTACAGGTCGAAGGAATATCAGGGCAGCGGCTACAACCAGATGGTGATGGACGATGCGACCGGCCAGAACCGCGTTCACCTCTATAGCAGCAGCACGAATGCGCATCTGCATCTGGGATACCTGATCGCGCAGACCGGCAACACACGCGGCGCGTATCTGGGCAGCGGTTTCGACCTGAAGTCCGACGCCTACGGCGCGGTGCGCGCCGGCCAGGGCCTCTATGTTTCCACGCATGCGAAACCGGCAGCGGGCCAGCAACTCGACGTGCGCGAGGCGAACTCGCAACTGGTGAATGCGGAAAGCGTGCTGGAAGCGCTGTCCGCGGCGAGCACCACGCATCAGGCTGAAAGCCTCGGGGACGGACACGCGGCACTGAAGTCGTTCACCGATGCTACGCGGAACAATGTTTCGGGCTCGTCGTCGGGTGGCAGGACGGCAGGCGGTGGAGCGGGCAGTGCCAATGCGTTCAGCGAGCCGGTCATGCTGTTCGCCAGCCCGTCCGGCATCGCGTTGTCCACGCAGAAATCGGCCCATGTATCGGTGGACGAGCACATCAACTTCGTGAGCGGTCAGGGCACGCACCTCGCGACCGGCAAATCGCTGATCGCGAGCGTGGCCGGAAAACTCAGCCTGTTCGTGCAGAACGCGGGGATGAAGCTGTTCGCGGCCAGGGGCAAGGTCGAAGTTCAGGCGCACTCGGACAACATCGAACTGACGGCGCAGAAGACGATGAAGCTGCTGTCGGCAACAGAGAAGATCGAGGCGGCCGCGAAACAGGAAATTCTTCTGACGTCGGGCGGTGCGTACATCCGCATCAAGGGCGGCAACATCGAGATTCATGCGCCTGGCAAGATCGATATCAAGGGCGCTCAGCATGCATTCTCCGGACCGACACACATGTCCACTGCCCTCCCCGCCATGCCCGGTTCGGAAGGTAGCTACGATCAGGCGTTTATTGCGCATTGGGCCGGCACGGATATCCCCGCGGCCAATATGAAATTCCAAATGTTCTCCGACGGCACGCTCATTTCGCAGGGTGTCACGAACGAACTGGGTGAAACAGGGCTCACCCAAAGTCACGTGCCGAAGGATGTGGTCATTAAATTTCTGGAGAACCATTGATGGCAGACAAGCAGGACTCCGTCCTGGGAACGGGGGCGGCAATGCTGACGCCCAGCGGATATCAAGTCCGCCCGAAGGTCGCGCTGAGCAGTTGCAACAGGATCGTGCCACCAGCGGCACCGTCGATTATCGGGCAGTGTCCGTACTACTACCAGCCACTGCATGGTGAATATCTTGAGACGGTGGAAAAAGTCAGCGTCTCGAGCGCATGGGAAACGGTGAAGGCTTTCGCGACCTCGTGGGATCCGTGGAAGGACAAGGAAGTCGCGCGCCGTTTGCTGCATCGTCGCGAGCAACTGATTGCGCCTGAGAGCACGGATTCCGACTGGTCGCGTCACGGCAATTTCATGATGCGCCATGTCGGGTGTGGGCATAAGCCGCCCTCGTATTACGTCAGCTATGGGTATTACTATTGCTCGAACTATGGGGCGAAGTTGTATCCGAGATTGAGTCCGGAGGGACAAGCGTGGTTGCGAAGTGCCAGAAAGCTTCTGCAGACGAACATGGAAGATGGCTTACGCCAAAACATGGAGCATGATGGTATTCAAATGGACAGTCTGAAACCAGGGAACGGCAGCATCGACTTTCCGGTGCAACGGTACATGCTTGAGCTTGACGACAATACCTTCAAATCCTTCGCATTCAAGACGCATCCCTTAGCATATCTGGATGGAGGTCTCGCAGATCTTCCGATTCTGGATTTGGTAAAGATATCGGCGCAACCGAACATCCAGGAATGGGGCGACATACGAACGTGGGAGCAGGCCGTTGACAGCGGCAAAGTGGTTCTGCCGCATATGATTAACCATTCTGACATCGACGATCCAGTCGGCAAGGCACTTGGTCGCCTGCTGGCAAAATGACATGCAAAAATCGAAACGCTGGACGATGCTATTAGGCGGTCTTGCTTTGCTGGCCGCTTTAACCTACGGATATCAGAGCATGACAACAGGCTGGGAAACGGTCACGACATCTTTTGCAAAAGGTGACAAACCCTATGGCGGGGGCGCATTTCGTATTCGCGGCGACGACATCATCAGCCTCAAGACTGCAGGACCGGAACTGAAGTTCAAGCCGGCAAGTGAACTCAAAAATCCCGAGGTCGCGGAGTTTACCGAAGCGTGGATGGATGATTCTTCCGAACGGCTAAATCGACGCACAGTAGCTTTCCTGAAAGGAACGTTCAGTGGTGGCTTGACGCGCACGTTCCAGCAACGCGGTCAGAATGCCGTCTGGTGGTACTCAAAAGACTGGCGCACGGTGTACGTCAGCACCGGGTGGATGGATTACAAGGTACCGCACGCTGCTGACGAGCAGGCCCCGCAGATCACCAAACTCTGGCGCTCCAGCGACGGCGGCCAGAACTGGACCCAACTGAACTGGCAAGAAGACCACAACATCGGCCAGTTGCTGTTTCTCGACCCGCAGCGTGGTTATGCAATCGGCTGGGGACCCCACGTATGGCGCACGGCCGACGGCGGTCAGTCATGGCGAGAAATAAAGGTGCCGCCGCTAGCCAACACCGGCAAGCCGCGCAAAACCTTCGACGCGGTCAATCTCGGCCCTGATGGGGTGCTGCGTGTTGCCTACTACGTCGAACAATTGGGCGATGTCAAAACATCGAGTCTTGTCTACCGAATGACGTGGGACCAGCAGGACTTCGAGCAGGACGTGGTGCTGCCGAACCAGACGGTGGTCGACCTGCAATCGTCACCGGAGACGACCGGCGGCTATTCGCTGTACGCGTTATCCCGCCTCGGCACGCCGCGCAACTGGGACGACCCGAGCGACAAGGGACACCGCACGGGCGCGCTCTCGGTATGGGCGAACGTCCAGCGCCCCAATGTGCAGCAGTTGCATACGTTCGACGACCGCCTGATGCTCGATGGTCTCAGCGCAGGAAGGCAAGGCGTGCTGCTGGTCTATGCCACTGATGCGACGGGCGATGGTGCGCCGGTCGATCTCACTTTCATCAGCAAGGATTCCGGCAAATCGTGGAACGAACTCAATGATGGCGCGGCCCAGGGCGGCTATTTCGATCCGGATACCAACACCCAATACGCACTGTTCGCCTATACGCTGAAGAAACGGAAACTGTAGCGATCCGGCCCAATGCCTAAATGCATCGACCATGGATGCCTGAAGTACGCGACTGCCAGGATCGCCCGTACGGGCGATTGGGGAGAGGCATGAAGCGTTTCGGCCTTATTGCCACAGTGCTGGCAACCTCGTTTTTAATGCTCCTATCTGGTTGCAGCAACCGTCAGGATTCCGCTATGGGTACGTCTTCTACCACCGCTAATATTGCGCCGCTCAAGACGGTCTGTGTCGGGCGGTACACAATAGACATTCCACATTCGGCAACGAATGTGCGTCTGACACAAAGCTTCAAGGGTATCAATATAGATGTGTTCTACCCGGCGAATCGGCAACGGCTACATGACGAAACGATCCATAAAGTTGCAAGTGCCGCCGAAGTGACCGATTTCCAGCCCAAGCGGATCGATTCACAAGCGGGCAGTACGACTGACTCCGTTCAGGTTTGGCAGAGCGGAGCCGATCTTTACTCTGTTCACGGCACCACGCTGAAACAGGACGCAGGTTTCCTGTTCAGTATCGAGGTGATGGGTGAATCCGTACAAGGTGCGAAAGTAGCGATGTCACAGTTAATGCAGACGATCCGGCTTCGCGATCCATTTGCGGTGCCGACTGAACAGGGGTTTTGCATCGAGCGAGGTTTTATTCCGGGTGGTTACGCGGGAGGTGAGACGGCATCGATTTCCGCCGACTTAACTGCTCCTGACGCGTCGCTCATGATGAGCACCAATACGGAAGCCAAGAATACTGGTGGCAACGTCATTGTCCGTATGAGCAGCCTGCCCCTCCCACTTGCTAATCTGGTGTCCAGCGACACAGAAATCTTGAGACGTGGCGGCAAGATCGTTGCCGGACGGGACGGCGATGAGTATGACTACGCGGTCAAGCAGTCAAAAGAAGTGTCGTTGGAATGGAGCGCGCTGACCGGCAACGATCACGCGACGGAGCCCACGATGAAGATATCAATGGATACGCGTTCAGCGGTGTCGGAAAGCGCACGACCGGCGTTGATGACACTCTGGGATGATGTACTGAAGTCTGTGAAGCGTCGGTAAGCGAATAAACGTCATAGAACGATATCTTGTGTTGAACGATGACGATGGCAGCTAACGGATCATCCGGCTGGCCACGCTCTCACAGGCCTGTTAACGAGGTGACATGCAGAAGGTCAAACGCTGGAAGACTTTAATTGGCGGACTCGCGCTCCTGGCGGCTGCAACCTATGGATATCAAAGCCTGACGACAGGCTGGGAAGTGGTCTCCACAAGCTTCACCAAAAATGACAAGCCCTACGGAGGCGGAGACTTTGTGCTGAATGGCAATCAGGTCATTAGTCTCAAGATTGCTGGCCCGCAGATCACGTTCAAGCCGACCGAGCAGTTGAAGAACCCAGAGGTCGCAGAACCGACTGAAGCCTGGATGGACAGTTCGGCCGAGCGACTCAATCGTCGGACGGTGACGTTCCTGCGCGGATCAGTCGATACAGGTTTGACTCGCACCTTCCAGCAACCAGGCCAAGATGCCGTCTGGTGGTATTCAAAAGACTGGCGCACGGTGTACGTCAGCACCGGATGGATGGATTACAAGGTACCGCACGCTGCTGACGAGCAGGCCCCGCAGATCACCAAACTCTGGCGCTCCAGCGACGGCGGCCAGAACTGGACCCAACTGAACTGGCAAGAAGACCACAACATCGGCCAGTTGCTGTTTCTCGATCCGCAGCGTGGTTATGCAATCGGCTGGGGACCCCACGTATGGCGCACGGCCGACGGCGGTCAGTCATGGCGAGAAATAAAGGTGCCGCCGCTAGCCAACACCGGCAAGCCGCGCAAAACCTTCGACGCGGTCAATCTCGGCGCTGATGGGGTGCTGCGTGTTGCCTACTACGTCGAACAATTGGGCGAGCTCAAAACATCGAGTCTTATCTACCGAATGACGTGGGACCAGCAGGACTTCGAGCAGGACGTGGTGCTGCCGAACCAGACGGTGGTCGACCTGCAATCATCACCGGAGACGACCGGCGGCTATTCGCTGTATGCGTTATCCCGCCTGGGCACGCCGCGCAACTGGGACGACCCGAGCGACAAGGGGCATCGCACGGGCGCACTCTCGGTATGGGCGAACGTCCAGCGCCCCAACGTGCAGCAGTTGCATACGTTCGACGACCGCCTGATGCTCGATGGTCTCAGCGCGGGAAGACAAGGCGTGCTGCTGGTCTATGCCACTGATGCGACGGGCGACGGTGCGCCGGCCGATCTCACTTTCATCAGCAAGGATTCCGGCAAATCGTGGAACGAACTCAATGATGGCGCGGCCCAGGGCGGCTATTTCGACCCGGATACCAACACCCAATACGCACTGTTCGCCTATACGCTGAAGAAGCGGAAACTATAGCGATTCAACCCAATGCGCAACGCGCCGTAAAACCGCCGTAAAACCCTAACCCTTCCCCCGTGACAGGCCCCCGAGCGCAGCTTTCGCTAGCTCACAACCGCTCCCACGTCTCACAGAGACAACGACCGCCCCGCGAAACCTCGCGGGGCTCGTTTCGCACTCTTCCCACTACCCATCACTACCCATCCTCATCCCCGCGGCAGCACCCACACTCAAATCCCCGGCATCATCTGATACGGCTCCGTGTGATCCTCCACGCCTTTAACACCGGGTATGTTCTGCGCCGCCACACGAACCGCATCGACCGCTTCCGTCGATTGAAACACGCCCCACAGATGCACGACGCCGTCGCTGACGACGATATTGCGGCCCGCGAACGCCCACTTGCGGCCCGCGAGTTCGCCCATCAACATCGCGCGGATCTCGCCGTCCGACAGCGCGACATTCGATGCCGGCTCATCCGGCACGCTCGCCAGCGCCTGCACGAGATTGGCGCGGCTCACGATGCCCACGAGTTGCCCCGCCATCATCACGGGCACGCGTTTGATGCGCCGCGTTTCCAGAATCCCGGCCACTTCGCCGAGCGGCGTGTCGGGCCGAACGCTCAGCACCTCGGCGGTCATCACGTCGCGCACCTTGGCGCCGTGAGTCTTGACGTAATCGCGTGCTTCATGGTCCGCGGACCAGAGATCGAGCCACGAGGTTCGCGTGCGCTCGTCGGTGCCGATTTCGCTGCGGCGAAGCAGGTCGCCTTCGCTGATCATGCCGACGACATCGCCTCCGGGGCCCAGGACCGGTGCGCCGCTGATGCGGTTATCGACGAAAATTCTGGCGACCTCCCGCACGGTCATGTCGGGTGAGACGGATATGACATTGGTGGTCATGACATCGGATGCGCGCATGGTAAGCCTCCTCAACGGTTGGGTACTTGAATTCGCGGAACCGGCCGTCGGTATCGAACGCCGGTTAAGCCCTCTTGTGCCTTGAGATTAGGCCGATGCGGCGTCGTCCCGTTTGACGTGGATCATCCCGAACGCTGGCGCGCGCATCCACCGACAGATGACTCAGGTCAATTGCGCCGCATCCGTGAAGACGATACTGGTTGCCACGCAATCTTCGTCTGGAGAAAGGTCATGGCCCAAGTTATGAAAGCTGCTGTCGTTCACGAATTCGGCGCTCCGCTGCGTATCGAGGAGGTCCCCGTTCCGAAGCCCGCGCGCGGACAGATCCTCGTCAACATCAAGGCGTCGGGCGTCTGTCACACGGATCTGCACGCGGCCGACGGCGACTGGCCGGTCAGGCCCACACTGCCCTTCATTCCCGGCCACGAGGGTGTCGGCTATGTCGCCGCCGTCGGCGAGGGCGTCACGCATGTCAAGGAAGGCGACCGCGTCGGCGTGCCGTGGCTGTATACCGCCTGCGGTCATTGCGAACATTGTCTCGGCGGTTGGGAAACGCTTTGCCACGAGCAGCAGAACACGGGCTATTCGGTCAACGGCGCCTACGCCGAGTATGTGCTCGCCGATCCGAACTACGTCGGCCACTTGCCGTCGAATGTCGCCTTCGAGGATATCGCTCCGATCCTCTGCGCCGGCGTGACGGTGTACAAAGGCATCCGCATGACGGACACGCGGCCGGGTCAATGGATCGCGATTTCGGGCATCGGCGGCCTGGGCCACGTCGCGGTTCAATACGCGATCGCGATGGGCCTGCGCGTGGTCGCGGTCGACATCGCCGACGATAAGCTCGCTCTCGCCCGTGAACTCGGCGCGGCGCTCACGTTCAACGCGGCGGAATGCGACGCCGCCGCGGCGATCCAGAAGGAAATCGGCGGAACGCACGGCGTGCTCGTCACCGCCGTATCGCGCGGCGCTTTCGCTCAGGCACTGGGCATGGTGCGCCGCGGCGGCACCGTCGCGCTGAACGGCCTGCCGCCGGGCGACTTCCCGCTGCCGATCTTCTCGACCGTGCTCAACGGCATCACCGTGCGGGGTTCCATTGTCGGCACCCGCAAGGACTTGCAGGAGTCACTCGAATTCGCCGCCGAAGGCCGCGTGCGCGCGCGGATTCATCTGGACCGGCTGGACAACATCAATCATGTTTTCGCGGAACTGAAGAGCGGTCGGGTCGATGGCCGGATCGTGCTGAAGCTCGATTGATCGGTGGATTCGCAGGGGAACAACGCGGGGCACAACGCGGGGCACAACGCGGGCGCGAGCGCTTGACCGGCTCGCGCCCGGCACGAAGTCATGGACTCATGGCGAAGCGGTGAATCACGAACGAGAGCCGGCAATCACGCCGCCCCGGCAGAACACTCGCGTGGCACGGCCGACAACGTGTTCGACATCTTGAGTCCCAGCCATTGCATGCCTTCGCGCAATCCTGCCAGTACGGCTTCGCGCTCCGTGGGAAAAATACTGCTGCGCCTGAACTCGTGCCTGAACACTCCCGCTGGCGTGCGATGGCTGAGTTCGATCGAGCAATCGAAGCCGCCCGCCGCGCAATGCGTGGTGGCGGCGACCGACCAGTCGCCCTCGCCCGCGTTACCCGAAATCGTCATGAGTCGTTCCTCGTTGATGCGTCGCCGGCAATGCGTCGCGCACGGCGGCGGCTGCATGAGCGGCGTCGGCCATGTCGCGGCGAGTTGGCGGTGCCTACCTCACCGTCAGATTGTCGATGACCGCATGCACGCCTGGCGCCGACCATGCCGCGCCGCGCGCGGCCGAGCGCTCCGCCAGGGAGCCGACCGTGCCTTCCAGCGTGACCGTTCCCTCGTGCACCTTCACGCCGATGTGCTTCGCCTCGCGTTCGGCGTGGCGTTGCAGTGCGCGGCCGATCTGCTCGCCGATATCGTGCGCGGCCGCGTCGCCCCCAATCCGGATGAGGTTCGAAACCCCTGTCACGCCGCGCATGTGCGAAATCGTGCGCGTGGCGACGTGGCTTTGATACGCCCAATCGACTTCGCCGCCCAGCGTCACCCAGCCCTTCTCGACCTGCACCTTCACGGCCTCTTCGCTCAACCCGACGGTCCAGTGCAGAATGGTGCGGACCGCGCTGGCGATTTCCTCGTCGGTGCGAACGTCCTTGTGCGGCAGCCGAATCGCCATCTCCACGACGACCGCCTTCACGCCGGCCACGCGCTGCGCGGCCTTCTCCGCCGCGAGCTTCTCCGCATAGCTGACCGGGTGGCCCGACAGCGTCACGACCCTGTCATGCACTTCGACACCGATGTCCGCGACGTTGACCGCCGCGTCCCAGGCCAGTTCGTCTTCGACCTGCCGTTTCAATTCCATGTCCGACTTCATTGCGTGCTCCTCGTTTGCGTGCAGCCATGCGCCGTCGTGCGGCGAATCACGCGTTCGCGCTCTTTCATGTCGTGACGGGCATGCCGTATCACTGACTTTAGGCGCGGCGGCGAGACGCCGATTGACGTGCGTCAAGCACCCCGCATCGTGAAGACGCCGGCTGAGCGCGGCGGCGAATCACCCCATGCCGCCGGTGATGCAAGCAGCGCCGCCTAGGGAAACGCTGATCAATGAACCGATCGCCGTTGGTTTGGCGTATTCGGCTCGCGATTTTTAAAACCGGAAGGCCGTCGAGGCAGATTCTGAGTACCTGCGCGGCCGACTTCCTGCTTTTTTCACACTCCAGACGGGCTACTCCCATGGCATGGCCACAGCCGCTTGCGCGCCATCACCAAGTTCGCCAGCGCAAACAGGCTGAACAGTTGCGCCGTGTTCTTGGTCAGCCCCCGGTAGCGCACTTTGCGATGCCGGAACAGGTTTTTGACCACATGGAACGGGTGCTCGACCCGCGCGCGAATCTGCGCCTTGGTCCGCTCGGCCGCGATCACCAGATCTTTCAGCGCGCCCTCAGACATCGCCTTGATCTTGCCGCGCTTGAGCGCCACATGCCACCGTACCGTCTTGTCTTTCATCTCATCGCGCTTGTCTACACCGGTATAGCCTGCATCGCCGAATGCTTCGAGTTCATGACCATGCAGCAGGGCGTGCGCCTGCGATACATCCGACTCGTTGGCCGCCGTGGTGACCACGCTGTGCACCAGACCCGACTCGGCATCGACGCCGACATGGGCCTTCATGCCGAAGTGCCACTCGTTACCCTTCTTCGCCTGGTGCATCTCCGGGTCACGGTTCTTTTCGGCATTCTTCGTCGACGGCGGTGCCTCGAAGATCGTCGCATCCACCAGCGTACCTTCCTTCATCATCAGCCCGCGCTCGCACAGTTCGATGCCGATCTCGTCGAACAGCTTTCGCGTCAACTCGTGCTCGATCAGCAGGCGTCGGAACTTCAGCAGCGTGGTGGCGTCCGGTACGTTCTCGCGCGCCAGGTCAATGCCCGCGAACGCACGCATCGCGATGCTGTCGTACAGCGCGTCCTCAAGGCCTTCGTCCGACAGGCCGTACCACTGTTGAAGAAAGTAGATCCGCAGCATCCGCTCCAGCCCGACCGGCGGGCGGCCCCGTTCGCCTTTCGGGTAGTACGGCCCGATCGCCGAGAGCAAGCGCTGCCACGGCACCACTTTCTCCATCTCTGCAAGGAAGCGCTGCCGTTTCGTCACGCGCTTCTTGCCCAGGCTTTCCGCTTCTGCAAAACCGATCTGCCGCTTCATGATCGTGGGACCGTTCAGTGAGCTTCTATCTACAACGTCCCTGGCCTCGTCAGCGATGACCGCCGAGCCGAATTGATCAGCGTTTCCCTAGCCGCCATGTCGCTGGCCTCGCCGCTCGCGACCGCCGGACGACGACGGCGGCTGGATCGAATTCGCCGAATTGGCCGAATTGGCCGGCGCGGCCTGACTGGCGCCGCCGCGGTCCGCGCGCCGGTAAGGCATGCCGGCCGCCGCGCCTTGCATGTACTGCAACCACTCCTGCCACGGCTGCATGACCGGATTCATGGGGACGTGCGTCGGCCATTGCTCGCTCCACGCCGACTGCCACGTTGCCAACGCTTCGCGCAGTCCCTCGCCATAGCCGCTTTGCAGCCGCACCGCGGAACCCAGGCCTTGCTGCCAGAGACTGGCGGTGGTTGTCAGGTACTCGCGCGCCACGCTCTGGCAGGACGCCGCGAATTCATTCCAGTCACGCGCTGTCGAGGCCGCATTGCGAATCGCCTGCGCCGCCGCCAGGTCGCGCCGGACGCGTTGCATGTGGAACTCGCCGGCCTGTTGCCGCGCTTCGTGGCCGAAGCTCAGCATTTGCAGCGCGAATGCAAGATTCGCGCGGTACAGATCGAACGGGATGACGGATGGGTCTGTCATGATGAATCTCCTGACGTAATGAAGCGGTCCGCATGCGGGCAGCGAGACGCTGCGGCGAGTGCTTGCGCGGCAGCACTGCGTCCAATGTAGGCGCGGGCGTCTGAAGCCCGTTGACTTGCGTCAATCGCGCAAGGGCTTGCCCTCGACGTGAGCCGTCTGCGCGTGCCGTGAGACCTCCTCCTCTCCACACGTCGGCCGGCGCGTGGCGCAAGACGCGAGGCGCATCAAGGCGGATCGGCAACGCGTGTTTCGCCGCCGCGCGTCTGCACGTCTTTTCTCAGCGCGGCAATTTCGCCGCGCAGCGCCTTGATGTCGCGATGCATTTCGCGCCGCAGGATGCGCTCTTCCCGTTCGACGAAAATCGCGGCAATGCTGGCGAAAACCAGCGACAACAGTCCGTAGCCGAGCAGCACCACGAAGGCGGCGAAAACGCGCGAGGCGGGCGTGGTCGGCGCCATGTCGCCATAACCGACAGTCGCGCTGCTTTCGAACGCGAGCCAGATGCCCTCGCCGTAGGTATGCACGCCGGGTTCGAGCCAGTAAAACCCCGCTCCCGCGCAGGCGAGCAGTATCGCCGCCGCGATGAGCAGCAGCCACAGGCGGCCGGGCGAGAAGAACCCTTGCAGCGACACCACGACGCGCACCGCCACGAGCCCCACGAACAGGATGCGCAGCACCCATTCGGCCGACGACCACGGCGCCATGCCCCACGCCACACCGCCCGCCGCGGCCAGCGCAATCAGCACGTCGTAGCCATTGCGCGTGAGAAAGCGCCGCGGTTTGCGGCTCAGGCAGGCCATGCGGACAAGGACCGCCGCGAATCCGGCGGACATGCAGGCATAGAGCGCACGTCCCGCGAGATGAAACCCGGCTGCGGCAGCCAGTTCGAAATAGAACGCCGGAATCGCGAGCAGGCTGAGCGCGAACAGCGCCCACTGCATCCAGCGCCATGCGTGCACGGCGCGCGCGTCGTCGTGAGGATCGACCCCGGCGAGACCCGCCACGCGCAAGCTTTCGTTCATGACGACACCGTCTCTATACGCGCGCGAGATCGCGCGCCTTCTCAAGCGCGATTTCAGTGTCGCGATATGCTCCGATGCGGGCTTCGGTGCTGCAGCCGGCAACACGGATCGTCAGCAGCGCAAGCGCCGCGCGCCATCGGTTTTTCATCACAGTCCGCCCGTTTTCAGGTGCAACGTCACGGATGCCGTTGCAACCACTCGTCTGTTTTCAAAAGTATGGGCAGGACGTGTCGAGACATTTGACGTAGATCATGATCTATCGTGAGAGGGGCCACCGTGTAGGGAAACGCTGACATCCGCGCAGGAACACCTACCGCAGTCTCAGCGAGACCTGATTTATCCGGCCTGTTCGATGACCAATACTGAATTCATCGGAGACCGCAATCGGCCCATCCGCGCAGCGGTAAAAACCGCCGCGCCATTCCTGTCGAGCGCTTCAGGAGACCATCATGACGACCCACGCTTCTTTCGATGCCGGGAAGGCGCCGGCTGACGGCCAGTTGCGCGATGCGCTCGACGCCGGCGACGATCTCAATCGCAGCTTCACGCTCGCTCGCGAGGCGGGCATGCTGGTCACGCTGGACGGTCGGATCGTCCGTGAGAAGTACCAAAGCGTCGCCGGCTCGCCCAACGCGTTCCGGCGCGTCGCGCAGGCGCTTCGCAACGCCTCCCTGCAAGCCTCGGCGCGCTGAAGGAACTCCCGGCCAATGCGGCCACTCCCGACTGCGAGGTGCGCGACATGAAGCTGACCTTTCTCGGTGCGGCGGAAACCGTCACCGGTTCGAGATATCTCCTCGAAGGCGCGGGGCTGCGGATTCTGATCGACTGCGGTTTGTTTCAGGGCACGAAGAATCTGCGTCTGCACAACTGGCGCCCCCTGCCCGTCGATATCCACACGCTGGATGCGGTGGTGTTGACCCACGCGCATCTGGATCACAGCGGCTACCTGCCGGGGCTCGTGCGAGCGGGCTATCGCGGACCAATTTACTGCACGCGCGGCACCCGCGACCTGTGCCAGATCATGCTGCGCGACAGCGCGCGCTTGCAGGAGGAAGAAGCGGCCTACGCGAACCGCCACGGCTTGTCGAAGCATCATCCGGCGTTGCCGCTGTACACGCTGGACGACGCCGAACGCGCGCTGGAACTGCTCGAGCCGCGCGACTTCGACGTGCCCAAGCGCTTGAACGAGCACGCGTGTTTTCGCCTGCTGCCGGCCGGGCACATTCTCGGCGCGGGGAGCGTGGTGCTGTGCGTCGAAGGCAAGGTCATCGCGTTCTCGGGCGATCTCGGCCGGCCGGACGACCCGATCATGCGCGCGCCGATGCCGCTCGCGCACGCCGACTACCTGGTGGTCGAATCCACCTACGGCGACCGTCTGCACGACACAGCCGATCCCGCCACCGAGCTGGCGGAAGTCTTCGCGAAGACCTTCCGGCGCGGCGGCGTCGTCGTGATTCCGTGTTTCGCGGTGGGGCGCGCGCAATCGGTGCTTCATCACATCGCGCGACTCAAAACCACCGGCCGGATGGCGAACGTGCCGGTCTTTCTCGACAGCCCGATGGCGACGAGCGTCACGCAGCTTTATTTGCATCATGTCGGCGAACACCGGCTGAGCTCGACCGAGGCCAACGCGATCAGCCACGCCGCGCAGAGGGTGCGCAGCGTCGACGAATCGAAGGCGATTCTGACGCGGCACGGCCCGATGGTGATCATCGCGGGCAGCGGCATGGCGACCGGCGGCCGGGTCGTGCATCACCTGAAAGCCTTTGCGCCCGATCATCGCAACACGATCGCGCTGGTCGGCTACCAGGCGGCGGGCACGCGCGGCGCGGCGCTGGCGGCCGGCGCGCCGACGATCAGGATTCACGGCGACGACGTGCCGGTGCGCGCCTCGGTGGTGAGCCTGTCGTCGTTGTCGGCCCACGCGGACTACGCCGAGATGCTGTCCTGGCTGCATTCGATACCGGAGCCGCCGCGGCGCACCTTCGTCACCCACGGCGAGCCGGCCGCCGCCGATGCGATGCGCCGTCACATCGAAGAGACGTATCACTGGCGCTGCGACGTGCCGGTCTACCTGGAAAGCGTCGACTTGCCGGCATCCGCGGAATACGCGGGCGTCGATCCGTGCGTCGCCGTCGCGAATGCGGCGACGGTGTGCGGCATGCCGGCGCCCGATGCCGCGAGCGGCGCTCCATTGAATTCGAACTGATCCAGATCAATCCGCGCGCGGCGCAGCCTGACACAGTGGGTGTATGACAGCGTGCAGGAGACCACGACATGAACGCCCGGCGGCTGCCCCATACGTGTTCGATGAGACCGCGATGAAACACTTCTTCAGACTCGGCACGGCAACGCGCGACCCGGCTCGCCCCCGCCCGGTGACGGGCCCATCGGCGCCGCGTATCGCCCTGCCCGCGCCGATGTCGAGCGGCGGCCTGCCCATCATGGAAGCCTTCTCGAAACGGCGCACGACGCGCCGCTTCGCCGCGACGGAACTCGACGAAGCGACCCTCGGCCAGTTGCTCTGGGCCGCCAACGGCGTCAACCGCGGCGGTTCGGACGGCAACGGCGGACGCACGGCGCCGTCCGTGCTCGCCTTGCACGAGATCGACGTTTATGCGGCGCTCGCCTGCGGCTTATACCGCTACGACCCGTTGCAGCATTGCCTGGATCTGGTGAGAGCCGCCGATCTGCGCGGCTTGACGGGCTACCAGGACTTCGTCGGCGAAGCGCCGGTCGAACTGGTCTATGTGGCCGACCTCGCGCGCATGCACGACATCGCGCCGTCGCAGCGCGAGCCGTTCGCGTATGCGAGCGCGGGCGCGATCGTGGAGAACGTCTATCTTTTCTGCGCCGCCGCGGGGCTGGCGGTCGCCGCCCGAAGCTGGCTCAACCGCAGCGCGTTGGGGGTCGAGATGCATCTGTCGCGCGACAGCGTGCCGGTTCTCGCACAAACCGTCGGGCACTTCGATCGGTCCGAGCCTGGGGATGCGGACGATATCTCCTGAGGAGTGCGCGAGCCGAGCGCGCGTGCGCGTACTGGGCCGCGCTACGGTCGGTGTCTGCATGGCATGCCGTGAGACCGGGGCTGTTTACTGAGCGGTATCGTGTCGTGGTGCAAGCGGGACGCACGGCCGCAAGTCGGTGCTTGAGTTGTCGCCCGGTGTTGTGAATCGCCTTGTCCAAATCGCGCGCTGACGCACGAGCGCGCCCCCCACCGGGCAGCGGCGCCGCCCCTGCATGATGCCAAGCAACGCATCCGTCGCGGCATCACCGGCCATTTCACTTGAAAGAAGCGTCAGCCCGCACCCGCGCAAACCGGACAAATGCTCATCAAGCCGCCGCCTGCTGACCCGTATCCCCCGCCTCACGGATCAGCAGCACGGGGCACGTCGCGAAGCGGACGAACCGCTCGGCCACGCTGCCGATCACCATGCGCCGCAAGCCGCGGCGTCCGTGCGTGCCCATCACGACCAGATCCGCACCGCGCCGTTGCGCGCAGCGCAGCAACGCGCCGGCAATGTCCTCGCCGATGCCTTGTGTCTCCACGATCTCCATATCGCCCGTGACATTGAACTCGCGCATCTGCGCGAGCGCGTCATGCAGCAAACTCGTGCCGACCTGCCGCGCGGCGTCCGTCAGCAGATGCGGATCGCAGGCGCCCGCGTAGGTGAAAGCCGCCGACTGATCCAGCACGTACACCGCCGTCAACTTGCCGCGCGAGAGCTTCGCGAGCTGAACCGCCTCGGCGAGCGCGCGCTTCGCGGCTGCGCTGCCGTCGATGGCCACCACGATGTTCGAATACATGACTGCCTCCGGGACTAGGAATAAAACGTTGCGACAGGCGCTGGACGATCAGACGCGCGTAACGCCGCGTTCGAGCAGGCGTTCGGCCGCATCGAAAGCCGCGCGCACGGCGGCGTCGGGGTCGGCGCTCTGCCGATGTTCGAGCGGCACCAGTTCGCCGTTGCGCAGAACCAGATCGAGTCGCGCATCGAACATGAGGTGATTCGGTGTGGCGTCGAACACCCCGCGTGAGGTGCCATCCGGCGCACGCTCGCGAATCGCCTCGATCGCGAGATGGCAACCAGAGATGGATTTGCCGAAGCGCTCGAGCCGCACGAACTGAACGGCGGCTTCGGCCTCGATTTGCGCGGACCCCGCAAACCCGAAGTACACGATCTGCATATCGATTCCCATGCCGCCTCCGAGCGTGCCTTGATACTCATCGGCCGTCGCGGCGTCAGTCGCCGGAACGGAAGCCGCGAACGACAGCGAGCCGATGAATACATGATCGGCGCTATTCGCGCCATGCGATTGACATGCGTCAACGGCGCGGCAAGGTCGCGCTCCGGTTGATCCAACGCAACGCGCCTTTGCGCCGCGCGCGTATGGTCCGGGTAATACGTCCACGGCCATTACCCTTCGGGGAGCATCACATGAACGACTCCAACTCTCTCCCTGCTCATCCGCTCGCGGATCAGGCCCGCGACGACGCGAGCGCCGCCGGCCATGTCTATCTGATCGGCGGCGGTATCGCGTCGCTGGCGGCCGCGGCGTTTCTGATTCGCGACGCCGATATGCCCGGCTGCCGCATCACGATTCTCGAAGCGCTGGACCAGCCGGGCGGCAGCCTCGACGGCGCCGGTTCGTCGCGGGAAGGCTACGTCGTGCGCGGCGGCCGCATGCTCGAAAGCAAGTATCTGTGCACCTACGACCTGTTCGACTCGATTCCCACGCTCGACGGCCACGGCAGCGTCACGAAGGAAATCTTCGACTGGAACGAGACGCTGCGCACCTCGTCGAAAGCGCGGCTCGTGCGCGACGGCCGGCGCGAGGACGCGCCCGCGTACGGGCTCGCCGACACGCATCTGCTGACGCTCGGCCGCCTGTCGCTCGAACCGGAAATTCTGCTCGGCGACAGCCGCATTTCCGACCACTTCGAACCGGACTTTTTCGACACCAACTTCTGGACCATGTGGTGCACGACGTTCGCCTTCCAGCCGTGGCACAGCGCCGCCGAATTCCGCCGTTACCTGCTGCGCTTCGCGCATATGACCTCGGGCTTCAACCAGTTGCACGGCATCATGCGCACGGTCTACAACCAGTACGACTCGATGGTGCGGCCGCTGCGCAAATGGCTCGACGAGCATGGCGTGGCGTTTCGCGCCAACACGCGCGTCGTCGATCTGCGGTATGACGAAAGCGGCGAACTGAACCGCGTGTCGGGCATCGTCTGCGAACACGACACGCGGCGCGTGGAGATTCCGGTCGGCGCGGCGGACAAGGTCATCGTCACGCTCGGCTCGATGACGGCGGGATCGAGCCTCGGCGGCACGCACCGCCCGGCCGTGTTCGATCATGCCGACAGCAGCGGCGCGTGGGCGCTGTGGAAAACCATCGCGGCCGGACTAGCCGAATTCGGCCACCCCTCGGTGTTCGCCGATCATGTCGACGAATCCAAATGGCTGTCCTTTACAGCGACGCTGCGCGATCCGACGCTGTTCCGCCTGGTCCGCGATCTGACCGGCAACGTGCCCGGCGAAGGCGGCCTGATCACCTTCCCGCAATCGAACTGGCTCGCCTCGATCGTGCTGCCTCATCAGCCGCATTTCATCGGCCAGCCGCAGGACGTCCAGGTGTTCTGGGGTTATGGGCTCTTCATCGACCGGCCCGGCAACTTCGTCGGCAAGCCGATGGCCGAGTGCACGGGCCGCGAGATCATGACGGAACTGCTCGGCCATCTGCACATTCAGGCGGAAGCCCCGCGCATTCTCGACGACGCGATCTGCATTCCGTGCCTGATGCCGTTCGTGACCAGCCAGTTCCTGCGGCGCAAGCGCGGCGACCGGCCGCAAGTCGTGCCCGAGGGCTGGGCGAACCTCGCGTTCATCGGACAGTTTTGCGAGCTGCCGAACGACGTCGTGTTCACCGTCGAATATTCGGTTCGGTCCGCGCAGACCGCCGTTTATACGCTGCTCGGTTTGAACCGGTCGGCGCCGCCCGTGTACAAAGGCCAGCACGATGCGCGCGTGGTGTACGGCGCGGCGTCCGCGTTGCGCGGGCACTGAGCGGGCCATGCGCGCCGCCCCTGCCGCCATTGATCTGCATCAACGGGGCCGCCGCGATCGTTGCTGGACTCAGGCTCAACGATCCGTGCGTCACCGTCTCTTTCCGGAGCGACTGTCATGAACTACAAAACCATCGTTGTTCACCTGGACACCAGCGAGCGCGCGCATCCGCGGCTCGAAATCGCCCTGCGGCTCGCCAAACAGTTCGGCGCGCATCTGACGGGCGCCTATGCCGTGTTCTCACCGGACCCGCGTTCGCTCCATGTGATGGCGGGAACCGCGGAGTATTACCGGGAGCAGGAAGCGCGGCGCACCGAGCGGCGCGCGGCGCTCGAGCGCCTCTTTCACGCCGAACTCCGGCGCGCCGAGGTGCCCGGCGAGTGGATCGCCATCGACGCGCCCGCGAGTCTCGCGATTCCGCGCGCGGGCCGCTGCGCCGACCTGATCGTGGCCGGCCAGGACAACCCCGCCGATCCCGAGTCGTATGTCGGCGACTTCTTCCCGGAAAACCTGATTCTGACGAGCGGCCGGCCGGTGTTGCTGGTGCCGTATGCGGGCAATGACAGAACCACGGGCAATCGCGTTCTGGTCGCGTGGGACGGCAGCCGCGAAGCCACGCGCGCCGTGCACGACGCGCTGCCGTTCCTGCGCGCGGCGGCGAGCACCACGATCCTCACCGTGAACGGGATGCACGCGGGCCGGGACGATGACGAGCGCATCCGTCTTCCCGGCGCGGACATCGCCACGGTGCTCGCGCGGCATGGCGTGCAGGTCGAGGTCGCCGATACCGAAACCGGAGCGGGCGGCTCGGTCGGCGAGGTGCTGCTCTCGCAGGTCGCCGACGGCGGCGTCGATCTGTTGGTGATGGGCGCCTACGGCCATGCCCGCTGGCGTGAACTCGTGATGGGCGGCGCCACGCGCACGATCCTCAAGTCGATGACGGTGCCCGTGCTGATGTCGCATTGAGCACGGCAGATTGCTTTCCGGTTCAGGAGTGTTCGCCATGTACAACAGGATTCTGGTCGCCGTCGACGGCAGCGACACCTCGTCGCGCGCGCTGGCGGCCGCCGTCGAACTGGCGCGCGAGTCGGGCGCGCAATTGCAGCCGCTCTATGTGGTCGACGTGCCGCTGATGGTCTACGACGTGCCCTCCTATGACCCGTCCTACGTGCGCAACGCGCTCGTCGAGGAAAGCGGGCGCGTGCTCGCCGACGCCGCCGCGCGAATGGCCGGCGCGGGCGTGAAAGGCTCGCCGCGCATGATCGAAACCGACCTGACGGGTGACGACATCGCGCACCGCATCCGGCTCGCCGCGGACGAGTTCGACGCCGACCTCGTGGTGATGGGCACGCACGGCCGGCGCGGCGTGCGGCGGCTGATGCTCGGCAGCGTCGCCGAACGTTTTGTGCGCATCGCCAACCGTCCGGTGCTGCTGATCTCCGCGCATTGCGCATCGCCCGCGGCGAGCGCGGCTGACGCCACCCCGCCCGCGAGCGAATCGTCCAGGGAGCGGTCATGAACTGCACAACGCTGCTGGCGCATCTCGACGACAGCGCCCATGCCGCTGCCCGGCTCGGGCTATGCGCTCGCGCTGGCATGAAGCGGGCGTTTCACGGACAATGAACGCAAACACACACTTTCCGCGCGGTGTTTCCGCGGCCTGCGGCCACATGAATCACGGAATCACCCGGAACAAGCGTGTTTGCCGCGCGCACCGCTGCACCGAGCTCGTCGGGCGGCGCGCCCCATTCTTGTCCGTTGTCATTCCAAAGAGGCGCACATGCCCGTTAGCGGTAAGACGCCCATGCCGCCCAGTGCCGCTTCACGCGAGCGCCTGGGCTCGCTGGCGGCCCGGCCCGCGGTCGCGGCCACGGCCGCGTTCGTCGTGACGCTGGCCGCGATGCTGGCGGCGCGGCGCTGGTTCGACCCGGTGTTGTTCATTTGCGTCGCCGCCGCCCTGCTTCTGGCCACGAGCGCGTTCCTGCTCGTGCGCGCGCGTCGCGACGGGTCGTCCGCACGCAGCGAGGCAAGCCCCGGGAGCAGCCACGCCGGCGTGAACGAGGCTCGCATGATGGCGATCATCCGCTCCTCGATGGAAGCGGTCATCACCATCGACGAACAGCAGCGCATCGTCATCTTCAATCCGATGGCGGAACAGGTGTTCGGCTGTTCCGCGATGGACGCGATCGGCTCCTCGCTCGACCGCTTCATCCCGCAACGGTTTCGCGCGGTTCATGCGCGGCATGTCGAGCAGTTCGGCGAGACAGGCGTGTCGGACCGGCAGATGGGCAGGCAGCGGCTGTTATCGGGCTTGCGCGCCAACGGCGAGGAATTCCCGCTGGAGGCGTCGATCTCGCAGATCCGCGACGGCAACACGCGCCTTTACACGGTGATGCTGCGTGACGTCACGGAACGCGTCAGGGCGGAGCGCGCGCAGCAGCAGGCGCGCGAGGAGCTGCGCGAACTGTCGGCCAATTTGCAGAACATCCGTGAAGACGAGAAAACGCGCATCGCGCGCGAACTGCACGACGATCTCGGCCAGCAACTCACCGCGCTGAAAATGGACATCTCGTCGGTCGAACAGGCGCTGGATGCGTCGGCGAGCGCGCCGGTGCGTGAACAACTGCAAGGCATGCGCCGGCTGATCGACATGACGGTGGCCTCGGTGCGGCGCATCGCCGCCGATCTGCGGCCGGTCATGCTCGACGACCTCGGGCTGATTCCCGCGATCGAATGGCTCGCGAACGACTTCACCAACCGCTACGGCATCGACGTGGAGCGCGACATCGAAACCGGCGACGCGCGCTTCACGCCCGCGGGCGCCACCGCGCTGTTCCGCATCGTGCAGGAAGCGCTCACCAATGTCGCGCGCCATGCCGACGCCACGCTGGTCACGCTGAGCCTGCGCGCGGCGGAACAGACCTTCGTGCTGCGCATCGCCGACAACGGCCAGGGCGCGCAGCAGGCAGCCGAGCCGGCCGGCAAGTCGTTCGGCTTGCTCGGCGTGCGCGAACGCGCGCACATGCTCGGCGGCGCGGTCGACATTCATACGGCGCAAGGCGAAGGCTTCGTGCTGAGCGTCACCATTCCGGCGGAAACCGTGCAAATGCAGGAGATGCAAACATGACCCGCGTCCTGATCGCCGACGACCATGCGCTGGTGCGCGACGGTCTGCGCCATATCCTGGAGGGCGCAAGCGGCTTCGAAGTAGTCGGCGAAGCGAACGACAGCCCGAGCACCGTCGCGCTGATCCGCGAGCGGGCCGCCGACGTGCTGGTGCTCGATCTGTCCATGCCCGGCCGCAACGGCGTCGAGTTGATCAAGCAGATCAAGGAAGAAAAGCCGACGCTGCGCATTCTCGTGCTGACCATGCACGCCGAGCAGCAATACGCGGTGCGCGCGTTCAAGGCCGGCGCGTCCGGTTATCTGACGAAAGAAAGCGCGAGCGCCGAGCTGGTGGCCGCCGTGACCAAGGTCGCCGCGGGCGGTGTCTACGTGAGCCTCGCGATGGCCGAGCGGTTCGCGCAGAGCCTGAACGAACCCACCGATCTGCTGCCGCATCAGCGTCTGTCCGATCGGGAATTCGACGTGTTGAAGCGCATCGCCACCGGTCAGACGATCACCGAGATCGCGGCCGAACTGTGCGTGAGCGCCAAGACCGTGAGCACGTACAAGACGCGCATCCTCGAGAAAATGCAGATGCCGCACGACGCCGCGCTGGTGCGCTATGCGATGCGTCACAAGCTGGTCGGCGACGAGGACGACATCTAAACGCCCGCGTGATTCGCATCGGCTTGCGGGTCACGACGCGCACGGACCCCGCCGCCGCGCGTTCCCGCTCTAACCTGCCGCGCCAGCCGCCCACCACGCCCATTGCGCACTCCGCCCACTTAGCGCACTCGCCGATCCCCGCTCCGCTCCACCCGCTGTAGGAAACGCCCTACAGCACCTCCCTCTCGCCTACTCGAAGTTCATTCGACGCCGATTTCATTTAGATACGGCGCGACCGATACTTCGAGCCATGAACTCAAGCACTGACCACCCCGCCCTGCGCGTCTTTCTCGTCGACGATGCCGCATTGGTGCGGCACCGTATCGCCGCGCTGTTCGGCGCGCTCGACGGCGTCGAGATCGTCGGCCAAGCCGAGGAGCCCGGCGCGGCATTCGCGGGCATCGCCGCCGGCGCGGTCGATCTGGTCGTGACGGAACTGCATCTGAACGGCGGCACCGGCATGGAGTTGCTCGCGTTGCTTGCCCAACGCATGCCGCATGTGATCGTCATGGTGCTGACGAACCGTTCAGGCGCCTGGTTCCGGCGCGCATGCCTCGCGAGCGGCGCTCACTACTTTTTCGACAAGACCAGCGAATTCAATCTAGCGCGCAACGCGATCCAGCGGATCGCCGGCGAACATCGCGCGCGCACCCTTCCTCAACCTGGAGCACATCATGTCTGACGTTGCCGTCTATTCCGTCACGTCGCCCTCGCTTAAGACCCGGCAAGCCTCGCCCGCTCCCGCAGCGGAGCCGGCAACCGCGCGGGCGCCGCGCAACGACGCGGTACGTTGCACGGCCTGCTCGATGCGCTCCATCTGCATGCCGCAAGGGCTGACATCCGAGGAATTGCAACGGATGGAATCGCTCATCTGCCCGTCGCGGACCATCAAGCAGGGCGAGACCCTCTACCGCGCGAACGATTCGTTTCAGAGCATCTATGCGGTGCGCGCCGGCTCGTTCAAGACGGTCGTCATGCATCGCGACGGCCGCGAGCAGGTGACCGGTTTTCATCTCGCCGGCGACTCGCTGGGACTGGACGGAGTGTGCTCCGGCCACCATAGTTGCGACGCCGTGGCGCTCGAGGACAGCAAGGTCTGCATCATCCCGTTCCATCTGCTCGAAGCCATGTGCCGCGAGGTCAAGGCGGTCCAGCAGCACCTGCACCGGATGATGGGCGGCGAGATCGTGCGCGAGTCGTCACAGATGCTGTTGCTCGGCACCATGTCCGCCGACCAGCGGGTGGCGACGTTCCTGCTGAACATGTCGGACCGCCTGCGGCTGCGCGGGTATTCGCCGGCGGAATTTCATCTGCGCATGACGCGCGAGGAGATCGGCAGCTACCTGGGCATCAAGCTCGAAACGGTGAGCCGGATGCTCTCCAGGTTCCAGCGCGACGGACTGGTCGACATACGCGGCAAGGATATCCGGATCGTGGATCACGCGGGCCTCGTGCGGGTGTGATTCCGGGGTTGATCCGCGGTGCGGTTTTCGCCCGAACGCACCGCAAAACGCGGGGCGATGCGGACCACATCCGAACCGCTCACGCTAGCGAATGCTGAGCACGGCCGCGCCCGTCAGTCTGCCGTCACGCAGGTCGCTCAGCGCGCGGTTGGCATCCGTCAGCGGATACGTCGTCGTTTCGATCGCGAGGCGCGTCTCGTGCGCGATGCGCATGAAGGCGAGCCCGTCGTCGCGCGTCAGATTGGCGACCGACACCACGCGCCGCTCGCCCCACAGGAACGCGTACGGGAACGACGGAATATCGCTCATGTGAATTCCGCCGCACACCACCACACCGCCTTTCGCCACCGCTTGCAGGGCTTGCGGAACAAGCGCGCCGACCGGCGCGAACAGCAACGCGGCATCCAGTTCGTCGGGCGGCGTCTCATCGCTGCCGCCCGCCCAGGCCGCGCCGAGACGCAGCGCGAGTTGCCGGGCCGCATCGTCGCCCGGACGCGTCAACGCGTACACCGTGCGCTGCTGATGACGCGCGACCTGCGCGACGATATGCGCCGCCGCGCCGAAACCGTAGATGCCGATCCGCCGCGCGTCGCCCGCCATGCTCAAGGTGCGATAGCCGATCAGGCCGGCGCACAGCAGCGGCGCCGCCTCGATATCCGTGTAGTGCTCCGGCAGATGAAAGCAGTAGCGGCTATCGGCGACGGTGCGCTCGGCGTAGCCGCCGTCGATCGTATAACCGGTGAAGCCGGCCTCGTCGCAGAGATTTTCGCGCGCCGACAGGCAGTAGCGGCAATGCCCGCAGGTGCGGCCCACCCACGGCACCCCCACCCGGTCGCCGACGGCGAAGCCCGTCACGCCCGCGCCGAGTTCGGCCACCGTGCCGACGATTTCATGGCCCGGAATCACGGGCTGTTTCGGGTGCTCCAGCTCATGGTCGATCAGATGGAGATCGGTGCGGCACACGCCGCAGGTATGAACATCGATCAGGATCTGCCCAGGGCCTGGCGTCGGATCAGGCATATCCCGCTCACGCAGCGACGACGCGCTGCCGTCGAATACCATCGCACGCATCAGAGTCTCCTCGAACCGGGGCGGCTGGCGCATCGAAACGCATCGAAACGCATCCGAACGCATTGAAACAGGCCGCGCGCCCGGCCGCCTCACGCGAAATCAGTCGCAAAAGCGGAAATACCCGCTGTGCATGAGCACCGGCTTGGCCCCGATTTCGTTCAGCAGTTGCGTTGCCGCGTGTTCGATCGGATGCCGGTTCGAGTCGAATGCGGCGATCAGATCGTCCTCGCGCAGCGACGCGGCGCCAAAATGATCCTCGAGCGCTTCCGCGGTGATCGCGCACTGCACGCGCACGCCATCCACCTCGGCCGGAAACGCGACGACGAGATCGCGCGCGCAATATTCCGGACGTTCCTCGGGAAAATGAATCTTCATCATCACCACCTGGTTCCTTGCGCAGAATGCGAGGCTTGGGCGGCATGCCCGCCCACCCGCGCATCGCGCACCACGCGTCGAGGCGGCCCGGTCCGTGGGTCGCCCCGCTCTGCACCGCCTGTCATCAGCATAGGAGCCCGGCGCGATTCGTCAAACTCAGCCCCTGCGTCCTCGTTGACCGAGGTCAATCGCACCCGGAGCGCGGCCCTTACACTGGACTCATCCCCGTCGCCAAGGAGCGCGTGCCGTGAACGTCCTGTCCAGAAACTGTCTGGTGGCATGTGCCGGGTTCGTGCTGGCCGCCGCCGCGCACGCCGCGCCGGAGCCGGCCGCGCTGGTCGATCAGCATCACTGCATGTTTTGCCACACGCGCGATGCGCCGTTCCTCGCGCCGTCGTTTCAGCAGATCGCCGAGCGTTACCGCGACGTGCCGAACGCGCAGTTCATGCTCGAACACAAGCTGCGGCTCGGCGGCAAGGCGCATTGGGGCGATACGCCGATGCCGCTGCCGGCCGACCGCGGCGGCCCGCTGTCCCCGGAGGATGCGCACACGCTGGTGCAGTGGGTGTTGAGTCAATGACCCGCTTTTGAATCATGACTTCCGCGGTCTGCTCCGCCTGAACCGGACCGCCCGTTTCGGAGAATTTTCATGCGCCTCACTGTCCACCTCGACGCCTTCGACTGCACCCACCCGATGGCATTTGCAATCCTCTGGCTGGACAAGGACACGCGGCAATGGTCGCGCGAAGGCCACCACGGGCTCGACCTGCCCGAATGGGGCACGCTGCGGGTGGATGGCGGCAATACCCTTATGTGCGGCCCGCGCGACGCGACGCCTCTCTGCGTGCTCGAAGGCCTCGATCTGAAAGACCGCAGCGGGCCGTTCGAAGGCGAGACCGGACGCGCGCAATGCTGCGCGGAACGCGGCCGCCTCCTGATGACCGGCCACTGGCATGTGCAGTGTGTCGATAACGAGCAGGCGCAGCCCGAACACGGCTTGTTCGCTGCCGGCGAGGAAGCGTAACGAAGCAGCGTAAAACGCCGGCTGGCGCCGACCACCCGCTCGCGGCGCGGTGACGATCGCCGCGCTTATCCTACGTTTACGTATCGCCGTTGCGCGTCGGATTGAGCAAGAGCACAAAGCACGCGACGCCGCCAATCACGGCCGCGACACCGTAGTGGAAGAACTGCGGCGCATCGAACAGCAAACCGCGGATCGACGCAGCAATGCCCGCCAACGCCACGAATACGGCAATGGCCGAAAAAACGATTCTGCTTTCTGAGCGGACCATGATGCCCTCCACGGAGCCTGGACGGAGTGATAAAGACATCATCGCTCTCGCGGGCTGATTTCGCTTGACCGATATCAACATAGTCGGCATGCGCCGGAAAGAACGCGAAACCGGCAGGCCATGGCGTCTCCCCGATGACCTCGCGAAGCTCGATGCGCTCGTCGCATCGCGGATGCAATTGGCCGCTTTTCCGTGTAAGGCAATCCTGATTCCCATATAGGGAATCCCTGTTTTTTTCATTGCGCCTTTGTATTAATGCAATTGAAAATCGGCGACCGGCCCGATCCAATAAAATAGCGTCCGGTTTTGCTCTTCAGAACCCCTCGTCGTGGCCGTATACCTTGGATATGCGCTTGGATATGCGCTTGGATACGCGCTTGGACACGTGCCTCTTATCGCTCGACAGGATTGGAGCGATATCCGAATTCCATTCATCGCAGCAGCACGAGCCGCGCATTCATGTAAGCGAATGGAAAGCGAATGCCGGCAAATCAGTTTTATACGAATTAACGCGTATGTCGCAAATCGCGAGTCACTAAACCGCAGCACGAATAAGCCACGATGATGTCGTTCGCCGGCGCATGCCGGCAACACGGATCGCGGCCGCAAAAGCAAACGTTTGCCAACCATCGGCGGCCACCGCAAGGGTTCATGAACCCACCCCGGAGCCGTCCCAATCAGGAGCGGAGAAGCGCATGAAGCGGGCGAAATCGAGCAAGGCCGTTGCACCAGAGGCACACATGAATTCAGCTTCGCCTGAACCGTGGTTTGAACCATCGGACAGCCTCGCCAACGAGGCGGACATCGCCGAAGGCATGTCGCGCCGCACCTTCCTCTACAGCCTCGGCGCGTTGGCGCTGTCCGCCTGCGGCGGCGGCGCGGAAGGCGGCGCGTCCGCGGCGGCCTCGGCGCAGTCGTCGACCCAATCATCGGCGCAATCGTCGCCCCGGTCGACGCAAGCCGTGGCGAACAGCGCGTCATCCGGCGCGTTCGTGCATCCCGGCCTGCTGCATACCCAGGCCGACTTCGACCGGATGAGCCAGAAGGTCGCGGCGCAAGCGTCGCCGTGGGTCGATAGCTGGAACAGCCTGATCGCGAACAGTCACGCGAGCCTGTCATGGACGCCGCGTCCGCAAGCGGTGGTCTACCGCGGCGACGACGGCGTTCACCCGCAGAACTACTCGCTGCTGTTCAACGACATCGCGGCGGCCTACGCGTGCGCGCTGCGCTGGAAAGTGACGGGCAACACGGCGTATGCGGACAAGTCGGTGCAGATCATGAACGCGTGGTCCTCGACGTTGACCGGCCTCGGCGGCTCCACGGACGTCGATCTCGCGGCCGGCATCTACGGCTATGAATTCGCCAACGCCGGCGAAATCATGCGCACGTATTCAGGCTGGGCCGCCGCCGACCTCGCGCGCTTCCAGGCGATGATGCGCAACATCTTCTATCCGATCAATCACGACTTCCTCAACCGGCACAACAACACCCAGGCGACCCACTATTGGGCCAACTGGGATCTGTGCAACATGGCGTCGATCATGGCGATCGGCGTGCTATGCGACGACCAGGCCCTGTTCGACGAAGCCGTGTCCTACTTCAAGAGCGGCGCGGGCAACGGCGCGATCTTCAACGCGGTGTACTACGTGCACCCCGGCTATCTCGGTCAATGGCAGGAATCGGGACGCGACCAGGGGCACAACACGCTCGGCATCGCGCTCGGCGGCGCGATCTGCGAGATGGCCTGGAACCAGGGCGTGGACCTCTACGGCTACGACAACAACCGCTTCCTGATGGGCGCGGAATACGTCGCCAAAGGCAACCTGATCGAATCGGGCACGACGTATTACACCGTGCCCTATGTGCGCTACAACAATGTCGACAACGTCAATCAGACGGTGTTCTCGACCGCCTCTCAAGGCACGATCCGGCCCTGCTGGGCGCTGGTGTACAACCACTACGTCAACCGCAAGGGCCTGGCCGCGCCGTATACGCAGAAATTCGCGGCGCTGGTTCAACCGGAAGGCGGCGGCGGCAACTACGGCCCGAACAGCGGCGGTTACGACCAGCTCGGCTACGGCAGCCTCACCTGCACGCGCGATCCGATCGCGAGCGGCGCGGCGCCGAGCGGACTCACCGCGAGCGTCAGCGCGGGGCAAGTCATCCTGTCGTGGTGGGGGACCGCCTATGCGACGAGCTACAACGTGAAGCGCGGCAGCACGGCGGGCGGTCCGTACACGTCGATCGCGAGCGGCGTCACGGATCTGCTCAGTTACACGGACAGCGCCGTGGCGGCCGGCACCTGGTACTACGTCGTCACGGCCACGACGCCGTCCGGCGAAACGGCCGCGTCGAACGAGGCGGTGGCGGTCACCGCGGTGCAACTGCAAACGTGGCTCGCCTTCGACGAAACGAGCGGCACGAGCGCGGCCGATTCGAGCGGCAACGGCCATGCCGGCACGCTCGTCGGCGGAGCGAGCCGGGTGCCCGGCAAGAAAGGCAATGCCGTTTCGCTCGACGGCAGCACCGGCTATGTCAGCTTGCCCGTCGATCTGGTCGCCGACGTCGCCGACTTCACGATCGCGGCCTGGGTCTACTGGAACGCGGCGCGAACCTGGGAGCGCGTGTTCGACTTCGGCGCCGGCACGGGCCGCTACATGATGCTGACGCCGCGCGCCAACAACGGGCTCGCGCGCTTTGCGATCACCTTGAACGGTGGGGCCGGCGAGCAGGATATCAACGGCAATGTGGCCCTGCCCACCGGACAATGGGCGCACGTCGCGGTGACGTTGTCGGGCGGCGTCGGCACGCTGTACCTGAACGGCGCCGCGATCGGCATCAACACGGCGATGTCGTTCGCGCCGTTCCGCCTGGAAAGCACGAGCCAGAACTGGATCGGCCGTTCGCAATTCGCCGATCCGTATTTCAACGGCTCGATCGACGAGTTCCGCGTCTATCGCAACGCGCTCAGCGCCGAGCAGATCACGGCATTGATCTCCGCGTAGCGACGGGCCGGCATCTCGACGGGCACCTCCTCGACGCAGCGTCAGCATTGAGCGCCCCGCCTCGGGCGCATTCAATGCGCGCTGCGTTGATTCAGGTCAATCCCTGGGTTGCGTTCAGGAACAACATGCAACGCATGGGCCGCGCTTGTGCCACGTTTGGGCCACGCTTGAGCCGCGCTTGGCCCCCCATGCGCGGCCCAAAAAATCGCGAACTGGCGCGCGATTTGCTTTAAGCGATGTGCCCATACGGTTCTGGCGATCGACCAGACCTGACCAGCAGGAGGAGACAAATGCGCGATGCCGTTCATCACGCCATGACCCCAATCGCCCCGCATGAAGCGGGCTGGCTCACGCCATCCATCCAGAGGTCCCACGAGCGTTCGCAGACGTTCGGCCTCAGTGCCTTGATGCGGCCCGACTACGACGTCCTGCCGGCCGCGGAACTCGCGTTGCGGCTGGAACAGAGCCGCGTTCTGTGCGCGCATGCCACGCCGGTGATGGAAACGCTGCATGAGCAGATCGTCAACACGCAAAGCATGATCGTGCTGACCGACGCCGAAGGGCTGATTCTTCATTCGATCGGCGACGACGAGTTTTTGCGCCGCGCGGAGAAGGTGGCGCTGCGCCCCGGCGCGAATTGGGCCGAGGACCGCCAGGGCACCAACGCGATCGGTACCGCGATCGCCGAATGCTCGCCGACCGTCGTGCATGGCGAGCAGCACTATCTGGCGGCCAACCGCTTTCTGACCTGTTCGAGCGTGCCGATCCTCGATCCGTATGGCGATCTGATCGGCGTGCTCGACGTGAGCGGCGACCATCGCAGCTACCATCAACATACGATGGCGCTCGCCAAGATGTCCGTGCAGATGATCGAGAATCATCTGTTCACCAATACCTTCCGCGAGACCTTGCGGATCGCCTTTCACGGCCGGCCGGAGTTTCTCGGCACGCTGATGGAAGGCATCGCCGCGTTCACCTGCGATGGGCGCTTCCTGTCCGCCAACCGCAGCGCGCAATTCCAGTTGGGCCTGCCGCTCACCGCCTTGCGCGCGCATACGCTGTTCTCGTTGTTCGGCCTGACGAGTCCGCAGTTGATCGACCGTCTGCGTGCGGGCGGCGACCGGAATCTGTCGTTGAACCTGCATAACGGCGCGGTGGTTTGCGCGCGCGTCGAATTCCGCCGCGCCACGCTCGCCGAGGACGGCGTGCCGCCGCCTGCGCCGCGCGCGGAGAAGCCCGCGCCGCGCCCCGACGCGACGCCGCCGGCGGTGGCCGCGGGCGCGCTGTCGAGACTGAGCTATCTGGACACCGGCGATCCGCAGATCGCCACGGTCATCACCAAGGTCCGCAAGGTGCTCGGCAAGGACATCCCCATTCTGATCACCGGCGAGACGGGCACCGGCAAGGAACTGCTCGCGCAGGCGATCCACAACGATTCGCCGCGCAGGTCGGGGGCGTTCGTCGCGGTGAACTGCGCTTCGATACCGGAAAGCCTGATCGAATCCGAACTGTTCGGCTATGAAGAAGGCGCCTTCACCGGCGCGCGCCGCAAGGGCGCGGCCGGCAAGCTGCTGCAGGCGAACGGCGGCACGCTGTTTCTCGACGAGATCGGCGACATGCCCTACCCGCTCCAGGTGCGGCTGCTGCGCGTGTTGCAGGAGCGTCTCGTCAATCCGCTCGGCTCGACCAAATCGATTCCCGTGGATATCGCGATCATCTGCGCGACCCATCGCGATCTGCGCGAGATGATCGCGCAGAACTGTTTCCGCGAGGACTTGTATTACCGCCTGAACGGTCTGGTGGTGAAACTGCCGCCGCTGCGCGAGCGCACGGACCTGCTAGCCGTGATCCAGAAGATGCTGCATTGCGCATCGCTCGATGAGCCCGACGGCCGGCGTCTGAGCGTCGCCGCCGACGTGATGGCGCTGTTCGAGCAGTGCGCGTGGCCGGGCAATTTTCGTCAGCTCGGCAATCTTCTGCGCACCGCGGCCGCGATGGTGGACGAGGACGGCGAGATTCGCCGCGAGCACTTGCCCGACGACTTCTTCGACGATTTGCGCTCCGCCCCGTCGCCCAGCGCGCGCCCCGCCGAAGCCGCTCCCTTGCAGGGCGAGCGCTTGCGCGACGTCACCACCAGCGCGATCGCCGCGGCCATCGCGCAGCATCGCGGCAACGTGTCGGCGGCGGCCCGCGCGCTGGGCGTGTCGCGCAATACCATCTACCGCAAATTGCCGGCGCTAGCGAGCACGGACGGCACCGCGGGCGAGGCCTGACAGCGGACCGAGCGCTACGGACCTCGCGCGACGACACGTGTTCAACGGTGTTCCATATTGCAACAGGCGTGTTCTTCGATTGAACAGCGCGCGGTTCAGCGCTGCGCTGTTCGATGCGCCAGATCGGCGCAAGCAGCAGGCAAAAGCGGTTGATGCCGCGTTGATCTCAACGGCCGCGTCATCACTGCGCGGCTAACCGCTTCGATACGCCGTTTCGCTCCATCCGGCATGGACATTGCGTTTAATGACGCGGCCGCTTAGCTTTAACCATGCGGTTTTTCCCATCACATGCCATACCCCAGGAGACAGCCATGCAGTGGACCACCCCCGCCTATACCGATCTTCGCTTCGGTTTTGAAGTCACGATGTACATCGCCGTTCGCTGAAGCAACGATGAAGCGCCGCGCGCACGTTGCAAGTCGTCATCGTGCGCGGCGGCGCCCTGCTCATCGTTCAGCCACACCCCGCTTCCCATGACCGCCCCGAACATCCGGCGCTACCTCAGCTTGCGGCCGCGCCTGCGCGCGATATTCCGCCTGCAATGGGAAGCCGGGCAGCATGCCTATGTGTTGCTCCATCCCGAAGGTCGGGTGACGCTCAATCCGAGCGCGGGCGAAATTCTCTCGCGCTGCGATGGCACGCGCGAACTGGACGACATCATCGGTGAACTGGAGGATCTGTTTCGCGCGTCCGATCTGGCCGCCGATATCTATCGCTTCATCGACCATGCACGGCAACGCGGCTGGCTCGATTGACTCGATTGACTCGATTGACAGGGGTTGATGCGGGCATCGTGGGAGGGCCGAGCGGGCAGGTCGTCATGGCTGTTGGCACGGCTCAACCGACCTCTCGCATCGCGTGTGTTTTCATGCGCCGCGCACGGCATCTTCTCTAACACGCAATCGCTCTTGAGCCCGACCTCCGGCGCTCGCCGCGCAACCACACGGCGAGCGCCGGGCCTTCGCACTATTGCGCGGCGCGCGCGTTGAGCGGCGTCGTCGACGCTTTCGCGGCGTCGTCCGTCAGCTTCGTCTTGCCGGCTCCATAGCCGTTCGAATACAGCAGGAACGCCATGATGTCGGCGTAATCCTGCGGCTTCATCTTGCCGGGACGATCCGCCGGCATATTGCTCGCCATGTAGCCGTACACCCCGCCGATCGTGAGCTTCGCATTCGCGGCCGGCGCGAACGACGGCCCGCGCAGCGCGGGCGCATTCAGCCCTTGCAGATCGGGACCGTGGCACTTCGCGCACGAACTGGAGTACAGCGTCTTGCCGTGCGCGACCTGGGCGCGGTCGAAGCCGGGCGCCTCGGCGGGTGCGCTCGCATCGACCTTGATGAAGCGGCCTTGCGGCGACTCACGGCCGCCCGCGCGCATCATCCGCCCCACGTCGTTGCCGCGCGCGGGGCCGTCGCGATAGGCGAACGTGGCCGCCGGTCGCGCGTCGGCCAGCGCCGTTTCCGGCAAACGCCATGCGCGGGTCAAGGCGGCGAGCCTGCCGTCGGTCGTCATCTTCTCCAGCGCGGCGTCGATACGCGGGCGCAACGCGGCGCCGTTCGTGCCGAACGCGAAGGTCAGATGCCAGTCCGCATACGGCGAGTGCGTGCCGGCGATCTGGAAATGCCGCTCGGGATGCGCGATCGAATAAGCGACGACCGCCGGATACCAGACGATCGCGCGCCGCGCATGGCCGCGTGCCACGGCATCGACGGTCAGTTCCGCCGTGTTCTCCAGGTCGAGTTCGACACCGGGTTGCTGCACGGCGATCAGTTGCGCGGGACTCGCGTAAGTCGCCGCGACCACTTCGGCGTCGCCGGCCTGCGCCGACGAGCCGCGCGACGTGACGCTCACATACCCGGACTGTAGATAACCGCGCGAGAACGTGAGCTTGCTGGCGGCGCCGTCCGCGACCTCGGAGCGCGGGAAGCCCGCGATCACGTCGCATTTGCGCGCCAACGCCTTGTCGAGTTCCTTTAGCGACACGCCGTCGTCGTCGCTGCTGGCGAAGCCGCCCGGCGCGAGCGACAGTGCGATGCCCGCGGTGCGGAACGCTTCGCGCGCCACCGCCTCGTCGAGCGCCGTGGAGGGACTGCCGGGGAACGTGCAGACGCGCACGCTGGCCGCCCCGGCAAGAACGGATTGAGGCGCGAGCGCGCCAATCGCCAGCAACGCGCTGGCGAGAGCAAACGAATGGAGTGAAGTCTTCATGATCCTGCTTTCCGGAAAAGGCCCGGCCGCCACGACCGCAGGGCGCACGCAAGCTGCGTGGCGCAAACCGGCGCGGCGGCCATGTGGAGTTCAACCCTTGTTGAGCGCGAACACGTACAGCGTGCCGCCGCGTGGCACCTTGTCCGCCGCCTTGGACATCGGGCCGCCCCAGATCGGATTGGCGCCGCCATAGCCGGCGAGGATCGCGACGTACTCGCGGCCGTCGACCTCGAACACCGACGGTTGCGCGATGATCCCGCTCGCGAGTTTCGGGCTTTTCCACAGCACCTTGCCCGTCGTCACGTCGAACGCATACAGGTAGCCGTCGAGCGAGCCGCTAAATGCCAGGCCGCCCGCGGTGGTCGCCACGCCGCCGTTCCACGGCAGCTTGCTCCAGTGGCTCCAGAGCTTCTTGCCGGTATCGACGTCGATGGCCTGCAACTCGCCATAACCCTTGCTGCCGGGCTCAGGCTTGATCTCGAAGCCCTCGCCGAGATACGGCAGCCCCTCCATGTAATTGACCGACTTGCCGGACAGCGACATGCACGCATGCAGCGCGGGCACGATCGCGATGTGCTTTTGCGGATCGTATGACACCGACCACCAGTTCTTGCCGCCGAGGAAACTCGGGCAGGTTTCGATCGTCGTGCCGGCCTTCGGATACTTCGACTTGTCCTGGATCGGCGCGCCGTCCTCCGTATAGCCCGTCACCGAGGTCGCCTTGACGAAGGGCTTCGCGTAGATCAGCTTGCCGGTGCCGCGATCGATCGCATGGAAATAGCCGTTGCGGTCGGCGTGGATGATCGCGTCGTAATCCTTGTCCTGATACTTGATATTGGCGAGCACCGGTGTGTTGACGCCGTCGTAGTCCCACGTATCGTTTTTCGTGTACTGGTAGTGCCATTTGAGATCGCCGTTCTTCGGATCGAGCGCGAGCAGCGAGTCGGAGTACAGGTTGTCGCCGGGACGCAGATCGGCGAGCCACGGCCCAGGATTGCCGACGCCCCAGTAGAGCGTTTTCGATGCGGCGTCGTAAGTGCCCGTCAGCCAGGCCGGCGCGCCGCCATGCTCCTGCATGCCCTTCGGCCATGTGTCGGCGTGCTTCTCGCCGGCTGCGGGGACGGTAAAGCGCTTCCACAGCACCTTGCCGTCGGCGGGATCGAGCGCGGCGATGAAGCCGCGCGCGCCGTATTCGCCGCCTGCGCTGCCGACCACCAGCGCGCCGTCGAGCGCGAGCGGCGCGAGGGAGAACGCGTAGCCGAGGCCCGGCTCGAACATCGACTTGCGCCAGGCGAGCGCGCCGGTTTGCGCGTCGAGCGAGACGACCTCGCCGTTGAGCATCGCGACATAAACGTTCTTGCCGTACAGCGCCACGCCGCGGTTGATCACGTCGCAGCATGCGGTCTTGAACGACTCGGCGCCGAGCTTGGGCTCGAATTTCCAGAGCTGCTTGCCGGTCGCGGCATCGAATGCGTACACGTTGTCTTTCGGCGTGGTCACGAAGAGATAGCCGCCATTGACGATCGGCGTCGCCTCGAAACCTTGCTGCAGATCGGCCGGAAACTTGTAGCTCCAGACCTGCTTGAGTCCCTTCACGTTGGACGTGTCGATCTGCTTGAGCGGCGAATGCGCCTGGCCGTTATAGGTGCGGTAATACGTGAGCCAGCCGGGGTCGCTCTGCGCCGCCGTCAACCGCTCGTACGTGACCGGCGGATAGTCGGCCGCTCCCGCCGCTGATCCCGCTGCCGAGGCGAGCATCAGACCGATCGCCGTGGCGATGCTCATCGCGAGCGCCGTGGGCCGCGTCGCCGAAATTGGACGTGCTTTCATCCTTGTCTCCTGTGTGGACCGGCGTTCGCGCTTTGGAGCGTGACGCCGGTCCCATGCAGATTGCTGTGGAATTATTCGACGCGAGGCCATGCGGGCGGCGTCATCGTCTAGTGAACGCAGACTGGCTGCTGACCGTTCAAGGCAAGTCGCATGCCATTGGGACGCGGCGTCTCGGGAAGCCTTGACGGCGCGTGAAAAGGAACAGGGACTATCGTGTGACAGCTTGCCGCGGCGTGCCTCGCGGTGTTGCACGCTGGCGCAAGCAAAAGGGGGATGTGTTGCTAAAGAGGACAGTTATCGGCCGCGAATCGGCCGCGAGAAGAAGACAGCGCGGGATCAGCGTCGGCGGGCCGGGAATCGGGTGTCGGTTGGAAGGAGAAGCCGCGGTTGACGCGGTTGAGCGGCGGTCCGTCGCAGCGTTAAACCCTGCGACGGACCCCACCGCCTCGCGGCTAAGACTACGCAACGAGGCGGCCTCGACGCACTAGCGCCGCCGGCTTCAATCGACGCTCACGTCGATGCGCCGCGGACGCGCTTCTTCCCTGCGCGGAATCGTCAGCTTGAGCACGCCGTCCTTCAGGCTGGCGTCGATCTGCGCGGTGTCGAAGTCGGCGCTCAGCGTGAACGCGCGCGCGAAACGCGGCTGCTGCATCTCGGTGTGATGCACGCGCAATTCGGCGGGCATGGGCACGGTGGCTTCGGCCTCGATGAAAAGGTTCGGCCCTTCCACGCGCAGGTCGAGATTTTCTCGCGTGACGCCCGGCAAGTCGGCCCACAGCGTGATGCCGTGCTTGTCCTCCACCACGTCCACCGCGGGCACGACGGCCGGCGTCTTCGACGAGCGCTCGCCCGTGCGTTGAGCGACTGCGCTCGTGTCGCGCTCGGTCACTTGAGTTTTGTCGTTCATGGCAAGCTCCTTGATGAAAATCGCAATGCTCACTGAATCGCAATCGAGCGGGGTTTCGACGATTCGCGCTTACCCACGGTGACGATCAGGCAACCGTTCACGTAGCGCGCCCGCACGTTGTCGGGATCGGCGTCGCGCGGCAACTCGACGGCGCGCCGGAAACTGCCCGTGAAACGCTCGCGCGCGTAGCTGCGGCTCTCGCCCTCCGCGTCGGGTGCCGCTTCACGTTCACCGTTGATCGTGAGCAGGCCCTTGTCGACCGTCACTTCGAGTTTCGCGGGGTCGATGCCCGGCGCGAAGGCGACGATCTCCACCGAATCGTCCGTGCTGCCCAGGTTGATCGGCGGGAACGCGCCGAAGCGCCCCGCGCGAATGCTGACGGGCGCGCCGGTCAGCAGGTTCGTCATCTGGCGTTGCAGACGCTCGAAATCGTCGAACAGGGGAAGTCCAAAAAAGAAGTCACTCATGGCTTGGGTCCTCCGTAAGCTCCTTAATTAAGGCAAGGCGACGAACGGGCAAACGCGCTCCGGGTTCATCCGCCTCACCGCCGGCAAATAAGTTGAAACACGAGTCGAAACACGAGTTAAACACGCAGCGCGATTCACGCAACGCAGGATGCGAACGCGAGACGCGACTGCACGATGATGACCGGAAAATAGGTCGAGGCCAGGCGGTTTCAAGAGCTCGCCCGGCGAAATTTTTTGAGCGAAAGCGGCCCTCGCCGCCCTTGAAAATCGTTGGCCCATCCCTACACTCTCTCCCGATTCCCTTGCAACCCGATTCACCCCTGGAGGCATCATGAGTTTTGACGCGGAATGGGTCACTTTCGGCAAACACCGGACTCGCCTGCGCGCGACCCGCGGCTTTCCGACCGCCACGCTGCGCACGCTCGCCGAAGTCGCGAAGCTGGCGATCGAGAACAACATGAGCGCGCGCGCCCGGCTCGTCGAGGTTCTGCTGAGAGACGAGGACGGCAGCTTCGAGATCACGGTCGCCACCACCGTCGAGCAGGATCTGGCGAGCGCCGCGCCGATCGAAGTCGCGCTCTCCACGGTCTTCGGCCTGCCGGCCGACAAGGTCACGTTGAGCATCGAACGGTTGAGCGAGCAGGAGGTGGAACTGCGCTTCGGCGTCTATGAACGCCTGCTCGCGCAGAAGACCGGCACCGTGCCGCCTATTCAGTGAGCGCGGTGGCCGGCGGCGGTGCCGCAGAGCGGGCGAGCGGCGCCACGCCGCCGGCTGTTCTGGACGCGAGCGCATCGTCGGCCAGCACGGCCAGGCCGATGGCGATCTCGCGAGCCATGCGCGCCGCGATGTCGAGCGCATCGCCTCTCGGCACATGTCCACAGGTTCCTCTCCGTTCGAGAATCGACCGGTGTTCCGGATTCCTTTCCGTGACGAACACGGCCCATAGAAAACCGCCGTCGGAATCGGGCACGGCAGTCGAGGTCACCAGCAGGTTCGCAATGGCTATCGTCTGTACTCGCATGTGAACCTCCTGCCTCGTGGGCCTTTTGACGACAAGGCCGCATTGCCCATGCCCGGTGCGCCAAGCCGCGCGCCGCGCCGCCGCAAAGGCGGGCTTGATCGTTGCTCGCAGCGCAGGCACCCTCAATCTCGAAGGAGAGAATCATGGCCACGCAAGCACAAAAGCCCGATGAGCCCAATGAACCCAATGAACCCACTGAGCCCGCTGAACCCAATGAACCAGGCCGTGCGTCGCCCGATGTGGAGACCGGTCAACCGGGGCGTGCATCCCCCGATGAAGAGGCCGGCGAACCGGGCACGTTCAAGACCGATGTGTCGGAGACCGACGACGAAGGCACGAGTGTGCGCGAAGCCGAAGTTCGGGACGACGATCTGTCGGAAACCGGGTCCCCGGAGTCGGATGAGGAAGCATGAAGAACCCGTAGCCGCCGTGGCCGCGCGGAGATCATGCGGAAGGAGGCGCATGACCGGGCCGGCCACGCGGCGGCAACGGCGGCAACGGTGACACACGACGCAGTTCCTGCCTGCACGCTTGTAGTTTCTTCCCCGCGTGCGCCGGCTGATCGACACGCCGGCAACAAGGCCGCGACCACGCAGAGCCCACCGTTTTCGAACGGCGCCAGGCCGCGGTTTCCTCTTCACATACGACGTCTGCTCGCGCGCTCTACGCGACATCATTTCGTCGGCAACGACAGCCCCTCGTTCACCCTGTGCGCTCGCGCACGAAACCCCCGGAATTTTTCACCGCTTCAGCTATATTGATTTGTGGAGGCGGTCAACGAAGTCCGTCTGCCCGCTCGCCGCCAGTTCCCCGACCGTTTGGATAATCGCATGCACGACGATGCCGATGAATTGGCGCGGCGCCCGGCCAGGGCGGCCGACCACGCCAGGGAAAACCTTGCCCTCCTCCGTCTCGCGCGCGCTCAAACCGGCTCGCGCGACGCGCTGCTGCAAGCGATCGCGAACGAAGCGCTGGCATTGTGCAATGCGGGCAGCGCGGGCATCAGCCTGCTGGAAGGGCCGCCCCACAACCGCTCGTTCCGCTGGCTCGCCGTGGCCGGATCGTGCGCGGGCCTGCAAGGCAAAAGCACCGCGTGGAACGAGTGCCCGTGCGGCGTGACGCTCGACGCCGGCCGCCCGCGGCTCTTCGTGCGGCCCGAGGAACAGTTCGGGTGTCTGCGGTTCGCGGGCATCGACGTGCATGAAGGCATCGTCGTTCCGATTCCGTCGGACAGCGGTCAGCTCGGCGCGATCTGGGCGATGTCTCACGACGCGGCCTGCCGCTTCGACGGCGAGCACGCCCGCGTGCTGTCGAGCCTCGCCATCGTCGCGGGCGCCGCGCTGACGATGGCGAACGTGCGCGACGACGGCGCCGAGAGCGATCGCCGACACAACGAGTTCATTGCCATGCTCGGACACGAACTGAGAAATCCGCTCGCGCCGATCGACGGCGCGATCTCGGCCGCGAAGCGCCTGTGCGCCGCGAACGAAAAAGCCGACGCCGTATTGACCATCGCGCAACGCCAGATGAAGCATCTGCGCACGCTGGTCGACGATCTGCTGGATGCGGCGCGGCTCAAGCACGGCAAGCTCGCCATCAAGCTGAGCGATACGTCGCTCAACGAGATCACGTTCGACGCGGTCAGCGCGGTCAAGCATCATCTCGAATCGCGCAGGCATACGCTGAAACTGAGCGGCCTCGAAGCGCCGGTTCACGTGCGCGCGGATCATGTGCGGCTGAGCCAGGTATTGGGCAATCTGCTGCTGAACGCCGCCAAGTACACGCCGGCGGGCGGCAAGATCGAACTGTCGGTTCGTACCGAGCATGCCGCCGGTTCCGGCGAGCCGGGGTGCGTCGTGATCGAGGTCAGGGACAACGGCATCGGCATCGATCCGTCGATCCAGCCGTACATGTTCGAGCTGTTCGCGCAGTCGACGTGCGGCAGCGCCCGCTCCGAGGGCGGCCTCGGCATCGGGCTCGCGGTGGCGAAACGTCTGGTGGAACTGCACCACGGCAGCATTGCGATTCAAAGCGGAGCGGCCGGCGCGGGCACGCTCGTCACGGTGCGCCTGCCGATCCTGCGCAGCGCGCCGGCCCAGAAGCCCGCCATGACGATGCCCCAGGTGCGCCCCACCCGCCTGCTGCTCGCCGACGACAACCGCGACGCGCTGGAAGTGCTCAGCGTCCTGCTCGAACTGGAAGGCCACCACGTGAGCGCGACGGACAATGGACACGATGCGGTGCGCCTGATCGGCGAGACGCATCCCGAAGTCGCGATCATCGACGTGGGCATGCCGGACATGGACGGTTTCGACGTGGCGCGCGCGGTTCGCGCCGACCCGCGCCTCGACGACGTGACGCTCGTCGCGTTGACGGGCTACGCGTCGGAGTCCAACAAATCGCGCGCGCTGGCGGCCGGTTTCGATTACCACCTCACCAAGCCGCTGTCGCTGGAAAAGCTTCAGCACATTCTGGAGAACCGCACCGAGGGGCGGGTTCAGGGGATCGTCTAGCGGCGCGCGTTCATTGCGCGTTCAGTGCGGATAAACCGCCGCGCCCCGGCTGGGGAACGGTAATTGCTGGCGCTCGGGCACACGATCCAGTCCCCCGGCGCGATGAAAACCCGCAACGCATGCACCATCGAGCAATGGCGTCCTCTACGGCAGCGGCGGCTTGTCCGCCGGGGTTCGTGGTTCGTCGCGCTCGTTTGCGCGCTTGCACGGAAGCCGCGGCTCGTCCGTTCGGGTTTGCGGTTCGCCGCGCTGCTTTGCGCCGCCTTTCTCCCGCCCCACGCCAATGGCGAGCCGGCTCAGAATGCGCTGCGTCCCGCCGGCGTGCAGGCCTTGCACATCTTCAACTTGTGGAATCTCACGCTCGCGGTGTGCTCGCTGGTGTTCGCCGCCGTGCTGATTGCGCTGCTGATCGCGATGCTGCGCGCGTCGGCTCGCAAGCGGCAGGCGGGTCTTGAACCCACGCCGTGGGAGTGGTCCGAAACGCGGCCTGAGCCGAGCCCTGAAAATAGGCCCGAGGCAGGCCACGAGTCGAGCCACGAAGCACGCACACGCCGCGTGGTGACCGGCGCGAGCATCGCATCCGTCGTGCTGCTGTTCGGCCTGCTGCTCGCCGACGTGATGACCGACCGCGCGCTGTCGCGGCTGCCCGTCGCCAATGCGCTGCATCTGGAGATGACCGGCCATCAATGGTGGTGGGAAGCGCGCTACGGCGGCGACAGCGCCGGCGACGCCTTCGCGGTCGCCAACGAATTGCACGTGCCCGTCGGCCGCCCCGTCGTCATTTCGCTGAAAGCGGACGACGTGATCCACACCTTCTGGGTGCCGAACCTGCACGGCAAGAAAGACATGATCCCCGGCCGCGACGCGACCATCGAATTTCGCGCGGACCGCGCCGGCACCTATCGCGGTCAATGCGCGGAATTCTGCGGCCTCGAACATGCGTTGATGGCGTTCTCGGTGGTGGCCGAGCCGCCCGCGCGGTACGAGGCGTGGGCCGCGCATCAGCGCGAGCCCGCGCCCCAAGCCGTGACCGACATGCACAAACGCGGCGAGCAACTCTTCACGACCGGCGCGTGCGCCAATTGCCACACGGTGCGCGGCACGTCGGCCGCGGGCCTGCTCGGCCCGGATCTCACGCACCTGATGAGCCGGCCGATGCTCGCGGCCGGCACCTTCGACAATACGCCCGCCAATCTGGCCGCCTGGATCGCGGCGCCCGGCAGCATGAAACCCGGCACGTCGATGCCCGCGAGCCGGTTCTCGCAACAGGACATGGCCGCCCTCGTCGCGTGGCTCGGAACCCTGCAATGAGCGACCTTCCATCCGCTTCGGCGACGCCCGAAACACGCCTGTTCGACGGCCCCGGCGCTACGCCCGAGGTGCGCGCCGCGCTCGCGCGCACCTGGAGCGATCGTCCCGGCTGGTTCGGCGCGCTCGCGGCGGTCAATCACAAGACGGTCGCGCGGCGCTTCGTCGTCACCACGTTCGCGTTTTTTCTGCTGGGCGGCCTGCTCGCGCTCACCATGCGGCTGCAACTCGCGCGACCCGGCAATCGCCTCGTCGGCCCCGAGTTGTACAACCAGCTTTTCACGATCCACGGCACGACGATGATGTTCCTGTTCGCCGTGCCCGTCATGCAGGCCGTCGCCATCTGGCTCGTGCCCTTGATGATCGGCGCGCGCAGCGTCGCGTTCCCGCGCATGAACGCGTACGCCTACTGGGTGTTCCTGTTCGGCGGCCTGACGCTGTACGTCGCGTTCGCGCTCGGCGCGGGCGCGAACACCGGCTGGTTCAGCTACGTGCCGCTCGCCGGTCCCGATTACTCGACCGGCAAGGGCGTCGACATCTGGGCGCAGATGATCACCTTCACCGAACTCTCCGCGCTGCTCGAAGCCGTCGTGCTGATCGCGACCATCTTCAAGCTGCGCGCGCCGGGCATGTCGCTCAACCGCATGCCGCTGTTCGTGTGGGCGACGCTCGTCACGCAGTTCATGGTGCTGTTCGCGATGCCCGCCGTGATGCTCGGCAGCACCGCGCTGATACTCGATCGCCTCGTCGGCACGCACTTCTACAATCCGGCGCGCGGCGGCGACGTGTTGTTGTGGCAGCACCTGTTCTGGTTCTTCGGCCACCCCGAGGTTTATCTGATCTTCATTCCGCCGCTCGGCTTCATCTCGTCGATCGTCGCGACCTTCGCGCGGCGTCCGGTATTCGGCTATCCGGCGATGGTGCTCGCGCTCATCGCCACCGCGTTTCTCGCCTTCGGGCTCTGGGTGCATCACATGTTCGCCACCAGCATTCCGGCGCTCGGCAAGAGCTTTTTTACCGCGGCGAGCTTGATGATCGCGATACCGTCGGGCGTGCAGATCTTCTGCTGGCTCGCCACGCTCTGGCGCGGCCGCCTGAATCTGAAAACACCGCTGTGGTTCGTGCTCGCGTTCTTCTTCATCCTCGTGCTCGGCGGTCTGACGGGCGTGATGCTCGGTTCCGTATCGCTCGATCTGCAGGTGCACGACACGTATTTCGTGGTCGCGCATCTGCATTACGTGCTGCTGGGCGGCGCGGTGTTTCCGCTCTTCGGCGCGTTCTATTACTGGTTTCCGAAAGCGACCGGCCGGATGCTGGACGAAACGCTCGGGCGCTGGCAGTTCTGGCTGTTCTTCATCGGCTTCAATGTCGCGTTCTTTCCGATGCACGTGCTCGGGCTGCACGGCATGCCGCGCCGTGTGTGGACCTATCCGCACGGCATGGGCTGGGACGGCCTGAATCTGGGCGCGACGCTCGGCGCATTGACCATCGGCGTGAGTGTGCTGGTGTTCCTCGTCAACGTGGTGCGCAGCTATCGGCGCGGCGCGCTCGCGGGCGCCGATCCGTGGGGCGCCGGCACGCTCGAATGGAGCACGGCGAGCCCGCCGCCGCCGCATAACTTCGATGCGCTGCCGGTCGTGCACGGACGCGATCCGCTCTGGGAGCCGGGCGCGCAGCCGGCCTATGTGAGCGGTCTCGCGGCCGACGCCCGCGAAGTGCTGTCGACCACCGCGCTCGACGCGCTCCCCGATCTGCGGCCGCTGTTTCCGTCGCCGTCGATCTGGCCGTTCGTGAGCGCGGTCGCCACCACCGTGCTGTTCATCGGCTCGGTGTTTACGCCGTGGGCGGTCGTGTGGGGCTCGGTGCCGGTCGCCGTCGCGCTGATCGGCTGGTTCTGGCCGAATCGCGGCGAAAACCGCCGCGCGCTCGACCTGGAGCAGCGGCCATGACGGAGCTTCGCAAGGTGCCGGCGAGTGCGATGAACGCCATGAACGCCGCGCACGCCAACGACACGGCACACCACGCGCGATGCGCCCGACACCTTGACGCTCGACGTGCGCCGCTTGCCGAGCTTCGGTTTCAGTCATCGCAGCCTGATGTGGTGGAGCACGGTCTGCCTGATGCTGATCGAAGGCACGGTGTTCGCGATCGGCGCGATGATGTACTTCTATCTGCGCAGCCTCACTGCGATCTGGCCGCTGAACGCCGTGCCGCCCGCGCTCGTGTGGGGCAGCGTCAACACGGCGGTGCTGCTCGTGAGCATGTGGCCCAATCAGCTCGCCAAGCGCGCCGCCGAACGCGAGGATCGCGTTGGCGCGCGGCTGTGGCTTTCCGTCTGTCTCGCGTTCGCGGGGGTGTTTCTGGTGCTGCGCGGTTTCGAGTTCGCCGCGCTGAACGTGAGCTGGAACACCAATGCGTATGGTTCGGTCGTGTGGCTGCTGCTGGGCCTGCACACCACGCATCTGATCACCGACACGGTGGACACCGCCGTGCTCGGTGTGCTGCTGTTCACCGGACCGTTCGAGGGCAAGCGCCTCGTCGACGTCAGCGAAAACGCGTTGTACTGGTATTTCGTGGTGTTGAGCTGGCTGCCCGTCTATGCGGTGATCTACCTGGCGCCGCGGCTGTGATGGAGACTGACCATGCGAACCTGGCTCGCGCTTCTGGGCACGCCCTCCGCGGTGCTGGCGGCGCTCTCGATCGACTACGCGCTGGTGCCGCCCGCCTGCGCGTGGCGCACGATGCTGCCGCTCGGCGGCGTGACCGGCGCGGCGCTGCTCTTTTCGGTCATCGCGACGCTGCTCGCCTGGCGGCGCTGGCGCGAGACGAGCCTGATCGCGCCGGCCTCCGCCGTCGCCTTGCCGGCCCGGCCCGCGATGCTCGCGTGCACGGCGACGCTCGTCGGTCTCGTCTCGACGCTCGCACTGGTTGCGATGTGGATTCCGCAATGGCTGATTTCCGCATGCGTGTGATGGACGTCTTGGCGGGTTGCGGCGCGGGTGGCGTCGGGGTTGCTGTTGCTGTTGCTGTTGCTGTTGCTGTTGCTGTTGGCTTTGCCGTTGCGGTCGCCTCTGCTGTTGCGGTCGCCTCTGCTGTTGCGGTCGCCTCTGCTGTTGCGGTCGCCTCTGCTGTTGCGGTCGCCTCTGCTGTCGCGGTCGCCTCTGCCGTTGCGGTTGGCTTTGCCGTTGCGGTTGGCTTTGCCGTTGCGGTTGGCTTTGCTGTTGCGGTTGGCTTTGCCGTTGCGGTTGGCTCTGCCGTTGCGGTTGGCTCTGCCGTTGCGGTTGCCTCTGCTGTTGCGGTCGCCTCTGCTGTTGCCTCTGCCGTTGCCAAAGCTGGTGCCACTGCTAAAGCCGCTTCCCCTACTGCTACCGCTACCCTTGCGCTATTCGTAAGTCCCTACGTGCAGGCGCATGACCTGAGCGCCGCGGACCGAGCCGCGCCGTCCTTCGTGCCGCACTGGACCTTCGAGCCGTGGGTCGTCGCCTTGCTGCTCGCGAGCCTCGGCTTATACGGCCTCGGCTACCTGCGCTTGCGCACGCGCGGCCGGCGAGGCCGCGTCGTCCGCGCCCGGCAACTGGCGGCGTTCGGCCTGGGCTGGCTCGCCCTCGTGGCGGCCCTCGCGTCGCCGCTCGATGCGCTGAGCGCCGCGCTGTTTTCCGCGCATATGGTGCAGCACGAGCTGCTGATGATCGTCGCCGCGCCGCTCCTCGTCCTCGGACGGCCGCTCGCGCTCTGGCTATGGGCGTTGCCGCCGCGCTCGCGGCATGCGATCGGCGCGGCGGTGCGCACGCGAGCGTGGCGCGGCATCTGGCGTGTGCTGTGCCGGCCGGCCGTCGCCTGGCTGCTGCATGCGGCGGCGCTGTGGGCGTGGCATATGCCGCGTCTGTTCGAGGCCGCGCTCGCCTCGCCCGGCCTGCATGCGCTGCAGCACGCCAGCTTTGTGCTGAGCGCGCTGCTGTTCTGGTGGACCGTGTTCGGCGAAGCGGCCCGGCGCAATGAAAGCGGCTACGCGATGTTGTCGCTCTTCACGACGATGGTTCATACCGGCGCGCTCGGCGCGTTGCTGACGCTCGCGCCGGGGCTCTGGTATCCGGCCTACGTCGAACCAGCCTCGGCGCTCGGCGTCGATCCACTGCTCGATCAGCAACTGGGCGGTCTCGTGATGTGGGTGCCGGGCGGCCTCGCGTATCTGCTCGCCGCGCTGGTGACGGGCGCGCGCTGGCTGATGCGGCGCGCACCCGCCGCGCTCGTTCCGAATGGCGTGGCCGCGCGCCGGGACGGCGCATCATGAAACGGCGCGAAGCGTTGCCCCAGCGCGGCGCCGGCGACGGCGGCGCCACGCCCGAAAGCGGCACAATGGCTCGCGCGCAGGTCAACCCGGCGAACCGCGCGCGACCACGACAGATGACGAAAAAGTCGACCAGGAAGTCGACCAGGAGATCGACCAACAAGCGGCGCATCGAATTGCTGGCCGTGTTGCACATCGCGTCTGCGTTGACGTTCGGCTCGCTCGCGGCATCGGCGTCGAGCCAACCGGCCCATAGCCTCGACGCCACCCTCATCGCGCGCGGCGAATACGTCGCCAAGGCGGCCGATTGCGCCGGCTGCCACACCTCGGTCGGCGGCGCGGCCTACGCCGGCGGGCTCGGACTCGCCTCGCCTTTCGGCACCATCGTCAGCACGAACATCACGCCGGAGCGCCGCTACGGCATCGGCGCCTACAGTTACGCGGATTTCGAGCGCGCATTACGCAAGGGGGTCGCGCCAGGCAACAAGCGGCTCTATCCGGCGATGCCCTACCCGTCGTTCTCGAAACTGACCGACGACGACGTACAAGCGCTCTACGCGTACTTCATGCGCGCGGTGCAGCCGGTCGCGAAGACCAATCAGCCGACGAAAGTGCCGTTCCCGTTCAACCAGCGCTGGGCGCTCTATTTCTGGCAACTGGCCTTCCTGCCGACGCAGCCGTATCAGCCGAAGCCCGGCCGCGACGCGCAATGGAATCGCGGCGCCTACCTCGCGCAAGGCGCGGGACACTGCGGCACCTGCCACACGCCACGCGGCCTCGGCTACCAGGAAAAAGGCTATGACGAATCGTCGTCGGACTGGCTGACGGGCGGCGTCAACGATCACTGGTTCGCGCCGAATCTGACCGGCGATCCGGGCGCGGGGCTCGGCCGCATCGGCGCGCAAGAGCTGGCCGCGTTTCTCAGGACGGGCCACGGCGCGGGGCTCGCGGCCTTCGGCTCGATGGTCGAGCAGGTCGAGGACAGCACGCAATATCTCACCGACGACGACGCGCTCGCCATCGCCCATTACCTCAAATCCCTGCCGGCGCAAAAACCGGCGGGACGCTACGACCCGCACGCGCGGCCCGATCCGTCCACGCGCAACGGCAACCGCCTCGACCCGCCGCAAACGCTCGGCGCGCGCGTCTATACGTCGTTTTGCGCGCGTTGCCACGGATCGGAGGGGATGGGCGTGACGGAGGTGTTTCCGCGGCTGGCGGGCAACCCCGCGGTGATCGGCGAGGACACCACGTCGCTGATTCGTCTACTGGTGGAAGGCGGCAATAGTCCGAGCACGCTGCACGGACCGCCGCGCCAGTCGATGCCGGGCTTCGCGCACGATCTCACGAACGCGCAGATGGCCGCCGTGCTCACGTGGATTCGCACGTCCTGGGGCAACGACGCGCAGCCGGTCACGGCCAACGACGTGCGCACATTGCGGGAGAAATTGCATAAATGACACGGGCGCGAACGACGCCGCGAACGGCGTTCGGGAGGGCCGCCGCGCACTCTCATCCCGCGCCGCGCATGCTGATTTCGCGCTGATTGCCGGGGGACTGACCATCGAGCCGTTTCTCGAAGCAGCAGACGTTCGCCCTCGTGACGTAGGGCCCAAACGGCGGAATGGGATGAAAGCCGTGCTTTTCATAGAACTCGATGGCCCGCCGATTGTTCGCGTGCGTGCCCAGCCACAGCGCCGCATAGCCGAGCCGCCCGGCTTCCTGTTCGAGATGTGCGAGTATCGCGCTGCCCGCGCCGTCCGCGCCGGGGCGCGCATAGAGGCGCTTGAGCTCGGCAATGTCTTCCCGCAGCGGCCTGAACGCGCCGCAGCCGAGCGGCGTGCCGAACGCGCTTCTCGCCACGACGAAACGCGCGGTGTCCACGGCGACGTCGCGCACCGAAAAGCGGCTCTGCCCGCCGTCGCCGGTGAGCACGGCCAGCGTCGCGCTCAGTTCGTCGAGCAGGATGCGTGCGTCGGTCGAGGACGGGTCCTCGCGGCTGACAACGATTGTCGGGAACAGCATCGACCTCGCCTCCTTTACGTTGCGTACATAGGAAGATCAGCAAGCGCTGTACCGATCTTCGCATTGCGGCAATTGGGAGGACGACGCGATACCGGGGCCGGAAAACGGCGCGCCGGTAGAGCGATCCGAAGCGCACCACAACGGTAGCGCCGCGCCGCCGCAAACGCGCCTTTAGCAATCGCCAGGCACGGTGACGGTGGCGCGCAAGCGCGGGTATCGCGCTTGCTACGCGAGGAAGGAGCGCTTCATCGAGCGTCGTGGAGGACCGGAGAACAATGAATATTCCCCGCAGTGTGGTTGGCTTTCTGGCGTCGCGCGGCCTCGTGATCGCCACCGCGGAATCCTGCACGGCCGGCCTGATCGCCTCGCTGCTCGCCGACGTGCCCGGCAGCGGCGCGTGTCTCGACGTCGGCCTGGTGGTGTATTCGCCTTCGGGCAAATGCGGCTTTCTGAATGTTGAAGCGCGCACGATCGAACGCTTCGGCCTGACGAGCGAGGAAGTCGCGCGGGAAATGGCGGCGGGCCTGCTTGCGCAGCAAGCGTGCCACGCGCACATCGTCGTCGCCAACACGGGGCTCGCCGGGCCGCCGCCGGACGGCTCGGATCTCGCGCCCGGCACGCAATGCTTCGCGTGGCGCTACAAGCAGCGCGAGCGCCAGTATGCGTTCAGCGAAACGCGCGTATTCGACGGCGACCGCGTCACGATCCGCCAATGCGCCGCGCTTTACGCCCTCTCGCGGGTCGAGCATTATTTCAACCAGTTGCCGAACGTCAGGCACGGGCGATCTCTTGCGGCGCTTTGAGTGCGACAGGCCGAACGCGCGCCGATGCGCGGCGCGCTGCATCCGATGAGCCCGCATCGACCCGTCATCCGGCGCTTGTTCACCGCACGCACCGCACGCACCGCACCTGGCGCGTGCCTGTTTTCCGCCCGCAGTCCTCGAAGGTGTTCCAGAACATGAGCCGATCGTTCTTCAATCTCTACACTCACGATTTCGCCCGCGTCGCGGTGGCGGTGCCGGTGTGCCGCGTCGCCGATCCGCATTTCAACGCCGCGCAAACGCTCGAACTGGCCCGCGAGGCCGCGCAACACGGCGCGCTGCTGGTGGCGTTTCCCGAGCTCGGCGTGTCCGCCTATACCTGCGACGACCTGTTCCATCAGCGCGCGCTGCTCGATGCCTGCGAAGACGCGATCGGTGAAATCATCGCGGCCTCCGCGAAAATCGCCAGCGTGCTCGTGATCGGCGCGCCGCTCAAGGTCGAGCACAAGCTGTTCAACTGCGCGCTGGTGATTGCGGGCGGCAAGCTTTGCGGCGTGGTGCCCAAGAGCTATCTGCCGAATTACGGCGAGTTCTACGAGGCGCGCCAGTTCAGCGCCGCCGAGAACGCGTCGTGCACGCGAATCGCGTTGTGCGGACAGGAAGCGCCGTTCGGCGCGTCGCTGCTGTTCGACGTGCCCGCCGCGCCGCTGTTGCGCTTTCATGTCGAGATATGCGAGGACGTCTGGGTGCCGGTGCCGCCCTCGTCGTTCGCGGCGCTGGCCGGCGCGACCGTGCTCGTGAACCTCTCGGCGTCGAACATCGTGATCGGCAAGTCGGGGTATCGCCATCAGCTCGTCGGCCAGCAATCCGCGCGCTGCCTCGCGGCGTATCTCTACTCGTCCGCGGGACGTGGCGAATCGAGCACCGATCTCGCGTGGGACGGCCAGGCGCTGATCTACGAGAACGGCGAATTGCTCGCTGAATCCGAACGTTTTCTGGACACGTCTCACGTGATCTACGGCGACGTCGATCTCGAACGGCTCTCGCGCGAACGCATGCGGCAAACCACCTTCGGACAGTCCACGCGCCGTCATGCGGAGGAAGTCGGCAAGTTCGAAGTGGTCACGGTTCCGGTATCGCTGCCCGACGCGGAACGCTTGCCGCTCGCGCGCGCCGTCAACCGTTTTCCCTACGTGCCGGCCGACGCGGCGAATCGCGACGAACGTTGCGCGGAGGTCTACAACATCCAGGTGCAGGCGCTGATTCAACGGCTGGGCGCCGCGAAAATTTCGAAGGTGGTGATCGGCGTGTCGGGCGGTCTCGACTCGACGCAGGCGCTGCTCGTCTGCGCGAAGGCGATGGATCGGCTGAAGCTGCCGCGCTCGAACATTCTCGCCTACACGATGCCCGGCTTCGCGACCAGCAGCCGCACCTTGCAGCAGGCGAAGGACCTGATGCAGGCCGTGGGATGCGCGATGGAGGAAATCGATATCCGCCCGAGTTGCCTGCAAATGCTCAAGGACCTGGGGCACCCGTTCGCATCCGGCAAGGAACAGTACGACGTGACCTTCGAGAACGTTCAGGCCGGCGAGCGAACCAGCCATCTGTTCCGGCTCGCCAACTTCCACCAGGCCATCGTGATCGGCACGGGCGATCTGAGCGAACTCGCGCTCGGCTGGTGCACGTATGGCGTGGGCGATCACATGTCGCATTACAGCGTCAACGCGAGCGTGCCGAAAACCCTGATCGCGCATCTGGTGCGCTGGGTGGCCGAGTCGGAGCAGATCGGCGCGGCGGGTTCGCGTGTGCTCGAACAGATCCTCGGCACGGAGATCAGCCCCGAGCTCGTGCCCGGCAAGGTCGAGAAAGTGCTCGATCAGAAAACCGAAAGCGTGATCGGCCCGTATGAATTGCAGGACTTCAATCTATATCACATCCTGCGTTTCGGCTTCGCGCCGTCGAAGGTCGCGTTTCTCGCGCTCGCCGCATGGGGCGAGCGCGAGCACGGCGTGTGGCCCGCCGGGCGGAACATGGTGCGCAACGAGTACGGCCTGGCCGACATCAAACGCAATCTCGCCATTTTCGCGGAGCGGTTTTTCCGCACCAGCCAGTTCAAGCGCTCGTGCATTCCCAACGCGCCGAAGGTCGGCAGCGGCGGCTCGCTGTCGCCACGCGGCGACTGGCGTGCGCCGAGCGACGGCGAGGCGACGGTGTGGCTGGAAGATCTCGGGCGTATTCCGGACTGAGCGTTTGAATGGTGTGTTCGGGGCGGGGTATGCCCGGTGTTCGCGCGGTCCCTTCGATCACTTTCCATCACTTCGCTCGCGGCGTCTCCAGAGGCTCGTCCGGATTCGTGCGTCCCGCGCGGACCTGCCGTACCGTCTCGGCCAGCGCACGCGCGACGTTCGCCACTTCGCGCTGCACGTCGTGGTCCCGGTCGAGCGCGGCGTGGCTCGTCGCATAAGGCTCGTAATAGCCGATGAAGCGATCCAGACGCGACTTCGCGCCCGCTTCGACGAATCCCATCCAGTCGAGCCAGTCGGTCAGCGCGTGCCGCGAGTCCTCGATACCCGCCACGTCGCCATGCACGACGACGCCATACGCGCGGCCCGCCAGATGTTTCGGATAGCCCCAGCCGTCGAGTTCGAGGCGCTTGGCTTCGTCGACGCGCTTGCCGTGCGTGGAGGTCGGGTCCGGGTTGCCGCCGTCCGCGCAGACGAGCCGGTCCATCATCAGCTTCAGCGGACTGCTGACCTGATACCAGTAGACGGGCGTGACGAACAGCACGCCGTGGCAGGCGGCGAAGCGTTCGTAGATGTCGTTCATCCAGTCGTTGACCTGGCCCAGCGAATGGTTCGGATAGCAGCTACACGGCCAGTGACACAGCGGCATCGCGGTCGACACGCAGCCCTTGCACGGATGAATGTGCAGATCGCGATCCGACGCGAGGCGCGAAAGATCCAGCAGATCCACGTCGAATGACTGCTGCACCAGCGTGGCCTGCGCGAGTTTCGCGAGCCGGAAGCTTTTCGACATTTCGCCGGGACACGTATAGTCGTTTCGCGACGATGCGTTGACCACCAGCACCCGCGCGCGCGATGCAGGATCGCGTTGACGCGCTTGTGCCGCCTTGATGCGCTCGCTGGCCGCGCGCCATTCGACCGAAAGATCGTAGCCGGGGTCCGCAAAACCGGGGCCGGCCTTGTCGGTGACCGGCGACTTGCGCGCTTGCGAGTAAGCGTCCCACGCAATGTTTTCGAGCCGCGCCAAGGCTTCGTCTTCGCCGCGAAACGCGGGGTCGTAAAAGCGCGCCATGAAGCGCGCGCGAAACGCGTCGCGCGACATTTTTTCAGTGACCTGTCCTTTTCTGACGTCGATTTTCATGTCGAGCTTTTGTGCGGCAGGCTCGTTGGCGGGCGATGGCGGGGCTTGGGTTGGGTCCATGAGTTGGCTGTCTGTCGTCACGAGGGGGTGTTGATCGTGCACCGCGAATCGTGCAGCGCGTCGAGTTACGCACGGTCACGGCACAGCGAACCGTGCAGCAAAAAACATTCCGCTGCTGCACCGGACCAACGCGGCGGTCCGCTTCGGACGTCACGGCGGTGCGCCCGGCCAATCGCCGCGAGCAGGTACAGCGCATGCGGGATTCGAGCCGCGCAGGCGAACTTCGGACCCCGGATTCTCCTGCCCATTGCTTGCCGCACGCCATCCGTCCTTGGTCACGCCGCATTGGCGTCGCCCGCCGATGCGCGCGATACCGGCGTCAATCATGGAGAAACGCCATGCCCACCGATACGTCCAGAATGTCCCCGAGCATCACCGCGATGATTCGCCTCGATCACATGCACGCGCTTGCCGCGTTCCATCGTTATCACGCGACGAGCCCCTGGTGGCGCAAGCAGGCGATCGTCAATTCAACTTGTGCGGCGCTGGAGATTCACGCGCAACTGGAGGAAGAAATTTTCTATCCGGCCCTGGCGGCCGTGATGGGCGACGACGAAACGCTCGCCAAAAGCGCCCCGGAACACAACGAAATGCGCGCGACGATCAACCGGCTGCGCGCGATGGGCCCGGAAAACGCGGCCTACGACGCGCTCTTCATGCAACTGATGCGCGAGATCATTCACCACGCCGCGGACGAAGAAACGGTCCTTTTACCGGCCGCGGAGCGCGCCTTGCAGACGCAGCTTCATTCGCTCGGCGCCAGCATGACGCGGCGCAGGCTGCAATTGCTGGGGCAGCGCCCCGCGGAAATCGCGCTCAATACGATGGGCACGTTCCCGGTGGCGAGCTTTCTGATCGGCGCGATGCTGGTGCTCGGCGTCACGCATTGCCTGCCGAAAGCGCGCGAACCGCGGCGGGCCCGCGAGCATTGAGCGGCATTAAGCGGCACCGAGCGACATGGAAGACACCGAGCGGCGGCACGCTCACGCCGTTTCACGCTGCCGCCCTGTCTCGACGATCCGCACCGGAATGGATTTCGCGCCCGGCACCTTGCTTTCCTTCGCGCAGTGCCAAAGCGGCAGCAGCGGATTGCATTCCGGGTAGTACCCGGCGATGCAGCCCGGCGGAATCTCATACGTCTTCACGGAAAAGCCGGTCACGCGCCGGTCGACGCCGTCGTCCGCGATGGTCTGCAACGTCACGATGTCGCCTTCCGCGAGGCCGTGCGCGGCCATGTCGGAGGCGTTCATCAGCAGCGTCATGCGGTTGCCCTTCACGCCCCTGAAGCGGTCGTCGTGATGATAGATCGTCGTATTGAACTGACTGTCGGAGCGCAAGGTCATGAGCCGCAGCGCGCCGGGTTCGCGCTCGGGCATGTCGGGGTCCTCGCCCAAGGTTTCGGGCACCATGAATTCCGCCTTGCCGCTTTCGGTCTGCCATTTGCGCTCGCGCGCGGGCAAGGGCCGCAAGAAACCGCCCGGCGTCCACATGCGCGCGTTGAAGTCGTGAAAAATCTCGGGATAGGTCCTGGCAATTTCTTCCCGCACGATCGAGTAATCGTCTTTCCACGCGTCCCAATCGACGCTCGAACGCTCTCCCAAGGTCGCCTTCGCCATGCCCGCCACGATGAACGGCTCCGAGCGCACGTCGTCGCCGGCCGGCTCGACCATGCCGCGCGAGCCATGCATGCAGCCGGTGCTGTCCTCCATCGAAACGGCTTGCTCGCCGCTCGCCTGCCGGTCGATTTCGATGCGGCTCAGGCACGGCAGAATGTAGGCGATCTCGCCGTGCACCAGTTGGCTGCGGTTGAGCTTGGTGGCCACGGTCACGGTCAGCCGCAGCTTGCGCCACGCGGGCTCGATCCGCGCGCGGTCGGGCACCGAACGCACCAGATTGCCGCCGAGGTTGAACACCGCGCTCACCTTGCCCGCGATCATCGCCTCGAAAGCCTCCACGGTATTCATGCCCGTTTCGCGCGGCGGCTCGAACGAAAACTGGCTCGCCAGTTTGTCGAGCGGCGCCAGTTCCGGCTTTTCCGTCACGCCCACCGTGCGCTGGCCCTGCACGTTCGAATGACCGCGCACCGGCGAGGGGCCCGCGCCCGGCTTGCCGATGTTGCCGCGCAGAAACAGCAGATTGCACAGCATGCGCACGTTCTGCACGCCGAGCCGGTGCTGGGTCAGGCCCATGCCATAGTGAATCATCACGGCGTTGGCCTTCATGTATTCGCCCGCGGCGGCTTCGAGCGCGTCGCGCGGCAAACCGCTGACGGTCTCGATGTCGCGCCATGCCGCGTCGCGCGCGTAACGGGCGAATGCCTCGTAGCCCTGCGTATGTTCCTCGATGAACGGCACGTCGATGATCCGCTCGCGGCCTTGCTCGCGCGCGAGGTCGTCGGCGGCGATCACCGCCTTGCAGATGCCGAGAATCGCAGCCGAATCGCCGCCGTTCTTCACCTGGTGATATTGCGTGCTGATGAGCGTGTCGTTCGGCGTGAGCATCTGGCGCGGCGACTGCGGATTGGCGAAGCGGATCAAACCCGGCTCGCGCAGCGGATTGAAGGTGATGATCGGCACGCCCCGCTTGCGCGCGTCCTGTAACTGGTGAAGCATGCGCGGGCTGTTGGTGCCGACGTTCTGGCCGAAAAAGAACATCAGATCGGTCTTCTCGAAGTCGTCGAGCGTGATGGTGCCGACGCCCGCGCCGATCGCCTTTTTCAAGCCGACGCTCGTGCTCTCGTGGCACATATTGGAGCTATCCGGCAGATTGTTCGTGCCGTACATGCGCGCGAAAAGCTGGTACATGTATGAGGTTTCGAGCGAGGCGCGCCCCGACGTGTAGAACACGACGCTCTCGGGCCGCATGCTGTTGAGCTCGCGGCCGATTTCGTCGAATGCGTCCTGCCAGCTCACCTTGACGTAGCGGTCGGTGGCCGGGTCGTAACGCAGCGGCGTGGTGAGCCGGCCGGCCGCCTCCAGATCGTGGTCGTGCCAGGTGGAAAGCTGGGCGACCGTGTGCAATTCGAAAAAGTCCGGCGTGACCCGTTTCGATGTCGTGTCCCACGCGGTCGCCTTCGCGCCGCTTTCGCAGAACTCGAACAGGTGCGGCTCGGCGGGCTTCGCCCATGAACAACTGACGCACATGAAGCCGTCGGGCTTGTTCTGTTTCGCGAACACGCGGCCGTCTTTCAACGCGACATGCTCCTGGGTGAGAATCCTCGTCACCGCTTTGAGCGAACCCCATCCGCCGGAGGCGTAGGGATAGGCTTCGGTATTGCGCTTGGTGGTCATCGCTCGCTCCGGTCAACACGCTATCGGCAACACAGCGCAGCAACCGCGATGCCCGCGTCGCGATGTGCGCGCCAGGGATCGCCCCGTTTTCGATGGCACAGCCGATGCTGCTGCAGCGATAACGAGGGTGAAGGCAGCGATAAGGCGCACGCCTTGCATCCCTCTGACCTATCGGCCATGACGGCCGTGATTCACCACCGTGGAAAGCAACCCTCGCACAGTTCGAAAGCAACGATGAAAATCGCCCAGGTCGCCCCGCTCTATGAAAGCGTCCCGCCGCTCGCCTATGGCGCGACGGAGCGCGTCGTTTCGTATCTCACCGAGGAACTCGTGCGGCGCGGCCATGACGTCACGCTTTTCGCGAGCGCCGATTCGACCACGCGCGCGCGGCTCGTGCCCGTCTGCGAACGCGGACTCTGGCGCGACGCCGGCGTGTGGGACACCCTCACGCATCACGTGAGGCAACTGGCGCGCGTCGCGCATCTCGCGCACGAGTTCGACGTCGTGCACTTTCACGGCGATCCGCTGCATTTTCCGCTGGCCGACTCGTTGCCCGTCGCGTCGCTCACGACGCTGCATGGGCAGTTGCTTCCGGTCGACCACGGTCCGCTGTTTCGTGAATTCGCCGCGGCGCCGCTGGTCTCCATCTCGAACGATCAGCGCGGGCCGGTGCCGTGGGCGAACTGGCGCGGCACCGTCTATCACGGCCTGCCGCTCGACGAGTTCGAATTGCAGCCCGAGCCGGGATCGTATCTGCTGTTTCTCGGCCGCATGATGCCCGGCAAGCGGCCGGATCTCGCGGTGGAAATCGCGCGGCGCGCAGGCTGGCCGCTCAGGATGGCCGCCAAGGTTCATCCCGGCGAGCGCGACTATTTCACTCAGCAAGTCGAACCGCTGCTGAAGCAATCGGCGCATTTCACCGACTATCTCGGCGAGGTCGGCGGCGGCCTTCGCCGGGCGTTGATCGCGAACGCGCGCGCGTTGCTGTTCCCGGTGGAATGGCCCGAGCCGTTCGGCATGGTGATGATCGAGGCGATGGCGTGCGGCACGCCGGTCATCGCGTTTCGCCGTGGCGCGGTGCCGGAAGTGCTGGAGCACGGCGTCAACGGGTTCATCGTCGACGGCGTGGACGAAGCCGTCGACGCGGTGGCGAACATCGCGCGGATCGATCGCGTTGCGTGCCGCCGATCGTTCGAGGCGCGCTTTACGGCCGAACGCATGGCCGCGGATTATCTGAGCATCTACGAAGGCTTGCTCGAAGACCGGCGCGCGGCGGCGCAGCCTCCGGTCGCACACTATTCGATGTACGGGCGCTGAGCGGTTGCGGCGCTGGCAACGCTTACCACTGCAACCGCCGCACCGATGCTTCCCTCGCGGCCAGGCCGCTGCCGGCGTTCAAACATCGCATTCGCGTAACTGCGCCGTCGCTCCGGCGGGCGCGGCATGACGGAAGGCGCCTGGGTGCGCGCGCCGCTTCACAGCGAGCGCACCAGGGCGACGCGCTACGGCAACCTGTACGCGATCACGTAATCGCCCTGCTTCGTGCCGAGCGATCCGTGCCCGCCCGCCGTCACCAGCACGTACTGCTTGCCGTCGCCGCCGGCGTAGGTCATCGGCGTGGCCTGGCCGCCCGCGGGAAGGCGCGCTTGCCACAATTTATCGCCGGTACGCACGTCGTAGGCGCGCACATAGTAGTCGAGCGTGCCGGACAGGAACGCGACGCCGCCCGCCGTGGTCACCATGCCGCCGAGACTCGGCACGCCGAGCGGCATCGGAATCGGCAACGGCGCGCTGTCGCGAATCGTGCCGTTCTTGTGCTGCCACACGATCTGGTTGCTGCGCAGATCGACGCCCGCGACGTAACCCCACGGCGGCGCCTGGCAAGGAATGCCGAGCGGCGAAAGAAACGCGTTCAACTCGAAGCCGAACGGCGTGCCCCGCGCCATCTTGATGCCGCTCGTCTCGCTGCCTTTCTTCTCGCCGTTGTCCACGGGAATCTGCGCGCGCGGAATGAGCTTCGACGTGAAGGCCATGTAGCTCGGATTGGCGATCAGGATTTGCCGCACCGGATCGACCGCGACGCCGCCCCAGTCGAACACGCCGAAGTTGCCGGGAAACACCAGCGAGCCCTGTTCCGACGGCGGCGTGAACGCGCCGTCGTAGCGCAGCGAGCGAAACTTCACGCGGCACCACAGTTGATCGAAGGGCGTGGTGCCCCACATGTCGCGCTCGCGCACCTTGGGCGGATTGAAATTGAGCGCGGAAACCGGTTGCGTGGGCGAGGTGTGATCGCCGGTTGCCGCGCCCTGGGGAACCGGGGTTTCCGTGATCGGCACGATCGGCTTGCCGGTTTCGCGATTGAGTACGTACAGACTGCCTTGCTTGGTCGACGCGATCAGCGCCGGCTGCACGCCGCTGGCGGTTTGCAGATCGATCAGGCTCGGCTGGCCGCCTACGTCCATGTCCCACAGATCGTGATGGGTGAACTGGTAATTCCAGCGCATCTTGCCGGTCGCCAGATCGAGCGCGACGACGCCCGCCGCGACTTTCTCGGAAGCCGGCGTGCGCAGGCCGCCCCACTGGTCCGGCGTCTGGTTGCCGAGCGGCAGATACACCATGCCGAGTTTTTCGTCGACGCTGAACACCGACCACATGTTCGGCGAGTTGCGCACGTAGGTCTGGTTCGGCGCGAGCGGTTCGGTGGCGTCGGGCTTGCCGGCGTCCCAGTTCCACACGAGGTGGCCGTCGTGCACGTCGAACGCGCGCGTGACGCCGGACGGCTCGTTGGTCGATTCGTTATCCGTCACGTGGCCGCTGATGATGACCAGGTCGCGCGTGACCGCCGGCGGCGACGTCGAATAGTAGCCGCCCGGCGTGAACGGTCCGATGCTGGTGCGCAGATCGATCTGACCGTTGCTCCCGAAGTGCGCGCAGGGCCGGCCGGTGTCGGCGTCGAGCGCGATGAGGCGCGCGTCGGCGGTGGGCAGGAAAATCCGCCGCGGGCATTCGGCGGCGAGGCTCGGCGCGGGCGCGGCGGCGGACGGCGCGGCGGGTTCCGATGAAGCAGCCGGCGCGGCGGATTCCGAGGCGGGCCTGGTCGCGAACGTGGCGGAAGCTTTGGGACCGGGCGCGGCGGCAAGCGCGGAAGACGCCTCGCCGCCGGAAGCGGCGGCAGGCGTGGCGGAAGCCGCCGCCGAAGTCTCGGCGCCCGACGCAGCCGCAGCCGCTGAAGGCGCCGAAGCTTCGGAACCGGCAGCCGCTGAAGGCGCCGAAGAAGCCGAACCTTCAGACGCCGAAACCGCCTCCGACGCACCGCCCTGTGCCCCCGCGACAGCAGCCTCGGAAGCCCCCACGTCCGCCTTCGCCGGATAAAGACTGTCGTCGTGGTAGGACACGCCGCGGCAGGTCATGTGCTCCCAATGCTTGAAACCCGCCGGACTCTGAATATGCGGATCGAAGCGCCAGATTTCCTTGCCCGCGACCGGATCGAGCGCGATGACGATGCCATGCGGCGTGCACAGAAAGAGCTTGTCGCCGACCTTGATCGGCGTGTTCTCGGCCGTGGTCTCGGCGGGGTCGTCCGGGCCGGGCTTGTCGCCGGTCTGGAATTGCCAGGCCACCTTCAATTGACCCGCGTTGGCCGGCGTGATCTGCGCGAGCGGCGAATAGCGCTGACCGAGCGGCGAGCCGCCGTAATCGGTCCAGTCGCCGGCCTGCCGGTTCGCGTCGCCGGCCAGCGGCGCGGCGGGCGGAGCCGAGCCGACCTCGATCGAACCGGCATGGTCGTATGGATGATTGAACGCCGTGCCGATACCCAGCAACACCGTCAGCACGACGGCGGCCGCGAGCGGCAACGCGCCTTGACGATGCGCGCCCGGCGGCCCGAACACCAGCCTGCGGGTCACGGGCGGCAACAGCAGCCATAGGCCCAGCACGAGCCACACCCACAGACGCGGCAGCAACTGCCAGAAGTCGAAGCGCGCTTCCGTCACCGCCCACACGGTCGAGCCGAACAGCACCAGCGCGAACAGCAGCAGCGCCGAACGCCGCCGGATCGCCACCAGCAGCCCCGTCAGCGCGATGCCGATGCCCGTGAGCAGGTAGTACCAGGAGCCGCCGAGCGAGATCAGCCAAACGCCCCCGACGGCCACCACCAGGCCGATGAGCATGAACACGATGGCGGGAAGCGCGAGAGCGACGGGAAAGCGGCGCGGCGTCGACATAACGGTGACCTCGGCAAAAGGCATTCGAAGAAAAACTCCGGGCAAGCCGGAGACGTTCGAAAACACAGGCGGCGCGAACGACGCGCAGCGTCAGACAAATTGCCTTGGAAGTAGCACATGCGGTTCCTGCTCACGGCACGCCGCATGCTTCGGTGCGAGCAAACCCGGCCAGCAAACTCGCTAAACCCGGCCTGCAAACCCGGCCTGTAAACCACGCCATCGCCGCCATGAAACACAGAGCCACCGTTCTCTGCGTCCGCGCCAACCGGATTCTCCTCGTCGCCCGGCCCAACGGACGATGGGCGTTGCCCGGCGGACGCTGCAAGACCGGCGAGCCCGCGCACGCCGCCGCCCTGCGCGAGTTGGCCGAGGAAACGCGCCTGAGCGGGATCGCGCTCGATTATGTGTTCGAGTTCTGGGGCGCGCGGACTCGCCATTACGTGTTCGCCGCGCATCTGCCGCCCACGGCGGTCGCCCTGCCCGACCATGAAATCAGCCGGTGCCGCTGGATTCGCGCAAAGGACGTGGGCGTGACATGGGTGAGCATCTCGACGCGCGGCATCGTGCAGGTGCTGCTCGGCGAGAACAGTCCGGTCGGTCCGGGGCGCCGTTCGAGCCCGCTGCACGCGTTGCCGGCGCAACGCGGCCGATGAGCGGGCGGAGCGGTTCGATCGCCCGCGTCCCGCTTTCGGTCCCGCTTTTGGTCCCGCTTTTGGTCCCGCTTCCCGCCACGCCTCCGTCCGCTTCACGGTCAGGTGCGTTGCTGCCCCGAGCCCAGGTCCGCGCCGGTGACCGGGTCGGCCGTGACGTCGGATGCGGTGCGCCCCGCCATCGCCCGCAAGGTCTCGGCATCCGGCGCGCTCACGTTCACCGAGGCCAGTCCGTCGCCGCCGTCCACCGCGGGTTGCGGCGACTCCACGTAATCCCAGTTCGGGCCTTCGTTCCACGGCCCGCGCGGCGCGTCGTCGCCCGACGACATGTTGTAGTAGACGCTGGCGTACTCGGCCACGCCCGGCAGCTTGCCTTGCGGGAAATTCGGCTGGATCGAATGGAGCGCTTTTTCAAACGACTTCTGATGCGCGATCTCGCGGGTCATCAGAAAGCCGAGCGCGTCGCGTATGCCGGCGTCGTCCGTGACGTTGATGAGGCGCTCGTAGATGATCTTCGCGCGCGCTTCCGCCGCGATGTTCGAGCGCAGATCGGCGGTGGGCTCGCCGATCGTGTCGATGTACGCCGAGGTCCACGGCACGCCGGCGGAATTGGTCAGCGCGGGGCCGCCGCCGTAGAGCAGCGCCGTGATGTGCGAGTCGTTGCCGCCGCCCGTCAGCGAGCGGTACAGCTCGGCCTGCTCGTCGACGCCTTCGGCCAGTTTGCCTTTCCCGCCCTTGTTGAGCATCGCCACGATCGAGCCGATGACCTCCAGGTGGCTGAGCTCTTCCGTTGCGATGTCGAAGAGCATGTCCCTGCGCCCCGGATCGTCCTCGCCGACGGCCTGCGTGAAATACCGGCATGCCGCGGCGAGTTCGCCCTGCGGTCCGCCGAACTGTTCGAGAAGCAGATTCGCGAGGCCCGGATCGGGCTCCGCCACGCGTACTGTGTATTGAAGGCGCTTGTTATGAACGAACATGATCTCTCCATTGAAAAGTAGAACAATCGCCATTGCCTCGGCGTCGATGGTGGACGTGCCGCAAGCGGGTCCGGCCGGCGGGACCTCGCCTGCGGATATGCGCGTGAGCGGCGCAACGCCCCCGGCTTCGTGCGCTTGCGGCGACCGCTCACGGCCGCCTCGCTTGCCGCATGCGGCATACCTGGCGGTGACATCACGAGGCGGCCTCGTTCGACGGCGACGCCTTTCTCATGCCGGTCGAATCGTTCGCCGATCGACCGCGCGGACCGTGCACGATCATTGCGAGCCACTTAAGGCATACGCCCGAAAAGCCCGCTCGACGCGCTCCACGGCGCATACGTCTGTTAAAAGTTCAAGCCGTGCATCCACAAATACAATCGCCAGAAGTCGTGGGGAACGCCGTTCGATAGCAAGACCTGGTTCACGAAACTCACAGGAGGTGCGTCCATGTCCAGTCGACATCCGATCATTGCGTTTCTCGCGGGATTGCCGCAGTTCGAGGCGCTTTTGCATGAGGACGCGGTGCTCGACCTGAGATCCGGCTGCATCGTGTCGCGATGCGAACCCGCGACGACCGAGGCCGGTTTGCGGTTCCGGCTGAACGTGCGCTGGCCGGGCCACGCCGCGCCGAATCCTCATCCGGTCGATGCCTATAAATACGTGGCCTTGCAGGTTCAGGAGGCGTCGCATGTCGGCTTCGATCTGAAGCTGACCGCCGAGAGCGCGGAACTGGCGATGATCGCCGCGAGCGATTGGCCGCACGAGGAGGCGTGAACTCCGATGGGCAAACCCGAGCTGTCCGCGTCGGATTCCTTCGATACGTCCGCGCCCCACACGCCCGACACGCCCGACACGCGGAAGGCGCTGCAACGTGCGACGCAATACGATGCGCACGATGAAGCGCACGAGTCCGCGCCCGCCGACCCCGCGCGGCGCAATCCCGGCAAGACCCGCTATCAGCCGATCCACGACGTGCAGATGATGTTCGACGGACCCGCCGCGAGCGCGATGGCGCGGCTCGTGCACGAGCGCTGGCAGCGTTCGCGCCGCTCCCGCACGGCGCCGCGGCCGTTCCAGCCCGGGCCCGCGAACCCGCACCTGTGGCCTTCCAGCGTGACGCCGGACTTCGTCGACATCGACCTCGGCATCGCCCTCACGGAGCCCGCCTACGAGGGACGCGAGGCCGTGCATCAGGTGCGGGCGCTGCACGTCGCGGCGGTGGCCGCGGCGCGCCGTAACATCTACATCGAGAACCAGTATTTCACCGCCGGGGCGATCGGCACCGCGCTGTGCGAGCGGATCGGCCGCACGCCCGGCCCCGACGTCGCGGTGGTCTGTCCGTTCAAGCAGAGCGGCTGGCTCCAGGAGGCGACCATGGGCGTGCTGCGGGCGCGCCTGCACCGGCTCATCCAGGACGCCGATCCGAACGGCCGCTATGCGATGTACGCCCCGGCGATCGACGCCGGGCGCGGCGTCTTCGTCAACGTGCACAGCAAGGTGATGATCGTCGACGAGCGCGTGCTGCTGATCGGCACGGCGAACCTGAACAACCGCTCGATGGTGCTCGACACCGAGTGCTGCGTGGCGATCGACGCGCGCGGCAACGCCCAGGCGCAGGCGACGATCGCGCGCATCCGCAACGCGTTGCTCGCCGAACATCTCGACACGAGCGAAGCCGAGGTCGCGCAGGCGCTCGAACGGCACGGCCGGCTGAACCCCGCGATCGCGAGCCTGAAGCACGGCGCGCGCACGCTCGTCCCGCTCACCCCCGAGGTCGCCGAGGAGTTTCGCGATTTCGCGGACAAGGTCCACGTTCTGGATGCGGAAGCGCCGATCGCGCCGGACGAACTGATCCGCCAGTTCCTGCCCGAGCCGACCCACCGGTCGCTCACCGCCAGGCTGCTCGTGCTGGGCGCGCTCGCGCTCGCGGTGGTCGCGCTGACGATCATCTGGCGCTTCACGCCGGCCGGCCATCCGCTGAGCTTCACGTCGCTCACGCACGGTGTGGAGCAACTCGCGGGCACCCGTCTCGGACCGGCGGCGGTCGTGGCGGGCTATGCGTTGGCGGCGCTGTTGTCGGTGCCCGTGACGCTGCTGATCGCCGTGACGGGCTTCGTGTTCGGCGCGCTCACGGGCGCGGCCTACGCGATGGCGGGCACGCTGATCGCCGCCGCCGCGGGCTGGGCCGTCGGCGCGTGGCTCGGACGCGACGCGGTGCGCGAACTCGCCGGACCGAAACTGAACCGGTTGAGCGAACGCCTGCATCAGAAGGGATTGCTCGCGGTGATCGTGTTGCGGCTCGTGCCGGCCGCGCCGTTTTCGATCGTGAATCTGGCGGCCGGCGCGTCGCGCATCCGCTTTCGCGACTTCTTCGCCGGCACGGCGATCGGCATGGCGCCGGGCGTCGTGCTGGCCACGTCGTTCGCGCATCAACTGGTGTCGGCGGTGCGTCACCCGACGCCGTTCTCGCTGATGGTGGTGGCCGCGATCGGCGTCGCGCTGGTCGGCCTGTCGCTGCTGCTGCGGCGCATTCTCGCGGGGCGGCGATGAGCCGGCGCGAAGCGGACGCGATCGCCCTGGAGCGCCCGCAGGCGCGGTCCGCGCCGGCGCACCAACATGCGAGCGACGTGTTGCGCATCGCCACCTACAACATTCATGCCGCCGTGGGCACGGACGGGCGGCGCTCGGCCGAACGCATCGGCGAGGTGATCGCCGCCCTGAACGCGGACATCGTCGCGTTGCAGGAAGTGCCGCTCGGCGGCACGGGCAGCCTCGACGTGCTGCCCGTGCTGAGCGACATCACCGGCTTGCATGGCGTGCCGGGGCCGACGCTCGACACGCCGCAACGGCGCTACGGCAACGCGGTGCTGACCAATCTGCCGGTGCGCGCGGTGCGCACGCTCGACCTTTCGTTCGGCAGCCGCGAGGCGCGCGGCGCGCTGGACGTCGACGTGGAAACCGGCAGCGGCGTGCTGCGTGTGGTCGCGACCCATCTGGGCCTGTCGTCGCGCGAACGCCGCGCCCAGGTCGATCTGCTGCTCGATACGTTCGACACGCCCGAACTGCCGGTCATCCTGCTCGGCGATCTGAACGAATGGTTCGTCTGGGGCCGTCCGTTGCGCGCGCTGCTGGCGCACTTCCGGCCGGCCGCCGCGCCGCGCACGTTTCCGTCGCGCTTTCCCGCCTTCGCGCTGGATCGCGTGTGGGTGCATCCGGTGCAGCGTCTGGTCGACGTGCAGGTGTTTCGCAGCGATCTGGCGCGGGTCGCCTCGGATCATCTGCCTGTCATCGCGCGCGTGCTGCGCTGAGGTTGACAGGCTCGCCGGGCCGCCGCCGCGCGGCGCGAGTGAACGAACCTCTGGCGAAGATAGCGAAAGCCGTTCCGCGTGTGCGATTTCAGCGGACGAACCGTCTCACGCGAGCGTTTTATCGATTTCGGCGATCCATTTGTGAACCGTTTCCAGCGTCTTCTGAACGTGACGCCGTTGCCGCAACGTTTCCGCGATGTCCCGATCGACGGCGCGAAGCTGGCTGACCGGTATCTCGGGATGAGTTTCACGGCCGAGCTGGCGAACTGTTTTTTCGTCGACGGCGGCTGAGCCGCTTTCGTTCAGTAAACGGCCGAGCGCGGCGGCATGTTGCTGCAACTCGCCGCGCTTGCCTTCGAGGATGGCCCGTTTCTTTTTCGTGCTTGCGAAAAGCGGGATTCTGGGTTGCGTCAATGCGTTTTGCGCCTGCGTGTTCGCGCTCCGAAGCTGCCGCATGATGCCGTCGTAATGCGCCCCGAGGGAACTGAGCGGGCCGCTGCTATGTTTTTCCTCGTGAATCGTGGCGAGGTCCGGTTTCCAACTGCTGCGGGCGCGCCGCGGCCCGAGCGGTCCATGGACTGGCTGACGGCGCGCGGCGCCTCGCGCGCTGCCCGGTGGCGTTTGCGTCACGGCTGACCGCGGCGCGGGGGCGACCTTGCCGCTTGCCGTATTCAGTTCCATCAGATCGTCGTCATCGTCGAGGTGGATGGAAGACGCCGCGTTGCCGGCTCGCGGAGGCGGCGGCGGTGCGCGCGTCGGCACGGGCTTGCCTGCTGCCAGGGCTTGCTCGCGCGTCAACTCGAGGTGGATGGGAGACGCCGCGTTGCCGGCTCGTTCCGGGCGCGGCGCGGTGATGACCTTGCCGCTTACCGTGTGCAGTTCCATCAGATCGTCGTCATCGTCGAGAGGCATGGAAGACGCCGCGTTGCCGGCTCGCGGAGGCGGCGGCGGCGCGCGCGTCGGCACGGGCTTGCCTGCTGCCAGGGCTTGCTCGCGCGTCAACTTCGGCGTGCCTTGCGGCCGGGCGGCGGCGCTACGGTTGATCCACTTGACGGTATCGCCGACGAGATCTTCCTGCACGGTCGAGGAAGCCGGCGGCAGGCTGGCGAACGGTGGCCGTTGCGGTTTCAACGATGAAGAGCGCGACCAGCCGGTCATCTGCTTCAGACTTTGCAGCACCGCGCCACTCGCCGAAAGACGCTTCGACCGGCCACGCGCGCCGCTGGTCCCGCGGCTCGCATCCGGTGAATCGGAGCGCCCCTGCACGGCATCGGGCGGTGCGTTGCGACGAATCTGGATGGCCATGGTAGCGACTCCCTCAAAAGGTTTTCCCATTCTGCATACGCGCCACGGCCGGACCGGTGCGTTGCGCCGAACCAGCGCGTCTCCAGGCGAAATGAAGAAGCGCGGGCGCCATCGACGGACGCGCCCGGCAAACCGTATCCCGCATGCCGCCGCTACATGTGAGTACCGCATGTGAGCACCGCACGTGAGCACCGCATGGGAACAGGATTTGCGTGCGCAGACATGCTCATTCGCGTATTCGCCAAGGAGAGACATTCATGGCTCAAACCGTCAGCGACTTCATCGTCGAGCGGCTTCACGCCTGGGGCGTGCGCCGGATTTACGGCTATCCGGGCGACGGCATCAACGGCATGTTCGGCGCGCTCAACCGGTTTCAATCGAAACAGAAGCACGACAGGACCGGTGATTCGGATCAGGGCATCCAATTCATCCAGGTCCGCCACGAGGAAATGGCCGCGTTCATGGCGGCCGCGCACGCCAAATTCACCGGCGAACTCGGGGTCTGCATCGCCACCTCCGGCCCCGGCGCGTCGCATTTGATCACCGGTCTCTACGACGCGAGAATGGACCACATGCCCGTGCTCGCGATAGCCGGACAGCAGGCACGCGCCGCGCTCGGCGGCCACTATCAGCAGGAACTGGACCTCGTCTCGATGTTCAAGGACGTCGCGGGCGCTTTCGTCGAACAGGCCAGCGTCCCCGCGCAGGTGCGCCATCTGGTCGATCGCGCGGTGCGCACCGCGCTCGCCGAACGCAAGGTCACCGCGATCGTGCTGCCCAACGATCTGCAGGACCTGCCGTATGAAGCGCCGGGCCGCAAGCACGGCACGCTGCATTCGGGCGTGGGCTTTCGCGCGCCGCGGCTCGTGCCCTATCCCGACGATCTGCAGCAGGCGGTCGACGTGCTCAACGCCGGCAAGAAAGTGGCGATTCTCGTCGGCGCGGGCGCGCTGCATGCGACCGACGAAGTCATCGCCGTCGCCGAAAAACTCGGCGCGGGCGTCGCCAAGGCGTTGCTCGGCAAGGCCGCGCTGCCGGACGATTTGCGGTGGGTCACCGGCGCGATCGGCCTGCTCGGCACCAAGCCGAGCTACGACCTGATGACGGAATGCGACACCCTGCTGATGATCGGCTCCGGCTTCCCCTATTCGGAATTTCTGCCGAAGGAAGGCGCCGCCCGCGGCGTGCAGATCGACATCAAGGCGGACATGCTGAGCCTGCGTTATCCGATGGAAGTGAATCTGGTGGGCGATAGCGTGGAGACCTTGCGCGCACTGCTGCCGCTGCTCGAACACAAGCAGGACCGCGCGTGGCGCAGAACCGTCGAGGACTGGACCGAGGACTGGTGGCGAACGCTCGAGCGGCGCGCGCACGAAGCCGGCAACAACGCGGTGAATCCGCAGCGCACCGTGTGGGAGCTGTCGAAGCGCATTCCCGCCGACTCGATCGTGACGAGCGATTCCGGTTCCTGCGCGAACTGGTATGCACGCGATCTGAAGGTCCGGCGCGGCATGATGTGCTCGCTCTCGGGCGGGCTCGCGTCGATGGGCGCGGCCGTGCCGTATGCGATCGCCGGCAAGTTCGCGTTTCCCGAGCGGCCCGTGATCGCGCTGGTGGGCGACGGCGCGATGCAGATGAACAACATGGCCGAACTGATCACCGTCTCGAAGTACTGGCAAGACTGGGCCGATCCGCGCTGGATCTGCATGGTGCTGAACAACGAGGATCTGAACCAGGTGACGTGGGAGCAGCGCGTGATGAATGGCGATCCGAAGTTCGAGGCGTCGCAGAACATTCCTTCCGTGCCGTATCACCGGTTCGCGGAATTGATCGGCCTGAAAGGCATTTACGTCGACGACGCCGAACAGATGGGCGCGGCCTGGGACGAGGCGCTCGCGGCGGACCGACCGGTCGTCATCGAGGTGAAGGCCGATCCCAACATTGCGCCGTTGCCGCCGCATGTCACGCTCGCCCAGGCCAAGGCATTCGCCACGACGCTGATGAAGGGCGACCCGGAGCAAGGCAACGTGATTGTCGAGACCGCCAGGCAGGTGCTCGGCGCGGTGCTGCCGGGGCATCGCGACAAGTGATGCGGGTTGCCTTACCGCTTGAAGTCGATGACGCTAATGCATGCTCACGTATGCTGACGTGAACCGACGTGAGACAGGGACTCGCCCGGCCCCGGCGCCGTTGCCGGCGCGAGACTCGCGGTCATCGCGCCGGGCAGATTGTTCAGCATGATGACGAGTCGGTGCAGTTGTTCCATCGGCACCTCGTCGAAAAACAGCGTGATCGACTCCGTGCGGTCCTGGAGCTTGACGTGCATGCTCGAACCGCACGCCGGCGTTTCGCACGCGCGCAGGCACTTCCAGATTGCGATGACGTGCAAGGCGCCGAGCGCGGCGGACACCGTAATGCGTTGCGTCGTGATCATGGCCGTCGAGAAATGGGGTTGCCGTTGCGGCGGGTCCAATCCAACAGAAGCACCCGATTACAAGCTTAGAAGCTGTTGCGAAATTAAGTTTTGGGTCTGTTAACTTTTCTGACTTGGTGTTAACTTCTTGTCTTGTTTTGCCTGACAGGAAGCAATGCCTAAAGAACTCATAGACGACGAATTGTGGTCACTCATCGAACCGCTTCTGCCCGCGCGAGCACCGCGCAATCGCCAGTACGCGGGCCGCAAACCGACGCCAGACCGAGCAGTGCTGACTGGCATCGTGTTCGTGCTGCGCTCGGGCATTGCGTGGAACCTGCTGCCGCAGGAAATGGGTTGCGGCTCAGGCACCGCCTGCTGGCGACGGCTCGTCGCATGGCAGAAGGCCGGTGTCTGGCAACGTATCCACGAAACGCTGCT
>NZ_FRAB01000079.1 GCF_900142195.1 Paraburkholderia terricola
GGTGATCAGTAACCGATGAAAGACCGACCTTTTAACCCTGAAAACACGACATTTGTATTTAGCCGCCGCCACGACATCTTGAAATGGCCTCGACAGATGAAGACTAACCACTCCGAACGGCGGCGCAGCACTCTGCACGTGCCGTCCCATAAGCCTAATAACCGGTGCTTCGTGGTCTTTTGCAGATTCACCTGAAAAAGCGATTGCCCAAGACAGCTCATAAAGTCGGTCGCGAGTCGCTAGTGGTATCGGTTTGTCGTCCGGGACCGTGGCAAGAAGTTCATTCATAAGAGACTCGATCCGCGAGAGTGCGCCTGGCTGTCGACCGGCCGCTGCGACTTGCGCCGCGCCAGTTCCAAGCGAGTTCTCGCCGGAAATCTGCTCAAATGCTTCGGCTGCATAGCGTGCCGATTCGTGCCCAAAGCCTGCCAAAACGGTCATTGCGTATGGCCGAATATCGCCGTCGATTTGTCCACCGCTACCTGTTCCGGAATGTCGTCGCGATCCGGGTCTCACTGGCCCCTGGTTCAAGCCAGAAATGGGTCTCCAGTGCCGCGATTGTGATCACGCATTCGATCGTGTTGTTCTGGCGCACGAGGCCAAACACCACGCCACGACGGTTGGCGAGTACCTGCGGTTTAACTTCAGCGGTTTCCGTGGGCGGTCAGGAGGCAGCGCTATCGCGCGTCGACAGGATTCTCGCACAGGATACGGTGGGTATCAGTCTGCCCCGGACATCAGGGCTGTGAGGCGTTGATCCGCCTCGCACGCGAATCCCGGATCACGTCAGGCGGCGACTACTACCAGTCGATGCGGTGTTTTGCCTCGGTTTCACGATGACGCTGTTCATCGGGCGTGTGCAGGTAGATATTGGTGCTCGTCAGTGAGGCATGGCGCAGGTTGTCGCGTACCGTCCGCAGATCGGCGCCGCCGTCGGCCATGTGGGAACCAGCGGTGTGGCGCAACCAGTGAGCGGAGGCCTGTTTGAGCAGATCCGCCTGTCCCGCGAAGGCGTCGCCGCGCAGCCGGAGCCGCTCCGCCGCGCCGGCGAAGATGGCCTTGACGATTGTGTGCAACGCCGCGCGGGTAAGCGGCTTCATGGATTTGCCCAGCGGCAGCACGAGCGGCGTCTCTTCATGCCGGGAGGGCAGGGTGGACAGGTCGCGCTCGCGTCGGTAGCGCCCAAGTTCGACCATCATTTCCGCGGAGGCTGGCACGAGCCCCTCCCTGCCGCCCTTGCCGGTCACTTCGAGCCACCAGCGCTCGTGGCCATCCGCGTCGCGCCGGCAGAAGAAGCATCCCATCGTGTTGCCGCTGACTTCCGAGATGCGCAGGCCGCCGAGATAGAAGAGGGTGAACAGCCACCTTGCGCGCAGGTAGCGCTCCCGCTCGCGCGGCGTGTCCTTCGGCAGGCTGTCGATGTGAAGCTTCACTTCCTGCCACAGCTCGCGGTCGAGATAGCGCGTGATGCGTGGCTTTGAGCGGCGGGCGCGCTGGCGCGACAGTGACAACGGATTGCCGGCCAGGTAGCCGGCTTCGACCAGCCACGCGAACAGCGCGTTGATGATCACCATCGCCTGGTACTGGCTGCTCGGGCGCAACGTCCTGTAGAACGGTCGCCAGCGCGGGTCATCGCGCGGGTACTTGCGGCCGCCGTCGGCGACCCAGCGCGCGTGCGGCTGCGGGTCCTTGAGGAATTGCCGGAACAGCAGCAGGTCCTCGTGCGTGAGCGATGACAGCGGTTTGCCCAGTTGTACGATCGCCCATAGCAGCAGCCGTTCGGCTTCCTTGCGGTAGTTCTCGAACGTCGTCTTTTTGTCGGCCACACGTGCCAGCCACGCACGCACCGCAGCGAGGTCGTCGCGGGCGGCGATCTGCGTATGTCCGCGCGCGCGATTGGTGCCGTCACGACCGTCGAGGTCGGCGGGCAGTTCGAGCGCATCGAGCGGGCGCGGCGCGATGAGGGCGGTTTTCATGGGGCGTGGGGACCAGTGCGGGCCGGGTTGGGCGTGTCACGCGGCGAGTGTCGCACTCCCGGCGCTAGATTTCAACATTATACGGTTAATGTCAAAATTGTGAGAAGAGGGCGTTAGGAAATCACCGGTTTACATAGTAATATTTTACCAAATCTGCCGATGAAGATCCCATGAGTGACGTCCTGTCCCCCGACGCAGCGCTGACCGCCGAGATCGAGCGCCTGAAGGCCGCATTTCCGAAAACGCGCGAGCTCTATCGCGAGGTCTGCGCGCTGCTGTTCTTCCGCCACGGCATCACGCCGACCGCTAACCGCCTGTATCAGCTGGTCCGGCGTGGCAGCATGGGCACGCCGACCGCCGTGCTCGGCGAGTTCTGGGCGGAACTGCGCGAAAAAAGCCGGGTGCGCATCGAGCACCCCGACCTGCCCGCCGACCTCGGTGCGGCCGCCGGCGAACTGGTCGCCGCCCTCTGGACCCGCGCGTCCGCGTCAGCGGAGGCGGCGCTCGACGGGTTGCGCATTGAAGTCGAGGCGCAGCGGGCCGAAGCGCAGCGGTCGGTCGTCGCCGCCCGGGACGAACTGGCTCGGGTCGAGGCCGCGCTCGAACAGCGCACCGCCGCGCTGCTGGCCACGCAGGTCGAGGTGCGGGATCTGGACAGGGCGCAGGCCGAAGGTCATGCGCAGCGACAGGCGCTGGCGGCTGAACTTGAGCGGATCAGCGCGGCGCTGGCCGCGCGCGAGCGCGAGCTGGTGGAGGTCAGGGAAGGGTTTTCGCGCGATCTGGAAAAGCAGCGCGAAGCGGCTGAACGCGCGGAAGATCGGCTCCGTGCGTCCGAGAAGCGCGCGCTGCTGGAGATTGACCGCGAGCGAAATGCTGTAACGAAGCTGCAGAAGGAGCTCGACGACGCCACACGCCGGGCGGACCGGAAGGATGACGACCACCGCCGTGCATTAGAAACCATGCAGGCGCAACTGGGCGACGCGCGTCATCAGGCGGGCGTGCTGCAGGGGCGGCTGGATGCCGTTCAGGCAGAAAATGTGCGGCTACAGGCGGAGATGATGACGCTGCGGGAGGCGGAAGCGCGTGCGCGGGAACGCCAGCAGTCGGCCGTCTCGGCCGGAGTCCGGAAGACGCCTCGCCCAACGCGGTCGCCTCGCGCCGTGCCGACCACCAAACCAGCAACGCGTCGCAAAAAAACGGTATAAACGCACAGGTACTTGCCACCAGGGAAATGGGCTGCATGGCTGATATCTACCTGCTCACTGGACTGACGCTTCCGCAAGGCGTCGCACATGAGTCCCTGCCCGGGACCGTGACACGCTTCATGGCGGACTGCTGGCCCGGCATGAGTCGCACGCAGATGATCGCCCACGCGAAACGGCGGGGGCTGCGCCTGTCGTTCCGCGTAACGGCACGGTGTCGGTCCGGCGAAACCGGCGTATTCGAGTTGCGCTTCAACGATGGGGCAGTGGAATGCCTGATGCTTGCACGGCTACAGCGGGTCGGAGCCAGGAGCGGCAAACGCCGACCGGCCAGCCGGACTGACGTATCCCGGCCGCCGCCACGCGATCCCAGGCAGACCCGGTTATTCTGACGCGACCGTGCCGGTTGCCGCGCCGCGCGCGGCTCGCTATGCTCGCAGGCTTCAACGGATCAGGAGTCAGAAGTGCGGCGCGTGACGGTCAGGAAATCATCGGTTCATGGGCGAGGCGTCTTCGCGCTCCAGGCGATTCCCGCCGGCCAGCGGATCCTCGAATACCGCGGTGAGGTGACCTCGTGGCGGCAGGCCTCTGCGCGGTACCGGCGGTCCGGCATGCCCGGCCACACCTTCATTTTTGGACTGGCTGACGGGCGCGTGATCGACGGCAGCGTCGGCGGCAACAGTGCCCGCTGGCTGAACCACTCCTGCCGGCCGAACTGCGAGGCGATCGAGGACGAGCGGGGGCGGGTCTTCATCGAGGCGCTGAGAGATGTGAGGCCCGGCGATGAGCTTTTTATCGCCTATGGACTGACTATCGATGACGCGATTACTCCCGAACTGATCGCTGACTATGCCTGTCGCTGTGGAGCGAAGAGGTGTACGGGTTCGATGCTGGCCCCGCGGGCGGTTAACATGCGTCGACCCGCCGAGCGCAGCCGGGCGCTGGTCGCAATGCCGGTCCTACTTCATAGCATCGGAAGGATCGGCAACGTGGCGCTAAGGGCCTGAGTGGGCGATTTCGAGCCGATCGGTTGCCAACATGGATTTTCATCGATGGACTGAGTGCGGACAGCGCAGCACCATGGTAGCCAATGTCCACCGTGAACTCATTAACGCTGAAACTACCTGCTGACAGGACTAATGACTGATATCGCATTAAGCGGTGCCGATTACAGTGGCATACACGGCGACATCGTGGCGCTTCTGGATCACGGTCGTCGTGCTGCGGCCCGAAGTGTCAACGCACTGATGACGGCGACCTACTGGGAGATTGGTCGTCGTATTGTCGAATTCAGTCAGGGCGGGGAGGGGCGTGCGGCCTACGGTCAGGCCCTTTTAGAGCGGTTGTCAGGCGACCTGACAGCCCGCTTCGGGCGGGGATTTGGGGTAGACAACCTGGAGTTGATGAGGCTGTTCTACCAGACCTACCCGCCAGCTGCGATTTCCGAATCACTGATTCGGAAATCTACGCCCGCAGGCCACCCGGGAAATTCCGAATCGGCGATCCGGGATTTCGATCTCGACCAGCTCGCGACCACATTCCAGCTGTCCTGGACGCATTACATCCACCTCATGCGGCGGACCCGGTCAGTTGAAGAAAGAGCGTTTTACGAAGCCGAAGCGCTTCGTGGCGGGTGGAGCGTGCGACAACTGGATCGGCAGATTAGCAGCCAGTTTCACACCCGTGCGATGCTGTCGAAGAACAGGCCGGCGATGCTACAGAAGGCGGGCAAGGCGCAACCGGGCGACCTTGTGACCGCAGAGGAGGCCATCAAGGATCCTTATGTTCTTGAGTTCCTGGATCTCAAGGACGAATATTCAGAAAGTCAACTGGAGGAGGCATTGGTCCATCGGCTCGAAGACTTTCTTCTTGAGCTGGGTGGCGATTTTACGTTCGTAGGCCGCCAGCGTCGCCTTCGGATTGGTGAAAGCTGGTTCCGGGTCGATCTTCTGTTCTTTCACCGGCGTCTGCGATGCCTGGTTATCGTCGATCTCAAGCTCACCGAGCTCAATCACGCCGACGTGGGTCAGATGCACATGTACTGTAATTACGCGCGCGAGCACTGGACGCTGCCAGGAGAGAACCCACCCGTTGGGCTGATCCTGTGTGCGCGAACGAATGCCGCGGTGGCGCGTTATGCATTAGAAGGGTTGCCAAACAAGGTGCTGGCGGCTGAGTACCATATGGTCCTGCCGGATGAAAAACTCCTCGCCGAAGAACTGGCCAGAACCCGACGTGCATGGGAGGCCCAACATCGGCCGGAAGAGGGCGCTGACGGTTCAGACGGCCAACTGTCGTGACAGGGGCACCATCATGATTGCATCACCCCCGGTTAAGCATCAACAATCATTCAGAGACTGACTGCTTGTTACTATGGCAATCTGTGTGCGGAAATACATCTCCTTAGCGGTTCGGCGAGCAGTACAAGATGGGAGCCAGAGGATGACACGGTGCGTGCGGTCGCCGACGCGAGCTGTCGGCGCGCAATCGTCGAGTCAGTCGATGAGCACCGCAGAAAATTGAGAAGCACGGTCAGATGGATTAATCTCGTCAGCCTGACCAGCCAACTGTTCTGAATCCGACGGATGCAGCTCGACATTTTCAACGACAGCCGCGACGTGATGCTGCGCAATGACGTGCTGTCAATGTTGCAGCAGTACGATGCCGCGGGCGCGCGGCGCGCGCTGCAGACCCTTGCAAACGAGTATCCGGACGATGTCGCCCAGATGTATTTCGGGTCGATCGTCAATGCGCTCGAGGGTCGATTGACGGTACCGTTTGACCGTCACGAAGCCGCCCTGCAGGCTCGCCAGTCGCTATCTCACGAAGTCCAGCCCGCAGTCGCGCGCGTGTTCCCGGGTCAGAGCGGGGCGACCTGGCTCGCACCGCTCTGGGCAGAACTGGCCGGGCGCGCCGCTGCGCTGCCTTTCCGTGCGGACCACGCGGATGCGCACGCGGCGCCGCTCTTCCTGCTGGCTGCGCGGTGGGCCGAGGCCTCCGATGCGGTATCGCGCGTCGCGTCCTGGCGACGGATTCCAGCGCCGCTTTGCTGGATGGCGGAGGCACGCTACCGGCTCGATGGCCTGGACGCGGCGTGGCCGTTGCTGGTGGAACTTGCGTGGCTTTCGCCATCCCGGTTCGACCAGCTTTCGAGCCGGCTTGGCGACGCGTGCGTCAATACGTTGCGGCGTGCCTTCGATACGTCGTTCGACGGCGCCGGCGACATTGGCGATCTGGCATGGTTTCCGGCGTGGGTACTTACGGCAAAGGCCGGCCTCGCGCCCCTGTTCAAACAGGCAGAGCCTTCGCGACGGAATGCTCCCGAGCGGGCGACGAAGGTGATGCTCGAAATGCTCAGCCTGGAGCGTCAGGGCCGGCATCACGAACTGCTGGAAACCCGGCGCGAACTGCAGGCGCTGAACGCGGCGCTGTACGCGGCCTACATGAAGACGCGCTGAGCAGGTGCCCCGGAGCATGACACGTACAACCTCTCACAAATGGGTTTTCGCCACGCGGTTCCGGCGTGGCGCCTTCGGCTGGAAATCCGCATTGCCGATCCAGCGTCTGAAGGAGGCCCTGATCGAAATCCGGCAGATCGCTCGCGCAGAACCTGTTCTCGCCGCGAACGGCGCGGTCGCTTTGCTCGAAAAGCTTTCGCCGGCACTCGAGCACGTAGACAGCTCTTCTGGCGCAATGGGTACTGCCGTGAATCGCGCAATCGATGCCCTTGTGCCGGTCATCGCCGGGGTGGACGTACCTGCTCCGGTACGGACGCGCTGGCTGGAACGCCTGTTTGACGCGCTCCAGGACGACCCGATGCCGTATATCGAACAGCTGGGCGATCGCTGGGGTGACCTGTGTACGTCGCCCGCCATCGCGTCGGCATGGGCAGACCGGTTGTTGCCGGTGACAGCGCGTGTGATGGGCGCTGAAGGTCTGGGCGAGCATTTCGTGGGTACCACCGCCTGTCTCAGCGCGCTGAATGCCGCCGGGCGCCATGAGGAACTGCTCGCTCTCGTGAATGGCGCGCGCCTGAACTGGTGGGGGTATCGTCAGTACGGAGTGGACGCACTGATCGCATTAAATCGTTCGGCTGAAGCACTGCGTTACGCGGAAGCGTCGAGGGGACTGAATGCGCCCACTGCCGCAATCGCCCGCAAATGCGAAGCGATCCTTCTGTCGTCGGGCATGATGGACGAGGCATATCGCCGCTACGCGATCGAGGCCAATCAGGCCGCCACGCATCTCGCGACATTCCGTGCCATCGTGAAAAAATATCCGGACAGGAGTCCCGACAGCATCCTCCACGACCTGGTCGCGAGCAGTCCCGGCGCCGAGGAGAAATGGTTCGCCGCCGCGAAGGACGCGGGCCTGTTCGATCTTGCGGCGTCGCTCGCGATGAGCGGTCCCACCGACCCGCGAACCCTGACGCGGGCCACACGGGATTTCGCGCAGCGCAAGCCTGCATTCGCGGTGGCCTGTGGTACGGCGGCGTTGCACTGGATGGCCGCAGGCTTTGGGTACGAAATCACGGGGAGCGATGTGCTGGATGCCTATGGTGCGCTGGCGGATGCGGCCGTTGCCACCGGCATGGAACGCGACGAGCTCAACAGGCGTCTGAGGGCGCAGTTTGCGACCCTTCCGGGTCGCTCGTTCGTCGCCACGGTGCTGGCGCAGCATCTGTCGGCATGACGTCGCGATGCATCCTGGTCACGGAATTGACGGTTCCCGCACGGCCCGCGGCCCGGCGTGTTGTAGTCAACGGGTCGCTCCCTGTAGTGTGGGGCGAGTGTTCGTTATGCCGCCGATGACTGGACTGAAGCGCAACGCCGTTGTGGACGGCAGTTTGGCGATAGGCAGGACTCAGTAGAGGACTTGCATCATGGAAGAGTACAACCCCGGGTGCGCGCCCGAACCTGAATCATGGCTCGAACTCGATGAGCAGGAGCGAATTGCTCTCGTCGAAACGTATCACCGCGTTGCCCGCATCAAGCTTCCCAACGTCGCGGCACACGCCGCGCTACACGCGATCGTCGAAAACCAGATCGCCCTGAACCTTGAGCCCGTGGTCCGGGCGATGGATCGCCTCGGGAACGAAGGACTTACGCGACACGACGCGGTTCACGCGATCGGCTCAGTCGTCGCGGAGCATCTGTTTGATATTTTGAAGACCGATCAGAACGACGATGCTGCGACTTCGCAGGCGCGTTATTACGCGGCGGTGGAGCGGTTGACCGCCGCAAGCTGGCGCAGAGGTGAGCACTGATGCCGATACCATCGAAACTTCAGCCGTGGTTTGAAGCGAGGCAGCGTTTCAGATTGAGCCATGCTCATATCCAGATGGCGCGCGAACTGGGATCGAATCCCCGAAAATTCGGGTCACTGGCTAACGGGCAGCAGGAGCCGTGGAAGCGCCCCCTCTCGGAATTTATCGCACACTGTTATAGCAGGCGCTTTGGTCGTGCTACGCCTGAACACGTGCAATCTCTGGAAGAAGTTGTGAAGCGTGCGGAAGCCCGGCGCAATGAGCGGCGGGAAAGAAAAACGAACAGAGCGGTTCCACCGCCAGAACCGCAACGTAGTGATGACGGATCGAGCGAAAAGTTTCCGCAGCTCTGCGCACGCGGCGGTGAATAGGGTTCGAACGGAACGGACGTGACGACCGTCTGGGTGGGCGATGTGGACCGCTTTCGCCAAGGCTGCTTCTCTTTACTTCCAAAACCTACTTTCGCTTCACTGCACGGTTCGCAATGCCGGTTCTACTTTTACTCGAACTGCTGCTACTTTTCCTTCAATGCACGTCGGCGCCGGGGGCGACACTCGATCGCCTACGACACGGCGCCTGTCGCATCGTGCTCGATGGTGACAGTTTCCGGGCGCCCAGACCAATGCCCGAACCCGAGCAGACGCGGCTTGCGAAATCGGCTAAAAAAACGCGTCCTTGAGCCCGTTCGAATCCACGTTTTACTCCACTTCAAACTGGCGCCATTACGGCGATCATCCCCGGCGTCATTACGCCGATCCGTGACAGGTGTCCGGTGGTGGCTGGTCTCAAGGCTGCAATGCGCGAAGACAAGTGGTTCTATCGTGGTAGTTCGGGCTGAGTCGTGACGATGAACTTCCAGTCTGCAAGCGCCGCGCGTCGATGCGGCGCAGCATGCTGTTCATAGGCGGGGCTTTCGAGAATCCGGCGCAATGCCGTGAAGCTCGAATAACGGACGATCACGATGTCATCCCACGCTTCACTGTCGGTACCCACCAGCACCCCACGCACGTTTCCGACCCAGACGACCGCGTATTCCTCGCCGGTAGCGACCTGAGCGAAAGCCGGCGCGTAGCGTTGGAAATACGCTTCCCGGCCCGAGCAGGCGGGAAGCTCTGTTTTACCTCCATAGTCCGCCTCGGCGCGATACCGGACCAGGTTGACCATGCAGACAGGCGCTTCGTCTTCAAGCGCCTGGCTGGCTGCCTCGAAGGCGGCTCGCGTGTACTCGGTGTGGCTCATCGTTCTTCTCCTGGATAAAGTGGGCTCGGTAATAGGTGACGCGAAGCCCCGCTTACAATAGAATACGTACACCTGTATTTATTTCTCATTATACGGCAGACCCTCATGGCACGACCATCGTTGCGGGAGAAAATCGTCGAGTCCGGCGTCAGAACACTTCACGAGCGCGGCTTCGCCGGTGCAGGCGTGCGCGAGATCACGGCCGACGCAGGTGTGCCGCAGGGCTGCTTCACCAACCACTTCCGGTCCAAGGAAGCCTTCGGAATAGCCGTCCTCGATCGCTACCACGAGCGCACCCAGGCGATCATGGATGCGACGCTGCGCGATCAGCGGCGTCCGGCGGTTGCGCGGTTACGCGCTTACTTCGATGCGATTACGGAGTGGCTGGAAGCCGCCGGCTGGCGGTATGGCTGCCTGGTCGGAAACCTGAGTCTGGAAATGCCGGAGCGCAGCGAACTGCTGCGCGAACATCTGGTACAGGTCTGCGACTCGCTCACGGCGTCGTTCGCCGACGTTGTCCGCGCTGGCCAAGCCGCAGGCGAGATACGCCCTGATCTCGATGCAGGCGATGTAGCAACCTTTCTGTTAGCGTCGTGGGAGGGTGCCATGATGCGCATGAAGGTCGATCGCAGCCCGCTGCCCATTGAGCAGTTCAAGCGGGTGATTTTCCCTACGCTACTTACTCCCTGAGTAAAGCGCAGCGCCCGTGCGTCGGTATTGACTTCTGCTTTCGCTGCAATCTACGCACGAGGTGCCAATAGCGTAATGAGCATCGAGGGCGCGTTCCGGTGTCCAGTTTTGGTGCAGAATCAACGATGGAAACTGGCCGTGCACGGCCTCATGCAAACGGCATACGCATGTCGAAGTTGGGAAAGCTGCGACCGGCAGAACGCGACCCGAATCTGCTTTTGAGTCTTCCCCAAAGCGGTCGCTCAGCACATGCCAATCGCCATTAGGGTGACGGCTCTTCACCGAATTCCTTGAACCAACTTGCGCTCGAGCGGTTTCTGCGGTCACTCTTCATTGGCACGTAGCAGTCCGGGCCGAGTGTTAGCACAGGCACTGTACGGGCGGCCTTTACCGCTGCCACCCTGCAATGGATGCCACTCATAAAAGGGATTTACGTTACCCCGCTAGCTGTGATCTATTGTGAACTTCGCAATTGCGGACCAGTCACGATCACCGAAACCCGCGTTCACGACTTCCCGCATCTGGCCGTGAACGACATCAAGCATCGGCAGTACGCGAGCCGCATCGGTGGCGGCCTCCTTCGCCAGACGAAGATCCTTTAGCCCAAGCGTTGCCTTGAAGCCGGGTTGGTATTCGTTCCGGATGATATTGCCGGAATAGGTCTGATACGGACGGCTGCAGAACAGCGTACCCAGGATCAATTCGAAGAAGCGCTCTCGCGAAAGTCCGTTCGTCTCTGTTAGAACTACGGCTTCCGCCATCGCCTCAATTGCCATCGTGATCATCATGTTGCAGGCGATCTTGGCAGCATAGGCCGTGGGCGGCTCATCGCCCATGTCCCAAACCTGTTTGCTGATGGCTTCCAGCGCTGGTTTAACTTTTTCCAGCGCGCCGGGCGCGCCGGCGGCGAGGACGTTGAGTTCACCTCTGGCGGCGACATCCGGCCGTCCGAGCACTGGAGCCGCCACATAAGCGACACCTGCCGCGCGATGAGTCTCCACCAGTTCCTGCGCGAACGCCACGGAGATTGTCGATGCCACGACATGCACCAGACCCGGCCGTACCTGGGACAGCAGATTCGCGTCGAGCAGGACGTTGCGGATTGCCGAGTCGTCGGACAGCATCGTCAAGGCCATGTCCGCCTGCAACGTTTGCGCAGCCGTCTCTACCATGCGTACACCTTCGACATTCCCACCTGAACGGTTCCAGGCGGTGACGACGTGACCGGCGGAGACCAGATTGCGGGAGATTTCCCGGCCCATCGCCCCTAAACCGATGATTCCAATTTCCATTTGAGTTCCCTGGTAAATAGGCATGGCGACGGGGCGCAAGAGCAGGTCCAATGGCGGTTCACCGCTATCGATGGCACGCAGCATGACTTGAACAGCCCTGGTCGGATCATCCGCCCGCTTGCCGTCATTGATATCGCAATCTTCCTCTCGCTCAGTTGGGTGTTTCTGTGTTCTCGATCAGCCACTTCAACACCGGCGCCAGTGCGTCATCCGAGTTCTTCTCGTAGATGAGCCCGTGGCCGTTTCCGAACACACCGTGGTCGGGAAGATGCAACACTTCCGCCCGGCTGCCAGCCGCCTTCAGTTGCTCAACAGCGGGTCGACTGGCGGCGGCGAAGGCTGAGGCTTCGGCAGTGACGGCGACGATGGGCAAACCGGCGAGCGCAGGCAGCCGGTGTGTGCCTGGAACAGCCGCACACAGCTCTTCAGGCGTGGCGACGGCCGGCTCCCAGTTCAGCGGCATCGCCGCGAGGCCCCACGTAAGTGACCCGATATTGGGAATATCCGCAAACGGGGGGCCCATCGGCTCAACGGCTACGATCGCCTTGACCAGCCCGGGTCGACGATCTGCCGCTAGCCAACCGAGTGGTCCCGACGCTGAGTGCGTCAGAAGGATCGCTGTGCCAATCCTGTCCAGCAGCCTGGCGATCCTGTCCGCCTCCATGTCCTCAGAGAACGCGAGGTCTGCGGGAAGCGGGCCATAGCCAGCGATGAACTCGTCCATCGCAGTCTCGTCGTCCCGTGAAAAAGGCCATTGTGTGTGTTGACCTTCATATTTTGTCGGGAAGTAGATATCGCGCCCATGTTCATAGGAGAACCCCGGTCCCATCGGCCCCATCGTCTCGACGTGGTACGGCGATCGTCCTTGTCCAGGACGATCGACCACGAGAACCGCGTAGCCTGCTTCCACCAGCCGTTGTGCCCAGCCTGGACGGCCGTCCGGCGTGTCAAACCACTCGGTTCCCTGATAGCCACCGCCATGCACAAGCACAATCGGCCACGGGCGCGTGACCTGCTCTGGGGCTTCCCACTCAACGAAAAGCGGCCCGCATTGGTAGGTTTCTCCGTCTCGTTCGACACGATCGCCCGAAATCCACATATGTCCGCGACGCACGGTGCGGGGGGCAGCATTTTTCCAGAAGGCCAAGATCTTTCTCCAATTCTTGCAAGTGGGAGGCGCGTAGCGCCGATATGGAAATGACCCGCTCAGGGCGGAGTGATGCGCAAGCGTGTTGGTGCAAGGTCGGTGAAACTCGGAACGTCGGCCATGACCTCCCGGGTTTCCGGAGATCCGAAGGCTGTGGCGATAGCCGCCTCGTCCCGAAAGCGGCATTCACAAATCACAAGGGTGCCGGCATGCGTCAACGGCGGAAAGAAGGCCGCGACGCTCTCAAGGCCGTAGCGCTGCCATGCCTGCATCACGAAAGGCAGGTGACGGTCGACGTAGTAGCTCCGATCAAAGCGGTCGCCTGGCGCACCCTCGTAGGTGACATACACGGTCTGTGATGCAAGTTGCGACATGCCCACTCCCTTTTGCCCGTTTCCCCGAGCTGTCCCGGCCCGGAATCTAAAACGCCAGTCAGGCTAGCCACGAGGGCGTTTCGACACAGGACGGAGCGAAGTTTCGCGCATTCACTATTGTTCGGCAATTCAATATAATGAACACTTTTCGTTCATTTTTGTGGGATGGCGAGTATGGAGTGGAGCGATGTCCGGATCTTCCTTGCAATAGCGCGCACTGGAACGTTGGGTGCGGCTGCACGACTGTTGCACCTTAGCCATCCGACCATTGGACGACGGCTTCGCGCGCTGGAAGAGGCCACGGGACAGGTGCTCTTCCAGCGAACAGCGGAAGGCTTCGTGCTGACGGAGGAAGGCACCGCGATCCTGCCCCTCGCCGAGCAGATGGAGGACAGCGCGCTGACCATGGAGCGCCGGCTGGCTGGTGAACAGCAACAGCTGGAAGGAACGCTCAGGGTGTCATCGGCCGACTGGTTTGGTGCCTATGTGCTGCCGCCAGTGATTGCTGAATACTCGTGCGAGTATCCGCATGTGGAGATCGAGGTCCTTACGGGAACACGCTTGTTCAACCTCGCGCAGCGTGAAGCGGACGTTGCCTTCCGTATTGTTCCATTCGAAGGGCCCGATATTGTGCAAAGACGGTTGACGCACATGCGATATGGCGTCTATGTGGCTCATGCAAGTGCCGATCCGATCGAAGGCGACGGCACGGGGAACCGTCTGATCGCAATGGATACATCGACCGGGACATTTCCTGATATCGACTGGCTAAAAAATCGTTTTCCAAACGCTGGTGTCGTATTGCAGTCGAACAACCGTAACGTCCACGCCCAGATGTGCGGGATCGGTTTGGGCATCGCTGTACTGCCGCGACCTGTCGGGGATCAGCTTGGTACCATTCGCAGGCTCGACCTGAGCGAAGATCCGCCGCATCGCGGGATATGGATGGGCTATCACCGCGATCTCCGGCGGCTACATCGTCTCCGCGCGTTCGTGGATCTCGTAATCAAACACCTCGCCAATTAGCCGCACCCAGGTTCTCGGACATTTCAGCATTGTCATGGATCGCGTGATCACGTGTTTTGCAAGAGGCTCGAGCAGAACTAATAGCGCAAGGTCTCCATCTTACTGCCGAGATCATTGCCATCCCTTTCGCATGTACTGTAGTCAGGCAGAACGCGAACCATCGAACCAGCACGCAATTCTCGCATGCTGGGCCGGACTGGTAATGGCCCAATGCCCAGGCCTGCCCGAATATACTCACTAAGTACGTCGAACAGGTTGCTATGAAGAACAGTATGGCTTACCGCACATTCTTCTTCATGCCCGAATGGTCCGTCAAATATCCTTCGACCGGCCGAGGGTCCGTCAGCAAGATCAATGCATCGATGGTGCTTCAGGTCATTAAGCATTTGTGGCACTCCGTGACGCGTCAAATAGACGGGTGATGCGCAGAGATCGCACCAAGACACTCAACGGTTATCTCCGGTTCGGGCGGCGCTGAGGAGCAAAGAAGCAGGACGTTGTGATCATTGACCATCGCTTCCTTACCCTGTTGCGCGAGCATTACGCTCACCGACACCTGCGGGAATCGCTCCAGATAGCTTGAAATCAGATCGGGCAAATGGTGCCGATCAAAGCTAGCGGTTGCAACACGCTTCTCATCCTGAATGACGCGCAGCAGCTGCAACGAAGCTGCACAAGGTGGGCGGCGACAATGACTACGTCCGGTCGTGTTGCCTCACGGGATGATGTTACTCCCGGGTAGTTGTCACGGACCCGTTGTTTTGCGGTGAAGGCTGGCGCTGCGTAGCGGCGCCAGCCTTCACCGCATCCGCATCCGCATGACCAAGTATCCTTGTGACCAGTTCTCTCGCACGGTTCGATCGCCATGCCTTCACACGGCGCTGCAGGGTCCGAAGCTGGGCACTGGAATACATCGCCGGAGCCATCGCGACGAGGCGTTCATGCAGCTTCTTCGCCGTAATCCCGGGCTCGCTCTCAAGCCATTGCTGTATGGTCGGCCACGTATGCTCGAACGGATCTTCACGGCTGCGCCAGGTGTG
>NZ_FRAB01000002.1:0-191159 GCF_900142195.1 Paraburkholderia terricola
ATTCTGATCGATCAGGGGCTCGCGGATCAATTCCTCGCCGAGCAACTGAATCCCGATGTGTTCGAGGCCGCCTGCAAGGCCGCGGGGCAGCCGCTCACACTGCGCCGTCATGCGGGCTACGACCACGGTTACTACTTCATCTCGACCTTCATCGAGGATCACATCGCGCATCACGCGAAGGTGCTGCTCGGCTGAAGTCCTGAGGCGATCGCGGCGGCATTCAGGTGTGTGCCGCCGCGACCCGCCAACTCAGCGCCGCATCAACAGACTCCCGCCATACACCGCCGCCGACAGCACGGTAATCCAGAAACTGGTCGGCCAATCGGTATGGAATGCCAGCGTCAATCCCAGCCACGCCTGCACCAGCGCAAACGCGGCGGCGAGCACGAGGCCGATCGAAAGCCGCGTGGTCACGTTTTGCGCCGCGGCGGCCGGACCGACCATCAGCGTGAACACCAGCAGCACGCCGACGATCTGCGTGCACGCCGCCACGGCCAGCGCGGCGATCGCCAGAAACAGCACCGACACGAGACGCAACGACACGCCCTTGGCCTCGGCCAGTTCCGGCTGCAACGAAGCGAACAGCAGCGGCCGCATGATCGCTGCGAGCGCCAGCAAACTGACGACGCCCAACGCCGCGAGCACGCCGAGCGTCGACGTATTCACGCCGAGCACGTTGCCGAACAGCAGTGCGGTGACCTGGGTCGCGTAGGCGGTGAAGAAGTGCAGAAACAGCAGGCCGAAACCGAGCGACAGCGAGAGAATCACGCCGATCGCCACATCGCGTCCGGCGAGACGCTCACCGAGCGCGCCCATGCCGACGCCCGCCGCGAGCGTGAAGCCGATCATCCCCCAGATCGGCGAAATGCCGATCAGCACGGCGCCGGTCGCGCCGGTGAAGCCGACGTGCGAAAGCGCGTGACCCGCGAAGGTTTGTCCGCGCAGCACCAGAAAATAGCCGACCACGCCCGCCAGCACCGCGACGATCCCCGACGCCGCGAACGCGTTCACCATGAAATCGTATTCAAACATCGTGCGTGTGTCCGTTGCGTGAGTCGTGCTGGTGCCCATGCGTATGCGCATGGCCGCCGTTCTCGTCGTGTTCGTGCTCGTGATCGTGCTTTTCCACTTCGACGTCGCCCGACATCACGAAGATGCGGCCGTTCACGCGCATCACGTCGATCGGCGAGCCGTAGAGGCGCGAGAGCACCGGCTTCGTGATCACTTCATCGACGGTGCCGAGCGCGGCCACGCCACTGCCGAGGTACAGCACGCGATCGAGCGCGTTCAGGAGCGGATTCAGTTCGTGCGCCGAAAACAGCACGGCGATGCCGAGTTCCTGCTGCACGCGCCGCACCAGTTCGACCACGCTCTTCTGATGATGCGGGTCGAGGCTGATCAACGGTTCGTCGAGCAGCAGCAGCCTGGGGTTGCCGAGCAGGCATTGCGCGAGCAGCAGGCGCTGCCGCTCGCCGCCCGACAGTTCCGACAACGGCCGTTCGGCCAGCTTGCGTCCGTCGACCAGATCGAGCACGCGCTCCACATCCGCGCGGGTCGCGCTGTCCGCATGCGGCAAGCCCCAGCGGTGGCCGTCGGCCGCCATCGCGACGAAATCGCGGCCGCGCACGCGGCGCCCGGCGAGCGCGCTGCGCGTCTGCGGCATGTAGCCGATCGACGCATTGCCGCGCTCGACCGGTTGCCCGAGGACGCGAATCGCGCCGTTGGCCGCCGGCACGAGGCCGAGCACGGCGCGCATCAACGTGGTCTTGCCCGCGCCGTTCGGCCCGAGCACGCCGATGAATTCGCCCTGGTTCACGACCAGACCCGTGTCGCGCAGAATCACGCGGCCGCCGAGTTCGAGCGTGACGTGCTCGAGTTCGAGCACGGGCGCGTGGGGGGCCGCGCTCGTCGATGGATTTGCCGGCGTGGCGCGGCCAGTCGGATTCATTGCGTTGTTCCTTTGACACTCGAAGCGGCTGCCGCCTTCGCGCCGCCTGCGGCCTTGCCCGTATCGCCCGCGGCGAGCGCCGCGCCCAGCGCGTCGAGCTGCTTGAGCATCCACGTCTGATAGGTGTTGCCGGTCGTTTCGGTTTCGGTGACGCTCATCGTCGGCACCTTCGATTGCTGCGCGAGCTTCAACATGCGTTGGGTCAGAGCCTCGGTTGCCTGGCTGTTATAGATCAGAACACGCACGCGCTTTTCGCGCAGATCGCGTTCGAACGCGGCGATATCGGCCGCGCTTGCTTCGGTGTCGTTCATCGTCGCCATCTGGAAGCGCAAGTTGCGCATCGTGAGGCCGATCGCATCCGACATATAGCCGAACACCGGCTCCGTTGCCGTCACCGGCACGCCGGCGTAGCGGCCATGCAGGTCGGCGACCTTCGCGTCAATCGGCTTCAGCGAATCGAGAAACTTCGCGAGGTTCGCATCGTACGCCGACTTGTGCGCCGGGTCAGCCGCGACGAGCGCTTCGCTCACCGCGCGCGCCACCTTCGGCATGGTTGCCGGGTCGTACCAGAGGTGCGGATTATCGCCGCTCTTCTTGCCGACCAGCTCGGCGGCGACGATCGTCGTGCGTTTCGTGTTCTTCGACGCGGCCAGCAATTTTGCCATCCACGGATCGTAGTCGGCGCCGTTGTAGACCACAAGGCTCGCATGCTCCAGCGCGCGCGCGGTCTTCGGGCTGGCTTCGAACAGATGCGGGTCCTGGTCCGGATTGCTCAGGATGCTCGTCACGTCGACGCGCTCGCCGCCCAGTTGACGCACCACGTCGCCGTAGAAGTTTTCGGCGGCGACTACGGGGATTTTCGTATCCGCGGCAAACGCGTTGTGGCCGAGCGCGCAGACGGCAGCGGCGGCGGCCACGTACTTCGACAGCTTCAGCGCACGGCGCGCTCCGAATAACATCGAGCCGATTTTTTTCATCGTTGTTTCCTGCTGCGTGAGAGGTGGATGGGTCAAAGGGTTTCAGGAGCGGCGAGCCGCGGCCTGGATGCCAGGGCCGCGTGCCGCGTTCGGGCGACGCTCAAGCCGGCGCGCCCGGCTGCGTCGCGCGAGCGCACACCGCGCACAAGCCGCTCAATTCGACGACCTGCCGATGCACCTCGAAGCCGTGCGCCGGCGCGCTGTGCGACAACTGTTCCGCGAGATCGTCGCCGGGAATCTCGACGGTCGCGCCGCAGCGGTCGCACATCAGGAACTGGCTGCGATGCGGCACGCCGACTTCGCAGCAGGCCACGTAGGCGTTCTTCGATTCGATCCGATGGACGAAGCCGTGCGCGAGCAGAAAGTCGAGCGCGCGGTAGACGGTGGTGGGCGGCATCCGGCCGCGTTGCGGTTCGAGCGCGGCCAGCAACTCGTAGGCGCCGACCGGCCGTTCGCTCGCGACGATCGCCGCATACACCTGACGACGCAGCGGCGTGAGCGCGAGCCCGTGCAAGGCGGCGTGCGCGTCGGCGTGCGCGAGCCGCACGGCGTGATGTTCTGCAATCGATGTAGCCATATCAGTACGGACCTCCTGACGAAGCGGCATGTCGGCGGCAACGAACCGGCAAGGTTGCGGAGCGGTGCGAGTCGGCAATGATATAACGTATCTCGAATTTTTGTCAGTCATCTGAACGTCGAGTGCGGTTTCGCATTCATTGCTCGTAGCGACATCGCTGCGGGAATCACGTCCCATGCGGTCCTGCCGCGCTGCACCATCGAAATCTCACTGCGCGCCTTGACATGACCCGGTCCGTATCCGATCATTCGATCACAAACAGAGCAATTGTTCGCGCAATGAGCGTTCGCTCACCGCGCCTCAAAAAGCGAAACGAACCGGAGACGAGCAGTGTCGGCACGATTGCAAGACAAGGTGGCCATTCTGACGGGCGCGGCAAGCGGCATCGGTGAGGCCGTGGCCCGGCGATATCTGGACGAAGGCGCGCGCTGCGTGCTGGTCGACGTGAAGCCGGCGGGCAGTTTCGGCGACGCGCTGCGCACCGCCTACGGCGATCGCGTGCTGACGGTCCGGGCCGACGTCACGCGCCGCGAAGACATCGATCGCATCGTGGCGAGCACGCTGGAGCGCTTCGGCCAGATCGACATTCTGTTCAACAACGCGGCGCTCTTCGACATGCGCCCGATCCTCGATGAATCCTGGGACGTGTTCGACCGCCTCTTCGCGGTCAACGTGAAGGGTATGTTCTTCCTGATGCAAGCCGTCGCGCAGAAGATGGTCGAGCAGGGCCACGGCGGCAAGATCCTCAATATGTCGTCGCAAGCCGGGCGGCGCGGCGAGGCGCTGGTGTCGCATTACTGCGCGACCAAGGCCGCCGTGTTGAGCTACACGCAATCCGCGGCATTGGCGCTCGCGCCGCACAAGATCAATGTGAACGGCATCGCGCCGGGCGTCGTCGATACACCGATGTGGAACGAGGTCGACGCGCTCTTCGCCCGTTACGAAAACCGGCCGCTCGGCGAGAAGAAGCGCCTCGTCGGCGAAGCGGTGCCGCTCGGGCGCATGGGTGTGCCCGACGATCTGACCGGCGCCGCGCTGTTTCTCGCCTCGGCGGATGCGGACTACATCACCGCGCAAACGCTGAACGTCGACGGCGGCAACTGGATGAGCTGAAGCACGGCCCTTCATCGCCGCCTTCACACGAATTTCGTCGAATAAACGCAGCATCACATAACGTACGAGAAAGGAGACAACACATGAAACCAGCCCTCAAATCCGCGCTAAAAGCGGCCAGCGCCGGCGCTATCGCCTGCTTCGCGCTGAGCGCGTCGGCGGCCACGGTGACGATCGCGACGCTGAACAATCCCGACATGATCGAGCTGAAGAAGCTCTCGCCCGCGTTCGAGAAAGCCAACCCCGACATCAAGCTGAACTGGGTGATTCTCGAGGAAAACGTGCTGCGCCAGCGCGCCACCACCGACATCACGACCGGCAGCGGCCAGTTCGACGTGATGACGATCGGCGCGTATGAAACGCCGCAATGGGGCAAGCGCGGCTGGCTCACGCCGCTCACGAACCTGCCTGCGGATTACGATCTGAACGACGTCGTGAAGACGGCCCGCGACGGCCTTTCCAGCGGCGGCCAGTTGTACGCGCTGCCGTTCTATGTGGAAAGCTCGATGACGTATTACCGCAAGGACCTGTTCGCGGCGAAGGGCCTGAAGATGCCCGATCAGCCGACCTACGAGCAGATCTCCCAATTCGCCGACAAGCTCACCGACAAGCCCAACGGCATCTACGGCATCTGCCTGCGCGGCAAGGCGGGCTGGGGCGAGAACATGGCCTACGGCACGACGGTGGTGAACACCTTCGGCGGCCGCTGGTTCGACGAAAAGTGGAACGCGCAACTGACCTCGCCGGAATGGAAGAAGGCGATCAGCTTCTACGTCGACCTGCTGAAGAAAAACGGCCCGCCCGGAGCGAGCTCGAACGGCTTCAACGAAAATCTCACGCTGATGTCGTCGGGTAAATGCGCGATGTGGATCGACGCCACGGTCGCCGCCGGCATGCTGTACAACAAGCAGCAATCGCAGATCGCGGACAAGGTCGGCTTTGCCGCCGCGCCGGTCGCCGTCACGCCGAAGGGTTCGCATTGGCTGTGGGCGTGGGCGCTGGCGATTCCCAAGTCGTCGAAGCAAACCGACGCGGCGAAGAAGTTCATCACGTGGGCCACCTCGAAGCAGTACATCGAACTGGTCGCGAAAGACGAAGGCTGGGCCTCGGTGCCGCCGGGAACGCGCCAGTCCACGTATGCGCGCCCCGAGTACAAGCAGGCCGCGCCGTTCGGCGACTTCGTGCTGAAGGCGATCGAAACGGCCGACCCGGAACATCCGACGGCGAAGCCGGTGCCGTACACGGGTGTGCAGTTCGTCGGAATTCCCGAGTTCCAGTCGTTCGGCACGGTGGTCGGTCAGAGCATCTCGGGTGCGATCGCCGGTCAGATGACGGTCGATCAGGCGCTCGCCGCCGGCCAGGCCACCGCGGATCGCGCGGTGAAACAGGCCGGTTATCAGAAGTAAGTCACTGAGGTCAGTCACTGACTTCCCGTGGCACGCGCCGGCTGACGCCCGTCAGCCGGCTCACGCAGCACAGCGGGCCGTCCTTGCCGCGCACGCGCCGCGACAGCGCTTTCAAATCGCGGTAGCCGAACGCGGTTCAGGCCGCCAGGGCCGACGTCCCGCGCATTACCGAACAGGTGGTCAATCATGCGTCCTCTGCGCCTGCCTCTCATGTCCGCGCATCCCCAGACGGAAAAAGAACGCGAAGTCCGCAAAGCCAATTCCGCCCGCTGGCTGGTTTCGCCCTCGGTCGCGGTGCTGGTGCTGTGGATGGCGATTCCGCTCGCGATGACGATCTGGTTTTCGTTCTCGCGCTACAACCTGCTGAACCCGGACCTGAAGGGTTTTGCCGGTTTCGACAACTACAAATATCTGGCCAGCGATCCGTCGTTCGGCCCCTCGATCGGACACACGCTCGAGTTGATCGTCGCGGTGCTGGTGATCACGGTGGTCGGCGGGGTGCTGATGGCGATCCTGTTCGACCGCAAGTTCTACGGCCAGGGCGTGGCGCGGCTGCTCGCGATCGCGCCGTTCTTCGTGATGCCGACGGTCAGCGCGCTGATCTGGAAGAACATGATCCTGCATCCGGTGTACGGACTGATCGCGGACGGCATGCGCGCACTCGGCATGCAGCCGATCGACTGGTTCGCCGAGTATCCGTTGACGGCCGTGATCATGATCGTCGCGTGGCAGTGGCTGCCGTTCGCGTTCCTGATTCTGTTCACCGCGATCCAGTCGCTCGATCAGGAGCAGAAGGAAGCGGCGCGCATCGACGGCGCCGGTCCGTTCTCGATGTTCTTCTACATCACGCTGCCCCACCTGAAACGGGCGATAGCGGTGGTGGTGATGATGGAGACGATTTTCCTGCTGTCGATCTTCGCTGAAATCTATACGACCACGGGCGGCGGTCCGGGCACCGCGACCACCAATCTGTCGTACCTGATCTATTCGCTCGGCCTGCAACAGTTCGACGTCGGTCTCGCCTCGGCGGGCGGCATTCTCGCCGTCGTGCTGGCCAATATCGTGTCGTTCTTCCTCGTGCGGATGCTCGCGAAGAACCTGAAAGGGGAGTACGAAAAATGAGCCAGGTTGCCTCCACTCCGGCGTCGAGCGCGACGCCCATGACCGTGCCGGCCAGGTCGCCGTTCGCCGCGATTCGCCGCGGCATTCCCGGCGTGATCGCCTGGCTGGTCGCGCTGCTGCTGTTCTTTCCGATCTTCTGGATGACGATCACCGCATTCAAGACCGAACAGCAGGCGTATTCGTCGTCGCTATTCTTCATCCCGACGCTCGACAGCTTCCGCGAGGTGTTCGCGCGCAGCAATTACTTTTCGTTCGCGTGGAATTCGATCCTGATCTCGGCGGGCGTCACGGTGCTGTGCCTGATTCTCGCCGTGCCGGCCGCCTATGCGATGGCGTTCTTTCCGACGCGCCGCACGCAGAAAGTGCTGCTGTGGATGCTGTCGACCAAGATGATGCCGTCGGTCGGCGTGCTGGTGCCGATCTATCTGCTGTGGAAGAACAGCGGCTTGCTCGATACGGTGTCGGGTCTCGTGATCGTCTACACGCTGATCAATCTGCCGATCGCGGTGTGGATGTCGTTCACGTACTTCGCCGAGATTCCGCGCGACATTCTCGAAGCCGGACGCATCGACGGCGCCGCGACGTGGCAGGAGATCGTCTATCTGCTGATGCCGATGGCGTTGCCCGGACTCGCCTCCACCGCGCTGCTGCTCGTGATCCTGTCGTGGAACGAAGCGTTCTGGAGCATCAATCTATCGAGTTCGAGCGCGGCGCCGCTGACCGTGTTCATCGCCTCGTACTCGAGTCCTGAAGGCCTGTTCTGGGCCAAGCTGTCCGCCGCCTCGCTGCTCGCGGTCGCGCCGATCCTGATCGTCGGCTGGTTGTCGCAAAAGCAACTGGTGCGCGGTCTCACCTTCGGGGCGGTCAAATGACGGCAGGCAATCTCGCCCTGATCTGCGATTGCGACGGCGTGTTGATCGACAGCGAAGCCGTGGCGGCGCGCATGCTGGTGCACGAACTCGAAGCCCGCTGGCCGGGCAGCGACGTCGAGCCGGTCGTGCTGCCGCTGCTCGGCTTGCGCATCGAGAGAGTGTTGCAAGGCACGGCGACGCAGCTCGGCAAAAGTCTCACCGTCGAGGACATCGACGCGATTCGCCGCGCGGTGGAAGCGGCGGCGATGCAGGCGAGCGCGGTCGAAGGCATCGTGGCCGCGCTCGGCCAGGTGCCGCTCATCAAGGGGTGCGCGAGCAATAGTTACCGCCCCTACGTGGAAGCCGTGCTGGCGCGCACCGGCCTCGTGACGTTTTTCGGCGACCGTCTTTTTTGCGCCGATGCGGTGCCCAATCCGAAGCCCGCGCCCGATGTCTATCTCGCGGCGGCGCAAGGCCTGGGCCTCGCGCCATCCGCGTGCCTCGTGGTGGAGGACAGCGTCACCGGCGTGACGGCGGCGAGCGCGGCGGGCATGACGGTGCTCGGTTTCATCGGCGGCGGCCACGCGAGCGAGGCGCAGATCGACAAGCTGCACGCAGCGGGCGCGCGCCACGTATTCGACGACATGCGGCAGTTGCCCGAACTGGTCGCGCAATGGACGCTGAGCGCGACGGCGGCGGCGCCGTAAGCGCGCTTCATCAACGCATAAGCAACACACAGCATGACACGGAGACACATCATGGCAAGCGTAACTCTGCGCAACATCAGAAAGGCTTACGACGACAACGAGGTGATGCGCGACATCAACCTCGACATCGCGGACGGCGAGTTCGTCGTGTTCGTGGGCCCGAGCGGTTGCGGTAAATCGACGCTGATGCGAATGATCGCCGGCCTCGAGGACATCAGCGGCGGCGATCTCACCATCGACGGCACGCGCATGAACGACGTGCCGCCCGCCAAGCGCGGCATCGCGATGGTGTTCCAGTCGTACGCGCTGTATCCGCACATGACGCTGTACGACAACATGGCGTTCGGCCTGAAGCTCGCCGGCACCAAAAAGCCGGAAATCGACGCGGCCGTGCGCAACGCGGCGAAGATCCTGCACATCGACCATCTGCTCGATCGCAAGCCCAAGCAGCTTTCCGGCGGCCAACGCCAGCGCGTGGCGATCGGCCGCGCGATCACGCGCAAGCCGAAAGTGTTCCTGTTCGACGAACCGCTGTCGAACCTCGACGCCGCATTGCGCGTGAAGATGCGCCTCGAATTCGCGCGCCTGCACGACGAACTCAAGACCACGATGATTTACGTGACGCACGATCAGGTCGAAGCGATGACGCTGGCCGACAAGATCGTCGTGCTGTCGGCGGGCAATCTGGAACAGGTCGGCAGCCCGACGATGCTGTATCACGCGCCCGCTAATCGCTTCGTCGCGGGTTTCATCGGCTCGCCGAAGATGAATTTCATGGAAGGCATCGTACAGTCGGTCGCGCACGACGGCGTGACGGTGCTGTACGAAACCGGCGAGACGCAGCGCGTCGCGGTGGAGCCGGCCTCGGTCAAGCAGGGCGACAAGGTGACGGTCGGCATTCGCCCCGAGCATCTGCACGTCGGCACGACCGAAGACGGCGTGTCGGCGCGCACGATGGCGGTCGAATCGCTCGGCGACGCGGCCTATCTGTACGCGGAGTCGAGCGTCGCGCCGGACGGCCTGATCGCGCGGATTCCGCCGCTCGAACGGCAGTCGAAAGGCGCGGTGCAGAAACTCGGCGCGACGCCGGAACACTGTCATCTGTTCGACAGCGAAGGCAAGGCGTTCCAGCGCAAGATCGTGGAAGTGCTGGCCGCGTGACGACGGGGACGGCGGCGTTCGCGCCGCTGCCTTGGCCACGTTTGGCCGACAACGGCGCTCAGGCTTCGAGCGCCGCCCGCGCGCACAACTCGTCGGTGACGAGTCCCGAGAGCCAGCCGCCCTTGAGCACCGCGATCACCGCTTCGCGCTTGCGCGCGCCGCCGGCAAAGCCGATGGTCGGACGGCGCGGCGGCGAATCGAGCGGGATGCTCGTCACGCGCCGGCCGGTCGGCGATTCGACATGCGCGCCGCTGGCGTCGATCGTGAGGCCGAGCATTTCGGCCACCGCGCCGTTGCGCATCAACTCCTTCACTTCCGCCGACGTGATGAAGCCGTCCACGTGCAGCGGACATTTCGGCCCGATATCGCCGATGCCGACGAACGCGACATCCGCTTTGGCCGACAGCGATTCGACGATGCGATAGAGCCGGTGATTGCACCATTGCGCGCGCTCGGCCTCGCTATCGGCGAGCAACGGCGCGGGCAGCAGAAAGTGCTTGCCGCCGGTCTTCTCCGAAATGTGCAGCGCGACGTCATAGCGGTTCGAGGAGCCGTCCGAAGCGATCGCCCCGACCATCGACACCAGCCTGTGCTGCGGACGGTCGAGCTGCGCGATCTGATCGACCGCGGCCTTCAGCGTCCGGCCGCTGCTCACCGCGACCACCATCGGTTTTTCCGCGCTGAGATAGCGCTCCATGACCTGCGCGCCGGCCACCGCGAGCTTGCGGTCCACTTCCTCGGACGTATCGCTGTCGACCGGCACCACTTCGCACATGGAGAGGCCGTAGCGCTTCGACAGTTGATCGGCGAGCGCGAGGCAATCGGCCAGTTGGTGATCGACGCGCACGCGAATCAGATTCTTTTCCACCGCGAAGGCGACCAGCCGCTGCGCGACCGGGCGCGACACCTGCAACTTTTCGGCGATCTCGTTCTGGGTATTGCCGGCGACGTAGTAGAGCCACGCGGCGCGGGTAGCAAGATCTAATTTTTCTGTGGACTTGGGCACGGTGAGGTTCTGCTTGAAGTGCGCCGATGATAGCAGCCGGTCCTCGCGTGTTAACGGGAACAGGCGGAGAACCGGCTGCGCCGGCGTCGCTTACGCGAGCCGCTGACGCGCGGGGTCGAACAGCGGCCGCACATGGCGGTACAGCGCGCGATACGCGTCGAGCCGTGCGCGCAGTTCCGCGTGACGGCGCGGGTTCGGCGTGAACTCCTTTTCGATCGGCGGTTTGGCGAGCACCTTGTCCGGGTCGCCGCCCGCGGCCAGCCAGCCCAGGCGTGCCGCGCCGAGCGCCGCGCCGGTTTCGCCGCCGCCGTGCTTGCGGGTAGCGGTGTCGAGCGCATCGGCGAGCAGTTGCGCCCAGTAATCGCTGCGCGCGCCACCGCCGAGCAGCGAGAGCGCCTTCGCTTCGGTGCCGGCCGCGCGCAGCGCGTCGAGGCCGTCGGTGAGCGCGAGGGTCACGCCTTCGAGCACCGCGTAGCCGAGCAGGGCGCGGTCGGTCGCGTGAGTCATGCCGAAGAACACGCCCTGCGCGTACGGGTCGTTGTGCGGCGTGCGTTCACCGGAGAGGTAGGGCAGAAAGAGCGGCGCGGTGTTCAACGCGTCGGCGGGCAGCGCCTCGATTTCGGCGAGCAGGGTGGGTTCGTCGGTGGAAGTGAGCTTGCAGACCCAGCGCAGGCAACTCGCCGCCGACAGCACCACGCTCATCTGATGCCAGCGATCGGGAATCGCGTGACAGAACGCATGCACCGCCGAGGACGGATTCGGCCTGAAGCTGTCGCCGACCACGCATAGCACGCCTGACGTGCCGAGCGACACGAAGCCGTCGCCCGGTTGCGTCGCGCCGATGCCGATCGCGCTCGTGGCGTTGTCGCCGCCGCCCGCCGCGACGACCACGCCGTCGCTCAAGCCGAACTCGCGCGCCACCTCGGGCAGCAGCGTGCCGGACGGCTCGCTGCCTTCGGCGAGCTTCGGCATCTGCGCGCGCGTCATGTCGCAGGCGGCGAGCAGCGAGTCGGACCAGTCGCGTTTGGCGACGTCGAGCCACAGGGTGCCGGCCGCATCCGAGGGATCGGATACCTTGCCGCCGGTCAGTTGCAGACGCAGGTAATCTTTCGGCAGCAGCACGCAGGCGGTTTGCGCGAAGATCTCGGGCTCGTGGCGCGCGACCCACAGCAGCTTCGGCGCGGTGAAGCCCGGCATCGCGAGATTGCCCGCCACGCTGTGCAGTTGCGGCGCACGCCCGGTCAGTTCCGCGCATTCCTTGTCGCTGCGCATGTCGTTCCACAAGATCGCGGGACGCAGCACGCGGTCTTGCGCATCCAGCAGCACCGCGCCGTGCATCTGGCCCGACAGGCCGATGCCGCGAATCTCCGCGAACTCGTCGGGATGTTTGGCGCGCAACGCGGCGAGCGCGGCGCGCGTGCCGGCCCACCAGTCCTCGGGATTCTGCTCGGACCAGCGCTGATGCGGGCGCGAAACGGTAAACGGGGAGCCTGCCGTGCCGATCACGCGTCCATTGGAGGCGAGCAGCAGGACTTTCACTTCGGACGTGCCGAGGTCGATGCCGAGATACATGGGCGCGGAACCTTCGTCGTTAGGGATGCGCTACTTTAGCCGCACATCGCGCACGGTGCCATGCGCGTTATGCCTGAGTGCGGGATATTCAAGCGGATTGTTCGAGCGCGATGTTCAGGCCGCGCCGCGTTTGGCCAGCCACACGTCGACGCGCGCGAGCGCGCCCGCCAGCGCCGATTCCAGTTCGGGCGTCTGCGCCATGCTGCCCCACAGCAGCCGGTCGGCGGCGAACGCCTGCAACGGATCGGGCGCCGCGAAGAAGCCGCGCGCGACGCGCTCGTCCATCACGCCGTCCTGATACGCGTAGGGCAGCTTGCCGGCTTGCCAGCGATCGAGAAAGCGGAAGAACAGCGCCGGCAGCATTGCCGTGGCCGCGGGCGTGACGCCGCGCTCGAAACATTCGGCCAGCGTCGGCGCGATAAAGCCGGGCAGCTTCGAAAAGCCGTCGGCCGCGACACGCTGATTGGTGTCCTGGATATACGGATTGCCGAAGCGCTCGAGCACCACGTCGCGATAACGTTCGAGATCGAGCGGACTCGGCGTGAGACACGGAATCACGTCTTCGGTGACGTAATCGAACGCGAACTTCTGGATGTCCGCGTCGAGCGTGCCTTCGTGAATGTAGTTCAGCCCGACCAGCGTGCCCGCCCACGCAATGCAGCTATGCGTCGCGTTGAGAATGCGGATCTTCGCTTCCTCGTAGGGCAGCACCGAGTCCACGAGTTCCGCGCCGACCTTTTCCCAAGCCGGCCGTCCCGCGATGAAGCGGTCTTCGATCACCCACTGAATGAACGCTTCGCCCATCACCGGGCAGGCGTCGTCGACGCCGGTCGCGGCCTTGACGCGTTCGCGCACGTCCGGCGTGGGACGCGGCGTGATGCGGTCGACCATCGAGCTCGGCGAGGCGGTGTTGTCGTCGAACCATCGCGCCAGTTCGTTCGCGCCGCGCCGTTCGAGAAACTCGCTCATGCCGGCGTGAAAGCGCTCGCCGTTGCTGCGCAGGTTGTCGCAAGTCTGCAATGTGACGGGACCGGCGCCGCGCTTCATGCGCGCGTCGAGAATCGCCGCGAGCGCGCCGTAGATGGTGGTGTGGCCGCCCTTGAGATCGGTGGCGAGATCGGGATTGGCGGTATCGAGCTTGTGGTGCTCGTCGAGGTAATAACCGCCCTCGGTGACCGTGAACGAAATGATCTTGCAGGCCGGGTCGGCGCCCGCTTCGATTAGCGCGTCGAGGCTTTCGGTCCACGGCACCACACGCTCGATCGAACGAATCGTTTCATACGCGCGCTCGCCCTGCGGCGTGACGGTTTCGAGCGTGTAGACGCCGTCTTGCGCCGCGAGCGCTTCGAGCACCGCATTCATGTCGCCGCGAATATTGCCCACCGCCAGCGACCAGTGCGGCTCGCCCGCCACGTTCGCTTCGTTCAAACGATGCAGATACCACGCCTGATGCGCGCGATGAAACGATCCCGCGCCGATGTGGAGGATCACGTGTGCGGCCGCGCCGCCTTGCCCGCTGTTCATGTGCGTCTCCTGAATGCCTTGACTCGCACGGCTTGCGCGTGCGTTTTTTCTCTGGATGGAGCATTTGCTCTTACTGTGAACGAATGATCGTATCCGCCGAAACGAAAGTCAAGGCGAGCTCGCAGGGTTTTCGTGGCGCAGCGCGGCGTGGCAGTGCGTTCCGGCATGCGTGACGATGCGTCGTCGCATGATGGGAACGCGTTGCCCCGTGTATTGCGTTGCATCAAATTTGACGCGAACCGGGTCGGGACTAACCCGAATGCAAAAAAGTATCGGTCCGCGGTTTCATTTTTAGTGGTGGATAACGCCATTGAAGGCTACTTTTCGCTATACAAGACGAAGACCCGCGGCGCGATCACAAGCCGCTTCATGGAGGCAGACAGTGCAACCCGATCTCGAGATCGTGGCCGTACGCCGCGACGAATCCTTCAAGGTGTGGTCGCATGGCTATCCGTATCGCACGGTGCGCTGGCACTTTCACCCGGAGTACGAGATTCATCTGATCGTCGCGACCACCGGCAAGATGTTCGTCGGCGACCATATCAGCAGCTTCGCGCCCGGCAACCTCGTGTTGATGGGGCCGAACCTGCCGCACAACTGGGTGAGCGACGTGCCGCAAGGCGAGACGATCGCGCAGCGCAATCTGGTCGTGCAATTCGGGCAGGAGTTCGTGTCGAGCTGCGTCGACAGTTTTCCGGAGTGGCGTCAGGTCGAAGCGCTGCTGGCCGACTCGCGCCGCGGCGTGTCGTTCGGCGCGACGACGAGCGCGGTGATCCAGCCGCTCTTTCTGGAATTGCTGGCGGCGCGCGGGCTGCGCCGTCTGGTGCTGTTCATGTCGATGCTCGAAATCCTCGTGAGCGCCGAGGATCGCGAGACGCTCGCCAGCCCCGCGTATCAGGCGGACCCCACGGGTTTCGCGTCGACCCGCATCAATCACGTGCTCTCTTATATCGGCAAGAACCTCGCGGGCGAATTGCGCGAATCCGACCTCGCGCAACTGGCGGGGCAGAGCGTGAGCGCATTCTCGCGTTACTTCCGCCGTCATACGGGCTTGCCTTTCGTGCAGTACGTGAACCGCATGCGCATCAACCTCGCATGCCAACTGCTGACGGACGAAGACCTGAGCGTCACCGAGATCTGCTTCAAGGCGGGCTTCAACAACCTGTCGAATTTCAACCGGCAGTTCCTTGCCGTGAAGGGCATGGCGCCCTCGAAGTTTCGCCGCTATCAGCAACTGAACGGCGCGAGCCGCGACGCTTCCGAGGAAGCCGCCGCGCGCGGCGTGGGCATCGACGACGCCGTGCCCGCGATCGTGCTCGCGCCGGGTTTGCCGCGCAGCGCCGCCGCTTATCCCCCCAACCTGGCACCCACGTAGCATTTCCGGCCTCGAGCCGAGGCGTTTCACCGACCCGCGTTGCAAACACGTATCGCGCTGTCTTTCGACAGCGTGAGGGACGTGCTCATTTTTAAAAACGGAGACAACCATGACGCAATCCAATTCGAAGCAGGCATCGTTGAAGACCCTCGCGCGCCGCACGGCCGCGGTGACGGCGCTTGCGGTCGGTCTGTCGTTCATCGCCGCGCCGGCGGCGCAGGCCGCGCCGCTGAAAATCGGCATGACGTTCCAGGAGATGAACAATCCGTACTTCGTGACGATGCAAAAAGCGCTGAACGACGCGGCTGCGTCGATGGGCGCGACGGTGGTCGTCACCGACGCGCATCACGACGTCAGCAAGCAGGTCAGCGACGTGGAGGACATGCTGCAAAAGAAGATCGACATCCTGCTCGTGAATCCGACCGATTCGACCGGCATTCAATCGGCGGTGACGTCGGCGAAAAAGGCGGGCGTGGTGGTGGTCGCCGTGGATGCGAACGCGAACGGTCCGGTCGATTCATTCGTCGGCTCGAAGAACTTCGACGCCGGGGTGATGGCTTGCGAGTATCTGGCGAAGTCGATCGGCGGCAGCGGCGAAGTGGCGATTCTCGACGGCATTCCGGTGGTGCCGATTCTCGAACGGGTGCGCGGCTGCAAGGCGGCGCTCGCCAGGAGTCCCGGCGTCAAGCTCGTGGATACGCAGAACGGCAAGCAGGAACGCGCGACGGCCTTGTCCGTCACCGAGAACATGATTCAGGCGCATCCGAACCTGAAGGGCGTGTTCAGCGTGAACGACGGCGGCTCGATGGGCGCGCTCTCGGCGATCGAAGCATCGGGTAAGGACATCAAGCTGACGAGCGTCGACGGTGCGCCCGAAGCGATTGCCGCGATCCAGAAGCCGAATTCGAAGTTCGTCGAAACGTCCGCGCAATTCCCCGCCGACCAGGTGCGCATCGCGCTCGGCGTCGCGCTCGCGAAGAAGTGGGGCGCCAATGTGCCGAAAGCGATTCCGGTCGACGTGAAGATGGTCGACAAGAGCAACGCCAAGGGTTTCAGCTGGTAAGGCGAAGGCTCGCCGCCGTGCCGCGTTCGAATGGGCGCGTCGGCGAGCCGTGAAGGAGGACCCGATGGACACGATACTCAAGCTCGAACACATCAGCAAAAGTTTTCCCGGCGTGAAGGCGCTGCAAGACATTCACCTGGAGATCGCGCGCGGCGAGATTCACGCGTTGCTCGGCGAGAACGGCGCGGGCAAGTCGACGTTGATGAAAATCCTGTGCGGCATCTATCAGCCGGACGAAGGCACGATCACGATCGACGGCGCCGCGCGCCACTTCACGAATTATCACGACGCGGTGGCTGCGGGCGTCGGCATCGTGTTTCAGGAGTTCAGCCTGATTCCGTATCTGAACGCGGTGGAGAACATGTTTCTCGGCCGCGAGTTGAGAAACGGCTTGGGCCTTCTGGAGCGCGGCAAGATGCGGCGCACGGCGGCGGCGATCTTTCAGCGGCTCGGCGTGGCGATCGATCTGTCGGTGCCGATTCGCGAGCTGTCGGTGGCGCAGCAGCAGTTCGTCGAAATCGGCAAGGCGTTGTCGCTGGAAGCGCGCATTCTGATTCTCGACGAACCCACCGCGACGCTCACGCCCGCGGAAGCCGAGCATCTGTTCGCGATCATGCGCGACCTGAAGAAGCAGGGCGTGGCAATGATCTTCATCTCGCATCATCTGGAAGAGATCTTTGAAGTGTGCGATCGCATTACCGTGCTGCGCGACGGTCAGTACGTCGGCATGACGGAGGTCGCGCAATCCGATGTGAGCCGGCTCGTCGAGATGATGGTGGGCCGCCGCATCGAAAACAGCTTTCCGCCGAAGCCGCCGCTCGCCGCCGATGCGAAAACCGTGCTCCAGGTCGACAAGCTGCAACTGCGCAAAGACAGTCCGGTGCTGAGTTTCGATTTGCGTGAAGGCGAGATTCTCGGCTTCGCGGGACTGGTCGGCTCGGGGCGCACCGAAACCGCGCTCGCCGTGATCGGCGCGGACGCGGCCTACGTGAAGGAGATTCGCATCAACGGCACGGCCGCGAAGCTGTCCGATCCGGCCGACGCATTGCGCGCCGGCGTCGGCATTCTGCCGGAGAGCCGCAAGACCGAAGGGCTGATCACCGATTTCTCGATCAAGCAGAACATCTCGATCAACAACCTCGGCAAATATCGCTCGCTGCGTTTTTTCATCGACCAGCGCAGCGAAGCGCGCGCGACCGCCGACATCATGAAACGCGTGGGCGTCAAGGCGCCGACCATGCACACCGAAGTCGCGACGCTCTCGGGCGGCAATCAGCAGAAGGTGGTGATCGCGCGCTGGCTGAACCACCACACCAACATCCTGATCTTCGACGAACCCACGCGCGGCATCGACGTCGGCGCGAAAGCCGAAATCTATCTGCTGATGCGCGAACTCACCGCGCGCGGCTATTCGATCATCATGATCTCGTCCGAATTGCCGGAGATCGTCGGCATGTGCGACCGCGTCGCCGTGTTCCGCCAGGGCCGCATCGAAGCCATGCTCGAAGGCGACCAGATCGACTCGAACGCCGTGATGACCTATGCAACAGCCGGCACCCGTGGAGCAAGCCATGAACTCGCCTAATCCTTCTTCCTCGCCGAAAACGTCCACCGTCAGCGGGGGCGTCCCCGGTGCGCCGCTGCGTTTCAGTTGGGCCGCGTTGAAGCGCTCGACGCTGTTCTATCCGTTCGTCGGCCTGGTGGCGGTGTGCATCGTGATGGTGTTCGCGAGCGATAGTTTTCTCTCCGGCGCGAATCTGGAGAACGTGCTGCGCCAGGTGTCGATCAACGCGATCATCGCCGTGGGCATGACCTGCGTGATTCTGACCGGCGGCATCGACCTTTCCGTGGGTTCGGTGATGGCTTTATCGGGCACGCTCGCCGCCGGCCTGATGGTGGCCGGCATGAATGCGGTGGCGGCGCTTGCGATCGGCGTCGCGGTCGGTCTCGGCTTTGGCGCGGCCAACGGTTTCTTCGTCGCGTTCGCCGGCATGCCGCCCATCATCGTCACGCTGGCGACGATGGGCATCGCCCGCGGCCTCGCGCTGATCTACACGGGCGGTTATCCGATCGACGGCTTGCCCGACTGGGTCAGCTTCTTCGGCAGCGGCAAGATTGTCGGCATTCAGGCGCCGGTCGTGATCATGGCGGTGATCTACGCGATCGCCTGGGTGTTGCTCGAACGCATGCCGTTCGGCCGCTACGTGTATGCGATCGGCGGCAACGAACAGGCGACGCGTCTGTCCGGCGTGCGCGTGGCGCGCGTGAAGCTGATCGTCTACACGATCGCCGGCTTGACCTCCGCGTTCGCCGCGATCGTGCTGACCGCGCGTTTGATGAGCGGCCAGCCGAACGCGGGCGTGGGTTTCGAGCTCGACGCCATCGCGGCGGTGGTGATGGGCGGCACCTCGATTTCCGGCGGACGCGGCTCGATCATCGGCACGTTGATCGGCGCGCTGCTGCTCGGCGTATTGAACAACGGCCTGAACATGGTCGGCGTGAATCCGTACGTGCAGAACGTGATCAAGGGCGGAATCATTCTGCTCGCGATCTACATCAGCCGCGACCGCAGAAAATAACTCTCCACTGACTTTCTCTTTCAAGCAGGACCACGCAATGACTCAATCCACTCAAGCTGACAAGCAGAGCATGACGGCCATCGTCTGTCATGCGCCGAAAGACTATCGGGTCGAACAGGTGGCGAAGCCCAAGGCGCGCGCGCATGAACTGGTGATCCGCATCGCCGCGTGCGGCATTTGCGCGAGCGACTGCAAATGCCATTCGGGCGCGAAGATGTTCTGGGGCGGCCCGAGCCCGTGGGTGAAAGCGCCGGTGATTCCTGGGCACGAATTCTTCGGCTTCGTCGAGGAGATCGGCGAAGGCGCGGCCGCGCACTTCGGCGTGAAGCCCGGCGACCGCGTGATCGCCGAGCAGATCGTGCCCTGCGGCAAGTGCCGTTACTGCAAGTCCGGCCAATACTGGATGTGCGAGGTGCACAACATCTTCGGCTTTCAGCGCGAAGTCGCGGACGGCGGCATGGCCGAATACATGCGCATTCCGCCGACCGCGATCGTCCACAAGATTCCCGACGGCATCTCGCTCGAAGACGCGGCGATCATCGAACCGCTCGCCTGCGCGATTCACACGGTCAATCGCGGCGATGTGCAGCTCGACGACGTGGTGGTGATCGCGGGCGCCGGACCGCTCGGCCTGATGATGACGCAAGTCGCGCATCTGAAAACGCCGAAGAAGCTCGTCGTGATCGATCTGGTGGAAGAGCGCCTCGCGCTCGCGCGCGAGTACGGCGCCGACGTGACGATCAATCCGAAGCAGGACGACGCGCTCGCGATCATCCATTCGCTCACTGACGGCTACGGTTGCGATGTGTACATCGAGACCACCGGCGCGCCGGTCGGCGTGAACCAGGGCATGGACCTGATTCGCAAGCTCGGGCGCTTCGTCGAGTTTTCGGTGTTCGGCGCGGATACCACGCTAGACTGGTCGGTGATCGGCGATCGCAAGGAACTCGACGTGCGCGGCGCGCATCTTGGACCCTACTGTTATCCGATCGCAATCGATCTGCTGGCGCGCGGACTCGTCACCTCGAAGGGCATCGTCACGCACGGCTTTTCGTTGGAGGAATGGGAGGAGGCGATCAAGGTCGCCGACTCGCTCGATTCGATCAAGGTATTGATGAAGCCGCGCGCCTGAACGTTCACAGCATCGAGCGAACGCGAGCGGCATATAAACGGAGACAGTATGAACTACGTCATCGGCGTCGATATCGGCACGCAGAGCACCAAGGCGCTGCTCGTCGATCAGCACGGCGCGATCGTCGCGCAGCATGCGTCGAGCTATCAGCCGGATACGCCCAAGCCGCTGTGGGCCGAGCAATGGCCCGCGGTGTGGTTCAAGGCGGTGGTGGAATGCATCGCCGCTTGCGTGACGAAGGCGAAAGAGGCGGGCGTCGCGGCGGCATCGGTCAAGGCGGTGTGCGTGAGCAGCCTGTATGGCGGCTCGGGCATCGCCGTCGATAGCGATATGCGGCCGCTCTATCCGTGCCTGATCTGGATGGACCGGCGCGCGACCGATCAGGTCGAATGGGTGCGCGGCAACGTCGATCTCGAACGCCTGTACGCGATCACCGGCAACGGCGTGGACAGCTATTACGGCTACACGAAGATGCTGTGGCTGCGCGATCACGAGCCGGACGTCTGGTCGCACACGCGCTATTTCCTGCCGCCGAACGCGTACATCATTTATATGCTCACCGGCGAGGTCGCGGTCGATCACAGTTCGGCGGGCAATATCGGCGGCATCTACGACATCGCCAGGCGCGACTGGTCCGACGAAGCGCTCGACATGCTCGGCATTCCGGCGACCATGATGCCGGAGCGGCTGGTGGAATCGTCCGAAGTGGTGGGCGGCCTGCTATCGCAATGGACCGAACAACTCGGACTCGAAGCGGGCACGGCGATCGTCGCGGGCGGCGTGGACGCGGCGGTGGCGACGTTCGCCGCGGGCGTCACGCGTGCCGGCCAGCATGTCGCGATGATCGGCACCAGCATGTGCTGGGGCTATATCAACCAGACCGTCGATGCGCGGCATGGCCTGATCAGCATGCCGCACGTGTTCAACGGTCAGCGCGACATCTACGTGTTCGGCGGCGCGATCACGGCGGGCGCGTCGGTGACGTGGTATCGCGAGCAGTTCTGTCATGCGGAGATCGAGGCCGCGCGCGCGACGCCGCATGGCGACCCGCATCGCCTGCTCGAAGAGTCCGCCGCGAAGGTGGCCGCCGGTTCGGATGGCGTGATGTTCCTGCCGTATCTGATGGGCGAGCGCAGTCCGGTGTGGGACGCGAAGGCGAGCGGCGCTTTTGTCGGCCTGAGTTTGTTCCATACGCGCGCGCATCTGTACCGCGCGGTGTTGGAAGGCGTGTCGTTCGCGCTCAAGCACAACATCGAGGCGGGACGCAAAGGCGCGCAGTCGCTGGACGACAAATTGATCGTCGTGGGCGGCGCCGCGCATTCGGATCTGTGGATGCAGATCATCGCGGACATCACCGGCTATCCGGTCTACACGATCGAGCAGGAAGTGGAAGCGGCAATGGGCGCGGCGCTGCTGGCCGGGGTGGGCGCCGGTTTGGTGTCGCCCGAGGCAGCGCAGGGCGGCTGGGTGACGCTGATCGAGCGCGCGCAGCCCGACGCCGCGCGCCTCGCGCTGTACGAAAAGCGCTTCGGCGTTTATACGGACCTTTATCCGGCGTTGAAGCCGGTCATGCATCGGTTGCAATCATCATGAATGCTACTTTCGATTTTTCCGGCAAGTCGATTCTGGTCACGGGCGCATCGAGCGGAATCGGGCGCGCGACGGTCGAGGCGTTGTGCGCATCCGGCGCGAACGTGGTCGCCGCGGCGCGCAACGTCAAAGAACTCGCGCGCCTCGCTGAAGAGACCGGCTGCGAGCCGCTGACGCTCGACGTCAGCGACGAAGCCGCGATCGACGATGCATTGGGCTCGCTCGATCCATTCGACGGCCTCGTGAATTGCGCGGGGATTGCGTTGCTCGAACGCGCGGTGGATACGACGGCCGCCAGTTTCGATCGCGTGATGGCGGTGAATACGCGTGGCGCCGTGCTGGTGGCGAAGCACGTGGCGCGCGGGATGATCGACGCCAGGCGCGCAGGCAGTATCGTGAACGTGTCGAGTCAGGCCGCGCTCGTCGCGCTGGACGATCATCTGAGCTATTCGGCTTCCAAGGCGGCGATGGATGCGGTGACGCGCGCGTTGTGCATCGAACTCGGGCCGTTCGGCATTCGCGTGAACAGCGTCAATCCGACCGTCACGTTGACGCCGATGGCGGTGCAGGCATGGAGCGATCCCGCGAAGCGCGAGCCCGCGTTGCGGGCGATTCCCTTGCAGCGGTTTGCGGAGTCCGCCGAGGTCGCCGCGCCGATCATGTTTTTGTTGAGCGACGCGGCGTCGATGATCAGCGGTGTTTGCTTGCCGATCGATGGGGGCTATACCGCGAGGTGACTACAGCATCGTCCTCACATGCCAAAGCTCGGGAAACAGCACCACGTCCAGCATCTTTCGCAGGTACGGCGCGCCGCTCGTGCCGCCCGTGCCTTGCTTGAAGCCGATGATCCGTTCCACCGTGGTCACATGCCGGAACCGCCACTGGCGAAACGCGTCTTCGAGATCGACCAGTTCCTCGGCCATCTCATACAACTCCCAATGTTGCGACGGGTTGCGATAGACCTCGAGCCAGGCCGCCTCGACGGAAGCATCGTGCGTGGTGGGCTGCGTCCAGTCGCGCTGCAGTCTGGAAGGTGAAATCGCAAACCCGCGACGCGCAAGCAGCCTCACCACCTCGTCGTAGAAAGAAGGCGCTTCCAGCGAAGCCTTCACCTCGGCAAGCACGTCCGCGCGATGCGCGTGCGGCTTGAGCATCTGCTCGTTCTTGTTGCCGAGCAGGAACTCGATCTGCCGGTACTGATACGACTGAAACCCGGAAGAACTCCCCAGGTATGGCCGCATGGCGGTGTACTCGGACGGCGTCATCGTCGCGAGAACGCTCCAAGCCTGTACGAGTTGTTCCATGATCCGCGAGACGCGCGCGAGCATCTTGAACGCCGGCGGCAACTCGTCGCGATGCACCGCCTTCAACGCCGCGCGCAATTCATACAGTGCGAGCTTCATCCACAACTCGCTGGTTTGATGCTGGATGATGAACAGCATCTCGTTGTGATCCGGCGACAGCGGATGCTGCGCATTCAGCACCGTTCCCAGCGACAGATAGTCGCCGTAGCTCATCGATTCGGAGAAATCGAGTTGCGCGTCGTGCCAGCCGTCGCCGGAAGAATCGGACTTCGTGGATGCGCCAGGCGCCGCGGTCTGCCCATGCCCAAACGGGCACCCCTGCGCCGGTTTTTCTTCCGGCAAACCCGGCGTTTGCATGTGATCGGTCATTGCGTGCTCCTCAGGTCACAGCGCCGCGTGCGGCGAATTCAGGCGCGCGCCAGGTCTCGTTCGCGAGCACGTCGCGCAGCGTTTCCACGGCATCCCACACGTCGACAAAGCGCGTGTACAGCGGCGTAAAGCCGAAGCGCAACACGTGCGGCTCGCGGTAGTCGCCGATCACGCCGCGCGCGATCAACGCCTGCATCACCTCATAGCCGTGCGGATGCTCGAAGCTCGCATGCGAGCCGCGCTGCCGATGCGCGCGCGGCGTGACGAGCTTCAGCGGAAACTCGCCGCAGCGCGTTTCAACGAGCTCGATGAACAGATCGGTCAACGCCAGCGATTTCTTGCGGATCGCCTGCATGTCGGTCTGCAGGAACACGTCGAGCCCGCATTCGACCAGCGACATCGACACCATCGGCTGCGTGCCGCACAGGAAGCGGCCGATGCCGTCGTCCGGTTGATAGGTCGGGTCCATCTTGAACGGCGCGCGATGACCCCACCAGCCGGACAGCGGTTGAGCGAAGTCGTTCTGGTGACGCTGCGGCACCCATACGAACGCGGGCGAGCCCGGTCCGCCGTTCAGATACTTATACGTGCAGCCGACCGCGTAATCGGCACCGACGCCGTTCAGGTCGACCGGCACCGCGCCCGCCGAATGCGCGAGGTCCCACAGCGCGAGCGCGCCCTGGTCGTGGATCAGCTTCGTGACCGCCGCCATGTCGTGCATATAGCCGGTGCGGTAGTTCACGTGCGTGATCATCGCGATGGCCGTGTCGTTGTCGATCGCGGTGGGTAGTTCCGACGGGTCGTCGACGAGACGCAATTCGTAGCCGCGATCGAGCTGCTCGATCAGCCCTTGCGCGATGTACAGATCGGTCGGGAAATTCGAGCGCTCGGAGACGATCACGCGCCGCTTCGGATCGCGCGCATTCGCCAGCCGCAACGCGGCCGACAGCAGCTTGAAGAGGTTGATCGAAATCGTATCGGTAATGACGACTTCGTCCTGCTCCGCGCCGATCAGCGGCGCGAGCTTGTTGCCGAGCCGGCGCGGCAACGCGAACCAGCCGGCGCTGTTCCAGCTGCGGATCAGGCCTTCGCCCCATTCGGCGCCGATCACGGTTTGCGCGCGCTGCGCGGCGGCGGCGGGCGCCACGCCGAGCGAGTTGCCGTCCAGATAGATAGTGGCCGGCGGCAGCGCGAACTGGTCGCGCAGGGCCGCGAGCGGGTCGGCGCGGTCGAGCGCCAGTGCTTCGTCACGATGGTTCATGGTGGTCCAGTCGGTCAGGAAAAGCGTTCAGTGGGTGCTGGCCAGCGCGCGCAACACCGCGCGCACCGGGCTCGCGTCGAGCGTGGTCAGCTTCAGCGGCAGCGCGATCAGTTCATAGTCGCCGGGCGCGACGGCATCCAGCACGATGCCTTCGAGTATCGCCATGCGATGCGCGCGCACGCGGTGGTGAGCGTCCATCGTTTTCGATTCCTGTGGATCGAGCGACGGCGTGTCGATGCCGATCAGCTTCACGCCCTTCGCGGCCAGCAGGTCGATGGTCTCCGGCGCGACCGCGCAGAACGCGCTGTCCCAGGCCGCGGTGGGCGCGTTCCTGTAAGTGCGCAGTAAGACTCGCGGCGGCAGATCGTCGAGCGAACCGTTCAGGTGTTGTGGCGTGACAACAGGCGAGGCGCCGATGCAATGAATCACCCGGCAGCGGCCCAGGTAGGCGTCGAGTGGCACGTGGCCGATAGCGGCGCCCTCGGCGTCGTAGTGCAGCGGGGCGTCGGTGTGAGCGCCGGTGTGCGGCGACAAGGTCAGCCGCGCGACGTTGACCGGCGAGCCCGCCTCCATGCGCCACACGCGTTCTATGCCGACCGGCGTGTCGCCCGGCCAGACCGGCGTCGCGGTATCGACGGCGGGGGTGATGTCCCAGAGTGTGTCCATATCTCCATCTGCGGTGTTTTGTCTATCCGGGAATGATAGGTGGCTTGCCGCGAAATGTGATTGCGAAAAAATCTCCTTCTACGCGTTGTCTTGGAACATAATTTGAGTCAAATGGGAAAGGGAGACCGAATATGAACGCGATCTCGCTCGACGCCACCGATTGCCGTATTCTGGCGGTGCTTCAGCAGGAAGGACGCATCAGCAATCTGGATCTCGCGGAGCGCATCTCGCTCTCGCCGTCGGCGTGTCTGCGCCGCTTGCGCCTCCTGGAAGAGCAGGGCGTCATCGAACATTACCGCGCGTGTCTGAATCGCGAAGTGTTGGGTTTTGAACTGGAGGCGTTCGTGCAGGTGTCGATGCGCAACGACCAGGAGAACTGGCACGAGCGTTTTGCACAGGCGCTGCAGGATTGGCCCGAAGTGGTCGGCGCATTCGTCGTGACCGGCGAAACGCATTACCTGCTGCGCGTGCTCGCGCACAACCTCAAGCACTATTCGGATTTCGTGCTGCATCGCCTCTATAAAGCGCCGGGCGTGATGGATATTCGCTCGAATATCGTGCTGCAGACGCTCAAGGAAGATTCAGGCGTGCCGGTGTCGCTGGTGACGAAAACCGGTGGGCATGGCGCGTCGCATAACGATCGTTGAATCCACCGCCGATCGCGCAAGCCCCGAAGTGCCATGCGTGTATCGGACGCTTCCCACATCGCCGGTCATGCTGCATGGCCTACATGTACCGCGTGTAAAACAGGGCGTCGCCTTCAGAGCGGTTTGAGTCCGTGGAACTGGCCGTTCTGGAACACCAGCGGCGACACCTCCGCGACATGCTCATGCACGCCGCAGCGCTCCACCTCGCCGACGAAAATCACGTGGTCGCCTTCTTCGTAGCGGCTGCGGTTATGGCATTCGAACCAGGCGAGCGCGCCGTCGAGCACCGGCATGCCGGTATCGCCTTGCGCGTGCGACACGCCTTCGAAGCGATCCCCCTTCACGGTGGCGAAGCGCTTGCACAGATCGAGTTGCGAGCCGGCCAGCACGTTGACCACGTAGTGGCTGTTGGCGCGGAATACCGGCATCGACGCCGAGCGCGTGGCGAGACTCCACAGCACCAGCGGCGGATTGAGCGAAACCGAATTGAACGAGCTGGCCGTGATGCCGATCAATTGGCCGGACTCCGCACGCGTTGTAATGACGGTGACGCCGGTGGCGAATTGGCTGAGCGCCTGCTTGAAGGCGTTCTGGTCGAAGTTGGGCGGGCTGGCGCGCTTCATCGGATGAAAGCCTTCGACGCAAGCCTTGAGAATCCAAGGCTGAACCCATCGCGCGTGCGGCCGGAAACAAATGATTCGAAAGTCATAGTGAAAATCGTCGATTTGTCCCAATTTTAACTGCAATCGCGGCGGGATTGGCCGCGACCCCTGCCGGTATGTGGAAAACCCGCTAAGCTGGAACGCCGCGATGGGCATGAGCGTTGCGGCCACGCGGGGACCGGCATCGGCCGACTATGAGTCTCAAGGAGCGAGCAGCATGAGTCAGACAGGCGAAGTCGCCACCCTCGGTGGCGGGTGTTTCTGGTGCCTCGAAGCGGTATATCTGGGCGTCGATGGCGTGAACTCGGTGGAGTCGGGCTATGCGGGCGGTCATACGCAGCATCCGACCTACGAGCAGGTATGCGATGGCGTGACCGGCCACGCGGAAGTCGTGAACGTCGACTTCGACCCGGCGAAGATCGGTTATCGCGAGATCCTGGATATCTTCTTTGCGATCCACGATCCGACGCAATTGAATCGGCAGGGCAACGACGTCGGCACGCAATATCGCTCGGTGATCTTCACGCATTCGGACGCGCAGCGCGAAACGGCGCTACAGGCGATTCGCGAGATCGGCGAACAAGGCATTTACGACGGGCAGATCGTCACGCAAGTGCTGCCGCTCGACGGCAACTACTGGCCTGCCGAGGCCTATCATCAGAACTATTTCGCGCAGCATCCGAACCAGGGATATTGCTCGTTCGTGGTGGCGCCGAAAGTCGCGAAGTTTCGCCAGAAGTTCGCGCATCGCGTCAAGGCGAGTTGAGCGGAGCGGTGGTTCGATTCAGCCAGGCGATAGCCAACGAGCCCTCGTTGAGCGAGGGTTCGCCTAGCCTGGTTCGCCGCTTTCGTTTCGTTCATGTTCGCCGGGCGCCGGCTGCATTGGGTCATGCTCATGCTCGTGAGCCAGCCGCGCATACGCCTCGACGATCGCCCGCGCCAGTTCGACGCAACTGAGCGGCGCGGACCCTTCCGCTTTATTGTTGACCGCGATCACCACCGGCTGGCCGGCCAGCGCGTAGCGCGCGGCCAGTTCGGCGAGCGACGCGCGCGTGGCCGGGTCCTGGTCCACCAGTCGATCGAACGGTTCGTACTTCGCCTTCGCCTGTTCGTATTTGAAGCCGCCGTGCAGACTCCAGCGCACGATCAGCGGCCCGGCCGGCTCGCCGTCCAGCAGCGCGAGCGCCGCGGCCTGGCGCAGCGGGTCGGGCATGCGCGCGTGAATGCCGACGCAATAGCGCACGCCCGCCGCCTTCAGCGTGCGGATAAAGCGCGGCGTCAGCAAACTGGCGTCGCGGATTTCGATTGCGTAGCAGGTGCCTTCGGGCAACGTCGGCAATGCCGCGAGGAATTCGGCGAGGCGTTCGATGAACGCCGCCGGCTCGGCCAGCATCTGATCGGGCAACGGCGATAACTGAAACACCAATGCGCCGGCTTTCGCGCCGAGTCCTTCGAGACATGGCGTGACGAAGTCGTCGATCGCCATTTGCGCATTCAGAAAACACGGGTTCAGCGAGACCGGCTCGCCGCGTTCGGCGCGCACGGTGGCGTCGGTGATCGTCATCGGCGCCTTCACGATGAAGCGGAAATGCGCCGGCACTTGCTGCGCGTAGCGCAAATACTCGGTGACGGTGAGCGCCTGATAAAACGACCGGTCGATGCTGACCGTCTTGAGCAGCGGATGCGCGCCGTAGGCCGCGAGACCTTCGCGCGAGAGTTTGCTGTTGCTGTATTCGTCGCCGTAGACGATGCCGTTCCAACCGGGAAACGACCAAGTCGAGGTGCCGAGGTGGACTTGCGGCGGCAGTTCGGCGGCGAGCGCGAGAAGCTCCGGCGAGGGCGTGGCCGCCAGCACCTCGCGGGCGCGGCGTTTTTTGGGGGCGTCGGCGGGAACGGCCGGGCGCTCCGCTTGTGCGATTTGAGCCGCTTTCGATGGCGATGGCGCGGGCTCCACCGGCATGCCGAACAGATCGAATTGCCCAGCCTCGGCTGCCGCGTCATGCTCGCCGTTCACCGGCTCTCCCACTTCACTCGTCCCGCTCCGGTCCATCGATGTTCGGCCTGCTGTTCAAAGGTTGCGCCACGTCGGGCCGCCAATGGACGCCACCCCGTCACGCAACCTGGGTACGCCGCCACGGCAAGTCGTGGCGGCGTACCCGTATCACAGCGGTTTCTCGTACATATAGCGGCGCGACCATGGTAAGGTTTTCGCGCTGCGGCCGGCTTTGCGGCACACCACCTGGTAGATGGACACGTCGTCGTTCTCGAACGCATACGCGCAGCCGGCCAGATACACGCGCCAGATGCGGAATTTTTCGTCGTCGACCAGACTGCGGGCTTCCTCCGCATGCGCCTCGAAGTTCTCCGCCCAGATTTCCAGCGTGTGCGCATAGTGACGGCGCAGGCTTTCCACGTCAACCGCTTCGAGCCCGCCGCGCTGCATCGATTCGAGCGCGAGGCTGATGTGCGGCAGTTCTCCGTCCGGGAACACATAGCGGTCGATGAATTCGCCGCCGCCGAGCGCGGTTTCGCCGCTGTCCGCATCGCTCGACGTGATGCCGTGATTCATCGCGATGCCGTCGTCGACCAGCAGGTCGCGGATCTTCTCGAAGTAGCCCGGCAGATTCTTGCGGCCGACGTGCTCGAACATGCCGACGCTGGTGATGCGGTCGAATTGCCCGACGACGTCGCGGTAATCCTGCAGACGAATCTCGATCTGGCTTTCGAGGCCCGCGGCTTTCACGCGAGCGGTGGCGAGATCGTACTGATTCTGCGAGAGCGTCACGCCCACGCACTTCGCGCCGAATTTCCGTGCCGCACGCAATACGAGCGCGCCCCAGCCGCAGCCGATGTCGAGCAGGCGCTGCCCCGGCTGCAACTGGATCTTGGTGAGGATGTGGTCGATCTTCTTGATCTGCGCGGTGGCGAGATCCTCGTCGCCGTTTTCGAAGTACGCACACGAGTACACCATGTTCTCGTCGAGCCACAGCTTGTAGAACTCGTTCGAGACGTCGTAGTGATACTGGATCGCCTTCTTGTCCGACGCTTTCGAATGATTGAAGTAGCGCCGCACGCGCGCCAGCTTGCTCGCACTGGTGACGGTGCTGCGCGCAAGCTGGTAGCTGATATTGATGATGTCCGACAGCTTGCCTTCGATGTCGATCTTGCCCTTGACGTACGCCTCGCCGAGATTGTCGAGGCTCGGTTCGAGCAGATAGGGCAGCGCCGTGGCGCTTTTGACGTGCAGCGTGACCTGAGGCGCGGCGAACTGCCCGAAGTCATGTTGCTGGCCGTCCCACAGCACAAGGCGCGCTGGCAAGTTCGCCCTCGTTTTTACATCGTCCACCCACTGCGCCAGCTTTTTCTCCCAGAACATGTGATTTCTCCGTGTCTGTTGAACTAAAGCAAAGCTCGTGCGGATCGTTACTCAGTGCGACGCAACTCCCATGCCGCGAGCACGATCCTGCCGCCGCGCGCTGCTGCGTTGGCAACGCGCTGGCGGCGTTGTATCCGGGTTCAAGGCGAGAGGCGGGAGATCAGCCAGTCGCTGCTTTCGCTTGAACGTGTGTAGAGCAGCCGGTCGTGCAGACGCGACGGCCGGCCCTGCCAGAATTCGATGGCCTCGGGGACCAGACGATAGCCGCCCCAGTGCGGCGGGCGCGGCGGCTGGTCGCCGTATTGCAGGCGGATTTCGCGCTCGCGTGTTTCAAGCTGCGAGCGGCTTTCAATTATCTGACTTTGATTGGACGCCCACGCGCCGATGCGTGAACCGAGCGGGCGCGACGCGAAGTACGCATCGCTTTCTTCCTCGCTGGTTTTAACGACGCGGCCCTCGACGCGCACCTGGCGCTCGAGTTCGATCCAGTAGAACAGGAGGCTGGCGTAGGGGTTGGCGGCCAGCTCCAGGCCCTTGCGGCTCTGGTAGTTGGTGAAGAACACGAAGCCTCGTTCGTCCACGCCTTTGATCAGCACAATGCGCGCCGACGGCCGGCCGCGCGAGTCGACCGTGGCCAAGGTCATCGTGTTCGGCTCGGGCAGCCTGGCGTCGACCGCTTGTTGAAACCACGTTTCGAATTGACGGAACGGGTTGCGGTCGACATCGCCAACGTCCAGCGAACCGAGCGAATAATTTTTTCGAAGTTCGGCGAGTGAGGTCATGTTCTTATGCGAACGCTACAGTTCGGCCAGTATAGCTAAGGAGCGAAATCTTTGCGCGCGGCCAGATCAAGGGACCGGACATTGCACCGAGGCATGCCGTCTCGCGCTTGCGCGCCTTTCGTAAAGCCTTCGGTTAGCTGGCGACGCCGCGACGCCCCACGGCCATCCCGACCGACGCGTTCAGGCAAAATACCGACTGCGAGTACCCAGGCGTCGCCCCATTCTGTATTGCCTCTTTTCAACGAGCCTTGTCACCATGTCCAGCACCACCGCGCAATCCGATCTTACTACCAGCGTCGACGGGAGCGAAACCGCCGACCGCGCGCGGCGCTTCGGCGGCATCGCTCGCCTGTATGGCGCGCCGGCGCTCGCCGCGTTCGAAGGCGCGCATGTCGCGGTGATCGGCATCGGCGGAGTGGGCTCGTGGGTGGCGGAGGCGTTGGCGCGCAGCGCGGTCGGCACGCTCACGCTGATCGATCTCGACAACGTCGCCGAAAGCAACACCAACCGGCAGATCCACGCGCTCGACGGCAACTTCGGCAAGCCCAAAGTGGAAGCGATGGCCGAGCGCATCGCGGCGATCAATCCGTTTTGCGACGTGCGGCTGGTGGAGGATTTTGTCGAGCCGGATAACTTCGCGGCGACGCTCGGCGGCGGTTTCGATTACCTGGTCGACGCGATCGACAGCGTGCGCACCAAGACCGCGTTGATCGCATGGTGCGTCGAGAGGAAACAGCCGTTGATCACGGTGGGCGGCGCGGGCGGCCAGCTCGATCCCACGCGCATTCGCATCGACGATCTCGCGCTGACGATCCAGGACCCGTTGCTCTCGAAAGTACGTGGACAGTTACGCAAACAGCATGGTTTTCCGCGCGGGCCGAAGGCGAAGTTCAAGGTGAGCGCGGTGTATTCCGACGAGCCGCTGATCTATCCCGAAGCGGCCGTCTGCGATATCGACGAGGAAGCCGAGCACGTCACGACCTCGCCGGGGCACACCGGGCCGGTCGGTCTGAACTGCGCGGGTTTTGGTTCGAGCGTGTGCGTGACGGCAAGCTTCGGGTTTGCCGCGGCCGCGCACGTGTTGCGGGCGTTGGCGAAGCAGGCGGCAGCAGCTTGAGAGCGCATCCAGGCGCGGCGCACTGGCCGCACCTGAACGGCGGCACGGATCAGAACAGCGACGCGCTCAGCTTGCGCCGCCATTGCGACACGAGTTCCGGCTGATGCGCGGCCAGATCGAACACCGACAGCATCGTCTTGCGGCCGATGTCGTCGCGGAACGTGCGGTCGCGCTGCACGATCGCCAGCAGGTGTTCGAGCGCCCCCGCGTACTTGCGGCGCGCGATCAGCGCGCTAGCCAGATCGAAGCGCGCTTCGAGATCGTCCGGGTTCGACGCGACCCTGGCTTCGAGCGCATCCGTGGGCGGCAGGTCGGCGGCGGCGTCCACGGCGTCGAGCCGCGTCTTGATCGCGTTGAAGCGCGCGTCGATGCCTTGCGTGGTTTTCGGCGACAGCAGATCGACTTCGTCGCGCGCTTCGTCGATACGGTTGTCTTCGAGCAGCATTTCGATGCGGTCCATGCGCGCTTCGTCGAAGCCGGGGTCGTAGGCGAGCGCGGCTTGCAGCGCGTCGTACGCATCTTCACGGCGGCCTTCGGCCAGCGCGGTTTGCGCTTCGAGACGCGACGCGTCCGCGCCTTGCGGCACGAGCCGCTCGATAAACTCGCGCAACTGGCCTTCCGGCAGCACGCCGACGAACTGATCGACCGGCCGGCCGTCGGCGAACGCCATGACGTGCGGAATGCTGCGCACCTGGAAGTGCGCGGCCAGTTCCTGATTCTCGTCCACGTTCACCTTCACGAGCTTCCATTTGCCGGCGGCTTCGGCTTCGAGCTTTTCGAGCATCGGGCCGAGCGTCTTGCAGGGGCCGCACCACGGCGCCCAGAAATCGACCAGCACGGGAGCCAGTGTCGACGCCGTGATGACGTCCTGTTCGAAAGTGGCCAGAGTGGTGTCCATTGCGTCCTCGTCGATAAAACGGTTTATTGACTAGTTGGGGGCGAGTGCCGTGGATTCAACGCGGCGCGTTCGGCCGCGCCTGCCGGTGTTCATTTTCGGGTCGGCAGCGGAATCCATTCGGTTTCTCCCGGCACTTTGCCCATATCCTGATTGCTCCACGCGAGCTTCGCGGCTTCGATCTTCTCGCGCGAACTGGCGACGAAATTCCATTCGATAAAGCGCTCGCCATCGAGTTTCTCACCGCCGAGCAGCATGACGCGCGCCCCCTGCGTGCTCGCGAGCGTGACCGTTTCGTCGAGCGCGAGCACCGCCATCTGACCGGGTTCGAGCGGCGCGCCGTCGATCTCCAGGTCGCCGTCCACGAGGTACACGCCGCGTTCCTCGTGCTCCGGTTCGAGCGCGAAGGCGCCGCCCGGCGCGAACTGCGCGGCGACGTACAGCGTGCCCGAAAACGTCGCGACCGGCGAGGTTTCGCCGAAGGCCGTGCCCGCGATCACGCGCAGCGTGACGCCGTTGCGCTCGACCACGGGCAGCGTGTGGGCGGCGTGATGCGCGAACGACGGCTCGATGTCCTCGTCCTCCAACGGCAGCGCAACCCAGGTCTGGATGCCGTGCATGGTGAGGCCGCTCGCGCGGTCTTCGGCGGGCGTGCGCTCGGAGTGGACGATGCCGCGCCCGGCCGTCATCCAGTTGACGTCGCCTGGGACGATCTTCTGCTCGGAGCCGAGGCTGTCGCGATGCATGACCGCGCCTTCGAACAGATAGGTGACGGTGGCGAGGCCGATATGCGGATGCGGACGCACGTCGAGACCGACACCGGGTTCGAGCGTGGCGGGGCCCATGTGGTCGAAGAAGATGAACGGCCCGATCAAACGCGCAGCCAGGGCGGGCAGCACGCGCCGCACCGTCAGGTTGCCGACGTCGCGCAGATGCGGCTTGAGGACTGCTTTGATCGAGGAGGACATGGGGGGCTCGGCTGGAAGGATGGGTTGGGATTTTGCTCAATGGATGATTCTACTGCGGAGGGCGGAATGCTGACGGATCGAAGCACGTCGGCGCTCCGGCAATCCGTAGCGCGGCCCATCGCTTGCGGCCGCCTCCGCTAAACTGCCGGATTGAACAACCAATCGGAGACTGGGATGTCGCCCAGGGATTTGCTGCTCGCGCTGGTGGTCGTCGTGGCGTGGGGCGTCAATTTCGTCGTGATCAAGGTGGGCCTGCATGGTGTGCCGCCGATGCTGCTCGGCGCGCTGCGCTTCACGCTCGCCGCGGTGCCGGCGGTGTTTTTCGTCAAGCGTCCGCGCATGCCGTGGCGCTGGCTGCTCGCCTACGGCGCGACGATCTCGTTCGGCCAGTTCGCGTTTCTGTTCTCGGCCATGTATGTGGGCATGCCGGCGGGGCTCGCTTCACTGGTCCTGCAGGCGCAGGCGTTTTTCACGCTGATGTTCGCGGCGCTGTTCCTGCATGAGCGCTTTCGCGTGCCGAACATCGTCGGATTGCTGATCGCCGCGGGCGGGCTCGCGCTGATCGGCTTGCAAGGCGGTCACGAGATGACGCTCGCCGGTTTCGTCCTCACGCTGTGCGCCGCGTGTTCGTGGGCGCTCGGCAACATCGTCACGAAGAAGGTGGGCAAGGTCGATCTGGTCGGGCTCGTGGTGTGGGGCAGCCTGATTCCGCCATTGCCGTTCTTCGCGTTCTCGTATGCGTTCGAGGGACCGCAGCGAATCGCCGCGGCGCTCTCGGGCATCAGCGCGATGTCGATTTTCGCCGTCGTCTATCTCGCGTTCGTTGCGACGCTGCTCGGCTACGGGTTGTGGAGCCGGCTGCTCTCGCGCTATCCGGCGAGCCAGGTCGCGCCGTTCTCGTTGCTGGTGCCGATCGTCGGGCTCGCGTCCGCCTCTTTGTTTCTCGACGAGCGCTTGTCCGTCGCGCAAATCGTCGGCGCCTTGCTGGTGATGGCGGGGCTGGCGGTGAACGTGTTCGGCGGCTGGGTCGTGCAGCGTTTGTCGCCGGCGCGTTGAGCGTTGAGCGGATGTGAGACCGGATAGCAGAACGGCCGCGATCGAGCGGCCGTTCTGCGTTGCGCACCAGGGCGCGGCTTGATGCGGGGCGGCGCGACTGCGCGCGCCGTCAAGTCATGCGGTTCTTCGCCAACGGCGGATTCGCCGCGAAATAGCGCTTGATGCCGGTCATGATCGCATCGGCCATCTTCTCGCGATAGGCGTCGTCGTTCAAACGGCGCTCCTCGTCGGGGTTGCTGATGAAGGCGGTTTCCACGAGGATCGACGGAATGTCAGGCGCTTTCAGTACCGCAAACCCCGCCTGTTCGACCGAGCCCTTGTGCAGCTTGTTGATGCCGCCGATCTCCTTCAGCACGAAGTTGCCGTAGCGCATGGAGTCGCGAATCTGCGCGGTGGTCGACATGTCGAACAGCGCGCGGTTGACGGTGGCGTCGGCGGATTTGATGTTGATCCCGCCGATCTGATCCGAGGCGTTCTCCTTGTTCGCCATCCAGCGCGCCGCCGCGCTCGACGCGCCATGCTCGGACAACGCGAACACCGAGGAGCCCTTCGCGTCGGGCGTGGTGAACGCGTCCGCGTGAATCGATACGAACAGATCCGCGCCGACGCGCCGCGCCTTCTGCACGCGCACGTTCAGCGGCACGAAGAAGTCGGCGTCGCGGGTCATCATCGCGCGCATGTTCGGTTGCGCATCGATCTTCGCGCGCAGCTTCTTGGCGATGTCGAGTGCGACGTGCTTCTCGTAAGTGCCCGAGCCGCCGATCGCGCCGGGGTCCTCGCCGCCGTGACCCGGATCGATCGCGACGGTCAACAGACGCACCGTGTTGCTCTTGCCGGGTTTCGGCGTGGTGAAGGCGTAGGTGTCGTCGCCGCCGTTGTCGTCGCCGAGTTTGCCGGCGCTGCTTCCGCCGCTGGCGCCGCCCTTGTTGCGGGCGATCGCGCTCGGCGGCGTGACGGGCGCGGCGGGCGCGGCCGGCTTGCCGAGAATCGGCGGCAGCGGCGCCGGCGCGTGCGGCACGCTGGGCGCGGCAGAGCCGCCGTTCTGCGCATAACGCTCGAAGAACGCTTCGCTGTTGTCCGCGGTGGGCGGTGTGGTGCCGGGGCCGCTCAGCGTGGCGGGCGGCGCGCTGTTTTCATTCAGGTTCTGTTCCTTGCGCTCGGTCTGCGCGAGGAGGTCCATCAACGGATCGGGCGCGACGGCGGGGTACAGGTCGAACACCAGCCGGTACTTGTACGCGCCGACCGGCGGCAGCGTGAACACCTGCGGCTTCACGGAACCCTTCAGGTCGAACACCATTCGCACCACATGCGGCTGATATTGCCCGACGCGCACCGACTGGATCTGCGGATCGTTCGGCGTGATCTTCGACACGAGATCCTTCAGCGCCTGGTCCAGATCGAGGCCGTTCAGGTCGACCACCAGCCGGTCCGGGCCTTGCAGCAATTGCTGCGCGTTTTGCAAAGGCTGATCCGATTCGATCGTCACGCGCGTGTAGTCGCGCGCCGGCCAGACGCGCACGCCGAGCACCGAGCTGGCCCACGCGAGGCGCGGGGCGACGAGGCCGAGCACGAGTGTGGATGCGCCCGCGCGCAGCATCTGCCGGCGCCGCCAGTTATGCGTTGCGGTGGCCGCCGATTCGATCGAGCGGAACGGTTTGATCAACATCTTTCGAGACATGCCTTTCCTGATTCGCTGTGGGCCCGTGCGACGAGTACGCGGCCGTCGCCCGCGTGGTCCAGGTCGAGCGAGAAGACGAGATCCGGCACGCCAAGCAGGCGGCCCGCGCGTTGCGGCCATTCGACGAGGCAGATCGCGCCGCTGTCGAAGTATTCGCGGAAGCCCGCGTCGGCCCATTCGGCCGGATCGGTGAATCTATACAGATCGAAGTGATAGAGCGCGAGTTCCCCATTGGGCCGCGCGAGCACATAAGGTTCGACGAGCGTGTACGTGGGACTGCGCACGCGGCCGGTGTGGCCGAGGCCGCGCAACGTGGCGCGCACGAGTGTGGTTTTGCCGGCGCCGAGGTCGCCGATGAGTTGGACTTGCAGCCCGTGAAATGCCTGGCCGCCGGCAGCGACCGGAGCGTGCCGCCGTGCTTCCTGCGATGCTTCTTGCGCCATGGCGCGCACGCTTTCGATCGCCAGCGCGAAGCGCTCGCCGAACGCGTGCGTGGCGGCTTCGTCCGCGAGCGCGAAGGTGCGTTCGAGCAGAACCTTCGCGGGCGGTTGGATCGCGTGATCGGGATTGACGGGCATTCTCGTAAAATGACGTGATGAACCGAAGTCCGGAGTCCCCTGTGTCCCGCACGCCTGCGTCTGACGACGATGCGCGTGCCGAGCGTCGTTTGGATGAAGCGGCGCTGCATGCGCTCGCGCTGGACATCAAAACGTGGGGCCGTGAACTGGGTTTCGCGGCGATCGGCATTAGCGATACCGATCTCTCCGCCGCGGAGGCGCCGCTTGCAGCCTGGCTGGAAGCGGGTTGCCACGGCGAGATGGATTATATGGCGAAACACGGCATGAAACGCGCGCGGCCCGCCGAGCTTGTGGCCGGCACGCGACGTGTGATTACCGCGCGCATCGCCTATTTGCCCGCGCGGACATTGAACGGAAAGGCGAACGAAAGCGCCTTGCCGGACGTGCCGCCCGCACCCCGAGACTGGCGCGCGGCCGAGCATGCGCGGCTCGCGGATCCGTCGGCGGCGGTGGTGTCGATCTATGCGCGCGGCCGCGATTATCACAAGGTCATGCGTAACCGTTTGCAACAACTGGCCGAGAAAATCGAAGCCGCGATCGGCGTATTCGGCTACCGCGTGTTCACCGATTCGGCGCCGGTGCTCGAAGTGGAACTGGCGCAAAAGGCCGGCATCGGCTGGCGCGGCAAGCATACGCTGCTGCTGCAACGCGACGCCGGTTCGCTGTTTTTCCTCGGCGAGATTTACGTCGACGTGCCCTTGCCGACCGATGCCGAGACCTCGCCCGACGTGGCCCCGGAAACGCCGGGCTCGCATTGCGGCAGTTGCACGCGCTGCATCGGCGCCTGTCCGACCGGTGCGATCGTCGCGCCTTACAAGGTCGATGCGCGCCGCTGCATTTCCTATCTGACGATCGAACTGAAGGGCAATATTCCCCTGGAAATGCGGCCGCTGATCGGCAATCGTGTGTATGGCTGCGACGATTGCCAACTCGTGTGTCCGTGGAACAAGTTCGCGCAAGCCGCGCCGGTCGACGATTTCGACGTGCGGCATGGGCTGGATCGCGCGTCGCTGGTCGAGCTATTTGCATGGAGCGCGCAGGAGTTCGACACGCGCATGCAGGGCAGCGCGATTCGCCGCATCGGTTACGAGAGCTGGCTGCGCAATCTCGCGGTGGGGATGGGCAATGCGCTGCGTGCGTCTTCGGAAAGTCTGAGCGGGGACGCACGCAAGGCGATCGTGGAGGCGCTGCGCTCGCGTGCCGACGACCCGTCCGCCGTCGTGCGCGAGCATGTGGAATGGGCGTTGGAAGCGGCGTAAAGTAGCGGCACTCGAACGCCTGCACGCCATGCAGGTACGCTAGCGAAATCCGAAAAAAGCGCCGCCAGTGAGGAGCAGGCAACCATGTTCAACGCAGTGATCGATGCGCCGTTCGGCAAGGTCGGCATCCGGCTCGAAGGCGATGCCGTGCGCGAGATCGTCTATCTTCCCGACTCGATTGCGAACGTCGCGCCCGAGACGCCACTGGCGAAACAGACGGCCGAACAGATCGAACGGTATTTCGAGCGCGCATCCGCGAAGTTCGACTTGCCGTTGGCATCGGTCGGCACGGCGTTTCAGCAGCGCGTATGGCAGGCGATCAGCGACATTCCGCCGGGTGCCGTGCGCACCTACGGGCAGTTGGCGAAGCAACTCGGCAGCGCGCCGCGCGCGGTCGGTCAGGCGTGCGGCGCCAATTATTTTCCAATCGTGATTCCGTGCCATCGGGTGGTGAGTTCGAGCGGCATCGGCGGGTTTTCGCATCACGCCGAAGACGGCTTCTTTCGCAACGTCAAGCGCTGGCTCCTAGCGCATGAAGGCATTCCATACGCATGAGCGACACTCTGGCTGACGACGCACCCATCGCGTCACCTCTTTTTCTGGCGAGCTCCGCGTCGATCGATGCGTTCTGCGACGCGCTGTGGCTCGAACACGGCCTGTCGCGCAACACGCTCGATGCATACCGGCGCGACCTGCGGCTCTTTTGCGAATGGCTCGCGAAAACCCGCAACACGTCGCTCGACACCGCCAGCGAGGCCGATCTCAATGCCTATAGCGCGGCGCGGCAGAAAGACAAATCCACCTCCGCGAACCGGCGGCTTTCGGTGTTTCGCCGCTACTACGGCTGGGCGGTGCGCGAGCATCGCGCGAAGATCGATCCGACGCTGCGCATCCGCTCGGCCAAGCAGCCGCCGCGTTTTCCGTCGACGCTCAGCGAAGCGCAAGTCGAAGCGCTGCTCGGCGCACCCGACGTCGGCACGCCTTTGGGTTTGCGCGACCGCACGATGCTGGAGCTGATGTACGCGAGCGGTTTGCGCGTCACCGAACTCGTCACGCTGAAGACCGTGGAAGTGGGTCTGAACGAAGGCGTGGTGCGCGTGATGGGCAAGGGCTCCAAGGAGCGCCTGATTCCGTTCGGCGAGGAAGCGCACGGCTGGATCGAGCGCTATCTGCGCGAAGCGCGCCCGGCGCTGCTGGGTGCGCGAGCGACGGACGCGCTCTTCGTCACCAGCCGCGCGGAGGGCATGACGCGGCAGCAGTTCTGGAACATCATCAAGCGGCGCGCTGCGACGGCCGGCGTGCATGCGCCGCTTTCGCCGCATACGCTGCGGCACGCGTTCGCCACGCATCTGCTGAATCACGGCGCCGATCTGCGCGTCGTGCAACTGCTGCTCGGCCACACGGACATTTCCACGACGCAGATCTATACGCACGTGGCCCGCGAGCGCTTGAAGTCGCTGCATGCGCAGCATCATCCGCGGGGGTGAGGAGCGGGCGTTCGCGCCGTGCTGGTTGCGGTTATCGTTGCTGTCGCGACGCTTGCTTCACACGAATTCCCGCAGCCGGTGCTTGAGAATCTTGCCGGTCGACGCCGCCGGCAGCGCGGCGAGCACCTTCACTTCGGCAGGGCGCTTGTACGGCGCGAGACGCTCGCTGCACCACTCGACCAATTCGGCCGGCGTCACCTGCGCACCGGCAATCAGTTCGACGAACGCGACCACCTCCTCATTACCCTCGACCGCGCGTCCGATCACCGCCGATTGCACGACCTGCGGATGCGCGTTCAACACGTGTTCGACCTCGGCCGGATAGACGTTGAAGCCCGAACGGATGATCAGCTCCTTGCTGCGTCCGACGATATGCAACGCGCCATCCGCGTCCTGGCGCGCGAGGTCGCCGGTCTTGAGCCAACCGTCTTGGGTCACGACGGCGCGCGTTTGCTCCGGGCTGCGGTAATAGCCGAGCATCACGTTCGGGCCGTGCACCCATAGCTCGCCGATTTCACCTCGCGCGGCATCGACGCCGTCGAGCCCGACGAAGCGCACCTCGACGCCCGGAATGACTTCGCCGACCGAGCAGTCGCCGCGTGGCGCATCGAGCATGGTGTGCGAGACAGTCGGGCTGCTTTCGGTCATGCCATAGCCATTGTGCAGCGGCAGACCGTAGACGCTTTCGACGCGCGCCTTCAACGCGGCGTCGAGCGGCGAGCCGCCCGAATAGGCAAAGCGCAGATGCGGCGCGCACCACGAATGACCGTGCGTCTCCAGATGTTCGAGCAGTTTGGCGTGCATGGCCGGCACGCCCTGGAAGATCGACACGTGTTCCTCGGCGAGTGCGCGGCGCACGGCTTCCGGCGCGAAGCGCGGCGCGAGCCGCAACGTTGCGCCGGCATGGAGACTGCCGAGGCAAACCGACGCGAAGCCGTACACGTGCGAGATCGGCAGCACGGCATAGACGACGTCGTCGGGGCCGACCTGGCGCAAGCGGCTCGAGATCGCGGCGATGAACAGCAGATTGCGATGCGACAACATCACGCCCTTCGGCGCGCCGGTGGTGCCGGTGGTGTAGATCAGCGCGGCGCATTGGCGGTCGTTGGCGGCTCCGACGGGTTCGGCTTTCGTCGTGGAGTCCACCGTGAACGACCATGCGCCGATGTCCGGCGTGCTGGCCGGCGCCGGTTGCGCTTCATGCCGCTGCGCGTGCTGTTGGGCGTCGGTTGAGCTTTCCACCGCATAGGCAACCACGCGCGGCTGCGCGTGCGCGCGAATCGAGTCGAGTTCCGCTGCGGACAGCCGCGCATTGGACACGAGCGCCCACGCCTCGAGCCTCGCCGCCGCGAACAGCAGCACGATCTGGGCGATGCTGTTTTCGGCGACGATCATCACGCGATCGCCGCCGCGCACGCCCCAATCACTTAGCAACGCGGCGACGGTTTCGACTGCCTGCGCGAGCTGCGCGCAGGTCAAACGACGCGCGTCCTCGATCAACGCGACGTGTTGCGGATCGCGCGCGGCCGCGAGCGCCGGAATCTCGGCGATGCGCGTGGGCAGCGCCGCCAGCAGCGCGGGGATATCGATGGTGGAACGGGTGGATAAGTCAATACTCAACACTGTCTCCTGTCGACCAGAGTTGCCGCTTTAGCGGCTTACTCTGGTCCCATGCAGAGCGGTCGACCAGAGTTGCCGCTTTAGCGGCTTACTCTGGTCCCATGCAGAGCGGTCGACCAGAGTTGCCGCTTTGGCGGCTTACTCTGGTCCCATGCAAAGCGGTCGACCAGAGTTGCCGCTTTGGCGGCTTACTCTGGTCCCATGCAAGGCGGTCGACCAGAGTTGCCGCTTTGGCGGCTTACTCTGGTCCCATGCAGAGCGGTCGACCGGACTTGCCGCTTTACCGGCTTACTGGTCCCATGCAAAGGCGGTCGACCAGAGTTCACGCCAAAGCGCGTTACCCCGGTCCCATTCAAAGCAGCCGACCACAGTTCCCCGCTCTAGCGGCTCGCGCCCGGCGTACACTGCGCCGGAACATTCCCGAACGATCGTGCCACAAGCGCCCGACCCGCACAATTGGCCATTCGGCAAATAGCCGTTGTGCAGACTCGCCATTACAATGCGCCGATGAGCAAATCCAGACACGTCTCCGAAACGCCCGCGACGCAGTTTCTGCGCCGTCACGGCGTCGCGTTCGGCGAGCATCCTTATGATTACGTCGAGCACGGCGGCACCGCGGAGTCGGCGCGTCAGCTCGGCGTGGACGAGCATCACGTCGTCAAGACGCTGGTCATGGAAGACGAGCATGCCAAGCCGCTGATCGTACTGATGCACGGCGACCGCACCGTCAGCACCAAGAATCTCGCGCGGCAGATCGGCGCGAAACGCGTCGAGCCGTGCAAGCCGGAGGTGGCGAACCGTCATTCGGGTTACCTGATCGGCGGCACGTCGCCGTTCGGCACGCGCAAGCCGATGCCGGTCTACGTGGAGTCGAGCATCCTCGAGATGGACACCATCTGGCTGAACGGCGGGCGGCGCGGTTTTCTGGTTAGTATCGAGCCGAAGGTGCTCGCAGATTTGCTGGCGGCGAAACCGGTGCAATGCGCGAGCGTCGATTGACGTTTGCCTGAATGTTTTCCGGGCGGGCGGGTTCGGTAGAATGTGCGCCGCTTTGTTCCGCGCTTTGCTCCGTGTTTCGTTCCCTGTTGCGGTTGGGGTATCGAGTTTCAGACCGCCGATCCTTATAAGAGTCCTAGATGCAAAATCTGATCGTTGCCGTCGTTGCCTATCTGATCGGTTCGGTGTCATTCGCCGTGATCGTGAGCGCCGCGATGGGGCTGGACGACCCGCGCTCGTATGGCTCAGGCAACCCCGGCGCCACCAACGTGCTGCGCAGCGGCAGCAAGAAGGCCGCGATCCTTACCTTGATCGGCGACGCGTTCAAAGGCTGGCTGCCGGTATGGTTCGTCGTGCACTTCGGCGCGCGTTACGGACTCGACGACACCTCGGTTGCCATCGCAGCCGTTGCCGTGTTTCTCGGCCACCTGTATCCGGTCTTTTTCCGCTTCAAGGGCGGCAAAGGCGTGGCGACCGCGGCGGGCGTGCTGCTCGCGATCAATCCGATTCTCGGCCTTGCGACTTTGCTGACGTGGTTGATCGTGGCTTTCTTCACGCGTTATTCGTCGCTCGCGGCATTGGCCGCGGCGGCGTTCGCGCCGATCTTCGACGGTTTTCTGTTCGGGCCGCACGTCATTGCGCTCGCGATCGTCGTGATGAGTTCGCTGCTGATCTGGCGTCATCGCGGCAATATCGCCAAGCTGATCCGCGGTGAGGAAAGCCGCATCGGCGACAAGAAAAAGAAGGTCGATGCGGCAGGAGGGCCGGCGTCGGGCAACGGAGCTTGAGCGGGAGCTGCGTTGCGCGTCGAACGGTGTTGATTGGTCCAACCTGTGATCGTGGCCGCTTCGCGGCCGGCGCGATGACGCAATGGACTATCCACCGCGGGTGCGCCAAGCCTTCAGCGCGCGCTCGATACCGCGCGCGCTCCGCGTTCAATCGCGGAAGTTGTTGAAGTCGAGCGGCGTGTCGGTGACGTCCTTGCGCAGCATCGCGATCACGCTTTGCAGATCGTCGCGCTTGCCGCCGGTGATGCGCACCGCGTCACCCTGAATGCTCGCCTGGACCTTGATCTTGCTGTCCTTCACGAGGCGCACGATTTTCTTCGACAGGTCGCCGGACACGCCTTTCTTGATCTTGATGACCTGCTTGACCTTGTCGCCGCCGATTTTCTCGATCTTGCCGTAGTCGAGGAAGCGCACGTCCACGTTGCGCTTGGCCATTTTCGACAGCAGCACGTCTTTCACCTGACCGAGCTTGAAGTCGTCGTCCGCATACGCCGTGATCTCGTTTTCCTTGTGTTCGACGCGCGCGTCCGACCCCTTGAAGTCGAAGCGGGTTGAAATTTCCTTGTTGGACTGCTCGATCGCGTTCTTGACTTCGATCATGTTCGCTTCGCAGACGACGTCAAACGATGGCATTGCTTTCTCCCAATAGTGCTGCGGTGCATGACGCGGCCGGTCGGCTGCTCACGGGGCACTCGCTATAATCACGGACCGGATGTCATTTTACCGACGCCACTCCCTTTTGCCCAAGGCCGCCGCACATTGTCGCGCGGCCGAGGCTCGATCTGGTCTTATCCGCCGCCCATTCGTCGTTTCATTGTTCCCGCTCCGATGTCCGAATCCGCTTCCGCCGCGTTCATTGCCGGCTATCCGCTAAAGGCGCACAACACCTTCGGCTTCGATGTTCGCGCGCAGCTTGCGTGCCGTATCGAGCGCGAAGAGCAACTGATGGCGGCCGTGCGCGATCCGCGCGCCGCCGGCCTGCCGCGCCTCGTTCTGGGCGGCGGCAGCAATGTCGTGCTGACGGGGGATTTCGCGGGGCTGCTGCTGCTGGTGGCGCTGCGGGGCCGCCGCATCGTGCGGGAGGACGACGACGCCTGGTATGTCGAGGCCGCAGCCGGCGAGCCGTGGCATGAGTTCGTCGCGTGGACGCTGGCGCAAAGGCTGCCGGGTCTGGAAAACCTCGCGTTGATTCCCGGCACGGTGGGCGCGGCGCCGATTCAGAACATCGGCGCTTACGGGCTGGAAATGTGCGAGCGGTTTGCGTCGCTGCGCGCGGTGGAGCTGGCAACGGGGGCGGTGGTCGAACTCGACGCGAAGGCTTGCCGATTCGGCTATCGCGACAGTTTTTTCAAGCGGGAAGGGCGCGACCGTTTCGTGATTACGTCGGTTGCTTTTCGCTTGCCGAAGGTTTGGCAGCCGCGCGCCGGTTACGCCGATCTGGCGCGTGAACTGGCCGCGAGCGGCAATGGCGACGACGCCGCGTCGCCGAGCGCGCAGGCTATCTTCAATGCAGTGGTCGCGGTGCGTCGCGCGAAGCTCCCCGACCCGCTCGAGCTGGGCAACGCGGGGAGTTTTTTTAAGAATCCGGTCGTCGAGGCGGCGCAGTTCGAGGCGCTGAAGCTGCGCGAGCCCGGCCTCGTGTCCTACGTTCAACCGGACGGCCGGGTCAAACTTGCGGCCGGGTGGCTGATCGATCGATGCGGCTGGAAGGGGCGCGCGATGGGCGCCGCGGCCGTGCATGAGCGGCAGGCGCTGGTGCTGGTGAATCGCGGCGGCGCGAGCGGCGCAGAAGTGCTGGCGCTCGCGAAGGCGATTCAACAGGATGTGCTGACGCGCTTTGGCGTGGAACTGGAAGCGGAGCCGGTTTGTTTGTGATGGCGTGATTTGTCCGCGGGACGGAAAAAGGCGCCGGGAGTTGCCTCCCGGCGCCTTTTTTGTGTCTGCGTTTTGGTTGCTGGCTTGCGCCTTGCGGCGCTTAGCTACGCTGACGACGCGCGTTTTCCGCGATTCGCATGCGTAGGGCGTTGAGCTTGATGAACCCGCCAGCGTCCGCCTGGTTGTACGCACCGCCGTCGTCGTCGAACGTGGCGATCGTCTTGTCGAACAGCGTTTCCTTCGAATCGCGCGCAACGACCGAGACGCTGCCCTTGTACAGCTTCACACGCACCCAGCCGTTGACCTTCTCCTGCGTATGGTCGATCAGCACCTGCAGCGCGCGGCGCTCCGGACTCCACCAGTAGCCGTTATAAATCAGCGACGCGTAACGGGCCATCAGATCGTCTTTCAGATGCGCCACTTCACGGTCGAGCGTGATCGACTCGATGCCGCGGTGCGCCTTCAGCATGATCGTGCCGCCCGGCGTTTCATAGCAGCCGCGCGACTTCATGCCGACGTAACGGTTCTCCACCAGATCCAGACGACCGATGCCGTGCTTGCCGCCCAGACGGTTCAACTCGGTCAGCATTTCGGCCGCCGACAAACGCTTGCCGTTGATCGCAACCGGATCGCCGTGCTCGTACTCGATGTCCAGGTATTCCGCCTGATCCGGCGCCTCTTCCGGCGACACCGTCCAACGCCACATTTCCGGCTCGGCTTCCGCTTTCGGATCTTCCAGGTGACGGCCTTCGAACGAGATGTGCAGCAGGTTCGCGTCCATCGAATACGGCGCCCCGCCTTGCTTGTGCTTCATTTCGATCGGGATGCCGGCCTTTTCCGCGTAGGCGAGCAGTTTTTCGCGCGACAGCAGGTCCCATTCGCGCCACGGTGCGATCACCTTGATGCCCGGTTCAAGCGCGTAGTAACCGAGTTCGAAGCGAACCTGGTCGTTGCCCTTGCCGGTTGCGCCGTGCGAGACCGCTTGCGCGCCGGTGGCGCGGGCGATTTCGATCTGGCGCTTGGCGATCAGCGGACGCGCGATCGACGTGCCCAGCAGGTACTCGCCCTCATAGATCGTGTTTGCGCGGAACATCGGGAACACGAAGTCGCGCACGAATTCTTCGCGCAAGTCTTCGATAAAGATGTTGTCTTGCTTGATGCCGAGTTGCAGGGCTTTCTTGCGCGCCGGTTCCAGCTCTTCGCCCTGGCCGATGTCGGCCGTGAACGTGACGACTTCGGCGTCGTAGTTGTCCTGCAACCACTTCAGGATGACGGAGGTGTCGAGGCCGCCCGAATAGGCGAGCACGACTTTCTTGATATCGCTCATGGTGAACTCGTAGCTGGAGAAAGCGGGAAAACAAGGCGCGCCGGCGGTTCCGGAGCACGGAAAAACACTATTTTGACACTAAACCGCCGGCGGCCCGCGTTTTTGGGACGGTGCGGTGTGATCGGCGGTCCGCTTGCACAATGGACTGCAGCCGGATGCGGCGTGCGCGACGCGGATTCATAGTCGAGAACCCGTCGCACTGCACGCAGCGGCCGGCTGAGCTGCTGAAACGCGGCTCGCTCAGTGATTGAGCTTGCCGAGCAGCAGATACTCCATCAACGCCTTTTGCACGTGCAGACGGTTTTCCGCCTCGTCCCACACGACGCTTTGCGGACCGTCGATCACTTCCGCGCTGACTTCCTCGCCGCGGTGGGCGGGCAGGCAGTGCATGAAGAGCGCATTGGAGTTGGCGCGCGCCATCATTTCGGCGTCGACGCACCAGTCGGCGAAGGCTTTTTTGCGCGCTTCGTTCTCGGCCTCGAAGCCCATGCTGGTCCACACGTCCGTGGTGACGAGGTCGGCGCCCGCGCAGGCTTCGTTCGGGTCGTCGAATTCCGCGTAGAAGGGCGCGCTTTCGGCAGCGACCAGCGCGCGGTCGAGCTTGTAGCCGGGCGGCGTGGACAGGCGCAGCTTGAAGCCGAGAATCTGCGCGGCTTCGATCCACGTGTAGAGCATGTTGTTGGCGTCGCCGACCCACGCGACGGTCTTGCCGCGAATCGGGCCGCGATGCTCGAAAAAGGTGAAGACGTCCGCCAGCACCTGGCACGGGTGATATTCGTTGGTCAGTCCGTTGATCACCGGCACGCGCGAATTCTCGGCGAAGCGCTGGATGATGTCCTGGCCGAACGTGCGGATCATGATGATGTCGACCATGCGCGAGATCACTTGCGCCGCGTCTTCGATCGGCTCGCCGCGGCCGAGCTGCGTGTCGCGCGTGCTCATGAAGACGGCGTGGCCGCCCAGCTGGAAGATGCCGGCTTCGAACGACAGGCGCGTGCGTGTCGAATTCTTCTCGAAGATCATTGCCAGCGTGCGGTCGTGCAGCGGGTGGTAAGTCTCGTAGTTCTTGAACTTGCGTTTCAGAATGCGCGCGCGCTCCAACACGTACTCGTAGTCTTCCAGCGAGAAATCCTTGAACTGCAGATAGTGGCGAATTTTCTTGGCGGTCATGAAACAAATACGGCGGTCTCACCCGGCAGGGATTGCCGGACGGCGCCGCCGTCGTTTGTGGTAACCCAATGCAGCATAAAGGATTTCGCCTGATTTGACGAGTCAGGCAAAAGGCTGGGAAAGCTGTCCGAAAGGCTCGCGGGCCCGTCGGATAAAGCTTGTGTGCGGTGCGGAAAAAGGCACGCTGCGCTATAATCCGCAAGTTATCCCAAAGCCCGGCAGGCTGGTATTTCGCTTGCGGGACATGGCTCACGCGGTTCGAAAAACCTTCCCGGGTGCGGTCATGGCTGGCACCGAGGTGGCTCAGTCAAGCAACGCAGTCAAGCTGGCTGGCCGGCGCTTCGCCAGTGCACCTGGCGCAGTTCGCCAACGCCGCATGCATGGCGGGCTCAGGCATCTCAGAGCCGCATCGCCGTCATGGTGCCGTCATCCCGCTGGGCAGTCACACAGGTATTCCTACATGGCCGAAGCAGCTCCAACCGAATATTTCATTCAGGGCATCACGTCGACGGGAAAGAGGTTTCGGCCGAGCGACTGGTCGGAGCGGCTCGCAGGCGTGATGTCATGCTTCGGCCCCGGTGCAAAGGGGCCGAACGCTTATCTGCAGTACTCGTCGTACGTCCGGCCGACCATGATCGGCGACCTCAAATGCGTGATCCTCGATTCACGCTTGCGCGACATCGAACCCATGGCTTTCGATTTCGTTCTGAACTTCGCGAAAGACAATGATCTCGTGGTGACCGAGGCATGCGAGTTGCCGCCTGAGCACGGCACGCAGCAAGGTAAGAACACGCGTTAAGGCGCACGTCGTCGCAAGGCCGGCAAAAACAAAAAACCCGCAAGCAGCGGGTTTTTTTGTGGCCTAAAAGCGGAAGCTTCAGCGCACAGCCTGTCTCGCTCATGCATGAGACGAGTCGCGGAGCCGGCGGCGGGGGAGTTGAATCGAGGCAAAAAAGCCCGCCGAGGCGGGCTTTTCCGTGCAGCGGAAACAGGACGTGGCCCACCGGAGCGGGCCGACCGGAATTACTGGGCTGCGGACGCTTGCAGACCCTTGATGGCTGCAGCGAGACGGCTCTTATGGCGAGCTGCCTTGTTCTTGTGAACGATTTTCTTGTCGGCGATGATGTCGATGGTCTTCGACGATGCCTGGAAGATTTCAGCGGCCTTGGCCTTGTCGCCGGCGTCGATCGCCTTGCGGACAGCCTTGATAGCCGTGCGGAACTTCGAGCGCAGTGCCGAGTTGTGCGAATTTGCCTTGGCGGCCTGGCGGGCGCGCTTGCGTGCTTGTGCGGAGTTAGCCATGACGGTTCCTTATCCTGTTCCTGTTTCCAGTACCTGACCTTAAGGTGAGGTGCTGCTTTTAGATCCGAACTCTTGGAAGCGATTGCCCAAGAGCGCAAAAAGTGTCGAAAAATTCGATCGAACTACGCGAAGGCGGGCCCGTGTTCCGGCGTGCTTCGAGGTTGGTTGACGCTTTCTCACGCTTGAATGCGGCGTGCTTGATTGCGTACTTTTACCCCGTCCGAAAGTTAAGCGAGCTTCGAAACCGGCGATTATAGCAACAAAATCAGGCATGTGACAACGGGGAATCGCCGATTCCGATGCGCCTGACGATCCGCGCGGCCACGTTTCCATCAGCCCGCCGAAGTCCACGAGCGGGCGGCGATATGAGCGGGCGATGAACCAAACGCGCGCCCTCCGCAACTAAAAACGCCTCGGCCGACGACACCGCGGCGAACGTCCACCTCGAAAAACGGTCCGAATCGCGTTCCGGCTCGTCGTCCGCCTTTGCGGCACCCGTATAATAAGCGCCCCATGAATCTATTCCGAGCCCTGCTGACGGTCAGCGGCTTCACGCTGCTGTCGCGCGTGACCGGTCTGGCCCGCGAAACGCTGATTGCTCGCGCGTTCGGCGCCAGTCAATATACCGACGCGTTTTACGTCGCCTTCCGCATCCCCAACCTGCTGCGCCGCATTTCCGCCGAAGGCGCGTTCTCCCAAGCTTTTGTACCGATCCTCGCCGAATTCAAGAACCAGCAAGGGCACGACGCCACCAAGGCGCTGGTCGACGCGACCTCGACGGTGCTCGCGTGGGCGCTGGCGATCCTCTCGCTGATCGGCGTCGTGGGCGCCTCAGGCGTGGTGTTCGTCGTCGCGTCGGGTCTCGCGCATGAGGGCCAGGCGTACGCGCTCGCGGTCACCATGACGCGCATCATGTTCCCGTACATCATTTTCATCTCGCTGACGTCACTGGCGTCGGGCGTGCTCAATACGTACAAGAACTTTTCGCTGCCCGCATTCGCGCCGGTCCTGCTGAACGTTGCGTTCATCGTCGCGGCCATGTTCGTCGCGCCGCATCTGAAAACGCCGGTTTATGCGCTCGCGTGGGCCGTGATCGCGGGCGGTGTGCTGCAGTTCGCCGTGCAACTGCCGGGTCTGAAGAAGATCGACATGATTCCGCGCATCGGCCTGAACCCGGTGAAGGCGCTCGCGCATCGCGGCGTGAAGCGCGTGCTCTCCAAGATGGTGCCCGCCATGTTCGCGGTGTCGGTCGCGCAAATCAGCCTGATCATCAACACGAATATTGCATCGCGCATCGGTCCGGGCGCGGTGTCGTGGATCAACTACGCCGACCGTTTAATGGAGTTTCCCACCGCGCTGCTCGGCGTCGCGCTCGGCACGATCCTGTTGCCGAGTCTCTCGAAGGCGCACGTCGACGCCGATCCGCACGAATATTCGTCGCTGCTCGACTGGGGGCTGCGCGTCACGTTCCTGCTGGCCGCGCCGAGCGCGGTCGCGCTGTTTTTCTTTGCCCAGCCGCTCACCGCCACGCTGTTTCATTACGGCAAGTTCGACGGCAACGCGGTCGTGATGGTCTCTCGCGCGTTGTCGGCCTACGGCGTCGGCCTGATCGGCCTGATCCTCATCAAGATCCTCGCCCCCGGCTTTTACGCGAAGCAGGACATCAAGACGCCGGTGAAAATCGGCGTCGGCGTGCTGATTCTCACGCAGTTGAGCAACTATCTGTTCGTGCCGATTTTCTCGCACGCCGGCCTCACGCTGAGCGTCGGGCTCGGCGCTTGCGGCAACGCGCTGTTGTTGTTCCTCGGCTTGCGTAAGCGCGGCATTTATATGCCGTCGCACGGCTGGCCCAAATTTTTCGTGCAGTTGCTCGGCGCCTGTCTGGTGCTGGCCGGCGCGATGCACTGGCTGGCAATCAGCTTCGACTGGATCGGCATGCATAGCCGGCCGCTCGACCGGATGGCGTTGCTGGGCGCGTGCCTCGTGCTGTTCGCCGCGCTATATTTCGGTATGCTTTGGCTGATGGGCTTCAAGTACGCGTATTTCAGAAGGCGAGTGAAGTGATCACGATGACGCGGGTTCTCGACTATTTCAGCACACTCGTCGCCGAGGACGAGAGCCTGCCGCTGACCGAGGCGGCGCTCTCGCTCGCGCAGGATGCTTATCCCGACCTCGATCTGCAAGGCACGCTGGCAGAGATCGACGAACTGGTGGTGCGCCTGCAGCGCCGCATGCCGGACGACGCCGACATCAAGCAGAAGGTCGGCATCCTGAACCGGTTTTTCTTTCGCGAGCTGGGTTTCGCCAGCAACCTCAACGATTACTACGACCCCGACAACAGCCACCTGAACGCCGTGCTCAAGCGGCGCCGCGGCATTCCGATTTCGCTGGCGGTGCTGTATCTGGAGATGGCCGAGCAGATCGGTATTCCGGTGCGTGGCGTGTCGTTTCCGGGGCACTTCCTGCTGCGTGTCACGACGCCCGACGGCGATGTGATGCTCGATCCGACCAGCGGACAATCGCTGTCCGAATCGGAGATGGTGGAAATGCTGGAGCCGTATGTGGCGTCGGCGGGCGAGTCGGTGAGCCGCGCGCTGCGCATCTTGTTGCAGCCGGCCACGCGGCGCGAGATTCTCGCCCGCATGCTGCGCAATCTCAAGTCCACGTATCTTCAGACGGAGCGCTGGCAGCGTTTGCTGGCCGTGCAGCAGCGTCTCGTGATCCTGCTGCCGGAAAGCATCGAGGAAGTGCGCGACCGCGGCTTCGCCTATGCGCGGCTCGATTATCTGCGCCCCGCGCTCGAGGACCTCGAGCGTTATCTCGGCGAGCGGCCGGATGCCGAGGACGCAACGGTGGTGGAGTCGCAATTGCATGAACTGCGTCAACGCACCCAGCCCGACGATCGCGACTGACAGACCGGCAATCGGTCCGAACGACGAGCCAAAACAAAACGCCTGCGCATGACTCATGCGCAGGCGTTTTAATTTGCGGCGCGCCTATCAAACAGCGCACCGGACACCTCGTTATTTCGGCTGCATGCGGATCGCGCCGTCCAGGCGAATCACTTCGCCGTTGAGCATCGGATTGTCGAAAATCTGTTTGGCCAGCATCGCATATTCCGCCGGTTTGCCGAGGCGCGGCGGGAACGGCACCATTGCGCCGAGCGCGTCCTGCACTTCCTGCGGCATGCCGAGCAGCATCGGCGTTTCGAAGATGCCTGGCGCAATCGTCATCACGCGAATTGCGTTGCGCGACAGGTCGCGTGCGATCGGCAGCGTCATGCCGACCACGCCGCCTTTCGATGCCGCGTAAGCCGCCTGGCCGATCTGGCCGTCATACGCGGCCACCGACGCCGTGTTGATGATCACGCCGCGTTCGCCGTTCGCATTCGGTTCATTCTTCGACATGGCCGCGGCGGCGAGCCGGATCATGTTGAAGGTGCCGATCAGATTGATCGAGATGGTGCGCGCGAATGAATCGAGCGGATGCGGGCCGTCCTTGCCGACCGTCTTGATGGCCGGCGCGACGCCCGCGCAATTGACGAGGCCCCGCAGCGTGCCGAGCTTCGTTGCCGCTTCGACCGCTTGCGTGGCGTCGTCTTCGCGGCTGACGTCGCATTTGACGAACACGCCGCCGAGTTCCTTCGCGAGCGCCTCGCCGGCATCCTGATTCAGATCCGCGAGCACCACCTTGCCGCCGTTCTCCACGACGAGGCGCGCAGTGGCCGCACCCAGGCCCGATGCACCGCCGGTGATCAGGAATACGTTGTCACGAATCTCCATGTCTTCTCCTTTGCTACGGTTCGGTAATGTGTCGATCGAGTATGTTTTGGATGATCGATTGTAGCGACTATGCTGCAACGCATAAAAGAAAGCGGCCGCGCGACAAGGCAGCGCGGGGCGCGCGGCACGCAACAAAAAACCCGCCGACATGGGCGGGTTTCAGCACAACGAATGCAGCGACGAGCGAGTTACTTCAACGCCTCGAACGCGCGTTCGCGAATTTCGTCGACGCTACCGAGACCCGAGATACGGCGGTATTGCGGCGCCTTCAGCGGGGAGGCGGCATCGCCGTTCTTCGCCCAGTTGTTGTAGTACTCGATCAACGGCTTGGTTTGCGCCTCGTACACTTGCAGACGCTTCTTGACCGTTTCTTCCTTGTCGTCGTCGCGCTGGATCAGCGGTTCGCCGGTCACGTCGTCCACGCCTTCGACTTTCGGCGGATTGAACCTGACGTGATATGTGCGGCCCGAGGCCGGATGCGAGCGGCGGCCGCTCATGCGCACGATGATCTCCTCGAACGGCACGTCGATTTCGAGCACGTAGTCGATCGCGACGCCGGCTTGCTTCATCGCTTCCGCTTGCGGGATGGTGCGCGGGAAACCGTCGAACAGATAGCCGTTCACGCAGTCGGGCTGCTGCAGGCGCTCCTTCACGAGATTGATGATCAGTTCGTCGGTGACCAGTTCGCCGGCGTCCATGAAACGCTTGGCTTCGATGCCGAGCGGCGTGCCCGCCTTGACGGCCGCGCGCAGCATGTCGCCGGTGGAAATCTGCGGAATGCCGAATTTTTCCTTGATGAACGTGGCCTGAGTGCCCTTACCCGCGCCGGGCGCACCCAAAAGAATCAAACGCATGTGATATCTCCAGATCTATGTGAATTCTTTGGTGGCGCTGCGGCCATCCCGCGATTCGTGGGGACCCGCATCGAACTGCCGTTCAAGTCTCGCGCTGCACATCGGCTATGACGGCGCTGCAAGACCGAAGCGGTGCGACCGGGCAAACCCTCATTCTCGCTGCTTAACGGGAGGCGCCAGGAGGCGCGCACAAGCGTCTGATTATGCCACGGGTTTTTACGCTCAAGACCCGAATAAAGCCCGCACGCGCGCGAGATCGGCGGGTGTGTCGACGCCGGGAAGCGGCACGTCGTGGGTCACGAGCACCGCGATCCGCTCGCCGTGCCACATCGCGCGCAGTTGTTCGAGCGCCTCGGCTTGCTCGATCGGCGAGATCGCGAGACTCGGGTACGTGCGCAGAAATTGCGCGCGATACGCGTACAAGCCGATATGCCGGTGGACGATCGCGGGCGCGGGCGGCGTGGGCATCGCGCCGACGTTGGGCCAATGCGGCTGATAGGCGTCGCGCGCCCACGGAATCGGCGCGCGCGAAAAGTAGAGCGCGACGCCGCGCGCATCGATCACGACCTTGACGACGTTCGGGTTGAAGATTTCGGCGGGGTCGGTGATCGGATGCGCGGCGGTGGCGATCGCGCAGCCGTTGCTGGCCGCGAGGTGCGACGCCACGCCGCACACGAGCGCCGGATCGATCAGCGGTTCGTCGCCCTGCACGTTCACCACGATCGTTTCGTCGCTCCAGCCGAATCGCGCCGCGACTTCCGCGAGACGGTCGGTGCCCGACGGATGATCGGCGCGCGTCAGCACGGCTTCGAAGCCATGCTCGCGGGCGGCGTCGAGGACCGACTGCGCGTCCGACGCGATCAGCACCTGGTGCGCGCCCGATTCGCGCGCGCGTTCGGCGACTCGCACAACCATCGGCTTGCCGCCGATGTCGGCGAGCGGCTTGTTGGGCAGACGGGTGGAGGCGAGCCGGGCCGGCACGACGGCGACGAACGGGGGAGGGCTGACGTTGGCGTGAGTCATCTAAAGACGGGCGGCGATGAGACGGGAAGTAAGCGACCGCGCATGCAGCGGTCGCGGATGGGAAAGACGGCAAACGAGGACTGCGGACGCGGCGTGAAAACCTGGGTGGAGGCTCCGACCAGACGCGCGGACCCTGACGCAACCTGGCGGCATTGCTCGAACCTGCCGCTCAAACCCGCGGGGCGCCGCGACCGAAGCAGCCTCGCAAGCGCAACGCCGATCCCGCCAACTCAAGCCACGGAACCCGGATTCAAATCCACCGGCGTGCCTTCGACAGTCTGCCGCGCTTCGTCGACCAGCATGACGGGGATGCCGTCGCGGATCGGATAGGCGAGCTTGTCAGCGTTGCAAATCAATTCCTGCGCGGCGCGGTCGTAGCTGAGCGGGCCCTTGCAGATCGGGCAGACGAGAATTTCAAGCAGGCGAGCGTCCACGGATTTTCTCCACAACTAATGCAATGAGGCGATGATCGAGCGCGGCTTCGACCGGGACAACCCAGATGCGCGCGTCGTGCCAGGACCCCAATTTTACCGCATCCTTTTCCGTTATCAGGATGGCGTCGGCGTCGATGTCGGTAAATGGATTGCGCTCGAACGCATAGTGATCGGGCAGCGCGCGGGTGGCGGGCGTGAGGCCGGCGGCGCGCAGCGTGGCGAAAAAGCGCTCCGGCGCGCCGATGCCGGCCGCGGCCAGCACGCGCTCGCCCTGGAATTGCGCGAGCGGACGGCGCAGCGCGGGATTGTCGAGATGCCACGCGTCGGCGGGTGCGAGCCGCAGCGCGAACGTGTTCGGCCACGCCGGCAGGCTGCGCGCATACGGATCGTTGATCAGCGTCGCGTCGCGGCGGCGCGACAGCGGCTCGCGCAACGGCCCGGCGGGCAGCAGAAAGCCGTTGCCGCCGAGCCGGTGATCGAACACGACCACTTCGGCGTCGCGCGCGAGGCGGTAATGCTGCAAGCCGTCGTCGCTCACGATGACGTCGACATCGCGATGCGCGGCGCACAGCGTTTGCGCGGCCGCCACGCGGTCCGGACAGACCCACACCGGCGCGCCGGTGCGGCGCGCGATCAGCAACGGCTCGTCGCCGCCGACGCTCGCCGTGGAAGCGGGCGTGACCGGCGTCGGCTGGTTCACGCGCGCGCCGTAGCCACGCGACACCACGCCGGGTTCGAAGCCCGCCGCGCGCAGCGCTTCGACCAGCGCGATCACGGTCGGCGTCTTGCCGGTGCCGCCGACGGTCACGTTGCCGACCACCACCACGGGCACGCCGACGCGCACCGTTTTCAGCCAGCCGAGCGCAAAGGCGGCGCGGCGAGCGGCGGCGATTGCGCCAAACACGCAGGCGAGGGGCGTCAGCGCCCATGCAAGCGGGCCGCGCCGTTGCCATTCGCGCGCAAGTCGGGCCTCGAGACGGTCGGTGAGATTGCTCATCGGCACGCCGGATGAACGAGCGGCGCGCCGTTCGTCGTCGTAAAGGACGGCGGCGTGGAGAGGCTAGGCGCAATACGCGGGACAGACATCAACGCGGTTCTCCTGGCGATCGAAAAATGAAGCGCAAATGAAGCTGCGGCGGCATCCAATGCAGTTGCGCCGCATGCCGCGCAATTGCCTGCCGATGGGCCGTACTGGCGCGACCGGCGCAGCGTTCGGCATGCGGTCGAACCCGCCACTCTAGCGCGCGCGTGTCCCGCCCGGCAAGTCGCGTGCTTCACCGCCGCGCGTTGGACGAGCGCTTCAGCCGATGCGCATGGCCTGTGGATAACTTTGTGGAGAACCTGCCATCGAATGGGCTGGAAGGGCCGGCGCGAGCGCGACTTATCGGCAATCGTTCTCGTTATTGGGATGGAAACGCGATATAAATCAATGACATGCTTCGAATTCGCGCGCTCCGGCGGATGCGCCGGCGCTATTTGCCGAGCGCGTCCCGCCATGTGGACACTTTTAACAATTCAGCCGCCGTGCTGGACGACGATAGCCACTCGGTCTATCGTCTGTCCGGCCAGTCACGGATAGTCCCCGCATGAATCCCGAAAGTCCTTTTTCTTCGTCCGCCACGCCGGGCGGTGAGGTTGTCGTCCCCGTCTCCGCGCTCAATCGAGCGATCGGCACGATGCTCGAACGCTCGTTTCCGCTCGTCTGGGTGGCCGGCGAAGTGTCGAACTTCACGCGCGCCGCGAGCGGCCATTGGTATTTCTCGATCAAGGACGCGCAGGCGCAGATGCGCTGCGTGATGTTCCGCGGCCGGGCGCAGTACGCGGAGTTCACGCCGCGCGAGGGCGACCGCATCGAGGTGCGCGCGCTCGTCACCATGTACGAGCCGCGCGGTGAACTGCAACTGAATGTCGAGGCGGTGCGCCGCACAGGGCAGGGGCGTCTGTACGAGGCGTTCCTGAGGCTCAAGGCGAAACTCGAAGCCGAGGGGCTCTTCGCCGCCGAGCGCAAACGCGCGTTGCCGGCGCATCCGCGCGCGATCGGCATCGTGACGTCGCTGCAAGCCGCCGCGTTGCGCGACGTATTGACCACCTTGTGCCGCCGTGCGCCGCATATTCCGGTGATCGTCTACCCCGCGCCCGTGCAAGGCGCGGGCGTGAGCGTCAAACTCGCCGCGATGGTCGACAAGGCGAACGCGCGGCGCGAAGTCGACGTGCTGATCATGTGCCGCGGCGGCGGCTCGATCGAGGATCTGTGGGCTTTCAACGAAGAAGTGCTGGCGCGCGCGATCGCGGAAAGCGCGATACCGGTGGTGAGCGGCGTCGGTCACGAGACCGATTTCACGATCGCTGATTTCGCCGCCGACGTGCGCGCGCCCACGCCGACCGGCGCCGCCGAACTCGTCAGTCCGCAGCGCGTCCTGTTGTTGCGCGAGCTCGATCACCGGCATGCGACGCTCGCGCGCGGCTTCGGCCGCATGATGGAGCGGCGCGCGCAACAACTCGACTGGCTCGCGCGCAGGCTCGTGCCGCCGAGCGAGCGCCTCGCGCGGCAACGCACGCATTTGCAGCAACTGAGCATGCGCCTCGCGTCGGCGGGCGCGCGGCCGGTGCGTGACGCACGAGCGCGGTTTTCGTTGCTGCAGATGCGCTGGCAGCGTTGGCGTCCGGACCTTGCCGCGCATCAGGCGAAGCTCGGCAATCTCACGCAGCGGCTGGACGCCGCATTGTTGCGCCACCACGAACGTCAGACCGCTCGCATCGCAACGCTCGCCGCACGGCTCGAAGTGCTGAGTCCGCAGCGCACGCTCGAGCGTGGTTATGCGGCCGTGCTGGATGCGCAAAGCGGACGCGCGATACGCGCGCCGTCGTCGTTGAAACCGGGCCGGCGCCTGACGGTGCATCTCGCGGAAGGCGCCGCGGACATCGCGCTCGCCGATGTGCAGCCGCGTCTTACCGACGGTTTCTGACATTTCGCCGACAGGTTGCGGCAGCGGGATTTCGAGCTCTCGCACGGAGCGGGCACACGCGATGCGAGAGCACTCAATACGCTTTATTCACGGCGGTTTCACCCATGCCGTGCATAAAGTCCGTTGGTTTGCGGGGTTATTCCAACTCGCCTACAATCGAGTGCTCTATAGCGTTATCCGCAGACTCCCCACAACAGATACAGACAGAAGGAAAGCACCATGGAACATACGCTCCCGCCGCTGCCGTTCGCGAAAAACGCACTCGCTCCGCACATGTCGGAAGAGACGCTCGAATTTCACTACGGCAAGCATCACCAGACCTATGTGACCAACCTGAACAATCTGATCAAGGGCACGGAGTTCGAGAATCTGTCGCTCGAAGAAATCGTCAAGAAGTCCTCCGGCGGCATCTTCAATAATGCGGCTCAAGTGTGGAACCACACGTTCTTCTGGAACAGCCTGTCGCCGCAAGGTGGCGGCGCGCCGACCGGCGCACTGGCTGACGCGATCAACGCCAAGTGGGGTTCGTTCGACAAGTTCAAGGAAGAGTTCGCGAAGACCGCGGTCGGCACCTTCGGCTCGGGCTGGGCATGGCTGGTGAAGAAGGCAGACGGTTCGCTGGATCTCGTGTCGACGAGCAACGCCGCCACGCCGCTCACGACCGACGCAAAAGCACTGGTTACGATCGACGTGTGGGAACACGCGTACTACATCGACTATCGCAATGCGCGTCCGAAGTTCGTCGAGGCATACTGGAACATCGTCAACTGGGAATTCGCGGCGAAGAACTTCGCGTGAGATTGCCGGTGAGATCAAGTGCGGCGCGATAAACAGGCTGGGCGATCCAGACGCGGCGTTGCACGGTAAAGCTCGATAGCTGACAAGAAGGCCCTCGAATGCGAGGGCTTTTCTTTTTGTGGCGCCGGATCTGGAGTGGTTATCGGGGGAGCCGGATTCGTCAGTAGAACCGTCCGGCCATCGCTCTTCTGACGGCGTCGTGAAGCGCGTGGCGACGCATCTTTGTCACAGTTAGTAACGACAACGGCAGGCAGAGCAATGCGTGCACCAGCACCCCAGCCGACGCGCGCGACTCTCGCGCAAGCCCCTGGCGGCGCGTGTAGTGCGGATGAAAAACATACGGTAACCATCTGGTAAACATGCTTCACGTGGATTGGCCTAACGTATGTTTCTCATCCCATGCAAGCTGCGCCACCATGATCTCAAGTCTTAAACCGATGCGCGTCGCGTTACCTGTCGGCGCCGTCGCACTCGCGTTCCTCGGCGGTTGTGCGGTAGTGCCGCCGAGCGGTCCCTCCGTGGTCGCGCTGCCGCGCAGCGGGCAGTCGCTCAACCAGTTCCAGCAGGACGACTACGCTTGCCGCGATTACGCCTACCGTTCGTCCGACGCGACCGGCGCGTCGCAAGGCTCGACCGCGAACAGCGTCAACAGCGCCGCCGTCGGCACGCTCGGCGGCGCCGCGGTCGGCGCGCTGATCGGCGCGGCAGCCGGCAACGCCGGCACGGGCGCGGCCATCGGCGCGGGCAGTGGCCTGCTGCTCGGTGGCGCGGCCGGCGCGAACGGCGCGCAGTATTCGGCCAATAGCCTCCAGGCCCGGTATGACGCCGCGTACGCTCAATGCATGACGTCGAAGGGCAACACGATTTCGCAGCCGCAAATGCCGGTCTACGTGCCGCAGCCGGTCTATGCGCCTCAGCCGGTGTACGTCGCGCCGCCGCCGCGTTACTACGGGCCGCCGGTCATGTACGCCCCGTATCCGTATTACTAACGAAACCTGGTGCAACACGTTCACCACACCGATGATCGCGCGCGGCAAAAATACATACGCGCCACCAACGGTATCGCGCGGTATTCCGCATGCGGTGATGCGGCGCCGCGCACATCACGCAAACCGGACGCTTACTCCGCGTCGCTCGTGGCCGCGGTCTTACGCGGACGGCGGCTGCGCGGCGCGGTTTTCCGCGCGGCCTTTTTTGCCGGCGCGGGCGCCTGTTCTTCCCTGGCGGGCTGCGCCGGTGCTTCAGCGGGCGCGGCGATTTCCGGTATCTCGTCGATTGCTCGCGGCGCGTTCTTTCTCGCCTTTTTGGCTGCCGTCTTGCGCGGCGTGCGTTCGTTGCGACGCTTGGGCGGCGCAGCGTTCGCCGGCTGCTCGCCGGTGTTCTCCTCGTTGACCGGTTCGACTGGCGCGCTTTCCGCTTGCGCCCACGGCTGCGCCCACTGCTCTTCCGGCTGCTGAGAAATCGGCTCGCTGCTCGTGGGCGTTTGCCAGTGCGCTTCTTCGGCTTGAGCTTGCGCGCTCTCGCCGTGTTCGGCCGACGTGCGTTCTTCGTGAACGGCTTCCTGCTGACCACGTCCTGTCTTGCGATTGCCGCGACCGCGCCGGCGTGATTCGTGTTTGCCGCTCGACTCGGCGATCGCCGCTTCGGCAACCTGCGCCTCGTACAGTTGTTCCGCCGATTCCGCGGCTTCGCTCGACTCGCTCGCGTGTTCGCCCGCTACGTTCGCCGCCGTGCTCCGATACACGTAGGCGCCGGATTTCTCGTCACGGCCGAACTCGAGCAGCCCGCGCGCATGCGCCTCTTCCAGCAAATTGCCGAAGGCGCGAAAACCATAGTACGTCTCGTTGAAATCCGGCTTGCGGCGTTTGATCGCGTTCTTCAGCACCGAAGCCCAGATCTTGCCGCTGTCGCCGCGTTCGGACGCGAGCGCGTCGAACGTTTGCACTGCGATTTCGACCGCCTTGGTGCGGCGTTTTTCCAGGTCTTCCTTGTTGCGGCCTTTCTCTTCGTCGGGCGAGCGTTTGGCCGCCGGCTGCGCCGCTTGTTGCGGACGTGATGACTCGCGTTTGGCGACCGTGCGCTGACTCTCGCGCACGAGGTCGTCGTAGAAGAAAAACTCGTCGCAATTCGCGATCAGCAGATCGGAAGTGGACTGCTGCACGCCGACGCCGATCACCTGCTTCGCGTTCTCGCGCAGCTTCGACACGAGCGGCGAGAAATCCGAATCGCCGCTGATGATGACGAACGTATTGACGTGCGATTTCGTATAGCAGAGGTCGAGTGCGTCGACCACGAGCCGGATGTCGGCGGAATTCTTGCCCGATTGGCGCACGTGCGGAATCTCGATCAATTCGAAATTCGCCTCGTGCATCGCGCCTTTGAAGCTCTTGTAACGGTCCCAGTCGCAATACGCTTTCTTCACGACAATGCTGCCCTTGAGCAGCAGCCGTTCGAGCACCAGCTTGATGTCGAACTTGTCGTACTTCGCGTCGCGCACGCCGAGCGCGACGTTTTCGAAGTCGCAGAATAGCGCCATGCTGACGGTTTCGTTGGATGACGCCATATATCTCTCCATTGAAGCGAACGTCGAATTCGACGAATCGCGATCATGATAGCGATTCCAGCGAGGGTGATCAGCTTTTGTGTTCCAGGCGCACCGATGCGGCAAGCGAAAGCTTTCCGGCAGCGAGCGTTTTCCCGCGAAAATTCAGGCGCGGGAGAATCGTTTCGCGAAGCCCGCTTCCGTTGGCGGAACCGCAGGGCGGACGTGCCGCGCTACATGTGCTGATGACGAGTCATGCCGGCGAGCGCCGCGCGGCTTTCCAGCACGTCGTCGATCAACCCGTACGCCTTCGCGCCCTCCGCCGACATGAAGTTGTCGCGATCGGTATCGCGCGCGATCTCCTCGACGCTGCGCCCCGTGCGTTCGGCCATCATGCCGTTCAGGCGTTCACGCAGATACAGCACTTCCCTTGCCTGAATCTCGACGTCGGCGGCGGTGCCCTGGCTGCCGCCGGACGGCTGGTGAATCATGATGCGCGCGTTCGGCAGCGCATACCGCTTGCCGCGCTGGCCCGCGGTGAGCAGGAAGGTGCCCATGCTTGCGGCGAAGCCGGTGCATAAGGTGGACACCTCCGGCTTGATGAACTGCATGGTGTCGTAAATGGCGAGGCCGTCGTACACGGAGCCGCCCGGCGAATTGATGTAAAAGGAAATATCCTTGTCGGGGTTCTCGGACTCGAGAAACAGCAACTGCGCGACGATCAGGCTGGCTGACTGTTCGTTGACGGGGCCGACCAGAAAGACGATGCGCTCGCGCAGCAGACGCGAATAGATGTCGTACGCGCGCTCGCCGCGCCCGGACTGTTCGATGACGGTGGGCACGAGGCCGAGGCCGGTGATCTGCGAATAGTTGAAGTGCATGAGTTGCCCCAGGTGATGCGGCGCCGCGCCGATAGCCGTAGCGGCACCTGACTCGAAAGGGCGCACGAATTGCGCCGCTTGTTGTCCTTATGACGAGGCGGCGTGATCCGGCGTGACCGAAATATTTTTGCGCCGAGCTGTCACATCGGCCGGTGCCCAGCCGTCAAGCTGAGAGATGCCGGCAGCGTTTGCCGGCAGCGTCGCGCGCCCCGACAAACCCGCAGGCGGCGCGCCGCGTCTTTTCACCACGCACGATCTGGAGGTCTACCCATGACGAAACAAGAAATCGACAAGGCATCCAGTTTCGAGGCCGCGCGCGCCCGCCTGCTCGCGTTGGCGTACCGCATGCTGGGCAGCCGCGCCGAAGCGGAAGACGTGGTGCAGGACGTCTGGCTCAAATGGCATCTCGCCGATGCGCGCGAACTGCATACGCCCGCCGCCTGGCTCACCACGGTCGCCACGCGCGCGGCGATCGACCGGTTGCGGCATGCGCGGCGCGAGCGCGCGTCGCAAGCCGCCGGCTGGTTGCCGGAGCCGTGGCTCGACGAACTGGCGCCCTCGGCCGAGGAACTGGCCTTGCGCGCGGCGGACATGTCTTATGGCGTGATGCTGCTGCTCGAACGTCTGAAGCCCGACGAACGTGCGGCGTTCGTGTTGCACGAAGCGTTCGATTGCGACTACAAGGAGATCGGCGCGATCCTCGAGCGCACGCCGGCTGCATGCCGGCAGATCGTCCATCGGGCGAGAGAGCGCTTGCGGCGTGCGGGTGCGCCGATCGGCCGGCCCGACTCCGCCGCCCATGCGCGGATCGTGGAGCGCTTGCGCACGGCGTTGGAGGCACAAGACAGGGCCGGCTTGCTGCGCCTCTTCAGCGACGCCCCGGAAGTCGTCAGCGACGCGCCGGTGTGCACGCGCGAACCGGCAGTGACGGGCTGGATGGACAAGGTGACGTCGCTCGCGCGGCAGGCGAGCCATGCGGAGGTGCTGTCGATGGAGGGCGCGATGTGTATCGCGTTGCTTTCCGAGGGCGAGGTGGTCGGCTTGATCGAGGTGTCCACGAATCGCTTCGCGGACGGCTCGGCGAAGATCGTCGCGTTGCGCGTCGTGACCAGCGCCGCGCGTTTGCAGGCAACCAACCGTGTGCTGGGCCGCCCGGCCGTCACCCGATTACTCGCGCGAATCCAGCACGGCCCGGCAGCCGTGGCGGCCCCGGCGGGCTCAATGGCTGTGCCGGTCTAAGTGGCCTGGGCGGCGGGCGGGCTTGGCCGTCCTGCTTGGTCGTTCCGTTGTGCCATCCGTCTTGGCCGCCTCGGTTTCCGCAGCCGCCTCGATTACGCGGAGCCGCTACTTCCAGTTGATATCGACGCATAGCACCTGGGTGCCGTGCGGCGTGTGCGCGGCGATCGAGGCCGTCACGCACAGGTGTGCTTCGTTGATCGACAGATAGGGCGGCGTGAGATGCACATGGTCAGGCAGGCGCATCGCCTGGATAAAGTAGGGCCGGCGCTCCCAGCTCGCGCCCTCCGAATGCAGCAGCGGGCGAAAGCGCTTGGCGCGTTGCGAGGCGCGCCCCGGCGGCAGCAGGTTGTCGCCGATCTGCCGGCCTGAACCGTCGAGTACGAAACAGCGCGCCGTTTCGCCGAGCGTGAGCAGCGGCGCCGTCGCGCGGGAAACCGGCTCGCCCGCGACGAGTTGCGCGGCCGCGGTTTCCAGCGCCGTCACGTAGGGGGCGAGCCGCGCGGACTGCGCGCGTTCGCGTTCGGTCACGCGCTTGCGCAGCGCCGCGGAGAGCGAGTCCATCAAACCGGCCGCCGCTTGCGGCTTGACCGGTTCCACGCTCGGACCCGCGAAGAACGCGCCTTGCACGAAGTCCACGTTGCATTCCAGCGCGATCAACGCGTCGCGTTCGGTGGTCAGGCCGCCCATCAGCACCAGTTGGCCGGATTCGTGCAGCAGCGAGACGAGGCCCGGCAGCACGCGTTCGATATGCGAGTGTTCGCTGGCCTGCGCGAGAATGCAGCGGTCGAGCGTGACGATGTCCGGCCGCAGATTCCATACGCGGTCGATGTTCGAATGCTTCGCGCCGAAGCCGTCGAGCGCGATCAGGAAGCCGGATTTGCGCAGCGCGTCGATGATCTCGGCGAAGCGGGTGGTTTCGCCGCCGGCCTGCTCGGATACCTCCAGCACCACGCGCTGCGGCGGCAAACCCATCGCCTTGAGGCCGGCAAGCAGCGCGTCGCCGTAGCTGGTGTCCATCAGCGCGGCCGGATGAAGGCTCAGGAAGAGCCATTCGTCGTGACTGTCGAACGCGTTGAAGTTGCCCAGATGCAGCGATTCGGCGAGCCGTCCGAGTTCCAGCAGGTCGCCGCGCCGCGCGGCTTGCGTGAACACTTCGTGGGAGGGCACTTGCAGCGCATGTTCGTCGTGGGCGCGCAGCGACGCGTGATAACCGATCGCACGCCGGTGCGATACCGAGAAAACCGGCTGAAACACGCTGAAAACGGTGTAGCCGCCGTACAGAACAGTGCGCCGCGAGCCTTCGTCGCCGGCCATCGGGCGCGGCGGCTGGAAGCCGGGTGGATCGAGTTCGATCATGCTCATCATGTCAGTCGTGTGTTGGTGGCGGCGCGCTTGCCTGCTCGGCCCGGGTCAGCACGCGCAAAGCATAAGTTTATAGGATAGCCAGCAAGAACTATGCGAGTGCTGAGACACAGCCTCCGTGCGCGCCCGTCACGCTTGCAGGCGTCGATTGGGCGTCAGCGCGGGCGCGAAGGCGATTGTTCGCACTTCGCTGGTGCGACGCTCGCCCCGCTGCGGTTCGTCGGCGGCTCCTTGGCGGTTCGTCCGCGCTCATCAGCGGCTCCTCAGCGGCTCGCATCGCAAGATCGTCGGCGCTTCGTCAGCGGCCCGCATCGCAAGATCGTCGGCGGCTCCTCAACTGTTCTCGTCACAAGCTCGTCAGCGGCTTATCGCCGGTTCATCGCTCATTCATGAGCGCGCCCGCGCAAGCATCAAGTGCGCTCCGACGGATCGGTCTTTTTCGCCGGCGTGCGGATGTCCGGCGACAGTTGCGCGAAGATCCACGACGAGCCCGCCGTGATGATGCCCACAGCTAGAAAAGTGGCATGAAACGCGGGCAGCGAGTTGGCGGCGGTCACGCGCGGCAGCAAGCCGGTGAAGGTGGCGAGCAGGGCGCCGGCCACCGTCACGCCGAGGCTCATCGAGAGCATTTGCACCAGTGAGAACAGGCTGTTGCCGCTGCTCGCGCCGCCGGTGCCGAGGTCCTTGAGCGTCAGCGTGTTCATCGCGGTGAACTGCATCGAGTTGACGCCGCCGAAGAACGCCAGTTGCACGAGCCGCAGCCACAGCGGCTGGCCCGTGCTGGTGAGCGCGAAGCTGGCCATCGTCAAGCCGACCAGCACCGTGTTGACGATCAACACGCGCCGATAGCTGTACTTCAGGATCAGCGTCGTCACGAGGCGTTTGGACGCCATGCCCGCGGCCGCTACCGGCAGCATCATCATGCCGGCCTCGAACGCGCTATAGCCGAGACTCACCTGCAAGAGCAGCGGAATCAGGTACGGCATCGCGCCGCTGCCGATCCGCGCGAACAGATTGCCGAGCAGGCCGACGCTGAACGTGTGAATCTTGAAGAGGTCGAGCGAGAAGATCGGCGCGGGCTCGCGCACCGCATGCAACCCGTATGCAACGAAACAGGCGAGGCTCAGAATCAGCAGCACGAGCACCGTGGCGTGCTGAATGCCGAACTCGGTGCGGCCGTCGAGTGCGAACGAAATCGCCACCATGCCGACGATCAGCAGCAGGTAGCCCTTCATGTCGAACTTGCCGACGTTTTCGTTGCGGCTATCCGGCATGAAGATGAACGTGGCGATGCAACCGACGATGCCCACCGGCACGTTGATCAGAAAGATCCAGTGCCACGAGGCGATCTTCACGAGCCAGCCGCCGAGCGTCGGGCCGATCAACGGACCGATCAGGCCCGGAATCGCGACGAACGACAAGGCCGGCAAATAGCGTTCAGCCGGAAAGGTGCGCAGCACGGCCAGCCGTCCGACCGGCAGCAGCATCGCGCCGCCCACGCCTTGCACGATGCGAAAGACCACCAGTTGATTCAGCGTATGCGCGTTCGCGCACAGCAACGAACCGACCGCGAACACGAGAATCGCGCTGAAAAACACGCGCCGCGTGCCGAACTTGTCGGCGAGCCAGCCGGACACCGGGATCATGACCGCCATCGTCAGCGAATAGGCGATCACCACCGATTGCATGCGCAGCGGCAACTCGCCGAGGCTCGTCGCCATTGCGGGGAGCGCGGTGTTGACGATCGTCGCGTCGAGCGTCTGCATGAAGAAGCCGGTGGCGACGAGCCACAGCATCACGGTGAGCGAGCGGGCCGATGGCGTTGCGGAGATGTCGGCGAGGGGCGGAGTCGGCGTGGACATGGAGAGCGCTTAGGCGCGCAGGGGCTGGCTGGGACTCGCCATTCTAGGGAAAAGCCCGGCCCCGCGCAGGCGCCGTGCCCTTGCGATCGCGCAAGTCAGCCGCGCAGATCCGGCAACGCCGCCGCCGCACGGAAGAACGCCTGGGCACGCGGCTCGTTGCCGAACGCCGCGTGAATCCTGATCCACGGGCTCACCTCCATGCTCGGGCGGAAGTAGTTGCCGGGCGCCACCGTCACGCCCAACGGCGCGCCGCATTCCACCAGCCGTTGCGCGTCCTCCACATGCGGCACGCGCGCCCACAGAAACTTGCCGCCGACCGGCTTCTCGAACAGTTCCCAACCCGCGTCTTCCAGCGTCTGGATGGTCGAGCCGAGCGCGTCGCGCATGCGGCGGCGCAGGCGCTCCAGATATTTGCGGTACGCGCCGCGCTCCAGCAGCGATACCGCGACCGCTTCGGCAAAGCGCGAACCGCCGATGCTCGTCAGCATCTTGATGTCGACCAGATCCTTGATGATCGCGTGGCTCGCCACCACGCAGCCGATCCTCAGCGACGACGACAGCGTCTTCGACAGCCCGCCGATGTAAATCACGTGTTCGAGCTGGTCGAGGGTCGCGAGCCGGTCGGTGGGGTCGGCCTGGAAGTCGGCGTAGACGTCGTCCTCGATGATCGAGAAGCCGTGCTCGCGCGCCAGTTGCAGCAGCCGGAACGCCACGGGCGGCGCGACCGTGGTGCCGGTCGGATTGTGGAAGACGGTGTTGATGAAGAACAGCTTGGGCCGGTGCAGCTTCAACTGCGCCTGCATCACGTCCAGATCGGGACCGGTGCGGGTGCGCGGAATGCCGACCAGTTTCACGCCGTGCAACTTCAACAGGCCGTACAGGTTGTAGTAGCCGGGGTCCTCGACGAAGATCGTGTCGCCCGCCTTGAGCATGTAGCGCATCAGCAGATCGAATGCCTGGCTCGCGCCGTTGGTGATCAGGATTTGCGACGCGTCCGCGTGAATCCCCAACTGGCCGATGCGGCCTTGCAGATGCTCGCGCAAGGCGACGTTGCCGAGCGGGGTGGCGTAGTCGACCATGCTCGCCGGGTCCGTGCGTGAGACGTGACGGATCGCCTGCGCGATGCCGTCCGTGTCGCGCCAGCTTTCGGGAATGAAGCCGCTGCCGAGCTTGAGCGTCTCGCCCGGATGGTTGAACTGCTGGAGGAGATGATCCGATTCGTCCTCGGCGCGGCGCGGGTCCGAGGTGCCCTGGCACGGCGTGTTCGCCGGCTGGCGATCGGCGATGTAGAAGCCCGAGCCGTGGCGCGAGTCCACGTAGCCGAGCGAGACCAGCCGATCGTAAGCCTCGATCACCGGAAAGCGGCTCACGCCGTAGTCGGCCGCGAACTGGCGGATCGACGGCAGCTTCGAGCCGGGACGCGCGGTGCGCGAGCGGATCCACGCGGTGACGCCCGTGACGATCTGCTCGGTGAGCGGCACGCCGTTGTCGCGATCGATTGAGATGTCGAGTTTCATGCGGTTCTTTCCTTCGCCTCTGGCCTCCGGTGTGCGCGCGAAGCGTTCAACGCGTGGTTTCGTCACGCGCAGGCGTCGCCAACTGTCTGGTTTTTCGACTGAACAGTTCCGATGGAACTGTTCGGAACTGTGCATGGGTTTCCGATGATCGCACGTCAATAATCAATTCAACGGAAAAGTTCTCTGAAGGAGGAAGCGATGCGTGAGGTCCGGATTTTCGAATTGGAACATGGCGAGCCCGCGGCGGCCTGGCGTGTCGCGCGTCCGTCGATCTTCAAGGTGATCTCGGGCGAGATCTGGCTGACCGTGGAAGGCGACAGCGAGGATCACTGGCTCGCAACGGGGCAGTCGATCGAGTTGCCGCGCAAGGCGGTGGCCTGGGTCAGCGCCGGGCAGACCGGCGCGCGTTTCGCGTTGGCGAGCGGCTCGGAGCGGGCGGCCACGAGTCCGGTGCTCCACTTGCCGGTGTTGCGCTGGCTGCCGCGCTGGTTAGGCGTTGCCTGACAACGGGCCGTGGTGACGCGATCGCCACGCGCTCACATATTCCCGATGTACCGCGCGCGCGGCCGGATCAAGCGGCCGTCGCGCGTCTGTTCCATTGCGTGGGCAATCCAGCCGACTACCCGGCCCGTCGCGAACAGCGTGAAGGCTGCGCCGGCCGGCAGAGCCAGCACCCGCTCGATGGCGGCGAGCGCGAAGTCGAGGGTCGGCTCCGCGCCTGTTGTGTCCCGTACCGCGCGCGCCAGCGCGAGCACTTCGCCGAGCGGCGAGCGCGCCGGCGCGCAGTCGGCCAGCATCTGCAGCAGCAGTCGCGCGCGCGGGTCGCCCGCGGGATAAAGCGGATGGCCGAAGCCCGACAACACCGGCCCCTGCGCGCGGTGTTCATCGCGCGCGAGACGGTTCGCCAGATAGCGGTCGAGATCGGACGAGCGCGACGCTTCGTCGAACAGCGCGGCGATGCGCGCGGTCTCGCCGCCGTGACGCGGCCCGGCCAACGCCGCCAGGCCGCCCGCCACCGCGCCGAACAGATGCGTGCCCGTCGACGTGATGCAGCGAACCGTGAAGGTCGACGCGTTCAGTTCATGGTCCGCGCAGGCGACCAGCGCCGCGCGCAGCAGCCCGGCCTGCTGCCGGTTGCGCACATGCCACGCTGAAGCCAGTTGCCGATGCAGCGGCTCGTTCGACGGCGCCGCCGAGATCATCGCGGCCGCCAGCAGCCGCATGACGGCGCAGGCATTGTCGAGTTCGGCGTCGCGGCCGAGCGCCCATACCCGCGGCATCTGCGCCGCGGCGGCCGGCAGCAGCACGAGCGCGCGGTCGAGCGGCGTGCTGTCGCTCCAGAGTTTCAGCCATGCCGCCCACTGCGCATTGCCGAGCGGCACGGCGGGCGCATCGGCAATGCGCCGCGTGCCGCATTCCCACAGCAACGCGGCGACATCCTCCAGCGATGCGGTGCGCGCCAGCTCCATCGCGTCGTGCCCGCGATACAGCAGACGGCCCTCGGCGACCAGTGTGATCGACGATTCGAGCACCGGCACGCCCCAGTCCAACACCTTTTGCGCGACCTTGCCGGCGCGCTTGCCGTCTTTCTTGCGCCGCGCGAGGCGCCGCACTTCGCCGGCGTCGTAAAGCCGGTGCTTGCCTTGCGCGTCCGTATTCGGTGACGAACTCAGCATGCCGCGGCTCACATACGCATACAGCGTGGGAAGGCTGACGCCGAGCTCGGCGGCGGCTTGCGGCGCGGTGAGGAAGGTCGATGTCGGCATGGCGAGAAGCAAAAACCCAAGAAATCAGTATATGTTGATTATCATAATCAAGATTGATCCACGCGGGACGAAAACCTAGACTCGGTGCACCTTCCCTTGACTTTGGTGCAACGCCATGACGCCTGAACTCGCGCTCGAACATATCTGGACCGTCGCGGGATGCGACCCGGCGGCGCTTCGTTCGGTCTCGCTGACCGGCGCCGATCCGGGCCTGCCGTCGGTCTATCGGGTCGGCACGCTCGCCTCGGCGACCATCGCCGCGACCGGCCTCGCGGCGGCCGAATACCGGCGCTTGCGTAGCGGGAGCGGGCAACACGTCACGGTCGAGATGCGGCGCGCGCTAGCGTCGTTTCGCAGCGAACGCTATTTGCGCATCGACGATGGGCCGCCGCCCGCCTTGCGCGATCCGGTGACGGGCTTCTACGAAACGCGAGACGGCCGCTGGATTCAACTGCATACGAATTTCGCGCATCACCTGCACGGCGTGCTGAAGGTGCTCGGCTGCGAGAACGATCGCGCCGCGGTGGCCGAGGCGATTCGCGGCTGGGATGGCGCGGCGCTCGATCAGACGCTCGCCGACGCGGGCTTGTGCGCCGCGCTGATCCGCTCGCCCGACGAGTGGGCCGCGCTCGACCAGGCGAAAGCGATTACGGGACTGCCGTTGTTCGAGATCGAGCGCATCGGCGACGCGCCGGCCGAGCCGCCGCGAGAGGGCGGCGCGGATCGTCCGCTGACGGGTGTGCGCGTGCTGGACCTGTCGCGCATCATTGCGGGGCCGGTGGCCGGACGGGCACTCGCGCAGCACGGCGCGGACGTGTTGATGATCAACGGGCCGCACTTGCCGAACATCGCGCCGCTCGTAATCGACAACGGACGCGGCAAGCGTTCGGCGCTGCTCGACCTGCGCGACGCGGCTGGACGCGACACCTTACGCGGACTCGCCGGCGACGCCGATGTGTTCTTGCAGGCGTATCGCCCCGGCGCCCTGGCGGCGCGAGGCTTCGGTCCCGACGCTCTGGCGCGCGTGCGGCCCGGAATCGTTTATGTGTCGGTCTCAGCCTACGGGCACGAGGGACCTTGGGCTCGTCGGCGCGGGTTCGACAGTCTGGTGCAGTCGGCAAGCGGCCTCGCTTTCACTGAACGCGAGGCGGCAGGCGCGGATGAGCCCCGGCATCTGCCGTGTCAGGCGCTGGACCACGCGACCGGCTATCTGGCTGCCTTTGGCGCGATGGCCGCGCTAGCGCGGCGCGCCACCGAAGGCGGCAGTTGGCATGTCAGAGTCTCGCTCGCGCAGACCGGCCGATGGTTGCAGTCTTTTGGCTTGCTTGCCGACGGCTGGAAAACGCCCGACGTTTCCATCGACGATGTGCGGGATTGTCTTGGGACCGTGCAATCCGAATTCGGCCATGTTCTGGCCGCGTTGCCCGCCGAGCGCCTCGATGAAACGCCTGCTTTTTTTGCGCTGCCGCCGGCGAGGGTCGGCGCTCACGAGGCCAAATGGGTATGACGCTTGATTGACGGTTCGGCGCTTCGTGGGCGGCGTCGCGCCAGTCGGCATGACGGTGCGCTTGCCCGCAAGCGCCGCGAAGTAAAAAGCCTACTTCCTCAACTCCGCCACGAAATCGTAGTAATCGTTGCGGCAGTACGTGTCGGTCAACTCGATCGCCCGCTGATCGGCGGTGTAGCCCACGCGCGTGATCAACAGCAGCGCCTCGTTGGGGGCGATGCTCATCTGCTGTGCGATTTCGTCGCTCGCATTCACCGCGCGAAAATGTTGCAGCGCGCGGACGATCGTCAGTCCGCGATTTTCCAGGAACGTGTACAGCGAGTCGCCGATCGCCTGCGGATCGGGAATCACCGCGGCGGGGAACGTGGAATTCTCCACCGCCATCACGATGCCGTCGGCCAGACGCAAGCGCCGCAGCCGGGTCACCGCCGCCGCCGGCGACAAACCGAGCTGAATCACTTCATCGCGGTTAGCCGGCGAGATTTCGCGCGACAGCCACTTCGAGCTTGGCGTAAAACCGCGCCGCCGCAGCATTTCGCTAAAGCTCGACAGACGCGACAGCGGATCTTCGTAGCGCGGCGTGATGAAACTGCCCGCGCCTTGGGTGCGCCGGATCAAACCCTGCTCGACCAGTAACGCAATCGCCTTGCGCGACGTGATGCGCGAGACGCCGAGCGCCTCGGACAACACGCGCTCCGAAGGCAGCGCTTCGCCCGCGTTCCAGCGGTTCTCGTGAATCGCCGTGCCGAGCTTGCGAGCGAGTTGCAGATACAGCGGCGTGTCGTTTTCCGGGTCCGGGCGCAGATCGCGCCAGCGGTCTTCCGAGGCAGAGGTCATGGGGCTCACGCAAGAAGGGCAAGCGGCAATTCTAAGACATCGGCGCGCCGTTGTTATAGCGGGCTTTTGCCTGGTGGCCGATGCGAGAGCCGGGCAACGGCTAAACTCGTCGCTATGATTTCCGTAGCATGCGGCGTGAGCGTTCGCGTGAGCCGCTGCATCTTCATACGCATTCGGACCACGCCTTACCGTCCATTCAATTCAGCCACTTCAAGGAGTCAGCATGACGAGCGAGATCGCAAGCGTGAGCCTGCCCGACGGCGAGCGCATTCCGAAACTGGGGCAGGGCACCTGGGAGATGGGTGAACAGCCGGCGCGCCGAGCCGCTGAAATCGCCGCGCTGCGCTGCGGCGTCGACCTGGGCATGACGCTGATCGACACCGCCGAAATGTACGGCGACGGCGCGACGGAATCGCTGCTTGCGGAAGCACTGGCCGGGTTGCGCGAGCAGGTGTTTCTGGTCAGCAAGGTGTATCCGCACAACGCGAGCCGGCGCGGCGTGATCGCGGCCTGCGAACAGAGTCTCAAGCGCCTGAAAACGGATCGGCTCGATCTGTACCTGCTGCACTGGCGCGGCTCGGTGCCGCTCGCCGAAACCGTCGAGGGGTTCGAGGCGCTGCGCCGCGCCGGCAAGATCCGCCATTGGGGCGTCAGCAACTTCGATACCGACGACATGGAAGAACTGCTGGCCACGCCGGGCGGCGACGCGTGCTCGACTAATCAGATTCTCTACAACGTCGCGCGCCGCGGGGCGGAATTCGATCTGCTGCCGTGGCTCGCCGCGCGCAAGATGCCGACGATGGCCTACAGCCCCGTCGATCACGCCCGCTTGCCGAAACGCTCGCCGCTCGACGACATCGCGGGTGCGCGCGGCGTTTCGGTTGTCCAACTGGCGCTCGCGTGGGTGCTGCGCGATCACCGCGTGTTCGCGATTCCGAAGGCGGGCCGCGTCGAGCACGTGCGTGCCAACCACCTTGCTTCGCAACTGCAACTCGATGCCGGCGAACTCGCGGCTATCGACGCTTACTTCAAGCCGCCGCGCGGCAAGCGTCCGCTGGAAATGCTTTGATGAGCGCGGCGCAACGTTGAGCGGCTCGCCGCGCGCGCGTTATCAATTGCAACTGTGATGCATGTGCACGGAACCCAGCACGGCGACTTCGGCGGGCGTGTGCTTGAGCGAGTCTTCGTTGACCTGGGCGGCGTCCGCGACGAATTCCTCGACGATCGACGACACCTGCGCGTTGCGCAAACAGAGCGACACACGCTGCGTTTCATTGGCCGGCAGCGACACGCGCTGACCGAGGAACAGCACGCCGTACTGATAGCCGTGGATGATGCCGCGGATCGCGCCGACGCATTGGCCCTGCGCGACGTTGTCGTTTTTCTTCTTGCAGGTTTGCACGAGCGAGTAGGCGGAAAAGCTGGGATCGACCGGCGGTGCCGCTTGCGACAGCGTTTGTGGCAGCGGCTGCGCGGCTTGCGCCGGGGTTTGCGCGGGTGCGGGTGCCGGAGGTTGCGCCGCGGTTTGCGCATGAGCGAGCGATGCGAGGCCGAGAGCGCCGGCCATCACGAGGCCGGTGGCCGCGCGCGCGGCAAGGCGGGGGACGTTTCGTTGCATGTTGTGGTGCCCTCATATCGAACGTTGAATCTGATATGAGGCTATCGCGCCGGTTTGGTTCCGGTCAGACGTAGGCGCTATTCGTTGCGCGCGGCGCTTTCCGATGGGTTTCCCGAGCCGTCGCCGCCGACCTTGCCTGCGTCGTCGCGTCTTGAGGCGGCGTGCAGGACGCGCAATTCATCGACGGGGATATGGCAGCGGATGCGATGCGTGGCCCGTCGACCCGCGTCGCCTGAGCCGGACCCCGCCTCGAGAAACGGCGGGTCTTGCTGCTCGCAGATCGCGCCGAGCTTGCGCGGACAGCGCGTATGGAATACGCAGCCGGACGGCGGCGACGCCGCGCTCGGCAGATCGCCGGACAGGCGGATGCGCGCGCGGCTTGCGCGAGCGTCGAGCGTCGGCACGGACGACAGCAACGCTTCCGTATAAGGATGCTGCGGCCCGTCGAACACGGCGGCGGCCGGCCCGATTTCCAGCAGCCTGCCGAGGTACAGCACCGCGATGCGGTCCGACAGATAGCGCACCACGTGCAGATCGTGCGAGATGAACACATAGCTCACGCCGCGCTCGCGTTGCAGATCGGCGAGCAGGTTGAGAATGGCCGCCTGCACGGAGACGTCGAGCGCGGAAGTCGGCTCGTCGCATACCACCACGCGCGGCTCGCCGGCAAACGCGCGCGCGATCGCCACGCGCTGCTTGAGCCCGCCGGACAGTTGCCGCGTGCGTGAGCCGAGGTAGCGTTCGGGCAGGCGCACGGCCGCCGTCAACGTGGCGAGCCGTTCGTCGATCGCGGGGCCGCGCAGCGCGGTGAGGCGCGACAACGCGCGGCCGATCAGCCGCTTTACCGAATGCGCGCGATTGAGCGCCGAGTCGGGATTCTGAAACACGATCTGCAACGACTTGACCTGCTCGTCGTTGCGTCGCGTCACGCGCGCGGCGAGCGGCGCGCCGTCGAGTTCGAGCACGCCGCCGGCGTCCGGTGCGAGCAGGCCGAGCAGCAGTTTCGCGAGCGTCGTCTTGCCGCTGCCCGATTCGCCGACGAGGCCGAGCGTCTCGCCGCTCGCCAGGTCGATCGAGACATTGTCCACCGCGCGCAGCGGCGCGCCGGATACGTGGAACGTCTTCGACAGTTTTTCCGCGCGCAGCACGATGTTCGCGCGGCCGCCGTTTGTCGCTGTCGCGGCGTTGCCGTGCTCCGCCAATGCCTCGGCGCTCGCGCGCGGCAACTCGATCGCGCGTTCGTGGTAATGGCAGCGCGACATCTGATCGCCGTGCGCGGCGCTCACCCGATAGGGCGGCGGCGCTTCGCGGCGGCAACGGTCGTCGGCGAGGCGGCAGCGATCCGCGTAAATGCAGCCTTGCGTGACCGAACCCGGCGAGGGCAGACTGCCCGCGATCGTATCGAGCCGCTCGGTGTCCTTGCTGCGCCCGGTGGTCGGCAAGCAGCGCAGCAACCCGACCGTATAGGGATGGCGCGGCCGCGCGAACACATCCTGCGTCGCGCCTTCCTCCACCAGCTTGCCCGCGTACAGCACGCCGACGCGCTCGCACATCCGCCCGATCACCGCGAGGTTATGGCTGATGAAGAGCACGGCCGTGCCGAGTTCCTCGCGCAACTGCGCCACGAGGTCGAGCACTTCGGCTTCGACGGTGGCGTCGAGGCCGGTGGTCGGCTCGTCGAGAATCAGCAGCGCGGGGTTCGAGGCGAGCGCCATCGCGATCACCACGCGCTGCTGCATGCCGCCCGACAACTGATGCGCATAGCTGTCCATCACGCGCTCGGGCGCGGCGATGCGCACGCGCTTCAGCATGTCGAGCGTGCGCTCCACGGCTTGCTCGCGCGAGACGCCGGCGGCCTCGAACGCTTCGGTCACCTGGCGCGCGATCGTCAGCGATGGATTCAGCGCGCGCCCCGGGTCCTGGTAGACCATCGAAATCGCGTTCGCGCGCATCGTGCGCAACGCGTCGGCGTCGAGCTTGTGCACGTCCTTGCCGGCGATCACGATCTTGCCCGCCTTCACCTTGCCGTTGCGCGGCAGATAGCGCAGCGCCGCCATTGCGACCGTCGATTTGCCGCAACCCGATTCGCCGACGAGACCATACGCCTCGCCGCGACGCACGCGAAACGAGACGTCTTGCAGCACTTCGCGATCGCGTCCGCGAATCCGGTACGTGACCGTCAGGCCGACGACGGTCAGCGCATCCGTGCGGTCGCTCTTCGACACGTCGAAGGCGGGGAACGAGGCGGGCGGCGGGCCGTTCATCGGTCGAGCACTCCTTGCACGCTGTCGGCGATCAGGTTCACGCCGACCACCAGACTGGCGATTGCGCCGGCCGCGAACACCACGGTCCACCACGCGCCGCCCGCCATCAGCGTGTACGACTCGGAGAGCGCCAGTCCCCAATCGGCTGAAGGCGGCTGAATGCCGAAGCCGAGGAACGACAGCGTGGCGACCGCGAAGATCGCATAGCCGAGCCGCACGGTCGCCTCGACGATGATCGGCGGCAGCACGTTCGGCAGGATCTCGGCGAACATGATGTACGGCGCGCGTTCGCCGCGCAGTTGCGCGGCGGCGACGTAGTCGAGATGCCGTTCGGCGAATACGGCGGCGCGCACGGTGCGCGCGGTGATCGGCGTGAAGGTGACGCCGATCACGAGAATCACGGTGAAGTTCGACGCGCCGACGGCGGCGAGCGCGAGCAGCGCGACGATCACGAGCGGCAGCGCGAGCACGGCGTCGATCGCGCGGCCGACCACGTTGTCGACCCAGCCGTCGAAGTAGCCGACGATCAAGCCGAGCGCGGTGCCCGCCAGCGTGCCGAGCAAGGTGGCGAGCGGCGCGATGGTCAGGATGTCGCGCGCGCCGACGATCACGCGCGAGAACACGTCGCGGCCCAGTTGATCGGTGCCGAACCAGTGCGTGCGATCGGGCGGCATCAGCGAGTTGAGCGGATCGGATGCATACGGATCGATCCGCACGAGCCACGGCCCGGCGATCGCGCAGACGATCCACCAGCCGACGATCAATACGCCGATCACGAAGGTCGGCGAGCGCAGCAGCACGCGCAACTGATCGAAGCGCGGCTCGGCGACGGCACGCGGCGCGGCCGGCGGAACGATGGTGCTCATTCGGCGCTCCTTACTCGCAGCCGCGGATTGAGCAGCACGTGCAACGCGTCGGCGACGAGGTTGGCGACGGTGTAGACCACGCCGATGGTCAGCACGCCCGCTTCGAGCATCGGAAAGTCCTTCGCCTTGGCGGCGTTGTAGATCAGCGAGCCGATGCCTTGATAGTGGAACAGCGTCTCTACGACAACCAGGCCGCCGATCATGTAGCCGAGCTGGGTGGCCGCCACGGTGATGGTCGGCAGCAGCGCATTGCGCAACACGTGCCGCCAGATCACGATGCGGCGCGGCAGGCCCTTGAGGATCGCGGTGCGCGTGTAGTCGGCGTCGAGCGCCTCGACGGTGCCCGCGCGCGCCATGCGCGCAATGTAGCCGAAGAACACCAGCACCAGCGGCAACACCGGCAGGATCAGATAGCGCAACTGTTCGAGCGCGCCGGCGTCGGGCGGATACGACGCCTCGATCGGCAGCCAGCGCAGCCACACGCCGAACACCAGGATCAGCACGATCGACGAGACGAATTCCGGCACCACCGTCGCCGACAATCCCACGATGCTGATCGTGCGGTCGAGCCAGCGCCCCGCGTGCATCGCCGACCACACGCCGCCCGCGATGCCGAGCGGCACGACGACGATGAACGCGAGCAGGCCGAGCTTGGCCGAATGCGCGAGCGCGTCGGCGATGAACGGCCCGACCGGCTCACGGTACGCATACGAGAGCCCCATGTCGCCGCGCACGAAATGCGAGATCCACTCGATGTATTGCGTCATCAGCGGACGGTCGGCGCCGAGTTGATGATTGAGCGCGGCGACCGCGCGCGCGTCGGCAAGCGGGCCCAGCACCGCGCGGCCGATGTCGCCGGGCAGCAACTGGCCGCCCGCGAACACGATCACCGAGAGCAGCCACAGCGTGATCAACGACAAGCCGACGCGCGTCGCCAGAAAGCGCGCGACGCGGCCCGCGTTGCCGTTCGAGCCGGGGGAGGCGGAAGGGGTCACCGTGGTCGACATCGTGATCTCCAGCCGGGGAAGCACCGTGCGCTCATGCGTTCGAGCGCTTCCGCGTCAAAGCGCATCTGCGTTCGACATCACGCGCTCAGCACCGCGCGGTCGAAATACAGTTGCGCGATCGCGGTGAAGCGCACGCCGTTCACGCCCTTGCGCATCGCGATCAGTTGATCGTAGAAGAACGGAATGATCACGGGCGTTTCGTCGAGCAACAGCGTCTGAATCTGTCCGGCGATTTTCTTCTGCGAGCCGAGATCGATCGCCGCGACGAATTGCGCGACCAGTTGATCGTATTGCGGATTCTTGAAGTGCGCGGCGTTCCACGTGCCGTTGCTGGTGAGCGGCGCGTTCAGGAAGACGTTCGGCACGCCGCGATGGCCGTAGTCGGTAATGCCGAGCGGCGAGTCCAGCCAATCCGATTTGCCCGGCGTGCCCGCGCCGTAATACAGCGACTGGCTCTCGACCTTCAGATTGATGCGCACGCCGATCGCCTTCGCCGCGTTCTGCACGACGACCGCGAGATCGGGAATCTCCATGTATTTTTCGGTGGTGAGCGTGACGTCGAAGCCGTTCGGCACGCCCGCTTGCGCGAGCAGTTGCCTGGCCTTCGCGACGTCGATCCGGCGTTGCGCGACCCCCGCATCCGATGACGGAAACACCGGCGCGAACGGACTGTCGTTGCCGAGTTGCGCGCGGCCCTTGAAGAGGCCACGCACCAGCAGATCGCGATCGAGCGACAAGGCCAGCGCCTGGCGCACGCGTTTGTCCTTGAACAGCGGACTGTCGGTGCGCATATGAATCTGCCGATGCGCGCTCGACTTCACGCCCATGGTCTTGAAGTCCGGATTGTTCAGGATCGCCGCGCCGCCCTGCACGGTGAAGGTGCCCATCACGTCCGCCTGATGACCTTGCAAGGCGAGCAACTGCGCCTGCTGGTCGGCGTAGAACGAGAACTGCACGCGCTGCGGTAACGCTTTTTCGCCCCAGTAGTCGGGGTTGCGCACGAACGACGCGCCGACCTTCGGCTGATACTTTTCGAACTTGAACGGGCCCGTGCCGATGAAGCTCTTTTCATAACCGCCCGCGTAGCTCGCGGGCAGAATCACGGCGTTGTAATTGTCCGAGGATACGTAGTAGGGGAAGTTGCCGTTCGGCGCGTCCAGATGAAACGCGATCGTGTGGTCGTCGACTACCTTGGCGCCGCCTTTCGACAACACGCCCTTGAGCACCGATAGCGCCGCCGATCCGCTGGCCGGGTCGGCGAGACGGTCGAAGGTGGCGGCGACGTCTTTCGCGGTGAACGGCTGGCCGTCGTGGAATTTCACGTTCGGGCGCAGCTTGAAGGTCCACACGTCGCCCTTGTCGTTCGGTTTCCACGAGAGCGCGAGCGCCGGTCTCAGCACGCGCTTTTCGCCGTCGTCGTCGATCAGGAATTCGCCGGTCTGGTTCAGCAGCGCGAGGCTCGCGGCGTCCGTCACGGTGAGCGGATCGACGGCGCCCGCAGGCGTCAGGTGAGCGACGCGGATCGTCTGGTTGGAGGGGCCCGGTGTGCCCGGTGTGCCCGATGTGCCTTGGGCGCGCGCATGCGGCGCATTCAGTACACCGCCGCCCGCCAGCGACAAACCGATCACGCTTGCATAGCGCAGCAGTTCGCGGCGCGTGATACGGCCGGCGAGGCATTCGTCGATGGCGTGGTTGCCGTAGGTGTCGGCGGAGTGGCGGGCTAGGTCGAGATCGGGAAAGCGGTCCGCGGGAGTCTTCATCGAGGGAGTATCCAGTCCGTTCTGTTGCCGGTTCTGAAGCGCCGCGCCGAACACGCGCGACAGGGCGATGACGCAAAAGCGGCTTCAGTGTAAGCGATTGACCGCGGATTCGGAGCGCCCGGAGTGGCGCCGGGTTCCCGATTGGCGGATAAAGGGGCGGGTGTGTATCGTCATCGCAACGTTCCGCGAAGCCATCGAGCAAGGCTTGCGAAGTTCCTGGCCGGCGAATGGCGATGGCGGCCGATGCGCTAACGGATGAACCGCCGACATCACGACGACATCCTTACCGGTCACGCCACGCGCGACGAGTTGGATTTACCGCGCCACGGCGTTCGGACGCCGCCAGCGGTGAAACAGCACGGAGCCGATCCAGCACGCCATGAAGCTGGCGACGATGCCGTAGCCGAGCACGCCGAAGCGCGCGTTCACGCTCGCCACCGCGTCCCATGCGCCGCCGTTCAAGCCGAGCTTGTCCGACAGCAGGCCGAGCGCTTCCACGCCGCCGATCGCGATCGCCACCACGGCCGAGACGAACGTGATGCTCGCGTTGTAGTAGAGCTTGCGTTTGGGGTCGTCGAGCGCCCAGCCGTAGGCATGGACCATCAGCACGTTGTCGGTGGAATCGACCAGCGTCATGCCCGCCGTGAAGAGCGCCGGGAACACGAGAATCGAATAGAGCGGCAGACCCTTGCCCGCTTCGGACGCGGCAATCGCGAGCAGCCCGATCTCCGTCGCGGTGTCGAAGCCGAGGCCGAACAGCACGCCGACGGGGTACATGTGCCAGCTTTTCGTGACGAGCCGGAACAGCGGGCGCAATGCGCGCGACAGCAAGCCGGCGGGGGCGATCGTCTGGGTTGTTTGAGCGAGCGGTTCGCCGCCGGATTGGACGTGCCGATAGCGGCGCCATACGTCGCGCAGAATCACGAGGTTCACGCAAGCCAGCACCAGCAGAAACACCGACGACACGAGGGTGCCGATCGTCCCGCCCACCGCCTTGAAACTTTCCAGGTGTCCGTGCAGCGAATGCGCGGTCCACGCAATGCCGAGCGTCGCCACGATCACGATCGTCGAATGACCTAGCGAAAACGCGAGGCCGACGCCGAGCGGCCGCTTGCCTGCCTGCATCAGCTTGCGCGTGACGGCGTCGATCGCCGCGATGTGGTCCGCGTCCACCGCGTGGCGCAGGCCGAAGCCGTAGGCGAGCATCGCGGTGCCGAGCAGCAGCGGATAGTCGCGCAACGCGATCAGCGCCCATGCCCACGCGCCGAGGTTGGCGGCGATCAGCACGGCGTACAGCGTGAGGAGGCGAGGGCGCAGCGAAGCGGTCGGCGTCATGAGTCGCGTGAACAAGGCATGAAGAAGGATTAGTGATCGTGCGGATGCTTGTGAATCGGATCGACCCAGTAGACCGTTTCCGGCGCCTCGACGGCGTCGATGTTCAGATTCACCACTACCGCTTCGTTGTCGCTGCGCACCAGCACGCATTCGAGCGGCTCGTCGGTGCTGGCGTTGATTTCCTGATGCGGTACATAGGGCGGCACGAAGATGAAGTCGCCGGGGCCGGCCTCGGCGGTGAATTCGAGATGCTCGCCCCAGCGCATGCGGGCCTGGCCGCGCAGCACGTAGATCACGCTTTCGAGCGCGCCGTGATGATGCGCGCCGGTCTTCGCGTTCGGATGGATCGTGACCATGCCGGCCCAGATTTTTTGCGCGCCGACTCGCGCCGCGTTGATCGCGGCCGCGCGATTCATGCCGGGCGTTTGCGCGGTGTTGCTGTCGAGCTGATCGCCTTTGATCACCTTCACGCCATGCTCGCGCCAGTCGACGGGCGGCGCGGGTTGTTCGTCGTTGTAGTGCGGATGTTCGTGGTCGTGGCTCATGGCGTGTCTCCTGATTGGCGAATGTCCTGTGGGGACGCGACGCCGTCCGGCATTCTTGCACGGTCAAAAACGTTGCGTGTGGCCGGGCGGTTCGAGCGGCGTCGTGGCATAAAAAAAGCCCGTCCACAGGGAACGGGCTTTCGTGTTTGCTTGCATGGCGATATGGCGATATGGCGTGGCGGTGCTTACTTGTGCTTCGCGTTGATCACGGCCTCGGCCACGTTGTTCGGCGTTTCAGCGTAGTGCTTGAACTCCATCGTGTACGTGGCGCGGCCTTGCGTGGCCGAGCGCAGCGAGGTCGAGTAGCCGAACATCTCCGCGAGCGGCACTTCCGCGCGCACCAGCTTGCCGCCGCCGCCGGCGATGTCTTCCATGCCTTGCACCATGCCGCGGCGGCTCGACAGATCGCCCATTACGTTGCCCATGAAGTCTTCGGGCGTTTCCACCTCGACGGCCATCATCGGTTCGAGCAGCACCGGCCTGGCCTTGCGCATCGCTTCCTTGAACGCCATCGAGCCGGCCATGCGGAACGCGTTTTCGTTCGAGTCCACGTCGTGGTACGAGCCGAAGGTCAGCGTGACCTTCACGTCGACCACCGGATAGCCCGCCAGCACGCCGGCCTTCAGCGTTTCCTGAATGCCCTTGTCGACCGCCGGAATGTATTCGCGCGGAATCACGCCGCCCTTGATCGCGTCGACGAATTCGTAGCCCTTGCCTTGCGGCGCCGGCTCCAGCGTGAGGACCGCATGGCCGTACTGGCCGCGGCCGCCCGACTGCTTGACGAACTTGCCCTCGACGTCCTCGACCTTGTTGCGCACCGTTTCGCGGTAAGCCACCTGCGGCTTGCCGACGGTGGCCTCGACGCCGAATTCGCGCTTCATCCGGTCGACCAGGATTTCCAGGTGCAGCTCGCCCATGCCGGAGATGATGGTCTGGCCGGATTCCTCGTCCGTCTGCACGCGGAACGACGGGTCTTCCTGCGCGAGACGGTTCAGCGCGATGCCCATCTTTTCCTGGTCGACCTTGGTCTTCGGCTCGACGGCCTGCGAAATCACCGGCTCGGGGAAGATCATGCGTTCGAGAATGATCACGTGCGCCGGGTCGCACAGCGTGTCGCCGGTGGTCGCTTCCTTCAGGCCGACCGCCGCGGCGATGTCGCCCGCGTAGACTTCCTTGATTTCCTTGCGCTCGTTCGCATGCATCTGCAGGATCCGGCCGAGGCGCTCCTTCTTTTCCTTGACCGCGTTGTAGACGGTGTCGCCCGAATTCACCACGCCCGAGTAGACGCGGAAGAAAATCAGTTGCCCGACGAACGGGTCGGTCATGATCTTGAACGCGAGCGCGGAGAACGGATCGTCGTCTTTCGGATGACGCTCGATTTCGTTGTCGTGCTCGTCGTGGCCGGAGATCGCGGGCACGTCGACCGGCGACGGCAGATAATCGATCACCGCGTCGAGCATCGCCTGCACGCCCTTGTTCTTGAACGCGCTGCCGCACAGCATCGGCACGATCTCGTTGGAGATGGTGCGCACGCGAATGCCGTGCTTGATTTCCTCTTCGCTCAGCGTACCGCCATGCAGGTACTTGTCGAGCAGCTCTTCGCTGGCTTCCGCCGCGGCCTCGACCATCTTGTCGTGCCATTCCTTCGCGGTGGCCGCGAGTTCCGGCGGAATGTCCCGATACTCGAATTTGATCCCCTGGTTCTCTTCGTCCCAGTAAATCGCCTTCATCTTCACGAGATCGACCACGCCCTGGAAATGATCTTCCGCACCGACCGGAATCTGGATCGGCACCGCCACGCCCTTCAGACGATCGCCGATCTGCCGCTGCACGCGGAAAAAGTCCGCGCCGACGCGGTCCATCTTGTTGACGAACGCAATGCGCGGCACCTTGTACTTGTTTGCCTGGCGCCACACCGTTTCGGACTGCGGCTGCACGCCGCCGACCGAGTCGTACACCATGCAGGCGCCGTCGAGCACGCGCATCGAGCGTTCCACCTCGATCGTGAAGTCGACGTGACCCGGCGTGTCGATGATGTTGATGCGGTGCTCGGGGTAGTTGCCGGCCATGCCTTTCCAGAAAGCGGTGGTGGCCGCCGACGTGATGGTGATGCCGCGCTCCTGCTCCTGCTCCATCCAGTCCATCGTCGCCGCACCGTCGTGAACCTCGCCGATCTTGTGGGTCACGCCGGTGTAGAACAGGATGCGTTCAGTAGTGGTGGTTTTGCCGGCATCGATGTGAGCGCTGATGCCGATATTCCGGTAGCGCTCGATGGGAGTCTTGCGGGGCACGTGAACCTCCTTGGAATGGCGCGCCTGAAACGCTGGCCGGGCGGCAGCCTGTGCTGCCCGGAGAGCTTGAGTGCTGCTTTTGCTAAGAATACTAGGATAGCGCGTCGGCCCGTCTTTTGCAGGAATCTTGCCAGCCGGGTGGGAACGCCTGCCGGCGGGGCTTCGGCCCATTGGATAGCGGTGCGGCGCCGCCGGCGCACCTGGCCACGCCAATGAAAAAGCCGGCGCCTGGTGAAGGCGCCGGCTTTTCCGGAAAAGCGGCGGGCGACGCGGCGGCGTTGGCCGCCGTGGCCGCCTGAAACTATTGCGCGGCCGGCAAGCCCTGGATTTTCATCCCCGGTTTGATGCCTTTCGACGTGAACCAGCCCTTGCTCATTTCCAATGCATACACGCCGTTGTTCTTCGGGCAGTGATTGTTGGTGGTCTCGGCCTGCATCTCGTCGATATCGGTGACCGTGCCGTCGGCGCGGATGAACGCGATCGACAGCGGGATCAGCGTGTTCTTCATCCAGAAGCAATGCACGGCGTTCTCGTTGAAGACGAACAGCATGCCTTCGTTCGGCGCGAGGCTCGTGCGGTACATCAGGCCTTGCTCGCGGTCCGCATCGTTGGCGGCGACGGCGGCGTCGATCACGAACATGCCCGCGGTCAGCTTCGCGCGCGGGAAGTCGCCGGGCTGCTTCGCGCCGGCCGGTATCGGCTGCGCGTGAGCGGGGGCGGCGGTGGCCGCAAGCGTTATCGCGGCGAGCGGCAATGCGACGGCAACGGCGAAACGCGCAACCAACGAGCGCATGAAAAATCGCACGGCATGACTCCTTGCTGGAAATTAACCCGCGAATGTTACGCGAGCGCGTCAAAAACAAAAAGGCAGAAAGCCTTGCGGCGATCTGCCTTTCAACGCCGTAAGAACGGCAATGAAGCTAGTTCTTGACTGCGTTTTTACAACAAACTTACTCCGAAGCGGCCGAAGCTGCAGCAGCAGCCGATGCTGCCTTCTTGTGCGACTTCTTGTGAGCGTGCTTCGTGGTCTTCTTTGCCGACGAAGCTGCTGCTGCCGGAGCTGCCGAAGCGGCTGCCGGAGCTGCCGGTGCCGAAGCTTGTGCGAATGCTGCCGTTGCGAAGAGGCCAGCGACCAGAGCGGCGATCAGTTTGTTCATTTTGAAATCCTCAGCTTTAGTTGATTAACCCAATGACCCGGTTATATGAGAGTCATGTCGGTAAACGTGCCATCCACCTTTCGGTTGACATGCGCATCGAACAAATTTTCCGACGCGTCTGCCTAGCGCTCAGACTCCCTGCGCTTCACCGCGAGAGCGGCTTGCACAAAGGCCCTTAGGGCTGAATGCCGGATAGCTTCGGGCGGCATCTGCGTCGAATAACGCGTGAGCTCGCGCACCGGTTGACGCGAATTTCGTGGAAAGTTTATTAGCGGATGTATCGATGCGAAGGCCTGCTGCCGCATGGCGGCGCATGCGATTGTTTCACGCGTTTTTCATCATGGTTTCACGCGTGCTTTTGGCTACCGATACAACGGCTTGGCTTTTACAACGGCCTGGCTTTTCTTGCCGCCATCGAGCGCGGGCGTTGATGCGCAACCGTGCGGGTTTGTCGCGCAGGGCGAGGCGTTCAAACGACGCCGTCCCACGGCGCCTTCGGCGGCAATTCGACGCTTTCGCCCGGTTGAAGTCCCAGCGAAAAAATGTCGAGCGCGCCGACGCCGACGCGCACGAGACGCAAGGTCGGAAAGCCGACCGCCGCGGTCATGCGTCGCACCTGGCGGTTCTTGCCTTCGGTGATCGAGAGTTCGAGCCACGTCGTCGGGATTGCCGCGCGAAAGCGGATCGGCGGCGTGCGCGTCCAGAGCGAGTCGCCCGGTTCCACGTACTCCGCGCGGCAGGGCCGGGTGACGTAATCGCCGAGATCGACGCCGCGCGCCAGCTTCTTCAACGTGGCCGCGTCGACCGCGCCTTCAACTTGCGCCCAGTAACGCTTGACGAGCTTGTGACGCGGCTCGGCGATGCGCGCTTGAAGCGCGCCGTCGTCGGTGAGAAGCAGCAGTCCTTCGCTGTCGGAATCCAGCCGTCCCGCCGGATAGACGCCCGGCACCTTGACCCAGTCGGCCAGCGACGCGCGCGTTTCATGCGGCGAGAACTGACAGATGGTGCCGAACGGTTTGTTCAGAGCAAGAAGACGCATGGGGAATCGAAGAAGGGCGAGTTGCGCGGGCCGCGGCGCGAGCCATCGTTCAGGCCTCGTGCGCCGCCGCTTCAGTCGCGAATGGCGGGATCATAATGCATAAGCGCTGACGGCAAGTTCGTGGTCTTATGTAAGAGATGAGCGCGGCGTTCTCGCCGGCCGGCCTTGCCGCCATGTTGGAAAACCCCGAGCCGTCGCGGCCTCGTTGCGGCACCCGCGTGGGCTAGAATAGCGGCCAGGCCGCTTGCGGGCGTCCGGCATTGCGCGTAGCGAGGAGCGCCCATTTTCGCAGTCTCCCATCAGCTTTCAGCACAGCCTTCACTGGAGTCCGATCATGCCGTATCAGCACATCAAGGTTCCGACCGGCGGTGACAAGATCACCGTCAACGCCGATTTCTCGCTCAACGTTTCCGACCAGCCGATCATTCCGTTTATCGAAGGCGACGGCACGGGCGTCGATATCACGCCGGTGATGCTCAAGGTCGTGGATGCCGCGGTGGAAAAAGCGTACGCGGGCAAGAAGAAAATCCACTGGATGGAAATCTACGCCGGCGAGAAGTCGACCAAGGTGTACGGCCCGGACGTGTGGCTGCCCGAAGAGACCTTGCAGGTGCTCAAGGAATATGTGGTATCGATCAAGGGTCCGCTCACCACGCCGGTGGGTGGCGGCATCCGTTCGCTGAACGTCGCGCTGCGCCAGGAACTGGACCTGTATGTGTGCTTGCGTCCGGTGCAGTATTTCAAGGGCGTGCCTTCGCCGGTGCGTGAGCCCGAGAAAACCAACATGGTGATCTTCCGCGAGAACTCGGAAGACATCTATGCCGGCATCGAATGGCCGGCTGAATCCGAGCAGGCCAAAAAGGTCATCAAGTTCCTGCGCGAGGAAATGGGCGTGAAGAAGATCCGCTTCCCGGAAACCTCGGGGATCGGCATCAAGCCGGTGTCGCGCGAAGGCACGGAGCGTCTGGTGCGCAAGGCGATCCAGTATGCGCTGGACAACGATCGCCGCTCGGTCACGCTGGTGCACAAGGGCAACATCATGAAGTTCACGGAAGGCGCGTTCCGTGACTACGGTTATGCGCTGGCGCAAAAGGAATTCGCGGCGGAACTGATCGACGGTGGTCCGTGGATGAAGATCAAGAATCCCAGGACGGGTGGCGACGTCGTGGTGAAGGACGTGATCGCCGACGCGTTCCTGCAGCAGATCCTGCTGCGTCCGGCTGAATACGATGTGATCGCCACGCTGAACCTGAACGGCGATTACGTTTCGGACGCGCTCGCCGCGCAAGTCGGCGGTATCGGCATCGCACCGGGCGCGAACATGTCGGATTCGGTCGCGATGTTCGAAGCCACGCACGGCACCGCGCCGAAGTATGCGGGCAAGGATTACGTGAACCCCGGCTCGGAAATTCTTTCGGCGGAAATGATGCTGCGGCACCTCGGCTGGACCGAGGCGGCGGACCTGATCATCAAGTCGATGGAAAAATCGATCCTGCAAAAGCGGGTGACGTATGACTTCGCGCGTCTGATGGAAGGTGCGACCCAGGTGTCGTGTTCCGGGTTCGGACAGGTGCTGATCGAAAACATGTAAGCCGCTCGCCGGGCTGATCCGGCTTGCATCGATTAACCCGGCGTCGCGAGGCGGCCGGGTTTTTTATGCGCCGGTGCCGGGAAAGCGACCAGTCACCCGTTATTTGGGACGTCTCGTGCCGCCAGCACGACGGGCATCGCGGCGCCCAAAAAAGAAACCCGGCACGAAGCCGGGTTTCAAAGGACGGGATCGAGCAGTTTCAGGCAGGTGCCTGGATGTTCGATGCCTGTTTGCCTTTCGGGCCTTGCACGACCTCGAAGGTCACCTTTTGACCTTCCTTGAGGGTTTTGAACCCATTCATCTGGATGGCCGAGAAGTGTGCAAACAGATCCTCACCACCCTCGTCAGGCGTGATGAATCCGAAACCTTTTGCGTCATTGAACCATTTGACCGTACCAGTTGCCATTCCAACTTCCCCTGTAACTCATGTCACTACCACGAGCCCTCGAAAAGCTCGACGACCGCGCGATGCAGCCGCTCCCTCCTCACAAGCTCACCATCGGCATTTTTTCGAAATTATGGCTCAGTGAAAAAAGTGCCAGCTTGATTGTTGGGGCTCTTTATTCGAGTGTCAAGAAAATTTTGAGACGCCGTTGCCGCGTTGCAAACACGGCACTTTCCAGGGTTTTTCCCGCTTCCGTTGTGTGCGCTGGCGCAAGCGGGCGGTCTTGAAAAGTCGCATAATCGACTCACCTGCTGTTCAGCGGTCGCCCGGCGCCAGCCGGCTTGGGCGAGTCCCAGCCGGTCACGGCAGGTTGTGCGATACTCGATCCGACTGCGGCGCAACACAGCCGCGACGCATCACTGGATAGGGGCCGGCTCCGCAATCGGCTCGTCGAATGACGCACGCGTGAAGGGCGATTTCCCATCATGCGGTAGCGAACGGGCTCACCGGCCGCACGTGGCCGGGTTTTGACAGGATTGCGGGCCTGTCCTAGTTGTTTAGAATGGGTGTATGGCGATTATCCCGGACAAGCAGGACAGCACCGTACTGGAGCGGCAGGAGAAAAAGCTCAAGCCGCCGTCCATGTACAAGGTGGTGCTGCTGAACGACGACTTCACGCCAATGGAATTTGTCGTGATGATCGTGCAGGAATATTTCAATAAAGATCGTGAAACCGCAACACAGGTTATGTTGAAGGTGCATCGCGAGGGCAGGGGAGTTTGTGGGGTCTATACGCGGGACATCGCGTCGACCAAAGTCGAGCAAGTCGTTACCCACGCACGGCAGGCCGGGCATCCGCTGCAGTGTGTGATGGAGGAAGCATGATTGCCCAGGAACTGGAAGTCAGCCTGCACATGGCGTTCATGGAAGCACGCCAGGCGCGGCACGAGTTCATAACGGTCGAACACCTTTTGCTGGCACTGTTGGACAATCCGACAGCGGCGGAGGTGTTGCGTGCATGCGCGGCCAATATCGAGGATCTGCGCCAGAACCTGCGCAACTTCATTCATGACAACACGCCTACCGTGCCCGGCACGGACGACGTGGACACGCAACCCACGCTGGGTTTCCAGCGTGTGATCCAGCGCGCGATCATGCATGTGCAATCCACCTCGAACGGCAAGAAGGAAGTGACCGGCGCGAACGTGCTGGTCGCGATCTTCGGCGAGAAGGATTCGCATGCGGTGTACTACCTGCAACAGCAGGGCGTGACGCGGCTGGACGTGGTGAATTTCATCTCGCACGGTATCGCCAAGACCAGCAGCACCGACGCCGCGAAAGCGAGCGACGCGAATGCCGAGTCCGACGACGCCGCCGCGCAGAAGGAAACGCCGCTCGCCCAGTTCACGCAGAACCTGAACCAGATGGCGAAAGACGGCCGCATCGATCCGCTGATCGGGCGCGAGTCGGAGGTCGAGCGCGTGGTGCAGGTGCTGTGCCGGCGCCGCAAGAACAATCCGCTGCTGGTCGGTGAGGCGGGCGTCGGCAAGACGGCGATCGCCGAGGGCCTTGCCTGGCGCATCACGCGCGGCGAAGTGCCGGACATTCTGGCGGACGCGCAGGTGTATTCGCTCGACATGGGCGCGTTGCTCGCCGGCACCAAGTATCGCGGCGACTTCGAACAGCGTCTCAAGACGGTTCTCAAGGAATTGAAGGAACGTCCGCACGCGATTCTGTTCATCGACGAAATTCACACGCTGATCGGCGCGGGCGCGGCTTCCGGCGGAACGCTGGACGCTTCGAATCTGCTGAAGCCGGCGCTCTCGTCGGGCACGCTCAAGTGCATCGGCGCGACGACCTTCACCGAGTATCGCGGCATTTTCGAAAAAGACGCGGCATTGTCGCGCCGGTTCCAGAAGGTCGACGTGACCGAGCCGACCGTCGAGCAGACGGTGGCGATCCTGCGCGGGCTGAAGTCGCGTTTCGAGGAGCATCACGGCGTGAAGTACTCGTCGGGTGCGCTGTCGGCGGCGGCTGAGTTGTCGGCGCGCTTCATCACGGATCGGCATCTGCCGGACAAGGCGATCGACGTGATCGACGAAGCGGGCGCAGCGCAACGCATCCTGCCGAAGTCGAAGCAGAAGAAGACCATCGGCAAGAACGAGATCGAGGAAATCATCTCGAAGATCGCTCGCGTCCCGCCGCAAAGCGTGTCGCAAGACGATCGCAGCAAGCTGCAAACGCTCGACCGTGACCTGAAGAGCGTGGTGTTCGGGCAAGACCCCGCTATCGACGCGTTGTCGGCCGCGATCAAGATGGCGCGCGCGGGTCTCGGCAAGCTCGACAAGCCGATCGGCGCGTTCCTGTTCTCCGGTCCCACGGGCGTCGGCAAGACCGAAGTGGCGAAGCAACTGGCGTTCACGCTGGGAATCGAACTGATCCGCTTCGATATGTCCGAATACATGGAACGTCATGCGGTCAGCCGGTTGATCGGCGCGCCGCCGGGCTATGTCGGATTCGACCAGGGCGGCTTGCTGACCGAAGCCGTCACGAAGAAACCGCATTGCGTGTTGCTGCTCGACGAAATCGAGAAGGCGCACCCGGACATCTACAACGTGCTGCTGCAGGTGATGGACCACGGCACGCTGACGGACAACAACGGCCGCAAGGCGGATTTCCGCAACGTCATCATCATCATGACGACGAATGCGGGCGCCGAGGCAATGGGCAAGTCGGTGATCGGCTTCACGAATCGCCGGGAAACCGGCGACGAAATGGTCGACATCAAGCGCATGTTCACGCCGGAGTTCCGTAACCGTCTGGACGCGACGATCAGCTTCCGCTCGCTCGATGAGGAAATCATCATGCGCGTGGTCGACAAATTCCTGATGCAACTGGAAGATCAGTTGCATGAGAAGAAGGTCGATGCGCTCTTCACCGACGCGTTGCGCAAGCATCTCGCCAAGCACGGTTTCGATCCGTTGATGGGCGCACGGCCAATGCAGCGTCTGATTCAGGACACGATTCGTCGCGCGCTCGCCGACGAGCTGCTGTTCGGCAAGCTGATGAACGGCGGCCGCGTTTCGGTGGACGTGGATGCGGAAGACAAGGTGCAGTTGACCTTCGACGAGCATCCGGCGCCGCGCAATCCGAATCCGGAAGCGGTCGAAGTCGAGTAACGTTCAGTCAGATTAGTAGTGACCCAAAAAACGGCGCGGGCTCAAACCCGCGCCGTTTTTCTTTCTGCCTCGGCGACCAAACTGCCTCGCCGCCGGATCAATGCTTGCCGGTGCTGCCGAACCCGCCCGCGCCGCGCTCGCTGGTTTCGAAATCGTCGACGATATTGAACTTCGCTTGCACGACCGGCACGATCACGAGTTGCGCGAGACGCTCCATCGGATTCAGCACGAACGTGGTTTCGCCGCGGTTCCAGGTCGAGATCATCAACTGCCCCTGGTAATCTGAATCGATCAGGCCGACCAGATTGCCCAGCACGATGCCGTGCTTATGTCCCAATCCCGAGCGCGGGAGAATCATTGCTGCATAACCCGGATCGCCGACGTGAATCGCGAGACCCGTCGGCACGAGTGCGGTTTCGCCGGGCTTCAGCGTCAGCGGTTCGTCGAGGCAGGCGCGCAGGTCGAGGCCCGCGCTGCCGGTGGTCGCGTAGGCCGGGAGTTGGTCGCGCATGCGCGCATCGAGAATCTTCAGGTCGAGTTTCATGCAGGTTCGGGGTTAAGAAGTGGGAGTCTCGCTTCCGGGTTGGAACGCGTCGGCGAGGAGTTCATAGGAGCGCAGCCGCGCGCGATAACTGCCCGCGACGGTGAGCACGATCAATTCGTCGGCCTGGAATTCGGCCTGCAAGTCGCGCATGCGCGCGGTCACTTTTTCCGGCGTGCCGATGATGCTGCGCGGCTTCTCGCGGTCGATCACCAGCCGCTCGCGCTCGCCATATTCCTGCGCCACGCCTTGTGCGATCGTCGGAATGGGTTCGTTCAGGCCATAGGCCATTTGCACGCGACGCAAGTCGACGGCTTTCTCCAGATCGGCGGCTTCCTGTTCGGTGTCTGCGCAGATCACGAACACGGCGGCGGCGAGGTACGGCTGCTGGGTTTCCTGACTGGCTTTGAATCGCTCGCGATACGCCTGCGCCACCTGGTGCCCGAAATGTGCATTGATGAAATGCGCGAACGCAAAGCGGATGCCGAGTTGCGCCGCCAGCAGTCCGCCGAATTCGCTGGAGCCTAGCATCCACAATTGCGGACGCGTATCGACTTGCGGTTGCAGCAGCGCACCGTGCGCAAGGTGATCGTCGGGCAAGGTGCCATGCACAGCCCCAGCAGGTCGGCCACCTGCTGCGGAAAAATATCGCCGCGATTATAGGCGCCCGCTGCGACCGCTTGCGCCGTGCGCATATCGCCGCCCGGCGCGCGTCCCACGCCGAGATCGATCCGGTTCGGAAACAGCGCCTCGAGCATCATGAATTGCTCGGCGACCTTGAACGGGCTGTAGTACGGCAGCATGACGCCGCCCGAACCCAGACGAATGCGTTTCGTGACGCTGCCGAGATGCGCCAGCATCACTTCGGGGCAAGGGTTCGACACGCCGCGCAAGCCGTGGTGTTCGGCGCACCAGTAGCGTGTGTAGCCGAGATCGTCGGCGAGCTGCGCCAGTTCGACGGTGGCGGCGATCGCGTCCGCCACCGTGTGCCCGTCGATCACGGGCGTTTGATCCAGCACGGAAAGTCGCGTCATGGCAGTACGGCTCCAGGTGATTCGTTTTCGCTTGAACCCGGCGCTTCAGCGGGCATCGCTGTAAGTGGCGTTCAGCGAATCAGACTCGTGTCGGGCAGACGCCTGGCAATCTCGGCGATCAACGCGCGCGCGAGCGTCTGCTTGTCGGCGCGCGGCAGCTTCGTGGCGCCGCCTGCTTCGAACAGGATCACTTCGTTATCGTCGAGGCCGAAGGTCTGAGGGCCAAGATTGCCGATCAGAAGCGGCACGTTTTTGCGGACGCGCTTTTCTTCGCCGTGTATTTCCAGGTCGCCGCTTTCCGCGGCGAAACCGACCGCGAACGGCGGATGCGGGAGCTTCGCGACGGAGGCCAGGATGTCCGGGTTTTCGACGAACGCGAACGTCGGCATGGCGCGATCGGCGGCTTTCTTGATCTTGTGCTCGCTGGCGTGATCGACGCGCCAGTCGGCCACCGCCGCCACGCCGATGAAGATATCGGCGTCGGCGACCGCGCGCATGACCGCGGCGTGCATCTGCTGGGCGGTTTGCACGTCCTCGCGGACCACACCCCACGGCGTTTCCAGCGCGACGGGACCGGCCACCAGATGCACATCGGCGCCGGCCTGCTGCGCGGCGCGCGCCAAGGCGAAGCCCATCTTGCCGCTCGATCGATTGGTGATGCCGCGCACCGGGTCGAGCGGCTCGAACGTCGGACCCGCGGTCAGCAGGACACGCCGGCCGGAGAGAATCTTCGGCGCGAAGAACGAGGCGATTGCTTCATAGGTGGCGGACGCTTCCAGCATGCGCCCGTCGCCGATTTCGCCGCATGCTTGCGGACCCGAATCCGGGCCGAGCACTTCAACGCCGTCCGCGCGCAGTTGCGCGACGTTGCGCTGCGTGGCCGGGTTCTGCCACATCTGCCGGTTCATTGCCGGCACGACCAGCAGCGGACAATCGCGCGCGACGCACAGCGTCGACAGCAGATCGTCGGCCATGCCGTGCGCGAGTTTCGCGAGGAAGTCGGTGGAGGCGGGCGCGATCACGATCGCATCCGCTTCACGCGACAGATCGATGTGCGCCATATTGTTCGGCACGCGCCCGTCCCACTGGCTGGTGTAGACGGGGCGGCCGGACAGCGCCTGCATGGTGACGGCGGTGATGAACTGCGTGGCCGCTTCGGTCATGACGACCTGCACGGTCGCGCCGGCCTTGGTGAGCAAGCGTGTGAGTTCGGCGATCTTGTAGCAGGCGATCCCGCCCGTCATGCCGAGGACGAGGTGTTTGCCTGCGAGTTCTGCGGTTGCCAACGAAAGCCTCCGACAAAGCATGGTGGCGGACGAGCGGTGCTTGCAGCGCACCGCTGCGATTCGCCCGAGTCAGACCAGACGCGCGGACGGAGCGTGCTGCGAGGACGCCCGTTCGCGGACCGACGCGGCGTTACCGCGAACCGCGCACCCGGCGCAACTCGTCGATCACGAGCAGCGCCGCGCCGATCGTGATCGCGCTGTCGGCGAGGTTGAATGCCGGCCAGTGCCAGGTGCGCACATGGAAATCGAGGAAGTCGATCACATGGCCGTACGCAATCCGGTCGATCACGTTGCCGAGCGCGCCGCCGAGAATCAGCGAGAGCGCCGTGCAGAACAGCTTTTGCGCGCCGTGGCGCTTGAGTAGATAGCAGATCACGAGCGCCGCGACCACGCCGAGCGCGGTGAACGCCCAGCGCTGCCAGCCGCCCGCCATCGCGAGGAAGCTGAAGGCGGCGCCGCGGTTGTACACGAGGATCAGGTTGAAAAACGACGTGACCTCGTGCGCGACGCCGTAGGCGAACACCTTCTGGACCGCGATTTTCGTCAGCTGATCGAACAGGATCACGATCAGCGCGACGCCGAGCCACGGTGCGAGCGAACCGCTTGCGGACGACGATTTCGACAGGCTTCGTGCCATTATGCCGCGCTCCTCGTTTCACCGTTGCCGAACAGATTGCTGAAGCAGCGCCCGCACAGCGTGGGGTGCTCGGCGTTCGCGCCGACTTCCGCGCGGTAATGCCAGCAGCGTTCGCACTTCAGGTATGCCGAGGCGATCACGTCGACGCTTTCCTCGGCTTCGCTGTCAACCTTGACTACGTTCGCCGCCGACGTGATCAGCACGAACTTCAGGTCGTCTCCGAGGCTTGCGAGCGCATCGTAACGCGCGCCGCTCGCGCGGATTTCCACTTCCGCCTGCAGCGACGAACCGATCAGGTTCGCCACGCGCGCTTCCTCGAGCGCCTTCGTGACGTCGCCGCGCGCGGCGCGCAGCAGCGTCCATTTGTCGAGCAGCGCGCCGGCGTCCGGCACGGGCGGGAACGCGTGGTAGGTTTCCGTGAAGATCGTTTCGCTGTTCGGCGAGAAGATCTTCCACGCCTCCTCGGCGGTGAACGACAGGAACGGCGCCATCAGACGCAGCAGACCGTGCGCGATGTGATACAGCGCGGTTTGTGCCGAGCGGCGCGCGACGGAATCCGCCGCCGTGGTGTACAGGCGGTCTTTCAGCACGTCCAGATAGAAGCCGCCGAGGTCTTCCGAGCAGAACGTCTGCAGCTTGGCGACCACCGGGTGAAACTCGTACTTGTCGTAGTGCGAGAGGATGTCGTTCTGCAGATTCGCCGCCAGCGCCACCGCATAGCGATCGATCTCGAGCCAGTCTTCGAGCGGACGCGCGTGTTGCGCGAAGTCGAAGTCCGACAGGTTCGCGAGCAGGAAGCGCAGCGTGTTGCGGATGCGGCGATAGCTTTCCGTCACGCGCTTCAGGATTTCCTCGGAGATGGCCAGTTCGCCCGAATAATCGGTCGACGCAATCCACAGCCGGATGATTTCCGCGCCGAGCCGGTTCGCCACATCATGCGGGTCGATGCCGTTGCCGAGCGACTTGCTCATCTTGCGGCCTTCGCCGTCGACGGTGAAACCGTGCGTGAGCAGCGCGTTGTACGGCGGGCGTCCGTCGAGCATCGAGGCGGTGAGCAGCGACGAATGGAACCAGCCGCGGTGCTGGTCCGAGCCTTCCAGATACAGATCGGCGGGGAATTGCAGTTCGTCCTTGTGCGAGCCGCGCAGCACGTGCCAGTGCGTGGTGCCCGAATCGAACCACACGTCGAGCGTGTCGCGGTTCTTTTCGTACATGTTGGCGTCGTCGCCGAGCAGTTCGCGCGGATCGAGCGTTTGCCACGCTTCGATGCCGGCTTTCTCGACGCGTTGCGCGACTTCTTCGAGCAACTCCAGCGTGCGCGGATGCAGTGCGCCGGTTTCCTTGTGCACGAAGAACGCCATTGGCACGCCCCATTGACGCTGACGCGACAGCGTCCAGTCCGGGCGATTCGCGATCATGCTGAACAGACGCTGCTTGCCCCACGACGGGTAGAACGCCGTGTTCTCGATGCCTTCGAGCGCGGTTTCGCGCAGCGTCTTGTCGGTGTCGTTCGGCTTGACGTCCATGCCGGCGAACCACTGCGACGTCGCGCGGTAGATGATCGGCGTCTTGTGGCGCCAGCAGTGCATGTAGCTGTGCGTGTATTTCTCGGTGCGCAGCAGCGAGCCGGCCGCCTGCAGCGCTTCGACGATCTGCGGATTGGCCGCCCAGATCGACAGGCCGCCGAACAGCGCGAGCGATTCGATGTAACGGCCGTCGCCCATTACCGGATTGATGATGTCCGAATCGGCCATGCCGTGCGCCTTGCACGACACGAAGTCTTCCACGCCGTAGGCCGGCGACGAGTGCACGATGCCCGTGCCCGTTTCGGTCGTCACATACTCGCCGAGATAGACCGGCGCCGTGCGCTTGTAGCCGGGATGCGCGGACGCGAGCGGATGATTGAAGCGCAGGTTCGCGAGCTTCGCACCGGGCGCGGTGGCGACGATCGAGCCTTGCAAGCCGTATAGCTGCAGGCAGGCTTCGACGCGCTCCGCGGCCAGGATCAGCAGGCCGCGCGGCGTATCGACCAGCGCGTAGACGATTTCCGGATGCAGATTCAACGCCTGGTTGGCGGGGATGGTCCACGGCGTGGTGGTCCAGATCACGATGCCGCCTTCGTTGCGCGGCAGCGCGTTCAAACCGAAGGCTTGCGCCGTTTTTTCCGGCTCGGCGAAGCTGAACAGCACGTCGATGGTGGGGTCGGTCTTGTCCTTGTACTCGACTTCCGCTTCGGCCAACGCCGAGCCGCAATCGAAGCACCAGTTCACCGGTTTCAGGCCGCGGAACACATAACCCTTTTCGATGATCTTCGCGAGCGCGCGGATTTCGCCGGCTTCGTTCGCGAAGTTCATGGTCTTGTACGGATTGTCCCAGTCGCCGAGCACGCCGAGACGCCGGAAGCCGGCCTTCTGCTTTTCGATCTGCTCGGTCGCGTAGGTGCGGGCCTTCTGCATCACCTCGGCGGCCGGCAGCGATTTGCCGAACTGCTTTTCGATCTGGATTTCGATCGGCATGCCGTGGCAGTCCCAACCCGGCACGTAGACCGCGTCGAAGCCGGCCATGTTGCGCGCCTTGACGATCATGTCCTTGAGGATCTTGTTCACCGCGTGGCCGAGGTGGATGTCGCCGTTCGCATACGGCGGGCCGTCGTGCAGGATGAATTTCTTGCGGCCTTTGGAGGCGGCGCGGATCTTCTCGTAGACCTTGCGTTCCTGCCATTCCTTGACCCATTGCGGCTCGCGCTTGGGCAAATCGCCACGCATCGGGAACGGCGTGTCGAGCAGGTTGACCGGATAGCGTGACTGCGGTTTCGAATCGGCTTTCTTGTTGCTCATGATGAGGTCGCGGTGAATTCTTTCTATGCGCAGCGTGCGCGGTTTGCGCTCGATGCGCGAGGGCGTTGGGCGCGCCCGGCAGGCATGTGCCGTGATCCACGGACGCCCTTCGATGCGCGCGGCGAGGGTACGCGCGGCGCCGGCGGCGCTCGCGCGTACCGCGGCGGTTATCTAATTCGGTCGGTGGCCGAGGTGGCGAAACCGGTGGAACGGCTGCCCGGCGTGCCGGCGCCGACGGCTGCGAACCACGCGCGCGCGTTGGCGACGTCGCGCGCGATTGCGGCGGTCAGCGTTTCGAGGTCGACGTACTTCTCCTCGTCGCGCAGCTTTTTCAGGAATTCGACGCGCACGAGTTTGCCATACGCGTCGCCGTGCCAATCGAGCAGGTGCACTTCGAGCAGCACGCGCCCGGAATCGGAGACGGTGGGACGCAGGCCGAGACTCGCGACACCCGGCAGCGGTTCGTCCGTCACGCCATGCACGCGCACGATGAAAATGCCGGCGAGCGCCGGACGCTTATGCGCAATCGGCAGGTTGAGCGTGGGGAAGCCGAGATCGCGGCCGAGCTTCATGCCGTGCACGACGTGGCCGCTGATCAGATAATCGCGGCCCAGCGCGGCGCGCGCCGAATCGAGGTCGCCCGCCACCAGCGCGGCGCGCACGCCCGAGCTGGAAATGCGCGCGCCGGACGGATCGGCCACCGTCGCCATTTGCTCGACCTCGAAACCGTACTGCTGCCCCGCGGCCCTGAGCGACTCGAAGTCGCCGGCGCGCTTCGCGCCGTAGCGGAAGTCGTCGCCGATCATCACCCAGCGCGCGTGCAGCCCGTTGACGATGATCCGTTCCACGAACGCATCCGGCGACTGGCTCGCGAACGTGTGATTGAAATGCTCGACCACCACGCGATCGACGCCGTTGGTGCGCAGCGCCTCGAGCTTGTCGCGCAGCATGGCGATGCGCGGCGGCGCGCCGGCCGGGTTGAAGAACTCGCGCGGGTGAGGCTCGAAGGTCATCACGCAGACGGGCAGGCCGCGCGCGTCGGCCGCGGCCCGCACGTGGGCGAGCAAAGCCTGATGGCCGCGGTGGACACCGTCGAAGTTGCCGATGGTCAGTGCGCAAGGCGCACGGCTTTCAGCATTGGGAAGACCGCGGAAGACTCTCACGATAGCGGGTTGGGGATAGGCGGCCGGGGTGCCGCAAAACAAACGATTATAAACGTTCGGCGCTTGAGACGGCGGCGCCTCGCGGATTCCGTGGCCCCGAATGATAAAATCCGCGGATGAAAAAACTCGTCATCCTGATTTCCGGGCGGGGCAGCAACATGGAAGCGATCGTTCGAGCCTGCTCGAACGAAGCCTGGCCAGCGCAAGTCGCCGCCGTGATTGCCAACCGTCCTGACGCAGCGGGCCTTGCGTTCGCGGCGTCGCATGGCATTGCCACGGCCGTGGTCGACCACCGCCAGTTCCCCGATCGCGAGCGCTTCGACGCCGCGCTGGCGGAACTCATCGACAGTTTCTCGCCGGATCTGGTCATACTTGCCGGCTTCATGCGCGTGCTTACACCCGGTTTCGTCGACCATTACGCCGGGCGCATGCTGAACGTGCATCCGTCGCTGCTGCCGAGTTTTCCGGGGCTGAAAACGCATCAACAGGCGCTCGACGCGGGCGTGCGGCTGCACGGCGCGTCGGTGCATTTCGTCACGTCGCAGCTGGATCACGGGCCGATCGTCGCGCAGGCGGCGGTTCCGGTGCAGGCCGGCGACACGCCCGCCATGCTCGCCGAACGCGTGCTGGCAACCGAACACATTATTTATCCACGCGCGGTGCGCTGGTTCGTCGAAGGGCGTCTTGCTCTCGACGGCTTGCGTGTCACGCTTACGCCGCCGGAGCCGCAATGGCTCTTTGCCGGTCACACCGCCGGAGAGGGCGCATGAGATTGCATGGTTTTTTGATTGGACAAACTGAGACTTTGCTGGCCGAAGTCCTAAAACTAAATGGCCCGGCTGACGCCACCACCAGCCGCTTTTTCCGCGCTCATCCGAAGCTCGGACACGGCGAGCGCGGCGTGATCGCCGAGGCGGTGTTCGCGGTGCTGCGCCGGCGCATGGAATTCGCTCATCTGGCCGAGAGCGGCGCGGGCAGTCCGGCGCGCCGCATGGCCTTGCTGGGACTCATGCAGACGGCGGGCCGCACGGCGCTCAAGCCGTTCGTGTCCGATGCCGAGTCCAAATGGCTCGAACACGTCGCGATGATCGACCCGGAGAGCCTGCCGCTGCGGATTCGCCTGAATCTGCCCGACTGGATCTATCAGGCGCTTTCGAAGCGCTTCGAGGCCGCGGAACTGGCGCAGCTGGCCGCAGCGCTGAATTACCCGGCGCCGCTGGACCTGCGCGCAAACCCGATCAAGGCGAGCCGCGACGACGTGCTGAACGCGCTCTCGAAAGCCGGTATCGAGGGCGGCGCCACGCCGTTCGCGCCGTTCGGCGTGCGGGTGGTCGGCAAGCCGCCGCTCACCAAGCTGGACGCCTTTCAACACGGCTGGGTCGAAGTGCAGGACGAAGGCAGCCAGTTGCTCTGCTCGCTGGTCGCGCCCAAACGCGGTGAAATGATCGTCGACTTCTGCGCGGGCGCGGGCGGCAAGACGCTGGCGCTCGGCGCGGCGATGCGCTCCACCGGGCGCCTTTATGCGTTCGACATTTCGGAGCGGCGGCTTGCCAAGCTCAAGCCGCGCCTCGCGCGCAGCGGCTTGTCGAACGTGAATCCGGTGTTGATCGACAGCGAGCACGACGCCAAGATCAAGCGTCTTGCCGGCAAGATCGACCGTGTGCTGGTCGACGCGCCGTGCAGCGGCCTGGGCACGCTGCGCCGCAATCCGGATCTGAAGTGGCGCCAGTCGCCGGAGTCGGTCGCGGAACTGGCGCCGAAGCAGGCGTCGATTCTGGCGAGCGCGGCGCGTCTGGTGAAGAAGGGCGGCCGGCTCGTCTACGCGACCTGCTCGATCCTCGAAGCCGAAAACGAAGCGGTCGTGCAGCAATTCCTCGCTGATCACCCCGATTTCGCGCTCGTGCCCGCACGTGACGTGCTGGCCGAGCAGCGCATCGACATGGAAATGGGCGATTACCTGTCGCTTTGGCCGCACCGCCACGCAACCGACGGCTTCTTCGCCGCCGTGCTCGAACGCCAGAGCTAAGCCGGAAGGCGCTTTATGCCGGCGCGCACGGGTTCGTCTCCTGAATCCGGCGCGCCGGCGAATTCGTGAACATCATGCAAAACCGCATTTTTTCTCATATGTTCGGCGACCTCGCGCGCGATTTCGGCGAGCCGGTGATGCTGTGGCAAGTCGGCGTGCTGCTGGCGACGCTCGCCGTGGCGTGGCTGCTCGCGCGTCTGTTGCGCAGAACGCTCGATCTGCGCCGGCAAACGCGCTACCAGACGCTGCGCTTCGGCGCGGAAAGCCTGAATCGCGCGTTTTTTCCGCTGACCGGCGCGGCGCTCGTGTGGCTCGCGCGGGCGATCACCGCCCAGTTCATGCATACGTCGCTGCTGGATCTGGCTTTGGTGCCGCTTTTCGGCATCGGCTTTATCTACATCGTGTTTTTCTTCGCGCGGCGGGTCTTTAGCCACGACGGCGAAACGCATGCGTGGCTCTTTCTGGTCGAAAAGATCGTTTCGCTGGTCGTCTGGATCGCGATGGCGCTCACCGTGATGGGCATTCAGGACGACGTGATCGCGTGGATGGCCAGCGTGAAGTTTCGCGTCGCCAACGCGCACCTGACGCTGCTTTCGCTCACCACGGGCCTGCTGTGGGTGTGCGTGACGATGATCGTCGCGATGTGGCTCGGCGCCGCGTTCGAAGACCGCCTGATGCGCGCGAAAACGCTTGACGCCAATCTGAAGGTGGTGGTGGCGCGGGTCGGCCGCGCGGCGTTCGTGCTGGCGGCAGTGCTGATCAGCCTGTCACTGGTCGGCATCGACATCACGGTGCTGGGCGTGTTCGGCGGCGCGCTCGGCGTCGGCTTGGGGTTCGGGCTGCAGAAGATCGCCAGCAACTATGTGTCGGGCTTCATCATTCTGATCGACCGGTCGCTGCGGATCGGCGACACGATCAACGTGACCGGCCTGCAAGGCATGGTCACGCAGATCCGCACGCGTTACACGGTGGTGCGCGGACTGGACGGCATCGAAACGCTGATTCCAAACGAGAAGCTCATTACAGACGTGGTGCAGAACCAGTCGTCCTATCTGACGCGCGGGTATGCGAAAGCCGCCGTGCAGGTCGCTTATACATCTGACGTCGAGCACGCCATGACGCTGCTGGCCCAAGCCGCGGAAGGCGTTGCACGAGTGCTGCAGGAGCCGGCGCCCACGCCTTATCTGGCAGGCTTCGGTGCAGACGGCATCAATCTCGAACTGGGTTTCTGGATCGAGGACGCAGCAACCGGTACGTCCGCCGTGCGCTCGGCCGTCAACCGGAACATCTGGCGGCTCTTTTCGGAACACGGCATCTCGATCCCTTATGCGCAACGCGAAGTGCGGATTGTCGGCAACGTCGGCGACACGTTGTCGCGACCGGTAACAATAACCGCTCCTGCTGCCAACCAGGCCGACAAGGCCGGTTGAACGGGGAATTTGCGCGCGCTAACCTGTCTTGAAGAACACGGCGGCGCGCCACGACCCGTTGATGCGGCGCAAAAAATCCCTATTTGTTACAAACACTTGGAACGCTTCCAGTAGAATGTCGTCCAATCCCGCTGTATGCTTTCACTTTCTTGACACGCGTAACTTTGCGTGTGCCTCGTGTCTCTCGTTCCACAGGTAAATTGCCTTGTTGAATTCCTTGCTTGATTTCCTTGCCCACGGTCTGCTGCGCTTTTCCTGGTGGCAACTCGTGGTGTACACACTCGTCGTGACGCACATCACGATCATTGGCGTGACGGTCTATCTGCATCGCTGCCAGGCGCACCGCGCGCTGGAGTTGCATCCGGTCGTCAGTCATTTTTTCCGCTTCTGGCTGTGGATGACCACGGGCATGCTGACCGGCCAGTGGGCCGCGATTCACCGTAAGCACCACGCCAAGTGCGAGACCGAAGAAGATCCGCACAGCCCGCAAACGCGCGGCATCTGGAAGGTGCTGCTCGAAGGCGCGGAGTTGTACCGCACTGAAGCGAAGAACGAAGAAACGATGCGCAAGTTCAGTCACGGCACGCCGAACGACTGGATGGAGCGCAACGTGTACACGAAGTACCCGATTCTCGGCGTGAGCCTGATGATGGTGCTGAACGTCGGACTGTTCGGCGTTGTCGGGCTGACGATCTGGGCCGTGCAGATGGTGTGGATCCCGTTCTGGGCAGCTGGCGTGGTCAACGGTCTCGCGCACTTCTGGGGCTACCGCAATTTCAACTCCTCGGATGCCAGCACCAACATCTTTCCGTGGGGCATCATCATCGGCGGTGAGGAACTGCATAACAATCACCATACGTATGCGACCTCGGCCAAGCTCTCGAACAAGTGGTACGAGTTCGATATCGGCTGGATGTACATCCGCATCATGTCGGCGTTTCGCCTCGCTAAGGTGAAGAAGATCGCGCCTACGCCGCGTCTGACCACCGGCAAAATGGTGCTCGACCAGGATACCCTGCAAGCCGTGCTGGCAAATCGCTATGAAGTGATGGCGCGTTACGGCAAGGCGCTCAAGCGCGCTTATCGTCAGGAACTGGCGCATCTGAAGGAAGTGGGTGCGCGTGAGAAATACCAGTTGATGCGCGGTGCGCGTAGCTGGTTCCACAAGGAAGAAGCCGGTCTAGACGAACCGCAGAAGCGTCAGTTGCCGCAAATCTTCGCGAGTAGCCAGAAGCTCAAGACGTACATCGACATGCGCAACGAACTTGCGGCAATGTGGGAGCGCTCGAATGCGTCGCGCGACCAATTGCTGGTGCAGTTGCAAGACTGGTGTCATCGCGCTGAACAAAGCGGCATTAAAGCGCTGCAAGAATTCGCCATGCGTCTGCGTCGCTATGCTTGATCCCGAAATCCATTAAAATTTCGTTACGTCACAAAACCCCGCGTTGGCGGGGTTTTGCTTTTTGGGCTGCGGAAACCGCAACGACGTACGATTGACAGTCCGCAGCGGCAGAGCGAGGGCAGAGGAGATCATGGATCAGCAGGCGATCAGGACCGTCGAATACGACCGGCCACAGGCGCAGGGCACTACCTGCGGAATCGGGCAGGCGTGGGCGAAGGTGCCCGACATGCCGTCGGCGGAACAGAAGGTGGCGTTGAAGGCGCGCATTCGCGCATTGCTCGAGCGCGAGAAAGCCGTGCTCGTCGCCCATTACTACGTTGACGCGGAACTGCAGGAACTTGCCGACGAAACCGGCGGCTGCGTGGCCGATTCGCTCGAAATGGCGCGCTTCGGCCGTGATCACGAGGCACAAACGCTGGTGGTCGCGGGCGTGCGCTTCATGGGCGAGACCGCCAAAATCCTCAGCCCGGACAAGCGCATTCTGATGCCGGATCTCGACGCGACGTGTTCGCTCGATCTCGGTTGTCCGGTGGATGAATTCTCGGCGTTCTGCGACGCGCACCCGAATCGCACGGTGGTCGTGTATGCGAACACAAGCGCGGCGGTCAAGGCGCGCGCGGACTGGATGGTGACGTCGTCGATCGGATTGGAGATCGTCGCCGATCTGCATGCGCGTGGCGAAAAGATCATTTGGGCGCCGGATCGGCACCTCGGCAGCTATATCCAGAACAAAACCGGTGCCGACATGCTGTTGTGGCAGGGCTCCTGTCTCGTTCACGATGAATTCAAGGGCATCGAACTGGATCTGCTGCGCGCTGAATATCCGGGCGCGAAAGTGCTGGTGCATCCGGAGTCGCCGGCTAATGTAGTCGCGCAAGCGGACGTGGTCGGTTCGACCACGCAACTGATCGACGCCGCTCAAAAGCTCGACGCGACGCATTTCATCGTGGCAACCGATCTCGGCATTCTGCACAAGATGCAGCTCGCCGCGCCGGGCAAGGTCTTGATTGCCGCGCCGACGGCGGGCAACAGCGCAACGTGCAAGAGTTGCGCGCATTGTCCCTGGATGGCCATGAACGGCCTCGCGAACCTGGCCGAGGTGCTCGAGCGCGGTCATAACGAAATTTTCGTCGACCGTGCGATTGGCGAGCGGGCGCGTCTGCCGATCGACCGGATGCTGGATTTCGCGGCGCGTCACAAGAAACGCGTGCAGGCAAGCGGCGATCTCGCGCGGGACGCACAACTTTATTCGAACGTGGGAGCAGCGTAATGGGGGCGATGGAGCGCAATCCGACCGATGCGGTGTCGCCGCTGTTCGCTGACATTCACGCCCAGTACGGTGCCGCGTTCGATGCTGCGTTGGCTCGCAATGTTGCCGATGCGTTGATCGAAGACGTTGGCGCCGGCGACCAGACCGGTCGCCTTGTTCCCGCAGACGAAGTGCGCGATGCGCGCATTATTGTGCGCGAGGATGCGGTGCTGTGCGGCGTGCCCTGGTTCAACGCGGTGATGCACGAGGTCGATCCACGGATCGAGGTGCGGTGGCGGTATCGCGAGGGCGATCGCATGATGTCGGACAGCACGGTTTGCGAACTGCGCGGTCCGGTGCGTGCATTGTTGACCGCTGAACGTAACGCGCTGAACTTCCTTCAACTGCTCTCAGGTGTGGCGAGCGTAACGCGCCGCTATGTGGACGCGATCGCGCATACGCGAACGCGCATTCTCGATACGCGCAAGACTTTGCCGGGCTTGCGGCTCGCGCAGAAATACGCTGTGCGCGTCGGCGGCGGCGCGAATCAACGGCTCGCGCTGTACGACGGCATTCTTATCAAGGAAAACCACATCGCCGCGGCGGGCGGTGTCGGCGCGGCGATGGATGCGGCGCTCGCTCTGAATGCGGGTGTGTCGATCCAGATAGAAGTCGAGACGATCGAGCAACTCGAAACCGCGCTGGCCCATCGTGCGCAATCCATTCTGCTGGACAATTTTTCGTTCGATGCGATGCGCGAAGCGGTCCGCATTACGGCGGGCAGAGCGGTGCTGGAAGTCTCGGGCGGCGTGAACTTCGAGACGGTGCGGACGATCGCCGAAACGGGCGTCGATCGTGTGTCGATCGGTGCGCTGACGAAAGACGTCCACGCAACGGATTACTCGATGCGGATTGTCTAACGCGCGTCGCCGAAGCGACCGTATCCACCGATAAAAGGCCGTCGCCGGTTAAAACCAGCGGTGGCCTTTTCATTTCGGGCTCGCATCGATCACACGTTGCGGTTGCGCACGTGTTCCGGCGAGAGAACCGTCGGCAGCGCTTTCGGCAAGGTCGCGGGCCAATCACGGCTGAAGTGCAGGCCGCGGCTCTCGCGCCGCGAACGTGCGCCGTCGACGATCAGCGACGCCACGTCGACCAGATTGCGCAGTTCGAGCAGATCGCGGCTTACCTTGAAGTTCGCGTAGTACTCGTGGATCTCGTCGCGCAGCAGCGCAAGCCGATGCCGGGCTCGCGCGAGCCGTTTGTCGGTACGCACGATGCCGACGTAATTCCACATCAGCCGGCGCAGTTCGTCCCAATTGTGCGCGACCACGACCTCCTCGTCCGGATCCGATACGCGGCTTTCGTCCCAGTCCGGCAGCGGCGCGTGGACGGCTGCACAGAAGCCTTCTTCCTCGATGGCCTGCGCGGCGGAGCGTCCGATCACGAGGCATTCGAGCAGCGAATTGCTGGCAAGCCGGTTTGCGCCGTGAAGGCCGGTGCACGAGGTTTCACCAACCGCGTAGAGGCCCGCCAGATCGGTGCGCCCCGCCAAATCGGTCACCACGCCGCCGCAGGTGTAGTGCGCGGCCGGCACGACGGGAATGGGCTCTTTGGTGATGTCGATGCCGAACTCCAGGCAGCGTGCCAGGATCGTTGGAAAATGTTCACGCAAGAATTCAGGCGGTTGATGGCTGATGTCGAGATACACGCAATCGATGCCGCGCTTCTTGATCTCGAAATCGATCGCGCGCGCGACGATGTCGCGCGGCGCGAGTTCGGCGCGTTCGTCGTGGTTCGGCATGAAGCGCGTGCCGTCCGGCAGCTTCAGGATGCCGCCTTCGCCGCGCACCGCCTCGGAGATCAGGAACGACTTCGCGTATGGATGGAAGAGGCAGGTGGGGTGGAACTGGATGAACTCCATGTTCGCCACGCGGCAGCCGGCTCGCCATGCCATCGCAATGCCGTCGCCGGTCGCCGTATCGGGGTTGGTGGTGTAAAGGTAGACCTTGCCGGCGCCGCCGGTGGCGAGCACCGTGTGCGGCGCTTCAATCGTGACGGTGCGGCCGCTCTGCAGATCGAGTGCGTACAAGCCGTGGCAACGGCGCCCCGGCAAGCCGAGCCGGTCCGACGTTATCAGGTCGATCGCGTAATGATCTTCGAGGAGCGTGATGTTCGGATGACGGCGCACACGCTCGCTGAGCGTGGCGACCACGGCGTGGCCGGTTGCGTCCGCGGCATGAATGATCCGGCGATGGCTATGGCCGCCCTCACGCGTCAGATGAAAGCCGAGTTCGGCGGCGTCGTCCTTGGTGAAGGGTACGCCTTGCCCGATCAGCCATTCGATCGCGGCACGCCCGTGCTCGACGATGAAGCGGGTCGCGGCTTCGTCGCACAGGCCGCCGCCGGCGATCAGCGTATCGCGCACATGGTTTTCGATGCTGTCCGCCGAATCCAGAACCGCGGCAATGCCGCCTTGCGCCCAGTCACTCGCGCCTTCGGTCATCGATCGCTTGGCGACCACCGCAACCCGCCGGGTTTGAGCGAGATTGAGCGCGACGCTCAACCCGGCCAAGCCGCTACCGACAATCGCCACATCGAATTCCATGCCCACATCTCCGTCTTTCGTTTTGCCGTGACGGCGCGCCATTTGCTCGCCGCTAAAACGAGAAAGGATACGCGCCGCGACGGACTAGGGAAAGCTGGCCGAACAGGATAGGACCGTCTTGAGAGATGAGAGGGCTCGATGAACGGGTAAGCACCGCGCAATGCGACGGCGTGCCAAAAACAAAAAAGCCCCGCACGAATGCGAGGCTTTTTGCATGTCTTTGTCTTCGTCAGGCAGGAACCAAGGCTTACTTGATCTTGGTTTCCTTGTAGTCAACGTGCTTACGGATGACCGGATCAAATTTCTTGATCAGCATCTTTTCCGGCATGTTGCGTTTGTTCTTCGTCGTCGTGTAGAAGTGACCCGTGCCTGCGGTCGATTCCAGCTTGATCTTGTCGCGTGCGCCTTTCGCCATGATTTACTCCTTAGGCTTCACCGCGTGCGCGCAGGTCTGCGAGCACAGCGTCGATACCGTTCTTGTCGATCAGGCGCAGGCCAGCGTTCGAAACGCGCAGACGCACCCAACGGTTTTCGCTTTCCACCCAAATGCGGCGGTTTTGCAGGTTCGGCAGGAACCGGCGCTTGGTTTTGTTATTCGCGTGGGAAACGTTGTTGCCGCTCATCGGCGCTTTCCCAGTTACTTGGCATACGCGTGCCATGAGAGCACTCCTAATACGCTAATTCTGAGTTCGAACGCCGTGAAAGTTTCCTGAAAAGAGCCGCGCTGAAGTTTATTGAAACCGCAGTCGCTTTTCCTTTCTGGAACGCCTTGGTGGCTTCGGAACAGGGGGTTGGAAATAGGCAAACCGGAATTCTAGCAGAAAAAAAGCCGCAAAATCAAACCTTATTTGGACTCCGCATACGGCGCAACGCCTTTCCGATCCGCGCTCAGGCCGTGTCACGGCCAGCCGGCGCGGGCGAACGAGTAGGTGCTATCCGCGCCGATCACCAGATGATCGACCAGTTGCACGTCGATCAACGCAAGGGCGTCGCGCAGCGTGTGCGTCAGGCTGCAGTCGCTCGCGCTCGGCTGAACCGCGCCGGACGGGTGATTATGCGCGACGATCAGGCTGGCGGCATTCAGATTCAGCGCCCGTCGCACGATCTCGCGCGGATATACCGCCATGCGCGTAAGCGTGCCCTGCGCGCTTTCCTCGCAACGAATCAGCCGATGCCGGGCGTCGAGAAAGAGCGACACGAAAACTTCCTGTTGCCGACCGCCGATCAGCAGCCGCAGGTAGTTTTCCACGGCTTCGGGCGAGTTCATCAGCGAGCGCTTGCGCATTTTATCGACCAGCGAGCGCCGCGCCATTTCCATGATGGCGAGTAATTGCGCTTTTTTCGCAGGCCCGATGCCGCGCAGGCCGTCGAAGTCCGCATACGTCGCGTCGAGCATCGCACGCAGCGAGCCGAACCGGTCGAGCAAGGCACCCGCGACGCTGAATACGTCGTGGCCCGGCAAGCCCGCACCCAGCACCAGTACGATCATTTCCGTATCCGATAGCACGCCAGGCCCTTGCTCGATCAGCCGCTCGCGCGGCATGTCGTTCTTGTGCCATTTGCCTCGCAGGAGCGCCGGCGACGAGCGCGCGGCGGACTCCGGTGAACACACACGAGCGTCCGGCTCCGGCGAGGCCGATTCCAGCGTCGTTTTATCAATCGTGCAGGCGTGATCGGCCATATAAATAGAGTCCTCCGGTTTCGGGTTCGGCGCGGCGGGCGACGCCGCTGGCACCTCGCGGTGCGCGCGACGGCCGCAAGCCGCTGCACGCTATGTGGCTTACAATAAGCGCTTTGCGCACGGCACCCCGATGGTTTGCCACACGCGTCGCCTGCGCCCGCGGCGCACGCGTGCAGCGCGCTTCGACAGAGCGAGCATTGCATGAGCATCATCGACATTTCCGAAGTGAAGCCCGGTTCCCACGTGACGCTTCATTACCGGCTTTCCCTTGCCGATGGCGCCGAAGTCATCAATACGTTTACCGACAAACCCGCCACGCTTCTGCTCGGTGCGGGTCAATTGGCGCCGCCGCTGGAAGATATTCTGCTAGGTTTGAAGGTGGGCCACCATTCGACCTTTCAGCTAGCGCCAGCTCAGGCGTTCGGTCCCCGCAATCCCGAACTGATTCAGCGCGTCTCGCTGGCCACGCTGCGCGAAAACAGCATGATCGGCGAGGATTTTTCGCCAGGCGACCTGGTCGAATTCAACGCGCCGGGCGGCGGCCGTTACGCCGGCGTTCTGAAGGAAGTCGGCGAAACGTCGGCCCTGTTCGATTTCAACCACCCGCTTGCCGGCCAGGCGCTGGCGTTTGAAGTGAAAATCATCGGGATTTTGTGAACATGAGCATCACGGATACGACTCTTGCCGAAACCGAGATCCTGCTGGCGCAGCCGCGCGGGTTCTGTGCCGGCGTCGATCGGGCGATCGAGATCGTGGAGCGGGCCATCAAGCTGCACGGCTCGCCGATCTATGTACGCCACGAAATCGTCCACAACGCCTACGTCGTCGAGGATCTGCGCAAGAAGGGCGCGATCTTCATCGAGCGGCTCGAAGAGGTGCCGGCCGGCAATACGGTCATTTTCAGCGCGCACGGCGTCTCCAAGGCCGTGCGTTCGGAAGCCGAGTCGCGCGGGCTGCGTGTCTACGACGCCACCTGTCCGCTCGTGACCAAGGTGCATATCGAGGTCGCGAAGATGCGCCAGGACGGCTTCGACATCGTCATGATCGGCCACAAGGGCCACCCCGAGGTGGAAGGCACGATGGGGCAGGCCGGCGAGGGCATGCATCTGGTCGAGGACATTGAAGATGTGCAGGCTTTGCAACTGGCCGATCCCGAGCGGATCGCGTTCGTCACGCAAACCACTTTGTCGGTCGACGACGCAGCGGAAATCATCGGCGCATTGAAAGCCAAATACCCGTCGATCCGCGAGCCCAAGAAACAGGACATCTGCTACGCCACGCAAAACCGCCAGGACGCGGTGAAGTTCATGGCGCCGCAGTGCGACGTCGTGATCGTGGTCGGCAGCCCGAACAGTTCCAACTCCAACCGGCTGCGCGAACTTGCCGAAAAGCTCGGGGTGCCCGCCTACATGGTGGATTCGCCGGACCAGATCGACCCGGTCTGGGTCGAGGGCAAGCGCCGGATCGGCGTGACGGCCGGCGCATCGGCGCCGGAAGTATTGGCGCAAGCGGTGATCGCCCGCTTGCGTGAACTCGGCGTGCGCAATGTGCGCGCGCTCGACGGTATCGAGGAAAACATCGCTTTTCCGCTGCCGCGCGGCTTGGGCTTGCCGGCCTAAGAGCAAATATCTCCTCACAAGAAGCGCGCCCCAGGGCGCGTTTTTTTTCGCCGTCCGGTTCGCGCTGCGCCCAAAAGATAAAGTGCCGGATCGCGCCTTTCGCTCGTTTTTCGTGCGCTGGCGCGCAAATTTTTTTGAAATCCGACCCGAGTATTAGCGTGTTTCGCACGGTAGCGCCCCATTTAAACGACGTCGAAACCGCTACGCCGATTTTTGGCGCACTAAAATAGTGCGTCATTCTGAATGGGCGCAAAAACGTAATACCTAATGCGAGCCACGGCGGAATCGGGCGCTGAGCGAATCGGCCGCAACACTTGATGCCAGTGGGCGCGACGATGGTGCAACTGATGCACGAAAAACAGTCGCAACCCGGTTGCACCCATTGACGGATTCCGCTCTCAAAATAAGGTTGCAATGCAGGAAAACCCTGCCGGTTCAACAATATTGCCCGTCGCAAAATTGGAGTTACAATGCGCGCGTTCTCAAGGCCTCCGGGTCCCGGACAATAGATTTTTGCAAGGCGCGGGAGACCTACTTAATGCGAGTCAAGTTTGCTTACGCCGTGTCCATCGCGGCCGCGGTTGCGATGTTGACCGCGTGCGGCAAGAAACAGGATGGCGAGGCGGGAGCGGGTGCATCGGCTGCGACGGCGGCAAGCGCACCGGTTAGTGAAGCGACGATCGTGAAGATCGGCCATGCGGCCCCATTGACGGGCGGCATCGCGCATCTTGGCAAGGACAATGAAAACGGCGCGCGCCTGGCGGTCGAGGAAATCAATACGCAGGGCTTGACGATCGACGGCCGCAAGATCCAGTTGCAGCTCGACGCGCAAGACGATGCCGCGGATCCGAAAACGGGCACGGCGGTCGCACAGAAACTGGTCGACGATCACGTCGTGGCGGTGGTCGGGCATCTGAATTCGGGCGTGTCGATTCCGGCCTCGAAGATCTATAGCGATGCGAGCATCGTGCAGATCTCGCCGTCGTCGACGAATCCGGCGTACACGCAGCAGGGTTTCAAGACGGCCTACCGGGTCGTCGCCACCGACGCACAACAAGGGCCGGCGCTCGCCAATTACGCCACGAAGGCGTTGAGCGCCAAACGCATCGCCGTAGTGGACGATGCGACCGCCTACGGTAAGGGGCTCGCGGACGAATTCGCGAAGACCGTGGAGGCGAGCGGAGCAAAGATCGTCGCGCGCGAAGCGACGAACGACCGGGCCACGGATTTCCGGGCCATCCTCACAAAGATCAAGAGTGTTCATCCGGACGTCATCATGTTCGGCGGCATGGACGCGACGGGCGGGCCGTTTACGAAGCAGGCGGCGGCGCTCGGAATCAGGGCAAAAATCCTTGGCGGCGACGGCGTGTGTACCGACAAGGTGGGTGAGCTGGCGGGAACCGCCGTGCAAAACCTGGTCTGTTCGGAAGCGGGACTCGCGCTTTCGAAAATGGACAGGGGAGCGGACTTCGAAAAGAAGTACGTCGACCGCTTCCACACGCCGGTGCAGATTTACGCACCGTTCACGTACGACGCTGTGTATGTGATTGTCGATGCAATGAAGCGCGCTAATTCGATCGAGGCGCCCAAGGTGCTGGCTGCGATGCCGTCCACCGATTACACCGGGGTAATCGGCCACATCGCGTTCGACGACAAGGGTGATTTGAAAGAGGGCGCCATTACGCTTTACGACTTCAAGGACGGCAAGAAAGCGGTTCTCGACGTCGTGAAGATGTGATGACGGGACGTTCAGCCTGACGGCACCGAAACCACCCAACGGTGCCGTTTTTGCATCCGCTCAAGGCGAGCCCGCGACCGCATCCCGGTCGTCAAGGCTAACCGGCGGCGGATAACCCTTACCGGTCTTTTACATCAGTACCCGCAGTGCCGTTGAGATTCCGTAACGCATCACCGCCCACCGGCTGATGAAGAACGCGAATCCGGCCGCACGGGCTAAGGAGCATTAAATGGATATCTTCATCCAGCAGGTCCTCAACGGGCTGGTGCTTGGCAGCGTTTACGCCATCATCGCACTGGGCTATACGATGGTTTACGGCATTCTGGGCATCATCAACTTCGCTCATGGCGACGTGTTGATGGTGGGCGCGATGGTCGCGCTCTCCGCCATAGGCGTGCTGCAGAACCACTTCCCCGGCTTAGGCAACGTGCCGACGCTGTGCATCGCGCTGGCGATCGCCGCCGTGGTGTGCGCGGCGGTCGGCTACACGATCGAGCGCGTGGCTTACCGGCCGTTGCGCAAGGCGCCGCGTCTCGCCCCGCTGATCACCGCGATCGGCGTGTCGATCCTGCTGCAAACGCTCGCGATGATGATCTGGTCGCGCAACCCGCTGCCGTTCCCGCAACTGCTGCCCACCGATCCGATCAACGTGATCAAGGCCACCGAGACGACGCCCGGCGCCGTGATCTCGATGACCGAAATCGTGATCATCGTGGTGGCGTTCCTCGTGATGGGCGGCCTGCTGCTGCTGGTTCACAAGACCAGGCTCGGCCGCGCGATGCGCGCGATCGCCGAGAACCCCGGCGTCGCGAGCCTGATGGGCGTGAACCCGAACTTCGTGATTTCGGCGACCTTCATGATCGGCTCGGCGCTCGCCGCGCTCGCCGGCGTGATGATCGCGTCCGAATACGGCAACGCTCACTTCTACATGGGCTTCATCCCCGGCCTGAAGGCCTTTACCGCAGCGGTGCTGGGCGGCATCGGCAACCTCGGCGGCGCGATGGTCGGCGGCGTGATTCTCGGCCTGATCGAACAGTTGGGCGCCGGCTACATCGGCAACCTGACCGGTGGCGTGTTCGGCAGTAACTACCAGGACGTGTTCGCGTTCATCGTGCTGATCATCGTGCTGGTGTTCCGTCCGTCGGGCCTGCTCGGCGAACGCGTTGCGGATCGCGCTTGATCCCGGGCCATAAGGAGTAAACAGACATGACCTCAATTCAACCGATCGAGCCGTCCACGACGCTCATCCCTGAAAAGAACCTCACGAAGACGCTGGTCGTCGGCATCATCACCGCGATCTTCGTGATCGCCGCGCCGATGATCATCGGCGCCGCCGGCGGCAACTACTGGGTCCGCGTGCTCGACTTCGCGATGCTGTACGTGATGCTCGCGCTCGGTCTCAACGTGGTGGTCGGCTTCGCCGGCCTGCTGGATTTGGGCTACATCGCGTTCTACGCAATCGGCGCGTACACCGCGGCGCTGCTGAGCTCGCCGCACCTGGCCTCGCAGTTCGAGTGGATCGCGCATCTGGCGCCGAACGGGCTGCATACGCCGATCTGGATCATCGTGCCGTGCGCGATGGCGCTCGCCGCGCTCTTCGGGGTTCTGCTCGGCGCGCCGACCTTGCGTCTGCGGGGCGACTACCTCGCGATCGTGACCCTGGGTTTCGGGGAAATCGTGCGGATCTTCATGAACAACCTCGACCGTCCGGTGAACATCACCAACGGACCGAAGGGCATCACGGGGATCGATCCGGTCAACGTCGGCGGCTTCAGTCTCGCGCAGACGCACACCTTCCTCGGGTTCTCGTTCCCGTCGGTGTACATGTACTACTACCTGTTCGTGATCTGCTCGCTGTTCGTGATCTGGACGTGCACGCGCTTGCAGCACTCGCGTATCGGCCGCGCGTGGGCCGCCATCCGCGAAGACGAAATCGCCGCGAAGGCGATGGGCATCAACACTCGTAACGTGAAGCTGCTGGCGTTCGCCATGGGTGCGTCGTTCGGCGGTCTGTCGGGCGCGATGTTCGGTTCGTTCCAGGGCTTCGTGTCGCCGGAATCGTTCACGTTCTGGGAATCGGTCGTGGTGCTCGCGTGCGTGGTGCTCGGCGGCATGGGCCACATTCCGGGCGTGATTCTCGGCGCGGTGCTGCTCGCCGTGTTCCCGGAATTCCTGCGCTCGACGATGGGTCCGTTGCAGAACATGATCTTCGGCCATGAAATCGTCGATACCGAAGTGATCCGTCAGTTGCTGTACGGCCTCGCGATGGTCGTGATCATGCTGTACCGCTCGGAAGGCCTGTGGCCGTCGCCGAAGCACGAGGACAAGATCGCGAAGATTGCGAAACGGGCCGGCAAGAAGCCGGTGCGCGCATAAACCGGCAGGGAGAAAACACATGAGCGACAACATTCGACTGTCGGTGAAGGGCGTCAACAAACGCTTCGGCGGCCTGCAGGCGCTGTCCGACGTCGGCCTCGAAATCAAGGCCGGCCAGATCTACGGTCTGATCGGCCCGAACGGCGCCGGCAAGACCACTTTCTTCAACGTGATCACGGGGCTGTACACGCCGGATTCGGGCGACTTCAAGCTCGACGGCGAGAACTACACGCCGACCGCCGTCTATCAGGTGGCGAAGGCCGGGATCGCGCGCACGTTCCAGAACATCCGTCTGTTCGGCGGCATGACCGCGCTGGAAAACGTGATGGTCGGACGCCACGTGCGCACGAAGCACGGCCTGGTGGGCGCGGTGTTCCAGACGCCGGCCGAGCGCCGCGAAGAGCGCGAGATCAAGGAGCGCGCGATCGAACTGCTGGAATACGTCGGCATCGCGCAGTACGCGGACTACACGTCGCGCAACCTGTCGTACGGCCACCAGCGCCGTTTGGAAATCGCGCGTGCACTGGCAACCGATCCGAAGCTGCTCGCGCTGGACGAACCGGCGGCCGGCATGAACGCAACGGAAAAGGTCGAGCTGACCAAGCTGCTCGACAAGATCCGCACGGACGGCAAGACGATCCTGCTGATCGAACACGACGTGAAACTCGTGATGGGTCTGTGCAACCAGATGACGGTGCTCGACTACGGCAAGGTGATTGCGCAAGGTCTGCCGCAAGACGTGCAGAAGGATCCGAAGGTGATCGAAGCTTATCTGGGTGCGGGAGTCCACTGATGTCCACAACGCAAGCAATGTTGAAAATCAAGGGCCTGCAGGTCAATTACGGCGGCATCCAGGCAGTCAAGGGCATCGACCTCGAAGTCGCGCAGGGCGAACTCGTCACGCTGATCGGCGCGAACGGCGCGGGCAAGACCACGACGATGAAGGCGATCACGGGTCTGAAGCCGTATTCGGCCGGCGACATCGAGTACATGGGCCAGTCGATCAAGGGCATCCCGGCGCACGAGCTGCTCAAGCGCGGCCTCGCGATGGTGCCGGAAGGCCGCGGCATCTTCGCGCGCATGTCGATCGTCGAAAACATGCAGATGGGTGCCTATCTGCGCAACGACACCGACGGCATCAAGGCGGACGTCGATCGCATGTTCGGCTTTTTCCCGCGCCTGAAGGAACGCGCGACGCAGTATGCGGGCACGCTCTCGGGCGGCGAACAGCAGATGCTGGCGATGGCGCGCGCGATCATCTCGAAGCCGAAGCTGCTGCTGCTCGACGAGCCGTCGATGGGTCTGTCGCCCATCATGGTCGAGAAGATCTTCGAGGTGGTGCGCGCTATTTCGGCTGAAGGCATGACCGTGCTGCTGGTCGAGCAGAATGCGCGTCTCGCGTTGCAGGCCGCGAACCGCGGCTACGTGATGGACTCGGGGCTCGTCACGATGTCCGGCGACGCGAAGCAGATGCTGGATGATCCGAAGGTGCGGGCGGCTTACCTGGGCGAATGAGTGGGTCATAGACCCGAGCCAGGTTTGCCATGCCGATGAAAAAGACCGCATGCGTGATAAACGCATGCGGTCTTTTTCATTCGGGCGGCGCGGCTTTACGCAGCCGGCGCGGCGTCCGCGAATTCGCCGAGACGCTTGCCGAGACTGATCACCGCGTCGGCGCGATAACCGAGCGCTTCGTAAAACGCGCGCACGTCCGCCTTCGCGGACAGGACTTGCAGGTTCAGCTTCGGGCAGCCACGTTCGGTCAACGCGGTTTCGACATGCGCGACCAGACGCGTGCCGATGCCATGACGACGCAGCGACGCATCCACCGCGAGCGAATACAGCCAGCCTCGATGTCCGTCATACCCACCCATCACCGTGCCGACGATTCGCCCGCCGAGCACCGCCACAAAGAACAGTTCCGGTTGCGTCGCCAGCTTGTTGGCGATCGACAGATGCGGGTTGCGCTGCGGCCGCGTCACGTCCCGATACTCGGGGAACGCTTCCTGCCACAGCGCGACCACGGCATCGGTGTCGCTCGCGTCGAAGCGGCGAATCGATAGCGCGGCGCTCGTCGTCATAGGCGTGTCGTGTCCGATTGATTACAGCGTGTCGAGGATCGAACGCAGCATCGCCATCATCTGGTCGATTTCCTCGTTCGTCACGTTCAGCGCCGGCATGAAGCGCAGCAGGTTCGGACGCGCCGCGTTCAGCAGCAAACCGTCGGGCTGCATGTCGCGCGCTTTCTCGACGATCTGGTTGCCGATGTCCTTGCCGAGCAGCAGCGCACGCAGCAGACCCTCACCGCGTTCGCCGATAAAGCCGCGTTCTTCCGACAACTCGAGCAGTTTCGTGCGCAGATAGTCGCCGCGCTCACGCACGCCTTCGAGGAAACCCGGCGCGGTCAGTTGCGAGATCACCGAATAGCCGACCGCGGTCATCAGCGGGTTGCCGTTGTAGGTGCCGCCCTGATCGCCGGCATCGAACACGGCGACGTCCGCTTTCGAGAGCAGCGCCGCGAGCGGCACGCCGCCGCCGATGCCCTTGCCGAGCGTCATGATGTCCGGCTCGATGCCCGACAGCTCATAGGCGAACAGCGTGCCCGCGCGGCCGCAACCGCTTTGCACTTCGTCGACGATCAAGAGGATGTTGTGTTGCTTCGTCAGCGCGCGCAGTTGCTGCATGAATTCGCGCGTGGCGGGAATCACGCCGCCTTCGCCCTGGATCGGCTCGAGCATCACGGCGACCGTCTTCGCGTTGATGAGTTTTTCCACCGATGCGATGTCGTTCAGATCCGCCTTCGGAAAGCCGGGCACTTGCGGTGCGTAGATCGTGTCCCAGCCCGGCTTGCCGCTCGCCGACATGGTGGCCAGCGTGCGGCCGTGGAAGCTGTGATCGAACGTGATGATCTCGAACGCGCCGTCCTTGTATTTCCTGCCCCACTTGCGTGCGAGTTTGATCGCGCCTTCGTTCGCTTCGGCGCCGCTGTTCGCGAAGAACACCTTGTCGAAGCAGCTGTGCTGCGTGAGCAGAGCGGCGAGCTTTGCCATTGGCTCGTTGTAGAACGCCGGCGAAGGATTGATCAGCAGTTGCGCCTGCTTGTTGAGTGCTTCGATCATGCCTTCATTGCAGTGGCCGAGACTGTTGACCGCCCAGCCCTGGATGAAGTCCAGATATCGCTTGCCGTCGTTGTCGTAGAGCCACGAGCCCTTGCCGTGCGTGAAAACGATTTCGGGCCGGTTCGTGATGTACATCAGCGACTCGATCGGGTACTCAGTGAAGTTCATGACGGCAGGCTCCAGACAGCAGGGTGAAAAGTGAATGAAGGGTGGCCCGGTAGGGAAGAAGGCCAGGAAAAACAAAAAAGCCACGGCATGCCGTGGCTTTCATGATTCGAACAGCTTGCGCCGTTGTGCGGCGCGAATCCGTGACGAAGCCGGCGGCGTCCCTAAGGGAGCGGCGAGCGGCGACGTCGAAGTTCGGATTGGATGCGGTTCATGCGCGAAAGAATACGACAAGGAAAGCGCTGGTGTAAACCGTGAATTTGCGTTGTGCCGATATTTTTGTGGGCAGCGCGAGTTCAGGTCGCAGACCGATTATGAGACGTATGGCTGACTAAAATGTGACGCGGATCATTTCTGCGCGGGCGGTGCCGGAATCGGTGGCGCATGAAAACAACCGCTGGAAATGCAAACGGGCGCTCGAGTGAGCGCCCGTTTTGAATGAGGAAGCCGGGGGTCCGCCCATCCGAGGATAGCTGCCGACGCTGATCCCGACTTATCGCCGACGATTCTAAAAGCCCAGGAGCCAAACGTCAATGGAACATCTGACTGACGAAGACATTGCGGCAGTCGCCGCGCTGCTTTCGGGCGAACGCCTCAACACCTTTCAGTCGCTGGCGGGCACCACGCGCGCGGCGGTCGCGCTTCATCAGCAGATGCTGCAAGTGGCGGGCGCGCTGATGAGCGTAACCGCGGTGGTCGAAATCGCACTGCGCAACGCAGTATGCGACAGGCTGACCGAACATTTCGGCGTTGGCGGCTGGTTGCGTCGCCCACCGGGGCCTTTTACATGGAAGGACGAGGAGCGCGCCAAGATCGAAGCGGCGGTGCGCGGTGCCCAGCGTGCCGCCTACGCCAAACTTAAGCCCACTGAGAAACACGCATTGGACGAGGCAGCATTTCGCCGCGGCGTGCCGGCCGCGCTGCGCCATGAGTTTCGGCTCGATGCACGGCAAAGAGCAATCTCTGTTCGGAGCGGGCAAGTTATCACTCAGCTCACGATGTACTTCTGGAAGCGGCTCTTTTCCAGCGATTATGAACAGACGCTATGGAAGTCGGCGCTCAAGCGCATTTTCCCCAACAAGCGGATAAACCGGTCGGCGGTGGCCATCCGGTTGGAACGCATTTATCAGACGCGTAATCGTGTCGCGCATCACGAACCCGTGTGGGGTGAGATGCTGTTCGACACGCTGGCGGCAGTCGACTTTGTCGCATCCAATCTCGGTGTAGCCGGAACAGACGGCCATACGCCCTTGCGCAAATTGCTTTTGCCCGAGCATGCGGCGCTTGAAAATCAGGCGCGCGCACTGCAGGTCAAAATCGACGCGTTTATCGGCATCAGCCATCCATGCGCCAAGCGCAGCCGCGTGCACAGCCGCGCTTGCCGAACTCAGCTCCGTGAGCATCGACGCGTGTACGCTGACGCTGCGTTACCGCTCAAACCGGATTCGCCAGATCCGCCGCGCTAGTAAACGAATCCGCATAAAACTCGTCTTCCGGCAGCCGATGATGCTGCGTGAAATCGCGCTGCGCCGACTCCACCATCACCGGCGCGCCGCATGCATACACCTGGTAAGCCGACAGATCAGGCAGATCCTCGACCACCGCGCGATGCACGAAGCCGACGCGGCCCGTCCACGCATCGCTCGCGTCCGGCTCCGAGAGCACCGGCACGAACTTGAAGTTCGGAATCTCGCGAGCCCATTGCTCGGCCAGGTCGAGCAGATACAGATCCTTCTTGCGGCGCGCGCCCCAATACAAGGTCATCGGCCGGTCGAGGTTCTTGAACACCGCGTGCTCGACGATCGCCTTCAGCGGCGCGAAGCCCGTGCCCGAGGCGAGCAGCACGATCGGCTTGTCCGATTCCTCACGCAGGAAGAACGTGCCGAGCGGCGCTTCGAAGCGCAGAATGTCGCGCTCTTTCATCGCGTTGAATACGTGATCGGTGAAGGCGCCGCCAGGCATGTGACGAATATGCAATTCGATCGGGCCTTCGGTGTGCGGCGCGCTCGCCATCGAATAACTGCGGCGCTTGCCGTCCTTCAGGATGAATTCGAGGTACTGGCCGGCGAGATATTGCAGACGTTCGTTGGCGGGCAGTTGCAGCTTCAGCACGACCACGTCGTCGGCTTTCCGTTCGATCGCGTTCACGCGGCAGGGCAGCTTCTTGACCTGCACGTCGCCGACACCGGCCACTTCGCGGATGTCCACTTCGAGATCGGAGCAGGCCGTGGCGCAGCAGAACAGCGCCATGCCGCGCGTTTTCTCGTCGTTCGACAAAGCCGATGACGAATGCGAGCGCTGTTCGATCTCACCGCTCACCACGGTGCCCTTGCACGAACCGCAGGCGCCGTTCTTGCAACCGTAGGGCAGGCCGATGCCCTGGCGCAAGGCGGCGGTGAGCACCGGTTCATCCTGTTCTACCTGAAACTGCCGGCCGCTTTGCCGGAGCGTGACGTTAAATGCCATAGAGTGTTCGAAATCGAAAAGTCGGTAATCGTTATCGGACCCGCGCGATGGGACCGGCGTCATGGAACGCGCGGTCTCAACTGCGCGATACCTGCCGCGCTTGACGGCTACAATGCCTGCACCATGAAAGCGACACGAAATTTACGCCGGCCGCGCGTGTTAATCGTAGGTTGCGGCGACGTCGGCATGCGCTGCGTGCCCTTGCTGCGACCGCGCGCGCATATCTTCGCGCTGACCAGCCACGCCGAGCGCAGCGCCGAATTGCGCGCCGCGGGCGTCACACCGCTGGTCGGCGACCTCGATGAGCGCCGCAGTCTGAAACGGCTCGCCGGTCTCGCGCCGACGGTGCTGCACCTCGCGCCGCCGCAAAAAACCGGCGACGACGATCGCCGGACTCGCGCCTTGCTCGCCACGCTGGGCACTCGCCGCGATCGCGCGCTGCGCGCAGCACGCGGCGCGGTGGCGCCGGTAGGGCGGCTGCGCCGCGGGTTGCGCAACCTGAGCGCTGCCTCGTGGCCTGAATCTGAAGCAGCCAATATTGTACCCGACGGGGTGCGCCGGACCGCCGGCTCACGCGCGCCGATACGGCTCGTCTACGCAAGCACGACGGGCGTCTACGGCGACTGCGGCGGCGCGTGGATCGACGAAACGCGCAACACGCAACCGGCCAACGCTCGCGCGAAACGGCGCATGTCGGCCGAGCGGCAATTGCGGCGCGCGACGGCGCGCGGCACGCTCGCCGCCAGCATCGCGCGCATTCCTGGCATCTATGCGCGCAATCGTCTGCCGTTGGCGCGCCTCGAAAAGCGCACGCCCGCCTTGATCGATGCCGACGACGTCTACACCAACCATATCCACGCCGACGATCTCGCCGCGATCCTCGTGCGTCTCGCGACGCACGGCCGTCCGGCGCGCGCGATCCACGCGTCCGACGACACGTCGCTGAAGATGGGGGAGTATTTCGACCGGGTCGCCGACGCGTTCGGCTTGCCGCGCGCGCCTCGCATCACGCGCGCGCAAGCGGAACAGGAGATCGAGCCGACCCTGCTGTCTTTCATGCGTGAATCGAGGCGGCTCGTGAACCGGCGCCTCAAGGAGGAATTGCGCGTGCGCTTTCGTTATCCGAGCGTCGAAGATTTCTTGCGTGGGAGCGCAACGCGCGCGCCATGAGCATGTGGCCGCGTGAGGGTTAATCGACCCACGGTCGACGAACCACGGTGCCGGACATCCTCGGCCACTCACACCACATCACGCCGGCCGAACGAGCCGGCGCCGAGCGGCGTCAATGCATCAGGTCAACGCCGGCAACGCTTCCAGCAGCAGGAAGCACAGCATCGCGCCGATCAACGCCCCGATCAGATTAGGTTGGTATTTGTGCCGCCGCCGCATCACGATCAGCAGTCCGCCGATCACCACCAGCCCGAGGCCGGCGAAAGCAACCATCATGTACCAGATCCCGCTTGTGTCGTGGACGACCATGGCACCCTCCTTGAACTTTTTTAGTCCTTGTTTAATCGAGTATAGAGGGCGCTGAAAGGAAGGGCATGCTGCGACGCAGCGCATCGATGCGCGTCCCGCAGCCTATGTGCGCGATCGCGCCCATGTTTTTCGTGCTGCATCAATGCGTTAAAGGGGACGCTACCGGTTTACCCGCTTCGTAAAGATCCGAGGTCGGTTTCGTCGAGCCATTGCCATGCGCCGGGTGCCAGCGCGGCGGGCAAGGCGAGCCCGCCGATCCGCTCGCGATGCAGCGCCTCGCAACGATTGCCCGCTGCCGCGATCATCCGCTTGACCTGGTGGTATTTGCCTTCCATCACGGTGAGCGCCAACTGACGGTCGCCGCGCGCCTCCGCTTCGACGGCGGCGATCGGCTTGGGCTCGCCGTGCAGCAACACGCCGTCGCGCAGCGCGGCCAATTGCGCGTCGTCGACCGGATGACGCGTGGTCGCGACATACACCTTGCGCACCTTGCGTTTCGGCGACGTGAACAGATGGACGAACTTGCCGTCGTCGGAGAGCAGCAAGAGGCCGGTCGTGTCCTGATCGAGGCGGCCCACGCACTGCACGCCGCGCTCGGCGAATTGCGGCGGCAACAGGCTGAACACGCTCAGATGATGCTGCGGCTCGCGCGAGCATTCATAGCCGGCGGGCTTGTTCAGAAGCAGATAGGCGCGCTCGCGATACGGCCAGGCAACGCCGTCCACGCTGAAGCCGAACGCGCTGTCGTCGATTGAAAAATCGGCGTCGGCATCGGTGCGGACCATGCCGCCGACGCTCACGCGGCCGTCGGCGATCAGCGCGCGGCATTGGCGGCGCGAGCCGAAACCTTGAGTGAAGAGGATGCTTTCGAGATTCATGGCGAGCGAAGAATAACACCGCAAGAAGTGGAGCGCCGCGCCGCGCGATAGCGGCGACGACGGTCTCCCCTACCTCGTTGCGGGAGTTCATCGATGCACGCCCAGTCCTCTTCGCCGGCTTCGTCCGCGATCCGTTTTCCCGGTTTTCCCGCCGCATTTCAGCGGCTCGCGTGGTCGAATCGGGTCGCGCAGTCCGCCGGACAGATCAGTCTCGCCGCCGCGCCGCTCGTCGCCGTGGTGAGCCGCCTTGCGTGCCCCTGAAACGCTCGGGAAAACCCGCGCGGATGAAAATGAATTTTTTTCCAGGCGTTTTCTATGTAAACATACTTTCATGCATTTGGCTTACATCAGGTGGTCCGCCTCGCTCGTATGATTCATCACCCATCCGTTGCTCCCAACTCCGCCGAGCAGGCCATCGCCTCGCGCATTGCCGCGGCCATGCCGACTCTCACGCCGATTCACCGGCGCATGGGCGAATACGTGCTGGCCAATCTGTTTCGCGCGGCCACCATGCGTATCGACGAACTGGCGAGCGTGGTCGGCGCGTCCGTGGCGACGGCGAATCGCTTTGCGCGCACGCTCGGCTTCGACGGCTATCCGCAGTTTCGTGAGGCGCTGGTGCGCGGTTTCGAAGCGACGCTTGCGCCGGTCGAGCGATTGCGCAGCGCGCAGGAATCGCTCGCGGCCGGCGACAACCTGATCGACGCGTCGCTCGAACAGGCCGCCGCCAACCTGCACTCCACGCGCAGCGCGATCGATAGCGCCGCGGCCGAAGCCGCCGTCGAGGCGATCCTCGCCGCGCGCCGGGTGTTCGTGCTGGGCGCGGGCACCAGCTCGTTTCTCGCCGGCCTGATGGAGCACGGGCTGATGCCGTATCACGACAACGTGCAATCGCTCGCGCTGATCGGCGGGCCGTCGCATGCCGCGCGGCGTCTCTTCAATTCCGACGAAGGCGATCTGGTGATCGGCATCGTATTCCCGCGCTATGTCGAGGACACCATCGAACTCGCGCGCCGTGCCGCGAGCCGCGGCGCGCGCGTGCTTGCGCTAACCGACAGCCCGCGCTCGCCGCTCGCGCATTTCGCCGATCTCTCGCTGTACGTGCGCTCCGAGCGGCGGCTCGCGGCCAATGCCGACTCCGCCGTGCTCGCCGTGATCGAGGCACTTTGCGACGCGGTCGCGTATCGCGCCAAGCGCTCGGTGAAAGCGGCCGCCGACGTCACCGAATTCGTGCTGCCCTGGCTCACCGATCCTCAGCCCGCGCCGATCGCCGCAATGGACAAACCCGCGCGCGCCTCCAGCGGCGCGGCCCGCGACAAGCGCGGCGCGAGCACCGCCCGCACCAGCAGCGCCACCCGCACCAGCAAATCCAAACGATGAACTCCAACGCAGTCATTGCCATTCACGGCGGCGCAGGGACCATCCTGCGCGCGTCGATGTCGTCCGGCGCCGAAGCCGAATATCACGCAGCCTTGCATGCCGTGCTGAGCGCCGGCCAGCGCATCCTCGCCGACGGCGGCAGCGCGCTCGACGCCGTGAGCGAAGCCGTGCGTCTGCTCGAGGATTGCCCGCTCTTCAACGCGGGTCGCGGCGCGGTCTACACGGCGGCCGGCACGCACGAACTCGACGCCGCCATCATGGACGGCGGCACGCTCGAAGCCGGCGCGATCTGCTGCGTGAAGCGCGTGCGCAATCCGATTCTGGCGGCGCGCCGCGTGCTCGAAAGCAGCGAGCATGTGCTCTTCACCGGCGAAGGCGCGGAAGCCTTCGCGGCCGCGCACGGACTCGAATTCGTCGAGCCCGGGTATTTCCATACCGAGGCGCGCCACCATCAATGGCTGCTCGCGCGCGACCGGCAGCGCGCGATGCTCGACCACGACGGCGCGACGCTCGCCGGCGCGTCGTCCACGAACGACGACGATCCCGCGCCGCACGAGCCGATCGACCCGAACCGCAAGTTCGGCACCGTCGGCGCGGTCGCGCTCGATCGGCATGGCCACGTGGCGGCGGCTACTTCAACGGGCGGCGTCACCAACAAGCAGGTGGGCCGGGTCGGCGACACGCCGCTGATCGGCGCGGGCTGTTATGCGGACGACGCGACGTGCGCGGTCTCGACCACCGGCTCCGGCGAGATGTTCATGCGCATGGTCGCCGCCTACGACGTCGCCGCGCAAATGGCCTATCGCCAGGTTTCGCTGGAAGAGGCGGCGCACGACGTCGTGATGAACCGCCTGCCGAGGATCGACGGCCGTGGCGGCCTGATCGCCGTCGATGCGCGCGGCAACGTCACGCTGCCGTTCAATACCGAGGGCATGTATCGCGGTTTCGCGCGTCCCGGCGAAACGCCGGTGACGGCGATCTATCGCTGATCCGCTCGCCGGGTTATCGCCTGGTATGCCCGCGTTATCGCCTGAACTTTCGCTAGCCGCGTTTGAATTCAAAGGAACCACCGTGCCGACTTCATCGCACACCGCCCGTCCGCTTATCGAAACCTTGCCGCCGCAACGCGTGCTCGCGGTCGACGATCTGTCGGTCGCGTTTCGCAGCGGCGACGCAACCGTCAACGCGGTGCGCCATCTGTCGTTCACCGTCGAGCGCGGCGAGACGCTGGCGATCGTCGGCGAATCGGGTTCGGGCAAATCGGTGACCTCGCTCGCGTTGATGCGGCTGATCGAGCATGGCGGTGGGCGCCTTGCCGGCGGCGGCATCGCCTTCCGGCGCCGCGACGGCAGCGTGCTCGACCTCGCGAAAGCGTCGTCGGGCACGATGCGCTCGATTCGCGGCGCCGACATCGCGATGATCTTCCAGGAGCCGATGACCTCGCTCAATCCGGTCTTCACGGTCGGCGATCAGATCAGCGAGGCGATCGCCTTGCATCAGGGCAAGAGCCGTTCGGCCGCGCACGCGGAAACGCTGCGTCTGCTCGAACTCGTGCGGATTCCCGAAGCGCGCCGGGTGGCGGCGCGGTTTCCGCATCAACTGTCGGGCGGCATGCGCCAACGCGTGATGATCGCGATGGCGCTCTCGTGCAAGCCCGCGCTGCTGATCGCCGACGAACCGACCACCGCGCTCGACGTGACGATTCAGGCGCAGATCCTGCAACTGATCCGCGGCTTGCAGGACGAGATGAACATGGGCGTGATCTTCATCACGCACGACATGGGCGTGGTGGCCGAAGTGGCCGATCGCGTGCTGGTGATGTATCGCGGCGAGAAGGTGGAAGAGGGCGCGTCGGATGCGCTCTTCGCCGCGCCGTCGCATCCTTATACGAAGGCGCTGCTCGCGGCGGTGCCGCGCCTCGGCTCGATGCAGGGCACCGATCAGCCCGCCAGGTTTCCGATCCTGACGGTCGAGCAGGCGGGCCTCACCGGCGCGGACGAAGCCGTGCGTCCCGCCGCCGCGGTCGCGCAGGAAGCGCAGCCGCTCGTGCTCGTCAGCACGCCGCCGATTCTGCGGGTGCGCGATCTGGTCACGCGCTTCCCGGTCAAGAGCGGCGTGTTCGGCCGCGTGACGGGCCGCGTGCATGCGGTCGAAAAAGTCAGCTTCGATTTACGGCCGGGCGAAACGCTCGCGCTGGTCGGCGAATCGGGCTGCGGCAAGTCGACCACCGGCCGCTCGCTGTTGCGCCTCGTCGAAACTCAAAGCGGTTCGATCGAATTCGACGGCAAGGAAATCAGCTCGCTCACCGGCCCCGCGTTGCAGGCGCTGCGCCGCAATATCCAGTTCATTTTCCAGGACCCGTTCGCGTCGCTGAATCCGCGCCTGACGGTCGGCTTTTCCATCATGGAGCCGCTGCTCGTGCACGGCGTCGCGCAAGGCGCCGAAGCGCAGGCGCGCGTCGCCTGGTTGCTCGAAAAAGTCGGCTTGCCGCCGGAAGCCGCGCGCCGTTATCCGCACGAGTTCTCCGGCGGTCAACGGCAACGGATCGCGATTGCGCGCGCGCTGGCGTTGAATCCGAAGGTGGTGATCGCGGACGAATCCGTGTCCGCGCTCGACGTCTCCGTGCAGGCGCAGATCGTCAATCTGATGCTCGATCTGCAACGCGAACTCGGCGTGGCGTATCTGTTCATTTCGCACGACATGGCGGTGGTCGAGCGCGTCAGTCATCGCGTCGCGGTGATGTATCTCGGGCAGATCGTCGAGATCGGCCCGCGCCGCGCGGTGTTCGAGGCGCCGCAGCATCCGTACACGAAGAAGCTGATGGGCGCGGTGCCGGTCGCCGATCCGGCGCGCCGTCACGCGAAACGGATGCTCGCCGCCGATGAGATTCCGAGCCCGATCCGCGCGCTGAACGACGAACCGGCCGTGGCGCCGCTGATCGCGGTGGGACCGGACCATTTCGTCGCCCGGCATCGCGTCGGCGGTGCCTACTGAACCGAATAAACCGAAACTAAAGCAACCCAAAGCAACCCGACGTACCAGACCTTTCTCGCAGCACCTCAACCTGTTTCATTTCGCAGCCTGGAGCCAACTCATGAACCTGCTGGTCCCGTCTTCTCCGTTTCGTTTGCGCGCGCTGGTCAGCGGCGGCGCGGTGGTGTTCGCGATGCTCGCGGGCAACGCGGCGCACGCCGATACCACGGCTGTGATGGCCGTCGCCTCCACCTTCACGACGCTCGATCCGTACGACTCCAACGACACGCTCTCGCAAGCCGTCGCCAAGTCGTTCTATCAGGGCATGTTCGGCTTCGACAAGGACATGAAGCTCGTCAACGTGCTCGCCGACAGCTACACGGCGAGCCCGGATGCGCGCGTCTACACGATCAAGCTGCGCCAGGGCGTGAAGTTCCAGGACGGCACCGACTTCAACGCCGCCGCGGTGAAAGCGAACTTCGACCGCGTGATCGATCCGGCGAACAAGCTCAAGCGCTACAACATGTTCAACCGTATCGAGAAGACCGAAGTGGTCGATCCGTACACGGTGAAGATCACCCTGAAGGCGCCGTTCTCGGCATTCGTGAACGTGCTGGCGCATCCGTCGGCGGTGATGATCTCGCCGGACGCGCTGAAGAAGTACGGCAAGGACGTCGCGTTCCATCCGGTCGGCACGGGTCCGTTCGAATTCGTGAAGTGGGACCCGGCGGGCGATCTGACGGTGAAGAAGTTCGCCGGCTACTGGAAGAAGGGCTACCCGAAGATCGACGCGATCGACTGGAAGCCGGTGGTCGACAACAACACGCGCGCCGCGCTGATGCGCACCGGCGAAGCGGATTTCGCCTTCCAGGTGCCGTTCGAACAGGCCGCGCAATTGCAGTCGAGCCCGAAGGTCGATCTGATCGCGTCGCCCTCGATCATTCAGCGCTACATCAGCCTGAACGTGAACCAGAAGCCGTTCGACAACCCGAAGGTGCGGGAAGCGCTGAACTACGCGATCAACAAGGAAGCGCTGACGAAGGTCGTGTTCGCCGGCTATGCGACGCCGTCCGACGGCGTGGTGCCGGAAGGCGTCGATTACGCGACGAAGCTCGGACCCTGGCCTTATGACCCGGCCAAGGCGCGCGCGCTGCTGAAGGAAGCGGGCTATCCGAACGGTTTCGAAACCACGCTGTGGTCGGCCTATAACTACTCGACCGCGCAGAAGGTGATCCAGTTCGTGCAGCAGCAACTGGCGCAAGTCGGCGTGAAGGCGCAGATCGAGGCGCTCGAGGCGGGCCAGCGCGTGGCGCGGGTGGAGAGCGCGCAAGACCCGGTCACGGCGCCGGTGCGGATGTACTACATGGGCTGGTCGTCGTCGACGGGCGAAGCGGATTGGGCGATCACGCCGCTGCTCGGCTCGGTCTCGTTCCCGCCGAAGATGATGAACGTCGCGTACTACAAGAACGACGCTGTCGACAGCGATCTGAAGCAGGCGCTCGAAACCACCGACCGCGCGCAAAAGACGTCGCTTTACGCGGATGCGCAAAAGCGCATCTGGGCCGACGCGCCGTGGATTTTCCTCGTGAAGGAAAAGGTCGTGTACGCGCGCAGCAAGCGTCTGTCGGGTGCGTATGTCGCGCCGGACGGCTCGTTCAATTTCGACGAGATCGCGATCAAGTGATTCGCGCGATGGGCTGACCGTTCCGCTCCGGCGTATTCGCTGAAATACACCGGAACGCTGGACGAACGGCGGCCCGTCGCACAGAACGATTTCTCGTTGCCCGCATCATTGCCGGATTGGGTTTCATGCTGAACTTCATCGTCAAACGTCTCTTTGGCCTGCTGCCGACGCTCTTCATCGTCGCCGTGCTGGTGTTCCTGTTCGTGCATCTGTTGCCCGGCGACCCGGCGCGGCTCGCCGCCGGTCCCGACGCGGACGAGGCGACCGTCGCGCTGGTGCGCGCCGACCTCGGCCTCGACAAGCCGATGCCGCAGCAGTTCGCCCACTTCTTCGCGAGGATCGCGCAAGGCGACTTCGGCACCTCCACGCGCAGCAAGCGGCCGGTGAGCCAGGAAATCGCCGAGCGTTTCATGCCGACGCTGTGGCTCACGCTCGCCAGCATGGTGTGGGCGGTCGTGCTGGGCATGGCCATCGGCATCGTCTCGGCGGTGTGGCGCAACCGCTGGCCCGATCGGCTCGGCATGACGCTCGCGGTCTCGGGTATTTCGTTTCCCGCTTTCGCGCTCGGCATGCTGCTGATGGAAATCTTTTCGGTGAAGCTCGGCTGGCTGCCTATCGTCGGCGACGGTTCGTGGCAGAGCTACGTGCTGCCCTCGCTCACGCTGGGCGCGGCCGTCGCGGCGGTGATGGCGCGCTTCACGCGCGCGTCGTTCGTCGAAGTGATGAACGAGGACTTCGTGCGGACCGCGCGCGCCAAGGGCGTGCCCGAGCGGCTCGTGATCGTCAAGCACTGCCTGCGCAACGCGATGATTCCCGTGATCACGATGATGGGTTTGCAATTCGGCTTTCTGCTGGGCGGCTCGATCGTGGTCGAAGTCGTGTTCAACTGGCCGGGCCTCGGACGCCTGCTGGTCGACGCCGTGTCGATGCGCGACTACCCGGTGATTCAGGCCGAGGTGCTGTTGTTCTCGCTCGAATTCATCATCATCAACCTGATCGTGGACGTGCTGTACGCCGTGATCAATCCGACCATCCGTTTCAAGTGAGGCCCGCATGAGCACGACAGCCACCGAGCCGAATGCGGCCAAGTCCGTCAACGAAGAACGCGCGATCCGCACGCCGTGGAGCGAGTTCTGGCGCAAATTCCGTAAGCAGCGCGTGGCGCTCGCCGCGGGCATCTTCGTATTGCTGCTGATCGTGGTCGCGCTCGCGGCGCCGCACATCGTGCCGTACGACCCGGAAAATTTCTTCGACTACGACGCGTTGAACGCGGGTCCTTCCGCGGCGCACTGGTTCGGCGTCGATTCGCTGGGCCGCGATATTTTCAGCCGCATTCTGGCGGGCTCGCGCATCTCGCTCGAAGCCGGCTTTTTGTCGGTGGCGATCGGTGCGGTGATCGGCACGTTCTTCGGGCTGCTGGCCGGTTACTACGAAGGCTGGTGGGATCGCATCACGATGCGCGTGGCCGACGTGCTGTTCGCGTTCCCCGGCATACTGCTGGCGATCGGCGTGGTGGCGATTCTCGGCAACGGCATGATCAACGTGATCTGCGCGGTGGCGATCTTCAGCATTCCCGCGTTCGCGCGGCTCGTGCGCGGCAATACGCTGATGCTCAAGCAGCTCACGTATATCGAGGCGGCGCGCAGCATCGGCGCGTCGGACTGGACGATCATCGTGCGTCACATCTTGCCGGGGACGATTTCGTCGGTGGTGGTGTACTTCACCATGCGCATCGGCACCTCGATCATCACGGCGGCGAGCCTGTCGTTTCTCGGACTCGGCGCGCAGCCGCCGACGCCCGAGTGGGGCGCGATGCTCAACGAAGCGCGCGCCGATATGGTGACCGCGCCGCATATCGCGCTGTTTCCGAGTCTCGCGATTTTCCTGACGGTGCTGGCGTTCAACCTGCTCGGCGACGGCTTGCGCGACGCGCTCGATCCGAAGCTGGATCGGGCATGAGTGTGGGTGAAAACGTGGGCGGAAACGTGGGCGAAGGCGCGCCGCATATCGGCGTATTGACGAGCGGTCCGCTTGGCACGATCGCCGATGTCGATGGCGTCACGGTCGGTCACCGCACGCTCGACGAAGGCGCCGTGCAAACCGGCGTGACCGTGATTCGTCCGCATCGCGGCGATCCGTTTCTGCACAAGGTGCCCGCGGCGGCGTCGGTGGTCAACGGCTTTGGCAAAAGCATCGGGCTTGTGCAGGTCGAGGAACTCGGCGTGCTCGAAACGCCGATTGCGTTGACCAATACCTTCGGCGTCGCGGCGCTCGCGCAGGCGCAGATTCGCGCGGCGATCAAGGCCAATCCGCGAATCGGGCGCGAGTGGCCGACGGTCAATCCGCTGGTGTTCGAATGCAACGACGGATACCTGAACGATATCCAGGCGCTGGCCGTCAACGAACGGCATTTCGACGACGCATTCGATGCCGCAAGCACACATGTCGTGAGCGGCTCGGTCGGCGCGGGGCGGGGCATGTCGTGCTTCGATCTGAAGGGCGGAATCGGCAACGCATCGCGCGTGATCGAGGTGGCCGGTCAACGGCATACGGTCGGCGCGCTCGTGCTGGCGAACTTCGGCCGGTTGCCGATGCTGACGATCGACGGTGCGCCGCTTGGTCGTGTGCTGGCGGAGCGCGCGGCGAAAGCCGCCGATGCCGTCGATGCGGCCGGCGCCGGCTGCGCCGCGAACACGAACGCCGCGACAGCGCCGATAGCAAAACCCGAGCAAGGCTCGATCATCATGATCGTCGCCACCGATGCACCGCTCGACGCGCGGCAACTCAAGCGTCTGTCGTTGCGCGCCGCAGCCGGTCTTGCGCGAACCGGCTCCGTCTACGGTCACGGCAGCGGCGACATCGCGCTGGCGTTTTCAACCGCCTATACCGTGCCGCATGATGCCGACTTCGTCACGCTGCCGCCGTTACTCGCCGACGCGTGCCTCGATCCACTGTTCCAGGCTTGCGCGGACAGCGTCGAGCAGGCAATCGTCGATGCCTTATGGCGCGCCACTTCCGTGACGGGCCGCGACGGCCGCAAGCGGCTCTCGCTGCACGACAGCGTCCCCGACCTCGCTCAACTCCTCAAGCAATCTTACCGATGAAAGTCCTCATTTCCGCCGACATAGAAGGCGTGGCCGGCGTGTTCCATCCCGAGCAAACGCGCGCGGGCAACGGCGAATACGAAGCCGCGCGCCGCTGGATGACGCTCGAAGCCAACGCCGCAATCGAAGGCGCATTCGCCGGCGGCGCGACCCAGGTATGGGTCAACGATTCGCACGGCGGCTTTCGCAACCTGCTGCCCGATCTGCTCGACGCACGCGCCCAGGTGGTGCTCGGCAAGCCGCGCACGCTCGGCATGATGGCCGGGCTCGAATACGGCGCGGCGCTCGTGTTCATGATCGGCTATCACGCAAAGTCGCAAACGCGCGGCATCCTTGCGCATACGATCAACAGCTTCGCGTTCGCGCGGGTTTCGCTGAACGGCGTCGAAGTGGGCGAGGCGGGTTTGTATGGCGCGCTGGCCGAAGAATACGGCGCGCGTGTGGCGCTTTTATCCGGCGACGACGTTTTTGCCGAGGAAACCGCGCCGCGTTTTCCGGGCGCGCGCTTCGTCGTGACGAAGAGCGCGACGGGGCATGCCAGCGGCGTCACGCAAAGCCCGGCCTACGCGCGCGATGCGATCGGAACGGCCGCGCGCGAAGTGGTGCGGCAGCATCTCGCCGAGGGTCATGCGCCGCACGCCACGCGCGCCGGGGCGAAACCCGTCGAGTGTGAACTGCGTGTGCAAACCACCGCGCTCGCTGATCTGTTTTGCCAATGGCCGACGCTCACGCGTGTCGATGCCGTCACGCTGCGTTTTGATGCGGCGTCGGCGGAAGATGCGGTGAGGATGCTGAATTGTTTGTCGGCGATGTCGTTCATGCTGCGCTAGGCGGGCAACGGTCGGTTGTTTTGCCCGAGCCCTCGCAACCACCGATTTCTGCCGCCAGATTAATCCTTCGCTATCGGCCGGCTATTGCTGCCGGCTCAACTCCCGCGCCGCGCGATCGATCACGTCGGCGATCGCACCCGCATGCGACACGGGTGCGAGGTGGCTCGACGCCATCGGCACGACTTTGGCGCCCATCCGCTCGGCCATGAATTTTTCGACGTCCGGCGATACCGCGCGGTCCTTCGTGGTCAACACGTACCACGACGGCTTCTCCTTCCACGCCACCTGGCTGACCGTTTCGCCGAACGCCTTCGCGGCGATCGGCTGCTGCGCGGCGGAGAGCACGCGCGTCAGGTTTTCGGGCACATCGGCGGCAAAGTCGGCGCGGTATTTCGCGCGGTCGAGCCAGAGAAAGCCGCTCGCGTCCGTGGTGATGCCTTTGCCTGCCGGCATCGGCGCGGCGCGCTTCATCAGATCGGCGGTCGACTCGTGCAAGTCCGGCGCGATCGCCGCGACATACACGAGGCCGGCGACGTTCGGCGCATTCGCGCCCGCTTCGGTAATCACGACGCCGCCCCATGAATGTCCGACCAACATGGTCGGACCGTCCTGGCGCGCGAGGACGCGGCGCGTGGCGGCGACATCGTCGGCGAGCGAGGTGAGCGGGTTTTGCACCGAGCTCACGTGATAACCCTTCTGCTGCAGTTTCGCGACGACGCCGTTCCAGCTCGAGCCGTCGACGAAAGCGCCGTGCACCAGCACCACATTGCGCACGGGGCCGGTCATCGGCGCGGCGGACGGCGTTGGGACTGTGGCGAAAGGCGTGGCGGGCGCCGCGGTTGGCGCGTCGGTCGCCGCCGGCGCAGATGCTGCGGTGGGCGCCGCTTGATCCGGAACTGCCGTGCCCGGTGCGCTGGCCGGCCTAGCCTCGGGTGCCATGATGAGTGACGCCGCAGGCGCCGTGCTTTGCGCGAGCGCACCCGCGCCAGCGAAACAGAGACACAAAACAGCGGCGCGGAGCAGGCGTTTGGGCGACATGTTGAATCTCCGAAGGCTGAAACCTCGACTAGCGCAACATACCGAAGCGGCTCGCGGTGTCAATCAATATCGTTGCACGTCAATAAGGTGCGGAACCAGGCGCGGGTTGCTCCCAGTATTTAGGCCCTTTCGGTCACGGTAAAATTTTTGGTTCTGCCGGGACGGACCACGAGTCTGTCCGGGTGATCGAAATCCATACACTGGGGCGCAATTTGAATAGTGCACAACAGCAGGACGGCCTGAAGCGCGGGCTCAAGAATCGCCACATCCAGTTGATCGCGCTGGGTGGAGCGATCGGCACCGGCCTGTTTCTCGGCTCGGCCAGCGTGCTTCAGGCAGCCGGCCCGTCGATGATTCTCGGCTATGCGATCGGCGGCGTCATCGCCTTCATGATCATGCGGCAGTTGGGCGAGATGGTCGCGCAGGAACCGGTTGCCGGTTCGTTCAGCCACTTCGCGTACAAGTACTGGGGCGACTTTCCCGGCTTTCTGTCCGGCTGGAACTACTGGGTGCTGTACGTGCTCGTGAGCATGGCCGAGCTGACCGCGGTCGGCACCTATGTCCATTACTGGTGGCCCGGTGTGCCGACGTGGGTGTCGGCGCTGGTGTGCTTCGCGCTGATCAACGCGATCAATCTCGCCAACGTCAAAGCCTACGGCGAAACCGAGTTCTGGTTTTCGATCGTCAAGGTCGTGGCGGTGATCGGCATGATCGTATTCGGCGGCTATCTGCTCATCAGCGGACGCGGCGGCCCGCAAGCCTCGCTCACCAATCTCTGGAGCCACGGCGGCTTTTTCCCGCATGGGTTTCAAGGCCTCTTCATGATGCTGGCCGTCATCATGTTCTCGTTCGGCGGGCTCGAACTGATCGGCATCACGGCGGCCGAAGCCGCCGATCCGCAGAAGAGCATTCCGAAGGCCGTGAATCAGGTGATCTACCGGATTCTGATTTTCTACATCTGCTCGCTGACAGTGCTGCTCTCGCTATATCCGTGGAACCAGGTCGCGGCCGGCGGCAGCCCGTTCGTCATGATCTTCTCGCAGATCGGCTCGACACTGACCGCGAACGTCCTCAACGTCGTCGTGTTGACGGCGGCGCTGTCCGTGTACAACAGCGGCGTGTATGCGAATAGCCGCATGCTCTACGGTCTCGCGGAGCAGGGCAACGCGCCGCGTATGCTCATGAAGGTCGACCGGCGTGGCGTGCCGTATATGGCGATCGGTTTGTCGGCGCTCGCCACCTTCACCTGCGTGATCCTCAACTATCTGATTCCCGCCGAAGCGCTCGGCCTGCTGATGGCGCTGGTGGTGGCCGCACTGGTGCTGAACTGGGCGTTGATCAGCCTGACGCATCTGAAGTCGCGCAAGGCGATGATGGCGGCGGGCGAGACGCTCGTCTTCAAGTCGTTCTGGTTTCCGGTCAGCAACTGGATCTGCCTCGCCTTCATGGCGATGATCCTCGTGATTCTGGCGATGACGCCGGGCCTGTCGGCCGCGGTGTGGCTCGTGCCCGCGTGGCTGGTCGTGATGTGGGGCGGCTATGTGTTCAAGCGCCGGCGCGCGGCGATGCTTGTCGGCGCGCGAATGGCCGAGCGATAAAGCCCGCGGCGGTGGGGGCGGCGAGTGTTGCGCTCTCACGTCGGCGCAGGCGTCGCGCGATCCAAGCCGCTCCACGCATGCCGCTGAAATGGCTGCGGGAGCGGTTTTTATTTGCGCGCTGACATAGCGGATTCGGAGGGCGTGCCGCTTTGAATTCGCATGATGGCTTGCCGCCTCCGCGTGGAACGAAGCCGATCCGCGAACGACCTGCGCGCCGCGCAGCCGGCGCTCACGCGAACGCCGGCTCGCGCGCGCGACGCGACACTGCCTGGGGTTCGCTCCCGGCTTCCTCGCCGACGTCGCGCGTATCGAGCCGGAAGGCCGCGGCCGTGTGCTGCAGATGCAGCGCCTGCTCCTTCAGCGACTGCGCCGCGGCCGCCGCTTCTTCGACGAGCGCCGCGTTCTGCTGGGTCATGCTGTCCATCTGCGTGACCGCGAGATTGACCTGATCGATGCCCGCGCTCTGCTCGGCCGCCGCCGCCGCGATCTCCTGCACCACGCCGGTCACCCGCAGGATCGCGTCTCGCGCGTCGTCGATCGTCGAGCCGGTGCTTTCGACCAGCGTCGCGCCGCTGCCGACGCGTTCCACCGCATGGCTGATCAGCTCGCGGATTTCCTTCGCCGCGGTCGCGCTGCGTTGCGCGAGACTGCGGACCTCGCTCGCGACGACCGCGAATCCACGGCCCTGCTCGCCCGCGCGCGCCGCTTCGACGGCCGCGTTGAGCGCGAGGATATTGGTCTGGAATGCGATGCCTTCGATCGTCGCGATGATCTCGACCATGCGCCCCGATTCGCTCGAAATGTCCTTCATCGCGCCGACGGCCTCGGTGATCATGTCGCCGCCCCGGTTGGCGATGTGCGCCGCGTTGGCCGCGAGTTCGCTGGCGGTGCGCGCGTGCTCCGCGGTCTGCCGGACCATCGCGGTCATCTGCTCCATGCTCGAAGCCGTTTCCTGCAACGACGCCGCCTGGTTCTCCGTGCGCGCCGACAGGTCCGCGTTGCCGTTCGCGATTTCGTTCGCGCCGCACGCGACGTTGTCGGAGGCGCGCTTGATCTGGCGGATCGTGCCGGTGAGCGCGTCGCGCATGCGCTGCATCACGTGCAGCAGGCTCGACGTGTCGCCGCTGCGCGTGGCGATCGCAACGGTCAGGTCGCCGGACGCGATCGCCTCGGCGACCTCCGCCGCGTAGGCCGGATCGCCGCCGATCGTGCGGAGGATGCTGCGGTTCGTCACGGTGACGAGCGCCACCAGCAGCAGGGAGATCCCGACGAAGATCGCGCCCAGCATCCACAGCGAGCGCATGAAAGCGGCGTCGATGTCGTCGACGTAGGCGCCCGTCGCGATGATCCAGTCCCACGGCGCGTAGCGCAGCACGTAGCCGATCTTGGCGACCGCCTTCACCGGCGTCACGTTCGGGTGCGGAAACACGTAATCCACGAAGCCGCCTTCGGGCGCCTGCGCCACCGAGGCGAAGCTCACGTAATGGTGACGGCCGTCGGCATCGGCCGTTGCGGCGAGGTCGCGGCCTTCGAGCGCCGGCTTGATGGGGTGCATGACCATCCGCGGCTTCGAGTTGATCACGAGGAAATAGCCGTCCTCGCCATAGCGGATCTCGCGCAGCCGGGTGAGCGCCTGCTTTTGCGCGTCCGCTTCGGACATCGCTCCGCCTTGCGCCAGCGCCGCATATTCCTTGACGATACTCACGCCGACCTGCCCGACGTTCATGAGATCGTGCTTGCGCTCCTCGATGCGGGTCTCGCGCGATTGCCAGGCGGCGAATACCGATACCGCCAGCAACGCAACGAGACTGATCAGCAGCGGCAGCCATAACTTCTGCGTAAAACGGAGCTTTCGCATCTGCGCCTTCTTCATCGAGGTTGGTGAAGTTCGCGCCGCGGCGCCGCGCAATGCGGCACCCGAAACCAGCGCGGCCGATTTGCCGGCGGACTGACTGGCAAACGGTTCCTGTCCGCGTTATCGGCGCGGCGGGAATAAAGTTTCTAGAGTTAAACCCGCGGTGGGACTTCTTGCGGTTTCGAACGCTCGATCAGAAGCTGATTGCGATTGCCGACGAACGCGTTGAGCATCGACGTGTGGCGGTGTGACAAGCTTGGGGAATTTTTCCGCGAGTGGAGGGGATTTCGCGGGAGTGGGTACTGAACGGTAGCGGGGACGCTAACGCTTGGATTTTGTTTGGTGCCCAGGGCCGGAATCGAACCGGCACGCCTTGCGGCGGGGGATTTTGAGTCCCCTGCGTCTACCAATTTCACCACCTGGGCAGATCTTGCAGCGCACGCGCTGGAACATGGCGCGCGGCGAAGACGCAGATTATGGCCGAAAATCCGGCGACGGGCAAGCCGGCCGCTTTGGGTTCGCGCGAAGCCTTCACGCAAGCGTTCCCGTTCAGGCTCGAACGTATCGGTGAAGCGGATGCCATACGCGCGCAATTATGCAAAAGCCCGCACGGAATGCGATGGCACAATGCGGTTCTGCTTATGCATTGCGTGTTGTCGAGCGTCAGGAAAAATGCCGTGAAAGATGTGCCAAACACCGTTGCGAAGCGCGACTCCCCGTTCCATGTGGCGGGTCACGCCTGCCGACCCGATTGCGGCGCGTGCTGTATCGCGCCGTCGATTTCGAGTCCGATTCCGGGCATGCCGAACGGCAAGCCGGCGGGCGTGCGCTGCGTGCAACTCGGTGACGATTTGCGCTGCGCGATCTTCGGGCAGCCGGAGCGGCCGGCCTGCTGTTCGGGCCTGCAACCGCAGACGGAAATGTGTGGCGCGAACCGCGACGAAGCACTCGCGTGGCTAACCCGGCTCGAAACGCAAACTCAGCCGCAAGCGCAAGCGTCGGCACGCCGATAGCGCGAACGGCGCGCCGCAACCGATGTCAGAAAAAGCTTCCCCAAGGAGATTTCGCATGACCCGATCCGCTGCGCCGACCCGGCGCCGCTTCCTGCTCGCAGCGCTGACAGGCTGCGGCGCGCTTGGCATCACTGTGTCGCTGGCAGCCTGCGCCGCATCGATCTTTCCGTTCATCCCGTCGCACTACACGTTTTCGCAGCAGCAGGTGCAAGACGCGGTGCAGCGCAAGTTTCCGTATCAGCGCACGGTGTCGCAAGTGTTCGATGTCGTGCTGACGCATCCGGTGGTCGGCCTTCTGCCGGATGCGAACCGCGTCTCGGTGAAGCTCGACGCGCGCTTCGCGAGTCCGTTCATGCCGCAGCCGGTCGACGGCGTCTTCACGCTTTCCAGCGAACTCGCTTACGATGCCGCCAGCAAGTCGGTCGTGCTGAAGTCGCCGAACGTCGACAACGTCAGCGTGACCGGACAGGCGCAGGCCTACACGCAGCAGATCAACGCCGCGGCGGGACTGCTCGCCACGCAGTTGCTGACCAATTATCCGATCTACACTTTCAAGCCCGAACAACTGCAATTCGCCGGTGTGAATTACGAACCCGGTACAATCACCATCCTTACAAACGGCATACGTGTGCAAATCGTCGAGAAATGACGCAAGCGCGCGGTCGTCAGGGCCGCAGCGTTATCGTGCGGCCCTTGTTCCAACTATCTACATACAGCGATGAGGGGCACGGATGGACTGGCTATTGGCTTGCAAGGCGCTGATTCTGGGCGTCGTCGAAGGGTTGACGGAGTTCTTGCCGGTGTCGAGCACCGGCCACTTGATCGTCGCGGGCAGTCTGCTCAATTTCACCGATGAACACGCGAAAACCTTCGATGTCGTGATCCAGCTCGGCGCGATTCTCGCCGTGTGCTGGGAGTTCCGCCGCCGCATCGTCAGTGTGGTGGTCGGCTTGCCGAGCCGACCCGATGCGCGCCGCTTCACGCTGAACGTGATCATCGCGACGATTCCGGCAATCGTGCTTGGTTTGCTGTTGGAAAAGTCCATCAAGGCCGCGCTGTTTTCGCCGGTGCCGGTCGCGTTCGCGCTGGTGGCGGGCGGGGTGGTGATCCTGTGGGCCGAAGCGCGCCAGCGCGCGCAAGGCGAGAGGGCGGCGCGCGTGCAGAGCGTGGACGATCTGACCGCGCTGGATGCGCTGAAAGTGGGCCTGGCTCAATGTTTCGCGCTGATTCCAGGCACTTCGCGCTCGGGCTCGACCATCATCGGCGGAATGCTGTTCGGGCTCGACCGGCGGGTCGCCACGGAGTTCTCGTTCTTCCTCGCGATTCCGATCATGTTCGGCGCGACCGGTTACGAGCTCCACAAAGGCTGGCAACTGCTGTCCGCGGATGTGCTCGGCACCTTGGCGATCGGTTTCGTGGCGGCCTTCATCAGCGCGTTCGCCTGCGTGCGCTGGCTGTTGCGCTATGTCGCCGCGCACGACTTCACCGCTTTCGCGTGGTATCGGATCGGCTTCGGGTTGTTGATCTTGCTGGTCGGCTATAGCGGCGCGTTGAGCTGGACCAGTTGAGTTTGTCTTAACCCCGTTGCCATGAGTGCCATGAGTGCCATGAAAAAAGGTCCGCGTTTGCGGACCTTTTTCGTTGCAGCTTGCGAGGCGCGATCAGCGATCAGAGCGCGCCGCGTTTGCGGAACACCAGATCCCAGACGCCGTGTCCGAGCCGCAGCCCGCGGCGTTCGAACTTCGTCACGGGACGATACTCGGGGCGCGGCGCGTAGCCGTCGGCGGTGTTCTCGAGCGCGGGCTCCGCGCTGAGCACTTCCAGCATCTGTTCGGCGTAGTTTTGCCAGTCGGTCGCGCAATGCAGATACGCGCCAGGCTTCAGGCGCGAAACCAGCAAGGCGACGAATTTCGGCTGGATCAGCCGGCGCTTGTGATGACGCGCCTTGTGCCACGGATCGGGAAAGAAGATATGCGCGCCGTCGAGGCTGTCCGGCGCGATCATCTGTTCGAGCACTTCGACCGCGTCGTGCTGAATGATGCGGATGTTCGACAACTGCTGCTCGCCCATCAGCTTGAGCAACGCGCCGACGCCCGGCTCGTGCACCTCGACGCCGAGGAAGTCGTCGTCGGGACGGTGCGAGGCGATCTCCGCGGTGGTCGCGCCCATTCCGAAGCCGATTTCCAGCACACGCGGTGCTTCACGGCCGAACACGCTGTTCCAGTCGGGTTGCTGCGGGGCGAACGGAACCACGAAACGCGGACCGAGTTCATCCATCGCGCGGCGCTGGCCGGTCGAGACGCGGCCGGCGCGTGTGACAAAGCTGCGGATACGGCGCCGGTGCGGGGCTTCCTGTTGCAGCGTGTCGCCGGCGGATTGGCCGTCGGTTTCGCTCGCGGGCGTCGTGAGTTCGTCGGGCAAGCCGGCGTCGTTTGGATCGTGGATCATTGTCGAGACTGCTACAAGGTGAGGACTTCGTGCCGCCACTACAAAAAAGCCGCCTTCATCGAGGCGGCTCGTGCTGGATTCCGCTAGAGGCTCGAGGCTTAGCAGGAAGGTGGAGCGGGCGTTGCAAGTGCGCGTAAGGTAGCACAACCCAAAAGGCGGCGTCCAGACGAGGGTGCTTGCGGCTGGCTTCGGCATCGCCGGCATGATGACGTTTTGGTCACCGTCATGGCCATCCGTAAGTGGGATCACGCAATCCGAGGTCTTCGGCACGCGGGCTTTATCAGTTATTGCCGGCGCAATATGCGTTGAATCCCGAGGGAGAAAAATCGTTTGGGAATGCGGTGGAAGAATGCCGCGGCGGCATTCGCTATGTTCTCGGCCGGTATCACAATGCCGCGTTTGCTCGCCGGTTATGGGAAGTGAATCAGTGGGTTTGAGATGCTGAAAAACGCTGATTCTTTTTGAGTGACAAGCGCAAGAGGATGCAACAGGCGGGACATGCGGTAGATGCAGATTCTTTCGCGTGGCCGCCTGGTTTCTATCTGTCTATCTGGTTCGTCACCAGGCGGGATGGAAAGTATCTGGAGCGGGCGATGGGAATCGAACCCACGGCTCTAGCTTGGGAAGCTAGGGTATTACCATTATACGACGCCCGCAGAGCGCGCTATTTTACTCGGGAACAGGCGGTTAGCGCAAATCGCGCCGCCGCCCGCTTTCACTGGCGCAGCGAGCGCCTTCAGATCACGAAGTAAGTCAACTGAACGGCCGCGCGCGTCACCACCATCAGCAGCACCTGCACGATCACGAACAGCAGGATCGGCGAGAGGTCGATGCCGCCGAGTTGCGGCATCACGCGGCGCAGCGGATTCAGAAACGGCGCGGTCAGTTGATACAGGATCGGCATGGCCGGCGAGCGCGGATTGAGCCATGACAGCAACGCCATCAGGATCGTCAACCAGATGATCAGATTCAGCGCCCACTTGACGAGCGTCAGCACGGCGACGATCAGCAGCGTCGGCGCGAGCGTGAGCGGATCGGCGCCGGTGAGCACCACCATCAGCACCACATAGACGATCGCCGCAAGCAGAGCCGCGACGATACTCGCCCAGTCGACGTTGCGCGTGCTGTGCAGAATGCGCCGCAGCGGCAGCACGATCCAGTTGGTGGCTTGCAGCACGGCGTTCGTGACCGGGTTGTAGGGCGGCATGCGCACGACTTGCAGCCATGCGCGCAGCAGCAGGGCGGCGCCGAACAGCGTGAAGATGGTATTGAGTAGAAAACGGGCGATATCGCCAAACATCTCGTGTCCTTATCCTTCGAATAACGGCCGTTCACCGGCCGCGGGGCGCCGGCGCTGTCCATCGACGCGCCGGCGGTTTCATTTGGGTTCAAGCGCTCTCTCGCGGGAGCGGCGCGTCAAGCATCTTTTCTCAAGCAATCGCGCGGCGCTCCGATTCAGCGCCTCGCGAGTCGTGTTCAACGTCGAACCAGCGCGTCGCGACCCGACCCAAGCCGTTCGACATCAAGCCGAAACCTTGATCTCGCTGATCAGGATCGTGCCGTTGCCAGCATCGGTGTAATTGGGGATGTCCGCGACCAGTTGCTCGGAAGCGGGCTTGAACGCCTTGTAGAAGTCATCCGCGCTGTCGAACAGAAAGTGGCCTGCCGCGACATACGGCGGCGGCGTGCCCGGCGGCCCCGCGTTGATGCCGACGTCGACCGACCAGCCCTTCAGCGACCGCCCAAACAGTTTCGCCGCAAGCGGCATGTGCGTGACGCAGTAATAGTTCACGTCGAAATGGCCGTTTTCCCGGTACGGATAAAGGATGCTGACCTTGATCATTGTTGGTTCTCGTCTGTTGATGCCGAAGCCTGGTCCCTGAGCGTGGTCCTTAACCTGCCCTTAACCCCGGTCCTAAGCTGGTCCTAAGCCGGCTCCTAAGCGCGTCGCTGGCGGATTGCGCGCGGCGCCGGACGTCACATTATCACGGCTTACTTGACGCTTGCACCTGCCGCAGCCGCATTTAGGGAGCGGGTGAGCGATTCCTCCACGGCCTCGGCGATCGCTTCGATCGCGACGGGCGGCGCGGCGCGGCGTCGGGCGAGTTCGACCGCGCGCCGCGACAGCAAGCCGTACAGCGCCGCATGGTCGCCGCCGAAGCCTTCGAGCAGCGCGAGCTGTTTGCGCACGACGCCCGTGTCGCCGCGTGACACCGGGCCCGCGAGCGCGTTGGGCAAACCCTTGTCGCGTGCGGTTTCAATGGTGCCGGCGAGCATCGGCAGCAGCGCGCGCAGCGCGTCGTCTTCGGCAAAGCCCAGCGTGCGCCACAGCGCGACGCATTCGGCGAGGCTGCACAGCGCAAAACTCGCGGCATAGTGCGCGGCGGCGTGATACAGCATGCGGCCGCCCGCCGGAATGGACAGCGGATGGCAGCCCAGCGCGACGGCGAGCGCCGTCAGCGAGCCCTTCAACGGCTCGTCGGCCTCGATCGTGACCGAGCAGCCGGCGATCCTGTCGAGGTCGGCGAGATCGCCGCCAAACAGGTACAGTGGATGAAAGCCCCCGACCGCCGCGCCCTGATCGCGCGCCGGCGTCAGCAGTTCGACCGGCGATGCGCCGCTGCAATGTACGAGCGCCTGGCCGTGCGGCCCGAACCGCAGTGTGTGCGCTGACGTACCGATGCTGTCGTCGGGAACGGCTAAAAAGACGATGTCCGCGGCGTCGACCACCTGTTGGGGATCGTCGAACGCCGCGCACTGCCCGATTTGACTGGCGAGCCGGCTGGCCGAAGCCGCCGTGCGGCTCGCCACCGCGGTGACCGGATAGCCGGCGCGTGAAAAACCGAGCGCGAGACAACGCGCGAGGCGGCCCGCACCGATAAAGCCGAGACGCGGCAAAGAAGACTGGGACATAGGTGCCTGCTCCAGACTGGGACGTTTGAAGGGAATGCCGCAGTATCGCGCATCCGTCCGCCCTGCGGCATGGCCGTGCCGGCTTTCCTCTGATCAGTTCGCGCCCGATATGGCGTGGCTGAGCGCTCATCGGGCGGCGCGCACCCGGTGGGCTCGCAAACTGCTTAAAGTGGACCATGAGATTGGACCATGAACCGGTTTCGCAGTTGTTGTTCCGGGTATTTGTCTCGCAGTCAGATTCGGGAGGTCACCATGAGCATTTTTTCTTACCGAAAACACTTGCGGTTCCTGACACATGCGCAGCGCCGCCGTTGGTGGGAACAGAAAAAGCGTCTTACGCCGCGCGTGCGGATCAGCGGCGCGTATGTTCCACCCAGCGTGTCGCGCGAATTCGTCTATGTGAAAGTCGGTTGAAACAGCGCCGTCTCGACAGCCAGGGAATGCCCGGCGCGATTGCGTCGGGCATTTTGGGTTTTGGGCGTCGGATTGAATCTAATTTGTAATCAAAGATTACCGGTTGCCGGTCGGCCGGGGCGGCGTGGTGGAAAAGCTATAGACCGGCGCGCGTTAAGAAGACATGCAATCCCTTGGTGGGCAACTCACCGCGCGGCCCGCCTGTTGCGGGCAACGCAAGCCGCAAGAGCCGCTCCTTGCCGCGAATTGCAATTTGCAACAAATGCAAACAGCGCTATGCGATCTTTTTCGATACATTGATTTTGTAGCATGCAAGGCATGCGAAGTCGGCGACCACAGTGGGCCGCGCCAGGAGAATAGAAGTGAAAAAGATCGTTCCGTTTGTCGTTGCCGCCGCGCTCGGCGCGGGGCTTGTCGGCGCCGCGCAGGCGCATGTTTCCGTGGGTATCGGCATCGGGGTGCCGATCGCGCCGGCGTACCCGGTCTATGCCGCACCGCCGCCTGTCTATTACGCGCCGCCCCCGCCGGTGGTGTATGCGCCGCCTGTGGTCTACGGTCCGCCCCCTGCGGTGGTGGTGGGTGGCGGGTACTACGGCTATGGCCGTCCTTACTATGGCCGCGGCTACTATCGCGGTGGTTATGGTGGTTATTACGGGCACGGTCGCGGCTACTATCGTCATTGATCGCGGCAACAACGGAATGTACCAACGGCGTAACGCCGGCTTGATCGCCGGGTTACGCCGTTTGTTTTTATGCGGGCCTTTTGAGTTGTTGCAGCGATGAAGCCTTGAGTCCGCGCTCGCGGTGTTTCGCGCCGCCGGCCCAGGTAAAAGATCATCGCGCGGTTCACGTTCCAAAGCATTGTGGAAGCTGGGAGAATGGCGGCTTCGCCACCGCTCTGGAGAGTTTCGCCGATGCAAGCGCTTCCCGCTCCCACCTTCGACGACGTACTCGACGCCGCTGTGCGTCTTGAAGGCGTCGCTCACCGCACCCCCGTTTTGACTTCGAGCACGTTCAACGAGCGCACCGGGGCGTCGGTGTTCTTCAAATGTGAAAACTTTCAGCGCATGGGCGCGTTCAAGTTTCGCGGCGCCTACAACGCGATTTCGCATTTCGACGCGGAGCAACGCAAGGCCGGCGTACTGACGTATTCGTCGGGCAATCATGCGCAGGCGATCGCGCTGTCGGCGCGCCTCGCGGGCATCAAGGCGACGATCGTGATGCCGCACGACGCACCCGCGGCCAAGGTGGCGGCGACGCGAGGCTATGGCGGCGAGGTGATCACCTACGACCGCTATACCGAGAATCGCGAGGAGATCGGCCGGCGGCTCGCCGAAGAGCGCGGCATGACGCTGATCCCGCCATACGACCATCCGCATGTGATCGCAGGGCAGGGCACCGCGGTGAAAGAGCTGATCGACGAAACCGGCCCGCTCGACATGCTGTTCGTTTGCCTCGGCGGGGGCGGGCTGATCGGCGGCAGCGCGTTGTCGGCGGCGGCGCTGAGTCCGGCGTGCACGGTGATCGGCGTCGAGCCCGAGGCGGGCAACGACGGTCAGCAATCGCTCGCGCGCGGTGAGATCGTGCATATCGACGCGCCGCGCACGATCGCCGACGGCGCCGCTTCCACGCATCTGGGCGATTACACGTTTGCGATCATCCGCAAACTGGTTGCGCGAATCGAAACGGTCAGCGACGCGCAGTTGATCGAGACCCTGCGTTTTTTCGCGCAGCGCATGAAGATGGTGGTCGAGCCGACGGGCTGCCTCGCCGCAGCCGCGGTGCTGAACGGCGTCGTGCCGGTGAAGGGCAAACGCGTGGGCGTGGTAGTGAGCGGCGGCAACGTCGATCTCGAGAAGCTCGCGCAGTTTCTCGCCTGAGCCTGGTTCGTGAGCAGGCTTCCGCTGCCACGCTTGCTGCATCTAAAGCGAAGACGGCTCGTCAGCCTCGGCTGCGAACCGTCGTTATGAGCTTGCCGCGTGCGCGGTCTGCACGATCAGATCGCGATACCCGTTGACGATCACGCTATACGAGAAGTACGCGAACAGCAGCGCCGACAGCACATGACAGGCGCGCAGCAAACCGGTGCCGGCGCGTTTGCGCCCGTGGCTGCCGAGTCCGCAGATAAAGACCGTCCAGCACAGACCGCCGAGAAAGAAGCCGCCTAAAAACACCGGCGCGGTCGTCGCGCTCGTGGCGCCGGCTTTCGCGATCAATGCGCCGCCCACCGCCGCGAACCACAGAATCGCCGAGGGCGACGACATCGCCAGCAACACGCCGCGCAGAAAACCGCGCCACGCTGACAGATGCGGCGCATCGGCATCCGCCTCGCCGGCCACGGGCGGCGCCGAGGCCGGGAACATCGCCTCGCGCGCCATCTTCCACGTCAGAAAAAGCAGGATCGCCGCGCCGCCGATCCACACCACCCAGCGCACCGACTCGAACTGCAACAACGCGGCCATGCCCGCGAGCGCGAGCGCCGCGTAAATCAGATCGCCGATGCAGGAACCGAGGCCCAGCCAGAAGCCCGGCTTGAAGCCGTGCGACAGCGTCAGCGAAATCATGGCGACGTTCACGAGACCGATATCCAGGCACAGCGACAAGGACAGGAAAAAACCGTCCGACATCATTGAAAAGGCATGCATCCGCGCAACGGCTCCGTCAGCTTCGTTATTCAGTCTTGTTGTACCGATCGCCCTACAGGCCCAACTCGTTCCACAGCGTGTCGATGCGCTGCTTGACCGCGTCGTCCATCACGATCGGGCGGCCCCATTCGCGGTCGGTTTCGCCAGGCCATTTGTTCGTTGCGTCGAGTCCCATCTTCGAGCCGAGCCCGGCCACGGGCGAGGCGAAATCCAGGTAGTCGATCGGCGTGCGGTCGACCAGCACCGTGTCGCGCGACGGGTCGACGCGCGTGGTGATCGCCCAGATCACCTCCTTCCAGTCGCGGATGTTCACGTCCTCGTCGACCACGACGATGAACTTCGTATACATGAATTGCCGCAGGAAGCTCCACACGCCGAACATCACGCGCTTGGCGTGGCCGGGATAGCTCTTTTTCATCTGCACGATCGCCATCCGGTAGCTGCAACCTTCGGGCGGCAGGTAGAAGTCGGTGATCTCGGTGAATTGCTTCTGCAGCAGAGGCACGAACACTTCGTTGAGCGCGACGCCGAGCACGGCCGGTTCATCGGGCGGTTTGCCGGTGTAGGTGGAGTGGTAGATCGCGTCGCGCCGCATGGTGATGCGCTCGACCGTGAAGACGGGAAACCACTCCTGTTCGTTGTAGTAGCCGGTGTGGTCGCCGTATGGACCTTCCAGCGCATGTTCATAGCCGGCCGACGCGCCCTTGGCCGGACGCGGCGGAGCGCCTGCGGGAGCGGCCGAGGGCGTGCCTTCCTGCGGATGGATGAAGCCTTCGAGCACGATCTCCGCGCGCGCCGGGACCTGCAAACCGTCGACGCCTGGCGTGATGCACTTCGCGAGTTCGGTGCGCCCGCCGCGCAGCAGCCCGGCAAACTGGTATTCGGACAGCGTGTCCGGCACCGGCGTGACCGCGCCGAGGATGGTCGCCGGATCGGCGCCCAACACCACGGCCACCGGATAGGGCTTGCCAGGATTGCGCAATGCGAACTCGCGGAAATCGAGCGCGCCGCCGCGGTGCGCAAGCCAGCGCATGATGAGTTTGTTACGGCCGATCAGTTGCTGGCGGTATATGCCTAGATTTTGTCGGCTCTTATTCGGGCCTCTTGTGACGGTAAGACCCCATGTGATCAGCGGGCCGGCATCGCCCGGCCAGCAGGTCTGAATCGGCAGTTTTTCGAGGTCGACATCGTTGCCTTCCCAGACGATTTCCTGGCAGGGCGGCGCGCTCACCGTTTTGGGCGCCATGTCCCAAACCGCCTTCGCGAGCGAGAACAGCTTGCCGGCATCCCTGAACCCTTTCGGCGGCTCCGGTTCCTTCAATGCGGACAGCAGACGGCCGACGTCGCGCAGCGATTCGAGTGCGGCGCCGTCGCCTTCACCGGCTTGCGTGTCGATGCCCATGCCGAGCGCGACGCGGCGCGGGGTGCCGAACAGGTTGCCGAGCACGGGAAACGCATGCCGCTGCCTGCTCTCGAACAGCACGGCCGGGCCCCCGGCGCGCAGCACGCGATCGCATATCTCGGTCATTTCCAGGACGGGGGAGACGTTTTGCGAGATACGGCGGAGTTCACCGATCTGTTCCAGGCGGCCGACGAAATCGCGCAGGTCTTTGTATTTCATCTGTTGCGGTTCAGAGCCGCGCAAGCGGCGAAAAAGGAGGGCGCGGCAAGCATTTGCGGCACCAAAACGATTGTCGATTTTACCTGTGTTGGCTGACGCACGTGGATCGGCCAAACGGCCAGGTTCGAACGAGAGAATCGAGATAGCTCGAGAAGGGCTTGGCGCGCGGTTTCGAGTGGCCTGAGCGCCTTTCATTATTACAATTAGTTATAGTTTTGCCTATCTATAGTGTTGACGATCTATAAAACGCTGAATAGAATCCGTCCACGTTGGTTGCAGGGCGTGAACCTTTTTACCACTGCCCCCGGTCCCATCAGACGCAACGCGTCACCGTTTTGCCGACCCCCTGCACGGTATCTGACGGCCTTGTTGAAGTCCTCGCCAGCGTCCGACTGACGCTGGTTTTTCGCGTGGGAGCCGCCGCCCGCCTGCTTTTTGGTATGCCGCGGGCTCTTTCCAGGATGGCTCCCCACAAACGGTATGTGCCGTTTTCCCGACGCCGCTGCTGGCCTAACCAGACAGAGCACGCGACGTCTTGACTCTGCGAATGTGTGTTACCGCCTGTTGAACTGGCGGAGTTCGCGGATCATGCAACATGGGAGATCTGAATGAACGCCTGGTTATCGTGGCGTCCCGATGAGCGTATCGCGCAAGTTGTGCGCGGTGTGCTGCGTCGCGGGACCCGAATGAGTCATCACCTGTTCAGCATCGTCGGCGGTATCGCCGTCGTGGTGGCGCTCGCGCTGTGGCTGATGCCGGCCGCCTGGCGCGGCACCGTGGCCGCCAAGCTGATGCCGGTCATTTCCGCCGCTGTGCAAGCCGGTCCCGCACGTCTGCTGCAGGGCCATCCGCTGCCGGCCTTCGGACCGGCTGGAAGCGCGGCTTCCGACGACTCGTTGTCCGCGAATTCGGGCGCTGCCGACGCGATCGGCGGGGCGAGCAACGCTAACATCATCGTGAGCACCAGCAATACCGGCTACGACGGCGCCTTTGACGGCACGGGCTCGGCCGGCATGGGCGTGGCCGCGCTGAACGGGCTCGACCCGCGCACCATGCACAGCGTCGCCGCGCTGGCGGAGCTGATTCCGTCGCAGCGCGTCTCGGCCGACGCACGCGACGACCGCGTGCTCATCTCGACTCGCGAGCAGGATCTGGTGGCGTCGTACCTCGCGCGCCGCTATCGCGTGGCGCAAGAGCCGGTGAGCGAACTCGTGAAGGCCGCGTTCGACACCGGCCGCGAAGTCGGTCTCGATCCGCTGCTGCTGCTGTCGGTGATGGCGATCGAATCGGGCTTCAATCCCTACGCTGAGAGCGGCGTCGGCGCGCAAGGGCTGATGCAGGTGATGTCCAAGGTGCATTCGGACAAGTTCCAGTATTTCGGCGGGCAGAGCGCGGCGCTCGAACCGGTCGCGAACATCAAGGTGGGCGCGCTGGTGCTGAAGGACTGCATCGCGCGCGGCGGTTCGCTGCCGGGCGGCTTGCGCCTGTACGTCGGCTCGACCTCGCAGGACGACGGCGGTTACGGCGCCAAGGTGATGGCCGAGCGCGGCCGTCTGCGCGACGTGGCGCGCGGCCGCAAGGTGCCGGTCAATGCCCCGCAGGCGCCGGTCCTGACAGCCTCGAACAATGCGCCTGCCGCGGCTGGCACGAACAACGGCAAGCGCGTGCAGGTGACGCTGGAAGGCAGTCGTCCGCTGAGCGCGGCAGCGCCGAAGACGCCGGTTTCCGAGCAGGACGACGCGAGCTCGAATGCGCCCAAGCATGTGGCATCGGCTTCGGAGATGGGCGCCTGAGGTTCACGGCGTTACGCTGATCGCGTATTGCGATAGCGATAGCGATGGTTACGAAAAAGGACACCCGAGAGGTGTCCTTTTTGCGTTTGGGGAACGGCGTTTGGTTCGACTGGCCGCGGCTCATGGCTCATGGCTCATGGCTGATGGCTCATATGACTCATACGGCCCCTGGCTCCTGTCGGCCGTGACCCGCGCGGCGTGCCGCTTTTTCCGGTCAATGTAACCCGAAGAGCCTCGCCAACCGGTCGACCGCTTCTTCCAGTTTCGGATAGGCGGTTGCGTACGACAGCCGGATGTACCGCTTCGGCGCGTGCGTGCCGAAGTCCATGCCCGGCACCAGCACCACGCCCGCATCGTGCAACATCGCCTTGGTGAGCGCCGCGCTGTCGCCGGCCGCCGGATGCGCGACCGTGCGGCAGTCGGCGTACACGTAGAACGCGCCGTCCGGCATCACCGGCACCGAGAAGCCGAGCGATTCCAGGGCCGGCGCAATGAAGTCGCGGCGGCGCTTGAATTCGAGCCGCCGCGCTTCGTAGATCGCGATCGTTTCCGGTTCGAAGCACGCTAGCGCCGCATGCTGGGCGAGCGCGGACGCGCAGATGAACAGGTTTTGCGCGAGCTTTTCGAACGCGCCGACCATGCCGGGCGGCACCACCAGCCAGCCCAGACGCCAGCCGGTCATGTTGAAGTACTTCGAGAAACTGTTGACGGTGATCACGTCGTCGCCGAACGAGAGCGCCGACACGGGCTTCGCGTCGTAGCTCAGGCCCTGGTAGATCTCGTCGACGATCGTGAAGCCGCCGCGCGCCCGCACCGCCTTGACGATGCGTTCCAGTTCGGCCGGTTCGATCGACGTGCCGGTGGGGTTCGACGGCGACGCCAGCAGCACGCCACGGGTGCGCTCGTTCCACAGGCGCTCGACGTCCGCGGCGGTCAACTGGAAACGCTCGGCTGGGCCGCTCGGCACCATGACCGGCTTGCCTTCGGCGGCCATCACGAAATGACGGTTGCACGGATAGCAGGGGTCGGGCATCAGCACTTCGTCGTCGCGATCGACCAGTGCCGCGCAAGCCAGCAGCAATGCGGCCGAAGCACCGGCGGTGACGACGATCCGCGCCGGATCGACGCTCACGCCATGGACCTCGGTGTAATGCGCGGAAATCGCCTCGCGCAGCGCATGCAGGCCGAGCGCGCTGGTGTATTGCGTGACGCCGCGGCGCAACGCGCTCGCAGCCGCCTCGATGACCGGCTCGGGCGCGGTGAAATCGGGTTCGCCGATTCCCATGTGAATGATGTCGCGCCCGTCGCGCTCGAGCAGCGCGGCTTCCTTGGCCAGTTCCATCACGTAGAAAGGCTGGATGGCGTGGACGCGCGCAGCAAGCCGCACCAAGGGTTCGGTCACGGAGTTCATACGATCAAATCCAGTTCAGAAGCAAGGGCGGGACGGCGTCTCGTGCATCAGGTTCATGCGTTCGACGGCGTCCTTGCAGCGTTCGGCCCTGCTCGAATACGGCGCATGGCGCGCGACACGGCCATGCGCGCGACACTTCAATGCTTGCGGGCGGCCTGTGTTTCAGCGACGCGCAGTTGCGCCGACAGCTTGTCGAGCACGCCGTTCACGTACTTGTAGCCGTCGGAGCCGCCGAACGTCTTGGCGAGCTCGACCGCTTCGTTGATGACCACGCGATAGGGAATGTCCAGATGGTTCTTCAGTTCGAAGGCGGCGACCAGCAGCACCGCGCGTTCGACCGGCGAAAGCTGCTCGAGCGGGCGATCGAGGCACGGTGCGATAGCGGCGGAGAGCGCCTCCGAATCGCGGATCACGCCGTGCAGAATGGCGTCCAGATGCTCGTGGTCGGCCTTGTCGTAGCCCTGCGCGCCGCGCAGTTGCGCGTCGATTTCACCGCCGGGCGAGCCCGACAGCAGCCACTGATAGAGCCCCTGCGTGGCCAACTCGCGGGAGCGTCGGCGTGCGCTCTTCATGCCTGTTCCTCTTCTTCGTCTTCTTCCTCATCGTCGCCGCCGAGTTGTTCGAGCGCGACGGCGAGGTTCGCCATTTCGACGGCCACGCGCGCCGCATCGCGACCTTTCTCGGTCATGCGGGCGACGGCTTGCTCGTCGTTTTCGGTGGTCAGCACCGCGTTCGCGACCGGAATGCCGAAGTCGAGGCCGATACGCGTGATGCCCGCGCCGCTTTCGTTCGACACCAGTTCGAAGTGGTAGGTCTCGCCGCGAATCACCGCGCCGAGCGCGATCAGCGCGTCGAATTGCGCGCTTTCGGCGAGCTTTTGCAACGCGAGCGGAATTTCCAGCGCGCCCGGCACGGTGACGAGCAGCACGTCTTCACCGGTCACGCCGAGGCGTTCGAGTTCCTCAATGCAGGAGTCTGCGAGGCCGTTGCAAACGGGTTCGTTAAAGCGCGCCTGGACGATGCCGATGCGCAGTCCGTCGCCGTCGAGATTCGGTTGATATTGTCCGATTTCCATGTGAATTCCGTAGTGTTTTGAGTGAGCGCGAAGCGCGTGAATGGTCGGATCAGTCTTGCTGCGGGGCCTGCGAGGTGCTGCCCGGCATCGGCACGAAGCCCGTGACTTCGAGACCGTAGCCCGACATGCTGCCCAGCTTGCGCGGGTTCGACAGCACCTGCATCTTGCCGACACCGAGTTCGCGCAGAATCTGTGCGCCGATGCCGTACGTCTTGAAGTCGACCGGGCGGCGTTTGAGCGCCTCCGCTTTTTCCTTCGAATCGAACGCCTTGAAAACGTCGATCAGATGATCTTTCGAATCGCCGCAGTTCAGCAGCACGATCACACCGAGGTCGTGTTGGGCGATTTCCTTCATCGCCGCGTCCAGCGTCCACGAATGGGTGGATTCGCCGACTTCGAGTAGATCCAGCACCGACAGCGGTTCGTGTACCCGCACCAGCGTGTCGTGGTCGGGTTGCGGCGTGCCGCGCACGAGAGCGATATGCGGCTGGCCGCTCGGCTGGTCGAGATACATCACCGCGCGAAACGCGCCGTGCGCGGTTTGCATGGTGCGCTCGCAAATCCGCTCGACGATCGACTCGGTGCGGCTGCGATAGTGGATCAGGTCCGCGATCGTGCCGATCTTCAGGCCGTGCTCGCGGGCGAATTCCAGCAGATCCGGCAGGCGCGCCATCGTGCCGTCGTCCTTGATGACTTCGCAGATCACCGCGGCCGGCGTGAGGCCGGCGAGCGCCGTGAAATCGCAGCCGGCTTCCGTGTGGCCGGCGCGCACCAGTACGCCGCCCGGCTGAGCCATGATCGGAAACACGTGGCCCGGCTGCACGATGTGCTCCGCTTTCGCGTCCGGCGCGACCGCCGTGGCGATCGTGCGGGCGCGGTCGGCCGCCGAAATGCCGGTGGTCACGCCTTCGGCCGCTTCGATGCTGACCGTGAACGCCGTGCCGTACTGCGTGCCGTTGCGGTAGGTCATGAGCGGCAGGTTGAGCAGCTTGCAGCGTTCCTGCGTGAGCGTCAGGCAGATCAGACCGCGGCCGTAGCGGGCCATGAAATTGATCGCTTCCGGCGTGACGAATTCGGCGGCGATCACGAGGTCGCCCTCGTTTTCGCGGTCTTCTTCGTCGACGAGGATCACCATCCGGCCTGCTTTCAGTTCGGCGATGATCTCTGGAGTGGAGGCGAGCGTCATGTTGGCGAGATTTTCGGGAAAGCGCGTATTTTACGCCACGCGCCCGTCCACGTCGCCTCTGCCGGACGGCATAGGCCGTTTGGCCGGCTGGCGCTGAGCCGTCCGCCGTTGCTATGCTCGTTCGAACGGTGGATGCATGAACGGGTTGAGGGCGGCAAGGCGCCGCCGCCAGCCCATGCGTGTGCGGGTGTTGCCGGTTTTTGCAGTTTGTTATTCCGGCGTGTTTCAGTCAGCGGAGACAGCCTCGTTCCTTGGGTGATTTGCGGTTATATAATAAAAGTTATATAGCGAGGAGGGCGTCATGCTTACTTTCAAGGTCACAACGGTGGGGGCTTCGGCTGGCTTCATTCTCACCAAGGAGGCGATGGCACGCCTCAAGGTACAGAAGGGCGATACGGTCTATCTGACCGAGGCACCCGAAGGCGGGTACCGGATCACGCCATACAACCCGGACTTTGAACGCCAGATGAAACTGGCTGAAGAGATCATGCACGATGATCGCGATATTTTGCGAGCACTGGCCAAATGACAGCATGGCGTTGGGTGCGCGCGGATCTCACTTATGCCGTGCATGATCGCCAGCTTGCCGAGCACGGCGGGCTCGATGGCGTGCGCGACAAAGGGGCGGTGGAGTCGGCGCTCGCACGGCCGCAAAATCTGGACGTGTATGCGGATGCCGATGCGGCTGCCCTGGCAGCGGCCTATGTCTACGGGTTGGCGCGGAATCATGGCTTCGCGGACGGCAACAAGCGAACAGCCTGGGTGGTTGGGCGGCTTTTCCTCGCCGACAATGGCTATCGGCTGAAGTTCGACCCCGCCGACGCGGTAAAGACGATGGAAATGGTCGCCGCCGGGGCGCTCGAAGAAGTTGCGCTGGCGGAGTGGTTCCGGCAGCGGATCGCCGAGTAAGTCGGCGAGGACTGAACCGGGGACTCCGCCTGGTTCAACGAACTACGACCGACCCGTGGTTGACGCCGCCGACAGCATGCGCTCAACATACCGCGCGATCAGATCGATCTCCAGATTCACCTTCGCGCCTTCGCGCAGATGCTTGAGGGCGGTGACTTCAACCGTGTGGGGAATCAGGTTGATCGAGAATTCGCAGCCATCGTCGCGATCTTTAACCGAGTTGACGGTCAGACTCACGCCGTTGACAGTGATCGAGCCTTTGTACGCCAGATAGCGGCCGATCTCGCGCGGCGCCAGCACGCGCAGTTCGTGCGATTCGCCGACCGGCGCGAAATGCGTGACCGTGCCGAGGCCGTCCACGTGGCCGGAGACGATATGGCCGCCGAGCCGGTCGTGCGCGCGCAGCGCCTTCTCGAGATTGACTTCGCCGGGTTCGCCGAGGCCCGCCGTGCAGTTCAGGCTTTCGCGCGACACGTCCACTTCGAACGAATGCGCGGTTTTCGCGACCACCGTCATGCAGGCGCCCTGGATCGTGATGCTGTCGCCGAGCTGCACGTCCTCGAGATCGAGGCCGCCGGCTTCGACGTTCAGCCGTACGCCCGCGTCGCCGTCCGTGCCCAGCGGCTTGACTGATTCAATGCGGCCGACTGCCGCGACGATTCCTGTGAACATCGTGCTATTCCTTGCTCAATTCGAAACGGGTGGGGATGCCGGATCGGTGCCGGGGCCGGCGGTATGCTCAGGCGCGACCGAGGGTACGAAGCGCGCGAGAATCCGCAGATCGTCGCCGATCCGGTCGATCGAGTGGAAATTCAGTTTGACGCGGCCTTCGAGCGTTTCGGGGGCGCTCAGATTGAACATGCTCATCGAGTCCATGCCGAGCAGGCTCGGCGCGAGATAGACGAGCAGTTCGTCGACGCAGCCTTCGCGCAGCAGCGAGCCGTTCAGCTTGTAGCCCGCTTCCACGTGCAGTTCGTTCACGTTGCGCTCGCCGAGCACCGTGAGCATGGCGGGCAGGTCGACCTTGCCGGCGGCGTTCGCCAACTGCACGATTTCGGCGCCGCGATCGCGCAGCGCGTTGGCGCGCTCGGTATGACGCTGGTCGAGATTGCCGCAAAAAATCAACGTGGATGCGCCGGCCAGGATCTGCGCTTCAGGCGGCACGTCGAGCTGGCTGTCGATCAGCACGCGCCGCGGCTGGCGCGGCGTGTCGACGGCGCGCACCGTCATGCGCGGATCGTCTTCCCTGACGGTGCCGATGCCGGTCAGAATCGCCGACGCGCGGGCACGCCACGCATGACCGTCGGCGCGCGCGGCTTCGCCGGTGATCCATTGGCTGATGCCCGAGGGCAAGCCGGTGCGGCCGTCGAGCGAGGCCGCCACTTTCATCCGCACCCACGGGCGGCGGCGCGTCATGCGCGACACGAAGCCGATGTTCAGTTCATGCGCTTCGTTGGCGAGCAGCCCGCAGCGTACTTCGATGCCGGCGTCGCGCAGCATCGCGAGGCCACGCCCGGAAACTTGCGGATTCGGATCTTCCATTGCCGCGACCACGCGCGCGACCTGCGCTTCGATCAGCGCGTTCGCGCACGGCGGCGTGCGGCCGAAATGGCTGCACGGTTCGAGCGTCACGTAGGCGGTGGCGTCGCGCAAATCGTGACCGCGCGAGCGCGCGTCTTTCAACGCGCGGATCTCGGCATGGTCCTGGCCGGCCGGTTGCGTGAAGCCCTCGCCGATCACCGTGCCGTTCTTGACGAGTACGCAACCCACACGCGGATTGGGGTCGGTCGTGTACATGCCGCGCTTGGCTAACGCGAGCGCGCGTTCCATATGGACGAAGTCGGTTTGCGAGAACATCGGGGTCCGGTCGGTACGGTGGCTAGGCAGTATGGGGCGTCGGTTCAGGCTTCGGTACGGTTTGCGTTGCGTCCGTTGCGGGGTTCAGGCCGAGAGCGAGGCGAACACGCCGCGCGCCGCGTCGATCGTGGCGTCGATGATCGCGTCGTCGTGAGCGATGGAAACGAAGCCCGCCTCGTAAGCCGACGGCGCGAAGTACACGCCGGCGTCGAGCATCTTGTGGAAGAACGCGTTAAAGCGCGGCACGTCGCTCTTCGTGACCTCGGCGAAGCTCGCCGGAATCGATTCGGTGAAGTACAGCCCGAACATGCCGCCCAGCGAATCGGCCGCGAACGGCACGCCGGCTTCGCGCGCCACCGTCGCGAGACCTTGCGCGAGCCGCGTGGTGCGCGCGGCCAGCGTGTCGTAGAAGCCCGGCGCCTGGATCAGTTGCAGCGTTTTCAGGCCGGCGGCAACGGCGATCGGATTGCCCGAGAGCGTGCCCGCCTGATAGACGCCGCCGAGCGGCGCGAGGTGAGCCATGATGTCGCGCCGGCCGCCGAAAGCCGCCGCAGGCATGCCGCCGCCGATCACCTTGCCGAGGCACGTCAGATCCGGCGTGATGCCGTAGACCTCTTGCGCGCCACCTAACGCGACGCGGAAACCGCACATCACTTCGTCGAAAATCAGCACCGAGCCGTATTCGGTGCACAGACGGCGCAGCGCTTGCAGGAATTCGGGCGTGGCGCGCACGAGGTTCATGTTGCCCGCGACCGGCTCGACGATCACCGAGGCGATTTCGTTGCCGAATGCCTTGAACGCTTCCTCGAGTTCCGCGACGTTGTTGTATTCGAGCACCGTGGTGTGCTTGGCGATGTCGACCGGCACGCCTGCCGAAGTCGGGTTGCCGAAGGTCAGCAGGCCCGAACCCGCCTTGACCAGCAGGCTGTCGGCGTGGCCGTGATAGCAGCCCTCGAACTTGACGATACGGCTGCGGTTCGTGAAGCCGCGCGCGAGACGCAGCGCGCTCATGGTCGCCTCGGTGCCGCTCGATACCATGCGGACCTGTTCGATCGAGGGCACCAGCTTGCAGATTTCCTCGGCGATTTCTACTTCCGACTCAGTCGGAGCGCCGAACGAAAAGCCGTTGACCAGCACGCGCTGCACGGCTTCGAGCACTTCCGGGTGGACGTGGCCGAGGATCATCGGGCCCCACGAGCCGATGTAATCGGTGTAACGCTGGCCGTCCGCGTCCCAGAAGTAGGCGCCTTGGGCACGCTCGATGAAGCGTGGCGTGCCGCCGACCGAGCGAAATGCGCGGACCGGCGAGTTCACGCCGCCAGGAATGGTGCGTTGCGCGCGGTCGAAGAGGGTTTCGTTTTTGGACATGACGATGGATGGAATTGGGGTAGCGCGGCGGCGCGTGGGGCGTGCAGCCGGTTCGCGCGGCGCCGGGGTGAGTGGAGAAATTGTACCGGAGTCAGCGTGAACAGGCTTTGCGGTAGCCCCTGCCAGGCTGGGCTTTGCACGCAGTCATCGCGCGCGTGGCTCATCGACGCCGCTTGCGTGTCGTTGCCGTGGGTTTCGTCGCAGCCCTGGTTGCCGCCTTGGTCCCGCCCGTAACCGCGCTTTGGTTCGACGGTGTTGGCGACGCGTCCGACTTGATCGCCGTGCGACTTTGCGCCGCGCTTTTTTCAGCAGCGGCCGCATGCGCGGTGACTTTGCTCGAGCGCGTGGGTCCCGCCGGCGCGGCATCGAATCCCGGCGGTTTGCGCTTGCCGGTGAGCTCGGCCCAACGCTTTTCCAATGCACCTTCGGCGATCGGCTTGATGACGGTGCCGGAACTCTGTGCATCCCATGTCTGCACCGAGAACGGATGCACGCGCAACGCTTCGCGTGGGATCACCGGGCTCTCGTGCGCATCGACCAGCCAGTCGTAGACGAAGTCGATGCACAGCCGGTAGCCGCGTTTGGTCGCCGGGTCGGGAACCTCATAGGGCGCGCTCGTCACGTAACCGGAGCCGAAAATGCCCTTCGGCTCCTGGGCGACGCGATGCAGGAACACGCGATCACCCGGCAGGATGCCGCGAGCGAATCCGCATCCCCATACGTCAGTCACCGCGATACCAGCGGCGACACGCTTTGCGACGTCGGGCAATTCGGGCCACGGCCATTTCCTGGGGCTCCAGATCAGCAGGAATGCGGTCATCGAAAGGTCCAGGCGGAACGGTGGGCAAAGGGCACGGCGGACACACGAGGCGTAGCGTCCGCGTGGTTCAGGCGGCAGCTTAACCGATCGGCGACGCGCTTGCCGCAGGCGCATTCTCATGTGGCGCCCGATCGCGATCCGACGCGGCGGCGCTTTAACCGTCGCGTACAATCGAGGCCGTCAAGCTGCTGTTTTCCCGGTTTCATCGCTTCGCTGCCGGTCACGGCGCGGCGCTTCATCTGGATTCCCATGTCTCACGTCGTCAGACGCCGGCCCGATGGCCGGCTGATTCTGTTGCTCGGTGCGCTTGCCGCGTGCGGACCGATTTCCATCGACATGTATTTGCCGAGCCTGCCGACCATCGCGCAGGCGTTCGCCATCAGCACCGGCGCCGCGCAAACGACGCTCACCAGCTTCATGTTCGGTTTTTCGATCGGCATGCTGCTCTATGGTCCGCTGTCGGACACGTATGGCCGCCGACCCGTGTTGCTCGGCGGCATCGTCATGTATGCGGTGGCCAGCGTGGCGTGCGCGCTGTCGTTCTCGATCGGATCGCTTATCGTGTTCCGCTTCGTGCAGGCGCTGGGCGCGGGCGCGGCCTCGGTGCTGGCGCGCGCGATTGCGCGCGACGCGCACGGGCCGACCGACGCCGCCCGTGTGCTGTCGATGCTCGCCATCGTCACCTCGATCGGGCCGTTGCTGGCGCCGTTGATCGGCGGGCAGTTGCTGCTGCTCGGCGGCTGGCGCGTCGTGTTTGTCGTATTGACGCTGTTCGGGACGGTGTGCGCGGTGACCGCGTTCCTCAAGGTGCCTGAAACGTGGCCGCGCGAGAAACGTGCGCATTCGGCCTTGCTGCAATCGTTCGGCGCATACGGCAAGTTGCTGCGCGATCCGGTCGCGTGGGGGCACATGATGTGCGGCGGCATGGCGTTCGCCTCCATGTTCGCGTACATCACCGCGACGCCGTTCGTGTACATCGAATATTTCCACGTGTCGGCGCAACACTACGGCTTTCTGTTCGCGCTGAATATCGTCGGCATCATGCTCGGCAACTTGATGAACACGCGTCTCGTCGGCCGGCTCGGGTCGCTGCCGATCATTTCGTTTTCGGCCAGCGTCAGTTGCATCGCTTCGCTGTTCGTCTGCCTCGTGTCGCTGACGGGATGGGGCGGGTTGTGGTCGATCGTGGCCGGTCTGTTTTTCGTGGTCGGCGTGGTGGGTCTGTTATCCGCCAATTGCACGACCGATCTGATGCACCGCTATCCGGCGAATGCCGGCGCCGCGGCCGCGGTGTTCGGCGCGATGCAGTTGGCGCTGGGCGCGTTGTCGAGCCTCGCGGTCGGACTTTGGGAGGACGGCTCGCCCAAGGGCATGGGCATTGTCGTTGGCGTCGCGGGCTCGCTGTGCTACGTCGGGCGGATTCTGGTCGTCCGGTGGCATGGAACGAAGGTGCCCGTTGTCGCCGCTTGATGGCGAGTTGACCTCGCCGCGCGACGGCTACGGAAAACACCAGGTGTTGCGCGCGCGCGACCGTGCAGTTTGATTTGCATTGCTATGATGGTGTCACTGTTCCTCGGAGCGGCAATCATGGCGATCAGAGACTTGATGAATGGCGAACGGCAGCATGCCGCTTTTGCCGAAGCGCAGAAGCTGGCGGACAGCGGCGCGTATCACGACTACACCGATATCGAATACGTCTTGCGCTTTGATTACGGATTGTCCGACGTATCGACATTGCTCGACAGCCAGTTGATGCATCGCGATCTGAATCGCCGTTGCGCCGATGCGCGCGAGAAGCTGGAGACGCTTGGCGTGTGATGTGTGACGCGCGGGGCGGGGGACGGGCGGGTCTTTACCGGCTCTTTCGCTGGAATGGTTGATCGCGCGAAATAGCGCGGTGTCGGTTTGCCGCGTTGTCTCTCTGCGAGCGTTCTTCATGCTTTCGCGTAAGCCGTTGCGGTCGCACGATCGAGCCGCATGCGGCTCATGTGGCGCATATGCGCGGGCATGCGCAGCATGGTCACCACCTTCGGAGTCGGATTCATGGCTGATAGCCAGCAGGCCCTTCGTTTGCCGCATACAGACAACCCCGTCAACCTCGCGAAACCGGGCGGTCATTACAGTCACGTCGCGATCGCCAACGGTTTTGTTTTCGTGTCGGGACAGTTGCCGATCAATGCGCAAGGCGAGAAGCTTTCCGGCGCCTCGTTCGAGGTTCAGGCGGAGCAGGTGCTGGCCAATCTGCGGGCCGCATTGGAAGGCGCCGGCAGCAGCATCGCGCAACTGGTGCAGGTGCGCGTCTATATCGCGGATGTCGAATACTGGGTGAGCTTCAATCAGATCTATGCGCAATGGGCCGGCGACGCACGGCCGGCGCGTGCGGTCGTGCCGGTTCCGCAACTGCATTACGGATTGAAGATCGAGGTTGAGGCGACCGCGCTGGTTTAGGCGGTGGTGGCAAAAAACAGCGAGGGGCGCGACCGGAGCGGACCACAAGTCGATCAGATTAGACGAGCCGACTCGTTCTGCGCGTTGATTGCTATCACGCCCAGTAGAAACGCAAAACGGACCTCGCGGTCCGTTTTGCATTGATGATATGGCGGAGGCGGTGAGATTCGAACTCACGGAAAGATTGCTCCTTCGCCGGTTTTCAAGACCGGTGCCTTAAACCGCTCGGCCACACCTCCAAGCCGCAAATTGTAACCTGAAAAAACCTCGTTGCGGCGTCCGGCCAGCCCGCAATCACTGCGAATCCTTCAGAAACAGCGCTTGCAAATCGTTCAGAAACGCCTGGCCGAGCGGCGTCGGCGCAATCTTTTCATGGTCGCGCGTAATCAGCTTGCGCTGTTCCGCTTCCTGTAAAGCCGGTTCGATCGACGTCATCGACATGCCCGTGCGTTCGATGAACCGATGCACCGGAAACCCCTCCACCAGCCGCAGCGCGTTCAGCATGAACTCGAACGGCAGATCGCGTGGTCCGACTTCGTGCTCTTCCTGCACTGCCGCGCCGGCCTTGGCCTGCTCGATGAAGGTGGTGGGATGCTTGTAGCGCGCCTGACGCAACACGCGATTCGGAAACGACAGCTTGGTGTGCGCGCCCGCGCCGATGCCGACATAGTCGCCGAAGCGCCAGTAGTTCAGATTGTGCTTGCTCTGACGATGCGGCCTCGCATACGCCGACACCTCGTAGCGCTCGTAACCGGCCGCCGCCGTGCGTTCGTGAATCCAGTCCTGCATATCGGCGGAGGCATCGTCGTCGGGCAAGGCGGGCGGGAATTTGGCAAACAGCGTGTTCGGTTCGAGCGTCAGGTGATACAGCGACAAGTGCGGCGGCGCGAACGACAGCGCCGTTTCGACGTCCGCCTGGCATTCGGCGAGCGTCTGCCGCGGCAGGCCGAACATGAGGTCGAGGTTGAAGTTGTCGAACGTGGTCGCGGCGACTTCGACGGCGTGACGCGCTTGCGCCGAGTCGTGGATCCGGCCGAGCGCCTTCAGGTGCGCTTCGTTGAAACTCTGGATGCCCACCGACAAGCGGTTCACGCCGCTCGCGCGAAACTGCGCGAACTTGTCGGCCTCGAAGGTGCCGGGGTTGGCTTCAAGCGTGATTTCCGCGTCGGCGTCGAGCGGCAGCAGCGCGCGCACGTCGGAGAGCATGCGGTCGAGCCCGGCCGCCGACAGCAGGCTGGGCGTGCCGCCGCCAATGAACACCGTATGCACCTGGCGTCCCCAGACGAGCGGCAGCGCCATCTCCAGATCGGCGCGCAAGGCGTCGAGATAGTCGTTCTCGGGAAACGTCTCGCCTTTCCACTCGTGCGAATTGAAATCGCAATACGGACACTTGCGCACGCACCACGGAAAATGCACGTACAACGACAACGGCGGCAGCGACGTCAGCCGAATGCTGCCCGGCGACGTGAATGCCTTGATGACGCCATTGCCGATATCGGTCGGCGCCGGTCTGATCGGAATCACGCTTCCTCCGTCAAACGCGCGAGCAGTTGCCGCAACGCCATTGCGCGATGGCTGCCGGCGTTCTTCACCGCCGGCTCCAGTTCCGCGGCGCTGGCATTCAGCGAGGGCAAAAAGAAGTACGGGTCGTAGCCGAAGCCATGCCGGCCGCGCGGCGCGTCCAGAATCTCGCCATGCCAGCGGCCTTCGGCGATCAACGGCTCGGGATCGTCCGCGTGACGCACGAGCGCCAGCACGCAGTAGTAATACGCGCGCCGGTCGGCTTCGCCCTTCAACAGGGAGACGAGGCGCGCGTTATTCGCGGCATCGCTCTTCTCGCCGCCGGCCAGTTGCGCGTAACGCGCCGAATAGACGCCCGGCGCGCCGCGCAGCGCGCGCACGCACAGGCCGGAATCATCCGCGAGGGCGGGCAGGCCGGTGAGCTTCGCCGCATGACGCGCCTTGGCAAGCGCGTTCTCGACGAAAGTCGGATGCGGCTCTTCCGCCTCCGGCACGTTCAACTCGCCTTGCGGAATCAATTCGATGCCGGCCGCGCCGAGCAGCGCCGCGAATTCGCGCAGCTTGCCCGCGTTGTTCGACGCCAGCACGACTTTTGTCAACGGCGAACCTGATGCAATCGCGCCGTTGCCTTGACGACCTTCACTCACCCTTGTGCTCCAACGCTTCTTTCTGCTTCGCGATCAGCGTGTTGATGCCGTCGCTCGCCAGATCAAACAGCGCATTCATTTCAGCGCGCGAGAACGGCACGCCTTCGGCCGTGCCCTGAACTTCGACGAAGCCGCCCGCGCCCGTCATCACCACGTTCATGTCGGTGTCGCATTGCGAGTCCTCGTCGTAATCGAGGTCGAGCACCGGCAGTCCGTCGTACACGCCGACCGAAATCGCGGCGACGTAATCGCTGATCGGCGAGGTTTCGATACGGCCGGTGGCGAGCAGCTTCGTCACCGCATCGTGCGCGGCGACGAAGGCGCCGGTGATGCCGGCGGTGCGCGTGCCGCCGTCGGCCTGGATTACGTCGCAATCGATGTGCAGCGTGCGCGCGCCGAGCTTCTCGAGATCGAACACCGAGCGCAGCGCGCGGCCGATCAGACGCTGGATTTCCTGCGTGCGGCCGGTTTGCTTGCCGCGCGCCGCTTCGCGATCGCTGCGGGTGTGGGTGGCGCGCGGCAGCATGCCGTATTCGGCGGTGAGCCACCCTTGACCACGGTCACGCAAAAACGACGGCACGGTTTCCGCGATGCTCGCCGTGCAGATCACCTTGGTGTCGCCGAATTCGACCAGCACCGAGCCCTCCGCATGCTTCGTGTAGTGGCGCGTGATGCGCACGTCGCGCAGCTGGTTGGCCTGGCGGCCGCTGGGGCGTTGGGTGGTGTCGGTCATAGTGGGTTTGGTCGTGAGGAAGGCGGAAGGAAAAGCGCAATTTTACAGCCGATCGGGCAGGCCGGTTGCCCACGTGCAGCGGGCATCTCAAAGGGGTTCTATCGCCAAAGATGGGATAATACGAATTCCCCGCCCCGCGCCTCGTACACGCCGGGCGATTCGACTCTCCGGCCATCGTCGAACGCATGGCCACAATCGCGAGAAATACGATGATCTACAGCATGACTGGCTATGCGAGCGCGACACGCGAACTCGTCGCGGCGGCAGGCACCGGCGGCGTGAGCGTCTCGGTCGAACTGCGCACGGTGAACTCGCGCTTTCTCGATCTGAACTTTCGCATGCCCGAAGACGTGCGCGTGTGCGAACCGACGCTGCGCGAGATGCTGATGAACAAGCTTTCGCGCGGCAAGGTGGATATCCGCATCAACCTGCAGCGCAGCGAACAGTCCGCCAACGCGGGGTCGATCAGTCACGACACGCTGGCGCAACTCGCGTTGCTCGAGCGCACGGTGCTCTCCACGTTCCCGGAAGCGGAACGTCTGCGCGCCGGCGAGATTCTGCGCTGGCCGGGCGTGCTCGCGGAAACCGGCGTGGCGCAGGACGTGCTGCGCGACGCGGTGCTCGCCTGCGGCAAGCAGGCGATTGCCGATCTGATCGACGTGCGCGCTCGCGAAGGCGCGCAACTGGCGACGATGCTGCTCGCCAACGTCACCGAGATGGAAGCGATCGTCACGAAGATCACGCCGCTCGTGCCGGAGCTGATTGCCAGGCACCAGCAGAAGATCGTCGAACGTTTGCAGGAAGCGCTCGGCATCGCCGCGCCGGATACGGCCGCGACCATCGTCTCGCGCGAGGAGATCAACGAACGGATTCGCCAGGAAGTGACGATGTACGGCATCCGCATCGACATCGCCGAGGAACTGTCGCGCCTCACGGCTCACCTGAACGAAACGCGTCATGTGATCGAGAAGGGCGGCAAGGTCGGCAAGCGGCTCGACTTCATGATGCAGGAGCTCAATCGCGAGGCGAACACGCTCGGCTCGAAGGCGGCCGCGAAAGAACTGGCGGATTCGTCGATGACCTTGAAGCTGCTCATCGAACAGATGCGCGAGCAAGTACAAAACCTGGAATAAGGCTGGAGCAACACGAACATGACCGACCCTACACGCGAAACCGGCGCACCGCGCAATCCCTACGCCGGCGCTTATCCGGGCAACCTGTTCATGGTGGTCGCGCCGTCGGGCGCGGGCAAGTCGACGCTCGTGAACGCGCTGCTCGCCGGCGACGAAGCGATCCGTCTGTCGATCTCGTACACCACGCGCCCGCCGCGCCCGAAGGAACAGGACGGCGAGCACTATCACTTCACGACCGTCGACGATTTCATGAGGCGTCACGACGCGGGCGAGTTTCTGGAAAGCGCGGAAGTCCACGGCAACTACTACGGCACTTCGCGTGTATGGATCGAGGAGCAGATGAAAAGCGGCCATGACGTGCTGCTCGAAATCGACTGGCAAGGCGCGCAGCAGGTGAAGAAGCAGTTTCACAATGCAGTGGAAATCTTCATCCTGCCGCCGTCGCTCGAAGCGCTCGAAGAGCGGCTGAAAAAACGCGGCCAGGACGAGCCGAACGTCATCACGCGCCGCCTGCTCGCTGCGGGTAGCGAGATGGCGCACGCGGCCGAAGCGGAGTATGTCGTGATCAACGACAACTTCGATCGCGCGCTCGGTGAACTGCGGTGCCTCGTGGCCGCCACGCGTTCGCGTTTCGGCTCGCAATACGCGCGTCATACGCAGCTTTTCGTGCAGCTCGGCATTCACCTGCCGCACGCGTGAGCGCGGTGGTGTGTCGAGCACATAAGGTAGAATAAGCAACATACTGAGAAGGAACCCAACATGGCCCGCATTACCGTCGAAGACTGCCTCAAACAGATCCCGAATCGTTTCGAACTGGCGCTTGCCGCAACCTATCGCGCGCGTCAGCTCGCTCAAGGGCACACGCCGAAGATCGAGAGCCGCGACAAGCCCACGGTCGTCGCCTTGCGTGAAATCGCGGCGGGAATGGTCGGCGTCGAAATGCTGAAGAAGGTGCCGGTTTAAGGCGCCCCGTTCCGTTCCGATCGCGGCTTATCTCCCGCATGTAATCGCATCAACGTACAGATCGGCGTCCAACCCTAACCGCTACGGAGGCGACCATGAGTGCTACCCCGCCCACCGCCACGGATGTGGAACACGACGCCGACTCGCCCTCTTCTGCACGGAAGTACATCGACGCGGTCCTCGAACAGTCGTTTCGCCATCTGTTCGGGCCGACCGCCACGCCGGAGCAACCGCGCCGGCATGATGTCGTATCCATTGCCAGGCTGACGTCCGCCTTGTCCGGCTATCTGCAGCCGGAAGAGATCAAGGAGGTCAAGGCGGCCTTCCATTTCAGCGACGAAGCCCACCTCGGCCAGTATCGCCAGAGCGGCGAACCCTACATCACGCATCCTGTCGCCGTCGCGGAAATCTGCGCCGGCTGGAACCTTGACGCCCAGGCGATCATGGCGGCGCTGCTGCATGACGTGATGGAAGACCAGGGCGTGACCAAGGCGGAACTCGCCGAGCGATTCGGCGCCAAGGTCGCGGAACTGGTCGACGGGTTGTCGAAGCTGGACAAGATGGAGTTTCGCAATCGCGAGGAGGCGCAGGCGGAAAATTTCCGCAAGATGCTGCTGGCGATGGCGCGCGACGTCCGCGTGATTCTGGTGAAGCTAGCCGACCGGTTGCACAATATGCGCACCCTCGGTGCGGTGCCGCATGAAAAGCGCCGCCGCGTAGCGCGCGAAACGCTCGATATCTACGCGCCGATCGCGCACCGGCTCGGTCTGAACAATACCTATCGCGAGTTGCAGGATCTCAGCTTCGCGAACTTCAATCCGCACCGGTACGCCACGCTCGAAAAAGCCGTCAAGGCCGCGCGCGGCAATCGGCGCGAGGTGGTCGGCAAGATCCTGGAGTCGGTGCAGCGCGCCATTGCGGACGCGAAGCTCGACGCGGAGGTCACCGGCCGCGAAAAGACCATCTTCAGCATCTATAAGAAGATGCGCGACAAGCAACTGTCGTTCTCGCAGGTGCTCGACGTGTACGGCTTTCGCGTGGTGGTCGACAGCGCACTGGAATGCTACACGTGCATCGGCGCGCTGCATGCGCTCTACAAACCGGTGCCGGGCAAGTTCAAGGATTACATCGCGATTCCGAAGGTGAACGGCTATCAGTCACTGCACACCACGCTGGTCGGCCCGTTTGGCGCGCCGATCGAGTTTCAGGTGCGCACGCGCAAGATGCATGAGATCGCGGAAGCGGGCGTGGCCGCGCACTGGCTGTACAAGAACGGCGGTGCCGATCTGAACGACGTGCAAAAGCGTGCGCATCAATGGTTGAAATCGCTGCTCGACATTCAGAGCGAAGCGGGCGATTCGAGCGAATTCCTCGAGCACGTCAAGATCGATCTGTTCCCGGATGCGGTCTACGTGTTTACGCCGAAGTCGAAGATCATGGCGTTGCCGCGCGGCGCCACCGCGCTCGACTTCGCCTATTCGATCCACAGCGACCTGGGTAACCAGTGCGTCGCGGTGAAGATCAACAATGAACTGCTGCCGCTGCGTACCGAGTTGAAGAGCGGCGATATCGTCGAGGTGATTACAGCGCCGTATTCGAAGCCGAATCCGGCGTGGCTGGGTTTCGTGCGCACCGGCAAGGCGCGTTCGGCGATCCGCCACTATCTGAAGACGATGCGTCTGAACGAATCCGTGCAGCTCGGCGAGCGCCTGGTCGATCAGGCGCTGAAGGGCTACGGCCTCGCGTTGTCGGACGTGACGCCGGAAGCGTGGGAAAAGCTCGTGCAGTGGACGGGTAACAAGAACCGTCAGGAAATCTTCGCGGACATCGGTCTCGGGCGGCGTGTCGCGGCGGTCATGGCCAAACGCATCGAGGTGCTGATGAGCGGCCGCGATGCCGACGACGACGGCTCGCGCTCCGAATCCGGGTTGCCTCATGCGCCGCCGGTCGTCATCACCGGCACGGAGGGTATGTCGGTGCAGTTGTCCGCCTGCTGCCGTCCGATTCCGGGCGACGACATCATGGGCTATATCGGCATCGGCCTCGGCATGGCGATCCACACCACGGATTGCCGGGTCGCGCAGCGGATTCACCGGCGCGATCCGGGCCGCTGGATCGACGTCGCCTGGGCGCCGCAGCCCGGACGTCTGTTCGACGTTGCCGTGAAGGTGCTGGTCAAGAACACCAAGGGCGTGTTTGCCCGCGTGGCGGCCGACATCACGTCGGCGGACGCGAACATCGTTCACATTGCGATGGACGAGGATTTGTCGCAGGAATCCACGGTGCTGCGCTTCGTGATCCAGGTGAGCGATCGTGTCCATCTCGCCAATGTGATGCGCAGGGTGCGCACGAACCCGGACGTGATGCGTATAGCGCGTGAACGGCCGAGCGAGGAAGGGCATCATCGGCACGACGGCGGCATGCGGATCGACCGCGAGCGGGCGGATTACTGATCTAGGGCTTGCTCCAGGGCGCCTTTGGATTGGGCCCGCTGCGCTTCAGGCCTCCTTCGTTCCACTCTGAACCCGCCTGCCACCAGCGAGTCTCATCTGAAAATCAGGGAGAACGCTCATGAAAGTAGCTGACCTCAACGGCTTTGCGCTCGACTATTGGGTCGCTCGCAGCCTGCACGACTTCGTGCGCGAAATCCAGTTCACCGACAGCGGCGAAACCGTTTCGATCATCGGCAATGACCGCGGTCGTCCGTGGGACGGCCGTTTCACGCCCTCCACCTCGTGGGAGGCGGCCACGGCGGTCCTCGACCGGGTGCGACGGCTGGAAGTGCGTGAGCGGACCGACCACGGCGTGGCGCACTGTGTCGCCGAATTCGATGGCGGGCGAGGAGCCGTGGAAGGGCGAGGCGAGTCGTTGCGGTTTGCGCTGCTGCGGGCTTTCGTCGAAAGCCGTTTCGGCGATAGCGTGGGCGACGTGATACGTCAGGCGCAGACGCTGATGGGCGAGCGGGCGCATGCGATCGGCGAGCAAACAGCGGAAGATTTCGCCGAGGACGTACCGACGCCGGATGGCCGGATAGGCGATATCAAGTCGCCGCCGCGGTAACGGCGTGAATATAGACAGCCACAGGGGTTGCCGGGCGTGGCGGGGTCTCAAGCTAGCGTAATCACGGACGCCGGACATTAAGTCCAGACAAAAACAAAGGGCCTTCCGATCGGAAGGCCCTTATGCATGTGCGGATGGTGCGGCTGGCAGGATTCGAACCCACGACCCCTTGGTTCGTAGCCAAGTACTCTATCCAACTGAGCTACAGCCGCACGCTAAAACAGGTAGCGTCTCGCGCAATGATGCTGCGATGAAACCGGGTAAAACTAAGGGCCTCCCCGGAGGGAGGCCCTCGAATAAGTGGTGCGGCTGGCAGGATTCGAACCCACGACCCCTTGGTTCGTAGCCAAGTACTCTATCCAACTGAGCTACAGCCGCACGCAGAAACGAGATTATAGCAAAGCTTTTGAAAAAGGGAAGCATGTAACTGCGATTTGTCTCATGGTCACGATCGTGTACCCTTGGTAGGCAGTCGCTTGCTGCGGTTAACGGACCATCATGAACAAGGCCTTTGTCAAAGAGTCGAGTGAAGAGAATGACGACGACCTCGACGTCGCCCAGCCCGAAGTGCCGGCGGGTACGAAAAACTACATCACGCCTGCCGGTTACCGGCGCATGCGTGATGAACTGCTGCATCTGATCGACGTAGAGCGGCCGGAGGTGGTCAAGCTCGTGTCGTGGGCGGCGTCGAATGGCGATCGCTCCGAGAACGGCGATTACATCTACGGCAAACGCCGGCTGCGCGAAATCGATCGGCGAATCCGCTTTCTGACCAAACGCCTCGACCTTGCCGAAGTCGTCGACAGCAGCAAACAGGAAAACGTCGATCAGGTGTTCTTCGGCGCGACCGTCGAATACGCGACGGAAGACGGCGAGGTGCATAGCGTGACGATTGTCGGCATCGACGAGGTCGATCTCGACATCGGTCATGTGAGCTGGATCTCGCCAATTGCGCGCGCGCTGCTCAAGGCAAAAATCGGCGATACAGTGACGCTGTATACGCCGGCCGGACCGCAGCCGATCGATATACTCGACGTCAAATATCCGCCGCCTGACAACGGTGGCTAGACCGGCGCGCCGCGCCGTCTTGTCGCGATAGGCGGGCGAGGCGAAGGAGGGTGGTGCGCTTCGCGCTGCTTTGGTGCCCCGCACAAGAGAGTCCTGAACGCCGGGCAGCGCGCGAATCTGCTCGAGCGTGCCGTTGCGTTTGCAGCTCAGATACCTCGCGTAACAGGTTTGTTATGGCGGAAAGTGGGTGGGCAGATATAGCCAGCGCTCGCCCGTGCGCTCAATCCATGGAATCGCGTCGAGCACGGCACGCGAGTCGGCGGTTGCTGGGCCAGCGATCTCTAGCGCCCGCCGTACGGAGCAAGTGCTTGGTCCGCTCCCATTCGACGTCTGACAACCGGTCTATCCCATATCGTCAGCGCGCGCTTCTATTTGCGGCATCAATGAAAAAAGGCGCCGCGAACGGCGCCTCTTCCATAGTGCGGGTACTGCTCGCCGCTTTAGAAGCGATGACGCAGACCTGCGGTCACAGCAACTTGCTTGTTGTTGCCCGAAGCGGCCAGACCGTTGATGTCGGCATCGACGACGGCGTTTTCGTTGACTTGCTGATATTCGCCTTGCAGGTACACGTCGGTACGCTTGGACAATGCGTACGCGGTTTGCAGGTTGAACTGGTTCCAGTGCGGACGCGTGCCAGCGAGGCTCGCACGGGTGTACGTGTACGAACCGGCGATGCTGACCGCCGGCGTCAGAGCGTAACGAGCGTTCGCTTCGAAGTTCTGGAAGTGAGCGCTGTTGTTGGCGAAACCGATACCGCCGGTTTGGCCCGATGCGCCTTGGCCGATGCCAGCGAGGCCCGACAGGTTGGTTTGCGAATACACGAGGCCGACGGTTGCAGGGCCGAACGAGTAGTTCGCGCCCGCGCCCCACGTTTGCTGACGGCCGGCGAAGAACGTGTTGTCGCTCGACACCGCACCACCGCTATTGAACGCTGCGGATGCGCCCGTTGCGCCGTTGCTGTTCAATTGCAGGTAAGCCGCAGCGACGTTCAACCCGCCCCAGTTATACGATGCGCCCGCGCTGTAAGCGCGATTGTTCGCAAAGCCGTCGGCCTGGTTCGAGAAGCCGTACATGCCGCCGAACTTGAAGCCGCCGTAGTTGACGCTCTGAAACTTGACCGAGTTGTTGACCCGGAACGAGTTGTTCAGGTTGTCGTTATCGAACGGGTGGGCGAACTGAGTACCGCCGTACTGCGTGCCGGTCAATGCCAGCGGGCCGACATAGTCGACCATGCTGTCGTATTGACGGCCGAGGGTGACGGCGCCGAACTGGTTGCTCGACAAGCCGACGAACGCCTGACGGCCGAATTCGCGACCGCCTTGCTTCAGCGAACCGTCGTTGATGCCGAAGCCGTTTTCCAACGTGAAGATGGCCTTCAGACCGCCGCCCAGATCTTCAGCGCCGCGCAGGCCCCAGCGGCTACCGTTCACCGAACCGCTCGTTTCTTGCCAGTTGCTGTGGCCATGCTGGTTGTTCGTGTAAGTAATACCGGCGTCGATCAAGCCGTACAGCGTGACGCTGCTTTGAGCATGTGCAGCCGTTGCGAACACGCCCGTGAGGGCCGCGACCATGAGAGTCTTTTTCATGTTGTAACTCCGAGAGCGAGAGTGGGTAATGGAACCCTGGCTTCAGGAAACCTTCACGCGGGCGCTGCGAGAGGCGTGGTCCGCATAAGCGCGCGTCGCAGTCTGAACGCGCCGGTTTCCAATTACGCAAAGTGTAGGGAGACGGCTTGGGCCGTGGGCGTTCCGATTTTTGCAATAAAGTATTACGCGATAAGAAACGATGCGCCGTGCGGATCGAGCCTTATAAACAAAGGCTTTCGCGGTTATTGGAACGATGGGGATCGCGTGTCAACCAAACAGCGTTGCTCATTTACTACAGCGTTCGATGCGAGAAAACAACGTCGGAAATCACCACGAAATGATTGTTGTCGGTATTGCAATAGATGATTGTTATTTATGTAAACAATCACGCGAGACCGAGCAGCTATACTCAGGTTTCTGCTTTCCGAAGCAGACTTTTTCGTTGACGAAAAAGATCTCCAAACCTTTGTCGGCGCGACTTCCTAGTCGCGCTTTTTTTTCGCCCGCCGGTCTCGGCGAGGGACGTACTCAGTGCGCCGGCAGTGGCCCGTCCACGCCGGTCCAATCGACCAGGCGAGGGACGCTCCAGTCTTCCATCACGTAACGGCGCGCGTCCATGGGCGATGACAACAGGTTTTGCCAATGATCTCCATGCCACATGGGATCGAACTCCAGCGTAGATGAGTCGGAGAAAACCTCAAACGGCGATTGGATGAGCCAACTGATAAAACGTCGCAATTGGTTGAACAGCATGGTGAACTCCTGATACGCGTTACTACTAGGTGATTTCCATCATGATGCGCCGACTCGGGACCAACAACTCGGACAAACACTTACGGAAAAACATCTTTTGTTACATATTCTAGGATGAAATCTGAAAATTTTCCCGCTATCCGGCATAAGCAGTTTTTAATCCAGTAATAAGACCCGAATCGGCCGGATCGCAGCGGGATGAGTGACTCTCTTTTAACTTGGCACGCACCGCGCATTATCTCTATGCAGGCTAAATGCATGTGAAAAATTTGCTTGACGCCAATTCTTCGTTCCTCGTATAACGACAGTGCCCTTTCATTCAATCTGATTTGCGCACAGCCGTGAGGGCCTCAATGGTGAATGAAATGGCAAGCAATTCGGCGCGAGCGCAAATGCGCGATATTTGAAACTCATCAAGGAAACAGGAAATGGAAACGGGTATCGTCAAATGGTTCAACGATGCTAAGGGATTTGGTTTTATCACGTCGGATTCGGGTGGCGAGGACTTGTTCGCGCACTTTTCGGAGATTCGCGCCGAAGGCTTCAAGTCGCTAAAGGAAAACCAGCGCGTCTCTTTCGACGTCAAGGCCGGCCCGAAGGGCAAGCAAGCGGCGAACATCCAGCCGCTGTGAATTGCAGCAACGCTGCTCCTCGTATGCTGCCGGGCAATTGATTGAAGAGAGCCCTCGTTTAATGCGAGGGCTTTTTTTATGTGTATCGGGTTTTTCTTACGGTGAGCAATGTCCAGGTTTAAAAGAGCGGCAGCGGTCCGCGACTAAAATCGAATGGCTTCCTTGATTTTTTGAATCCGCCTTACTCGCGCTAAGTAATTCCCGGGACGCTAGTCCGCGACTGGGGCACATCTCAAATCCACGCTCTCCGCACGCAGTCCAGCCCTAAACCACGTGCTGTTCGAGTACGCGGCAGCCAACTGGTGCATACTTGCCGCAAAGCCACGCGTCCAAAGTATCTTCTTTCATGTCTGAACTGTTTCCGCCGGAACCGGCCCTGAATGTACCCATCGCCTTCGTCGACCTTGAAACCACCGGAGGCTCGACTAGCGAGCATCGCATCACCGAAGTCGGCGTAGTCGAAGTGGGACCTGCCGGCGTGTCGCGTTGGAGCAGCCTGGTCGACCCGCAGCAGCCGATTCCATCCTTTATTCAGCAGCTCACCGGCATCACGAACGCCATGGTGCGCGGCGCGCCGACCTTCGACGCCATCGCGCCGGCACTGTTCGAGCGCCTGAACGGCAAACTGTTCGTGGCGCACAACGCCAGTTTCGATCGCGGCTTTTTGCGCGGCGAGTTTCGCCGGGTTGGACTCGCGTTCGACCCAGACGTGCTATGCACGGTGCGCCTGTCGCGCGCGCTTTTCCCCGCGGAGAAGCGCCACGGGCTGGACGCATTGGTGGAACGACACGCACTCGTCCCGTCTGATCGCCACCGCGCGCTGGCCGACGCCGATCTGATCTGGCAGTTCTGGCAGCGTCTGCACGGCCTCGTACCGCTCGACGTCTTGCGGACGCAAATCGAGCGCACCACGCGGCGTTACCAGCTTGCCGGCGACATCACGGAGGACCTGCTCGATACGGCGCCGGCCGGATGCGGCGTGTATGTGTTCTATGGAGACGCAGACCTGCCGCTGTACGTCGGACGAAGTGTGCGCGTGCGGCAACGGCTGCGCTCACATTTGACCGGCGAGCGGCGTTCGTCAAAGGATATTCGGCTTGCTAAGCAGGTGCGTCGCGTCGAATGGCGCGCGACCGGCGGTGAATTGGGCGCGATGCTCGCGGAAGCGCAGTGGATCGCCACGCTGCGCCCCGGTCATAACCGTGTGCCGCGCGTCACGAAGAGCGATCCGGCGGATGCGCCGTGGCCGTTTCCGGGGCCGGTTGTTTTCGAGGAGCGGGAGGAGGCGTCGCAGTCGCGCGCCTTTCACGTTGTCGACCGGTGGCATTACGTCGGCCACGCGTCTTCGCTTGCGCAGGCCGCGCAGTTGCATGCTTCGAGCGTCGCGGGACCATTCGAACCATCGACGTATCGCATCCTGCAGAGCCATCTCGCGCGCGGCTTGCGCTTGATGCCGCTGAGTGTATCGAGTGACACCCCCGTGCCGAGTCCTGCTTGAAGGACCTCGTCTAAGCGCTTCCGCTCAAAGCGAGTTGCACCCGGCATTCGCGTGCCGCCCCCCGTGCAACCGCTCCAGGTCTGCGGCTCTCAAGCTTGCATGATCAACCGGTCGCGCCCACTCCACCGGTTTCACAGACATGGCCCAGCGCGCGCGTCAGCGCGCCCGAACGGGTCGAGTCGTAGCGCGTCAGCGATTTCCAGTTAGCCAGCGATTGCGCCACACGCGACGGACAATCCGGCGCGGCGCGCAGCGGCTGCACGCGTTCGAGCCCGGCCACGAGCGACTGTGTCAGCCGGTCCAACTGCGGTCTCGTACTCGTGGCGAGATCCGGCGCCGGCCCTTCGGGCGGCCGGCTGCTGCGCCACGAGGCGAACAGCGCGTTTTGCACGTCCTTGCTTGCGTCGATCTGATCCTGGAAGAAGGCCCGAGCGAACGCCGGGTCCACATTCGCCGCCACGGCGCGCTTCTCGACGTCGGCAAGCAACGCGTTCTCCCGCGGCGTGTCGGTGATCTCCCGATGGTTCGCCCACTTCCAGCGCGCGACAGGTTCCGCCAATGCGAGACGTTGCGAAGCCAGCGCGATCAGATTGGTGAGGGCGGTGTCGTCGCCGTCCGCGATGGCTGGGACGGGCGCGAACGCGAGGGCCGCAAGGAACATAAGCGCGCATGATGCGCCGAAGCGATACGAACGATTCATGGAAGGCGGGCGTGGGCCGAGCGGCCGTCGAAGAAAAACAGAAGGATAGACGATGTGCCGGAACGGATGTGCCGACCGGCGGAAAACAAGCGCGGCAACGTCGCGGGATTGCGGACGAGACACGTCCGCGCCGCGAGGGCGGCGCCGAAATCAACCGGCCATGTGCCGCTTGCCCGGATGAGTGTGAGACGACTGGTGGGACGCGTGCACCCGATCGCCGCCCGCGGCACGCGCGGACGCCGATGCTGCATCGCGCCACTGCTCGATTATTTCGAGTCGCACGACTTGCGTTGTTCGTCGAAAAAAGCGCGAACGTGCTCAGGCAATTCCGCACCCAGAAATTCGACGCCAGCGGGCTCCGGATCCGGACTAAAAACCTTATCCGGGGTCGGAATCTTCGGCGGTTTGACATCCATGGTCTCTCTCCTTTACAAACCGATTATCTGCCTCGGTCCCCGTTTCGCACCAGTATCTGATGCGATTGACATGCTCTTTGTTGCTTTAATGGCACATGGCGGCAATGCAACATGGTATTTGAATAAAATTTTCGGGTGATTCGCTGGGCGGGCCGTCGATGGGTGAGCTTTAAATCATCCGCGATTTTGTGCAATGCAGAATCGGCACGATTTTCGTCTTGCGAATCGCACGTCCATTATTTACCGATCGTGCCTGCCATTTCATTCAACCCATTCAGTCAGTAAACGATTGATACCCCGATATCGTTGACGGGTAAGTACGCTTTCGAGCTTTTCGGTAAACAAACATGCTGCGTTTTCACGCGCTCGACGCAGGAATCTTCACCGGCTTGGCGTAGGCCGCCGGCTTGTCGGCCACTTCCACTTCTCCGTGGATTCGCGCTTGATGACCGTCCGCGAACATGTAATACGGGAATGGGCGCGCGGGTTCCGATATGGCGTCGAGCCGCGCGACCAGTTCGGGCGCGAGCGTGAAGTCCAGCGAGCCGAGCGACTCCTGTAACTGATCCGCCCGCGTGGCGCCCACGATGATGCTCGATACGCCACGCTTCTGGTGCAGCCAGTTCAGCGCGACTTGTGCCATGGGGCGCCCGGCCAGATTCGCGACCGTCTCCAGCTCCGCGACGATCCGGAAGTTGCGCTCGGTCAGTTTGTCGAAGCCGGGCGGCGGCGCGCTGGCCATCGCCGCAAGACGCCCGTCGCCGGAAAAACCGCTTGCCGATCCGCTTTGCGAAGGCCGGTATTTGCCCGACAGCACCCCCATGCCGAGCGGGCTCCACGGCACGAGCCCCATGCCCAGATTGGCGGCGAGATCGGCGAATTCGTTTTCCGCATTGCGTTCGATCATCGAGTATTCGAGCTGCATGGCCGCGACCGGTTCGAAGCCGCGCCATTCCGCAAGTGTCTGCGCGCGGCCGGCGAACCACGCGGGCGTATCCGACAGGCCGACGTAGCGGATCTTGCCGGCGCGCACCGCGTCGTCCATTGCGCGCATCACTTCGTCGACCGGAGTGACGCGATCCCACGTATGCAGGTAATAGAGGTCGATGTAATCGGTGCCGAGCCGCTGGAGCGAACCGTCGAGTGCGCGCAGCAGGTTCTTGCGATGGTTGCCGCCCGCGTTGGGATTGCCGGGTTCCGCGTTGTAGCCGTACTTGGTCGCGATGACGAGCCGCTCGCGCAGGCCGCGGGCCGCGACGAATTTACCCAGCCATTTTTCGCTGGTGCCTTCCGTGTACAGGTTGGCGGTATCGATGAAGTTGCCGCCGTCATCCACATAGAGATCGAACAGGCGCTGCGCCGATTTTTCGTCGGCGCCCCAGCCCCATTCGGTGCCGAAGGTCATCGTGCCGAGTGCGATCGGGCTCACGCGTAGACCCGAACGGCCGAGCAGGTTGTAGCGGTTCATCGTCATGCCAGTCTCCTTGAGTGCGACGCCGAAATTTGAAAATCGATGGCGTTATCGTGCACTGGTTTTTCGCATCGAAAAAGCGCGTTGTCCGCGGGGTTGTGACGAGCGCCGTTCTTCCTGACTCGAGCGTTGGCCCACATCGGCCAAGCTCCGCTGAGGTTTTCCGCAGGCCCATGCAGCCATCCTCGCGCGCCAAAACATCGCCGCCAAATGACAGGCCGGTTCGCGCCGTCACCGCCGCCTATCATTGAAGCAGCTATCCGCGGCCCTGAGTGCGGTGGATAACGGAAGCGCCGCGATTGGCGCGGAAGATGGCTGTGTTCGCCCTTCAGAGAGTTCGTCATGGAAAACGCTGTCTACTGGAATGGACGCCAGGTCGGAATCGAGTGTGCCGGCCGGATCTTGTGGTTCCCGTCGGCACCGCAGGAAGCGGTCGTTGCATACGGGACTCGGCGAAACGAGACGGCGATTGTTGAAGATCCCGTCGTGGCCCGCAATCTTTCGATCACCGGTCAATACGACAGGCTGCGCGTGGGCGAGTAAGTGCAATGCGGCGCCTGGGTTGCCGTGGCAGCCAATGGCGACTCGGCTATAGAACGTGCGGAAAGACAAAAAGCTCAGTCGCGAGGACTGGGCTTTTTGCTTGAATCTCGAAGCAAGAAGTTTGGTATTTCTCGACGCTGCTGGAAACTGCCAGGCTCCGCCGGAATGAGTAAAAAGGAAACGATCTCTCGCCGACGCGTGGGTGTCGCGCCAACGGAAGAGGACAGCGTGCCTCCTCTGGCTATAATTGCCGCTTTTTCGGCGTGTTCCCATGCAGATTGGCGGCTTCGACCTCGCATCCGGCGTTGCGCTTGTCATCGCTATAGCAATGGCGATTTCAATTTGTCTCGCCCGCTTCGGCTTCTTCAAGTCCGTTTTACAGCGCGAAATCTCTTCCAGCCGATTCCATGCAATTGACGGTCTACGCGGATATCTGGCATTGGGCGTCCTGGTGCATCACGTCGTAATCAACGAACAGTTTTATCGAACGGGATCATGGGATTTGACGCCGTCGCGATTAAACACCTTTCTGGGGCGCGGCTCGGTTGCCTTTTTCTTCATGATCACCGCTTTCCTGTTCTGGGGGCGAGTTATCGAGAGCGGCGGCGGCATGGACACGTTGAAGTTTTATGCGTCCCGCGTTCGTCGTCTGGTGCCGATGTACCTGGCGAGCGCGGGACTTGTCATCGCTACAGCCGCGGCGCTGACACATTTCCGCCTTTCGGTGCCGCTCGCCGACCTCGCCGGACAAATCGCATCCTGGTTGCTTTTCACTATTCCCGGCGCACCGGATATCAATGGGCTTAAGCAGACCGGCCTGATCAACACTGTTTTCTGGTCGCTCGTCTACGAGTGGAAGTTTTATTTGATCCTGCCGTTCGCCGCAGCGCTTGCTGCCGGCGGTCGAACCTGGGCTGTGGCGACGGGTGCGGGACTCTGCATCGCGCTATTTTCACCGACGCAGATCGAGTGGTTTTTCGTCGGTGGCTGTGCCGCCGCTCATCTGGTCCGCGTCAGGGCGGTACGGGAACTGGCTGCGGGGTTGACTGGCTCAGTTGTCGCGCTTGGCTGCATTGCTGCAACCGCGCTTTACCAGGCTAATACGTATACGCCGCTCGGTGCCGCTTTGCTCTTCGCTCCCTTTGTTGTCTTCGCGGCGGGTAATTCCCTTTTCGGCTTGCTCACCTGTCGTCCTGCACGGCTTCTGGGCCTTCTTAGTTATAGCGTGTATCTGCTTCACAACTGGGTGCTGTATCTCGCCTCGCGTTTGGTGAATCACTACACGCCGGTCGCGGATCTGTCGCCGGCATACTATGGGGCCTTGGCTGCTGCGGTCGCCACGGTGACTGTTATGTGTTCCGCCTTCACATACCGTTTCATCGAATACCCCTCTATCGGTGGAATTCGGAAGGCGATTCCTCGGCGATCATGGCGCCCCGCGCGGTGATGAAACGCCACCGTTGCCGCGCGATAATTTCGTCGCCGTGACCTCGCGGGGCGGTCGTTGAAGGAGCGCGGTTCGGCTTGCATGAACGAGTCGCCAGTAGCGGATACAGAGAACCTGAAAAGCAAAAAGCCCAGTCGCGAGGACTGGGCTTTTTGCTTGAAACTTATTGGTGCGGAAAGAGGAGTTGTAAAGTCTTTCGAAAAGCCTGTTCCGTAAGGCTAGTTCGGTCGCGTTGAATGATTCATACCCCCAAACATACCCCCAACCGCGTTCGATGGAGCTTTTCCGTTGGGCGACGTGTCCGGCCGGAGCAAAAAGTCTTGGGGACACGGGGACAACCGGTCATAAATCCCCGAAAGCCGCGCCAGATAAGGCTTTGCCTGTCCCCAAAACACACATATAAACACGGGGACAAACCGGGGACAGTCTGGGGACGCCCTGCCTGTCCGCCGCAGGAATCTTGCCTCCGTCTGGAACCATGCGCGGAAGGAAATCCCGGCCGCCGCCGCTCCCGCCGGTCGAAGGCTGGGAAGGCCGGTACAATCCTCACACCAAAGCCTAGGGCGGCCACCCGAACACCGGCTCTCCTTCACCGGCTGGCTTTGGTCCTTCCAGAAGGGCGCATTTTGAAGGGTGCGCGCATGAAACCGCTTTACCATCCTTGGATTCCTGTGCCGGTGCAGGAGTCTTTCGAGCGCATCATGGACGAAACGCTGGGCTACCCCCGGGCCGAACGCGAGTGCGCAATACGACTGGTTTCCAGCGAGGCAATGGAGAAGTTCTACCGACACCCGTGGTTCTCGCGGTGGCGCTGGTCGAGGGACGCCTATTGGACTTCGTGGAAAATCTGGTTCAATCATGCGATCGTTGCGGCGACCGCCGTCCACTCGGCGCGTCGGCAGGCGCTTGACGAGCAGCGGGAGCGTATATCACGGCTATCCAAAGTGCTCGAAGAGGCCGTGAATCTATACGCGGAGATCGAAGATGCGGAAGGCGCAGCACCAATATCGCTTCCGTCTGAATTCAGCCTCGCGTTTGCCCTGATGGACGCAGCCGGGACCAACAGCGGGATAGTTGGCGATCAGAGTCGGGCGGGATACGAACTTTACTCGCAGGAGCTCCTGCTACCGATCAGGTGCGCCGATGGCCGAGCGTACTTCATTCCGTCCGTGGCCCAAATGATGTTGGCGTTGAGCCTTTCGATGGAAGCGCTCGCTGCGCAACTGGCGGACAGGAAAACCATTCCCTGGTCGTATCCACAGGATCAGGACATTTTCGAGTCACAGAAAGCGAACGACCAACGCGCCTACGTTCGACACTTCGATCGCAATATGAGTGACCTTTCTTCAGAGTTCGGGTGTTCGAGGGCCGGGGAGCCAGGATGGAGGTTGCCCGACTCGTTGCTTGCGTTGCAGTGCAAAGTTGCTTTGGACCTTCCCGAACTGGACGGCTTTGTTGACCGGCTGCGCAAGCACAGACTGAGGGCGGAAGATTTGTAGCAAAAGACTGCCAGAAATACTCCGTGGCTGTTGAGTGGTGTCCCGCGCAAGAATACGTCCGTGTTCTGCGGGGTACGTCCCGGACCTCTCGGGAACCACCAACAACGGAGGGAATATGGCAGGGTTGCAGGTCGCGGCTGGCGAACGGCTGCTGCGCAGTAAGAGTGTCTTTGGTGAAAGTGCGGCAACCGGACTTTCCAAGACGCAGTGTTATCGACTGATCCAGCGAGGGGAATTCCCGGCGCCGTTGAAGATCGGTGCGCGTGCCGTCGCGTGGCGTGCGTCGGAAGTACAGGCATGGATCGATGCCCGCCCGGTGAAAGGCGGTGACCATGACTGAGCTCGCCGCAGTGAAAGCCGACAGGCCGGACCATGTCGATATGACGCGTGCCCGTCGCATCGAACTCGCGAACGCTGCCGACGAGGCCGCGCAACTGTTCGAGCTCGAAGTCTCCAAACGTCCGACGCGCGCACGGCTCGCGCATCAGGCTCGGCGCATCGCGGCTGTGTTGCGGATGGGCGGTGAATGATGGTCGCGCAGATGGGGGTTGCACGGGTTTACGCGACGCGTTATTCTGGTCGCGTCGCTGAAACAACAGCGTCCGGGTTTGACAGCCCGATCAATCGAAGCGCACAGCCGCGCAGAGCGGCTTTTTTGTGCGTGTCGCCTTCGTGCGCCTCTTTCAATGGGCGGGCCTTGGTGGGGGCACCTTCGGGTGCGCCGGTTCCTTCGGTTGCCGGTCTGTCAACCCTGCCCTGTGCCCGCCCACCTCATTTGACAGTGGGGAGCGGGTTAAACCCAAACCGAAGAGGCCGCAGCATGCGCCAGTCCACGCACGCCCATACCGGGCAACATTCCCCCCTTATTGAATCGATCATCCGCAATGCCCTGCGTGAAGCGGCTACGGCGGACACGTACCAGTCCGCGCTTGATGTGACCGGCGCAGCGTTGATCGCTATCTCCGCGCTCGTCCGTGCAGAGGTGCGCAATGGCTAACCGCACGGCAATCCTCGAAGGCTTCGACAACGCACCGCCGCTCGATACGGGCGCACCTGTCGAACTGCAATTCGCCGTCGATCTTGGCGCGATCTGCGCCGACGCCTGGCTGGAACTGAAAGGCTCCGTGCGTCTGCATGAATATGCGGCGTACCAGACGGACGCCTTTTCACGGGGCCTCGAAGCCGGGATGCGGGACGACGCCGCATTCGACTCTCACAGGCTGGCGGTGAACCGGCAGGCGTTTGCAGCCGGACTCATGGGGCGCGTGCAACAGCACCTGCTGGCCTCTCTCGGTCTTGTGACGCGCGAGTCGCGCACCACGCACTGAGGGGCACACGCACATGGCAAAGAGCAAAAAGAAAGCGGCAGTGTCCACGCCGAAAGCATTCGCCGCTGAAGTCAACCGTATCAATGCAGGCGCGGCCGGGGTGCGCATTTCGGATGCGATGGAACTACTGGACAGCCTGATATGGGCGGCGGATCAGGCCGCGTCACAACAGCAATACGACATGGTTCTCAGTTTGTTGCGCGCCTCTCTGCCGTCGGTCGGCGCGGCGCTGGAGGCGGCTAACGACGCGTTGGGCGAATGCCGCATCGGCAGGTATGTGTACAGCAATGACGTGAGCGCCGGTGGCGCGGTGCTGGAGGTGTCCCATGCCTGTGCCTGACGCCGTACCGCTTCGCGACGCTGGCGGACCACCGGTTCTGCGGATCAGGGGGCGCAGCACCGCCGACATCCATAACGAGGCTGAATCACGCATGTCGGCTGCCACATACAGGGCGATGCGTTCGCCGCCACGGCTGGAAAGCGACACCTAGGCCGTTAAGCGATTGAGAAACGCCATATGGATTTTTGCGAGATTAGTACCACTAATCGCATATGGCCGGGTATGGCACGGCGGATCGTGTACGGGACGCGATCCGTTACTGAATTGAGAATCTATGAGCGACACACCTATGTCTGAATTCGAGCGCGCGAGAATTGCGCTCGGCCATGTTCCTCCTGACGATCGCGATACGTGGGTCAGGATGGCGATGGCGCTCAAAACCGGGTTCGGCGCAGAAGGCTTTGACCTCTGGCATGACTGGAGCCAGCAGGCGAAGGGTTTTAACGACGGGGATGCGCGGGACGTCTGGAAGTCCGTGAAGGGGGGTAAAACCACACTGGCTTCGCTTTTCTTTGAAGCGAAGAAATACGGTTTTGATCCGCGTGCGCACAAGGCGAAGCCAGTCACGGCGGCCGAACGCCGACGACAGCAAGCGGAGCGCGCGCACAGGGAGGCGGAGGAGCGCGCGGACGAAGCCGCGCGGCATGCGAAGGCGGCCGATCTTGCCGCCCGTATCTGGTCGAACGCCGGGGCGGCCCCTGCCGATCATCCGTACCTCGTTCGGAAACGGATCGGCGTGGGCGAGCTTCGACTCTATCGCGGTGATCTGCGCATCGGAAAGTCACTTTGCGATGGGGCGCTGATCGTGCCCGCCCGCAATGAGGCGGGCGAACTGTCCACGCTCGAATTCATCCTGCCGAACGGCCAGAAGCGATATCTGCCGGACGGTCGCAAGGCCGGTTGTTACGGGTGGGTGGATGCGTCGACGCATTCCACGATCCTGACTGGCGAGGGATATGCGACATGCGCAACGCTGGCCGCTGCAACCGGCTTTCCGGTCGCCGTTGCATTCGATGCAGGCAACCTGCCAGCGGTGGCCGCAGCGTTGCGTGCGCGGTTTCCCGAGGCTCGCATTGCGGTGTGCGCGGACGATGATCGAGCGACGCTGAACAATCCGGGCATGACCCGCGCGCAGGCTGCGGCCGATGCGGTTGGTGGTGTCGTGATCGCGCCTGAGTTCGGAGACGGGCGCCGCGCTGATGAAACAGACTTCAACGACATGGCCGCGCGTCTGGGCGAAGAGGCGGTGGGTGCGTGCGTTCGCGCCGGGTTATCTCCAGTCCGGCCCGAACCGGCCGCCAGGGCGGACACGGTAACGGTTTGCGATAGTGAGGGCGAGCCGCGGTTCGAAGTGAAAGACAGTGGGGTGTGGTTTCACGGCACAGACAACCGGGGGCAAAAACTGCGGCCGCACTGGATATGCGCTCGACTGGACGTGACCGCAGAAACGCGCGACGAGAACAACAACGAGTGGGGCTATCTGCTGGAGTTTGACGACCGCGACGGCAAGCGTAAGCGCTGGGCGGTTCCGGCTCGCCTTTTCGCGGGCGACGGAACGGAACTGCGCAGCACGCTTCTCTCGATGGGACTGAAGATCGGTTTCACGCAGGTGGCGCGCTCGCAGATTGCCAACTACATCCAGACGGCGCGCACTTCGGCGCGAGCTCGATGCGCGGGTCGCGTGGGCTGGCACGGTGGTGCGTTCGTGTTGCCGGATCGAACCATCGGCGACGGCACCGAGATGACCATCTTCCAGGCGGAGGCGGCTATCGAAAGCCAGTTCAAACAGGCCGGGCAACTGGCCGACTGGCAGCGCGAACTGGCTGCATTCTGCGTCGGCAACAGTCGCCTGGCGTTCTGCGTATCGACGGCGTTTGCTGGCACGTTGCTGCGTTTCTCGGGTCAGCAGTCGGGTGGCTTCCACCTGATGGGCGACAGCACGCTAGGCAAGACAACCGCGTTGCGCGTGGCCGCGTCGGTGTTTGGCGGGCGTGACTACGTGCGGAGCTGGCGCGCGACGGATAACGCGCTCGAGCTCACGGCCGCGCAGCACTGCGACACGCTGCTGATCCTCGATGAAATCGGACAGGTCGATCCCAAGGTGGTGGGCGATGTCGTGTACATGCTCGCCAACGAAGCCGGCAAGGGGCGCGCGACCCGCACGGCGGCGGCAAAGCCCGTGCTGACCTGGCGGCTGCTGTTCCTCTCCAGCGGCGAAAAGAGCCTGGCTTCGTTGATGACGGAGGCGAACAAGGCCGCGATGGCGGGGCAGGACGTGCGACTCGCCACGATTCCGGGGGATGCCGGGCGTGGATACGGCATGTTCGAGACGCTGCACGACTTCGCCTCACCGAAGGCACTGGCCGACCATCTTGCGGCCGCTTCTGGCCGGTTCCACGGCGTGGCAGGCATTGCATTTCTCGAATGGGCGGCACAGCGCCATGAACGTCTGGTTGACGCGCTCAGGACCCGCATGCTTCCGCTGGTACGTGAGTGGGTGCCCAACGATGCGCACAGCCAGGTGAGCCGCGTTGCGGCCCGTTTCGCGCTTGTCGGCGTAGCGGGCGAGCTTGCCTCCGAAGCGGGCATTACCGGATGGCCCGAGGGCACGGCGACGGCCGCCGCGCAGGCGAGCTTCAGGGCATGGCTGACCGTGCGCGGCGGAACGGGCAACGCCGAACATGCGGCGATGCTCCGGCAGGTCCGCAGCTTCTTCGAGGCCCACGGCGATGCGCGCTTCGTGTGGTGGCATCGCGCGCTGGACGACCGCAAGCCCAACACGATGCACCGCGCGGGATTCAAACGGCTGCTCGCGGACGGGGAACACCCCATTTCTTCGAACAAGGACTTCTACGGCGCATTCGGCGACGCGATGGGCGACGAGAGCGCGGCCGGATGCGAGATTGAGTACTACGTGCTGTCGGAGGTGTTCCGCAGTGAGGTCTGCAAGGGCTTCGACCATAAGGCGGTGGCGCGGCTGCTTGTTGAGGTTGGTGCGCTGGTGCCGGAAGGGGAGACCCGCCCCGACAGGAAAGAGCGTTTGCCCGGCATGAGCGCACAACGCTGCTACCGCTTCTCGCCCAAACTTTTTGATATGGAGGTGAACTGATCGTGCGGACCTGATATCTGGCGGTGCGGTGCGTTCGCGCGTGCCGCACCTGACAAAGTGACTTTGCTTTCTGTTTAACGCTACAAAGGAAATATATGACACCAACAGGACAATACGGGGCATCGATTGGTCGTGTTTCGAGCCAGTCTAATTCACCGGCGGTGACGCGCGCCCGAATGATTGCCGAACTCGGTGAGCCGGCAGTCGCGAAGATGGACCATATCCGGAGTATCTCGGTCGCCGCGCACGGTGCGCTGATGCACGCGGCAGATACGCGGGAGGAACTGCGCGGGCAGTGGATCCGGGCCCAACTCAGTCTCAACGAACTCGGAGACCTCCAGCGCGCACGCATGCGCCACCCGGAGGAGACCGCCGCACGTGAGTCCGCGCTTCAGCTTGCGATCCGTCGATACGATCAGGCGCAGGCGCGCCACGACACCCTCGCGGCGACCTACGACCAGGCGCTTGCGTTGTCGGGCGCGTGCGTTCGCTTGATCAAGAATCGTATCGGTGGCTTCCTGGTGGGCCAGATGATTAGTGACATGGAGTGGGAGTGATATATGAAAACGGCGAAACTGGACAAACTGCGCGAGCAGATCGCGGCCATCAAGGCTGAAATCGTGAGCGTCGAGAGAGCGCAACTGACGACACCTGAAATTGAGGCACGCGTTGATGGTTTCATTCAGGAAATGAAACGCACGGTGGCGAACGACGTTCTGGACAGCGCTGGGACGCTCACCTATATCAACCAGCTCGGGTCCGGCGCTGGCAATTGGCCGGTGGTAGGCAGCTGGATGCACGCGCGTCCCGCGATTGGATTCGCAATGGCCGTCACGCTCAACCCCGAGGCATTCAGGGCGATGGTGCTGGAGGCCGCGCTAAAGGAGCTCAACGGTGGGCGGCAGGAGCATGCAACCGGGCGCGTCGAGCTTGTTGAGCAGCTTCGCGGGAAACTGCGTCTGCTGGAGCGGGATGAGGAGGCGGAAGTTCTTCGCCTGGAGGAGAGTGGTATCGACGCGTTGCGGCGGGCCGATGCCGATCCCGCTGTGGTCCTTGGTCTTGCCGCCTGATTCCCGGAGAGAGAATGGCATACACACAGGATGACCTTGACCGCATCCAGGCGGTGATAGCGAAAGGCGAGCTCGAAGTGCAGTACCACGACCGCAAGGTCCGGTATCGCTCGATAGCCGAACTGCGCGCGGCGCAGACCGAGATTGTGCGGGGTCTTGAGCAGGGCACCCGCCGCTCGCGGGTGTTCAGGATCAGGCCGGGCGGCAAGGGCATCTAGCGCCGAGGCTGTCGAAACACAGGAGGTCTTTTGCAAGCCGGGCAATGCCCGGCTTTTCGTTTGCCCATTCGTCCGTATGGTGTACCCGTATTACGTGTCGGAAGTTACTATTGCGCACTGCGTTGCAACGATTTTCCAACAGCATACAGAACCGTCTAATGCCCCAGAAGTGTCTGCATTCTTGTCTGCAATGCCCGCGTTAATTCTGCACGTCCCTCGGTATTGTTAAGGTATCGAATATAACGAAGGTGCCGAAGGTCAAAGGGAATATCATGCTCACTCTGCGTTATCAGTATTACGTGCCGCCCCAGCGTGTGCGCGATTCCAGCCTCGTAGAACACGTTCGGATTTCGACCCGTGCAGTCGCAGATTACTATGCGGGATCGGTCGATAAGAGACACTACGTCTTGGATGATTGCGGCGTGCTCCCAGATGTCATCAGCTCGTCTGGGCCGTAACCCGACGTTCTCAGTGGCTTGGCGAATGCTGTCATAAACCGCGTTAAAACCCACGTCAAAAGGCATCATCGCGGACGCAAGGGTTTGTTCAATGTTCTCATGTTCAGGAATTTCAAACACGGTCGGACGCTGGCGGCGAGGGCGAATGTTTCGGAGCAGAAAGCGGTAGAGGTCCACGTCCTTGACGGCCCAGTGGTTTCTTGAAAACTCGAAGTCTAGACGCATTTGAAGGTCCGTGCGGTTTGCATACATCATGCTGTTTTGAAGCACGGGCAGCTCCGTGTCGAAGCCGATCTCCAAGGATAAGTCTCTCCCAACGATGCGCGCTCGGTTGATCTGGCCGACGTAGGCCGTTTCTTCCGTCGTGCCCTCTTCGCAGAAAAGGCATGGGAGGGAGGTCAGTCGATCCAATAAAGGGTTATCGTCATCCCGAAATTGGGCCGCTATGTGATCGTCGGTGTACTCGAACATTCGCGCCATCGGGACAATAACTCTGCCCGACGGCCAGTCAACATTGAACATTAGCAGATTGAACATGGTCCTGTAACTCCATTAGCATTCATTGTCCCAACTGGTTTAGAGTTGGTCGCGCTCCAACTTGCATCAGCTTTGACCCGCTGGCGATAGGTGCCCGTAGAGGAGATGCCCATTAACGTCCGGCACGTGAGGTTAGATCCAGAGTTTCGATGAATTGCTCGTGGTCGTGCATAGTCGGACGTTGTTCGATGTGCGGTAAATATCGCGATGAATCTGGTCCCCAATCGAAGTACAAACCGATACCAGGTTTGTCTAGTTGGCCGGCAAGGCTCGGCGTGACTTCGAGTGCCTGAGAGAAAAGCAGCTTATGCGCTTTGTCACCGACAAGGCGCGCGTACACGCTAAGCTGATAGTGTCCCGCCAGCCACTTGAAGTGGCTTCCATCGTCCGGCGTGAGGAAATGATGATTGGCGGCAACGCCGGTCTCACCAACGAAGAGGCCGCTACCTCTGACAAGCTTGCTGGTTTCACCATACACCCAGATATTGAAGTTCTGCTGGGTTTCGGATCGAAAAAGCGAGACATGCATGCTCTCAATGATTCGCCCGCGCTTTGAGGTGGCAAAGAGCAATGTGCGTAGATAAATCTTTGGATTTGCATCGCGTTCGCCAAAACGCGGCGTATCGGGGCCGAAAAATATAGTCGTCGGCTGAGTCATTCGCACGGTGCCGCGGCGAAACAACGTCAACCACGCCGTGGTCGCAGAGACGGCTAGGGCCAAGGCTGAGACTGCGAGCGCAATAGAATCGGTCACGTGGGGATCCAACTTAGTATTGGATGGCGCATATAAAAAGCGCGCGTCTAATCCTACCAAAGAGGGTAAGGCCGGTGGCGAACTTTTAGTGCCTATTCACCGCGCTAGAAGAAATTAACCGGAAGTACGAATAGCTGCCTTTTGACATTCAGAGGTGGAATTCTTGCGGCGTGGTGTGCGGCGGTGGGCGCAATTCCTTTCGCGCGGCAAAAGTCACTTTGCGTACCAGTGAGAGGTTGGAGGGCCGTCTAACGGCTGTAAGGTTTGTCCCCGGTGTCCCCGAGCCTCGGGGACAAAAAACTGCGATTTTTGGGGACGCTGGAAGCCTTGCTGGCAAAGGGTTTAAGGCTATTTGTAAGCATTGTCCCCGGTGTCCCCATGCAAAAAACGCGGATGCCGTGTGCTCATGGGTCGTTGCTGCTCAATAAATAGTCAGGGGCCCCTATGGAGCTTGCTCTCACGGGGGCTCACACCCGCGTTTTTTCTCTACTGGTGGCTCAGCATAGGGGGTCATACTCATAGCCACTTGCACCACAGTGAAACCAGCGGGGGCCCCTGATTGATAGTGCGCAAGCGGGGCTACAGACCCGCGATCTTTCGTTAGCCAGCAGGTCTGAAAGTTACTCAACAGTCAACAAATTTGTTGACCGGTTTGTTGACCTTTGCGAACGGATGCGGAAAGCGTTTACCTCCGTTGAACGGCTGTCCACACCTTGGGTAAATGCCGTTGCCTTATAGCGCAACCGCTTCGCCGCGCAACGGGATCACATTCGCTCCGCTCTGCTGGTCGATAAAGTCGGCCCACCATTGCATGAGCTGTCGGCGCTCCTCCATGTGTTGCGCATGGTTATAGGCGCGCCGCACCTTGTTGCCGACCACGTGCGCCATTTGTCGCTCGATCGCATCGGGATTGGCGCCACTGCGCTCGTTCATCAGAGTGGACGCGAGTCCCCGAAACCCATGTCCGGTCTGCTTTCCTTCAAACCCCAAACTCTTGAGCGCCTTGTTGATCGTCTCGCCAGAGATTGGCTGGACGCGCTTGTTTTTGGTGCCGGGGAAGAGCAGAGGGTATTGGCCCGTGAGCGGGCGCAGCTGTTCAAGCAACGCGATTGTTTGATGGGCCAGCGGCACGATGTGGGGAACGCCCGACGCTTTTTGGTCGAGGGTTCCTTTCATGCGTTCTGCTGGGACGCGCCACTCTTTCGCATCAAAGTCGAACTCTTCCCACCGTGCCCATCGTAGTTCGTTCGTGCGTAAGAACGTCAGGATCATGAGCTTGACGGCAATTCTCGTTTCGAGATTTCCGGAATAGCCATCGATTCGCTCCAGTAGCACTGGGAGCTCGGTTTCCGTCACGTGAGGATAGTGTCTGACCGGTGGTTTGGGCGCGAGGAAGTCGCGTAGGCCCGCAGTTGGGTCGCGGTCGGTGGCTCCGGTTGCGCAGGCATGACGGAATACACCTCCGCAAGTTTCGAGCGCTTTGACTGCGATTTCATATGCGCCGCGCTGCTCGATCTTGCGAATCGTCGCGAGCACGACCGGACCGGTGATGCTGGCGATCGGGCGTTTGCCAATCTGAGGATAGACATCGTTCGTCAAGATCGCCGTAATCCGTTTGTCGTGACTGGCGCTCCAGCCGCGACGCTTGATCGCTAGCCACTCCTCGGCGACGGACCGAAAAGTGTTCTCTGCTGCGGTCACGGCGGCTTGCTTGTCGATGTCTCGTTGTAACGCCGGATCGACGCCGTCCGCGAGCAGCCGTTTGGCATTTTCACGGTGCCCCCGAGCCTCTGCGAGCGAAGTGGCCGGGTAGTCCCCGAACGTGAGCAAGTTCTCCTTGCCGTTGTAGCGATACTTCATCCGCCACTTCTTCGTGCCGCTTGGCATCAGTTGCAAGTACAGCCCGCCACCATCGAAAAGCTTGGTGCTACCTGTCTCGCTGTAGCGAGCCGTTCGACAGCGAACATCGGACAAAGGTGTTGATTTCATTGAGTTCCCCGCATGCCTCTTCATACCCCCACGAGGCGAGAGCATACCCCCAAACTTACCCCCAAAGCTGTGGGATTTCCCGGAACGTTCGGGAACCTCCAGAAACGAAAAACCCGCGCAATCCTAGGACTGACGCGGGTTTCGGGACTTCTTGGTACTGCTCGGGAATTCTTGTTGGTGCCGGAAAGAGGAGTTGTAAAGTCTTTCGAAAAGCCTGTTCCGTAAGGCTAGTTCGGTCGCGTTGAATGATTCATACCCCCAAACATACCCCCAACC